>NZ_JAUTWR010000001.1:0-1098318 GCF_031705515.1 Nesterenkonia sp. CL21
CTCTATCTTACCTGATCCATCCTGCTTGTCAAACCCGCTCGATCCGAGCTGCTCGATCTCATCAGGATGGCCTCGAAGACTTCGAAGCCTGCGCCAGGCCCGTCGGCCTTGCCGTCGTCCCCGGCGCGGAATGAAACTCTAGCACCATCTCTGAGCGAATGTAAACTCGGCGTGAACAGCGCCCCGAAATCCGCGCCAGCACTGGGATCCAGCCCTGTCAGGGCCCCTCTCCGGGAGCTGCACGCGGATGAGACCGTGGTCACAATTCGCGACGCACGGCTCACGCTCGCGACATCCCCCTGGTCAAGACTCCGCCTGCAGCAGCATCGAGGGCCGGAAGACCCACTGCCCCTGCCAGCGAGAGAACAGGTCCATCGCTTCAGAGAGCATGGCCGCTCGGAAGAACACCGAGTCCACTCCGGTGGTGTCTGCCTCAGACTGCCGGTAGCCCTCAAGGAACACCTCGGAGACGTCCTCGTACCACTGTCCGAAGTTCACCGCGTCCACCTCGGCCGGCTTCTTGCCCTGGTGGCCCTCGCTCGCGGCTTCCATCACCACGTTGGCGAAGGACATCAGCATGGTGACGACGTCCCGTAGCGGCAGAGCCTGGTCTGCCATGCCGCCGTCCTCATTGAAGATCCATCGTTCCGACTCCGGATCCGCCAGGTGGGTGTGCGCCAGGCCCAAGGCTCCATGGATGCGCTGCACCTGCAGAGGCTCGTCGACCTCTCGCAGCTCGGAGAGCATCAGGTCGACGACCTCCGCCATGTCCGTGCGCTCATCGTCGTCGAACTCCTCACGGACCTGCTCCCAGTGGGCCCGCAGATCGGTGCGTGCCTGGTCCGCCATCACCTTCAGCTGCTCCCGGCTCTGCGGGTGCCCGCCGAACGCCGTCGCCAGGTCCGCGTGGAAGTCACCCAGGGCACGACCCATCCGCCGAGCCAGGCGCTTGAAGGTCTTCCCCTCTGCCATCGCCTTCCTGGCCAGGGTCCGTCCATCGGGGGCTTGGCCGATCGCCTCCCGGATGATCGCCAGGTCACCTGTGGCCCAGGCCTCCTCCACGCCTTCTGCCAGTGCGGCCGTGCGGTCCTCCCACGAACAGCTCACCACGCCGAGCACCTTCGCGATCGAGGACGAGTCGGACTCGGTCAGCGTCATCGCGGTCTCGAGCTCGATGTCCCGCACGGAACGGGGGCGTCGCTGGAACTCCACCACGGCGCGCTGGGACAGACCGGCGTCGTCGGAGAGCCCCTCAGGGGTGACCATCGTGCGGGTCACCGGGCGGAGCTTCGACTCGCTCGCCGTCCGGCGCAGCTGGACGGTGAAAGGGGACCACTGATCGAACCCGGCCATGGCCTCTCCCCTGGACCGCCCATTGCGACTGCCCTGCCGGCGTCGTGCCATCTCCAGCCAGGCGGCCAGGAAGGCGCGGTCCCGGGCGCCGTCGTACAGCCACACCTCAGCGCCGTCGGCTCGGGCCAGCCGGCCGATGAAGGCGTTCTTCCCCGCCAGGGCGGAGGGCCGACTGCGCACGGCCACCGGAACGGCGACCTGGTCACGGTGACGCTCCCGTCGAGACGCGACGTGGTCCACGTCGAAGACGTGCACCTCCAGGAACAGCTCCGGGTCGGCATCGCCGGCGGGAGTCGGAAGGCGGAGACCGCCCACGCGGGTGAAGACGCGACGACCTCGGCGCGCAGGGAACCACGGCTGGTGGACCAGCCAGTTCTCCATGACTTCCAGGAAGCCAGGCTGCTCCTCACCACGCACTCGCGCCATCCGTGCCTCCTCACACCTCAGATCCGGACGGGCCTGCCCGCCCCCTCACCGACGTTACCGCAGGGTGACCCCGATCTCGTGGCGATCCGCGCGCTCAGTCGGCACGCCGACGACGCATCGCCACCTCATACAGGGAGATCCCCACCGCCATGGAGGCGTTCAGCGACTCGGTCGAGGAGGCGATCGGCACCGAGACGATCTGGTCGCAGGTCTCGCGCACCAGACGCGACAGCCCGCGGCCCTCCGAGCCCACCACCAGGATGATCGGTTCGAGCGCCAGCTCCAGCCCGGGCAGTTCGACCTCTCCGCCGCCGTCGAGCCCCAGGACGAAGTATCCCTGATCCTTGGCCTCCTTCAGCGCCTGAGTCAGGTTCTTGGCACGGGCCACGGGGATCCGTGCCGCCGCCCCGGCCGAGGTCTTCCACGCCGTGGCGGTGACGCCGGCGCTGCGACGCTCCGGGATCATCACGGCGTCGGCGTCGAAGGCCGCCGAGGCACGGAGGATGGCGCCCAGGTTACGAGGGTCCGTGATCGAATCGCAGGCCACCAGCAGCGGCTGATGCGGGATGTGGCCCTTCTTCGCGCTCTCCAGGAGGGACTCGGTCAGCTCCACCGGGTCGGCGTAGTCATAGGGCTCCAGCACCAGAGCAACGCCCTGGTGGACGGCGTCGCCGGTGGTGGTGTCCAGCTGACGGCGCGCCACCTCCTTGACACGCACACCCTGCTCCGCGGCATGGCGCAGTGCGTCACGCACCCGTCCGTCCGAGTCGATGTCGGTGGCGATATGCAGCTCGCGGGCCGGCACCCGTTCGGCCAACGCCTCGACCACCGCGTTGCGCCCGGCGACGACGTCATCGGCTCCGTGCCCGGAGCCGCGCCGGCCGCGGGACTGCTGCTGAGTCTGCTTGGCCTGGGCGCGCTCCGCCAGCTTCTTCTGCCGGTGGGCCTTGTGATAGACCCGGTCCTCCGCCTTCGGAGTGGGGCCCTTGCCTTCGAGCTTGCGGCGCCCCTGCCCGCCGGAGCCGACGACGGCTCCCTTCTTCTGCTTCTTCCGCACTGCGGCGGACTTCGGTCGAGAGTCCTTAGCCATGAGCGGCCTCCTTGTCGGTTCCACGGGCCAGGGACCAGCGGGCGCCGTCGCGGGAGTCCTCGATCTGCACCCCGACCGCCGTCAGCCGGTCACGGATGGCGTCCGCGCGCGCATAGTCCTTCGCCGCCTTGGCCTCGGCCCGTTCCTCGAGCAGACCCTCCACCAGGGAAGCGAGGGCGGCGTGGCCGGCGTCGTCCGCAGCGCGGCTCGGGGACGGGACGTCCAGCAGGCCGAGCACCGAGGCCATCGTCGCCACCTCCCGAACACGGGCGACGGCTGTGCCGCGGTCTCCCGCATCCCAGGCGGTGTTGCCGGCCCTGACAGTGTCGTGCAGCACCGCCAGGGCCGCAGGCACGTTGAGGTCGTCGTCCATCGCCGCGGCGAACCCCTCGGGCACGGCATCGCCGGGAGCGATCTCCTCGACCTCGCCTGCACGGGCGAGGAAGGTCTCGATGCGGTCGACGGCGGCCTCGGCCTCAGCCAGGGAGCTCGGCCGGTAGTCCAGCTGGGAGCGGTACTGCGCCTGACCCAGGAAATACCGCACCGCCACCGGTCGGGCCGACGCCAGCATCTCCTCTGGAGAGATCGTGTTGCCCACCGACTTGGACATCTTCTCGCCCTCGTAGGTGACCATGCCGTTGTGCAGCCAGTAGCGGGCGAAGCCGTCGCCGGCCGCGGCCGACTGGGCCAGTTCGTTCTCATGGTGCGGGAAGCGCAGATCCAGGCCGCCGCCGTGGATGTCAAAGGTCGGACCCAGGTACTTGGTGGACATCGCGGAGCATTCCAGATGCCAGCCCGGCCGACCACGACCCCAGGGCGAGTCCCAGGAGGCAGACTCCGGCTCCCCGTCCTTATGTCCCTTCCACAGCGCGAAGTCGCGCGGATCCCGTTTGCCGCGCGGATCAGCATCGGGGGCGTCCTGCATGTCCTCCACCCGCTGGCGGGTCAGCTCCCCGTAGGCGGGCCAGGAACGGACGTCGAAATAGACGTCGCCGGAGTCGTCGGTGGCCGGATAGGCGTGGCCGGCGTCGATCAGCCGGCGGATGAGCGTGAACATCTCTGTCATGTGGCCCGTGGCGCGCGGCTCATACCGGGGCCGACGCACACCCAGGGCGTCATAGGCCTCATGGAAGGCCTGCTCGAAGCGATAGGCCAGGGCGAACCAGGGCTCCCCCGCCGGGTAGTCCTCATCCGGCACGAAGTCCGCGGCATACGACGCGGCAGACTTCTCCAGGATCTTGTCATCGATGTCGGTGACGTTGCGGACGGACAGGACGTCGTATCCACTGTGCTCGAGCCAGCGCACCAGGATGTCGAAGGCCACCGCCGAGCGGACGTGGCCCACATGCGGGCGGCCCTGCACGGTGGCCCCGCAGTAGTACAGCGAGACCCGTCCCGGCTGGAGGGGCTCGAAGTCGCGGACGGTCGCCGTCTTGGTGTCATAGAGTCGCAGTGCCACGGGGAAAGCCTAACTGACCGCTGGCGACGGGGACTGCGGGATCAGCACGGCAGTGGCGGTGGCCAGCACACCCTCGCCGCGGCCGGTGAAGCCCAGCCCGTCCGAGGTGGTCGCGCTGAGCGCTACCGGGGCCCCGGCCGCCGCCGAGAGCACCCGCTGCGCCTCCTCGCGCCGCGGACCGAACTTGGGGCGCCTCGCCACGAACTGCACCGAGATGCTGCCGATCTCGAATCCTGCCTCACGCACGATCCGCGCCGCCTCCTCCAACAGTCGCACACCGGAGGCTCCCTCCATGTCCTCCCGGTCCGTGCCCAGGGTGTCCGCCCCGAAGTGCACGCCGAGGTCTCCGACACCGGCGGCGCTGAACAGGGCGTCGCAGGCGGCATGGGCGACCGCGTCGCCGTCGGAATGCCCGGTGAGTCCCTGCTCGCCGGGCCAATGCAGGCCCGCCAGCCAGAGCTCCCGAGGCTCCCCCGCCGATGCCACAGCGTGGACGTCATGCCCGATGCCGACCCGCGGGACGACGACGGCCGGGGGCCTCCCCGCAGGGTCCGTGCCCGGCGAGGACGGCTCAGAGCCGCGCTCGGCGAGCAGCGCCTCGGCGGCCAGCAGATCCGCCGGAGTCGTGATCTTCAGCGCACGGGCGTCCCCGGAGACCACGGCGACGTCGACCCCGAGGGCCTCAGCGACCATGGCCTCATCGGTCAGCGCCTCGGCCTCCTCCGCCTTCAGCTCCCCCAGATGGGCGAAGGCCCGCAGCAGGAACTCCAGGGTGAAGCCCTGCGGCGTCTGCACAGCCCGCAGCTCGGCCCGAGGCAGGGTCTCGCGCACCTGCTCGGCCTGCTCCGAGTGGTGGCCGAGGCGTCCGGCCGGATCGACACGCTTGATCGTGTCCGTCACGGGGACCGCTGGCACGACGGCGACCGAACCGGCCTCCACCTGTCGGGCCACCCGCTCGGCGACGTCCGCGGGGGTCAGCGGCCGGGCGGCGTCGTGGACCAGGACGGTCAGGGAGCGTTCATCCCACCCATGGTGCCGGGCCTGCTCGGCCACGGCGTCCACACCACGCGCCACGGAGGCGGGACGGGAGGGGCCGCCGTCGCGGACGATCACCGGGATGCTCGCGCGGCGCGCATGCTCGGCGCCGAGCGCCGCGAGCCGCTCCCGGGCCGGCGGCAGCCCCGGCAGCACGAGGACCACGAGGTCGATGCCGAGGCCGGGCGCCCGGAGCGGGCCGAGAGAGTCCAGCGCATGCGCCAGCAGCGGACGGCCGCCGAGCTCCACGAGAGCCTTGGGAATGCCGTGCCCCAGACGCTGTCCGCTTCCGGCCGCGACAATGACGAGCGCCCGGTGCTGTTCAGCATCCGGGCGCTTCGTCTCAGCCGGTGCGACCTGGGGGCCCACCTGATGATTCACCTGTTGTGTGCCTCGCTCCGTGGTCGGGCCTCAGGTCACTTCTTCGCCGACGCGGCGTCGGCGTCCTGCGGCTTGGGCGCCTCGTCCAGCACCTCGTCCAGCAGCTTCTCCGCCTCGTCCTCCTCGAGCTTCTTGGCCAGAGCCAGCTCGGAGACCAGGATCTGCCGCGCCTTGGCCAGCATCCGCTTCTCCCCCGCGGAGAGGCCTCGGTCGTTCTCCCGGCGCCAGAGGTCCCTGACCACCTCGGCGACCTTGTTCACATCGCCGGAGGCCAGCTTCTCCAGGTTCGCCTTGTACCGACGCGACCAGTTCGTCGGCTCCTCGGTGTACTCGGCACGCAGCACATCGAAGACATGCTCCAGGCCTTCCTTGCCGACCACATCACGCACGCCGACCAGGTCGACGTTCTCCGCCGGAACCTCGATCGTCAGGTCGCCCTGGGAGACGCGGAGCTTGAGGTACATCTTCTCCTCGCCCCTGATGGTACGCATCTTGACCTCTTCGATGGTGGCCGCTCCGTGATGCGGGTATACGACTGTCTCGCCGACCTCAAAAATCATGTAATTGTTCCCCTTTCCCGCGGACAAGTTTATCACGGATCACATGCGCGACAGCGTGTCGGATCCCACCCTTGCCGTCACACGGCATAAGGTGTGCGGCCGCAGTTCTTCGACAACCTGTAGAATCACGGCTGACACCCGCCTTCCGCGCGGACCTGGGGTCGACGTCGACCTCGGGCCTGGTCACCGCCTTCCCCGGCGGCGTCCGTACCATTCTCCGCGCGGCCACATCTGCGGCGTGACGCCTCCTGACACGGACACAGATGACGTAGTCTGGAGGCGATCATCGTCGCACCGACATCGTGAGGAGACTCTCGACGTGAAGCTCGCCCCCTCCCAGGTCCGCCGCGCGGCCGCGGCATCCCTGGCCGCCGTCGCCGTCATCGGCGTGACCGGCTGCAGCGCCATCAACTACCAGGCGACCACGCACCAGTACTCCGGGTCGGACGGCGTGCGCGTCGACATCGACGACGTGAAGTTCCGGCACATCGCCTTCGTCGGCGCCGAGGAGGGCGGACCCGCCCGTGCCATCGGCACCGTCAACAACGGCGGAGTCGAGGACGTCGAAGTCGAGATCAGCGCCGACGGCCAGTCCCACTCCTTCACCGTGCCGGCCGGCCAGGCCGTCTCCCTGGAGAACGATGAGGAGTTCATCGTCGAGGGCTTCAGCGGAGCCCCCGGCAGCATCCACGACGTCACCCTCACGGTCGACGGCGACACGGAGGACATCGGCGCCACCGTGCTCGACGGCGTGCTGCCCGAGTACCGGGCCCTGCTCCCGGACGGCTACGACGAGGCCGTGGTGGAGCACCTCGAGCACGGACCGGACACCTGGGGCTCCGGGGCCGCACACCACGACCCGGACGACGACGGCCACTGAGCATCCGCTCCGGCCGACCCGTGCGGTCGGCTCCTGCGAGGAGGGCCCAGCCGAGAGATCGGCTGGGCCCTCCTCGTATCTGCGGGGGCACCCACGACCCGCAGGCCAGGGCCGCCGCTCAGCGAGCGGTCGCCTCCCGCAGCATCCGCCGCAGCCGGATCGGATCGAAGCGCCAGAAATCGCGCACCCGACCGTCGATCCGCAGCACCGGGATCTCCTCAGCATGGCGGGCCAGAGCCTCCGGATCGGCGCTCAGGTCCACTTCCACCGGCTCCAACGCGAACTCCGCACAGGCCTCGGCGGTGACCGCCAGCGCCTCCTCGCAGAGATGGCAGCCCGGCTTGGTCAGCACCTCCACGAGGACGCCGCGGTCCCCCGCGCCGCCCGGGCTCACCGCACTCTGCTCCTGGGACGGATCCATATCAGTCAGCCTCCTGGTCGTCGATGAGACTCAGCCGCCCCGGACCTCCCCGGAGACGACCAGACCCCGGGAGCGCGGACGCTTCCGGGGTCTGTGTCAGCTCAGCTGAGCTTACTTCTTGTTGCGCCGCTGGTGGCGAGTCTTGCGCAGACGCTTGCGGTGCTTCTTCTTCGCCATACGCTTGCGGCGCTTCTTGATCACTGAGCCCATAGGGAGCAGATCCTTGTCTGTCGGTGAATAGTCGAAAGGTCTCGGAACAGTGTAGCGGTTACTGGGCCCATGCCTGGAATCGGCCCTCAGCGCCTGGTCAGTCGAACCAGGGGTCGAGCCCGTAGTGCGGGAACAGCTCTTTGCGCGTCTGCATGACCGCCCGGTCCACCGCGTCCGCGGGGTCATAGCCGAGCTCCCAGCTGCGCCACCACAGTTCGGCGTCGTCGTGCATCCGCTCCGGGGTCTCCACACCGCAAGTGCGCCGCACGTAGTCCCGCCAGGGCTCGGGCACCGCGGTGCGCAGCGGCAGCGGATCGCCGGCGGCGATCGCCACCAGATGCGTCCAGCTGCGAGGCACCACCCGGTGGACCTCATACCCTCCCCCGCCGGTGGCGATCCAGCGGTTCTGACAGTGCTCCTCCGCCAGATGCGCGACGTCCAAGGCCAGCTGACGCTGCCCGTCGATGCTGAGCCGACAGTCCGTCAGCGGGTCCTCCTCATGAGTGTCGCAGCCATGCTGGGACACCACCGCCTCCGGGGCGAAGGCCTGCACCAGCGGCGGCACCACCGCATGGAAGGCCCGCAGCCAGCCGGCGTCGC
The DNA here is from genome assembly GCF_031705515.1 of Nesterenkonia sp. CL21. Classification (NCBI taxonomy): domain Bacteria; kingdom Bacillati; phylum Actinomycetota; class Actinomycetes; order Micrococcales; family Micrococcaceae; genus Nesterenkonia; species Nesterenkonia sp. CL21. The sequence continues at coordinate 8,416 of NZ_JAUTWR010000001.1, forward strand.
CGGTGTGGGGCGGAAGCGCCACGTTGACCACGGTGCCGGCGGCACTCGTGCCGTCCGGCGCAGTACCGCCAGTCTCATCGGGGAACCCGGTGCCCGGATACAGCGAGACCCCGGTCTGGTGCAGCGAGATCGTCATGACCCGGGGGTCGTCGTAGAAGATGTCCTGGGTGCCGTCGCCGTGGTGGGCGTCCACGTCGAGGTAGACCACCCGGGACAGCCCGCCGTCCAGCAGCCGCTGGACGGCCACGGCCGCGTCGTTGTACACGCAGAAGCCGCCCGCCCGCGCCGGGCCGGCATGGTGCAGGCCCCCTGCGAAGTTCACCGCATGGACGGCCTCCCCGGTCAGCACGGCTTCCGCGCAGAGTCGGCCGCCTTCAGCGATCCGCGCCGCCCCGGCATGCAGCTGGGGGAACACCGGGGTGTCCTCGGTGCCCAACCCGTGCTGCGGGGCGGGGAGACCGTCCGCCGAAGCGGCTTTGACGGCCCCCACATAGTCGGCGTCGTGGACCGTCAGCAGGGTGGCGTCGTCGGCGATGCCGGGCGCGACGAGACGCACCAGAGGGTCGTCGAGGATCCCGAACTCGCGGCAGAGCCTGTGGGTCAGGTCCAGGCGCACCGGATCCATCGGGTGGGTGGCGTTGAAGCGGTACTCCAGCAGCGCCGGATCCCAGATCACGGTGGTGGGAACGGCGGCGTGGAACGAGGGCTGTGTCACACGCCCGAGCCTACGACAGGACGACCCGGATAGGCGATCAGGCGCTCTCGGCGAAGTGCTCGAGCTTCGTCACGTCTCCGGAGACGATGATCGTGTCCCCCGGCGACACCAGGGTGTCCGGCTGGGCGTAGACGAACTCCTTGCCGGGGGACTTCACGCCGACCACATTGACCCCGTGTCGACGCCGCGGCTGGCACTGGTCGATCGTCTTGCCCTGCAGGTCCTTCGGCGGCCGCATCTTGACGATGGCGAAGTCGTCGTCGAACTTGATGAAGTCCATCATCTGCCCGGAGACCAGGTGCGCGGCGCGCACGCCGGCGTCGTGCTCCGGATAGATCACGTGATGGCACCCGATGCGTTTGAGGATCTTCCCGTGGGTGGGGTTGATGGCCTTCGCCCAGACGTGCCGGACCCCCAGGTCCACCAGGTTCACCGCGATCAGCACCGACGACTCGATGGAGGTGCCCACGCCGACGACCGCCGAGTCGAACTCGTCGGCGCCGATCTGGCGCAGCGCCTCGATGTCGGTGGCGTCGGCCTCGAGCACATGGGTGAGCGTGTCCGAGTACTTCTGGACCAGCCCCCGGTGCCGCTCGACGGCGAGCACCTCCTTGCCCTGGGCCATGAGCTGCTCGGCCAGCGCGATGCCGAACCGTCCCAGCCCCACGACCAGCACGGGACGATTGCGTTGTTGACGGCGATCACCCAAGGATCGGCCTCCCCTCCGGATAGCGGTAGCGCGTCGTGCGCTGACGCACGGTCAGCGCCGCCGCGAATGAAATGATGCCCACACGGCCGGCGAACATCAAGGCGGTCAGGATGTACAGGCCCGACGGCGGCAGCTCCTCCGAGAGCCCGGACGTCAGCCCCACCGTCGCGAAGGCGGAGATCGACTCGTACAACGGCCGCTCCATGTCCTGGCCGGTGATGTGCATCAGCGCCAGCGTGGAGATCAGCACCAGCGTGGCACCCATGGCCACCACCGAGACCGCCACGCGCACGGCGGAGCCCGGGATGGTCCGCTCATGGGCCACCGACTCCTTGTCACCGCGGGCCTCGGCCAGGAACGCCAACCAGATCACCGCGATCGTGGTGACCTTGATGCCGCCCGCCGTGGAGACCGAACCGCCCCCGGCGAACATCAGGGCGTCCGAGATCAGCATGGTGGTGGAGTTCTCGTCGTTCGAGGTCACCACGGCGAATCCGCCCGAGCGCATGTTCACCGAGGCGAACAGCGAGCTCTGCAGCTTCTCCCACATCGGCATCTCGCCGATGGTGGCGTTGTTGTTCCACTCCAGGAAGGCATAGATCGCGGCGCCGGCGACCATGAGCAGCGTGGTGACCTCCACCGTGAGCTTCGCGTGGAGGTTCCAGCTGCGGTAGTGCCAGCGGAACCGCCACAGCACATACAGCACCGGGAAGCCCAGGCTGCCCATGAAGACGCCGATCATGATCGCCCAGACCGAGATCGGGTCATAGCCGATGTCCGCCAGCCCCTCGGAGTGGATGACGAATCCGGCGTTGTTGAACGCCGAGATCGCATAGAAGATCCCGTGCCAGAAGCCGGTGACGACGTCGCCCTCGATGGCGATCAGCCGCGGCACCAGCACGGCCGCCAGGGCCGCCTCGATGGCCAGCGAGATGATGATGATGATGCGGATCAGGCTGGCGACCTCACCGAGCTGATCCGTCTTCCAACCCTCCTGGGCCAGCCGCTTGGTGCGCACCCCCAGGCTGCGAGACACGCTCGCGGCCAGCACGGAGGCCACGGTGAGGATGCCGAGGCCGCCCAGCTGGATGGCGATGATGATGGTGATCTGCCCGGCCAGAGACCAATGGTCCGCCGTGTTCACCGGCGTCAGCCCGGTCACCGTGGCCGCCGAGGTGGCCACGAACAGGGCGTCCGGCAGAGATGTCGGACGCCCGCTGGCCGTGGCCCACGGCATCATGAGCAGCGACGTGAAGAAGGCGATCGCGAAGGCGAAGATGAGCAGCGCCGCGCGGGCCGGGGACGCCCCGGCCATGGCCTTCATCCACCCCATGAAGTCTGACCACAGGCCCCCTCGGGCCTGCGGCTGTCGGTCCCTCACCATGGAAGAGAGCCTAGACCTGTTCTCGCAGCTGTGCGGTCATCTCCGCGGCCCGGTCCGCGCTGGCCTTCACGGCAGCCACCACGGCCTCCGGGACGCCATGGGCGTCCAGTTGGCCGATGGCCCGCTCCGTGGTTCCGTTGGGCGAGCACACCGCTCGCCGCAGGGCGGCCGCATCGGCGGCGCCCGAGACGTGGTTCTCCACCAGCATCGTCCCCGCGCCCTGCACGGTCCGGGCGGCGAGGTCGGCGGCCAGCTCAGGATCCAGCCCCAGCTCCACGCCGGCGGCGGCCATGTGCTCCGCCAGATGGAACGCGTAGGCCGGCCCGGAGCCGGAGATGCCGGTCAGGGCATCGATCTGGGCCTCGTCGATGACATGGACTGCCCCGCAGGCCTCCAGCAGGCCCTTCACCCGGTCAGTCTGGTCCGCGGTGACGTGGGCGCCCGGCACCAGGCCGACCACACCGAGGCCCACGGAGAGCGGCGTGTTGGGCATGGAGCGGATCACCGGCTGGCCCGCGCGCAGGGCGTCCTGCATCATCTGCAGGTCCACCGCGGCGGCCACCGAGACCACCACCGCCTCGGGCCTCAGCGCGTCCCGGATCTCCGTGCACAGGGCGACGATCCCATGCGGCTTCACGCCCAGGAAGACGACGTCGGCCTCGGCGGCCGCGCGACGGTTGGCCTCGGCGTCGTCCTCCTCCGCCAGCACAGTCACGCCATGCTCAGCGGCCCGCGCCCGGGCGGAGGCCGCCGAACGCGAGGTGGCGACGACGTCGTCGGCCGAGACCCCCGAGGCGAGAAAGCCGGACAGGATGGCGCCGTTCATGGACCCGAGCCCCAGCATCGCGATGCGCATCAGGACTTCTCCTCCTCCGTGTCAGCTGCGTCAGCCGTGTCATCGACCCCGGCCCCGTCGGCCGAGGCCGCGCCGCGCGCCAGGTGGCGGCGGGCGAACTCCAGTGATTCTGCCAGCCAACGCTCCTTCTCACCCACCTGCTTGGCCGCACGGGTGGCGACCTCCACCGCCACCACGCCTCGGAACCCCTGCCCGTCGGCGAAGTCGGGAGAGGCGATGAGCTCCAGGGTCTCCGCGACGGGCTGCTCGCCGTGGCCGGGGATGAGGTGGTCGTCCTTGAAGCCGTTGGACCAGCCGTCCGTCAGGTGCACATGCCGCAGCCGGCCGCCCAACCGGCGGCAGGAGTCCAGCGAGTCGGCCTCCGCGGTGGCCGCATGGGAGAAGTCCCAGGTCACGTGGGGGTAAGCCTGACCCACCGGGTCCCAGTGCGGCAGGTACATGGCCGCGGTGCGCCCTCCGGCCTTCCACGGGTACATGTTCTCCACTGCGAAGTGGACCCCGGTGTCCTGCTCCAGCTTGGCGATGCCGTCCGCGAAGCCCTCCGCGTAGCCGGCCTGCCAGCGGAACGGGGGGTGCGCCACCACCGTGGCGCACCCGACGGCGGCGGCCAGCTTGGCGCTGCGCCGCAGCTTCTCCCAGGCGGAGCCCCACACCTGCTGGGTCAGCAGCAGCGTGGGCGCGTGGATGGCCATCACCGGCAGCCCGAAGCGCCAGGACAGCTCGTTGAGCACGTCGGCCTGCTGCGTCTCGGCCCGGTGGGTGACCATGACCTCCATGCCGTCGTAGCCGAGATCGGCCGCCATGGAGAAGCCCTCAGCCGCCCCGAGGGGGTAGACCGAGGACGTGGACAGCGCCACCGGGATGCGCGGCTCAGCGGTGGGCATGTTCGACCGCCGCTCGAGTCGCCGCGACGTCGCGGCGCGTCGGCCGCCTCAGCTCGCGGGCGAGGTCCACATGGCCCACCCCGGGCGCGTGGGCGACCTCGACGCCGTGCTCCCGCACCAGGGCGTCCAGCCGACGCAGGATCAGCCCCTCCCGCAGCGCCCAGGGGCAGATCTGCAGCTCGTCGATGCCGAAGGTCTTCATGGCCGCCTCCGCCACCAGCGCACCGGCGAAGACCTGCCGCGCGCGCACGACGGAGACGCCGGGCAGCTCCGCCCGCTCGGTGGCGCTCATCTGGCCCAGCCGCTTGACCAGCGGCTTGAGGTCCTTATGCGCCAGCGTACGACGCACATAGGGGCCGGAGGCCGACGGTGCCGCGCCAGTCATCCGGGCCAGAGAACGAAACGTCTTGGAGGTGGCCAGCACCTCGGTATGGGAGTTCAGCATCGGGAACTCCAGGCGGGCGGCCGCGATCTCCTCCCGCACATAGGTCTTCAGCGCCTTGATCTGCTCCTTGGTGGGGGGATCCTCGGTCAGCCAGTCCCGGGTCAGCCGACCCGCGCCCAGCGGCACCGACATCGCCGTGCTGGGCAGCTCGTCCTGCCCGTAGGCCATTTCGAAGGAGCCGCCGCCGATATCGAAGTTCAGGATGTGGCCCGCGCTCCAGCCGCGCCACCGACGGGCGGCGAAGAACGTCATGGCCGACTCCTGCGCCCCGGTGAGCTCCATGAGCTCCACATCGGTCTCAGCGGCCACGCGGGCCAGGACCTCGTCCCCGTTGGTGGCTTCGCGGATCGCCGAGGTGCAGAAGGACAGCAGATCCTCGGCCCGGTGCCGGGCGGCGAAGCGGGCGGCCTCGTCGATGAACCCGATCAGCTCGTCCTGCCCCGCCCGCGTGATGGCGCCCTCGGGGTCCAAGTGACGGACCAGGGACAGCGGCCGCTTATGCGAGGCGAAGGCTTCGGGCTTGGCTCCGACGTGCGCGTCCACCAGGAGCAGGTGGACGGTGTTGGAGCCGATGTCGAGCACGCCCAGTCGCATGAGACCCCTACTTCCCCGACCCTGCGGTGGCGGGCTTGGCACTGGAGGACTTCTTCGTCGTCGTGGACTTCGCCCCGGAGGACTTCGAGGACTTCGACGAACCGGACTTCGTGGAGGTGCCGGACTTCCGTGCGCCCTTCTTCGCCGGCGCCTTGGCGCGCTTCTCGGCCAACAGCTCGAAGGCCCGTTCCTTCGTGAGCGACTCCACCGAGGTCCCCCTCGGCACCGTCACGTTCGTCTCCCCATCGGTGACGTACGGACCGAAACGGCCGTCCTTGACCACCACGGGCTTCTCCGAGGTGGGATCCTGCCCGAACTCGGCCAGGGGTGCGGCCGCCTGACGCCGACCCCGCTGCTTGGGCTGGGCGTAGATCGCCTGGGCCTCCTGCAGCGTGATCGTGAACAGCTGCTCCTCCGACTCCAGCGAACGGGAGTCGGTGCCCTTCTTCAGGTAGGGACCGAAGCGCCCGTTCTGAGCGGTGATCTCCTCGCCGTCGGCGTCGACGCCGACCACCCGCGGCAGGGAGAGCAGCTTCAGCGCGTCCTCGAGCGTCACCGTCTCCAGCGACATCGACTTCAGCAGGGAGCCCGTGCGGGGCTTCTCCTTCTTGGGCTTCTTCTTCGGCTTGGGCTTGCCGTTCTTGTAGTACTCGGTGGGCTGGGCGTCCAGATACGCCTGCACCTGGTCCTCGGTCATCTCCTCGATGACCTCGGTGACATAGGGGCCGTAGCGGCCGTCCTTGGCGACGATCTCCCGGCCGGTCTCCGGGTCATGTCCGAGCACCCGGCCGGAGTGCTGGGCCTTCTCGAAGAGCTCCTCCGCACGCTCGGCGGTCAGCTCGTCCGGAGCAAGGTCCTCGGGGATGTTGGCGCGCAGCGGCTCTGCGCCCTCCCCGCCCTCGGGGTTCGGACGCTCCAGGTAGGGCCCGTACCGCCCCACACGCAGGGTGACGCCCTCCGCAATCTCCATGGAGTTGATGGCCCGGGCGTCGATCTCCCCGAGGTTGTCGACGACGTGACGCAGCCCTTCGGCGCCGCTGTCGGCTCCGAAGTAGAAGCCCTGCAGCCACGCCTCCCGCTCGATCTCTCCGCGGGCGATCTGGTCGAGGTCGTCCTCCATGCGTGCGGTGAAGTCATAGTCCACGTAGCGGCCGAAGTGCTCCTCCAGCAGCCGGATCACGGAGAAGGCGGTCCAGGAGGGCACCAGGGCCGCCCCGCGTTTGGTCACGTAGCCGCGATCCATGATCGTGGAGATCGTCGGTGCATAGGTGGACGGGCGACCGATCTCCCGCTTCTCCAGCTCGGCGACGATGCTCGCCTCCGTGTAGCGGGCCGGCGGCGTGGTCTCGTGCCCCTTGGCCCGGACGTCCTCGCCGGTGAGGTTCTGTCCCTGCTCCAGTTTGGGCAGCCGCCGGTCCGAGGATGCGGCGTCGTCCTTCTCCCCCTGCTCCTCGCCCTCGGCGGCGGTCTTCTCCTTGACCTCCTCATAGGCGGCCAGGAAGCCAGGGAAGGTGATGACGGTTCCGGAGGCACCGAACGTGGCGCGCCTCCCGTCGGAGGCCTGACCGGTCAGCCGCACCGAGGCGGTGAAGCCCTTGGCGTCGGCCATCTGCGAGGCGATGGTGCGCTTCCAGATCAGCTCGTAGAGGCGGAACTCCTCCTTGGAGAGCTCCCCGGCCACCTGGCCCGGGGTGCGGAAGTGGTCTCCCGCCGGACGGATGGCCTCGTGGGCCTCCTGGGCGGAGTCGTTCTTCTTGGCGTAGTGCCGAGGCTTCTCCGGCACGGACTCGGGGCCGTAGAGCTCGGAGGCCTGACGGCGCGCCGCGGTGATCGCCTCATTCGACAGCGTCACCGAGTCGGTGCGCATATAGGTGATGTAGCCGTTCTCATAGAGACGCTGGGCGACCTGCATGGTCACGCGGGAGGAGAACCGCAGACGCCGGGAGGCCTCCTGCTGCAGCGTGGAGGTGGTGAAGGCCGGGGACGGCCGGCGGCTGTAGGGCTTCTCCTCGAGGGAGTCGACCTCGAAGCGCGCCTGGGTCAGCCCCTCGGCGAGCGACTCGGCGGCCGTCCGGTCCAGGACGGTGACCTCGGACTTCGACCGGGTGGACTTCAGCGTCCCGCGGTCGTCGAAGTCCGCCCCGGTGGCCACCCGGGCGCCGTCGACGGCGTGGAGCTTCGCGGCGAAGGACTCGCCGGCGTCGGTGGTGAAGGTCCCCGCCAGGTCCCAGTACGAGGCGGGGATGAACGCCATGCGCTCCCGCTCCCGCTCGACCACCAGGCGGGTCGCCACGGACTGCACCCGGCCTGCGGACAGGCCGCGGCCGATCTTGCGCCACAGCACCGGGGAGATCTCATAGCCGTAGAGGCGGTCCAGGATGCGCCGGGTCTCCTGCGCGTCGACCAGGTCCTCGTCGATCTGGCGCACGTTGTCCAGGGCGCGGGTGATCCCCTCCCGGGTGATCTCGGTGAAGGTCATCCGGTAGACCGGCACCTTCGGCTTGAGCACCTCGAGCAGGTGCCACGCGATGGCCTCACCCTCGCGGTCGGCGTCAGTGGCCAGGTAGAGTTCGCTGGCCTCCTTGAGCGCCCGTTTGAGCTCCGAGACCTTCTTCTTCTTGGACTCGGAGATCACGTAGTACGGCTCGAAGCCGTCCTCCGGGTTGACCGCGAACTTCCCGAACGGGCCCTTCTTCATCTCCGCCGGCAGGTCCGAGGGCTGCGGCAGATCACGGATATGCCCGGCCGAGGCGTCCACGATGAAGTCGTCGCCCAGATACTTGGCGATCGACCTGCTCTTGGCCGGCGACTCGACGATCACCAGCTTCTTGCCTGCTGCGGCCTTGGGGGGCACTGCACTCCTCGACGTCGGGTTGGGTGGGCGGCGGTGCTCAATATATCAGTGCCGTCAGACGGCGCCGTCGTCGGCCTCCGACCCCGTCTCATCGGCCCCGTCCCCGGAATCCGCGGGCTCTTCTGGCCCCTCCGGAGCAGCCCGGCGGACCGGCTCCTCGATGGCCGAGACGAAGTAGTGCAGTCGACTGGCCGGGTCCTCCTCAGGGTGCTCCGAGCAGGCCTGCTCGTACTCGGCGACCAGGGCGTAGAGCCGATCCTTGAACTCCTGAGCACGATCCTCATCCAGCGACAGGATGCCCGAAGACAGGATGGGGTGCAGCTCCACCGAGCTGGGACCGCGCTGCTCACGCCGCAGGATCTCGTCCCCGATGCGTCGCTGCAGCGACTTGATCTGCGCGTTGGCGTAGGCGTTCTTGGCGTGCGCCGAGGAGTCGAACCCGGAGATCCGCAGCCGCCGGGCGGCGGCCTGCCAGTACCGGTTGCGTCCGTCCCCGGCATGCTCCACCCGCCGGATGTATCCGTACTTCTCCAATGCCCGCAGGTGGTAGCTCATCGCCGAGGGCGAGATGTCGCACTGGGCCGCCAGTTCCGTGGCTGTGTAGACCCGATGGGTCCCGAAGAGCTCGTCCAGGGCGGTGAGCCGCGCCTCATGGGCGAGCGCACGGATGGCCTGGACGTCCTCGATGACGACCGACGGCGGCAGGTCCTCATGGTCGTGCCCGCTCCTCGGGGCCGCCGGACCTGTCGCGGCGTCATCGTGGTCTGCGAGTGCGGCGCGAGGTGACATGGTGGGAAGTCTAGACGAGCGGATGTGACGCAGACATCATCGCGCGTCATCCGAGGACGCCCGCAGCCGCCTCACGCCTCGGTGAGGAACCCGTCCACGTAGAGCTCCAGGACCTCCTCGCGCAGGGCGGAGGTCAGCTGCTCGACGTCGACCGTCCCGTCGTCCAGCAACGCCCCGACCGCGGTGATGAGCTGCCCGGCCTCGAAGTCCCCATCCGCCGCGCCCAGCACGCCCGCGGCCCCCGAGGACACGGGACGCGCCCGGCGCAGACCGCCGCCCTGACGCGCCAGGATGACCTCCGGGTCCGCGGCGCCGAACCGCTGATGCCGCTCCTCGGTGACGTCCCCGGCGACGACAAGCCGCTGATCCAGCACCGCTGCGGGGTCGGCGGCCGCCGCGAGCGCCCGCTCAGCGGCATGCCCCAGGATCGGGCCGAGCGGCTGATCCACGGGGTGGGTGATCTCCTCCAGCCGCACCCAGGACGGCCCCGCGCCGGCGCGGGGCCGGTGCAGCCAGATCAGGCCGAATCCGGCGGCGGTGACGCCACGGGTCGCGAAGTCCTCGACATACTCGGCGTAACGGCGCCGGTAGTCGTCCAGGTCACGCTCCTCGGCCGCGTCGCGCAGCCAGGTCTCCGCATAGCCGGGCCCGTCCTGGAGGTCGCGCTGGACGAACCACGCGTCGAGACCGGCCTCCTGAGCCCAGCCGCGGGGACGCTCCTGCCAGTCCGAGGCCCCATGGACCTCCCAGTTGCCCAGCATCTGGGCGGTCCCACCGGGTGCGAGCACCGCCGGCAGACCCCCGATCAGCTCGGCCATGAGCTCATCGCCGGTGCGGCCGCCGTCGCGGTACGTGTACCGCTCCCCCACGCGGGCCTCGGTGACGCGCGGGGTGATGACGAACGGCGGATTGGAGACCACCAGATCGAAGGTCTCGCCGGCCACCGGGTCCAGCAGGCTCCCGCGACGCAGCTCGACCCGATCGGCCAGCCGGCGCGGGTCCAGGCGCAGCGCAGGCGCATTGAGCAGCAGGTTGAAGCGGGTGAAGGCCAGCGCACGGTCCGAGAGGTCGGTGGCCACCACATGCTCAGCATGGTCCAGCAGATGGAACAGCTGGATGCCGCAGCCGGTGCCGATGTCCAGCGCCCGGCGCACCGGGCGACGGTGGGTGATCGACGCCAGGGTCAGACTGGCCTGACCGACACCGAGCACATGCTCCGCAGGCAGAGGACCGTCCACCTGATGAGCGGAGAGGTCGGAGGTGACCCACAGGTCCGACTCTCCCTCGCGGCCCTGGACCTGATAGGGGCGCAGATCTACCGACGGACGGCAGGTCCCGCCGTCGCGGTGGGCCAGGCCCAGCGTCTCCAGGCCCTCTGCTCCCAGCCGCGGCAGCGCGGCGGAGACGACGTCGGCATCGACCTCCATGTCCAGCAGCCACAGGGCGGTGAACACCGCGCAGGGGTCCGGTCGCTCCTGCTGGAGCAGCCGGGACACCACCAGCTGGCCCGGGGCGATCTGCTCCCGGTCCAGGGCGGCCACGGCCTCGGGACCCAGCAGCTCGGAGACCCGTGCGTTGGTGAACCGGGCGGCCTGAAGCTCGGCACGCAGCACAGCGACGGCGGCAACCGCGGCGTCGCTCTCGGAACGGGGGGCGGGCAGCGCGGCCGCAGCCTCGCGGGACAGGCGGGTCATCGGCGTCGGGGCCTCTCGAGGTGTCCGGAGTTGGGGTCCTGCGGGTGCGCGCTCAGTCGGGCCTCGCAGTCCGCGCAGCGCGTGGTCTCAGGGATGTGGCGGCAGTCCTCGCAGTAGAGCATGAGCGTGGAGCATCCACGGTCCCGACAGTTGTGGAAGGTGCTGGTGGGCCCTCCGCAGGCGGTGCATTCGCCCAGGGTGACGGCCTCCTGGCTGAACCGGGTGTTCATGCGCCCGTCGAAGACGTAGAGCTCACCCTCCCAGTAGCCGGAATCACCGTAGGTCTCCCCGTAGCGGACGATGCCGCCGTCGATCTGATAGACCTCCTCGAAGCCCCGCCGCCTCATCAGCGCGGAGAGGACCTCGCAGCGGATGCCGCCGGTGCAGTAGGTGACCACCGGCTGGTCCTTCAGGTGGTCATACTTCCCGGAGTCCAGCTCCGCGATGAAGTCCCGAGTGGTCTCGGTCTCCGGGACGACGGCGTCCTTGAACCGGCCGATCTGGGCCTCCATGGCGTTGCGGCCGTCGAAGAAGGTCACCTCCGCACCGTCGGCTCGCTTGGCCTCCACCAGCTCGTGGACCTGCTGCGGAGTCAAGTGCTCGCCGCCGCCGACCACGCCCTGCTCGTCGACCTCGATCTCCTCCGGGACCCCGAAGGCCACCAGCTCGGGGCGGACCTTGACCGAGAGTCGAGGAAAGTCCTCGGCACCGCCGTCGGACCACTTGAACTCCATGCCGCGGAACGGGCCGTAGGAACGCGTCTGCTTCACGTACTGCTTCACCGCTGAGAGCTCTCCGCCGACGGTGCCGTTGATGCCGTGGGGGGAGACGATGATGCGACCCTTCAGCCCCAGCTCCCGGCACAGCGTGTGCTGCCACAGCCGTACGGCCTCCGGGTCGGACAGCGGGGTGAAGGCGTAGTAGAGGACGATCCGCGAGATGCTCACGGGGCACCAGGATACCGGCGCACACCGACGATCCGGACAGATCCTTCGCCCCTGGTCAGTCGCCCGCAGATCGTGCTGACCACGGGGTTCAGCGCATCGATCTTTATGAACTCGTTGCCGTGGCCCCTCCCACACCCCCGGTCTGAACTCATATAGTCGTCTCATGACTTCCGAGCTGAACGACGCACTCGTCCGCACCTGGGTGACCGGCTGGGCCCGGACCCACGACTACGACGTCGACCACGACGGAGCCGTCCACTCCGCCCTGCGCTCCGGCGATTCGGACGACTGGGAATACGTCCTCCACGCCCCGGACGAGACCGCTCTGCGCCAAGTCATCTCGGCGGTCACGAAGAGCCCGGGGCGACTGCTGACGCTGATTGCCGAGCCCGGCGACGAGTCCCTGAAGGACTCCATCAACGGCCTCGAGCGCATCAGCGACGAAGAGAAGCTGATGGTCGTCGACATGGGCACCCAGGACGTCGAGGACCCCATCACCCCGGAGGGCTACACCACCACCCGGGAGGACTTCGACGGCTGGACCCTGTTCACCGTCTGCTCCGGCGACACCGTGGCCGCCCGCGGGCGCGTCGCCGTCGTCGACGAGTACGCCGTCCTGGACCGCATCTACACCAATCCCGACTTCCGCCGTCAGGGCCTGGGCACGTTCGTGACCCGCGCCCTGGTGGCCATCGCCCTGGAGGGCGACGTCGAGGAGGGCCTGCTGGTGGCCAACGCCGAGGGCCTGGAGCTCTACGAGTATCTGGGCTGGACGCTGCTGGGCGACGTCTACGTCTACGGCGCCCCGGGCAGCGAACGCATCCGCCCCTCGCACTCCCAGTTCGACGACCTCAAGAGCGAGGCCTGAGCCTCCGACCGTTCCTGCGCGGCGGCACCGCCGCGCCGACCTGAGGGCCGTCTCCTGCGGCTCCGCCCTTCCCGGCGGAGCTCCGTAGGGGGCGGCCCGTCGTCGTCTGAAGCCGCGTCCTCCCGATCCTCCGTGTCACTCTATGAACATAATTCCCATCGACGTGATCATTCTTGTAGAGTCGGCGTCACCGCCACGACAGATCGACCCACCCGGCCGGAGACGCGAGGCCTCGCATCGGCCGCTCCCACCCGTGGCACGTCACATCCCATGACTGAGAGGAGCGGTGATGACCGCCCAGCCATCGTTCACAGACCGACTCGACGCCGGACCGGTGATCTGCGCCGAAGGGTTCCTCTTCGAACTGGAACGCCGTGGATACCTCACCGCCGGGGAATTCGTCCCCGAGGTGGCCCTCGAGCACCCCGAGGCGCTGCGCGCGCTGCACGTGGACTTCCAGCGCGCCGGCTCCGACGTCGTCGAGGCCTTCACGTACAACGGACACCGCGAGAAGATGCGCGTCATCGGCAAGGAGGAGCTGCTCGAGCCGCTGAACCGCGCAGCCCTGCAGATCGCCCGCGAGGTGGCCGACGCGCGCCCCGGCGACCTCATGGCCGGCAACATCTCCAACTCCAACATCTGGGACCCCGCCGACCCCGCCAAGCAGGCCGAGGTGCGCGGAATGTTCGAGGAGATGGTCGGCTGGGCCGTCGAGGAGGGCGCCGACCTGATCATCGGGGAGACCTTCTACTACGCCGGCGAAGCGCTCGCCGCCCTGGAGATCGCCCGCTCCGCCGAGCTGCCGGTGGTGCTCACGCTGGCGCCGATGGCCTTCGAGGAGATGGCCGACGGCCTGGGCGTGGTGGAGACCTGCCAGCGCCTGGAGCAGGCCGGGGCCGACGTCGTCGGCCTGAACTGCTTCCGCGGCCCGGCCACCATGATGTCCTGGCTGCGACAGATCCGCGAGGCCGTGTCCTGCCACGTGGGCGCGCTGCCGATCCCCTACCGCACCACCGAGGCGGAGCCCACCTTCTTCAACCTCTCCGACGACGGCGCCGCCGTGCCCTCCCCGCATGGCCGTACCTTCCCCACCGCGCTGGACCCGCTCTTCACCAACCGCTATGAGATCGGTGCCTTCGCCGCCGAGGCGCACGCCCTGGGGATCAACTACCTCGGCGTGTGCTGCGGAGCGTCCCCGATGCACATCCGCCAGGTGGCCGAGGCGGTGGGCCGCACCACCGAGGCCAGCCGCTACTCGGAGCGCATGGAGAACCACTTCATGTACGGCTCCCATGACCGGCTGCCCGAGCACATCGCGGAGCTCGGCTCCAGGGCCTGACGACAGGGGCCGACGACGGGCCCGGGCGGCCGGGCCTCAGACGGCGACTGCGGCGGCGGGGCGAGTACCCTGAACGGGATGACCCGCCCCGCCGCCGACCCCGCTGACGACGTCGCCGAGGACCCCTCCGCCGCACTCACGCTGCTGCGCCGCGCCGGACTGCCCGCCACGGTCAGCGACGAGGGCCCGCTGCGCCACGTCCGCACCCTCGAGGCCCGCACCGCCCGCACCGCGCCCTGGCCCGAGTGGGTTCCGGAGCCGCTGGCGCAGGGCTACGCCGGCGTCGGCATCGGACAGCTCTACACGCATCAGGTCGACGCCGCCGAGGCCCTGCGGGCCGGACGGCACACGATCCTGGCCACCGGCACCGCCTCCGGCAAGTCCCTGGGCACCCAGCTGCCCGGTCTGGCCGCCGTGCTCGCCGAGGGCGGCACCGTCCTCTACCTCTCCCCCACCAAGGCCCTGGCCGCCGACCAGCTCGACGCGCTCACCGAGCTCGCCCGCCAGGTGGACCACGCCCTGGCCGACAGCGAGACGCACACCGCCGACGGCGGGATCCGCGCCGCCTCCTATGACGGCGACACCGACCCCGAGGAGCGCCGCTGGGTGCGCCAGCACGCCAACGTGGTGCTCACCAACCCGGACATGCTCAACGTGGGCATCCTGCCCAACCACCGGGCCTGGGCCCGCTTCCTGGCCCGCCTGCGACTGGTCATCATCGATGAGGCGCACAGCTGTCGCGGCATCTTCGGCTCCCACGTGGCCCTGCTGCTGCGCCGGCTGCGCCGCGTGGTGGCCCACTACCGCCGGGGCGCCGAGCCCGTCTTCGCCGCAGCGTCGGCGACCAGCGGCGATCCGGCGTCGTCGTTCTCCCGCCTCATCGGGTTTCCCGCCGAGGAGGTCACCGCTGTCACCGAGGACGGCTCGCCCCACGGAGCCGTGGACGTCTACCTGTGGGAGTCCACGCTCTCCGAACACACCGGCGACGGCGGTGCCCCGCTGAAACGCAGCCTCACCGTGGAGGCCGCCGACATCCTCACCGACCTCATGGTGGCCGGGCACCGGACGCTGGCGTTCATCAAGTCCCGGCGCGGCGCCGAGACCATCGCCCGGATCGCCGCCGACAACCTGGCCGAGATCGACACCGACCTGCTGGGACGCGTGGCCGCCTACCGATCCGGGTACCTGAAGGAGGAGCGGCGCACCCTGGAGGACGCGCTGCGCGACGGCCGGCTCCTCGGCGTCGCCTCCACCCCTGCATTGGAGCTGGGCATCGACATCTCCGGTCTGGACGCGGTGATCATCGCGGGCTGGCCCGGCACGCGAGCCTCCTTCTTCCAGCAGCTGGGACGCGCCGGGCGCTCCGGGCAGCGCGGGGCCGCATTCTTCATCGCCGGGGACGACCCGCTGGACTCCTACCTGTTGGAGCACCCGGAGGCGATCTTCTCCGCGAAGGTGGAGGACGCCGTCATCGACCCCTCCAACCCGCATGTGGCCGCCCCGCACCTGCTGGCCGCCGCGCAGGAGCTGCCGCTGACCCTGGACGACGTCGAGCTGTTCGAACCCGGCCGATGGCTGATCGACGCGCTCACCGAGCAGGGACATCTGCGACGCCGACCGCGCGGCTGGTTCTTCGCCCACGACGACGCCTCCGCCGCCGACTGGGTGCGCCTGCGCTCCGACGGCGGCGGGCCGTACACGATCGTCGACGCCGAGGACGGTTCGGTGATCGGTGACATGGGAGCCGCCCAGGCTCAGCCTCAGGCGCACCCCGGAGCCGTGTACGTGCACCAGGGCCGGACGTTCATCGTGGAGGACCTGGCCGCCGACGACGGCGTGGTGCTGGTCTCCCGGGCGAACCCGCCGTACTACACCCAGGCCCGAGAGACGACGTCGATCGAGGTGCTCGAGACCTCCGCCTCTCAGGCGTGGGACCGGTTCGGCCTGCACCTCGGACAGGTGGAGGTGACCTCCGCCGTCGTCGGATTCCAGCGCAAGGCGCTGGGCACCTCCGAGGTGCTCTCCGACGAGCCGCTGGACCTGCCGCCGTCGCGCCTGCAGACCCAGGCGGTATGGATCACCGCGCCCGAGACCGCGCTGGCGGCCGCCGGGGTGGTGCCCGAGCAGGTCCCCGGGGCACTGCACGCCGCCGAGCACGCGATGATCGGACTGCTGCCGCTCATCGCCTCCTCCGACCGCTGGGACATCGGCGGGGTCTCCACCGCGCTGCACGCCGACACCGAGCAGCCCACGATCTTCGTCTACGACGGGCATCCCGGCGGCGCCGGGTTCGCCGAGCGCGGGCATACGGCAGTGCGGGAGTGGATCGCCGCGACCGCGCAGACCATCCGCGGCTGCGGCTGCGAGACCGGGTGTCCTTCCTGCGTGCAGTCCCCCAAATGCGGGAACCGGAACGCGCCGCTGGAGAAGATCGCCGCGCTGCATCTGCTGGAAGCGCTGCTGGCAGCGGCGCCGTAGACGCGGCGCGGCCCGCGTGGGCTCCGGCAGACACGTCTGTCCCCGTCGTCATCGTCTTTCCCCACCGGGTTTCACGGGGACTGACGAAGACGACGGGGACAGACCGCGCGTCGGAGGGGGCTCAGATCACTCGCAGAGGTTGAGCTCCGAGTCGATCAGCGTGATGTTCTCCGCGGTGATGTTCTCTCCGCACGGGCTCTCGTTGATCGCCGTGTCCTCCAGAGTGAGGTTCGCGAACCGGATGTCCGAGGTGTTGGCGAACTCGCTGCGCGCCGAGATGCGCAGGTCGCCCGGCCCCGAGACGTAGCCCTCCTCACTGGCCACCGTGATGTTGTGGCAGTTCTCGAGCAGCATGGCGTTGGACCCGGTGTCCCGGATCTCCAGCGTCTCGATCTCCACGCCGCCGGACTCGGAGACGCAGAAGAACCCGCGACCGCCACCGTCGACGATCAGCTCCCCGACCCGGATGTTGGTGGGGTACTCGCCGTCGATCTGCCCGTTGCGGTTCGCCGTCCGGAAGGTGGCGTAGCCGGTGCCGGCCGCCGCGCCGTCGCCGACGATCCGCTCGATGTCGGCGTTGACCGTGTCATTGAGCAGCAGTCCGGCATGCCCGGTGTCCACCGCGGTGACGGTGCCGATGGTCAGCCCGTCCACCCCGTAGGTCTCCACCCCGTGGGTCTGCGTGCCGGAGACATAGACGTCGTCGATGGTGATGTTGCGAGCCTCGCGCACCGAGTCGTCGTCGCGGCTGTCGATCCGCATCCCGTGCCCGCCGGAGAGCCGCAGGTCCATCTGCCCGAAGTGCACGTCCGAGGAGGTGCGCAGGTACACACCGAAGTTCGGGCTGCCGGTGAGGGACAGGAACGGTACGGCAACGTCCTCGGCGTGACGGATCCGCACCACGCCGGTGTGGTCCTCATAGCTGAAGTTCGACTCGTTGCCGGCCACGTGGATGGTGCCGCACACCGAGAAGGAGGTGTGGCTCGGAAGGTCGACGGCGGCGTCGGCGGTCATGGTGCCGGAGCCGCGGACCACCACGGACTCCTGCTCCGTGCGGCCCTCGGTGAGGCTGTCGACGGCGGCCTGCATGGCCTCGACCATCGCATAGGTCTCCAGCACGGTCTCGCCGTCATTGGCCGCCCGCCAGGTGTCCCCGTGACGCGTGACGACGGCGTCGGCGCCGTCAGTGGTGCACTCCTCGAAGGGATTGCTGTTGTCCCCGCGGGCAGTAACCGGCGTCAGCAGCGGCTCGGGCCGCTCCGAGACACCGCCGGGGTTGACGGCGAGCACGGTGTAGTACCAGTTGTGTTCGGCCTCG
Source organism: Nesterenkonia sp. CL21 (assembly GCF_031705515.1). Lineage (NCBI taxonomy): Bacteria > Bacillati > Actinomycetota > Actinomycetes > Micrococcales > Micrococcaceae > Nesterenkonia > Nesterenkonia sp. CL21. Next base: position 26,290 of record NZ_JAUTWR010000001.1, read on the forward strand.
CCCGGCGAGGTGTAGGTGGTGTCCGTGGTCTCCGCGATGCGTTCGAAGCCCCGGTCAGCGTTCAGCGAGCGGTAGACGTGGTACTCGTCCGCCGCATCGTCACCGGTCCAGGAGATGGTGGTCCGCGACGGGTTCGCCTTCTCCAGCGCGAGGTCCTGCGGCGCTGACGGGGCGGCGACCTCCGGATCCACGATGGAGACGGTCAGGACCTCGCTGTGCCCGGACTCCGCCCCGGCGGCGCTGGTCTGGGTGACCGCGTAGTCATAGGAGTAGCCCAGCTCCACGTCCTCATCGAGGAGACTGGTGCCCTCGGTGCTGCCCACCGCCTGGAAGTCCTGCTCCCCGTGGGCGGAGCGATAGAGCGTGTACTCGGCGGCGCCGATGGCCTCGTCCCAGGCCAGGGTGGCCGACGGCGGTTCGGTGCTCACCTCGGCGGCCTCCAGCCCGGTGGGCGGGGCCACCTGGGAGATCTCGACGCCGTTGAACCGCCCGTCCCCGAAGACCTCCAGCACCAGGGAGCCGTCGGTGACCTCCGTGTAGACGCTGTGCTCGGCGTACTCCCCGCTGCCGCGTGGGCTCAGGCTGCCCTGAAACTCCCCCTGGACCGTGAGCTGGGTGTTGTTGGAGGCGATCTCATCACCGGAGATGACCGTGACGTGATACTCGCCGTCGGGGAGATCCACCTGGAACTGCTCGCCTCCGGCCAGGACGAAGTCGCGGCGCATGGCATCCGGCGCGCCACGATCCCGGCAGGCGACCGGGGCGCTGAGCCCGAAGCCGGACTCGGCGTCGTAGAGCGTGGACTCGGTGACCTCGTGATGGCCTTCGGCGACCGGCCCGCCGGCGCAGCCGAAGTCGAAGGCCAGCACCTCGCCCGGCGGGATGCCGTCTGCTGGCTGGATCGCGGATGCGGGGCTGGTGGTCGCCGTGTTCGTGGCGGTGCTGGCCGCCGTGCTGGAGGCGACTCCCAGCGGCGCCAGCAGGGCCAGCGCGGCCGCCGTCGCCAGCGCGCTGCGGCGCCTGCCGCGGGTACTCGTCCTACCCAGAGGCCGGGGCCTCGGTGTCGATGCGCTCGACATGCTCAACTCCCTCAGTGAAGCGGTCGGGTGATTCACGTCACGTATTGAAACGTTGCAATGACCCTATGGAAGGCGCTCGCCAGGTACAACGCAGATGCGCAATGGGTATCACTGAGAGAGTCCGTGCACGTCAGAGTCATCGCTGAAGCGCACGAGTGAGGTGGAGCGGGCAGTGGGGCCGGCGCCGTCACGCCCCGTCCTGATCACAGATCCTCCTCACGATTCTCGGGGTTCTGCGATCAGAACGGGGCGACAGCACCAGACGACGGCGGAGCCCCCGACACAGCAGCACCCCTGCGGCACATGCCGCAGGGGCGCGCCTGGCCCATCAGCGGCGCATGACCTTCCGGGCCGCCCAGTTGCCGATGATCTGCAGCGACTGCACGAAGATGATGACCACGATGACGGCCAACCAGGTCACCTCCGGACGGAACCTGTTGTACCCCTCGACGATCGCGAAGTTGCCGATCCCGCCGCCGCCGATGATGCCGGCGAGGGCCGACATGTCGGTCAGGGCGATGATCACGAAGGTGTAGCCCAGGATCAGCGGTCCCAGTGCTTCGGGCAGCATGACCGTCATGATGATGCGTGTCCGCGAGGCTCCCATGGCGCGGGCCGCCTCGATGACACCCGGGTCGATGGAGACCAGGTTCTGCTCCACGATGCGCGCGATCGCGAACGTGGAGGCCCAGATCATCACGAAGATCACGGCATCATTACCGATACCCTTGCCCACCACGGAGATCGTGACCGGCTGGAGCGCCGCGATGAGGATCACGAACGGGATCGGGCGGATGAGGTTGACGACGAAGTTCGTCAGCAGCCACACCGGCCGGTTGGCGAGCAGGCCGCCGTCACGGGTGGTGTACAGCGTCACGCCGATGGCGAGGCCGATGAGACCGGCGAAGACGAAGCTCCACGCCACCATGTAGATGGTGTCCCCGATGGCCTCCAGCAGCGTCGGCCCGTAATAGGACCAGTCCAGGTCGCGGTACGTCTCGATCACGCCGCCACCTCCTGGACGGCGCCGGCCGCAGACAGCGCCCCGACGAACTGCTCCACTGCGTCGGACTCACCGGTCAGGGCCAACGTGAGCAGCCCGTAGGCGGCGTCCTTGGTGGTGTTCATTCCCCCGTGGACGATCTCGAAGCCCACCCCATGTTGACCGGCTTGGCCGAGCACACTCCCGACGGCCACCGAGTCCTTCAATGAGACGGTGACGAGCCGCCCCGAGGTGTGCTGCCGGATGCGCAGCACGTCCTCCGGCGACGGTCGGTCCTTCAATGCGGCCCCGACGAAGCTGGCCTCCTCCCCGTCACGTGGATTGGAGAAGATGTCATAGACGTGGCCGGATTCCACGATTCTGCCGCGATCCATGACGGCCACCCGGTCCGCAATGGCACGGATGACCTCCATCTCATGCGTGATCGCGACGATGGTGATCCCCAACTCCTCGTTCGCGCGACGCAGCAGAGCGAGGACCTCCGCCGTCGTGGACGGATCCAGGGCCGAGGTCGATTCGTCTGCCAGCAGGATGTCCGGTTTGGCGGCCAAGGCTCGGGCGATGCCGACGCGCTGCTTCTGGCCGCCGGAGAGTTCCTCCGGATGTTGGTCAGCCTTGTCGGCCAGGCCGACGAACTCCAGCAGCTCGGACACCCGAGCCTGCCGATCGGCCTTCTTCCATCGAGCCACCTTCAACGGGTAGCCGACGTTGCCGGCCACCGTGCGGGAATGGAAGAGGTTGAACTGCTGGAAGACCATGCCGATCCGGGACCGCACCTTGCTGAGCCGGCCTTCGGACAGTGCAGAGATCTCCTCTCCGAGGACGTGCACCGAACCGGATGTGGGCTTCTCCAGTCCGTTGATCATCCGGATGAGCGTGGACTTCCCCGCCCCAGAGAATCCGATGACGCCATACACCTCGCCACGGTCCACATGCAGAGAGACGTCGTCGACCGCCGTGACGGCCTTCTCCCCCTTCCCGAACCTCCGGGTGACGTGGCGAAACTCGATCAGCGGGTCGGCGCCCGCGGCGCCGCCGCTCATTCGTCCTCGTCCTCGTCGGTCTCTGCGTCCTCGGCGTCGGTCGCGTCACCGCGGAGGAAGTCCTCGTACTCCTGCAGACCAGCTTCGAGCTCCTCGATGCTCGGGTCGGCAGGCACCGAAGTGTCCTCGGAGATCTCGGCCGCCGAGTCCAGGACACGCTGGTCGTGATAGAGGGCAGCGATCTCCCGGAGGGCCTCGTTGTCTCGGTCTTCGTCCCGGACCACGAACCCGTTGATGTAGGGGAACGCCTCCGGGTCCTCCGGATCATCAGCGAACAGGGCGGTGTTGGGGTCGATGCCGGCGTCGTTGATGAAGCTGTTGTTGATCACCGAACCCTCCACCGACTGCAGGGCGTTGACGGTCTGCGCGGCGTCGACCGGGTGCACGGAGACGGTGGAGGCGTCCTCGTCGATGTCCGCGGGACGGGGCTCGGGCACGTCGTTCTCCAGGACGACGAGCCCGGCGGCCACCAGCACGTTGATGCCTCGAGCCTGGTTGATCTCGTCATTGGCGATGGCCACGGTGTCCCCGTCCTGGAAGTCCTCCACCGAGTCATACGTCTCGGAGTACAGGGACAGTGGGACGATCTCCGTGCCGCCGATCATGGTGAGATCGTCATCGTTGTTGACGTTGTAGTTGGCCAGGTAGGCGATGTGCTGGAACCAGTTGGCGTCGAGGTCTCCGTTGCTCAATGCCGTGTTGGGGACGTTGTAGTCGTCGAAGTTGACGATCTCCACGTCATAGCCGAGTTCCTCGGCGGCGATGTCGGCCAGGAGCTGGTTGGTCTCGTCCTGGGCGGTCACACCGATGCGGAAGGTCTCGTCGTCGGCTGCGTCGTCACCTCCGCCGAAGACGGTGCAGCCGGTGGCCGTCAGGGCGATGGTGAGGCCCAGCGCGGTCAGAGAGAAGGCGGTCCGACGGGGGCCGCGGACGGTGGAGCCGACAGGTGTGGTGAACGGGATCATGAGCGTGTGCTCCTTCGATGAGCCGGGGTGGAATCTTGCGTGGCTCCTCCAAGGAGCCGGGCCCGTCGGACCTGGCCGGGGCAGGGCGAGGTCTTGGCAGGCGAAGTCCGTGACGGATCGTCAGCGGGACGGAAGGCGCCGTCGTCGCGGCGAGCATCGAGCCCGGGAGAGTTCCTTTCATGCTGCTCTTGCCCCATCCGGTCTGCGACGGCCACTGTGAGGCCGCGGCGCTGAGAGGGGCCGCTTCGTGATCCGAGACCACCCGTGAACATGGGGTTGGCGAGCGACCGCTGGCGGATCATGGAGGGCGGGCGCCCTCCGGTCGCTGCTCGTGAAGCATCTCCACTGTAACCGACCGGCCCCGGAGTGAGTGGAGGTCTGCCGCAGAAGGTCACGGGCCCGGATCGGGCCGCCGGTCGAGCCCAGTGCAGGCCAGCCCCGTAGACGGCGGATGGACGCACGGAGGCCCCCGCACCGGCTGGTGCGGGGGCCTCCGAGATGCGACGTCGGCTCAGCTCAGCGCTGATCCACTCAACGCTGAACCGTTCAGCTCAGTGCGGCTCAGCCGATCAGAACGCCGGGGCGACCTCGCCGTCGGGCCAGGTCTCCTCGATGAACTCACGGACCTCGTCGGAGTGCAGCAGCTCGTCGAGCTTCAGCAGGTTCTCGTCCTCCTCGGTGCCCTCACGCACGGCCAGGAAGTTGGCGTAGGGGCTGCCCTCGGGGTCCTCCACCAGCAGGCTGTCCTGGGTCGGGGAGAGCCCGATCTCCAGGGCGTTGTTGCCATTGATCACGGAGGCGTCGACGTCGTCAAGGGTGCGCGCCAGGGAGGCGGCGTCGGCCTCGATGAACTCGAACTCAGACGGGTTGTCCGCGATGTCGTTGATGGTGGCCTCGGCCGGGTCCACACCGTCGGCGAGGCCGATCAGTCCGGCGTCGGCCAGCATGGCCAGCGCGCGACCCTGGTTGGAGGGGTCGTTGTTCACGCCGATCTGGCCGCCCTCAGGCAGGTCCTCGATGCTGTCGTGACGCTCGGAGAACAGCGCGAAGGGCTCCACGTGTACGCCGTCGTAGTGTGCCAGCTCATAGCCCTGGCCCTCCACCTCAGACTCCAGCCACGGCTGGTGCTGGAAGTAGTTCGCGTCCAGCTCCCCGGCGACCAGCGCCGGGTTGGGCTCGGTGTAGTCCTGGTACTCGACGACCTCGAGGTCCAGACCGGCGTCGGCGGCCAGCTCCTCGTCGATGAAGCGCAGGATGTCGCCCTGCGGGACGGGGGTCGCCCCCACGGTGAGGGTGATGGTGCCGTCCTCGTTCTCGGTGCCGACGGCGACCTCGTCGTCGGCGAAGAGGCCGCAGCCGGTCAGGGCCAGTGCGGAGACGCCGACGACGGCCGACAGCCGCACCGCGCGGGAGGTGTGCATAGATGCCATGTGTGTGCCTTTCTGTGTGCGAGCAGTGATGACGAAGCTGGTCAGCGGTGGTCGATCCCGCGGGCGACACGGTCGCCGACCCATTGGACGACGGCGACGATGATCACCAGCAGGATCACGCAGGCGAGCATCGTGTCGCCCTGGTACCGCTGATAGCCGTAGTTGTAGGCCAGCGCCCCGAGTCCGCCGCCGCCGATCGCGCCGGCCATGGCCGTGTAGCTGATCAGCGCCACCACGGTGACGGTGAAGCCGCCCACAATGCCCGGCAGGCCCTCACGGACCTGCACCTGGCGCATGATGTGCCCTGAGGAGGCGCCCATCATCTTCACGGCCTCCACCTTCCCGGAGGAGACTTCGCGCAGCGCGTTCTCCACCAGGCGCGCAAAGAACGGGATCGCCCCGATGGACAGCGGCACGACGGCAGCCTGCCAGCCCAGCGCGGTGCCCACCATGAACCGGGTGAAGGGGATGAGCGAGATCATCAGCACGATGAACGGGATGGACCGGCCGAGGTCCACGACCAGGGAGACCACTCGGTAGACAGGGGCGTTCGGGGAGAGCCCCTTGGGGCCCAGGTTGTGCAGCAGGATGCCCAGCGGCAGACCGAAGATCGCCACGATGACGGCCGTGGCCGCCGTCATGAAGATCGTCTCCAGGACGGCGTCCGGCAGTTGGTTGTGGAAGACGGGGTTGTCCAGGAAACGCCCCGAGGCCAGCGGGGTCGCGGCGGCGAGACCGGATGCGGTGATGCTCACTGGTTCTCCTCCTGCTGCTCGGCGCGGGCGTCGTCCTCTTCATGCGCAGCCCGCTCAGCCTCCACCTCGGCGCCGGTGGTCAGCTCGGCGTGGATGCCGTGGTCACGCAGCACCGCCGCGATCTGCTCGGCCTCGGCGCGGGTGGTCGGCTTGATGTGCAGACGGCCGACCTGACGGCCCTGGATGGTCTCGATGGTGCCGGCTTCGACACGGGCGTCGAGCCCATGGGAGGACAGCAGGGAGAACAGCTGGCCGACGTCGGCCAACTGGCTGCTCTCGGCCATCAGCGCCTCCACCAGGGTGTCGCCGGGCCGCAGCGCCGCCGTCGGAGGAAGAGAGATGAGCTCCTTCGACAGCGGGGAGCCGGTGTCCTGGATGACGTCCAGCAGGGCGCCGGAGCGCTCGATGCGACCCTCGGAGAGCAGGGAGACGGAGTCGCAGATCTCGCGGACCACGGACATCTCATGGGTGATGATGATGACGGTGATGCCCAGCCGGTCCCGCAGCCGGCGGATCAGCTCCAGGATCTGCCGGGTGGTGCCGGAGTCCAGGGCGGAGGTGGGCTCGTCGCACAGCAGCACCCGCGGCTCGGCCGCCAGCGCGCGGGCGATGCCGACGCGCTGGCGCTGCCCGCCGGAGAGCTGGGAGGGGTGGTTGCGACGACGGTCGGTCAGGCCGACCAGCTCCAGCAGCTCCTCGACGCGGCGCTTCCGCTCCTTGGCCGGCACCCCGGCGATCTCCAACGGGTGGGAGATGTTCTTCTCCGCGGTGCGGGAGTCGAGCAGGTTGTGATGCTGGAAGACCATGCCGATGCTGCGGCGCGCCTTCATAAGAGCGCCGCCGCGGGCCTGGCCGAGATCCACGCCGTCTACGCTGATGCTGCCCGAGGTCGCCGGGTCAAGCCCGGTCAGACAGCGGATGAGGGTGGACTTGCCGGCGCCGGAGCGGCCGACGATGCCGTGGATCTCCCCGTCGGGGATGGTGAGGTTCACCGAGTCGAGCGCGGTCACCCCGCCGGGGTAGACCTTGCTGACGTCTGTCAGTTCGATCATGCGGACTCCATGGATTCTGGGTGTGGGCAGGCGCCCTTGTGAGGCGTGGCTCCTGCACGGCGGCCCGGCGCGGGGCCGGGCACAGGTCTGGGCATGGGAGCGTCGCGGGGCGCAGGTCGTGGGCCCTCGGCGGCGCGGGGTGAGATGGAGTGTCAGTGGGGCAGGGCACCTGGCTGTGCCGGCCTCATCGATCCTTTCGTCGCTGCTCTTGCCCGTTCCATCCAGTGCTGGGGACCAGCGAGAACGGGCCGCTTCTGTCGATCCTGACCACCCGTGAACATGGGGTTGGTGAGTGACCTTCGGTGGATCGGTCGGGGCGCGGGCCCCGGGTCACTGCTCGTGAAGCATCCTTCAGCCTAGCGGAGGCTGAAGGATTCCGTCATGTGGGCGGGTGCGCCGTCGTCGCGCGGCGTCACAGATGGCGTGTGGGTCACAGCCCCCAGCCGGGCTCTGGCTCGCACCGTCGGCGGGGTCCGGAGCTCCTCCACAGCTGCACGACGAGACGTGGGACACGCGGGGCTGTCCACAGGGCACGGGCTCGCCCTTCTGCCCCCGTCCCCCGGGGACCAGGATCGAAGGACCGCCCGGCCCCGGGCGGAGCCATCGAACCGCAGGATCTGGAAGGACTGATCACCATGGCGTCACTCACGATGCTCCCCTCACAGGACCGCCCGCCGGCGGGCCGCCGAGACTCCGGCATGGAGGAGCTTCTCCGAGAGCTCCATCAGGAGGAGGACGGTCTCGCCACTGCCGAATACGGCATCGTCATGCTGGCCGCCGTCGGCTTCGCCGGGCTGCTGGTGGCGGTGCTGTCCTCCGGTGAGGTTCGGGAGATGCTCGCCGGCATCGTCCAGCGGGCCCTCACCCTCTGATCAGGCAGCCAGAGGTGCAGCCGATGAGAGTGGAGGACGACGTGGGCCGGCCCAGGAGCCGACCCAGGGGCCGAGCCCCGGGGATCCACGACGACGGCGGTGCGGTGAGCGGGGAGTTCGCGGCCGCGCTCCCAGCCGCCGTCCTGATCCTCACGCTGCTCCTCGGGCTGGGCATGCACGCGGCCGCGCAGGTGACCCTCGAAGAGGGCGCCCGCGCGGCCGCTCGGGAACTGGCCCGGGGTGAGACCGAAGCCTCGGCGCGGGAGGCCGTCCAGCGGGTGGCGGGCGAGTCCGTGCAGGTCAGCATCTCCCGCGACGGCGAGCATGCCCGGGTGAGGCTCGTCCGCCCGGTGCGGCTCCTCGGACTCGTGGAGCTCTCCGCTGAGCAGACCGCTGACGCCTCGGCCCGCGTGGAGCAGCCCTCCCTGGGCGGCGCGCCTCCGGGTGGGCCGCCATGATCGCCCACCAGGAGGAGCGTGGCTCCGGGACGGTGCTGACCCTGGCGGCGATCGCTGCCCTGATGATGCTCATCGGGGTGGTCCATGTGGTCGGCTCTGCGGCTGTGGCGGCCGCCCAGGCCGCCCGCGGGGCGGATCTCGCGGCGCTCGCGGCGGCTGACGCCGCCCGAGGCCTCACCGCCGGCGACCCGTGCACCGTGGCTGACGACGTCGCCACCCGGAATGGCGTGATGCTGCGGCACTGCGTGATCACCGGAGACCACGGCACCGAGGCCGTGGTGGAGGTGGTGGTCCCGGTCCTGCCGACGCTGCTCGGGCCGGGCGCGGAGCCCCCGGGCTCTGCGGGCCGCGGGTGGGAGGCTGTCGGCAGCGCACGAGCCGGGCCACCGGCGGATGCCTGGGGCTGAGGTGATGCGTCCACGGAATGCAGCGGCTGGAACCCGGGGCGGACCTAGACTGGGGCTCATGAAGATCGAGGTCCTGGGCCCCATCCGGCTGCGGACCTCCACAGGTCAGGCGGTGGAGGTCCGCGAGCGCAAGGTCCGCGCCGTCCTGGCCGCTCTCGCCGTGGACCTGAGTGACGCCGTGCCTGCTGACACCCTGATCGATCGCGTCTGGGGCGGGGACCTCCCGGCCCACCCGACCCGTGTGCTGCAGGCCAAGCTGTCTCAGCTGCGGTCGGCTCTGGACGAGACCGAGCCCGGGGGCCGAGCCCTGCTGAGCAGCGGGCCGGGCGGCCATCGGCTCTCCACCAGCGCCCCGGCACCCGCAGCGGGAGGCTCCGGAGGTGCTCAGGAGCCCGAGAGGGAACTTGAGGTGGAGGTCGATGCCGAGGAGTTCCGGCAGCTGATCGTCCGCGCCCGCGGATCGGAGGCCCTCGCCGAGCGGACCGAGCTGCTGCGTGCGGCCCTGCAGCTGTGGCGCGGTGAGCCCTATGCGGAGCTCCGGGACGCCACCTGGCTCGCCCCGGAGATCGGACAGCTGCACGAGCTGCGGCTGGAGGCCGCCGAATCGCTGGCAGAGGCGCTGCTCGAGGCCGGTCAGGCACAGGAGTCCGTCACCGTGCTGGAGCCCCTGGCCGCGCACCATCCCCTGCGCGCCCGCCTGACCCGTGCCCTGATGCTGGCCCTGCATCGGGCGCATCGCCACCCGGACGCGCTGGGCGTCTACGAACGGCATCGACGTCACCTGGCCGAGGAGCTCGGAGCGGACCCGGATCCGGAGACCTCCCACCTGCACGTGCGCATCCTTCAGCAGGACCCCCGGCTGCAGGACCGTCCGCAGGATCGTGACTCTGCGCTGCCCCGACCCCACGCTGCGGCGCACCGCCCGGCGGCCGCGCCGACGCCACGGCTGCCGGTGTTCGCCTCGTCCTTCCTGGGCCGCACGCCCGAGCTCCGCGAGGTGGAGCTGCGACTCACCCGCGGTCCGCTGGTGACCGTCCTGGGGATCGGCGGCGTGGGGAAGACCCGCCTGGCGGTGCGTGCCGCCGAGCTGCTGACGGAGAAGTCGGGGGACGCGGCGTGGTTCGTCGACCTCAGCTCGCTCGACGCCTGCCCGCCCCCTGACACGGGTCCTGCTCGGGTCGCTCGGCTGGTTGCCGAGAGCATCGGGCTCACCCAGCTGCGCGAGGAGAGCCGGGACCTCCTCGACCGGCTGACGGCGGCCCTGCAGGCCACCGGAGGCCTGCTGCTGCTCGACAACTGCGAACACGTCGCCGATGAGGCCGCCCGCTTCGCCCACGCCGTGCTCTCCGCAGGGAACGCGCTGACGATCCTGGCCACCAGTCGAGAGCCGCTCGGGCTTCCCGGTGAGCAGCGCCTGGCGCTGACCCCGCTGTCAGCACAGGCACCCGACGACGACGCGGTCACGTTCTTCCTCGACCGGGCCCGGGCCGTCACCCCTGACCTTCCGGAGGACCCGCACACACTGGCTGTCGTCGCCGAGCTGTGCCGACGCCTCGACGGTCTGCCCCTGGCCCTCGAGCTCGCCGCGGCCCAGACCGCCGCCCTGGACCCGACGAGGCTGCTGGACCGTCTCACCGACAGGCTGGACCTGCTGAGCCGCCCCGAACGCGGGGCACCACGGCGCCAGCAGACTCTCCGCGGCATGCTGGACTGGAGCTGGTCCCTGCTGGACGAGCCGGAGCGGGTCCTGCTGCGCAGGCTGGCGGTCCATCCGGTCAGCTGGACGGTGGAGACCGTCGAGTCGGTCTGCGCGGACAGCCAGGACGGACCCCTGCGATGCGCGGCCGTCGTCCCCGCACTGGTGAGCCTGGTGGACCGCAGCCTGGTGGTGGCGGAACCGACCGAACACGGCACGCGCTACCGGCTGCTGGAGTCGGTGGGAGCTTACGCGGCGGAGCAGCTGCGCCTGGCCGGCGAGCGCGAGCACATCGCCCGCCTCCATCGGGAGCACTGGCGCACCGAGATCTCCTGCGCGCAGGACTATCTGTTCTCCGCCCACGCCCGCGACTGGGTCCGCCGGATACGCGCCGAACGGGCCCATCTGCGCCACGCCTTCGCGGAGGCCGTGGCCGTCCAGGACGGAGCCGCCGCCGTCGACCTCATCCTCGCCTGGTTCTGGCACCGATGGATCACCGGGGAGACCGCAGGCCTGCTCGACGAGCTGCGGCAGGCGGCGGCCTGCCCAGGACCTCACGACGGGGCCCACGCCCAGGTGCAGGTCCTCATCGCGGTGCTGTCCGGCAGCCCCGGCGAGAGCACCGCGGACATCCTCGAGGCCCTGGACCGTCTCCGTGACCGCACCGAGAGCTCTCCGGGGGGCCCGAGCCACAGAGCGCAGCGATCCCGGCTGCAGGTCCAATGGTTCGCGGCCACCCCGCTGCTGGTCGTGCCCGAGTCCCGTGCCCAGGGGCGGCAGGTGGCGGGAGAGGCGGTGGAGGGGCTCGTCGCGCTCGGCGACCTGCCCGCGGCCGCCTTCGCCTCCACCCAGCGGGACTGGTTCCTCCTCGACGCCGGCGAACCGGCCGTCGGCATGCCGGACGGGCATGATGCCGAGCAGATCCTGCGGGAGCACGGGGACGACTACGGGCTCACGCAGGTCCTCGGGATGCGTCACATCCAGGCGGAGCGCGACGGGGATCGGGAGGTCAGCGCGGCCGCAGCCCGAGAAGCCACGGACCTGTCGCGCCGGCTGGGCGCCCGCGGCGAGGAGTGCTTCTGGGAGGCCATCCAAGGACTCCACGCCCTCGACGCCGGCGACCACACCGGAGCGCACGGCCACCTGGACCGCTCCCTGGCGCTGGGGCGCACCATCGGGTCCGACATCGAGGCCGGGTTCGCCACACTCGGGCTGGCTGAGCTCGCGGCCCGCGAAGGTGACCAGGCTCGCGCGGCGGCGCTGCGGGACAGCGCGGTCTCACCCACCGCGGAACGGTGGCTCCGGCGCATCCTCAGCGAGCCGTCCGTCCTGAGCGGGTCGTGAGGCCTCCGCCCCGGCGCCCAGACCGTCGTCCACTCTCCTGTCGACGTGGTCGCCACGCATCAGTCGCCCCCAGAGCAGCACACCTGCCGCACCGAGCAGGAGGACCGCTCCGAAGACCACATACCCCGCCTGGGTCGCCACGGTCAGGCCGACGTCCGCCGCCTGGGTGAGCGCCTCAGCCTCTGCCGCGGGCAACGTGGCGGCCACAGCGGGACCCGCACCGAAGGTCTCCGCCGCGGCGTCGACCGCGGAGGGCTCCACGTCCGAGGAGACCTCCTGACGGAGCACTCCGCGATGCACCCACAGCGCGCCGGAGCCCAACACCGCGATCGAGCTCGCCCCGCCGAGGCTCGCGGAGATCTCCTGCACCGCCGTGGCCGGACCTGTCTTCTCCAGGGGTGCGGCCCCGATGATCCGCTGGGAGAGCAGCGTCATCAGCGGGGAGACCAGCAGCGCGATGACTGTCAGCAGGACCGCCGCCTCCGGTGCGGAGGCCGCCGGCAGACGGACGGCCAGCACCACACCGACCAGGCCGGCCACGAGCAGGAGGACCACAGCGAGCCCGGGCCCGCGGCGGGCCACCAGCGGAGTCGCCGCCGTGCCGACCGTGCCGGCCACGGCGGGCCCCAGCAGCACCAGCCCCGCGTCCCACGGGCGGAGCCCACGGACCACCTGCAGATGCTGAGCCATGAGCATGTCGACGAACCCGGCCCCCAGGCAGAGCAGGAACAGCACCAGGATCAGCGTGCGGAACGTCCGGCTGCGGAACAGGGCCAGGTCCAGCAGCGGATGGGCGGCCCGCCGTTGCCGTCGGATGAACAGCGCCAACAGCACCAGGCCGGCTGCGGCCGAGAGCATCGGCGCCGGTGCCGGGCCGGCGTCGGCCATCTCCTGCATCCCGTACACCAGCGCCAGCACGGCGGCCACGGAGAGGGCCACGCTGGCGACGTCGAGGCGCACCGTCGGGTCAGCATGGTTCCGGGGCAGCAAGAACGGCCCAGAGAGCACGAGCACTCCCGCGATGGGCACATTGATCAGAAAGACCGCACCCCACCAGAAGTGCTCCAGGATGAACCCTCCGACCGCGGGGCCTGCGGCCATGCCGCCGGCGAATGCGGCCATGAACAGGGCGAAGGCCACCCCGTACTGCCGCTCGTCCCGGAACGTGGTGCGGATGAGCACCAGGCCCGCCGGGGTGAAGGCCGCCGCCGCGATCCCGAGCGCCGCCCGGGCGCCGATCAGCGTCTCTGCCTCTCCGGCGAAGGCCGCCACCAGGGAGGCGAGTCCGTAGGCCGCCACAGCCCCCAGCAGCAGCCGCCGGGGGCCCACACGCTGGGTGAGCAGGCCGAAGGTGATCATCGTGGCCGCCGTCAGGAACTCGCCGATGTGCAGGATCCACAGGGACTGGGACCCCGCCGGGGCGAGATCGGCGGTGATCGCAGGCATCGCCAAGTACAGGGCGGTCACATCGGTGGCGAGCATGAACAGGGGGATGACCATGACGATGAGCCCCACCCATTGGCGGGCCGTGGCCCTGACCGGTGCCTCGCCGCCGTCGCGAGCCGCTGTCGTCTCCGCGGTGCTCATTCTGCGATCCCCTCCGGGTAGGGCCGCCGCTGGCGCGACTCCGCCAAGGAGAGCGCCCACCAGCCCAGCTGGTCCAGCATCCGATGCGCCCAGCGGCCCATCCGTTCAGCGTCGACGGCGCGGCCGTCATGGTCGAAGCGCTCCCAGAAGTCCTGCAGCACCACGGCATCGCGCAGCGGCACCGCATGGAACTCCACGAACACGCCGCGCAGGTGTTCGATGGGCGGGAACGCCCCGAAATGACCTCCATAGGCGACGAAACCGACGGGCTTGAGGCTCCATTCGCTGTAGAACCAGTCGATGGCGGCCTTCAGGGCCGGCGGATAGCTGCGGTTGTAGGTCGGGGTGACCACCACGAAGGCGTCAGCGCGGGCCAGTCGTTCGCCCAGCCGCCTGACGTCCTCGGGAGCCGCGGCGTCGGGATCGTTGCCGCCCAGCTGGGCGGGCAGATCGAACTCGGCCAGGTCGATGAGGTCGACGTCGAACTGGCCGTGGGTCCCTGCTTCGGCCGCGAACCACCCGGCCGGCGTGGGGGCGAACCTGTCCGGCCGGGTGCTGCCGATGATCACCGCCAGCCGCGGCAGCCCGGGGGCGTCCTGGTCCGTGATGCGGCTGGTGGTCGCGGTGCTCTGGTCGGTGACGGTCATGATCTCCTCCTGATCGGTGGTGTGCCTGTGCCACCGATCCTGGAGCGCCCCCGCTCCGACTCTGCTCCGGTTCTGCTCCGGTTCTGCTCCGGGGTGCTCCGGGGCGCTCTCCGCCCCGCACCTTCAGCGCCCGACTGAGCCGCCAGACGTTCCGCGTCCGGGGGCGCCCGGATAGGCTCCGGTCCATGACGTCATCGCATCCTCCCCTGTCAGCCGACCAGGCCGCTCCTGGTCCCAGCAGCCAGCGATGGGATACGCACACCGCCGCACGCTATGACGACACGCTCGGGTGGATGGGCACGCCGGAGGCTGTGGAGCCCGCCGTCGACCTGCTGGAACAGCTGGCGGACGGCGGCACCGCTCTCGAGTTCGCCGTGGGGAGCGGGCGGATCGCCGTTCCCCTGGCCGCCCATGGGGTCCCGGTCCACGGCATCGAGCTCTCGGAGCCGATGGTGGAGCAGCTGCGCGCCAAGGCCGGCGCCGAGAGGATCCCGGTGACCGTGGGCGACATGGCCACCACACATGTCCCGGGCCGGTTCAGCCTGGTGTACCTGGTGTACAACACGATCTCGAACCTGCTCACCCAGCAGGAGCAGGTCTCCTGCTTCCGCAACGCGGCCCGCCACCTGATGCCGGGCGGCCGCTTCGTGGTGGAGCTGGGCGTCCCACCGCTGCGTCGACTGCCTCCCGGCCAGCTGACCTGCCCTTTCGACGTCTCTGAGGAGCACCTGGGCTTCGACGTCATCGACCCGGTCACCCAGCGGCTGACCTCCTACCACCACTGGCCTCGGCGCGGCGAGCAGGGCCGCAGCGAACAGCGCTACGCCTGGCCCGCCGAGCTGGACCTGATGGCCCAGATGGCCGGGATGGAGCTGGAACGACGCACCGCCGACTGGCACGGCGCGGAGTTCACCGCAGACTCGGAGCAGCACGTCTCCGTCTGGCGCCTCCCCCTCGAGGCTGCGGAGAGCTCTGACCCCGCCGCGCAGACGACCCGGGCCCCCTGAGAACACGTCGACACGAGGAGGACCCATGGGGACGCAGCACCAGCGCACCGAGGAGTTCACCGAGCTCCGTCCACTGCTGTTCTCCCTGGCCTACCGGATCCTCGGCAGCGCCGCCGAGGCGGAGGACGTCCTCCAGGACGCCTGGTTGCGCTATGCGCGCACCGACGCCGTCGTGGAGACGCCGCGCGCCTTCCTGACCATTGTGGTCACCCGGCTCGCCGTGGACGTTCTGCGGTCCTCCCGGCTCCAGCGCGAACACTATGTGGGGCATTGGCTGCCGGAGCCTGTCCTCACCGATCACGACGACGACCCCGCCGCGGCGGCCGAGCGGGACGAGTCGATCTCCATGGCATCGCTGCTCCTGCTGGAACGCCTGAGCCCGCTGGAGCGGGCGGTCTACGTCCTGCGGGAGGTCTTCTCCTTCGACTATGCGGACATCGCCGAGACCGTGGAACGCTCCGAGGCGGCATGCCGGCAGCTGGCCGTCCGCGCCAGGAAGCATATGGCCCTGCCCCGCCCCCGCTACGCCGCCGACCCTCAGACCCGGCTGGAGCTCACCCGTCGGTTCATCGCCGCCTTCCGACACGGTGATCTGGAGGGGCTTCGGGATCTCCTCACCGCGGAGGTCACCATGGTCGGCGACGGCGGCGGCAAGGCTCCGTCGGTGCCGCATCCGGTGTCCGGCCGGGACAAGGTCGCTCGCCTGCTGGCCTCGGTCGGCGCGCCGATGGCCGCGATCGGAGTGCGCCTGGAGTCCCGGGAGATCAACGGCTCCTCCGGCCTGCTCACCCGGACCGAGGACGGCGAGATCGTCAATGCGGTCATCCTGGAGATCTCCGAGGACGGAGTGGAGATGATCCGTGCCGTGAGCAACCCGGACAAGCTGCGTCATCTGGGGCCGGTCAGCGACATCTGGCGGCTCAAGGAGGAGTTCCAGCAGGCTCGGGCGTCCCAGCGTGAGGCGTCGATGTCACAGCGCGAGGCGCCGATGTCACAGCGGCCGCGGCCCGATCGTCCTGAAGGGTGAGGCGGCGGGACCCACCTGCCGTCCCACCCCTGAAGGAGGTCATCATGAGCACCACGTCCGGCCGAAGCTCAGAGCCCCGGCGCCCGCTGCTCACCCTCGGCGCCGTCGTCGTGCTGGTCGCCACGCTGCTGAACCTCGGTGTGTTCTTCGCCGCCCAGGCCCTGGGTGCCTCCCTGCGGCTGGATCCTCTGGGACAGGAGCCGGGCCACCTGCTCCGGTGGGTCGACGTCGCGTGGAAGACCGCCGTGCCGCTGGCGATCGGCATCGGCCTGGTGGCCCTGCTGCGCCGCTCGCGCAGGGGCCTGCTCGTGCTGCTGGTCGCCGCGCTGGTCATCGTCGGCCCCACCAGTGCTGTGCCGCCGTCGGTGGCCCATGACGGGATCACGGCGGCCGCACTGGCCTTGCTGCACCTGATCCCGCTGGCGGCGTTCACCGTGGTGGCGCTGCGCGTGCGGTCGGCTCAGCCGGCCACCAGCCCGCGGGCGGCGCGCAGCGTGGCCGCATAGTCACGACGCCGGGCGTCCGCGTCCCCGGGCACGAGGCCGGTGAGCTCCAGGCTGATCAGCCCGTGGGCCAGCGCCCAGAGCCGCAGGGCAGCGCGCCCGGCGGGGTCCAGATCTGGGCTGGAACCCGGCTCACGGGAGTCGTCCTGCGGCAGGCCCATGGCGCGGGCGACCGCGGCGCGCAGCACCTGGAACGTCGGGGAGGCCGGCGTCTCGGGGCGGGAGAGACCGTCGCCGAGGGACTCGAACATGACCCGGTAGAAGTGCGGGTCTGCCAGGGCGAACTCCCGGTAGGCCATCCCGAGGGCCAGCAGGTCCGCCCCGGGATCGTCGGTGTGCTCGACGGCGGCGAGCACGGCGCCGAAGCGGCGGAAGCCCTCCTCCACCACGGCCTGGATGAGCGCCTCGCGTCCGCCGAAGAGGGAATAGACCGCGGCGGTGGTGGTGTGGGACGACCGGGCCACGGATCGCAGCGAGAGCCCCTGGGCTCCGGAATCGGCGATGACTTGGGAGGCTTCCTCGAGCAGGCGGGTCCTGACGGTCTCATCGTGGGTGCGGGGCCGGGCCATGGCAGGAGTCTACCCTTGACACCAGGTTTTCTCACAGCGTTATATAACAGTGTCATGAAACTGACGGGCCCTCACGCCCGACCCAGCGCAGCCTCCCGATCGGAGTCGACCATGCTCGAGCTCTCCCCCGCCGCACAGACCACCGCCGGCATCGTCATCCTCGCGGCGATCACCGTGACCACCGGCGGCCATTTCCTCACCAAGGTGGTCCGCGGGCAGGTCCCCGCCACCGAACTGCAGGTCTCCTTCTTCCGAGCAGGGCACGCCCATGCCGCCAGCCTGATCATGCTGGGGCTGATCTGCCTGCTGCTCACGGAGGCCACCGGACTCACGGGCGCCTGGCAGTGGCTGGCCCGGACCGGCGTGCTCATCTCCGCGATCCTGATGCCGGCCGGATTCTTCCTCTCGGTCCTGGGCCCGGGCCGCACCGAGCCGAACCGGCTGATCGTACTGCTGTGGATCGGTGCGGGCTTCCTGGTCGCCGGCCTGGCCACTCTCGGGATCGGGCTGCTGGCCACCTGATCACGCGGCTCCGACGGCGCTCGGCCGACCTGCTCGGCCCCCGCGGCCGGGCACCGGTGACCACGCCGGCGCCGCTGACTACGCTGACCCGCATGGACACCGCTGCAGAGAGAGCCCTGCCGTTCTACGACGACGCCTCACTGAGCCATGTGCTGTGCGTGGTCGCCCACCCGGACGACCTCGAGTACGGGGCCTCGGCTGCGGTCGCCCGCTGGACGGCCCGCGGGGTGAAGGTCTCCTATCTGCTCCTCACCGCCGGCGAGGCCGGGATGCGGGACCGGGACCCGGAGGAGGTCGCCGAGCTGCGGGCCGAGGAGCAACGGCAGGCCTGCGCGATTGTGGGAGTCGAGGACCTGGTGATCCTGGACCTGCCCGACGGCATGCTGCAGGCGGACCTGGAGACCCGGAGACAGATCGCCCGCCGGATCCGGCAGGTGCGGCCCGACGTCGTCGTCACCCAGCCCTGGGAGCTTCAGGTCGACTGGGGACTGAACCATGCCGATCACCGGGCCGCCGGCATCGCGACGGTGGACGCCGTGCGTGACGCCGACAACCCCTGGGTGTTCCGTGAACTGCTGGAGCAGGAACGCCTGGAACCCTGGGGCGCGAAGGAACTGATCGTGGTCGGCGGGGAGCCCACGCACCTGGTGGATGTCACCGGAGAGCCCCTCGAGAAGGGCGTCGCCTCCCTGGAAGCCCATGAGCAGTACCTGGCCGCCCTGGGCGGAGAGTTCGACGTGCGCGGCATGCTGGAGGGATTCACCGCGGAGGTCGGGGCGGCCTCCGGCGTCGAGGGCGTCACCCACGCCCTGGGCGTCACGGTCCATCCGATGGGCTGAGCACAGGAGAAGGACCCTCAGCCGGACGCGAGCTGTGCGCGGCGATCAGCTCGCCGACCAGCGCGGATCCCAGGAAGAACATGGCACTCACCACGCCGAAGGAGATCCAGACGAGCACACCGATCTCAGGATCGATGATGCCGACGGCGCGACGATGGACCCAGAGGAGCGTAGCGGCCAGGGCCACCATGGCCAGCAGCCAGGCCGGAGCCCGCCGACGTCGGGCGGCCAGTACGAGGATCGCCAGCATGGGCGGAAGCGTGAGACCGAACGCGTGGTCGGTGACGACGGCGACCCCGTATGCCGTGGTGCTGATCCATGCGGCCGTAGCGGGCCATCGAGGCAGCCCGAGCATCGGCAGGCAGACCGCGGCGAGCAGGAACCAGGCGGCGAGTCCCCCCGCGCGCGTCGGCCCCCATCCCTGGCCGAAGGCGACGGGATCACTGCCGAGGTCGCCGAGGAACGCCAGCACTTCGACGAGGACCATCGCCACCGCCGCGAGGGGAACGAGCCGACCCCTCACCAGAGCACCGCCATCACCAGCGCGACGCCGCTCGACCCGGTGGCGGCGAGGTCCGACACCCACCTCCGACGCGTCCATGGGGATCTCCCTTCGTGTCGACACCAGCCATCATGAGGAGGTGAGTAAGCGTTCACTCACCCTCTCGAACGACCAGTATGCTGGCCCCATGGTGAGAAGTCCAGAGCAGGGGCACCCTCGACCCGCCCGCGAGCGCATCCTCGACGCCGCCGCCCAGGTGATGCGCGAGGACGGCCTGGTGCGCGCCACCACGAAGCTCATCGCCCGCACGGCGGGGTGCTCCGAAGCGCTGCTGTACAAGCACTTCCCCGACAAACGAGATCTCTTCCTGGCCGTGCTCCAGGAACGCTCCCCCCGGCTCACCCCGGCAGGGCCCGACGACGGCGACGCCCGCGAGCGCCTCTGCGCGATCACCTCCCGACTTCTGGAGTTCTACGCGCAGAACTTCCCGATGGCGGCCGCGCTCTTCGGCGATCGGGGCCTCCTCACGCTCCACCGGGATGCCCTGGCTGCCCGGGGCGCCGGACCCCGGGCGCCGTCTGCAGCGGTGGCCGACCTGCTGACCACCGAGATCTCCCGAGGGGGCATCTCCCCCGAGGTGGACCCGGACGCAGCCGCCCAGCTGCTGGTCGGCGCGGCGTTCCACGAGGCCTTCCTCGCCGCCTACGAGGACCGCCCGCTCGACGACCCCCGGGCCACTGCCGCGCGCCTCGTCTCGGCGCTGCGGCTCTGACCTCATGCGAGGCCGACCTGAGGCGGCGCTGACTCGATGCCGCACTGACCGATGCGGCACTGACCGATGCGGCACTGACCTGACGTGGCGCGTGCCTGCGCCTGACGACGAACGGACGGACCCATGACGGACACCCCGCACCTAAGGGAGGCGCACGACGTCGCCGGACTTCCCCCTGCGGTCCTCGAGCGGCTCGGCCGCTCCGCTGAGCTGGTGTGGACCAATGAGCTCGGCGGACGGACGTTCCGACTCGACGGCGGGGCGCGGTACCTGAAGTGGCAGCCGCATGACGGGCTCTCCTCCGCGCTGCTGGCCGACGTCGACCTGCCCGAGGAGGCGCGCCGGCTGGACTGGGCCGGCCGATTCCTCACCGTGCCGCAGGTGCTGGATGTCGGGACGGTGCCGGACGTCGAGGCCGTGCCGGACGTCGAGGCCGTGCCGGATGTCGGGACGGTGCCGGACGTCGAGGCCGTGCCGGAGTCCCGCGACATCGACGACGGCGCCGCCCGGGGTGCTGGCACCTTCGGAACCTGGCTGCTCACCTCGGGCCTGCCGGGAGAGAACCCGCTGACTGGCGGCTGGACGGCGGACCCGGCCACGGCCGTGCCGGCCATCGCGCGGGGCCTGCGGCGACTTCACGAGGCCCTTCCCGTGGAGGACTGCCCGTTCACCTGCCGGTGGCTGGACGGGCGGCTGGCCGACGCCCCTGAGCCGGAGCGGCTGGTGGTCTGCCACGGTGACCCGTGCGTGCCGAACACGCTGCTGGACTCCGACGGCCAGGCGATCGCCCATGTGGACCTCGGCGCGCTGGGCGTGGCAGACCGGTGGGCCGACCTGGCGATCGCCTCGATGAGCATCAGCTGGGACGTCAACTTCGGCCCCGGCCACGACGACCTGTTCTTCGACGCCTACGGGGTGGAGCCGGATGCGGAGCGGATCGAGTTCTACCGCGCGCTCTGGACAGGCTGAGAGAACCGTCGACCCTTGGAGACCCGTGGACGCCAGGAGGACAATGGACCCACGAGCTGTCCCCGCGGGAGAGGAGGCCGACGATGGTCCCGACGACACCATCCCCGACGACGCCGGAAGCACCCGTGACGGTGCGTCTACGGTCCCGCCTGGTCCTGGCCTTCACCGTGGCCGGGGCGGCCATGGGAGGCCTGGTCGCGATGGCGATCGGCCCCACCGCCGCCTGGCTCATGACCCGGCTGGACTCTCCGCCGACCCTGGTGGAGATGATGGACCAGGTGCGCCTGATCTGGTCGGTCCCGGTCCTCATGGCCCTGGGTGCCGTGATCGGCCTGTGGGTCTCCTCGGCTCGGGACCGGCGGGTAGGACGGCTGACGATCGACTCCCAGACCGTGACCGTGGACCGCCCGGAAGGGCCGGCGGCGTTCCAGCACCGGGACATCACCGAGGTCTTCCTGGACGACGCGGACCTGGTGCTGTTGGGCCGTGCCGGGCACGAGCTTGCCCGCACCCCGGCGGAGGACGGGCTGGCCTCCGAGCTGAAGGAGGCCTTCACCATGTTCGGCCTGCCCTGGTCCGGCACCACTGATCCCCGCGATGTCGAGTTCCACCCGTGGGTCGACCGCAGCCAGGAGCTGGATGCCGAGATGCATGCGATGCTGCGGGACCGACGACGCGCGCTCGAGACCGGCGATGCCGCCCAGGCTGAGGTGCTGCGCGATCAGCTGGCCGCCCACGGTGTGATGGTCCGCGACCGTGCCGGAGGCCAGCAGCAGATCCGGATCCTGCCGGGGTGAGGCCGGCGGGTTCGTGCTCCTGGTCGGCGCGGCGTGCTCACGCAGAGCGGGTGGAGCCGTGCCCCTGGAGCGGGTCGGCGGCGAGACGAGCGGCGTAGGCCGCGCCCCAGCTGTCCATGGCCTCGACGATCGGAGCGAGAGTTCCGCCCAGCGTCGTCAGGCAGTACTCCACTCGGGGAGGGACTTCCGCGTGGACTTCGCGGTGGACGATTCCGTCCTCCTCCAGCTCGCGCAGGGCACGGGTGAGCGTCTTGCGGTTCGCGGCCGGGACGCGCCGGCCAAGCTCGCCGAAACGCAGCGGACCGGCGGTCAGGTGCTTGACCAGCGTGAGCTTCCAGGTGCCGCCGAGGATCGAAACCGCCACCTCCACGGGGCAGACCTCGACGGCGCGTCGGACGGGGAGGCGCATCACAGACTCCGATCGGCAGAAGGACACGGCACCGTGGATCCCTATAGGGACAAGAATGTCCGTACTGGTGATTCTCACCCTAGCGGAGCAGACTGCTCCTATGTCAGCTCCGTCGCTTTCTTCCTCCTCCGTGTCTGGTCGCACTGTGTTGTGGGTCAGCGCCCATCCTGAGCCGGAGTCGCTGACCGGACGGCTCCGGCGTGACGGCATCGAGGCGCTCAGCCGGCGCGGCCACGCTGTGATCCAGTCCGATCTCTACGCCATGGGCTGGGATCCTGTGGTGCGCGCGGAGAACCTGGACCGGCGAGGCACCGACGCCCCGGTGCGCGTCACAGCGGCGGGGCGGCGCGCCCAGCTCGAGGGTGCACCGTGTGACGACGTGGCCGCGGAGCAGGAGAAGCTGCGCGGCGCCGATGCCGTCATCGTGCAGTTCCCCCTCTGGTGGTACGGAATGCCAGCCATGCTGAAGGGTTGGTTCGACCGGGTCTTCGTCTCAGGATTCGCCTTCGGGACCGACCCCGTCACCGGGCGCCGACTCCGCTTCGAGCAGGGCCCCTTCCGGGGCACCCGCGCCTTGGTGGTGACCACGCTGGGGGACCGTCCGGCCTCGATCGGCCCGCGGGGGAAGAGCGGCGAGCTCCACGAGCTGCTGTTCAGTCTGCTCCACGGCACCTTCGCCTACACGGGCATGGCACCTCTGTCTCCATGGGCACTGCCCAGTGCTGACTTCACGGACTCCGAGTCCTACGCTGCGGCGGCGCAGTCGCTGGCACGTCGCCTCGAGGGGATCTTCGACGAGGCCCCGCTGCCCTACCGGGAGCAGTTCACCGGTGACTACACCGACCAGTGGGAGCTCCAGCCCGACGTACGTCCCGGCGAGACCGGGCTCTCCGTGCATCTGCGCTGAATCCTCTGGTGGCGTCCCCCTGGCCTTTCCTCGGACGGCACGCCAGGGCATGCTGACCTCATGAGGCTCTTCGTGTCGCTGACCCCGCCGCCGGAGGTGCTGGACCATCTGGACAACGCCCTGGAATCGGTGCGGGCCCTGGTTCCCCTGGAGACCGGACACGGTCCCCCCGCGCTGCGCTGGGTGCCGGAGGAGCTGCGCCACATCACCGTGGCCTTCTTCGGAGAGCTCCCGGCTGGTGCGGTGGAGGAGCTCCGGGACGCGCTCGGCGTCGTGATGGAGGAGTGTCCTCCCCTGGAGCTTCGGCTGCGCGGGGCAGGCGTGTTCTCCTCCCGGACGCTGTGGGCCGGCGTCCAGGACCTGGCGCCTGCCGCCCACAGCCGCCGCAACGGCCCCCTGACGGACCTCATGGCGGCCTGCGAGCGCGCCGGTCGAGCGGCAGGTTCCACCGTGGAGCGCCCGGAGCGGCGACGAGCGCACCTCACCCTGGCCCGAGCCCGGGGTCGTGCGGGGAACGGCAGAGGGCGGCACCGCGGACCGGGAGCCGACGCCGCCGAGCAGCTGCATCGGCTGGCCGAGGCCCTGGCCGTCTATGAGGGTCCGCCCTGGAGCGTGGACGAGGCACAGCTGATGCTCTCCAAGCTCGGGGCTGGCCCGGGCGGCGGACCGCGGCATGAGACGCTCGCCCGGCTGCCGAGGGGCGGCTGACCGCTCGCCCCGGGGCCGCCCGCCCCGGTTCGCCCACCGGCCGGATCTGGGCACTCACAGGCTGAACACCTGCGGCAGCAGCCCGAGCAGCACCGGCACCACGCCGAGCAGAATGAACGCGGGCAGAAAGCAGGCCCCCAGCGGCATCACCATCTTCACTCCGAGCTCCTCGGCGCGTCGCTGGGCCTCATGACGACGTCGCCGCCGCAGCTGCTGCGCCCCGGCCTGCAGCAGCTCAGCCGTGGGAGCTCCGGTGGCGTGGGCGAAGGAGAGCTGCGCACCGAGCTCCGCCAGCTCCCGGTCCTGTCCGGACCATGCCTCCTCCCACCCGGCACCCGCCACCAGGGCGCGGTGGACCGTCGCGAGCGGCTCCGCCCCGGGAACTGTCCGGGCCAGCCGGTCCAGGGCGGCCTCGACACCGACCCCAGAGGTCAGCAGCGCGGCGGTCAGATCCAGCAGCATCGCGGCATCCGGGGCAGTCCGCAGCTCCTCCACCGCTGGGCCTTCAGCGGTGATGCCGGCCGCGATCCGCGACGGTCCCGGCTCCCGCCCCGGACCCGCATCGGGCAGGCTCGGGGCCGGAGGGACCATCAACAACGCCGCAGCCGCTGCCAGGAGGATGCTCGGGGCCGTCGTCAGCAGCTCATGCATGGCTCTCCACCGCCTGGATCATCCGTCGGCTCCACAGCATCCCGAGCACCATCAGAACAGCCCCCGCCACGAGGCAGGCGGCCCCCAGGGCGCTGCCCAGCAGCACCGCGACCGCATCCGCACCGATGAGCTGGCCGACCAGGACGCCACCCAGCGGCAGCCCCGCGAGGACCCGCTGGGTCAGACGCGGCCCGGCCGCGGCGGAGGCTATCGCCGCGGCGGCCTCACCGTCGTCGTCGAGAGTGGCGGCCAGCTCCTCCACCAGGCGGGACAGTGGAGCTCCGGTCTCCTCGGAAAGCCTCAGCAGCCCGGCAAGACGGCCGACGACGTCGAGCAGCCTCTGGTCTTCACGCCGCGAGCCGGTGACCCATGATCGGACCGGACCTCGCCGCCCGCCTGCCCGTCCCCACCGGCGGGGCCCCGATGAATGGGAACCTCGCGCAGACCCCGCCCCGGCGGCCCTCCCGTGCGTGAGCCGGGCCTGCAGTTCGCCGGCGAATCGTTCGAGTCCGTCTGCGGCACCCCTGCCCATGCGGTCGGCGGCCGCGGCCCGAGCGCACACCTGAGCCAGGGGGTGCGCGCCGCGGGTCGCCACCCCGGCCGCCGGTCCCGAGGAACTTCCCCGATCGGCCATCGCCCATCTCCGGGCCAGATCGTCCCAGACCCGGCCAGGCCCTCGTCCCGACTGCAGCAGGGCGGCGAGCTGCCTGAGCAGCGTCGCGGACTCTCGGATCACGTCTGCACCCCGCGCCCGTCCGGTGAGCCGCCCCCGGACGCCATCGAGGAGTCCGCGCACCCGTCTGATCTGGCCCGGCATCGGCCCGGCGGCCTCTCCGACGATCTCCGGCGCGGCGGCCCCCGGCAGGAGCAGCAGGACGGTTCCGGCCGCGAGCGTCCCCGCAGAGATCAGCAGGACGGCATCGATCATCTCGACCCCTGCGACGCGTCGTCCGACCGGGGCTGCCGTGTCCCGTGGAGGCTTCCCGCGGCTCCGCTGCGCGCAGCGAGCTCCTCCCAGGCCGGCCCCTGCCTCACCTCACCGGCTCCCGGCAGAGGGCCTTCCATGCTGAGGGCGGGCTCCATGTGCAGGCGACCCTGCCGCTGCCGCACCACGGAGGCCGCTACGGGCATCCGCCGGCCTCCGCGCCGCTCGACATGGACGACCACATCCAGGGCGGCCGCCACCTGCAGCGCCACCGCCTCCGGAGGCATGCCCGCCAGCGCGCCCATGGCGGCCAGCCGAGCCGGGACGGCGTCGGGGGAGTTGGCGTGCACCGTGCCGGCCGCCCCGTGGTGCCCGGTGTTCATCGCAGCCAGAAAGTCGCGCAGCTCCGCGCCGCGACATTCACCGACGATGAGCCGATCGGGCCGCATCCGCAGCGTCTGGCGGACCAGGTCGCCCATCTCGATGCGTCCGGCGCCCTCCACGTTGCCGGCCCGACCCTGCAGATGGACGACGTGCGGGTGGTCCGGGACCATCTCGGCGGTGTCCTCGACGATGAGGATCCTCTCCTGTGGGGGAGCCTCACCGAGCATGGCGGCCAGCAGGCTCGTCTTTCCGGAGCCGGTGGCCCCGGAGATCAGCACGTTCAGCCGGGCGCCGACGATGCCCCGGATGAGCTCCAGCCAGATCCGCGGTCCGTGCCACTGCCGGGCGAGGTCATCGAGACCGGCCTGCGCCGCGCGGGAGATCCGCACGGAGATCAGCGTCCCCTCGACCGCCACCGGCGGGATCACGGCATGGATGCGGCAGGGTCCCAGGCGACCGTCGGCGCAGGGGTGGCCCTCGTCCAACCGCCCGCCGGAGAGGGAGATGAGCCGCCGCGCCAAGCCCCGTGCCTGCTCCTCCGAGTCGAGCCGCACGCCGGTGTCGGCGAGCCCCTCGACTCCGTCGACCCAGACGCGCCGCCGGCCGTCCACCAGCACGTCGGTGACTCCGGGACTGTCCACGAAACGCTGCAGCGGCCCCATCCCGACCAATTCGTCCCGCAGGGATCCCACCAGGCGACGCGTGGTCTCAGCGCCCAGGGCGACCCCGGAGCCCCGCACCGCCTCAGCGATCCGGGCCGCGGTCAGCGGCTCGGTGCCCGCCGTGAGCTCCTCGCGGAGCCGGCCCTGCAGTTCCTCCAGGCCACCGTCCCGCGGCGGCCCCTGGCGTCGCGCGTCCCCGGCCCTGGAGCCTCCTGACCGCGATCCGATGGCCAGCGGCGGTCGATGGCTCCTATCAGGCATCCCGGCCACCTCCGCCCATCCTCCGGACGACGGCGTCAGGCCCCTGGGTCCCCACACCGACAGCCTCCAACAGCGCCTGCGCGAAGGACGCGCCCCGTCGGCTGCGCAGCACCTCGTAGGTCTCCCCGAACTCTTCTGCCCGCCGCAGCCACCGCTGCTCGGCGAGCTCGGCGGCCACCGGGATCCCCAGACGACGGGTCAGCTCCGCGGCCGTGATCCCTCCGCGGGCGGCGCCGTTGATCACCAGGGACCAGTCCACGTCATGGCCGCGCAGCGGCATCTCCGCGACGGCCACCGCGCCGCGTGCGGAGGGTTCGGTCACCAGCAGTCCCGCCTCCGGCGCTCCCCCGAGGGCCTCCAGCACGCCCGGGCGTCGCGCGGCGTCGACCACCACCAGGTCCACGGCACGCCGAGCGGCGGTGACCACCGCCGCCAAGGCTCGGGGACCGGCGTCATCCTCGGAGGCCTCCCCGGTGAGCAGCGAGATCCCGTCCACCTCGGCGAGCGCAGCGGTGAGCTGGGCCGCCGAGAGGGGACCGTCGAGCGCATCGAGCTCCTCCCAGTCCAGGGCGCTCGACGCCCCGGTGAGCACTCCGGCGCGTCGGGCCTGCTCCCGCAGGGCACGCAGCCCGCTGCCGGCCCCGGCGTCGGCGTCCACCAGCAGCACTCCCATCCCGCGGGCAGCCGCCTCGGCGGCCGTCAGATAGGCGACCGTGGAGGCTCCGACGCCGCCCAGGGCACCCAGCACCGTCACCACGCGCCCGGGCAGTCGGTCCATGACCTGGGCGGCCAGATGGTCGACGAGCCACTGCTCCCCGGCCGGCAGGGGCACAGGCCGCAGAGGGGGATGCTCAGCGGCCAGGGCCCAAGGGTCTGCACAGCTTCCTTCGCCGATGACGAGCAGAACCTCGTCGCGTCTGCTCTCCGGCGGCGGGGCGTCCGGTCCGCACAGCACCGCCGCCCACTGGCGGTTGGGCGCCTCCTGCCAGGTGGAGAAGGTCTCCAGGCGAGCACCGACGACCGCGGCCAGCAGGGCCACGTCGTCGCGGAGGGTCGGCTCGGCGGTGACCAGCAGCAGCGAGGGATCCTCCGTCTCGGCGCCGACCGGCGGAACGGAGGGTCGGGGACGATCTGACCTGAGCAGCGGCATGGCCCCAGCATCTCGGGAGGCACGGCAGACCCCCAGGGCCCGGGGCGGCCCTGTGGAGAGGTCGGCGTGTCACGGAGCCTGTGGAGGAACGCTCCCCGCAGCGGATCAGCGCCCCAGGGTCCGCGCAGGCCGATCAGAACAGCGGCTGGTACTCCCGCGGGTCCACACTGGCCTCCTGGTCCCAGGGCTCCTCCCAGCCGAGCCTGCTGAGGATGCGGTCCAGCAGGATCCCCGTGAAACCCCAGATCAGCGTGCCGTCCACCACGAACGCCGGCGCCCGATGCGTGGTGCCGTGGCGACGGATCACCGAGGTGGTCCGGTTCGCAGGGTCCACGAGCCGGCGAACCGGCACCCGGATCACAGCCTCCACCTCCCCAGCCTGCGGAGTCAGCAGACCCGGATCCTCGGTCACCCCGACCACCGGGGTGACCATGAAGCCGCTGATCGGTACGGGCGCCGGAGGAAGCAGCCCGATCACCCCGACCCGCGCAGGGTCCAGTCCGATCTCCTCGTGGGCCTCGCGCAGCGCAGCAGCCCCTGGGCCATGGTCGAAGGCCTCGAGCGCGCCACCGGGAAATGCCACCTGTTCCGGGTGCTTCGCGAGTCCCCGGGAGCGTTCCGTCACCAGGAGGTAGGGAGCCTCGACGACGCCCGGCACGTCCGGGACGCCGTCGCCGGAGTGCGGTTCGAGGCAGAACAGGGCGAGCACCGCAGCCTCTCGGCCTTCGCCGACGCGCATGGCGGGCTCGGCAGGCGGTTCGAGAGCCGGCTCCGGGGTCCACCACCAGCCGCCCAGCTCAGCGGCCTCCGGATGGTTCGCGCTGTAGTCCGCCGCCTCGGCGACCAGGCGCGTCAGGTCCTCGGCCACCCGATACCGGGCGGCCATCCCCTGCTGGTCTCGGCGCCCATCTCGGCGGACGTCTCCCCTCTGCGGCTCAGGCACTGAGCGAGTAACCTTCCTCGCGCAGCCTGCGGCGGCTCCACCCGGCCCGCATCTTCTCCAGCAGCTCCTCCCGACCCGGAGCGAGCTCGTACTTGAGCAGCTCGCGCGCCGCCTGGGGCTCCACCTCGCCGACGCCGTAGGAGGGGCACCAGCGGGCGATCGGGCAGGCGCCGCAGGCCGGTCGGCGGGAATGGCAGACCCGGCGTCCGTGGAAGATCAGCCGGTGGGACAGCATCGTCCAGTCCTTGGGGTCGAAGAGGGCGGCGACGTCGCGCTCCACCTTCACCGGGTCCTCCTGCTCGGTCATGCCGAGCCGACGGGCGAGCCGCCCGAAGTGGGTGTCCACCGTCAACCCGGGCTCGCCGAAGGCGTTGCCCAGCACCACGAAGGCGGTCTTGCGCCCCACCCCCGGCAGCTTCACCAGATCCTCGAGGCGGCCGGGGACCTCGCCGTCGTGCTCGTCGACCAGTGCTTGGGAGAGGCCGAGCAGGGCTCGGGTCTTGGACTTGTAGAACCCGGTGGGCCGGATCAGTTCGGAGAGCTCGCGCTCGTCGGCCACCGCCATGGCATGGGCGTCGGGGAAGCGGGCGAACAGCGAGGGCGTCACCTGGTTGACGCGCACATCCGTGGTCTGGGCGGAGAGCACGGTGGCCACCAGCAGCTCGAAGGGGTTCTCGAAGTCGAGCTCGGCCACGGCATAGGGGTAGGTCTCAGCCAGCACCCTGTTGATCTTCCGCACCCGGCGAGTGGTCGCCAGCGGGGTCTCCTCGCGCATCATCGTGGTCATTCTACGGGCGACGTCGCCGCCGCCGGACCCCCACCGGGAGAACCGTTCGTCGCAGAATACCTACCGTTCGTCATGACCGCTCACGGAAAATCCCAGGTCAGCGAGCTATGGCGTGCGTCACGACGTGGTGCGCACCTCGCTTTGGGCACGCCCCGCGCGGTATTGTGATCGGCGACACAGCAAGGTGTCGGACGGCGTCGCGCGCACCGACCGACCCGGGGGTCACCGGGCGGGGACGGGTGCACTGCGGCGCACCTGGAGCACCCAAGGAGGACAGCGCATGACCCCCACTCCCCCGGCAGACAACCAGCTGGACAGCATGCTCAAGGAGACTCGGGCGTTCCCGCCCAGCGAGGAGTTCGCCGCGCACGCCGTCGCGACGGCGGACCGCTATGACAAGGCCGCCGCGGACCGCCTCGGCTACTGGGCGGACCAGGCCCGCTCCGTGCTGAGCTGGGACACCGACTTCACCGAGACCCTCGACTGGTCCGAGGCTCCCTTCGCGAAGTGGTTCGTCGGCGGTGAGGTCAACGCCGCCTACAACGCCGTGGACCGCCACGTGGAGGCCGGCCGCGGGGACCGGGTGGCCATCCACTTCGAGGGCGAGCCCGGCGACTCCCGCAGCATCACCTACGCGGAGCTGAAGGACGACGTCGCCCGCGCCGCCAACGCCTTCGAGTCGCTCGGCCTGGCCAAGGGCGACCGTGTGGCGATCTACATGCCGATGATCCCCGAGACCATCGTGACCATGCTGGCCTGCGCCCGCATCGGCGCCATCCACTCGGTGGTCTTCGGCGGCTTCTCCTCGGATGCGCTGCGCTCGCGCATCGACGACGCCGAGGCCAAGCTGGTGGTCACCGCGGACGGCTCCTACCGCCGCGGCAAGCCCTCCCCGCTGAAGCCCGCCGTGGACGAGGCGCTCTCCGCCCCGGGCCACAGCGTGGAGCACGTGGTGGTGGTCCGGCGCAACGGGGAGGACGTCCCGGTCCACGACATCGACACCTGGTGGCATGACCTGGTGCCGCAGCAGTCCACGGAGCACAGCTACGTGCCGCACGACTCCGAGCACCCGCTGTTCATCCTCTACACCTCGGGGACCACCGGGAAGCCCAAGGGCATCCTGCACACCACCGGCGGCTACCTGACCCAGTGCGCGGTCACCCACCGGGACAGCTTCGACCTGAAGCCGGAGCAGGACGTCTACTGGTGCACCGCCGACGTCGGCTGGGTCACCGGGCACTCCTACATCGTCTACGGCCCGCTCGTGAACGGCGCCACCCAGGTGGTCTACGAAGGCACCCCGGACTCCCCGCACAAGGGCCGGCTGTGGGAGATCGTCCAGAAGTACCGGGTCACGCAGTTCTACACGGCCCCCACGCTGATCCGGACCTGCATGAAGTGGGGCCGCGAGATCCCCGACCAGTACGACCTCTCCAGCCTGCGCGTGCTCGGCACCGTCGGCGAGGCCATCAACCCGGAGGCCTGGATGTGGTACCGGGAGGTCATCGGCGCGAACAACGGGCCGGGCAACCCGCCCAAGGAGCACCCCGCGCCCATCGTGGACACCTGGTGGCAGACCGAGACCGGGGCCCACATGATCGCCCCGCTCCCGGGGGTCACCGCCACCAAGCCCGGATCCGCCCAGACCGCGGTCCCCGGCGTGGAGATCGGCGTGGTGGACGAGATGGGCACCCCGCTGGGCACGGGCGAGGCGGGTCTGCTGGTCATCAAGGAGCCGTGGCCCTCCATGCTGCGCGGCATCTGGAAGAACCCAGAGCGGTATCAGGAGACCTACTGGGCGCGATTCGGGGACGTGTACTTCGCCGGCGACGGCGCCCGCACCGACGACGACGGCGACATCTGGCTGATGGGCCGCGTCGACGACGTCATGAACGTCTCCGGACACCGGCTCTCCACCACGGAGATCGAGTCCGCCCTGGTCTCCCACGAGGCTGTGGCCG
Organism: Nesterenkonia sp. CL21; assembly: GCF_031705515.1. Taxonomy (NCBI): domain Bacteria; kingdom Bacillati; phylum Actinomycetota; class Actinomycetes; order Micrococcales; family Micrococcaceae; genus Nesterenkonia; species Nesterenkonia sp. CL21. The sequence continues at coordinate 57,883 of NZ_JAUTWR010000001.1, forward strand.
AGGCCGCCGTCGTCGGGGCGAAGGACGCCACCACGGGTGAGGCGGTGGTCGCCTTCGTGATCCTGCGCGGAGACGCCGAGGGCGGCGATCCCGCGCAGAAGGAGCAGGAGCTCCGCGCCCATGTGGGCCAGGAGATCGGCCCGATCGCCAAGCCGCGCAACGTGCTGGTGGTCCCGGAGCTGCCGAAGACCCGCTCCGGGAAGATCATGCGCCGACTGCTCAAGGACGTCGCCGAGGGCCGCGAGGCCGGTGACGCCTCCACCCTGGCAGACCCCTCGGTGATGCAGCAGATCGCTGAGGACATGCGCGCCAAGCACGGGGCGGACGCCTGACCCGGACGACCCTGCCGATCCGCCAGACGGCGCCCGTCTGCTCCGCAGGGAGCAGGTGGGCGCCGTCTGTCTGCTCACCCGGCCTGCTCACCAGGCCTGCCCAACGGGCCTGCCTGACCGTCCCGCTCAGCCTGCCCGATCACCCGCCGCGGGCCACCCTCTCCCGGGCGTCGAGCAGCGCCGAGGCGTCGGCCGGCGTGCCGGCCAGCTGAGGAGCCCAGCCGTCGTCGGCGGCGAGATACGCGGCCACAGTGTGCTCAGGGGCAGACTCGACCGGCAGCTGAGGTCGATCCTCGGTGACTTGTGAGCCGGGACCCCGATTCTCGAACTCGACGAAGCGGGCGTCGCGCCACGAGAACCCGCTCATGTCGGTCCACGGGCTGGACATGATGTGGGCTCCCAGGTGGCAGCGACGGACCAGCACCTGCGGGTTCGCCTCCGGATCGCCGCCGGGATGCCAGGGCCGCCCCAGATGGACGGTGCGCCGAGGCGCCGTCGAGGTGAACGCGCAGTCGTCGAAGAGGATGCCGTGGCGCAGGGAGCCGTCCAGGCTGCTGGCGGTCACATAGCCGTTGTTGGCTTCGCCCCGGTCCAGGGACTCGATGCGGCAGGCGTCGAACACCGCGGTGCCGCGGCCGAAGATGAAGTCCACGTCCCCGGTGACGTGGCTTTCCGTGACGTAGTGCCGGGCGGGGACCCCGGTGCCCGGAGAGTTCACATACAGCGTGTCCTGCCGGCCGAGGCAGCGCACGTTCCTCAGCACGGAGAAGTCGCCGGAGATCAGCAGGGCGACCGCCTGGGTTCCGGAGATCTCCGGATGCGCGGCGGGGTCGAAGTCATTGGCGAACGTCAGGTTCTCGGCCTCGAAGAAGGGCGCGTGGACCCGGACCGTGGAGCTGCCGGTGGTGCCGTAGGTGCCGCCGTCGGGATGGGGTGTGCCGTTGGCCTTGTCGTAGACCAGCACAGTGTCCTCCGGGCGCTCCCCCATCCCGAGGAAGGTGAGCCGCGGCACGTCAGAGGGCACATGGACCACCGCTCGGTGCTCCCCGGGGTCGATGGCGATGATGGTGCGCCTGCCCGCCCCGCGAGGGGCGGCGTCGACGGCGTCCTGGACGGTGGAGTGAGCCTTTCCAGGGCCCACCGTAAGGATCAGGGCGTCGTCGATGGTCCGTTCAGCGGGCCAGTGGATCTCCGCTTCCGCATCGATCTCCCGCTCCAGCCGGGTGAACCAGCTGCCGGACACGATCTGCTGGTCCACCAGACCCTGGGCGACGAGCCGCGCGACGGCGAGCGCCCCGACGGCCTGGAAGTGCGTATTGTCCTCGGCCCCTTCAGGATGCTGGGGATGCACACCGGGCTCGAGGTGCATGAAGTGCCCCTTCGTCCCTTCAGGTCCGAGCCCCTCCCACAGCGCTCGCGAGCTCGCCGTCAGGTCCACCAGGGGGACCTCGAGCTCCTCGGCCAGTTCCTTCATGGCCCGCGGATAGTCTCCATGGGAGTCGCCGGCGGTCCCGTCCGCGTGGAAGCGACGTCGCTCCACGGGCGTCACCAGCACTGGAGCTCCGCCCTGCTGCCGGGCCCCCTCCACATAGCGGGTCAGATACTCCTTGAACGTGGTGTCCGGATCGGTGCCACGGTCCGGGTCCTCGATCTTGGAGTCGTTGTGGCCGAAGGAGATCAGCAGCAGGTCTCCGGGCTGCATGAGGTCCAGGACCACGTCGAGCTTGCCGGCTTCGAAGAAGCTCTTCGAGGAGGCTCCGGACCAGGCGTAGTCGAAGGTGGTCACGCCGCGACCCATGAGCAGCGGGAGCGCCTGCCCCCAGCCGGCGCGCGGTCGGATCTCCTGCTCATAGACGGAGGCCGTGGAGTCGCCCACCACGAACGCGACCGGGCCGCGGTGCCCTGGAGCGCTCGAGGTCGGGGCCGCCGCGGCCTGGGGAGCCGGAAGCATCCCGGCCGCCAGGGCGGCGGTCCCTCCAGCGGCGAGACCGAGCGTGCTGAGCACTGTGCGTCGGGAGAGGGCGCCGTCGGGCAGGGCGCGTCGGGAGAGGGCGGTCGAGGTCATCGTGGAGTCTCCTCATCGAGAGCAGTGACTGGCGTCACAGGCTGGGATGGGTCGACAAGTTACCGCGGCGCGCTGACCTGCGGGAGAGGTCATGCTGGATCGGCACAGCATGAGTCGCCCGAGGACTCGCCGTCCGAGCCGCCGGTGCGGCTAGGCTGATGACCGGCGGACCGACGACGACGTCGGCGGAGCCAGACCACCCGCGCACCACCGCAGAGGAGCACCGATGAGTGCAGAGACCAGCACCCCGTCCGAGCACGGCGCCTCCGGCACCGGCCGGCTGCTGATCGTCAACGGGCCGAACCTGAACCTGCTGGGCACTCGGGAGCCGGGGATCTACGGCTCCGAGACCCTGGAGGACGTCCATGAGCTGTGCCGCAGCACCGCCGCACGACAGGGCTTCGCCGTCGACGTGGTCCAGTCCAACCACGAGGGGGAGCTCGTGGATGCGATCCAGGCCGCACGGGGCACGGCGGCGGGCATCGTGATCAACCCGGCGGCCTACACCCATACCTCCGTGGCGATCGCCGACGCGCTGCGGGCCGTGGCCCTGCCGGTGGTGGAGGTGCACCTGTCGAACGTGCACTCCCGCGAGGAGTTCCGCCGGCACTCTTTCGTCTCCCCGCTGGCCCAGGCGGTCATCGCCGGCGCCGGGGTGGCCGGCTACCGCTTCGCGATCGAGCTGCTGGCGGACACGCTGCGCAGCTGATCGCCCCGCTGTTCGCCCCGGTCGTCATCCCGGGAGCCGATGCCGGAGCCATCCTGGCCGCCGCCCCGCAGAGGCGGAGGAAACTGGCTCAGCGCTCCACGCACTGCCCGGTGGAGACCGCCTCCGTGTAGGAGTCCGGGCTGGTCAGCACGTCCCCGGCCTCCTCGGCGGTGAGCGCGAAGCCGACTGCGCTGCCCTCCATGGCGCGGGCGAAGACCACACCGGCGACGTCGCCGTCGGCGTCGATGAGCGGCCCGCCCGAGTTGCCCTGCCGGACGTCGGCGTTGAGCTGATAGATCTCCAGGGAGGACGGCGAGCTGCCGTAGATGTTGTTGACCTGGGAGACGTCCCGGGCCTGGACCACAGCGGTGCCCGCATGGAACGGCCCGCCGGCGGGATAGCCCATGACGAATCCGGTGTCCCCGGGGTCCAGCGGGTCGCCGATCTCCAGCGGGGCCGCGTCCAGGCCGTCCACGGCCAGCAGCGCGAGGTCCTCCGCGGCGTCGAAGTGCACCACCCGGGCGGAGGCCACCTGCCCGTCCCGCAGCTCCACGGTAGGCTCGTTGACCCCGGCGACCACATGCGCGTTGGTGACCACACGCGTGGGCGAGACCACGAAGCCCGAGCCGGACTGGCTCAGCCCGCACTGATCCGCCACGCCGGTGATCCTGGCCACCGACTGGGAAGCCTGGTCGGCCGCGGCGCTGAGGTCCTCGCTGTCCGGGGCCTCGTCGCTCTCCGGCACGAGCGTCTGGGCGAGCTCCGGGATGTCAGACTCCATGACGCGCGCGCGGATCTGCGCGATCCACGCCTCCGCCCGCTCCGGCATCACCGAGGTGATGCCCTGCAGCACGCTGGACTGGCGCATGTGCTGGTTGACCTGGGGGAAACCCATCGCGCCCACAGAGAGCGACAGCGCGGCGATGACGAAGACCGCGACGACGACGTTGAGCGCACCTCCGACGAGCGAGCCCAAGGTCCGGACGGTGGGCGAGCGGAACATCCGCTGCACCTCCGCGCCGGCGGTGGTCCCCAGTGCGTGCCCGGCGACGACCAGGACGATGGCGGTCGCGATGACGGCGACGATGCGCCACAGCGGATCCGGCACCCATCCGGCCACCAGCGGGATGGAGAAGAACGCCGCGACGGCACCCACGAGGAAGCCGGCGAGGCCCCCCACGGTGATCCAGATGCCCTTGCGCAGCCCGGCGATCAGGAACCCGAGCAGGACGAGCACCAGGATCACGTCGAGCAGGGTGACACCCATCTCAGGGCTCCTCTCGGGAGGGGTCTGAACAGCAGGCACCAGGATGACACACCCGCCTGACACGCCCCGGATACGGCTCCAGGGGCACGCCACGGCTATCCTGGACGTTTCCCACTTCGCCGCTGACCTGATACTTTCTTACCAGCGAGACAGCATGCATCTCGGAGAGGAAGAATGGAAGACCATGGATCTTGAAGTACTGCGTCGCGCGCCTCTGTTCGCGACTGTCGACGACGACGTCTTCGCCGCACTGACCGCGGAGCTCTCCGAGGTCGATCTCTCCCGCGGGAGCTCCATCTTCCACGAGGGTGACCAGGGCGATCAGCTCTACTTCATCGTCTCGGGCAAGATCAAGCTCGGCCGCACCACTCCGGACGGCCGCGAGAACCTGCTGGCCGTGCTCGGCCCCGGTGAGATCTTCGGCGAGATGGCGCTGTTCAACCCGGCGCCGCGCACTGCCACCGCCACTGCGGTCTCCGAGACCCGCCTGGCGGGCCTGAAGCACGAGAGCCTGCGCGAGGTCATCACCTCCACCCCTGAGGTCTCGGTGCAGCTGCTGCAGGCTCTGGCCAAGCGCCTGACCCGCACCAACGAGTCCCTGGCCGACCTGGTGTTCTCCGACGTCCCCGGCCGTGTGGCCAAGGCTCTGCTGGACCTGGCGGACCGCTTCGGCCGTCCCGCCCCGGATGGTGTGCTGGTGGCCCACGAGCTCACCCAGGAGGAGCTGGCCCAGCTGGTCGGCGCCTCGCGCGAGACCGTGAACAAGGCGCTCGCCGAGTTCGTCCAGCGCGGCTGGCTGCGCCTGGAGGCCCGCGCCGTCGTGATCCTGGACATCCAGCGGATCCGCCAGCGCTCCCGCTGACCGCAGCACACGCATCACCTGCCCCAGGGGCGAGCACGACGAAGGGGACCGGAATCATCCGGTCCCCTTCGTCGTGTCTGCTGCATCGTGTCTGTGGACGTGCGCGATGTCGACAGCCACCCGAGGATCGTGTCTTCCTGGGAGATCGTCGCTGGATTCAGGGGCGATCTCTCAGAAAGAGACGATCTCTCCGTGTGGACTCGCTCACTCAGCGGAAGTGCGCGATGACGTCGACCTCCACGGGGGTGTCCAGCGGCAGGACGGCCACACCGACGGCGCTGCGGGCGTGCTGCCCCAGGTCTCCGAAGGCCTGCCCGAACAGCTCGGAGGCGCCGTTGAGCACCTTCGGCTGACCGGTGAAGCTGGGTGCGGAGGCCACGAATCCGCCCACCTTGGCGATGCGGGTGATGCGGTCGAGGTCTCCCACCGCGTGCCTCAGCGCGGCCAGGCAGTTCAGTGCGCACTGCCGGGCGAGGTCGTAGGCCTGCTCCTCGGTGACCTCGGCGCCCACCTTGCCGGTCAGCGGCAGCGTCCCGTCCACCAGCGGGAGCTGGCCGGCGGTGTAGACGACGCCGTCGGCGACGACGGCCGGCTGGTAGGCGGCCACGGGCGGGACGACCTCGGGCACGGTGAGGCCGAGGTCCGCCAGGCGGGCCTCCACGGTGCTGGTCTGGCTGGTCTCAGTCATGGGGCTCCGATCAGACGTGCGGTCAGATGCGCGGGTCAGACGTTCTTCGGCCGCTTCAGGTAGGCCACCGGGGCGTTGCCGTCCGGACCGGGGAGCACGGTGACGAGCTCCCAGCCGTCCTCGCCCCACTGGTCCAGGATGGCCTTCGTGTTGTGGATGATGAGCGGAATCGTGGCGTATTCCCACTGGGTCACAGAAGTCATGCGCCCAGCCTAACCTCCAGGAACCTCCCAGGGACGGGTTTGACCGTGCCCGCTACCATGGAGCCTATGGCGCCCCGTAAATCTCCCCTCTTCGACACTGCCACGACGCTCGGCAAGATCATGTCCTTCCTGGGCGTGAGTGCGCTGTGCGGCGTGCTGGCCGCGGGTCTCATCTTCCCCCTCGCCGCCTCCGGCGGTGCCGCTGCCGCGGCCGGCTCTGAGATGCTCGAGCAGCTGCCGGCCGAGCTGCGCGAGGAGCCGCTGTCGGTGCCCTCCCACATCCTCGCCGAGGACGGGACGGAGATCGCCCAGTTCTACGCGGAGAACCGGAAGCCGGTGGGCATCGAGGACATCTCTCAGGAGATGCAGGACGCGATCGTCGCCATCGAGGACGAGCGGTTCTACGAGCACGGCGGTGTGGATGCCCGCGGACTGGGCCGTGCGATGGTGCACAACGTCACCTCGGACTCCCAGCAGGGCGCCTCCACCATCACCCAGCAGTACGTGAACAACGTGCTGATCAATGCGGACTTCCTCCGCGGCGAGGACCGTCTGACGATCTCCGGCTCCAAGACCTACGCGGACAAGCTCCGCGAGATGAAGCTGTCGGTCTCCATCGAGCAGGAGATGACCAAGGACGAGATCCTCGAGGGGTACCTGAACATCGTGCTCCTGGGTGGGCGGAACTACGGCGTGGAGGCGGCCGCCCAGGCGTACTGGGGCGTCTCCGCGGCGGATCTGGACGTCGCCCAGGCCGCCACGTTGGCCGGCATCGTGCAGTCGCCGAACGGCTACAACCCGCTGGTCAACCCCGACGCCGCGGAGAACCGTCGCAACACCGTGCTCTCCGCCATGCTGCGCAATGACTACATCACGCAGGAGGAGTACGAGGACGCCGTCGAGGTGGATCTCGAGGAGTCGCTGGACCCCAACCCGGAGAGCGCCGGCTGCTTCAACGCCTCCATGGCCAACCATTTCTGCGACTACGTGGTCGAGCTGTTCCTGAGCAGCGACGCCTACGGCCCGGACCGCGCCTCCCGTGAGCAGCTGCTGGAGCGCGGCGGCCTGCGCATCACCACCACACTGGACCCCGATGCCCAGGAGGCTGCTGAAGAGGAGACGCAGAACGCTGTGCCGGCGGGCGACCCCTCCGAAGCCGCCGCTGCGCTGGTCTCCGTCGAGCCGGGCACCGGTGAGGTCAAGGCGATGGCCCAGAACACGCCGTACGACACCGAACAGACCGGCGGGACGAACGTCAACTACAACACTGACTTCGACTACGGCAGCAGCGGTGGCTTCCAGGGAGGCTCCACCCTGAAGCCGTTCGTCGCCGCTGCCTGGTTGGAGGACGGCAACTCCATGGGGGACAAGATCGACGCGAGCGTCGACGAGTATCCGGCCCTGGAGTCGTGGGAGGCGAGCTGCCTGGACAACGGCATCGCCCGGAACACAGACCGCTGGCCCATCAACAACGCCATCCGCGACATGAAGCGTGAGATGACCGTGGACTACGGCCTCTACTGGTCGATTAACACGGCCACGGTGGCCACCGCCCACGAGCTCGACCTGTGCGACATCACAGGGCTGATGAACCGCGTCGGATACCACTCGGCACGGGATGGCAGCGGATTGGACCCGAGCCACCCGTCGTTCGTGCTCGGCGCCCAGGAGGTCTCTCCGCTGACCCAGGCGAGCGCCTTCGCCACCTTGGCCAACGACGGCGAATACTGCCGTCCCCGGGCCATCGCCGAGGTGACGGACACCAACGGCAACACGTACGAGACCCCGGAGGCTGACTGCGAGCAGGTCATCGATGAGGAGGTCGTCGCCCAGTTGAACGAGACGCTCATCCGCATCGCCGAAGATCGCACCGCCGACGGCGACCCGCAGTTCCCGATGGCGGGGAAGACCGGCACCAACAACTTCGAGTCCTCCACCTGGTTCATCGGCTTCTCCCGCGGCCTGTCCACGGCCAGCTGGGTGGGCAACCCGAACGGAGTGGGCGAGGACTACTCCCTGAACGGTGAGACCATCGGCGGCGTCTTCTTCGACGACGTGTGGGGCTCCATCATCGCCGGGCCCATGTGGCTGGACTACATGAACCAGGTGGCCCCGAACTACTCCACCGACGAGTTCCCGGAGCCCGAGGACTCCCCCTGGGACGACCCGGAGTCCTCCGACCGCTACTCCTGGGAGAACGACGGCACCGAGCGTGGCGGCGGAAGCTCCGACAGCGACGACGTCCCGGACATCGACGACGCTGACGGCAGTGACAGTGACGGCAGCGACAGCGACGACGACGGAGATGACTCCGACTCGGACGACGACTGAAGCTCCTCCTCACGATGAGCCCGTCGACGCCTGATCCGTCCCTGCCCTCGCGGCTGCCCTCCCGCCACTCGTCGGCCGTTCCGTCCAGCCTGCGCACCGCCACCCGGTGGGGCCTGGCTGCGGCGGGCGTGGGCGCCGTCGTCGGGGCCGGCCTGATGACCTATGCGCATCGTGTAGGCCTGACCCGATTCACCACGCGTTTCGAGCAGCTGGAGATCCTCCCCACGGGGCAGGTCCCGCTGCGGATCCTGCACATCTCCGACATCCACTATGTGCCGGGGCAGGAGAAGAAGTTCGCGTGGCTGCGGGCCCTGGCCGAGCTGCAGCCTGACCTGGTGGTCAACACCGGGGACAACCTCTCCCACCCGGACGCCGTGGACGAGGTTCTGGAGGCCCTGGCCCCGCTGCGCCGATTCCCCGGGGTCTACGTGCCGGGGTCGAACGACTACTACGGTCCGCGGCTGAAGAACCCGCTGAGCTACCTGCGAGCGCCCTCGGAACACGAGCCGGACCGGCTGGAGCTGCCCTGGAGGCGGCTGTTCGCCGCCTTCGGGGCCTCGGGCTGGGTGAGCCTGAGCAACCGACATCACGCGATGACGGTGGGCGCGACTCCAGTGCTGTTCAGCGGGGTGGACGATCCGCACATCGGACGCGACCGGTTCTCCGGCTGGCCGCGAGGCGTGGCGTCGTCGAAGGCTCTGCGCCTCGGTGTGGCCCACGCTCCGGTCTCGCGCATACTGAGCCGATTCGCCGACGCGGGCGCGGACCTGATCCTGTCCGGCCATACCCATGGCGGCCAGGTCTGCCTGCCGGGCGGACGTGCGCTGACCACCAACTGCGATCTGCCGACCACGCAGGCCAGCGGCCTGTCCACGGTCACCTCCACCGGCGGGCGAAAGGTGCCGCTGCATGTCTCCGCCGGCATCGGCACCTCGGCCACGGCGCCGATCCGGTTCAACTGCCCGCCGGAGGCGACTGTGCTGGATCTGTTCCCCCACCGGTGACGTGCGGCTCGGGCCTCAGCGGCGCTGACGGACCTCCAACCGAAGCCGGGTGGCCAGCCACTGGATCACGACGGCGGCCCCGATGAGCGCGGCGCCGAGAGGGAACAGCGACCAGCGCAGAATCGACACCACCGGCTCGACGACGGTGAGCAGGACCTGGCCGGGCTGCCCGGCCGACGTCGCCAGCCACATGAGCACAGGCGGGAAGATGGCCACCACCAGGGAACCGATCACGAGGCAGGCCACGGCCCACCCCACGCATCGGCGCGCCGTCGGATCCATCCGCGACTTCTGGCTCCCCGGGTAACCTCCACCGGCGCCGATCTGCTCTGTCATGGGTCCCCTCGCTGGACTGATGTCCTCGCGTCATGCCGTCCACAGTAGTTCTTGCAGGAAACCACCGTCCAGGGCCTCAACACCGCGGCTGACCAGGCCTGTCGATGATATTCCGGGAATCATGCACCCCGTGCGCCGGAGCCCGCCGGAGGAATCTGTCAGCACGGAGGGGTAGCATGTGTCACACGGGAGACCTGACGCGCGATTGTTCTGACGGGGATGGGGTGCCCTCCAGGCCGGACGGTGCAGCGCTCCGCCTGGAACCACCGATGCTCCTCCCAGAATCACCGATGCACAGCGGGGCGGGGAATGGACGGACCCCCGCCGGCGCTGCACGAAGTGGAGCCGACGGGCCTGGGCACTGCGGAATGAGGCACCGCGGCGTCGAGCCCCTCGGAGTGCGGCATCTCGAAGCGCCGCACCTCGACGCGAGCCACGACAAGGCGAGGCACGACGAGGTGAGGTACGACGGGGCGAGGTACGACGTGCCGCTGGGCCGGGAACGGACCCATGACCAGGTACGTCCCCACGGCGCGTGACCACGTCATCCAGGGCCATCGGTCCCGTCGCGCAGCCGGCCGCGTGACGCCCCGGCCCGTGGGCCCCCGCAGCCGGGGAGCGGCGTGACTGCACCGGTGCCACCGGAGGGGTTCTGGTGCGCACTGGCACCAACGCTCCCGTGCCGTTCCAGCGGCGGTGCCGTTCCAGCGACGGCTCCGCCCAGCCTCAGCGCGGCACCTCGCCGTCGGGACCGCCCCGCCGGCATGCCCGGCAGACCAGGAGCTCTCCGCCCCAGGGAGTTCCCCCGCCCACTCCTTTAGACTAGGATTAGTTGTCTGATGCAACGAGACGCAAGACACCTGGAATCAGAGAACTCCACCCGCCGCCGCTCGCTGTGGCAGGCGCTGGGGCGCCTCAACCCCTACCTGCAGGGCATCCGCCTGCGCTGGACCCTGGGCCTGATCTCCGCCGTCGGGGCAGGCATCGTGGCGCTGACCATCCCGCAGGTCCTCCAGGTGCTGGTCAACTCCGTGCTCGCCGAAGGCGCCGAGGCCTCGGCCGTCTGGACCGCCGCCGGCATCATCCTCGCTCTGGGCCTGCTGGAGGCCTTCCTGTTCTTCCTGCGTCGGTACTTCGTGCTCCCGCCGGCCTCGGATGCGGAGACCGCCATGCGCACCCGCCTGTTCGAGAAGCTCCAGGACCTGCCGGCATCCTTCCACTCCGCATGGGGCGCCGGTCAGCTGCAGTCGCGCGCCATCGCCGACCTCAACCTGCTGCGCCGCTGGTTCGCCTTCGGCTCGATCATGTTCATCTCCTCGGTGATCAGCGTGATCGTCGGCTTCACCCTGATGATGCGGCTCTCCCCTCTGCTGGCCGTGGTCTTTCTGGCCGCCGCGATCCCGATCATCGTCTACGGGCCCAAGTTCCGGAACAAGTTCGTCCTCTACTCCCGCCGCGCCCAGGACCAAGCCGGCGACGTCGCCACCGCCGTGGAGGAGTCCGTGCACGGCATCCGGGTGCTCAAGGCCTTCGGGCGCGGCGACCACGCCCTCAAGGGGTTCGTGACGCAGGCCGACCGGCTGCGCACCACCGAGGTCGCCAAGGCCCGCACCCTGGCGCGCTTCCTGCTGGTGATGATCACCCTGCCCGAGACCGTGCTGGGGATCTGCCTGTTCATCGGTCTCTGGCAGGTGGCCCACGAGGAGACCACCGGCGTCACCGTCGGCGCGTTGGCCGCGTTCTTCGCCACCGCGGCCGTGCTCAAGGGCCCCATCGAAGGCGTCGGCATGCTGCTGGGCATGACGTTCACGGCCAAGACCGCCATCGACCGCCACGCCGACGTCATGGACACCGAGAACACCATCACCTCGCCGGAGGAGCCGGTGCGGGTCCCCGAGCACGGAACCCTGGAGCTCGACGACGTCCACTTCCGCTACCCGGACGCCAAGCCGGAGGAACGGGACCAGCTCGACGGCGTCAGCCTGCGCATCGAACGCGGCGAGACCATGGCCCTGGTCTCGCACACCGGGGGCGGCACCTCCACCCTGCTGAACCTCATCCCGCGGCTCTACGACGTCACCTCAGGGACCGTCCGTGTCGACGGCGCCGACGTCCGGGACCTCGACCTGGCCGACCTTCGCTCCCGCATCGCCGTCGCCTTCGAGGACCCCACGCTGTTCTCCTCCTCGGTGCGGGCCAACGTGCTGCTGGGCACCGGACACGACCGTGACGAGGACGACCCGCAGCACCCCCACCGAGACGGCGCGCCCGGGCCGGAGGAGTTGGACGCGGTGCTCGAGCGCGCGCTGCGCACGGCCGACGCCGAGTTCGTCGAGGACCTGCCCCACGGCGTGGACACCGCCATCGGGGAGGAAGGCCTCAGCCTCTCCGGAGGTCAGAGGCAGCGACTCGCCCTGGCCCGCGCCATCGCCGCCGCGCCGTCGGTGCTGCTGCTCGACGACCCGCTCTCCGCGCTCGACGTGCGCACCGAGGAACGGGTCACCGAGCGGCTGCGCGAGGTGCTCGACGGCACCACCACGCTCATCGTCGCTCATCGCCCCTCCACCGTGGCCCTGGCGGACCGGGTGGCCCTGCTGCACGAAGGCCGCATCGCCGACGTCGGCACCCATGAGGAGCTGTTGGCCCGGTCAGCGCTGTACCGGGATGTGATGAGCACGACCCCCGAAGCCGAGGAGATCATGGACTCCATCCCCGCCGATGAGCGCACCGACACCGGCTCCATCCAGGAGGTCAGCACCCATGGCTGAGACCACCCAGAACGGCCACCGCGGCTCCGCGGATCGGGGCTCCTCGGGCCGACGCTCCGAGAACGATGTGCCGGAGTTCGACGTCGATCCCGTCGCCGCCACCACCCGCACCACCGTGCCCGAGGCCATCCGCCACGGCAGCTTCTCACCGGAGGACCCGCGCTTCGACCATCTGCGCGGCACCGCGGGCGAGGAACAGGTGGACATGGACGCTGAGGAGCGGAAGTTCATCCGCCGCCGCTCCTGGAAGCTGCTGGTGCACCTCTCGAAGGGCGTGCGGCTGAAGCTGCTGATCACCGCGCTGTTCGTCATGGTCGCCCAGGCCGCCCAGGCCGCCACTCCGCTGATCATCGCCTGGGCCATCGACTGGGGACTGCCCCGGATGATGGAGGGCCAGAGCTCCGGCATGATCCTGCCCGGGGTCACCTATGTGGCCGCCGCAGTGTCGGCCGGGGTGCTGACCTGGGCCTACACCCGGATGACCGCCGAGGTCTCCCAGCAGATGCTGTTCACCCTGCGCGGCGAGGTCTTCCGCAAGACCCAGCAGCTCAGCCTCGACTTCCACGAGGACTACACCTCCGGGAAGGTCATCTCCCGGCAGACCTCGGACCTGGAGTCGCTGCGCGAGCTGCTCGACCAGGGCATCAGCTCGCTGGTCTCCGGCATCATGTTCATGTCCTTCACCGCCATCTCCATCGTGATCCTGGACTGGCGCTCCGGGCTCCTGCTGGTCGCCGTCGCCGTGCCGATCGCCCTGCTGGGCCGCTGGTACCAGCGGCGCTCCGAGGTCGCCTACCGGCAGACCCGCATCTCCTCGGCCCGCATGATCGTCCACTTCGTGGAGACTATGACCGGCATCCGCGCGGTGCAGGCGTTCCGTCGTGAGTCCTCGCGGTCCCGGCAGTACCAGCGCCTGGCGCACAGCTACCGGGATGACATGGTCCGCTCCCTGGGTCTGTTCGGGATCCTGCAGCCCGCCCTGCTGGCCCTGGGCAACCTCACCGTGGCCGCCGTGCTGATCTGGGGCGGCTTCCGGGTGCTGCAGGGAGACCTGGAGGTGGGTGTGCTGGTGGCGCTACTGCTGGCCACCAAACGCGTCTTCCAGCCGCTGGACATGATCGCCATGTTCTACAACGCCCTGCAGTCGGCCACGGCGGCGCTCGAGAAGGTCTCCGGCCTGTTGGAGGAGAAGCCGACCGTCACCGAGGACCCGCAGCCGGAGCGTCTGGACGCCTGCCGCGGCGAGGTGGAGTTCTCCCAGGCGGAGTTCCGCTATACGTCTGAGGGTCCCGTGGTGCTGCATCGGATGGACCTGCACATCCCCGCCGGGCAGACCGTGGCCGTCGTCGGCCGCACCGGAGCGGGCAAGTCCACGCTGGTGAAGCTGCTGGCCCGGTTCTACGACGTCACCTCCGGCAGTCTGACCCTCGACGGCGTCGACCTGCGGAAGCTCTCCCTGGAGGACCACCACCGTCACGTGGCGATGGTGACCCAGGAGGCGTTCCTGTTCTCCGGCACGATCACCGAGAACATCGCGCTGGGCCGCCCCGACGCCCCGCAGGAGGACGTGATCGCCGCTGCCCAGGCCGTGGGCGCCCATGAGTTCATCATGGACCTGCCCGAGAGCTACGACACCGACGTCAACAAGCGCGGGGGTCGGCTCTCGGCCGGACAGCGGCAGCTGATCTCCTTCGCCCGCGCTTTCCTGGCGGATCCCGCGGTGCTGATCCTGGATGAAGCGACCTCCTCCCTGGACCTGCCCAGCGAGCAGCTGGTGCAGCAGGGGCTGCAGCGGCTGCTGGGGAACCGGACGGCGCTGATCATCGCGCACCGGCTCTCCACCGTGGCGATCGCCGACCGGGTCCTGGTGGTGGACGAGGGGCGTGTGGTGGAGGACGGCTCCCCCGAGGAGCTCATCGCCGCTGGCGGGTACTACGCCAAGCTGCACGCCGCATGGGAAGCCACTATGGGCTCCTGATCCTCAACGACGACGCCCCCCTCCCTCCCACCCCCCCCCCCGCCCCACGCCCCGCTGAGTTGGTCTGGAGTTGTGGGTACTCGACTCGATCGAGTCGAGTACCCACAACTCCAGACCAACTCACGAGAGGGAGAGGGCGAGCGGACAGGAGGGCGAGCGGGCGGGAAGGCGAGAAGGCGAGAGGGGCGGGCTCCAGGGAGCCGTGGTCAGGACGCCTGGGCCTGGGTCAGCCGCTGCGCGACCTCCAGGCGCTCCACGGCGAACTCGCCGGGGCGGTGATGGGGGCAGAAGCCGCCGTCGGGGACCTTCTGCAGGTGGGCGGCCATCTGGGCCAGCTCCGCCGGGGTGAACTCCTCGGCGCGACGGCGCTTGGCGGGCTGCTCCCGCTCGGGCCGCTCCCGCGGCTCGACCTCCAGCCCGAAGATGTCCTGCAGGGCCTGCACGTAGTCCTCGGTCCGGCCCTCGGCCGCCAGCTCCCGGGCACGGACTGTGGGGGTGTGGAGCAGCTTGCGCACGATCCGCCGCACCGCGAACTCGACCTCCTCGGCCGCGGCGGTGCAGCCATGCTGCTTCCGGACCTTCTCCATCTCCGCGTCCAGGACGGACTGGGTGTGGCGGCGCAGGGCCACGATGGCGTCGTCTGCGCTGCGTTGCTGCCGCTCGGTCAGGTACTCCTGGACGGCGGCGTACACCACCTCGCGAGCCTGCTCCAGCGAGTCCTCGGTCTCCGCCGGGGCGGCCATCTTCACCGACTCCAGAGTGATGAGCTCGACGCCGGGCAGGTCGGCGACCTCAGGGGTGAAGTCATGGGACAGGGCCAGGTCGATGACGGTGAGGTCCTTCTCCCGGCCCTCGGGTCCGATGCCGGCCAGCGTCCGGATCTCCTGGGCGGTGATCTGCCGGTTCCCGCCGGAGCAGCCGATGATCACATCCGCCGCGGAGAAGGCCTCGGAGAGCTCCTCCATCTTCAGCGCCCGGGCTGCGGCGCCGCGCTCGGCCACGAACTGCTCGGCGCGGCCGGATCCGGAGAACACGGCGATGTCGCGCACGCCGCGCTCCTGCAGCTGGGCCAGGGAGGTCCCGGCGTAGGCGCCGGTGCCGATCAGCACCACGGAGGCGTCGCGGTAGAACGCGGCACCATCGCCGCGCATGTCCCCGGCGATGTCCAGGGACACCGAGACGATGGACCGGCCGCGGGAGCCCAGCGCGGTGCGCGCTCCCACGTCCTTGGCCGTCCGGGTGGCCGTCTCGAACAGGCGGGTGAGGTTCCCGGAGACGGTCCCGGCGTTCTGCGCGTCGGCCAGAGACTTGCGGACCTGGCCGGCGATCTCGCGTTCGCCGATGACGGCCGAGTCCAGCCCGGCGCCGACCTGGAAGAGGTGGCTGACGGCGTCGTCCTCCACCAGCGTGCGGAAGGTGGAGGCGATGGTGTCACGGTCCACGCCGGAGGTCTCGGCGACGGCGTCGATGAGCTCCTCACGACTGGCTTCCAGAGCGGCCGGATCGTCCGAGGAGGCCTCGGCGTAGATCTCCAGACGGTTGCAGGTCGCCAGCGTCACGGCAGGCACATCGACAGAACCGGCCACATCGGCCGCTCCTGAGCTGAGGATGCCGACGGTCTCGAGATCGAGGTCGGCGTGGGTAGCCACGAGGGAGAACAGAGTCACGACAGGCTCAATTCTACAACCCGTCGTAGAAAGAGGCAGAATTGGGGGCATGGCTTCTGAAACATTCTCCGGCATGGCCGCCTCCTCGCCGATGACCGCGCCCGTGCGGACCTCCGCGGTCCGCCGCGCTCAGGCGCAGGCTCAGGCCGGCGACGTCCTGCCCGCCGACCACCCGCTGACCAGCGGCGTCACCGCGGAATCCCCGCTGCTGGTGGAGTATCGCGGCGGACGCGACGCCGCCGGAGACCCCGCGCGGCCTGGCCGCCGCCCCGTGTGGTTCATGCGTCAGGCCGGCCGCTCGCTGCCGGAGTACCGCGCCCTGCGGGAAGGCACCTCCATGCTGGACGCCTGCCTGGACCCGGAGATGGCGGCAGAGATCACACTGCAGCCGGTGCGTCGCCACGACGTCGACGCGGCGATCTTCTTCTCCGACATCGTCATTCCGCTGCGCCTGGCCGGCATCGACGTGGAGATCGTGCCCAACGTGGGCCCGGTGCTGGCCCACCCGGTGCGCACCCGCGCCGATGTGGAGGCCCTCCCGCAGCTTGACGACGACGCCTTCGCGCCCATCACCGAGGCGGTGGCCCGGACCGTGGAGCAGCTGGGCTCCACTCCGCTGATCGGCTTCGCCGGAGCACCGTTCACGCTGGCCGCCTACATGGTGGAGGGGCGGCCCTCCCGGGATCACCTGGGCCCGCGCACCATGATGCACGCCGACCCCGAGACCTGGGACGCCCTGGCCTCCTGGGCCGCCGACGTCTCCGGCCGTTTCATGCGCGCTCAGCTGATGGCCGGGGCCTCCGCCGCGCAGCTCTTCGACTCCTGGGCCGGTTCTCTGGGCCGGGACGACTACGCCGCCCACGTGCAGAAGCACTCCGCCGCCGCGTTCTCCCACGTCGCCGGACTGGGCGCCCCGCTGATCCACTTCGGCACCGGCACCGGCGAGATCCTGGACCTGATGAAGGAGGCCGGGGCGGACGTCGTGGGCATCGACTATCGGGTGAACCTGGCCGAGGCCACGCGCCGCCTGGGTGCGCAGACCCCGCTGCAGGGCAACATCGACCCGGCGCTGCTGACCGCCGACTGGGACGTTCTCGAGGCCCATGTGCGCGACGTCGTCGCCGCCGGCTCGGGTGCGGCCGGGCATGTGCTCAACCTGGGCCACGGAGTGCCGCCGAGCACGGACCCGGAGGTCCTGACCCGCGTGGTATCGCTGATCCATTCGATCTCTCCGGCGGAGATCGAGCCGACGCGCGCATGAGCCGCTCCGTCGCCGTCGTCGGGGGAGGGATCGCCGGCCTGGTGGTCGCCTGGGATCTGCTCCGCGGCGGCTGGCAGGTGACGCTGTTGGAGGCGGAGCCGCGTCTGGGCGGAGCCATCGGCACCCACCGGCTGGGTGGGATCGAGGTCGACGCCGGCGCGGAGGCCTTCGCCACGCGTTCGCCCGCCGTGCCGCGGCTCGTCGAGGAGCTCGGCCTGGGTGAGCAGGTCATCGCGCCGACGCCGGACGGTGCCTGGCTGCAGCTGCCGGATCTGGCCGCGCCGCTGCCTGCCACGGGGATCCTGGGCATCCCGGCCGACCCGCTGGCCGATGACGTGGTGCGCATCCTCGGGCGTGAGGCCGCGGAACGCGCCTCCGCCGATCTCACGGAGCCCGTGGAGGCATGGCGGCACCGGGAGGACATCACCGTCGGTGAGCTGGTCCTCGACCGGATGGGGCCCGAGGTGCTGGAGCGGCTGGTCACCCCCATCGTCTCCGGGGTCCATTCGGCCCGTCCGGAGGAGCTCGACGTCGGCAACGCGGCGCCCGGGCTGGTCGAGGCGATGCTGCGGGAGGGGTCCCTGGCCCGCGGGGTGGCCGCGGTGCGTGCGCAGGCACCGCCGGGGTCTGCGGTGAATTCGCTGCACGGCGGGATGGCCACGCTCATCCGGGCGCTGGAGCAGCAGCTGCGAGCCGGTGGGGCGGACATCCGCCTGCGGGAGCCTGTCACCGCGCTCGCCGGGCTGCGCGCCGCCCATGATCATGTGGTCCTCGCCGTGGACGCTCCGGCCGCCGCACGCCTGGTGGAGCCTGTTCTGGGCCCGATCGCAGCCGAGGGCGCCGACGCCGACGTGCCGGGCGGCTCCGGATCCGGATCCGGATTCGGAGCCGGAGCGCCGGAGCCTCGCGGCCGCGGCGTCGCCCTGGTCTCGATGCTCCTGGACGCCCCGGAGCTGGACGGGCGCCCGCGGGGCACCGGCATGCTGGTGGCCCCGGGCGTCGACGGCGTCGGGGCGAAGGCGATGACGCATGTCTCGGCGAAATGGCCGTGGGTGGCGGAGGCGCTGGGCGCCGGCCGGCATCTGGTGCGCCTGTCCTACGGACGGGTGACCGACGCCCCCGGCTCCGGAGCGCTGGGGATGCACTCGAGCGACGCGGAGCTGCTGGCTGCCGCCAGGTCCGACGTCGGCACGCTGTGCGGAATCGGTGGACTCGGGGATCGGGTCGCGGAGGCTGATGTGGTGCGCTGGGAGAAGGCGCTGCCGCAGGCCACGGCCGGGCATGCCCGGCGCATTCGGGGGATGCGCGGCGAGCTGGCCGGCTCCGCGGTGAGCGTGGTGGGCAGCTGGTTCTCTGGGACCGGTCTGGCCCGGGTGGTGCCGGATGCGCGCGCGACCGCCGCCGAGATTCTCGCCACATGAGACTCGCCACATGAGACCGGGTCCGTCTGTCACGGACCACAGATTTTCTACATAATGTAGAAGAACGATCGCGCGCCGTGTCAGGCCCTCCCGATAGGGTTGGGGCGGCGCCGAGAAGCAGGAGGAGAGCATGAGCTACGGCCGCAACGCGCAGAGGACCCCGGAAGAGGTCAACAGCTCGGGCAAGGACTGGTACACCCTGTACACGGTCTTCGCCCGCACGGACAGCTCGGCGGAGGCCGTCCGCGGCCCGCAGGCCGGCACCGAACAGATCGCCCCGCGGGCCCGGGAGTTCGACGACGCCGTCGCCGCCCTGGCCGAGGACGAGGTCGTCCTGCGCGGCGTGTACGACGTCTCCGGGATGCGTGCCGACGCCGATGTGATGACGTGGTTGACCGCCCACTCCGCCGAGGCCCTGCAGGCGGCGCTGCGCCGTCTGCACCGCACCGGGCTGCTGGGCTCCTCCCGCATCGTGTTCTCGGCGATGGGCGTGCACCGCACCGCGGAGTTCGCCCGCAGTCACGTGCCGGCCTTCACCCTCGGCGTGGACGCCGAGGACTGGCTGGTCGTCTACCCCTTCAACCGGTCCTACGACTGGTACCTCATGGACCCGAAGAAGCGCGGCACCATGCTGCGCGAGCACGGCATGCTGGGCCAAGAGTTCCCCTCCGTGCTGGCCAACACCACCAGCGCCTTCGCCCTGAACGACTGGGAGTGGCTGCTCGGCCTGGAGTCGCCGCACCTGACCGACCTCGTGGACATGATGCGTCGTCTGCGCGAGTCGGAGACCCGATACCACGTCCGGGACGAGACTCCGTTCTACACCGGACGCCGCCTGAAGAGCACTGACGAGATTGCTGAGGTTCTCATCTGACATGACCACCGCACCTGAGAGCATCCCCCAGCCCCCCGCCGAGGGCGAGCGCGCCGTCTACGACGCCGTCCTGCTGGCCAGCTTCGGCGGTCCGGAGGGTCAGGACGACGTCATCCCGTTCCTGCGCAACGTCACCGTCGGCCGCGGGATCCCGGACGAGCGCCTCGAGGAGGTCGCCACCCACTACCGCGCCAACGGCGGCGTGAGCCCGATCAACGAGCAGAACCGCCAGCTCAAGAGCGCGCTGGAGCAGGAGCTCGCTGAGCGCGGGATCGACGTCCCGATGTACTGGGGCAACCGCAACTGGGGCCCCTACTTCACCGACACCTTCCGCCAGATGCACGACGCGGGCCACCGTCGCGTGCTGGTGCTGGTGACCTCCGCCTACGCCGGGTACTCCAGCAACGACCAGTACCTGGAGGACTTCGAGCGGACGCTGAAGGACACCGGGCTGGAGGGCGAGCTGACCCTGGTGAAGGTCCGTCAGTTCTTCTATGACAAGGCCTTCACCCATCCCAACGCCGAGTTCCTGGCTGCCGGCGTCAAGGACGTCCGGGCCCAGCTGGAGGCGGGTGGGAAGCCCGAGGGCCGCATCAAGGTCCTCTTCGTGACCCACTCGATCCCCACGGCGGTGGCGGAACGGCAGGGTCCGGCCCGGATCAAGGAGATCTTCGGCACCGACGTCTACACCGCCCAGCACCAGGCCCTGGCCGACCACCTCATGGACTCCGTGGAGGAGGCCGCCGGGCTGGACCACCAGGTGGTGTTCCAGTCCCGGTCCGGCGATCCGCGCACTCCGTGGCTGGAGCCGGACATCAATGACCAGATCGAGGAGGACGCGGAGTCCTACGCCGGTGTGGTGGTGATGCCCTTCGGGTTCATCTCCGACCACATGGAGGTGATCTGGGACCTCGACACCGAGGCCAAGGAGACCGCCGAGGAGCACGGCCTGGCCTTCCACCGGGCGCCGACCACCGGTGTGCACCCGGCGTTCGTCTCCGGTCTGGTGGACATCCTGGGGGAGTACATGCTCGACGCCGAGGGCCGTCCGCTGGCCGCCGGCGAGCAGACCGTGCCCGGTGACTGGAGCGACCTCACCGGCGACGGCGGCTGGGGCACCCCGCTGGAGGACCCCTCCGCCTGAGAGGATGGTCCCGGCACCACGCCGTGGCCGCTGCCGGAACAGGCAGCACCGATCCGCCGCGGAGGGCCTCCGCTCCACCGGGAGCGGAGGCCCTCGCCGCATGATCCGCAGGAGGACGAGTGATGGAACAGTTCCGCGTCGGCACCCGAGGCAGTCGGCTGGCGATGACCCAGACCACCACGGTGGCCCAGGCGCTGAGCGACTCCTCCGGGCTGGGCCATGAGCTCATCACGGTGCGCACCGACGGGGACGTCCTGACCGGCCCGTTGGCCCAGATGGGCGGCACCGGCGTCTTCGCCTCCGCGCTGCGCCAGGCCCTGTTCGACCGCACCTGTGACGTGGCCGTCCATTCGCTGAAGGACCTGCCGGCCAAGGACCTCGAGGGGCTGAGCATCGCCGCCGTGCCCGCACGGGAGGACGTCCGGGACGCTCTGTGCTCCGCCGGCGAGGCACCACTGACCGAGCTGCCCCACGGGGCGAAGGTCGGCACCGGCTCCCCGCGCCGAGCCGCCCAGCTGCTGGCAGCGCGCCCCGACCTGCAGATCGTCGACATCCGCGGCAACGTCGGCACCCGGCTGGCACGCGTGCGGGGCCGGGAGGATGCCGCGGAGGTCTCCACCCAGGCGCCCGACGCCGCGCGGGGCGACCTGGACGCCGTCGTGCTCGCCGGGGCGGGGCTGCGCCGGCTGGGGCTGGAGCACCACATCTCCGAGCTGCTGGACCCGGCGGTCATGCTGCCCGCACCGGGGCAGGGGGCGCTCGCGGTCGAGGTCCGTGCCGAGGACGCCGTCGGCCAGGCGCCGCTGGCTGCGGCGCTGCAGGACTACGACGACATCGCCGCCCGTCTGGAGACCACCGCCGAGCGGGCGCTGCTGGCCCGGCTCAACGCCGGATGCTCCGCACCGATCGGCGGGCTCGCCCGCTTCTCCGAGGACACCGACGGGCCCGCCGTGCTGCAGCTGCGCGCCGTGGTGTGCGCACCCGACGGCTCGGCCGTGCAGCGGGCCCAGGCCGAGCTGCCCCTCGCCGCGGCCGGGGGGCCGGTGCCGCGGGCCGTGGAGCTCGGCACGCAGGTGGCCGAGCAGCTGATCGCCGAGGACACCGGGCTGCTCGCCCATGTGATCGACACCTGAGCCCCTCCGGAGGGCGGAGCGGCTCATCCTGCAGGATGAGCCCAGGTTCCACCTCTGCTCCGATGTGCCGGGGCGGCCCGTCGGCGGATGCTGGAGGCATGATCACTTCCGCTCCGCCTGTGCTGCAGGCCCACTCGCTGTCCAAGACCTATGACTCCGCCCAGGCGCTGGTCGACGCCGGGCTGACCGTCCGCCCTTCGGAGTCGGTGGCCATCATGGGCCCGTCCGGGTCCGGCAAGACCACTCTGATGCATGTGCTCTCCGGCATCCTGCCTGCGGACACCGGCGAGGTGCAGTTCAGCCCCGCGGCGGGACAGGCCCCTCTGAGGATGTCCACCATGGACGCCGAGCAGCGTGCCCGGCTGCGCCGGGAGCACATCGGCTTCGTGTTCCAGGAGGGGCTGCTGCTTCCCGAGCTGACCGCCCTCGAGAACGTCGCCGTCGCGCTCATGGTCTCGGGCACGCCGCGGGCCGCGGCCGAGCAGCGGGCGGTCGGCTGGCTCGCCGCCCTGGGCCTGGCCGGATTCGAGCAGCGCCGCCCCGGGCAGCTCTCAGGCGGACAGGCCCAGCGGGTGGCCATCGCCCGGGCCCAGGTCAACGAGCCGGCCGTGGTGTTCGCCGACGAGCCCACCGGTGCGCTGGACTCCGCGACCTCCGAGTCGGTGCTCGACGCCCTGCTGAGCTCCACCGTCTCGCGGGGAGCCCCGCTGGTCATGGTCACCCATGACGAGTCCGTGGCCGCCCGCTGTTCGCGGCTGATCCGCCTGCAGGACGGCCGCGTGGTCCACGACTCCGCGGAGGTGGCCGCATGAACCGCCTGTTCCTGTCTCGGCTGTTCAGCCAGCGGGAGGTCTGGACGCTGCCGGTGGCGGCCTTCTCGATCACCAGCGGCATCGCCTACATGGTGGTGGGCGGGGCGGCCTGGTTCTTCCGGATCGAGGGGGAGCTGGCCGGCCTCTACATGGTGCTGGCCGCCGTCGCGCTGGTGCTGCTGACGGTGCCCATGGTGCTCCTCATGGCGTCTTCTGCGCGGCTGATGGCCCGCCGTCGGGACGAACGGCTCTCCAGCCTGCGGCTGCTCGGAGCCTCCGGCCGTCAGCTGCGCGGTCTGGCGCTGGCCGAGTCCGCGGTGCTGGCGGTCGCCGGCGTCGTCGGTGGGGCCGTCCTGTACCTGGCGCTGATGCCGCTGGTCGGGCTGCTGCCCTTCGCCGGCGAACGCATGGGGGTGGACGGGCTGTGGATGGGCCCGCTCATGCTGGTGGGCACCGCGGCCGTGCTGGTGCTGGTGGCGGTGGCCAGTGCGGCGGTCGGGATGCGACGCATCGAGATCACGCCTCTGGGCGTGCGCACCCGCACCCTGCCGGCCCGCGTCCACTGGGTACGCCTGCTCCTCGCCGGTGCGGGTTTTGTGATCGCCCAGACGCTGGCTCAAGTGTTGGGCGTGGGGTCCATGGCCGTGGTGCTGACCATGGTGCTGGCGGCGATCGCGGTGCCGTTGGTGGCGATCCACCTGCTGGGGCCGTGGGTGCTGAAGATCGTCACCGGCTGGCAGCTCCGCCGGGCGGGGACGGCGGAACGGCTCATCGCCGCGCGCAGCGTGCTGGAGTCGCCGCAGCAGATGTGGCAGCAGGTCGGCGGCGTCGCGATCACCACCTATGTGGGGGTGATCGCCGGCGCCGGGATGGGCCTGGCCTCCCTCGGGGCGAGCGGCTCGGTGGACCCCACGGACCTGATGCTGCTGGGTGATGTCCAGCGCGGCGTGCTGCTGACGCTGGCGGTGTCGTTCGTGATGACAGCCTGCGCGGTAGGCATCAGCCAGACCGCCCAGGTGCTGGACCGGCGGGACCTGTACTCCTCGCTGGCCAAGATGGGCTTCGAACTGCCCCAGCTGGCGGCCATCCGCCGGCTGGCGGTGATGCGCTCGCTGCTGGCGGTGGTGCTCATCGCCGTGCTGGCCGCGGCGACGACGGCGCTGCCGCTGGTGGGTGCTGCGGTGCTGCTGGCTCCGGCCTCAGCCGCCACCGTGGCCGGGGTGCTGGTGCTCGGTGTGCTGGTGGTGCTGCTCGGCGTGCTCGCCAGCCGACCCACGCTTCGTCGGGTCATCGCCGTCTGAGGAGACGGCCTCGGACTGAGCAGGCCGCTGCGGACTGGGCCGTCCTGGACCGATGCCACTAGGCTCGGAGAGGCCCTGTCCGCCGACCACTTCTCAGGAGTCGCTGTGCGCATCGTCCTCACCCGCTGGCCCCATCAGGCCGGGCAGCTGGAGGCCGGGCTGCGCGAGGTCGGGGTCGACGTCGGGTTCCTCCCGGTGACCGAGCAGCGGCTGCCTCAGGACCTCGGGGAGCTGCAGGCCGCCGTCGCCGACCTGGCCGCGGGACGTGTCGACTGGCTGCTGCTGACATCACGCACCACCGTCTGGGCTCTGCAGCAGGCGGGCTGGGACGGCACTGTGCCGTCGGGGACCAGGATCGGGGTGACCGGGTCCGGCACCGCCCAGGCTCTGCCCCGCGGATCCGAAGACGTGTGGATGCCGCACCGCGAGGCCAGCGCTGCGGGAATCCTCACCTGCCTCCCGGACGCTGAGCCCGGAGAGCGGGTGCTGCTGCCGCAGTCGGCGCAGGCCCGGCCGCAGCTGGTGGAGGGGCTGAGAGCCTCCGGTCGTGACGTCACCCAGGTGACGGCCTATGAGACGGTCAGCAGGGTGACGGACGGGGGTCTCCCGCCGTCGCAGGACCCCGGGGCCCTGGGGCCGGGAGATCTCACCGACGCCGACGTCGTGCTGGTCACCAGTTCGTCCGCGGCCCGGGCGTGGTCGCAGCTGAAGCTCGCCGACGGCGTGAGGCCACGGCTGCTGGCGATCGGGCGGCCGACCGCCGTCACGCTGGCTGAGCTGGGGCTCCCGGCACGCACCTTGGACGGGGTGTCGGCCGGCGCGGTGATGCGCGCGCTGCGGCGAGGGTGAGGGGCGTGCCGTCGTCGGGATGGGGCCCGGGCGCTGTGCGCGAACACTCAGCGCAGCTGACGGCAGCGCTCCGGCCGCTTCACTAGAATGGGCGGGGATGTCGCTGGCAGTGCCGCCGCATGTGCCGGGTGTCCCTCGGACCAGTCCGCCGTGTCCTGTCCACCAGACCCCAGGAGTTCCTGCGTGAGTTTCCCCGCCCGCCGCCCGCGTCGCCTGCGCCGCACCCCTGCACTCCGCCGCCTGGTGGCCGAGACCCGGCTGCACCCGGCCGATCTGATCCTTCCGGTGTTCGTCCGCGAGGGGCTCACCGAGCCCAGCCCGATCAGCTCTATGCCCGGGGTGCTGCAGCACACCGAGGCCACGCTGCTCGAGGCCGCCGATGAGGCGCGTGAGCTGGGCCTGGGCGGGATCATGCTCTTCGGAATCCCCGCCGTCCGTGACGCCTCCGGCACGGCATCCCTGGACCCGGAGGGCATCCTGAACCGCAGCATCCGGGCGGTGAAGGAGCGTGTGGGGGAGGAGCTGCCGGTGATGAGCGACCTCTGCCTGGACGAGTTCACCGACCACGGCCACTGCGGGGTGCTCACCGCCGACGGGGCGGTCGACAATGACGCCACGCTGGAGATCTACGCGCAGATGGGTGTGGCCCAGGCCGAGGCCGGCGCCGACGTCGTCGCGCCCTCCGGCATGATGGACGGCCAGGTGGCGGTGATTCGCCAGGCGTTGGACGACGCCGGCCACCAGGAGGTGCCGATCCTCGCCTATTCGGCCAAGTACGCCTCGGCCTTCTACGGTCCCTTCCGGGAGGCGGTGGACTCCCAGCTTTCCGGGGACCGACGCACCTACCAGATGGACGCGCCCAACCGGACAGAGGCGCTGCGCGAGGCGGAGCTGGACATCACCGAGGGTGCGGACATGATCATGGTCAAGCCCGCCACCGCCTACCTGGACATCCTGGCCGACGTCGCCGAGATCAGCGACGTGCCCGTGGCGGCCTATCAGGTCAGCGGTGAGTACGCGATGATCGAGGCCGCCGCCGCCCAGGGGTGGATCGACCGCCGGGCCGTGATCCTGGAGTCCATCACCGCCATCCGCCGCGCCGGCGCCACGAACGTGCTGACCTATCACGCCGCCGAGATCGCCGGCTGGCTGCGCGAGAATTCCTGACCTGTAGACCCTGTGATGCGAGAGGACTCCGTGACGAACCCCCAGACCAACCAGCAGCTCTTCGACTCCGCCCGCGACCTGATGCCCGGCGGGGTGAGCTCCCCGGTGCGGGCCTTCGGCTCGGTCGGAGGGACCCCGGCGTTCATGGTCTCCGCCGAGGGGCCCTACCTCACCGACGCCGAGGGCACGCAGTACGTGGACCTCGTCGGCTCCTGGGGGCCGGCGCTGCTGGGGCACAAGCACCCGCAGGTCATCGAGGCCGTGCACGCCGCCGTCGACGCCGGCCTGGGCTTCGGCACCTCCCATCCCGCCGAGACGCGACTGGCCGAGCTGGTGCGCTCCCGGGTTCAGGATGAGGCCGGGAGCGGCGCGGAGATGATCCGCATGGTCTCCACCGGCACGGAAGCCACGATGACGGCCATCCGCCTGGCCCGAGGCGCCACCGGACGGAACCTGGTGATCAAGTTCGCCGGCTGCTACCACGGGCATTCGGACGGGCTGCTGGCCGCCGCCGGCTCAGGCGTGGCCACCCTGGGGCTGCCCGGCTCGGCCGGGGTGACCGAGGCGCAGGCCTCCGAGACCATCGTGATCGAGTACAACGACCGCGCCGCCCTGGAGCAGGTCTTCGCCGAGCGGGGCGACGACGTCGCCGCCGTCATCACCGAGGCCACCCCGGCGAACATGGGCGTGGTGCCCCCGGGGGAGGGCTTCAACGCCTTCATCCGGGAGATCACCTCCCGGCACGGTGCGCTGATGATCTTCGACGAGGTCATGACCGGCTTCCGCATCACCGAGGCCGGGTACTGGGGCGCCTCCGGCCGGGTGGAGGGCTGGCTCCCGGACCTGTTCACGTTCGCGAAGGTCATCGGCGGGGGGCTTCCCACCGCCGCGGTGGCCGGACGGCGCGAGATCATGGAGCACCTGGCGCCCACCGGGCCCGTCTACCACGCGGGCACGCTCTCCGGAAACCCGGTGGCGATGGCCGCCGGTGTGGCCACCCTCGAGCACGCCACCGCGGAGGTGTACCAGCACATCGACCGGCAGGCCGACGTCGTGGCCTTCGCCTTGGGAGAGGCGCTGGACGCCGCCGGGGTGGACCACTCCATCCAGAAGGTCGGCTCCCTGTTCTCCGTGGCCTTCGGCACCTCGGCCGCCGGAGTGAGCAACTACGCGCAGGCGCAGGCTCAGGAGGCCTTCCGCTACGGGCCGTTCTTCCACGCCATGCTGGAGGCCGGGGTGTACCTGCCGCCCAGCGTGTTCGAGGCCTGGTTCCTCTCCGCCGCCCACGACGACGCCGCCGTCCAGCGGATCCTGGACGCGCTGCCGAAGGCGGCCGAGGCTGCCGCAGCCGCCTAAGACGCATCGAGTGGCCACGAATCCCGGCATCTCCGGGGCACGCACGGCGTGTCACCCGGGAGATCCGGTGATTCGTGGCCACTCGTTGTTCTGCGGGCTGCGTCAGCTCGCCGACTGGCGGATGGTGCCGTACTTCAGGGCGGACCAGAAGTCTCCGCGCACGTAGCGCTGCTCCGGGTCCGGGTCGAAGTCGAAGCTGCGCGCCTGACCCTTGCTCAGCGCCTCGGCCACCAGACGCCGCCGGCGCTGGCTGGCTCGGACCTGGTCTTCGAGCGTGGCGAGGTCGTAGCGGGCGTCCAGCTCACCGCGCAGGGCGGTGACGACGTCGGCGTAGGCCGGGTCGTCGGCCACATTGCGCAGTTCGTCAGGATCGGCCTGCAGGTCGAACAGCTGATCCGGGTCGCCGGGGCAGGTGATGAACTTGTGCGGCCCACGGACGATGGTCAGCTGCGGGCGCACGGTGCCTTCGGCGAGATACTCGATGACGACGTCCCGGCTGTCCGGGTCGAGCTCTCCGGCGGCCTCCTTCTGGGCGATCTCCAGCATGGAGTCCCCGCGGGTCTCTGCCGCGGGGGCCTGCCCCAGCTGCAGCAGCGTGGGCATCAGGTCCAGCAGGGAGACCGGGGTCCGGTACCGGCCCTTCGGCACCAGGTGCTCCGGTCCGTGGATGATCATCGGGACTCGTGCGGACTGCTCGTAGGGGGACATCTTGTACCAGAGGCCCTTCTCACCGAGCATGTCGCCGTGGTCGGAGGTGACGATGATCACTGTGTTGTCCATCAGCCCCAGCTTCTCCAGCTGCGCCCGGATCCGCCCCACGTGGTCGTCGATGTAGCTGACCGCCGCGTAGTAGGCGTGACGGGCCCGCCGCACCTCGTCGATGCCGGGGTCTAGGAGGTCGAAGCCGCTCATTGCCCGCAGCCGGTGGCTGTGCGGGTCGGAGGCCGGGTCCGGGACCTCCGGATGGGCGGGGTCCGGGATGTCTCCGTCGCCGAACCGGTCCCAGTGCTCCTGGGGAGGCTCGTAGGGGTCATGCGGGTGGATGAAGCTGGAGACCATCAGGAACGGCCGGGCCTGCTCTCCGTGGGCTTCGGCCCACTGGCGGGCCCGGACCCGGTCGTTGAGATGGCGCAGCGTGCGGAAGGCCACTTCGTCGTCGAAGTCCTGCTGGACCGAGGCTTCTGAGACCCCGGCGTCGAAGACGGCCTCGGCGTCGTGGTACCACTGCAGCTTCTGGTCGAAGGGCAGGTCCCAGTCCGGGACCATGTCCAGGTCCGCCGGGTAGACGTCGGTGGTGAGCCGCTCCTCGAATCCGTGGTGCTGGTCGGCGCCGATGAAGTGCATCCGGCCCACCAGGGCGGTGTGGTAGCCGGCGTTGCGCAGGTGGTGCGCGAAGGTCGGCTCGGAGGAGGCGAAGTCATCGCCGTTGTCGAAGCAGCCCAGCTCGGAGGGCATGGTGCCGGTCATCATCGAGGCACGGGACGGCGCACACAGCGGAGTGTTGCAGTAGGCCCGGTCAAAGACCGCGCCCTCGGCGGCCAACGCGTCGATGTGCGGCGTCTTGGCTGCCTCGTCGCCGTAGGCGCCCAGGGCCTGGGCGGCCATCTGGTCGGCCTGGATGACCACGATGTTCGGAGGGGAGACGGTGGCTCCGTCAGCAGGGGGAGACACGGTTCCGTCGTGGTGGGAGACGTGCTCTTCAGTCATCCTGCATCCCTCCTTCTGGGTCTGCGCGTGAGTGTGGACGCCCGTGGAGGCACGGGCCGTGGCCAGCGTACATGTTCGCGATGGTTAAGGTGGTGGGGATGGCTTCGACAGATGATGCGCCTCCCTGCTGTGCCGCCTCCCGTGGGGCGTCCGGTCCTGCTTCTCCCGCGGCTTCTGATGTCTTATCCGACGACGGCGGTGCGGTGGGCTCTGCCGTGCCGGGCCCCAGCAGGGCTGAGCTGGAGACACTGGCCGCCGCGGCTCCGGACGAGTTGGCCCTGGTGGGGCTCGACGGCGGGGCCTTCCGGATGGGCAGTGAGGATGCGCTGGCCTACCCGCAGGACGGGGAGGGACCGGTGCGGTCGGTGGAGGTGGCGCCCTTCGCGATCTCGGCGACCACAGTCACGGTGGCGGAGTTCGCGGTGTTCGTGCTGGCCACCGGGCACGTCACCGATGCTCAGCGGTGTGGGGACTCCCTGGTGTTCGCCGGAAAGCTGGCGCCCCAGGCGGCTGAACGGCTGCCCCGGGTGGCGGAGGCTCCTTGGTGGTGCCAGGTGCCGGGGGCGACATGGTTCACCCCGGAAGGGCCAGGGTCCTCGGTGCGTGGCAGAGAGGACCACCCGGTCACCCATGTCTCGCAACGGGATGCGGTGGCCTATACGGCCTGGCTGGGCGCCCGTCTGCCATCGGAGCAGGAGTGGGAGTTCGCCGCCCGCGGGGGTCTGGACCAGCAGCCCTACCCGTGGGGTGTGGTGCTCGACCCGGACGGTGTGCGGCGGATGAACATCTTCCCGGGCACCTTCCCGGATGAGCCGGGCGGCCCGGTGGGGACGGTTCCGGTACGGTTCTTCGAGCCGAACGGCTACGGACTGTTCAACGTGACCGGCAATGTGTGGGAATGGACGGCGAGCAGGTGGTCTGGGGACTCGGACGAGCCGGTGATGCGGGGTGGGTCGTACATGTGCCACGAGTCCTATTGCCGGAGATACCGGACCTCGGCGCGCAGCTCCGCGACGGCGGACACGTCCTTGGGGCATGCGGGGTTCCGGGTGGCATTGAGCCGGTGAGGGGCTGTTGAATGCGGTGGTCCTCGGCAGGCGCTGTCGGCATGCGGCAGGTGCGATGAATGGGGTTCTCAGTGGCTGGCGGCGGCTTCGGACCCCGGCTGCGGACTGGTGCTCTGTTCTGCGCCGTGGCTGATGACCATCTGCAGCGGCGCGATGGCCACGGTGGCGATCGTCAGGCAGCACAGGCCGAAGAGAGGGATGCTGCCGAGGCTGTCGTACAGGGCGGGGAAGACTGCCAGCTGGAGGATGCCGGCGGCGATGATCAGTGCGACCAACGGCAGGCCGGCGGCGCGGCGCAGGCGGGACCCGTGGGCCCGGCGGTAGTAGTGGAAGGAGGCCAGCAGCGGCGGTGTGAGGACGACGCCGGCGAGGATGGGGGACCACGAAGCGTCAGCGAGGGCCGGCGGCCAGCTCCGGGCCAGGGTCATGCCGAAGAAGAACAGCGCCACTGCGGCCGTGAGCAGCACGGTGGCCCACCCGTCGTGGGGTGAGCCGAGCGCGGGCCTGGTGCGCCGGAGCGGAACGGCGCTGGTCACGGTCTGGGTGCGTCTGGTGGGACCCTCCATGACTCAAGCCTGTCACACGGGCCAGCGGGGATCGACGACGGCGTCCGGGCGGGTCTTGCGGAAGTACTCCTGCAGGGACGCGGCCTGTTCGGCCTTCCAGCCGATCTGCAGCTGATGAAGGTCCGCTGCGGGGATCTGGATCTGCGGGTATCGAGCGGCCAGGGCGTTGCCGACCTCGACGGCGGCAAAGGCGTCCGGGGCGGCCGAGTGGGCGTCGTCGAGCTCCACCTGATAGTGCGTGGAGAGGTGGCCCAGCGTGCGCTTGCCGCGTCGGAACTGATCGACCTGCTTGTCGATGACCAGCGGGTCGATGACCGGGATGGCGGTGGGGAAACCGACGCCGTGGCGCTGAGCCTCCTGTGCCAGGACGGTGAGGTCATAGGGGGCGTTGAAGATGACTACCGGTGTGCCCGAGGCGAACTCCTGGGAGAGCGCGTAGACGATCTGGGGGATCGCTTCGGCCGCCAGTTGGCCCTCGGCCTGTGCCCGTTCGGTGGTGATGCCGTGGATGGCGGTGGTCTCGGCCGGGATCTCCACACCCGGGTTCACCAGCCACTCCTGCACTCGGACGGAGGAGGCGGGCGCGGTCAGGCCCGGGGAGACTTCGTCGTGAGGTTCGAAGATCACCACGGCGGCAGAGACGATCCGGGCGACCCGGGGGTCACGAGAGGTCGTCTCCAGGTCGAAGCCGACCCGGCGGCCCAGGTGCCAGGAGTCGCCGTTGGCGGGGAGGTCGAAGAGCATCGGGTTGTCCACACCTCCACACTATCTCGGGGGTGTGACACGGCTGGTCGCGGCGTGCCGCGATCGGAGGACGACACTCCTGAGTTCTCCACAGGCCAGGACATGAGGGCCCACGCGATGGCCGGTGTCGCTAGGGTGTGATGGTGGCAGAACTGAACGACTCATGGAGAGTGACGTGAACGGAGCAGGACGAAAGGTCGCGCAGAGGCGAGTGGGGTCGCTGAGCATGGCAGTGGTATGCGGGATGCTGCTGACGGGGTGCGGGCCGTCTGATGAACCTGAGGGGCCGGAATCCACGGCCTCGACGGAAACCGATCAGGTGGATGAGGGCAGCGAGAGCGGCGAGGTGACGGATGAGGCTGCAGAGGCTGAGCCTGACCCGGAACCGGAGCCGGTGCCGGCGTCCTCGGAGGGCCCGGCGGAGAACTGGCCCGAGCCTGAGGTTCCCGATGAGGTGTATCAGGAGACCGGGGACGGGGCGATCGCCATGTTGGAGCACTGGGTCGAGACTCGCAACTACTTGCAGCTCACCGGAGATGACGAGCCCATGTGGGAAATCTCATCTGAAGACTGTGAGCTCTGTCAGAACGTGACGGAGCGGATGACCGGGGTCTACGCCACTGGGGATCACTGGTACGAGAGCGAAGGTTCGTCCATCGACAGCGCATATGCAACTAACGTGCTCGATGGCCGAGCTTATGTCATGTTCGAATTCTATGAAGGTCGATTCGTCGCCTATGAGAACGGGGATGAGCTAGGCCAAGGTGGTGGATCGGACTTCGATCTCTGCGAAGCTGCCCTCGACTATGTGGATGGAAGATGGCTAGTCCAGGAGATCAACGTCATCCCTCCGGAAGGGTGATTATGCGGCTGGAGGCTGGTAATTCCCTGATCAATCCGCGCTTGCATGCCATTGCGTTTTTCTATCTGG
Organism: Nesterenkonia sp. CL21; assembly: GCF_031705515.1. NCBI lineage: Bacteria > Bacillati > Actinomycetota > Actinomycetes > Micrococcales > Micrococcaceae > Nesterenkonia > Nesterenkonia sp. CL21. Next base: position 90,426 of record NZ_JAUTWR010000001.1, read on the forward strand.
TGACGTGTGGGGTGTTACTTGGAGCCGATCATGCTTGGGGATCCAACTCTGGAGAAGAGGATTTCTTGGGTGAAATGAGAGGCGATGGTCTTGAGGTTCGCGGCGTTCGTGACGAGGTTCCAAGTGAAGCTGATAATTATACCGAGCAAAACGAAGATCGATACCCTGAATCATCGCGGGACAACGAATCCAATGCTGGCAATTTGCCTCCCCAAGACGAATCGTACGCGGAAGACCGAACGGAACTCGATACTGACGCATACTGCGCAGGTGAGGTGGGGAGTGCGCTGGAATCCTGCCGTGAGACCCTGAGTCGCCTGTGTTACAACCAAGGTCAAAATGTGGGGTCTGTCGAGGACGATCAGGGCAATGCGGGCCTCCGGTGTGTGACCACTGGCGGGATCATCGGTGATGACGACGAGGAGGATGACGTCGTCGACCTTCTCGCCCAGTTACCGGGTGCCGTGGAGGAGGAGTTCTCGACTCTGCAGATCGACGGCGGCTCGGTGTCCTTCGAAGAGTCGCTGCTGGGTTTCGGCTATCTCGATCGACACACGCACATGTTCGCGGACGTGGAGGAACAGATCGTCGAGACGGAGCTGCTGGGCTTCGACGTGGAGATCCGCGCGATCCCTGAGAGCTTCCAGTGGGACTACGGCGACGGGAACCAGCGCACCACCTATCAGCCAGGCGAGCCGCTGCCGGAGTACTGGGCGGGTGAACCGGTGGACAAGACGGATGCTGAGACGCCGACCAGCCATGTGTACACCGAGACCGGGGTCTTCGACGTCACTCTGACCACGACGTTCTCCGGCCAGTACCGCGTCGACGGCGGAGAGTGGGTCGTGATCCCGGGGGCCTCGGACGTCGCCTCGTCGCCGGGGGAGGCCGACATCTGGCGACAGTCCAGCCGCAATGTCTCGGGTCCTTGCCGGAGCCAGGAGGAGTGGGGTTGCAACGGGCCGGTGGAACTGGATCCCGGAGACAGGCCGCCCAAGATCTTCCAGGATCAGTATGACGAGCACGGCAACTGGATCGGCGAGCATCCCTGATTCCCGGAATCACCTGGCTCTGTTCCCCCTGAACCAGACATGTCACACCCCTCTGATTGAATGAGTGGCATGGAGTTCGATGCGTCCCAAGGTCAGGTCCTCGCCGCAGTCGCCGAGCCCGGACACGGCCCCGTCCTGGTTCATGGGGGCCCTGGCAGCGGCAAGTCGACGTTGACCGCTGAACTGGCCCTGCGGCATCTGGAAGCCGGCCTGGACTCGCACCGGCTCCTCGTGCTCTCGCCGACTCGGGCGTCCTCGGCGGCGCTGCGGGACGAGATCGAGACCTCCTGGGCGCGCCGCGACAGCACCGGTCGGGGCGGGTCGCTCTCGGAGCAGCCGTCGCGCTCCTTCGCCTCCTACGCCTTCTGGCTCCTCGGCGAGGCGCGACGCCGGGAGATCCTCTCTTTCCGAGCCCGGCAGCCACGCCTGCTCTCCGGTGCTGAGCAGGACAGCATCATTCGCGAGCTGCTCGCGCCGGACCCCACCACGGGACTGGCCGCCGTTCATTGGCCCTCCGCGCTCCGTGAAGCGGCGGGCACCGACGGATTCCGCAAAGAGATCCGTGAGCTCTTCGACCGCGCTGCCGAGTACGGGGTCTCCCCGGGCCAGCTGCGGGCACTCGCAGACGCCTGCGGCCGCCCTGAATGGCGGGCCGCTGCGGACCTCTATGAGAGCTACCGCGAGGACCTCGACGCCGGTTCCAACGCTGACGCTTTCGACCCCGCCGGGCTGATCAACGAGGCCTGCAACCTGCTGGAGGAGAATCCGGAGTTCCTCGACGATGAACGGCTCCGGCTGCAACGGGTGGTCGTCGACGACGTCCACGAGGCGACCCCCAGCGTGTTCCGTCTGCTGCGACTCATCGGAGCAGGCCAGGACGTGATCGCCTTCGCCACCCCAGAGACTGCGGTGCAGGGGTTCCGCGGCGCTCGCCCCGACAAGCTGCGCAGCTGGACGATCGCCCCGCAGCGCCTCACCGCTGAATCGGCAGAACGCAGCGGCATGACGCTCAACCCGGAGACGGACCTGGAGATCGACGGCGTCGTGCGGCGCAGCGTCTCCGGAGCGATGACCCCAGACCCGCACGGCGGACTCCCCGGCGCAGCCCCCTCAGTGATGGTGCTGCGGGGGAATCACCGCATCGCCCCCGAGGTGGGCCGCGCCTACGCGCGAGCAGTCCGTCGCCTCGCTCCCATCGGCCCCCAGGAGCCCCGCCAGCCGTGGCTGAAGCTCCTGGGCGACGGCGCCGACACTGCGCCGCACGCCGCACCCGGCTCCTGCGCCGTGGAGATCGTGCCCCAGGACTACCTGGCCGAGCAGTTCGTCCTCCAGGAGGTCCTGGACCGTCACCACCGGACCGGTGTGCCGTTCGACGAGATCGCCGTCATCGCGCGCAACGGGGCCATGCTGCAGCGCCTCGTGCGCATGTTCCAGGCCCAGGGAGTCCCCGTCCGGCAGTCCATGAGCGATGTGGTCCTCAACCAGGAGCCGGCCGTCCATCCCTTGCTGCGGATCCTCGACGTCGTCGCCGATCCCGAGGCGCAGCCCGTCGAGCTGCCAGAGGCGCTCACCCTGCTGACCAGCCGGTACGGGGAAGCCGACTCCATGACCCTGCGCAGCCTGCGCCAGGTGCTGCGACAGCAGGAACGACGCAGTGCCGTCGGCGAGCCGCGCAGCTCGGACGAGCTGCTGTGTGCGGCCATCAACACCCCAGAAGATCCGGTCGTCGCCGCAGTGCAGGCGCAGGAACGTTACCGCCACCTGACTCGGGGCGCCGTGCGCATCGCCGCCATGATCCAGTCCGGGCGAGCGGCCTTCGGTGCTTCCGTCGGGCCCGAAGAGCTGCTGTGGGCGATCTGGGACGCGGCCGGGGTCAGCGCCCACTGGGCTGGTGTCTCCCGCAAGCCGACCGCCGAAGGGAGGGTCGCGGATCAGGACCTGGACGCTGTCATGGCGCTGTTCCAGGCCGCTGAACGCTTCGCGGACCAGAACCCGGGAGCAACGCCTCAGGCGTTCGTGGACCACATGGAGCGCCTCGAGCTGCCCATGGACACTCTGGCGAAGACCTCCGCCGGGGATCAGGCGGTGGAGGTCCTCACCCCGGCCAGTGCGGCCGGCCGCGAATTCGACACGGTCATCCTCACCGGACTCCAGGAGGGGGCCTGGCCCAACCTCAACCCCCGCGGTCAGCTTCTCGGCGGGGGCCAGCTCGTCGACGTCGTCGAAGGCCGCACGGACACCTCTGCACAGTCTCCGCTGGTGAAACGCATGTCCGTGCTGCAGGACGAGTACCGGCTCTTCGCCTCCGCCGTCTCCCGCGCCAAGCGCCGGCTCTTCGCCGTCGCCGTCCACGGGCAGGAGGAGAGCCCTTCGATGCTGCTGGACCTGGTCGTCCCCCCGAATGAGCGCACGGCCCGCGGATCGGCCATCCCACGGCCCATCACCGCCCCGCGGCTCATCGCGGAGCTCCGCCGCCACCTGGAGCACAGCTTCCAGCGCGAGCTCGACGGCGCCACCGCCTCACCGGCGGATGAGCAGGAACGTGAGGCCGCCGCCCGGGCGCTCGCCCGGCTGGCGCACGACGGGCTCACCGGAGCCCACCCGGACCAGTGGTGGGGGCTCCCTGAACTCAGCACCGAGGATCCGCTGCTCGGCCCCGAGGACGTCGTGCGGGTCTCACCCTCCAGCGTGCAGACCGCCGTGGAGTCCCCGCTGCAGTGGTTCACCAGCGCCGCCGGGGGAGTGGAGGCCACCGATTTCAGCCGCATGCTCGGCTCTCTCATCCACGAGATCGCCGAACATCACCCGACCGAGACGGAAGTGGACGTGCTGCTCAAGGAGCTCGAGCAACGGTGGCACAGCCTCGGCCGGGACGAGGGTTGGGAGGCTGAGAGGGACCGCCGTCGGGCCGAGACCATGATCGGCAAGCTCGCCCAGTACTTCCGCGCCGCCCAGCAGGAGGGCCGCGAGGTCGAAGCCCGCGAGCTGCAGGTCGAGGCGACCCTCGAGGTGCCCGTGCCCGAGGCCCAGCACACTGACGAGGACGGTGCCGTGACTCCGGAGGCTCGGCCTGACCCGACCCGTACCGTCCAGATCCGCGGGGTGATCGACCGAGTCGAGCGGACCGCCGACGGGAAACTGTTCGTCATCGATCTCAAGACCGGGCGCGGCAAGCCCACCAAGGATGACATCGTCACCCACGCCCAGCTCGGGGCCTACCAGTTGCTGGTCTCCCTGGGAGCGGTGGATCAGGCCCTGACCAGCGCGGCAGGAGAGGACCAGGGCTCCGGCACAGCACGGCCCGAGCGACCTTCCGGCAGCCTGGGTGCGGCCCTGCTGCACGTGGGGACCGGGGTCAGGAAGATCGATCTCCAGGGCCAGACGGCATTGGGGGAGGGAGACAGCTGGCCCTTGGAGCAGGTCACCCTGGCGGCTCAGGTGATGTCCGGGGCCCGGTACGACGCCTTCCATGCCTCCCAAGGACGGGGCTGCCGGATCGGCGCCCTCTGCCCGCTCTGCACTGACGCGAAGCAGGTGACCCAGCCATGAATTCGTCCTCTCTCGCCACAGGAGATACCGTGCCCGACGCAGACTCCGCTGCCCGTGTGGCCACCGTCCGCCACAGCGCCCGGGACATCGCCGATGCCCTCCAGCGGGACACCCCGCCGGAGAAGCGTCTCTATCCCACTCCGGAGCAGCAGGACGTCATCGAAGCCGGCCTTGATCCGATGCTCGTGGTCGCCGGCGCCGGCTCGGGGAAGACCGCCACGATGGCGGACCGGGTCGTGTGGCTGGTCGCCAACGGCCTCGTTCGGCCCGATCAGATCCTCGGAGTCACCTTCACCAAGAAGGCCGCCGGTGAGCTCAAGGAGCGCATCACCGGGCGGCTGCGTCAACTCATCGAAGCGGACCTGATCGCCCCCGAGGACATCGTCCCTCCGGAGCTTGTCGATGACGCCCGGACCCAGTCGATCTCGGAGCTGCTGGCCCCGGCGGTGTCCACCTACCACTCCTACGCCAACACCCTGGTAGGAGAGTACGGGCTGCACATCGGCCTGGAGCCGGAGACCCAGCTGATCGGGGAGGCCAAGGCCTGGCAGATGGTGCACCGCATCGCCAGCAGCTACGAGCGGGCCCAGGTGCTCGTGGACGCGGAGCAGTCTGCGGGGAACCTCGCCGGCCAGGTCATGCAGCTCGCCTCGGACTGTGCGGAGCATCTGCGCACCCCCGACGACGTCGAGGCTCACCTGGATGTGGAGCTCGCCCGCTACGACGGGTGGGTCGCCGATGGGGCCTCACCGAAGAAGGAACAGATCGCTCTCGCCCAGTCGCTGCGTGTGCGCCGCGAAATGGCAGAGCTGGTGCGTCGCTTCCAGGAGGCCAAGCGTCACGAGGGCTTCATGGACTTCGGGGACCTGCTGCGCTTCGCCGCGCAGATCGCCATGGACGTGCCCAGCGCGGGAGCCGCCGAGCGCGAGAAGTACAAGGTGGTGCTGCTCGACGAGTTCCAGGACACCTCCTTCGCCCAGCTGGCGCTGTTCTCCCACCTGTACGGCGCCGGGATCGACGGGCGCGGAGAATCCGGCGGCGTGGGGCACGCGGTGACCGCTGTGGGGGATCCGAACCAGTCGATCTACGGCTTCCGCGGCGCCTCAGCCGGGCAGCTCTTCGACTTCCCCCAGGCCTTCCCTGCTGTGGATCCGGCCACTGGGGACCGCCGAGCCGCCGATCTGAAGCAGCTGACCGTCGCCTGGCGCAACGGCCGCACCATCCTTGAGGTCGCCAATCGGATCGTGGAGCCCTTTCGCCCGGACTCGGCCGATTCCCTGGGCAAGCCCTGGCGGCAGCACAATGCGCATCTGCGTGCCCGGCTGAAGCCGCTGAGCTCCCCGGACAGCGCGGGGGACGGCACGGTCCGCGTCGGCTGGTTCAGCTCCGAGGCGGAGGAGTCCCAGGCCATCGCCGCCCAGCTGGCTGACACCCTTGACGTGCTGCCTGGTGCGAACCGTCCCAGCTGCGCGGTGCTCTCCCGGACCCGCGCCCAGCTGGAGACGGTGGCGGAGCACCTGCGGGCCGCCGGCATCGAGTACGAGCTGGTGGGGCTCTCCGGGCTGCTCAGGACCCCGGAGGTGGCCGAAGTGCTGGCCTATCTCCGGGTGGTGGCGGACCCCGGCCGTTCTGATGCGCTGATCCGGATCCTGGCCGGAGCTAGGTACCGTATCGGGCCCAAGGACCTGGTCCAGCTGCAGCGTGCGGCCCGTGACCTGGAAGGTCTGCGTCTGCGAACCGATGCCGACCAGGAGACCGCCGACGGTGCGGATGCGGAGGACCGGTACGAGTCCACTGCACTGGAGATGGACGAGCGCTCGTCCCTGGTGGAAGCCCTGGAGCGTCTCCAGGACGACCCGCAGCAGGCGGAGAGGCTCGGACTGTCGGCTGAGGGCCATCGCCGCCTGGTGCTGGCCAAGAATCAGATCCGGCGTCTGCGTCAGTGGACCGGGCTGGACATCGGTGTGCTGATCCAACGAGTCATCAGCGACACCGGCCTGGACATCGAGGTCGCCGCCCGGCCCTGGGAGGAGCAGCACCATGCGGCTCGGCAGCTGGATGCGCTCATCGATGAGGCCGAGGGCTACGCAGCTACCGAGACCACCCCGGACCTGCGCAGCTTTCTGGACTGGTTGGATGCCGCGGAGGAGCGCGAGCGAGGACTCGAGCAGGCCGACGTCGAGCCCCGGCCCGGGGCGGTGCAGCTGCTGACCGTGCACGCCTCGAAGGGACTCGAATGGGATGTGGTCGTGGTGGCGGGCCTGCGGGAGGAGAAGTTCCCCAGCAAGCAGGCTGATCGCTGGACCGGAAGCAACGGGATGTTGCCGGCCCGTCTCCGCGGTGATCGCCGCAGCATCCCGCAGTGGGAGTCGGACCAGGAGGAGCTGCGGGCCTGGGCTGTGTCCGCCGGGTTCGGCGCCTGGAAGCAGTTCACCGAGGAGAACCCCGTCTACTCCCAGGACGTCCGGGACTTCACCCGGGAGGAGGAGCGACGCCTGGCCTATGTGGCGGTCACCCGGGCGAGGCACCTGCTGATCTGCACGGGGGCCTGCTTCTACGGACCGAGCAAGGGCCAGGAGCCCTCCGAGTTCCTGGAAGAGATCCGCGAGGTCGTCGACGCCGACGGCGGGGCTGGTCAGAACCGGTTGGCGTGGGCCGAGGTCGAGGACCTCACCGCCAACCCGTTGGCCGGGCAGGTGCTTGGGGCGCACTGGCCCTATGATCCGTTGGCTCCGATGCCCATCGCCCGCTACCGGCAGCAGGAAGCGCCTGAAGGTGAGGCCCGACTGGCGACGATGGAGCTGATCGAAGCACCAGCGCAGGTACCGGGGCGCCGCCCGGCCCTCACACGTTCGGCCGACCTGGTGCGCACCGCTGCGGCCGAGTTGGAGGCCGACGCCGGGGTTCAGGCCCAGGCCGAGCTGACGCCCTGGGAGCAGGAAGCCCAGTGGATCGTCGACAGGGTGCGCTCCCAGCGGCGGGGGAGCGGCTTACCTTCCTTCCCGTCACACATCAGCGTCTCCGGGGTGGTCGGCCTCGCGCAGAACGCCAAAGGCGTGGCGGAGTTCGCCCGCCGGCCCGTGCCGGTGAAGCCCTCCCAAGCGGCCCGCCGCGGCACGGTGATGCACGAATGGATCGAGGAGTTCTACCAGACCCGCAGTCGGCTCCCGGACATCGAAGAGCCGGGGAGGGGCGATGAAGAGCTCGACGACGCCTTCGACCTCGCCCAGGTCAAGGACCAGTTCACCGACACCGAGTGGGCGCAGCGTCAGCTGTACGCTGCCGAGATCCCGGTGGAGACCTCCATCGATGGTGTGGTAGTGCGCGGCCGGATCGACGCCGTCTTCGGCCGTGACCAGGACGGTCGGGACCTCACCGCTCAGGACCACCACCGCTGGGAGCTGATGCCGAGTGCAGAACGAAACGCTCAGATGCAGCAGTGCCAGTGGCACCTGGTCGACTGGAAGACCGGCATGGTGCCCACAGGGAAGGACCTCACGGAGAAGCAGCTGCAGCTGGCGGTGTACCGGTTGGCCTTCCATCGGCTCTACGGGGTGCCGCTGGACCAGATCGAGGCCTCGTTCTTCTACGTGGAGCACGGGGTCACGGTGCCCGGCACAGACCTGCCCGAGGCGGACGCATTGGAAGCGCACATCCGTGGGGCCCGGAGACATTTCGGGGAGTAAGGCGCTCGTCAGGCAGTCGTAGAAGGACTACCGTTCAGGCACCGGCATCAGACTGGAGAAGCTCATGGGCAGTGAAGACCTCGAACTCGATGCAGCTATTCGCGACTACGCATTCTCCTGGCTCGATCGAAAGACCAGGGGAGGTCACGAAGCACTGACATGGCAGGACATTCTGGCCTTTAGCCAGGAGAATCCGTATGGAGTGGCCTTGGCGCTGCGTCCGCAGGGGATCTTTAAGCCTCGTGTCATGTCGGCTGCGCTGTCCATCAAGACAAAGCCTGAGGAGGCACGGACCGACCGGAAGTTCGTATATGACGATGGAACGCCTATTGACGGCATCGCGCGGTACAAAGAACAAGCCACGAACCAGACTCACAACGGATGGTTACACAAGGCTCATGAGCTCAGGATGCCCCTTGTCTACTTCAGAGGTATTACGCAAGGCCAGTACCGCGCTATCTATCCCACCTATGTGGTCGGGTACGACGCGGCGCAGGGTGACTTCCTCCTGGACGTCTCACAGACGTGGACACCAGGGTCACCTGTCGACATCGGTTTCGCTCCCAATGCCGTGGAGATCGCCACCAGGCACACTAAACGAATGATCATGTCTCGGGACCATCAGGAAGACTTCCGAGCAATCGTGTTGGCGGCCTATGGAACCCGGTGTGCCGTCTGTGAACTCAGGCATGGCTCGCTACTTGACGCCGCCCACGTCATCCCCGACAGCGATGGAGGGCGTGCCGCCGTCAATAACGGGCTGGCCATGTGCAAAATCCACCATGCCGCGTACGACGCCAACATTATGGGGATCTCTCCCGACTACCGGATCCATATCCGACGGGACATTCTTGAAGAAGTCGACGGACCGATGCTCAGGCACGGATTGCAGGGCCATGAAGGGCAGTCTTTGCGGGTTCTCCCCACGCCGCGCAAGTGGCAGCCGCGCCGTGACTATGTGGAGGCGCGATTCGATACATTCAAGGATGCTGCGCCCGTTGGCTAGTGTGAGGTGACTACCGCACTTCACGCCTCGTACGCAGCGTCGAAGAACGCGCGCTCGATGCCCACCACCCGGTGCCAGCGATCTGCCAGGCGCGCGGCCGCGTCGTCGTCGTGCTCAGGGGCCACGCGATTGAGCTCATCGATCAGGAACTGGGTCCAGGCGCGGAATTCATCTCCACGGTGAAGATCGATCCAACCGCGGTGTGTGGGCGTCGTGGGCAACTCACGGTCCAACTCGCCCCAATCCAGGTATAGCCACTCTGCGATCACCAACACCACCAACAGGTCGGCGTAGTCCCGCGCGTGTGCGACCTCCCACATCTGCGTCACGAACTCCTCCGTGGGGCGGGCCAATGCAGGGTTCTCCACCTCCTGCTGCGGCACCTCCAACTCCGTGAAGGACTGCCGGAAGTACCCGTCTTCGTCAGCTGCCAGCATCCCCAACTGCTGGGAGAAGCGCAGCCGCGCGGCTCGCGAGCCCGTGGTCGCCACACAGGCGCCCAGCATCGCCACGAAGGCGTCGAAGAACTGATAATCCTGCACCAGATAGCGCGCGAGCACCTCATCACTGATCGTTCCCGCGAACAGCTCCTTCACAAACCGGTGATGGACCGCGGCCTCCCAGTCCTCTGCGGAGGCGGCCCGCAGCCGGCCAGCGAAGGACTCGGAGTGGACATCGGCAGTGGTGGTGAACGGAACGCCAGTCATGGCAACATCCTAGGTGTACTGAGTCAGGCGTCAGGGACCCACTCAGCACCTCACCAGCACGCGTTCGCCGCGATCAGTGAGTATCCCCGATACTGAACCCATGCCCGAAGGTGACAGTATCTACCGCGAGGCCGCGCTCCTGCACGGGGCGCTGGCGGGCAGAACCCTGCTCGCCTCCGAGTTTCGCGTCCCGGCCTTTGCCGCCGTCGACGTCGCTGGTCAGACCATCGAGAGGGTCCATTCCCGAGGGAAGCACCTGCTGATCCACCTGCCTCAGGCCGTACTGCACTCGCACCTGAAGATGGAGGGCACCTGGCATGTCTACGGCCTCCCGGCGGACGGCAGCAGGCCCCACTGGAGGCGCCCCGGCCACACCGCCCGTTGTGTCCTCACCACCGCTGGCCATCAGGCGGTGGGATTCTCCCTGGGGGAGCTCCACGTCTTCAGCCCTGCCGAGGCACAGAAGCACCTGGCACACCTGGGGCCAGACCCCCTTGGAGACGACTGGGACGCCGGCGAGGCCTGGCGCCGCCTGCTCACCCAGCCGGATCGGGCCATCGGCGTCGCGCTGCTGGACCAACGGAACCTGGCCGGCGTCGGGAACGTCTACCGCAGTGAGATCTGCTTCCTCGCCGGGTTCCACCCGGAGATTCCCGTCCGCAGCGTTCCAGACCTCGAGCGTGTCCTGGCCCTCGCACACCGCCTCCTGGGCATCAACAAGCTGCGCCCTCGACGCTGCACCACGGGCACCCCTGGCGGCGGCACCGACCTGTGGGTCTACGGCCGCGGGGGAAAGCCCTGCCTGCGTTGCCGAGGACGCATCGAGCGCGCCACGTCAGGAGAAGCGGCCCAGCGACGCGCCGCCCAGGAGGATCGGGTCATCTACTTCTGCCCCCGATGCCAGCCACCTCCCGGAAGCCCGGCTGCTCCGCAGAGCCCGTGGGTCGCGCGCTGAGCAGTCTCAGACCCGCGCGGCCTCCCGGCGGCTGAGCCAGATCACATAGGCGGCGATCAGCACACCCACACCGGCGGCCACCGCCCCCACATAGCTGGGTGCCCGCAGACCCCAACCGGCGTCGATCACTGCCGCGCCCAGCACGGCGCCCAGGGCGTTGGCGGCGTTGAACGCCGAGTGATGCAGCGAGGCCGCCAGCTGGGGTGCCCGCGGCGCGGAGTCGATCAGGAAGGTCTGCATGGCAGGGCTCAGGCAGGAGGCAGAGGCCCCCACCAGGAACAGGAACACCAGCGCCAGCACCACGACATGCGCGGTGGAGGCGAACAGCACCATGAACACGGCGATCAGCGCCATGGAGATGATCACGGTCCCCAGCACCGACTTGTCGGCGGCCCAGCCGCCCACGAAGTTGCCGACCACCATGCCGACCCCGTAGAGCCCCACCACATAGGGCAGGTAGCGGGGGTCCAGCAGGGCTACGTCGGTCATCACCGGGGAGATGTAGGAGTATAGGGCGAACATGCCGCAGAACCCGATGACGGCCAGCAGGATCCCCACCCACAGCTTCTGGGACCGCAGACCCTTCAGCTCGCCCATGATCGAAGCGTGCTTCGACGGCATCTGCCGCGGCGCAAAGACGGCGACGGCCGCCATGGTGATCAGCGCCAGCACGATCACGATGGCGAACATCCAGCGCCACCCGAACTGCTGACCGGCCCACGTCACCACCGGGACACCGATGACGTTGGCGATCGCCAGGCCGCCGAGCACCGCGGCGATCGCCTTCGACCGACGGGTGGGACCCGCCATCTGCGCGGCCATCAGTGCCGCCACTGCGAAGAAGGCGCCATGCGGCAGCCCGGAGATGAACCGGGCGGCCAGCATCGTCTCGTAGTTCGGCGCCACCAGGCTCAGCCCGTGGCCGATCACGAACAGCCCCAGCAGGAACAGCGCATAGCTGCGCCGCTCCCGGGTCGCCCCGGGCAGCGACAGCAGCGGGGCGCCGACCACCACACCCAGGGCGTAAGCACTGATCAGGTGGCCGCCCTGCGGGATGGTAATCCCCAGATCGGCCACGGCCTCCTGCAGCAGGCCCATGATCGCGAACTCGGTGACACCGATCGCGAAGCCGCCCAGAGACAGCGCCACGATCGCGATGGCGATCTGCCGTCGGGAGAACCGCGGGTCCTCCGTCACCAGGGGGATGTCGCTGGTGGCGGGGTGCGCGGAATCGGTCTGCGGAGCATGGTGGGAGGTCGGCACGGAGAATCCCCTCGTCAATCAGGTGTGCACGCCGAGGGCGGCGCGGAAGACAGGACTGCGTTCGTCAGAAGAGAGCACACCGGTGTGCTGAACACGCAGGCGACAACCCGCGGTACGGGACACACATTCCCTCCCGCAAGGAGATAGCTGTCACATAGCTGGCACAGCACCGGCGCCGTCGGGCTGGCCCAAGGGAAGCGAGCCAGCGCGACGGCGCCGGAAGGTCCCCGTCAGGGGGCGGATCAGGAGCCCGGCGGGCGCAGCCCCGGATACGCCGAGTACACCGAGTCTCGCGTGCCGGACGACGACGGCGCCTCACCGGAGCCTGACTGCTCGCCTGATGGGCCGGGAGTCGGCGTCTCGGCCGAGGTGGTGACCTCGGCTGTCTTCGGCTCCGTCGCCGGGGCCTCGCTGTCATGAGCGGTCCCGACGGCGTCTGGGGAATCCGCTCGATCGTCGGCTCCGGTGGCGTCGGCGACGACCGCATGGGAGCCGGTGTCGGCGCTGGGCGCGGAGCGAGCACTGTCCGCGGAACGGGCGCTGTCGGCGGACTTCGCCGGGAAGTAGTTCTTCTGCTTGGACCGCTTCTCGGACTCCTCATCCGGCAGGATGGGCAGTGAACCCGAGGACGGGTGCCGTTCAGCGCCGGGTGAGCCGGCTCCTGCCGGCGGCACCGGGGAGATCGTCCCGGTGGGGACGTCGTCGTCATCCAGGAAGTGCGAATCGTCCACCTGCTGGGGGATCGCACCGGTGGGCTGCTCGTCCGCGGGAGCCCCGGCCATGCCGGGGGAGCCGGCCGAGACCGCGGGAAACTGCCCTGTCGGGGTCTCGTCGTCGAACTCGGACTCGGTCGGCGCCTCGGCCGCAGCATCAGCCCGAGCCTGACCGGCCCCCTGGTCCTGAGCACCGGTCTCGGCTGCGGCCCCGGCGTCCGAGTCCTCGGCGTCCTGGTTCGCAGCACCGTCCTCGTCGGGGGAGCCCTCAGCGGAGGCGTCCTCATCGGCCGAGGCGTCGGTGATCACCGCGGGTTCGTGATCGCCTGCTCCAGAGTCGGCCCACTCGCCGGTGTCGGCCACCGTGGCGGCCGCCCCGGCGCGAGCCACCGGACGCGAGTCCTGCGCCTCCGCGGGCTCCTCACCCTCCATCGGGGTCAGGGCGATCGGCTGCCCGCCGTGGGCCTCGATGTCCTCCTCGAGCTGCCGCAGCAGGTTCAACGCCTCGTCGATCATCTCCCGGTTCTCGGTGGCGTGTCCACGGACCAGCCACTGGGCCAGGGCGAACTCGGCGGTCAGTGCGGCCCGGCGCATCAGGTGCGGATCACTGGGCCCCCGGCGATGCTCCTGGTAGGCGGTCAGCACCGCCTGGGCGAAGTCAGGGTCAGGGGTGGCGGTCAGCCACGCGAAGTCGTCGGCGGGGTCCCCGATGTGCAGGTCGGTCCACCCCGTCACGGCCACCACGCGCTCGCCGTCCACGTGCAGGTTGTCCTCGTGCAGGTCACCGTGGGCCACCGCCGGGGTGAAGTCCCACAGCTCCTTCTCCTCCATGGCGTGCTCCCAGCGGCGCAGCAGGGTGGAGGGGATCTGCCCGGTGGTGGCGGCCTGGTCGAGCTCGTTGAGGCGACGCTGCCGGAACCTCTCGGCCGAATAACGGGGCAGGTCCGCGTTGTCCACCACGGACTCGTCCAGATCATGGATCGCGGCGATCGTGCGGCCGACGTCGCCGATCACCTCGGCGCCGGAGGAGGTGAGCTCTTCGAGTTCCAGGGTCTGGCCGGGAAGATGGTTGTACACGAAGGTGCGCATCTCGCCGCGGCGCACCGCACCGGCCACCGACGGGACCCGGAAGGGCAGCTCGGCGCGGATGGCGGTGGAGAAGCCGCGCAGCACCTGCAGCTCGGTCTCCAGGCGCATCGCCGCCTCCTGGTGCTGCGGAGACCGGATGCGCCACCGGTTGCCCTCGGCATCGATGACGATCGCCGAGGTGAAGTCGCGGGCGTCGTCGGCGACGGCGGCCACGCCGGTCGGGGAGAGGCCCGGCACGGCGGCGGTGGCCAGCGCCGCCAGTTCCATCGATGTCCATCGCACGGTCACCAGCGTATGGTCTCGGGGTGCTCCGGGACCGCTAGGCCACGCCGTGTTCCTCAATTCCTCAGGCTCGGACCAGCCACCGCCGAGCGCTACGGTAGATCCATGCAGTCTGCACCCGGTGTTCTCGACCTCCCGCTGACCCGTCCCCGCATCGACCGGCGGGACCAGGATCGACAGCGTCCCGACTGGCTGGCGGAGGTCTGGACGGCTCCCGGCACCGGTGTGCTCCGGCTCGACGGCGGCCGCGCCCCGGTGCGCGCCGCCCGCTCCGACGGCGGCCCTGACGCCGAAGGCTCCCGGAACGGGACAGAACACGACGTCGCGCACACCTCGCGCCTGCGCCTGGTCTTCGAGGCGCCCGAGGGCCCGCTGCCCGAAGACGCCGTCTACCTGGGAGCGGCACCCCTAGGAGCCGCTTCAGAGGCCACTCATGAGGAACGTCCGCGGCACCTGATCGCCGTGCCCGCCCCCGGGCAGGCCCACGACGGCGACCTGGCGTCCGTCACCGAGTCGTCCTCCGCCCGGCCATCAGGCCACGCAGACAGCGGAGTCATGCGTCAGTCGGGCGATCGGAACGGCGTCTCCGACACCGAGCACCCGGTCCTGCGCTGGGCGGACCTGCGCTCCGTCGGCGCCCACCTGCCCGCGCTGGAGGGCGAACTGCTCACCCAGGCCACCGCCGTGCTGAACTGGCATGCGAACTCCGCGCACTGCCCTCGCTGCGGCGCCGTCACCGAGGTACGCAGCTCCGGCTGGATGCGGCAGTGCCCGGCCTGCGGAGCCGAACACTTCCCCCGCACCGACCCTGCCGTCATCACCGCCGTCGTAGATCCCCAGGACCGACTGCTGCTCGGCTCTGCCACCCGCTGGGACGCCCGCATGTACTCCACCTTCGCCGGCTTCGTGGAGGCCGGCGAGTCCCTGGAGGACGCGGTGGTGCGCGAGGTCGCCGAGGAGGCCGGCGCCGCCGTCGCACGCGTGGAGTACATCGGCTCCCAGGCCTGGCCGTTCCCACGCTCGCTGATGCTGGGCTACCTGGCCCACACCCGCGACGCCGTGGCCCATGCCGATGAGGATGAGATCCGCGACGTCCGCTGGTTCACCCGGGAGGAGCTCCACCAGCAGGTCGCCGAGGGCCGCATCGGCATCCCGCCGCGGTCCTCGATCTCCCGAGGGCTGATCGAACACTGGTACGGTGGCACGTTGCCCGACGTCGACATCTGGAGCAGAGGAGCGCGATGACCTCGACCCCGTCCGATCCTCAGGCTCCGGACGCGGTCCTCGCCGGGCTCGACGACGAGCAGCGCGAGGCCGCCAGCACGCTGACCGGGCCGCTGTGCATCCTCGCCGGCGCCGGCACCGGCAAGACCCGCGCCATCACCCACCGCATCGCCTACGGAGTGCGCGCCGGCGTCTACGATCCCCACCGGCTGCTGGCCGTGACCTTCACCGCCCGGGCCGCGGCCGAGATGCGCTCACGGCTCAACGCCCTGGGCGCCCCCGGCGTGCAGGCCCGCACCTTCCACGCCGCCGCCCTGCGCCAGCTGCAGTACTTCTGGCCGATGGCCATCGGTGGCACCATGCCGGAGATCCTCGACCATAAGGTCCGCCTGCTCACCGAGGCGGCCCGGAGGCTGCACATCTCCACCGACCGGGCCGCCCTGCGGGACCTGGCCTCCGAGATCGAGTGGGCCAAGGTCTCGACCCTGACCCCGGACTCCTACCTGGAGCTCGCCGCCCACCGCCCCGAACCGGGGGGAGTGGACCATCGCACCTTCGCGAAGCTCTACCAGTCCTATGAGGACGTCAAGCTGGACAAGCACCTCATCGACTTCGAGGACGTGCTGCTGCTGACGGTGGGCATGCTCGAGGACGACGAACGGGTCGCCGCGCAGGTGCGTCAGCAGTACCGGCACTTCGTGGTGGACGAGTACCAGGACGTCTCCCCGCTGCAGCAGCGTCTGCTGGATCTGTGGCTGGGTGGCCGGGAGGAGCTGTGCGTGGTCGGAGACGCAGCCCAGACCATCTACTCCTTCACGGGCGCGACCCCGGACCACCTGCTGCAGTTCACCCGCCGGCATCCGCAGGCGAAGGTGGTCCGCCTGGTGCGGGACTACCGCTCCACCCCGCAGGTGGTGCAGCTGGCCAACGTGCTGCTGGCCGACCGCACCCGGGAGCAGGCGAAGATCCGCGCCCAGATGCAGGCCCAGGGTGAGCAGCCGCCCGCGTGGCCGGATCCGCTGCGACTGATCTCTCAGCGCGAGCACGGGCCGGCCCCGTCGCTGACCCAGCATGCCGACGACGACGCCGAGGCCAGCTGGATCGCCGAGCAGATCGTCGCGCTGCGGGACTCCGGGGTGCCGCTGAGCGAGATCGCGATCCTCTACCGCACCAACGGGCAGTCCCAAGCCTTCGAGCAGGCGCTCGCCACCGCCGGCATCTCCTACCAGCTGCGCGGCTCCGAACGCTTCTTCTCCCGACGGGAGGTCCGCGAGGCGCTCGCCGCGCTGCGCACCTCCTCCCTGGTGGAGGAGAGCGGCGACGGCGTGCCCAAGACCGTGCGTGACATCCTCTCCTCCCACGGCTGGCGCCGCGAGGCCCCCGAGGGCACCGGTGCGGTGCGGGAGCGCTGGGAGTCGATGTCCGCGCTGGTGGGCCTGGCCGATCAGCTGCACGCCGAACGGGAGATGCTCGACGAGACGCTCACCATGCGGCAGTTCATCACCGAGCTCGAGGAGCGCTCGGCCGCTCAGCACGCCCCCACCGTGGAGGGCGTCACCCTGGCCTCCCTGCACTCGGCCAAGGGCCTGGAGTGGGACGCGGTCTTCCTCGCCGGACTCAGCGAAGGGCTGATGCCGATCACCTTCGCCAAGACCCAGCGGGAGATCGATGAGGAGCGCCGACTCCTCTACGTGGGCATCACCCGCGCCCGGAAGCACCTGTACATGTCCTCCGCCCAGTCCCGGCACTCCGGGGGCCGGGGCCGACGCAGCCCGTCGAGGTTCCTGCGGCCGCTGCGCCGTGAGCTCGGGCTGGAGGAGCCCACCCGACGGATCGCGCCGTCGTCGGGGACGGTGAACCCGAACTCGCGGGCGAAGAAGAGGACCGCCACCTGCTCCTCCTGCGGGACCGTGCTGACCACCGGCACCGAGGTCAAGCGCCGCCGCTGCGAGGACTGTCCGGCCCGCTACGACGAGGAGCTCTACGAGCGACTGCGCTCCTGGAGGTCCTCGCACGCCAAGGAGCTCGACGTCCCGGCCTTCGTGGTGTTCACCGACGCCACCCTGGAGGTCATCGCCGAGCGGCTGCCGCGCACCGACGCCGAGCTGCTGCAGGTCCCCGGGGTGGGGGAGAGGAAGCTGGAGAAGCACGGTGAGGCGCTCAAAGCCGTCCTCAGCGAGGCGGCCCAGGCCCGCCGCGGCTGAGACGCGTCGCTGAGGCGCCGATGAGGCGCGTCGCTGGGGCGTCCCGGCATCATCGGGTCTCCGTCAGACTCTGGCCCTCACTGGGGATGGCTCCAGGCGAAGCTGACGCCCTCGAGGAACGCGTCGGCCTCCCGGGTGCGGGGATAGCGGGCCACCAGGGCCTGGAACCGCGGCCCGTGCCCCGGTTCGATCAGGTGCGCCAGCTCATGCACCAGCACGGCGTCCTGGACCCACAGCGGCATCTTCTGCAGACGCGACGACAGCCGAATGGTCCCCTCCGTGGAGGTCGTGGAGCCCCAGCGGGTCGTCTGCCGGTCCGACCACACCACCGAGGTCGGCCGGGGGATGTCGTCGAGATGCTCTCGAGAGAGCTCCAGGGCGCGGCGCATCAGCTCCTCGTCGGTCCGTCGGCGCTGTTCCGCACGGCGCCGGAGCTTCTGCTGGAAGGCCCGCGCATGCTCATCCACCTGGGCGCGGCTGAGTCGGGACGGCACCCGCAGCCGCAGCGTGCCGTCCAACTGGTCGGCGGTCACGGTGCGTGTTCTGCGAGGGGAGCGGATCACCAGCACCTCATCGCCGTCGACCATGATCCGCTGGGCGTCCTGCGGTCCGGCAGAGCCGCGGCGCCGATCGGTGGAGCTGCGAGGCATCTGTCCTCCTGGTGCTGGTGCTGTGCTGTGCTGCCCGGGGCTGTGCTGTGGGAGAGGCGCGGTGGTGTGTGTGGGGCGGTCGCAGGAGAGTCTAGCGGCGGCCGGTGACAGGGGACCTCCCCATGAGGGGAGCCGCATGGTCACCGCCCATCACCCCAGGTCAGAGCAGCCTGTGGATAACTCTGAGAGTCGGTGCCTGAACTCTGCCAGGATGTCGTCATGGACCTCACCGCTGTGGACGCCGCCGGCGCCGACGACCTGGAGAAGGTGGATCTGGAGCTCGGCGCTGCCGGCCCGGTGTACCGGTTGCCGCCCCGGGCGACCGTCACCGGCGTGGGCGAGACCACGCTCCACCTGCGCTCAGGGACAGCCTCGGTGCTCCTGGAGGGAGACGCCGAGGCGCTGCTCGCCGTCGCCCGTCAGCTGGACAGAGGGGTGCCGGTGGATGCCGCTCCGCGCGTGGTGGAGCGGCTGTGGAACCACGGAGTGCTCGAGCGCGAGACGGGAGTATCGGCAGCCGAGGTGCGCCGCACCCGGCTGGCCCAGTCCTGTGTGCTGGTGGACGGGCTGACGCCGTGCGGTGAAGCGCTGGCTGATCTGCTGGTGCGCCACGGCGTGGGGACGGTGGTGCTGCGCGACGCCGCCCCGGTCGATCCGCCGCCGGAGGTTGGCCGACGGCACGGGGGAGGCCCGGACCGTCTGCGGGCGGAGGACCTCGCCGACGCGCTCGCCGAGACCGCCGACGGGGTGACGGTGCTGTCCTGCCCGCCGGACGGCGTGGTGCAGGCCGCGGACGTGCAGGTCCTCATCCGGGAGACCGACGCCGGCGCCCCGGGCTGGCCGAGGCGGGAGGTGCTCATCGGCGGGCTGCGGGAGTCACGCCGCGTGCTGCCCGTCCTCACCACAGCTGACGGGATGATGTTGGGCCCGGTCATCTCGGACGGCGGGCCGGCACCCTGCCCAGACTGCCTGCAGCGGCAGGGAAGCAGCCTCGGAGTCGGGGGAGCAGACGGAGGAGACGATGGTGCCCCGATGGCGTTCTTCGCCTCCGGTGCGGCGGTCTGGCCGCTGCAGGGCATGGCGGCGCATCTGCTCATCCACCAGCTGGGGGAGCTGCTCGCCGGCCCGCAGCTGCCGGCGCTGACGGATGCTGTGCTGTGGATCGACGGCGGCACCGGGGCGATCAGCGCGCGCCCCGTGCTGCCGTCGTCGGACTGCCCGTGCCGGGCTCAGTCCGAACTCTTCGGATCATCCCCGGAGTCATCCGAGCCCCCGGAGTCACCCGAGTCACCCGAGCCGCCTGGACCGCCCGAGCCGCCCGGACCGCCCGAACTGCTGGGGCCGTCGTAGCCGCCGTCGAGCAGCTTCTGCAGCTCTTCGTCGATGCGGGCGGACTCGGCGGCGCGCTCCTCCTGGCGGGCCTGGAAGCCCTGCGGGTCGTCCAGGTCCTCCTCGGTGGGCTGCACGTCCGGGTGAGCCCACACCTCGTCCCGGCCGGTCATCCCGGAGGTCTCCCGCAGGTGCGCCCACAGGGCGGCCGCATCGCGCAGGCGGCGCGGACGCAGCTCCAGGCCCACCAGCGCGGCGAAGGTGTGCTCCGCCGGGCCGCCGGTGGCCCGGCGTCGGTTCAGCGTCTCGCGCAGTGCAGGCAGCGACTCCAGGTGCTCGGCGGCCTGCGAGACGACGTCGTCCACCCAGCCCTCCACCAGGGCGAGGGTGGTCTCGATGCGCCGCAGAGCGGCGTCCTGCATCGGGGTCCGTTCCGGGGTGAACAGCCCTTCGCCGAGGACCTCCTGCATCGCCTCCGGGTTGGTCGGGTCGATCTGCGAGGCGGCCTCCTCGATGCGACCCATGTCGATGTGGATCCCGGCGGCGTACTGAGCCACCGCATTGAACAGGTCCTGCTCCAGCCACGGGCACTGGGCGAACAGCCGCATCCTTGCGGCCTCCCGCAGGGCCAGGAACAGCAGGACCTCCTGCTTGTCCACCTGGAGGCCGGCGCTGAACTCCTCCACGTTCTTCGGCAGCAGCGCCATGGTGCGCCCGGCCAGCGGCAGGCCGATGTCCGAGGCCGAATGCACCTCCTTGGCCAGGGCACCCACCGCCTGGCCGAGCTGCATGCCGAAGGCCATGCCGCCCATGGACTGGATCATGCCGCTGATCTGCTCGGCCCCGGCCCCGCCCATCATGGCCTGCATCTCCGGGGGGATCCCCGAGCCCTGCTCGTCGAGTTGGCCCTTGATGGCTCCGGAGAGCGCCTCGGCCACCGACTCGGCCACGGGTTCCGTCAGGCGGCGCCAGGAGTCGAAGGTCTCCTCCACCCACTGAGCCCGGGCCCAGGCCTGACCGATCTGGCCCACCGACTCGAAGCCGGTGGCGCCGTCGAGCCACATGTCAGCCAGGCGCAGGGCCTCGTCCACGGCGCGGCTCTGGGCCGGAGAAACGCTCGGGTCGTCGCCGGCCGCGGCCTGGCGGGCGGCCTGCTTCGCCATGGTCCAGTTGACCGGGCCCTGCCGGTCCTCCTCGGAGGAGCTCTGCATGGCGGAGAACATCGCCTGGACCTGTCCCATGATCTGCTGCATCATCTGGGGATCCATCTGCGGCAGACCCAGCTGCGACGGGTCGAAGCCTTCGGGCAGCTGGGGCCCGCCCTGGCCCGGAGTGCCGGTGAAGCCGATCGACGGGCCCTGCCCTGCAGAGCTGCCCTGCCCGGGCTCTCCGCCGAACATGCGGCGGAACATCTCCTCCATGGGGTCCTGGGGCTGGTCGCCCTCGTTCTCCTCGCGGCCCTCGTCGTCGCGGTCCTCGCCGCGGCGTCCGGAATCGTCGGCATTCATGAGCTGCTCCTGAGTGGTCGATCCGCCTGGGTCTCTGGATCTCCCAGCCTACTGCCGGGCCATGGACGGTGTCTGTGGGCGCGTGGGCCAGTTCGCGCAGGGAGGAAGCGCGCGTCCCGTGCCGGGGCGGCGCCGGCGAATCACCAGGACGACGCCGACGAGGGCACGCCGCCCGGCGGCCGTCGGCAGCTCCCGCGGCAGCGGCCGTCAGCCCAGTTCGCCGTCCTCCGCGGGTGATGAGACAATGGCCCGGATCACTATGACTGGACGATTCACTGCCTCGGGGCGGCCGGCAGAGCCCCCGCATCCGGGATACGGCACGGGCACGGAGCCGGCTCCGCAGGTGGGTGTGGCCGCATCCATCCCGCCGCCCTGGGACCCTGACGCGCCCCCAGCGGGCCCCACCCACAGCTGGACCGTGCGTCGCACTGTGCAGCTGGCCTCCGGTCTGGGAGCCGTCGTCCTCGGAGCGGCCCTCCTGGGGACCCCCGCCCCGTATCTGACCGAATCTCCCGGACCAGTGTTCGACACCATCGGGGAGCGCGGCGACGAGCCGATGATCAGCATCGACGGGGCGGAGACGCACTCCACCGAGGGGTCGCTGAACATGACCACCGTCTACGTCAACGGAGCCCCCACATCGGTGGTCTATGTGCCGCAGGTCGTCCGCGGTTGGTTCGATCCGACCGTGGACGTGCTCCCGCAGGAGCTGGTCTACCCCTCGGGCACCACCGCCGAGGAGGTCCAGCAGATGAACACCGCCGCGATGACCAGCTCCCAGGACTTGGCGACGGCGGCGGCCCTGAACGCGCTGGGCGTCGACTACGGGCAGCGGCTGCGTGTCATCGACTTCACCCCGCAGGCCGCCGACGTCGGCACCACTGAGGTGCTCGAGGTCGGCGACGAAGTGCTCGCCGCAGGAGGCGACCCGGTCTCCGGCGTCGAGGGACTTCGCGAAGCTGTGAACGACGCCGCAGGTCAGCCGGTAGAATTGACAGTGACCAGGGACGGTGAGGAGTTCGACGTCGAGGTCCCCACCTACCAGGAGGCGGATGGCGACTACTACGTCGGCATCATGCTCCAGGGCGACTTCGACTTCCCGGTGGAGGTCGAGATCACTCTGGAGGATGTCGGGGGCCCCAGCGCGGGGCTGATGTTCTCCCTAGGGATCATCGACCGTCTCACCGAGGAGTCGATGACCGGCGGCGAGGACTGGGCCGGCACCGGGACGGTGGATCCCGACGGCACTGTCGGTCCCATCGGCGGGATCGCGCAGAAGGTGGTCGGAGCGCGGGACGCCGGCGCTGACCATTTCCTGGTCCCGCGGGACAACTGCGCGGAGCTCGAGGGCCGGACGCCCCGGGGCCTGGAGCTCCACGGGGTGGACGACGTCGACCAGGCTCGGCAGATCGTGGAGGCGGTTCGGGATGACGATGACGCCTACCTCGCCTCCCTCGAGGTCTGTGGCAGCTGAGACCTCGGCACCCCGCCGCGCAGCCTGCGGCGGCCCCGACCACGACGACGACACCTGAACAACTCGACCAGACCAGCAGCAGACCAGCACAACAGCACAACGTCCCGGACGGATCGAGCACCGACGACGCCGGCCGGGACGAAGAGAGGGTAGATGTGAGTTTCTCCCAGGGATTCGGTTCGACGAACCCCTTCGGCGGCTCCGGCCTGTTCGGCTCGGGCGGCTCTGACGACGACGGCGGTTCCGGCCGAGGGGGGTCCGGCGGCGGCGGATCGCAGCGTCCGCAGCGCAGCGGTCCGCGGCGTCCGTCCGCGCTGACGCTGACGATCATCATCATCGCGGTGCTGATCGGCGCGTTCGTGATCTCCTCCGGCTTCTACGCCGAGATCATGTGGTACAACCAGGTCGGCTATTCGGAGGTCTTCTGGGTCGAGCGGCTCAGCCGGCTCGGGATCTTCCTGGCCGGGTTCCTGGTGATGGGTGCCCTGGTCTGGCTGAGCCTCTTCCTGGCCTTCCGCAGCCGGCCGCAGACCCTGGATCGACAGATGAACGAGTCGATCCAGCGCTACCAGAACACGCTGACCTCCATGCGTCGCCTGCTGATGATCGGCCTGCCGGTCCTGATGGGCTTCTTCGCCGGGACGGCGGCCTCCGGCGCCTGGGAGGAGGTGCTGCTGTTCTTCAACCAGGAGCCGTTCGGCATGACGGACCCTGAGTTCGGCCTGGACTTCGCGTTCTTCGTGTTCACGATGCCGTTCCTGGGCTTCATCAACGGCTTCCTCATCTCCGCCGTCCTGGTGGCCGGGATCGCCGGGATCATCTGCCACTACCTCTACGGCGGCATCCGGATCGAGCCCAGCGGCCGATTCGTGATCGAGAAGGCCGCCCGCTGGCACATCGCCGTGACCGCGGCGATCTTCGTGCTGCTGCAGGGCGTCAACTGGTGGCTGGACCGCTATGCGACCCTGACCAACCAGGACGGCAACTGGGCCGGCGCCCTCTACACCGACGTCCACGCCGTCATCCCGGCGCAGACCATCTTGGCCGTCGCCGCAGTCCTGGTGGCGGGGATCTTCATCGTCACCGCCGTGACCGGTCGCTGGCGCTTCAGCATCATCGGCACCGCCGTGCTGATCGTCACCGCGATCGTCGGCGGCGCGGTCTACCCCTTCCTGGTGCAGGAGTACCAGGTGCGTCCCTCGGAGCGCACCCTGGAGAGCCCGTACATCGAGCGGAACATGGAGATGACCCGCTTCGCCTACGGGTTCGATGAGATCACTCAGGACGACTACGACGCCGAGACGCGGGCTGCCGAAGGTGCGCTCGCCGAGGACGCGGCCAACACGCAGAACATCCGTCTGCTGGACCCGAACCTGGTCTCGGCCTCCTTCGGCCAGCTCCAGCAGTTCCGTCAGTACTACGCGTTCAACGACACGCTGAGCTTCGACCGCTACGAGGTCGACGGGGAGCGCGAGGACACCGTCATCGCCGCCCGCGAGGTCAACGTGGCCGACGACGCCTCCTGGGTGAACCGGCACCTGATCTTCACCCACGGCTACGGTCTGGTGGCGGCCAACGCCTCCACGGTGACCCCGGAGGGTCGCCCCGACTTCACCCTGCGAGACATCCCGACCCGCGGCCAGCTGGCCAGCGACGAGGACTACGAGCCGCGCATCTACTTCGGCGAGAACACCACCGACTTCTCCATCGTCGGTGCGCCGGAGGGTGCGGACCCCATGGAGCTGGACCGCCCCGCTTCTGGCAACTCGGATGCGGACACGGTCTACACCTTCTCCGGCGAGGGCGGCCCCTCTGTGGGCAACCTGTTCAACCGGCTGGTCTACGCGATCCAGTTCCAGTCCCCGGAGATCCTGCTCTCCGGCGACATGAACGAGGAGTCGCAGATCCTCTACGACCGGCATCCGCGTGAGCGTGTGGAGAAGGTCGCTCCGTTCCTGGAGGTGGACCAGAACATCTACCCGGCCATCGTGGACGGGCGCGTGAAGTGGATCGTGGAGGGCTACACCACCTCGGCGAACTTCCCGTACTCCATGCAGCAGCAGCTGGAGTCGGCCACCACCGACGCCCTGACGCAGGGCGGCCAGGTGCTCTCCGGCCAGGTCAACTACATGCGCAACTCGGTGAAGGCCACCGTGGACGCCTATGACGGCTCGGTGACGCTCTACGCCTGGGATGACGAGGACCCGATCCTCAAGGCCTGGGAGAACGTCTTCCCCGAGTCGCTGCAGCCGTACTCGGACATGAGCGCGGAGCTCATGGACCACGTCCGCTACCCGGAGGACATGTTCCGGGTGCAGCGTGAGCTGCTGGGCCGGTACCACGTGACCGACCCGGGTGCGTTCTATGAGAACAACGACGCCTGGTCCGTGCCGGACGACCCGACCCAGGGCGACGGAGCGGTCAAGCAGCCGCCGTACTACATGACCCTGCAGATGCCGGGTCAGGACGAGCCGAAGTTCTCCCTGACCTCCACGTTCATCCCGCAGATCACCGAGGGCGCCCAGCAGCGCAACGTGCTCTACGGCTTCCTGGCCGCCAACGGCGACGCCGGCACCGGCGAGGACGGCGTGAAGGACGAGGACTTCGGCAGCCTGCACCTGCTGGAGCTGCCCCGTGACACCGCCGTGCCGGGCCCGGGTCAGACCCAGGCGAACTTCGACTCGAACTCGGTGGTCTCCCAGGAGCTGAACCTGCTGCGTCAGGGTGCCTCCGAGGTGATCAACGGCAACATGGTCACGCTGCCGGCCGGTGAAGGCATCCTCTACGTGCAGCCGGTGTACGTGCAGTCCACCGGTGCCACCGCCTACCCGCTGCTGCGGAAGGTGCTGGTCTCCTACGGCGAGGAGGTCGGCTTCGCCGACACCCTCGGCGAGGCGCTGGACCAGGTCTTCGGCGGCGACTCCGGTGCCGCCGTGGCCGAGGGTGCCGGGGTCGAGGGGGAGGCCGTGGACGAGGACGTGGAGGCCCCGACCGGGGACGACGCCACGACCGAGGACGAGGACCTCGAGGCCCCGACCGAGGATGAGGACGCCACCACCGAGGATGACGAGCCCACGGTGGAGGACGCCCCGACCGGATCCCCGGAGGAGCAGCTGGCCGACGCCCTGGAGCGGGCCAACCAGGCCATGCAGGACTCGCAGGCGGCTCTGGAGGAGGGTGACTTCTCCGCCTACGGTGAGGCGCAGGCCGAGCTCCAGCAGGCCGTGGAGGACGCACTGGCGGCCGAGGAGGCCATCGCCGGCGACTGATCCTCACAGCTCCGGAGGCTCCGGCCTCCGGAGCTGGCCGCGGAACCCCGGAGCGGGGTTCTCCAGCTGGACCGCAGACGGCGGGGCCGGTTCCCTTCACGGGGAGCCGGCCCCGCCGTCGTCTCTGGGCTCAGTGTCAGTGCGGGTTCTCGTGACGTTGAGTTGGTCTGGAGCAGCAGCGTCGGGTCAGCTGAGCCCGCCCCAGACGGCCTCGGCTCCGCTGTGGCCGGCCAGGATGGTGAAGGTCACCGCGGCGATTCCGCCGAGGATGGTCAGGGCGCCGAACAGCAGGCGGGGGAGACGCCGGCCGCGCAGGAAGAACCACAGCAGCGAGGACAGCGCCATCGCTGAGGAGGAGAACACGGTGGGCAGCCCCCAGCGGATGTGCTCCTCGGGAGTGCCCACGTACTCGGTGAGGATCGAACCGGACTGGTCCGCGACGACGGCGGAGATCGCCCCCGCCACGGCGAGGATCACCCCCAGCGGTCCGCAGACCGCGCGCAGACGGGGCACACAGATCGCGAGGACCAGCAGCAGTGCGGCCAACGGCACCAGCACGACCACGGCATGGACGACGAGCGGGTGAAGCGGCAGATCGAAGATCACGGGAGCCTCCGGCGGCGTCACGAGGGTCACTGTCGGTGGAGGCACCGACGCTACCCGAGGCTGACCTGGGACGTCACGGTTCTGCGGCCCGGGAGACGGAGATCACAGGCCGTTCGTTCGTCTCGATTTTGCGTGTGGCTCATGCGCCGGTAAAGTAATACAAGTCAACGCGGGGTGGAGCAGTTCGGTAGCTCGCCGGGCTCATAACCCGGAGGTCGCAAGTTCAAATCTTGCCCCCGCAACGAGAAGCCGAAGGGCCCGATCGGAAGAGATTCCGGTCGGGCCCTTCGCGCATGCCCGAACGATTGACCCCGGGCCGTGGGCCGCGGAGTGCTCGCCCTCGCAACGAGCATCGTCGACAGGGTCCCGAGGCTCGCGGGCGAGCCTCGGGGAACCGGCTCACGGCCGCACCGCCGCGTAGAGCAGCATGTCCCGGCGCCTGCCGCCGATCTCCTGATGACTGCACAGCAGGCCCTCCCGCACATAGCCTGCCCGTTCCGCAGTGCGTACGGAGGCGGTGTTCCACGGTTCGATGAACAGCTCGATCCGGTGCAGGCCCTCCAGGCTCCACCCGAATCGAGTGAGGGCGTTGAGGGCGTCCGCCGCCAGGCCTCGGCCTCGGGCAGAGGGGGTGATCGCATATCCGGCGGAGGCCCGGCCCTGGTGCAGGTTCCGCAGCCATAGGCCGCAATGGCCCACCGGGGTGTCGTCGGCGTCGGTGATGGTGAAGGCGAAGCCTGTGCCCTCCGCGTGCCGGCCCTGCTGACGCCGGATCCAGGCTGTGAGTTCCTCCCCGGAGCCGTGGGCGGGCAGGGTGCCGATCAGGGGCACGTACGGGTCCTCGGACAGCTCACGGGCCATCTCGACGTCGGCGTCCTGGACCGCGCGCAGCGTCACCGCGCCGGGGTGTGGTGGGTCCTCCGGCCAGGGTGGCAGCGGGGGTCGATGCTCAGACATGATCACCCCCGAAGCCGGGGCCTCAGTAGACGCTGTTCCTGGTGGAGGAGAGGTTGATGCCCTCACCGGTCAGCTGATTCCAGCAGGACATCTGCGCGGGGAACGACGCGCAGGCGAAGAATCCGTTCTGCGCGGTCTGGCCGTACTGCAGCACCTGGGGCTCGTCCTCGGGCGCGAGCTGGTCCTCGCAGTCAGGCTCGGGGCCCACGTCCACCTGGATCCGGTACGTGGTGCCGTCCTCGCAGCCGTCCGGGGCGTCGAAGCTGTGCTCCAGCACCCGGCAGCGCAGCGAGTCGCCGATCTCGCACACGACGTTGCCGGTGGGAGAGGAGAACGAGGTCATCTCGGCGGCGTCGCCAGCGGGGAAGGCGTAGTTGAACCAGTCGATCCCCATGTCCGCGACGGCGGCGCTGAGCTCGTCGGAGGAGGCCTCCTCGCCGCCCAGCAGCAGATACACATGAGCCGCATAGGGGTCGTCACAGGCGGTGCGGAGATCCTCCAGCGTCTCCTGGACCAGCCCCTCGTCCTCCTGACTCCACTCGTCCTGCTCCTCGCCGGCCTCGGCCAGCAGCTCGAAGGACTCCGCATCGGCCCGCGGGTCCTCGCACTCGCTCTCCTCGGGAACCTCCTGGAGCGCGGCGCGCAGCTCGTCGAGGTCAGGGCCCTCCGGTTCAGGCTCCGGCTCGGGCGACGGCTCGGCCTCCTCCGGCTCGGACGCGGTGGGCTCCTGCGCCGGGGTCTGCTCGGCCACAGGTGCGCCTCGATCGCCCAGGATCATCAGCCCCAGCACGACCACCGCACCGATCGCGATCAGCGGCAGCAGCACGGCCAGGAGCACGACGGCGACCCGACGGCGGCGGTGGGGCTGGTCGTCGTCGGCCTCGGCATCTGCGGGCTCCCCCGCGGCGGCATCGGCCCCCGGCCCGGCCGCGCCGACTGCACCGACTGCACCGACTGCGCCAGCATCCTGCTGGTCCGGCTGCTGCTCCTCCGGGAGGTCGTCTCCGGGAAGCAGGAGGCCCGCGGCCGCCCCGCGCTCCTCGTCCTGAGTCTCGAACTCCGGCTCGGGCTCCGGCTCGGGCTCCGGTTCGGGCTCGGGCCACTGGTCCGGGGGCAGGAACCGCCGCATCAGGACGTCGTTGATCGCCGGATCATCCAGATCGGCCAGGGCCTCCAGCAGCTCCGGATAGGTGTTCGGATTGCCCGCGACGACAGGGCGGAGCTCCGGATGGTTCTCTGCGATCCAGTGCAGCGTGTCCCAGTCCGTGGCCGGGTCGGCGGCCATCCGTGCGACGTCGTCGTGTGCAGTCATGCGTTCCTCGGGGCGCGGCGGGCGGTGATGAAGCAGGTCCAGCGATCGGACACGAGCTTACAAGCCCGAATGGACGAGACGCACCTCACACGGCGCCGACCATGTCCACGAACAGCTGGTGGAGGCGATGATCCGGGGTGAGCTCGGGGTGGAAGCTGGTCGCCAGGACCCGACCCTCGCGGACCGCCACCGGCAGTCCGCGGGACTCCGCCAGGACCTCCACACCGTCCCCGACCTCCTCGATCACCGGAGCGCGGATGAAGACCGCCTCCAGCGGCTCGTCCAGCCCGGTGACGTCCAGCTGCTCGGTGAAGGAGTCCAGCTGGCTGCCGTAGCCGTTGCGACGGGCGACGACGTCGAGTCCA
This sequence comes from Nesterenkonia sp. CL21, assembly GCF_031705515.1. NCBI lineage: Bacteria > Bacillati > Actinomycetota > Actinomycetes > Micrococcales > Micrococcaceae > Nesterenkonia > Nesterenkonia sp. CL21. The sequence goes on from NZ_JAUTWR010000001.1 coordinate 119,626, forward strand.
CCGATCCGGGGGAAGCCGGCCAGGGCGGCAGGGTCGGAGACCTCGCGGGCCATCAGGATCAGCCCCGCGCAGGTCCCGAACAGCGCCAGCCCGTCCTGATGCGCCCGGTGGATGTGCTCCATCATCTGCACGGGGGCGGCCAGCCGCGCGATGGCCGTCGACTCCCCGCCGGGGACGACGAGGCCGTCAAGGCCGTCGAGCTCAGCCGGCCGCCGGACCGTGCGGACCTCTGCGCCGGAGGCGGTCAGAGCACGAACATGCTCGGCCACCGCCCCCTGCAGCGCGAGGACACCGATCTGCGGGCTCACCAGCCGCGCTCGGCCAGACGGTGGGGTGCGGGGACGTCGGCCACGTTCAGGCCCACCATGGCCTCGCCGAGGCCCTTGGACACCTCAGCGATCACCGCGGGGTCGTCGTAGTAGGTGGTGGCCTTGACGATGGCAGCGGCGCGGGCGGCCGGATTCCCGGACTTGAAGATCCCGGAGCCCACGAAGACGCCGTCGGCGCCCATCTGCATCATCATGGCCGCGTCGGCGGGGGTGGCCACGCCGCCGGCGACGAACATGACCACCGGCAGACGACCGTCTCGGGCCACCTGCTTGACCAGGTCGTACGGGGCCTGCAGCTCCTTGGCCGCCACGTAGAGCTCGTCCTCGGCCTTCGAGCTGAGCTCGGCGATCTCCGCCGTGATGGTGCGGATGTGCTTCATCGCCTCGGAGACGTCGCCGGTGCCGGCCTCACCCTTGGAGCGGATCATCGAGGCGCCCTCGGTGATGCGGCGCAGGGCCTCACCCAGATTGGTGGCGCCGCAGACGAACGGCACCGAGAACTTGGACTTGTCGATGTGGTGGACATAGTCGGCGGGGGAGAGCACCTCGGACTCGTCGATGTAGTCCACCTTCAGGTGCTCCAGCACCTGGGCCTCCACGAAGTGGCCGATCCGGGCCTTGGCCATCACAGGGATGGAGACGGTCTCGATGATGCCGCTGATCAGGTCCGGATCCGACATGCGAGCCACGCCTCCGGTGGCGCGGATGTCCGCGGGGACCCGCTCCAGAGCCATGACGGCCACAGCGCCGGCCTCCTCGGCGATCTTCGCCTGTTCGGGGGTCACCACATCCATGATGACGCCGCCCTTGAGCATGTGGGCCAAGCCGGTGTTGACCGTGGTCGCGCCCTGCTCGGCGGACACGGGGGACTCAGTGTTCTCAGTGGACACGGATGGACTCCTCATCGATGGATCCAGGTGACGGTTGCCAGACATCCATTGAAGCAGAGATTCCCCTGCCACAGAGACCGGGAGGGCCCCAGACGTCATCTGGGACCCTCCCGGTGTGGAGCTGGCGCGCATCAGCGCCCTGTGGCGGCTCCGAGCCCCGGAGCGGCCCGGCTCACTTCTGCTGCTCGTTGCCCTCCAGGGCGGAGTCGAGCTCGGCGAGGTCGGCCTCGGTGACACCGGTGCCGGACCCTGCTCCCAGGGCGCCCTGCTCGGCTCCGGTGCCCAGGGCGGGCGAGGTGGAGCCCGTCTTCAGCGCGGCCAACCGCGCATCGATCTCCGCCTGCTCGCCGAGGTCCTCGAGGGACTCGAACTGAGCGTCCAGGCTGGAGGCGGCCAGCTCGTTCTGGCCGCGGACCCGCGCCTCCTCGCGGCGGATCTTCTCCTCGAAGCGCCCCACCTCGGAGGTCGGGTCCATGACGTCGATGGACTTGACCGCATCGTGCACCTGCGACTGGGCATGGGCCGCCCGGGACCGGGCCACCAGCTCGTCGCGCTTGCTGATGAGCTGCTGACGCTTGGTCTTCATCTGCTCGAGGCCCTGCTTGAGCTTGTCCACGATCTCCCGCTGGGACTGGATCGTCGGCTCTGCCGTGCGGGCCGAGGACTCGGCGTCCATCTGTCGCTGGATGGCGACCTTGGCGAGGTTGTCGAACTTCTGCGCGTTGGCGTCGTCGTCGGAGGTGCGGAACTCGTCCGCCTTCCGGGAGGCGGCCAGCGCCTTCTGGCCCCAGGAGCGCGCGGTGTCGAGGTCCTCCCGGTAGTCGTCCTCCATCATCCGGAGGTTGCCGATGGTCTGGGCCACCGCCTCCTCGGCCTCAGCGATGTTGTTGGTGAAGTCCCGGACCATCTGGTCGAGCATCTTCTCGGGGTCCTCGGCACGGTCCAGCATCGCGTTGACGTTCGCGCGGATCAGCTGGGACATCCTGCCGAAGATGGACTGCTTGGACACGGTGATCACCTTTCCTGGAGATTTTCAGATCAGTCTAGTCATCGAGGATCACCCGTCACAGGGGGTGCGGGTGAACAGGTCGTCAGCACTCAGAACCACCGACGGCGCCCGTGGCGCATGCCGTAGCGCAGCATGCGGCGTCCCGCTCGGCCGGATCCGCGACGACGGCCGTAGCCGCCGCCATAGCCATACCCGGTGCCATACCCGCCGCCGTAGCCGGTGCCGTAGCCGCCGCCCCAGTGGCGTCCGTAGCCGCCGAAGCCCCCTCCGGTGTTCATGAGGTTCTCCTCGGCCCGGTCCTGTTCGGCGATCTGGGCGGCCTGCACCGCCAGCGTCTTGGCCTGGGTGGCGAAGTCCAGCGCGCGTGCGGGCTGCGTGTCGGCGAAGGCCTGAGCTTCGGACAGGCACCGCTCAGCCTCGGCCAGGCGGGTCCGTGCCGTGGTGCCCACCCGGTGGGCGCGGGAACGGAGGTAGTCCTGGGAGGACTGCACCTGGTTGCGGGCGGTCAGCAGCTCGGTCTGCAGCATCTCTCGGGCGCGTCGGTCTTGGGCCTGACGGTCCCGCACCGCGTTGAGCGGCTCATCGAGCTCCCGGTGGGCCAGCTCCAATCCCAGCAGGAGCTCCAGAGGGTCGTAGCGTTCGCCGGAGTCGATGGTCTGCCGCACGCGGGCGACGGCGGCCTCTGCGGCGGCGATCGGCCCGGCCAGCTCGGGCGCCTGCCCGGCATCACGCGTGGCGCGCGCCTGGGCGACGTCCTGTTCGGTCTGCGCCACTCCGACGTCGAGGTTCCGGCGGGCGTCCTGGAGCCGGGAGGAGGTCTGGTCGGCGGAGTCCAGCAGCGCGGCGGCCTCAGCGGCGGACCGCTCTCCGGCGTGGATGGCCACCACGGCGTCGGAGGCGCGGTGCGCCTCGGCGGCCTGCGCGGCCGTCTCGCCGTGGGACTGCGCGTCCTCCAGCAGGCCCTCGGCGCGGTCCAGGTTCTGCTGCAGGCTCTCCAACGGCTCCCCGGTGTAGCGCTTCTGGAGCTGCGGCAGCTCGGCTGCGGCGGCGTGCAGCCGGGTCCGCAGGTCGGCGAGGCGTTCATTGAGCTGCGCGGCGGCCGGGCCGGGGCTGCGTTCCAGGTCGCGGAGCCCCTCGAACTCTTGGCGGTGGGCGTCGAGGGACGCGTCCAGCTGCTCGCAGTGCTCCATGATCTGCCGGACGATCCGGCGCGCCTCGGTCTCGTCCTGCGGCGGCTGCTGGTCCAGCTGCTGCTGGAGCCGGAAGGCATCACGCAGGTGGTCCTTGGACTTCTGGATGTCCTGGCGGAAGACCTCCACGGCCTCGTCCCCGTAGGCGGCCTGGGCGAACAGGATCTCCTGGTCGGAGGAGCGCACGGCCTCGTCCGCAGCGACCAGCATGGAGCCGGCCTGCTGGCGCAGCTGCCCGTAGGGCATGGTGTCCCGAGGGTCCGGCGCGGCGGGCTGCTCGGAGCCCTGGCCCCCGGCCGCCCCCATGGCGCGGGACCCGGGAGCGGAGGAGAGCTGACGGGTCTGCTTCCTGCCGCCGGAGAGGTACATGGCGCCGAGCCCGATGAGCACGAGTACTCCCGCCCCGATGAGCAGGGGGCCGACGATGACGGCTCCCACAGTGACGGGCAGAGACGTCGCGAAGGCTTCGAGCATGGGGTCAGTCTATGAGCACCCCCGAGGTGCGTCCACGGTGGCGAGTACGTTGGCAGAGAACACGGGTCCTCCTGCATGCTTCGCACAGGGTGTGCCCGCTGAGGAGGAGCGATGAGGGTGGAGAGGCGTCACACGGAGCGCAGGAATCGCCCAGGAGGCGTTCAGGAAGTTATCGTCGAAGGTACAGGATGGGCGAGCACAATGCTTCGAGTGCGCCCCCGCGGCACCGCGCGGAGGCCGGAGATCCAGCGCTCGCTCCGGCGGGCGCCTCGTCAGGTGTGAAGGCAGGTTTCTCATGACTACAGATCCTCAGGACCGCGCGGAGTCCGCGGAGCTCGACCAGGAGTCGACGACGCCTGGCACGACGACGCCTGGCACGACGACGCCCGGCACGGGGCCCGAGCGCGGCTCTGACAGCGAGGAGCAGACTCAGCGGATCCCCGCCGCGCCGCCTGAGCCGACCCGGCCCCTCGTCCAGCATGACCGAGCCGAGCACGACCCAGCCGACATTGACCGCGTTGGAAATGACCGAGGCCAGCACGGCCCGCGTGGTGGATTCGTTCCCGAGGCTGGGTCGCCGGGCTCAGCGGCCACCGCCGAGGCGTCGTCGGCTCCCTCCGCCGCGGCGGCGCCGGCCGCCGGGGCCGCGGCCGCCGCGGGATCCGTGCCCGCGCCCGGAACGGCCGCGCCCCGCTCTCCCCAGCAGGGGTCTCCGGCATCTTCGGCGCATGGTTACGCGTCCGGCCCGGCGATGCAGCCCTATCGGCCGGCTGGCCCTGCCCAGCCCGGATTCCCGCCTCCGGCAGCGCCGTCCGCTTCGTCCTCTGCGGGGGCGGCCGCCCACCCGCACCAGGCACAGGTGGCCCCCTACGGCCAGTCCCCGCACGCTGGCCAGTCCCCGCACTCCGGCCAGCCCCCGCACTCCGGCCAGCCATGGTACGGCGGCCCCAGCGGCCCCGGTGGCAGTGGCAGCAGCGGTGGTCCAGGAGGCCCTGGCCACCACGGGGCTCCCGCTGAGCCGGAGAAGAGCCGTCGCGGAGTCGGCATGCCGCTGTTCCTGGTGGGCGTGCTGGCGGCCGGCCTGATCGGCGGGGGAGTAGGTGCGGGCGCCGTCGGACTCCTCGGCGGGGACCAGCAGGTCGACGTCGGCGGCTCCGGCATCCAGATCAACAACCCGGAGAGTGCCACGGCGGTGACCGCGGCCGCAGCCAAGGCCTCGCCGTCGGTGGTGACGCTGTCGGTGGCCGGCTCCACTGCGGCCGGCTCCGGCTCGGGCATCATCTTGGACGACGAGGGCCACATCCTCACCAACACTCACGTGGTCACCCTCGGTGGGGCCACTGCCGAGGCGGAGATCCACGTCAAGCTCTATGACGGCTCGGTGCGCACCGCTCAGGTGGTCGGCACGGACCCGCTCTCCGACCTCGCTGTGGTCCAGCTGGAGGACACCGAAGGCATCGAGCCCGCAGAGCTGGGCACCTCCTCCGACCTGAACGTGGGCGACCAGGCGATCGCCATCGGCGCACCACTGGGGCTCGACGGCACCGTGACCGACGGCATCATCTCCACCCTGGACCGGACCATCTCGGTGGCCTCCGCCGCCGTGGAGGAGGATACCCCGGACGCCCCCGAGCCCGAGGAGGAAGAGGACGGTGAGGGCTTCGAGTTCTACTTCCCCGACCTGGAGACCTCGCCGTCCCAGGGGTCCATCCACCTCAACGTGATCCAGACGGATGCCGCCATCAACCAGGGGAACTCCGGCGGCGCCCTCGTCGACTCCGAAGGACGGGTCATCGGCGTCAACGTGGCCATCGCCTCCACCGGCGGCGGGATCTCCGAGGCGGAGGCCGGCAGCATCGGCGTCGGCTTCTCCATCCCCATCGACTACGCCCAGCGTGTGGCCGAGGACATCATCGCCGACGGCGAGGCCTCCCACGGGCTGCTGGGCGTCACCGTGAACGCCGCGGGCGCCGGCGAGCAGCCGCTGGAGTCCGGCGGCAGCTTCACCACCGGTGCCTACGTGGAGGAGGTGGCTGACGGGTCCCCGGCGGCTGAGGGCGGGCTTCAGGAGGGCGACATCGTCACCCACGTGGACGACCGTCGGATCGACGACAGCCTGACCCTGACCGCCACGGTCCGCGAGTACCGGGCAGGGGAGACCGTCTCCGTGACCTATCTGCGCGACGGCGACGAGCACGAGGCCGAGGTCACCCTCGGCGGGATGTGAGGCTCCGATGACCCGTGACCGGCGCTCCACCCTGCACAGCCCGGACGCCCTGATCGACGTGCTGGGAGCCCGCCGCGTGCTGGCCTTCGGCGCCCACCCCGACGACGTCGACTTCGGCGCGGCCGCCACCGTCGCGGCGCTGGCCGCGCGTGGAGTGGACGTCACCCTCTGTCTGCTCACCGCGGGCGATGCCGGCGGCTTCGAGACCGGGCATGACCGAGTCGAGATGGCGCGTCGTCGCCAGGCCGAGCAGGAGGAGGCGGCCGCCGTCCTCGGGGTCCGCGAGGTGATCCTCCTGGACGAGAAGGACGGCTGGGTGGAGCCGACGGCTGACCTGATCCGCCAGATCGTACGGGTGATGCGGCAGGTGCGGCCCGACGTCGTGATGTCCCCGCACCCGGAGCGGGCCTGGGACAGGATGCAGAAGTCCCACCCGGACCATCTGGCCTGCGGCGAGGCGGTGGTTCGTGCCTGCTATCCGGCAGTGGAGAACCCCTTCGCGTTCCCGGAGCTGGCGGAGCAGGAGGGGTTGGAGGCCTTCAAGATCCGACACCTGATGCTCATGGCCGCCCCGGAGGAGCGGGTCAATCTGCGCGTGGAAGTCAGCGGCTACGAGGACAGGAAGCTGGAGGCGCTGCGCCAGCACTTCAGCCAGCACCCTGATCCCGCACGGATGGAGGAGTTCGTGCTCACCCGTCTGCGGCGGATCCATGCCGCCGCCGGCATCGTCGACACGTCCTCCGAGGGACCGGCAGAGGGACTGGCTGGGGGGCTGGCTGAGGACTTCCACTGGGTCGTGGTCAACGGGCCGGACACCTTCGCCGGCTTCTGAACACTGCCCGGCCCCTCCGGGAGGAGCAGTGCTCGATCGAGGAACAGTGCTCGACCGAGGATCAGGGCTCGACCAGGACGCCGTCCTCGTCGGCGTGCAGCATCGCGCCGGGACGGAACACCACACCCCCGAACTCGACCGGCACATCCTGCTCGCCGGTGCCCTCCTTCGAGGACTTGCGCGGATTCGATCCCAGCGCCTTGACACCAAGGTCCAGCTGAGCGACGGCGGTCCGGTCGCGGATGGCGCCGTTGATCACGACCCCCGCCCACCCGTGGGCGACTGCCGCCTCGGCGATCATGTCGCCCATGAGGGCGGACTCCAGGGAGCCGCCGCCGTCGACCACCAGCACCGCTCCGTCGCCCGGACTGTTCAGCGTGGTCTTGACCAGGGCGTTGTCGCGGAAGCAGCGGATGGTGCGGACCGGTCCGGCGAAGCGGGTCCGCCCGCCCAGGTCCTGCATCTGCAGGGAGACCGACTGCAGGCTCTCATCGGCGTCATAGAGATCGCAGGTGGTGAACTCAGCGGTCATCGTCGACTCCTCCTGGAGGTCATTCCTCGTCGTCTTCGTCCTCGCCGGCGGACGTGCCGCCCCCGTACTGGGGGCCTTCGGTGATGCGGTCGCGCAGCGGGATCTCCACGATCACTTCGCCGGTGGGCCTCTCTTCCCCGCGGATCTGCTCCGCGGTGACCAACAGCTGCTCATAGCCGCCGATGGCGCGCAGCGTGATGATCTCCTCCTCCAGCTCTTCGGCGCTGTAGCTTCCCAGGGAGCTGGGAGGACGTTCGTCGGAGGGCAGCAGCCAGACCTGGTAGGAGAGCCCGTCCAGGTCCGCCACATCCTGGAAGTCCACATAGCCGACGTCCTCGGAGGCTGAGAGCACCGCCTCGGCGGTCCCGCCCTCCGCGAGCTCGAGCCCGTCGAGCACCCGGGCGTCCTCGGCACCGTCGGCGGTGGCGACCACGTCCTGGCCGCCGGTGAACCGCCAGACCAGCACGACGGCCAGCAGCACCACCACCGCGAGTCCGGTGAGCACCATCCAGCGCTTCATGATCGGTTCGCGCTTGGCGGTCTCCTCCGTGTGGGTGGAGAACTCCTCCACCATGCCCATGCCGACTTCCTGATCCCCGAGGTCGAGGAGCACCTCCTCCAGCAGGTGGGCCGGAGGCACCGTCGGGTGGGCGGTGAAGATCTCCGCCAGGGTGCGGCGCGCGGCCAGCACCCTGGTGTCCCACTGCTGGGCGGTGCGTTCGTCAGCATCCAGGACGATCTCGTCCAGCAGGGAGCGTTCCCGGTCGTCGACGGCGTCGAGGGCGTAGACCTCGGCGAGCTCGACCAGCAGGTCCTTGTCCAGGTCTGCGGCGATCTCCCGGGTGAAGTTGCGGTTGACCCCGGTGCCGCGCTCCAGGTCCCGCCGGGTGACGGCGGCCCGGAGGATCGGATCGAACTCCTCGTCGCGGGCGCTGCGCTGGGTGTGCAGCCGGGTCATGCCGTCGCGCAGCCGGGACTTCACCGCGGGGATGGCGGCGCCGACGGTCTCCGCGATCTGTCGGTGGGTCAGCCCGGTGAGGTAGCTCAGCGCCAGCGCTTGGGACTGAGAGTCCGAGAGCACCTCGAAGTCGCCGAGGATCTCCTCGGGGAGCCCGGCCACGCCGCCGCCGTCGGAGATCGCCGCGAGGCTGATCGGGGCCACGGAGCCGTCCCGGAACCTGTCCACCATGATCCGGTGGGCCAGCGGCACCAGCCATTCCAACACGAGCTCGTACTCGCTGGGGCGGTAGTCGGCCTCCGCCTCGGCGTGCTCGTCGGTGAGGGTCTCGGAGGCGGCGGTCTGCAGCCGCAGGTCGCGAGCCCGCACGTCAGCCTGGTCCCACAGGTGGTGATAGACGGCCACCAAGGATGCGTCGGCGCCGGCGGCATCCTCATGCATCAGCAGCGCCAGACCGTAGACGACGTCGGCGGTGGCCTCGTAGAAGGCTGCGAAGGAGGCCTGATCCCCATGGGCGGTGGCGGTCAGCAGTTCGCCCAGCGTCGGGTCCTCGGAGAGCTGCGGCGCCGTCGTCGGCTCGGCGCTCCGGGAAGGCTCCCCGGTGTGTGCGCCGGGATCCTGCCGCGGATCGTGTCCCGGGGCGTCGTCAGGCGCGACGGACACCCCCGACGTCTCCTGGTCCTCGGGGTGAGGCTGGTCGCCGTCACGGCGCGGGGAAGCAGTCTCCATGTTCCGTGAGTCTAGCGACCGGGACCGCCCCCGCCCGGGACCGACGCTCGGAGTCGGCGGGATGTCGGCCGGCGGACCGCTGGACGGAGGTCCGGAGGAGGTCCGGAGGAGGTTCAGCGGGCGCCGTCGAAGCCGTGCTGACGCCAGGCCTCGTAGACGGCGATGGAGACCGAGTTGGCCAGGTTCAGGGAACGCCGCGAGGGCAGCATGGGGATGCGCACCTTCGCGGTGATGCGGGGGTCGTCCTTGACGTGGTCGTCCAGCCCGGTGGACTCCCGGCCGAAGAGCAGCACGTCGCCGGGTCGGTAGTCGACGGCGGTGTGCCCGGTGTCGCCGTCTCCGGTGAACGCGAAGACCCGCTCGGGGGCCAGCGCCTCCCAGGCCGCCTCCAGGCTCGGATGGACGGTCATCACCGCGAGGTCGTGATAGTCGAGTCCGGCACGGCGCAGCTTCGCATCGGCGAAGTCGAAGCCGAGAGGTTCGGCGAGGTGCAGCTGCATGCCGGTCACCGCCGCCAGGCGGATGAGGTTCCCGGTGTTCCCGGGAATCTCCGGCTGGTCCACGAGCACTCGGATCGGATTCTCCACGGCGACCATCCTACGACGCGTGCGGCGGCCCGGCGCGCCGCCCGCTACGTCTCGTCGGGGGAGGCGAGCTGGTCTCGCAGGACCCCCAGCAGATGGCGGTCCACCACATTGGCCCGCGGTGAGGTGCCGAGCTGGCCCACGATCGCTCGCGCGGCGCGTCCGGCCGCCGACGGGGCTGAAGCGCCGCCGCGGGAGGCCTCCACCACCGGGGACAGCAGGCTGCCGTCGGGGGAGTGGAGCATCACCTGGTGATCCACGGTCAGCACCACCTCGTGACCCCGTTCGTCGAGCAGCCGCTGGGTCAGCGTCTCCCGGAGCCGGCGAGCCTGAGCGCCGACATCCGGAAGGGCCAGACTGCGTCCGGCGGCGCGCAGCACCTGCCCGTCCCATGACGCGGCCGGGGTGGGCACCTCGAGCGCGAAGACCACGGTGAGCCGGTCGCCGCAGACGACCACATGCTCGGCGCGTTCGCCTCCTGAGGAGCGACGGCGCCCCCGACGATCCACCGTCGGAGCGTCGAGGTGGACGTCGTTGAACAGCCGGGCCGCCGGCAGCTCGTCGAGCACGTGGCGCTGCAGGACCTCGATCGTCCGTTCGTGTCGGCGCTGGACCCGGCTGCGCCCGAACAGCCCGTGGGACCGGAACTCGCCGTGGACGCGCTGGCTGGTCAGAGAGAGGGAGAGCGGCCGGGGATCGGAGAGCGCCGGCCGGTACTCCGGAGGCAGATGCGCAGCGCCCGAGGCGGTGCGCTGGGCCCCCCGCTCCGAACTGCCGCGGCTCCGGCCGCTGGGAGCCGACCAGGTGCCGGAGGGACCGTAGCGGACGGCGTCGACGTCGTCGGTCGACTCCCCGGTGCCGGTGCCGCCGTCGCGGCGGGTCCGGTCATAGGCGGCCCGGGACTCCGCGGAGCGCAGCACCTCCCAGGCCGCCTGGATCCGGTGGAAGTCCTCAGCGGAGCCGCCCCTGTCCGGATGGTTGTCCCGGGCCAGGCGCCGGTAGGCGATCCGGATGGTCTTCAGATCGGACTCCGGAGGCACGCCGAGCACGCCGTAGAGGTCTGCGCCGGGGACTCCGGGGGAGGACTGGTTGCTCATCGCTCCCTCACGATAGCGCCTGATCCTGCCGCCTCGCCCGTCGGCGGCCACGGATCAGCCCACCGCGGACATCGGCGGTGAGAGCCCTGCCAGCCCGGTCGCCGGGGAGCTCGTAGAATCAGGGGACGATGACGAGTCCTTCCCGGTACTTCGACCATGCCGCCACCACACCGGTCCGTGACACCGCAGTGCGCGTGCTCACCGAGATGATGCCCCGGCTGGCCAACCCGGCCTCGCTGCACGGGGCCGGACGCCGTGCCCGCCTGGAGGTCGACGAGGCCCGGGCCCGTCTCGCGACGACGCTCGGCGCCCACCCCAGCGAGGTGATCGTCACCTCCGGCGGCACCGAGGCGGACAACCTCGCGCTGAAGGGCCTCTGGTGGAGCCGCCGAGCGGAGGATCCCCGCCGTCGTCGGGTGCTGCTGCCCGGCATCGAGCACCATGCCGTGCTCGACACCGCCGAGTGGCTCGAGTCCCAGGAGGACGCCGAACTGGTCCTCCTGCCGGTGGGCGCTGACGGTGTGCTGGACCTCGAGGCCTCCTGCGCCCTGCTGGAGGAGCTGATCGCCGAGGAGCCGGAGTCCGTGGCGCTGGCGACCCTCATGTGGGCCAACAACGAGACCGGGGCCCTGCAGCCGGTGGCCCCGTTCGCCCGGGCCTGCGCCGCATACGGCATCCCGCTGCACTCGGACGCCGTCCAGGCCTTCGGCGGCGAGCCCGTCGGAGCGGAGCCGGTGGACTTCGCCGCCAGCGGCGCGGCGACGCTGGCGGTCAGCGCGCACAAGATCGGCGGCCCCGTGGGGATCGGCGCGCTGCTGGTGCGCCGGGACGTCCCCCTGACTCCGGTGCTGCACGGCGGGGGACAGGAACGGGACATCCGCTCCGGGACTCTGGATGCCGCCGGACTGTGCGCCTTCGCCGCCGTCGCCGAGGAGGTCGTCGCCCAGCGGGTGGAGGAGTCGGCCCGGATCGCCGCGCTGCGGGACACGCTGCTGGAGGCCGTGATCGACGTCGAGGGGGTGACCCTGCGCGGTCCGGACCCGCGCACCCACCCGGAGCGCCGCCTGCCGAACAACCTGCACCTGACCGTGGACGGCGCCGAAGGGGACTCGCTGCTGTTCATGCTGGACATGGCCGGCTTCGACACCGCCACCGGGTCTGCCTGCACCGCCGGTGTGCCGCGGCCCTCCCATGTGCTGCTGGCCATGGGGCTCAGCGAGGATCAGGCTCGCGGCGCCCAGCGCCTCACTCTGGGGCACACCACCACCGCCGACGACGTCGAGGCGCTCGCCGCCGCCCTGCCGAGAATCATCGCGCAGGCTCGGGCGGCAGGGATGGCCGCCGGGCGGTGACCACGTCACGGGTGATCTCGGCGTGGCCCAGGTGCTGACAGATCTCCTCGAAGACATGAAGCAGCACACCATGGCAGGTGACGGTCCACTGCTCGTCCCGGCCCGCGGGGAGGGCGGCGGGCGCCGCTGACCAGTCGGTGGCGGCGATGTCGTCGAGGAAGGCCTCCCGGGCCCGTGCGGCGAGCTCCAGCGCCTGGGCGGCCGGCATCTGCGTGGTGAACTCCCCGTCTCGGTCGCGGGGCACCGGCACGCCCAGGTTCACCGACGACGACCAGCGGCGCATGACGCCGCAGACATGGACCAGCAGCTGCACCGCCGAGTTCGTCGAGACCTCGGGGCCCGTGTGCTCGCCGAGGTCGCGGCCGGCGTCGGCCTCCTCCAGGGACCCCACCAGCGTGACGAGCTGGTCGAACTTCTGCAGGATGAAGCGCAGGAGGATCTCGTCGCGCAGATCAGTGCTGGTGGGCGTCCTCATGTCATGCCTCCATCTGGTCATGCCGTCATCTGGTCATGCCGTCATCTGGTCGGTGAGCGCCTCGGCGGCGTTCCGGGTGCGGCTGACCAGCCGCAGGGCATCGGTCTCGCTCACCGCGGCGAGCTGGTCCCGGGCCGCAGAGGCCAGGGGCGTCACGGACAGCGCCGCCAATGACGACGACGGCATCCCCAGCGCCTGCCAGGGCTCGCTCAGCCGCCGGGCCAGGACGCTGACCTGCGGCGTCTCCTGCATCGACCGGGGGACGGAGCGCAGCAGGCCGGCATGGAACCGGGTGCCCTCTTCGACGAGCCCGGCAACCCGCTCCCAGTCGCCGGTGGTGAGGGCCGGCACGGGCAGGCCGAAGCCGTCCACCCGGGTGCCGGTGGGGGCTCGGTGGTCCTCCACATGCTCCAGCAGGGGCGCCTCGCCCAGGTCCAGCAGCACCTCGTCAGCCCCGGCGGCGCGCAGCGATTCCACGACCACGCCGATCATGCGACGGGTCTCATCCCGGGGCAGGGCGCGGATGGTCCGGTAGCCGCTGACCGTGGGCACCGAGCCGGTGCGCACCCGCTGGTGGTCAGGCTCGAGGAGCACCACCCGCAGCGCGGCAGGAGCGCAGGACCGGCGCACGTGGGCCAGGTGCTCGGCGGCTCCCGCGGCCAGCGAGTCGGCCAGATCACGGCGGGCCCCGTGGTCCACCAGCAGCTTCTCCCCGCCCGGCAGCGCCAGCTGGGCGGCCAGGCTGACCGGTCCCAGCAGGTGCAGCACCAGCTCCGCGGGCTGGTCGTCGCCGCCGTCCTCCGCGCGCGCCCCTCGCACGTCGGCGAGAGTGTCGACGTCGGCGCGCAGCAGCTGCACGGCACGCCGATGGTCCGCCCCGGGCCGGTCCACCAGCCGCCAGCCGTAGGAGGTCAGCTCCGCCGGCAGCTCGGCCAGCATCGCGATCGCGCGTCCGCGCAGGGTGGCGTGGTGGCCGCGGGCGGGCAGCTCGGCCAGGGCCGGCAGGTGGCCGGAGAGCTCCTCCTCCAACCGCTGGGAGGAGACCAGGGACTGGTCGCCGGGCATCACGCCGTCGGCCGTGGCGAGCACCGCCTGTGGGCGTGTGCCCTCGGCCTGCTCAGCCTCGGGTCGGGTACGCCCGCTCATCGAACCTCACGGGAGCCGCCGGGGCGGGACGGGTCGGGGGTCGATTCGGAGGCGGAGATCGCCTGATGGTGGCGGATGACCTCCTCGATGATGAAATTGAGGAACTTCTCCGCGAACTCCGGGTCCAGCTGGGCGTCTTCGGCGAGGCGCTTGAGCCGGGCGATCTGGTTTCGCTCGCGGGCCGGATCCGCCGGGGGCAGCTGATGACGGGCCTTGAGCACCCCCACCCGCTGGGTGGCCTTGAACCGTTCGGCCAGCAGATACACGAGCGTGGCGTCGATGTTGTCGATGCTGGCGCGCATCGCCAACAGATCCTCCAGGACCTCCGGGTCCACGTGCTGGGCGGCGTCGCCGGCGCGCTGATCAGGGCTCGAAGTCATGGTTCCAGCTTACGTCGATCCGGCGGCGCCCACGGTCGGGATCTGCCCTCAGACACGCCGGAGAACCGCCTCAGGCGCCGACGGCGGGCTGGTAGTTCTTCGACCGGGCGGTGTCGATCGTCGCCTGGCCCAGCACCCGCGTGCCCTGGTACATCACGGCGGTCTGTCCCGGAGCGACGCCGCGCAGCGGCTCCTCCAGCTCGACCACCAGCCGTTCCACGCTGTTCCCGCCCGCGTCGCTGTCCAGGCCGTCGCTGTCGGGTGAGCCGACGGCGTCGTCGGCCCTCTGGACCCGCGCTCGGGCCGGGACGGGGTCAGCGTGGGCCCGGATCTGCAGATCCACCGGGAACCAGTCACCGGTCTCGGCCTCCGGCACGGCGGGGCCGGCCCAGGAGAGTCGGATGCCGGTGAGCCGGTCGATCTCCAGCAGCTCCTGGGGGCCGGCCACCACCGTGTTGTCCTTCGGCCGGATCTCCAGCACGAACCGGGGCTTGCCGTCGGGGGCGGGGCGGCCGAGCTTCAGCCCGCGCCGCTGACCCACGGTGTAGGCCTGGGAGCCCTCATGTTCGCCGATCTGCTCACCGGCCGGATCGAGGATGGGGCCGTTCTGCAGATCGATCTGCTCGGCCAGCCAGCCGCGGGTGTCGCCGTCGGGGATGAAGCAGATGTCATGGGAGTCCGGTTTCTTCGCCACGGAGAGGCCACGCTCGGCGGCCTCGGCGCGCACCAGCTCCTTCGACGGGGTGTCGCCGAGCGGGAACAGACAGTGCGCCAGCTGCTGGGTGGTCAGCACGCCCAGCACATAGGACTGGTCCTTGGTCCAGGTGGCGGCCCGGTGCAGCTCCCGGGTGCCGTCGGGGCGGTCGACGATCGAGGCGTAGTGGCCGGTGGCCACGGCGTCGAAGCCCAGCGCGATCGCCTTGTCCAGCAGCGCTTCGAACTTGATCTTCTCATTGCAACGCATGCACGGATTGGGGGTCCGACCGGCCGCGTACTCGGCGATGAAGTCGTCCACCACGTCGGTCTTGAAGCGTTCGGAGAAGTCCCAGACGTAGAACGGGATGCCGAGCTTCTCGCAGGCGCGCCACGCGTCGGAGGAGTCCTCGATCGTGCAGCAGCCGCGGGAGCCTGTGCGCAGGGTCCCTGGCATGCGGGAGAGGGCAAGATGGACGCCGACCACCTCGTGGCCGGCGTCGACGGCGCGGGCGGCCGCCACGGCCGAGTCCACGCCTCCGGACATCGCAGCAAGTACCTTCATGACGCCTTCCAGGGTCTCACAGCCGCCCGGTGCGCTCCCAGTCCGGAGGAGCAGGGGCGGTGGCGGCCCGCTGAGGTGGGGCGGACATAAGGCTCACAGCCGACCGGTGGCCTTGAGCCGGATGTAGGTGTCGGCCAGCTGAGGCGGCAGCTCATGCGGAGTCGCGTCCACGACCTCCACCCCCATCGAGACCAGCTGCGCCTTCTTCGCCTCTCGCTCGATGATCTCCCGTTCGGCGGCAGCCGCGCGGTACACCTCGGTGGCGGTGGCCCGTTCCACCGTCCTCCGGTCCAGGTCGGGATCGCGCACTGCGGCCAACAGCACCAGATGCTTGGCCGTCAGGGCCGGCAGCACCGGCAGAAGCCCTTCCTCCAGGGAGCCGGACTCCAACGAGGTCAGCACCACCACCAGGGCGCGCTGGGAGCTGATGGCCTCCACATGCGAGGGCAGCTGGGAGAAGTCCGCCTCCACCAGCTCCGGGTCCATGGTGGCCATCGCGTTGACCATCTGGTGCAGGAAGTCACCCGACGACGACGAGCGGGCGCGCGCCACGATGCCGCGGTCGAAACCGATGAAGTCCACCCGGTCTCCGGCCCCGGCGGCGAGCACCCCGAGCAGCAGGGAGGCCTCCATGCCCGTGTCGAGCCGCGGCTCGTCGTCGATGCGGGCTGCGGACGTGCGGGAGGAGTCGAGACACAGGATGACCCGCCGGTCACGTTCGGGGCGCCACGTGCGCACCACCAGATTGTGTCCGGCGCCGGTGCGCCGACGGGCGGTGGCGCGCCAGTCGATGGAGCGGACGTCGTCACCTCGCACGTAGTCCCGCAGCGAGTCGAACTCGGTGCCGGCCCCGCGGATCTGCACCGCGGTCTGGCCGTCGAGCTCACGCAGCCTCTGCAGCTTCGACGGCAGGTGCTTGCGGGACCGGAACGGAGGCAGCACCCGCTGCAGGTGCCTGGAACGGTGCACCACCTGCCGGCCGGCGAGCCCCAGCGGGCCCAGGGAACGGACCGCCAGCGTGCTGCTCACCAGGTCGCCGCGGCGGCTCGGGCGCAGCGGTACGCTGACCCGCCGCAGTCCGCCCGGCGGGATGTCCACGGGGGTCACCGGTCGCAGTGACCCGGCCGAGGGCTGCCAGCCGTCCTTCACGGAGCCGCGCAGCCGCCGGCGGCCGCTGTGATGGAGCACCGATTCCGCCGTCGTCGTGCGGCTCAGCCGGACCGCCGCGCCGGGGACCCTCTCCACCCGGACCTGCCGTGGGGAGCCGGCCAGCATCATGTCGACGACGACCAGCCCCACCAGCAGCGTCAGGCAGGTCCACCATGCCCAGGCCACGGGGAGCGCGACGACCACGACGCTCAGCGCCAGAGCGACGTACAGCAGGCGGCGGGTCAGCACCATGGAGGGATCCTCACATCAGGTGGTCGGAGGGAGAAGGGCACAGGGCGGCGAGGGCTCAGCGGGGCACCGGCACGGTGGCGAGGATGCCCTGCAGCACATCGTCGACGCGGACTCCGTCCATGGAAGCCTCCGGGCGCAGCGAGACGCGGTGCCGCAGGCAGGGCAGCGCCAGCGCCTTGACGTCGTCGGGAGTGACGAAGTCCCGCCCGGAGAGCCAGGCCCACGCCTTCGCGGAGTTCATCAGCGCGGTCGCTCCGCGCGGGGAGACCCCCAGCTGGAAGCTGGGCGCCTGGCGGGTGGCCCGGGCGATGTCCACGATGTAGGCGATCACCTCAGGAGCCAGGGACACGGCCCAGACTTCCCGGCGGGCGGCCCTGACGTCCTCCTCGGAGGCGACCGGACGCACCCCCGCGTCGGCCAGGTCGGAGGGGTTGAAGCCGGCCGCGTGGCGGCGGATGACCTCGATCTCTTCGCCGCGCTGCGGCAGCTCGAGGGTGATCTTCAGCAGGAAGCGGTCCAGCTGCGCCTCCGGCAGCGGGTACGTGCCTTCGTACTCCACTGGGTTCTGCGTGGCGGCCACCAGGAAGGGGTCCGGCAGAGGGCGTCCGATCCCGTCCACCGAGACCTGCCGTTCCTCCATGGCCTCCAGGAGGGAGGCCTGTGTCTTCGGCGGAGTGCGGTTGATCTCGTCGGCCAGCATCAGGTTGGTGAAGACCGGCCCCTCCCGGAAGGTGAAGTCACCGGTGGCCGAGTCGTAGACCAGCGAGCCGGTGACGTCTCCGGGCATCAGGTCCGGGGTGAACTGGACCCGGGCCGTGTTCAGAGAGAGCGACGCCGACATCGCCCGGACCAGCAGCGTCTTGGCCACGCCGGGCACTCCTTCGAGCAGCACATGGCCGCGCACCAGAAGCCCGATGAGCACACCGGTGACCGCCCCGTCCTGGCCCACCACGGCCTTGGCGACCTCGTGCCGCACCTGGTGGAAACGGTCGCGGAGCGTGTCCATGGCGCCGACCCCGGAGTTGGCCGCTGCTGCCGGGTGCGGGGTGGAGCCCTGGGGAGCAGGGGCCTGGGGAGCGGGGGCCTGTGGCGGAGTCTGGTCGGACTGGTGTGGGGTCACGGTGCTTCTTCCCTCGGCGTGGTCGGCGGTGTGGGGTCTTCGTGTGGTGTCGGGCCGTCGTGCGATGCTGCGGCATCCTGCGGGGCGGGCGGCGTCTGCGACGGACGGAGGATCTGACGCGGCCCATGGCCGAGCCGGATCCGGACCTCGTCCTCCAGGGCGGCCAGCCCCTGGGCATATCTCACCATGGCGGTGTTGCCGCTGACGGCAGCGGCGTCCACGGTGCGGGCGATCTCCTGCTCGCTCCGTCCGGTCTGGGCCGCGACGGCGCCGATCACCTGCTGCTCCGGAGTGCCCGGGCCGAGTCGCAGGAGCCGGGCCAGGCGCAGCAGATGCGCGGAGCGCAGCGTCCGTGAGGCCTCCGTGGAGGCGTCCGCCTGCTGGTAGAGCCGGCCTCGCCCTTCGGCGGACTCGGAGGCGGGGACCTCCACGGGCAGCGGCTCCACCACCACCGGGCCGTGGCGGCGTCCGGCCACGAGGATGAGCAGCAGCGCGCAGACGAACAGCCACCAGGTGAGCATGTCCACCCAGTCCGGCATGAAGTCCCAGGGGGAGGCCCATTCGTCGGCGGACAGCGTGTCCACGCCGGACGGGGTGTACCAGATCAGATCGGACTGCTCGCCGAACAGGCCGAGGGCCAGCGCCGCGTTCCCCTCGGAGGTGATGTGGCGGTTGGTGAAGGCATCGGGAGCACCGAATACCAGGCCGGCGTCGGTGGCCGCGAGCACGCGACCGACGTCGTCCTGCGTGGGGTCGGGCCGCCCCAGGAAGCACCCCGCCTTGACGTCGTACAGCTGGCCCGGGGCGCGTATCGTCTCCGCGCGCTGAGCCGCGGGCACCGTGCAGTCTTCCCCGGCGTCGAGCACCTCGGGCACGTCCGTCGTGGAGGAGTGCGGGATCGCCCGGGCGGGGGCCAGCCCGCCGAGCGCCTCCTCGCGGGTGGCGGCCGACGGGGTGATCCACACTCGGGGCCGATCCTGGGAACGGAGATCGCGGGTCAGGGAGCGGCTGGCCTCCCAGCGGTCCTCGTGGACGACGATCGAGGCCTCGGGCAAGTCCTCCAGCAGAGCGCGCGCGCTCTCTGCTGTGGAGGCAGGATGGATCTCCACTCCCTGGTCCTCGAGGACCGCGGCAATCGCGGCATAGCCGTCCAGCTCGGTGTTGTTCAGCCCGTAACGTTCCTGGTCCTCCACGGAGAGCAGCTGGACCACGACGGAGAACAGCACCCCGATGATGACGAGCAGGAGCCAGAACTGCCAGCGACGCAGGGTCGAGCGCAGCGCGGCGGACAGGTTTCGCACCGTGGGCGGCCGGCTCTGGGACTCACGGGGCGCGGCGTCGTCCGGCGCCGGGAGGACGGGGGAGGACGGGGCTCCGGACCGCTGCGGGATCGGTGCGGTCATCGTGGCGCCACCACCTGAGGCGCTGCCGGGGACTGGGATGTCTGGGGCTCGGCCGCAGCGAGCGTGGCGTCGAGCCCACTCAGGTCCTCACAGTCCTGGGCGGTCAGTGAGCGGCCGCCATAGCGGGAGAGGTTGAACAGCTCGGCGGCGGTTCCGATCCGCGGCCCATGGGAGGGAAAGACAGCGCTGAGCTCACGGGCCGCCTCCGTGGCGGTGCGTCCCATGAGCTCCGTGAGGATCTCTCGCTCCTCGGCAGCCCGGACCACCGCACGGTACAGGTCCCGGAAGCACTCGTCGGTGCGGCCGGCCCGTCGGTGTTCCTCGGCCCGAGCGCGCAGCTCGTCGCTGCTGATGCCCGGTTCGATCGTCAGCGCCTCGTCGGCGCCGCCGGTCCGCTGCAGCCGCGGTCGGACGAGCAGGATGATGAGCACGATCGCCGCGATGAGCAGCACCATGATGATGAGCGGACCATAGGGGATGTCGACGCCGCCGATGGAGCCCATGCGGTCACTGAGCCACGCGAGGAAGTCCTCGATCGCCTGTCGCACCGGCCCGGTGAACTCCCTCTGGTACGTCGGGTCCGCGAGCTCGCGCTCCAGTAGTTCCCGCCCCTCATCGGGGCTGGGCGCCAGGGGCGTGGAGGCGCTCAGCGGCGACGGCACCGGACCAGGCAGGTCCTTCGGAGGAGTGATGGCGACCAGGAGCATGGGCGGGATTCACCTCGGCTGCCCGAAGTCCGGGCCCTGCCCGTCACGGCCGGAGTCGTCGGACCCGGGCTGGCCGTGGGGGTCCTGGGGCGGCCTGCCGTAAGGGTCCTCGCCCGAGGGATCCTGCTCGTGCGGGTTCTGTCCATAAGGGTTCTGTCCATAAGGGTTCTGTCCATAAGGGTTCTGCCCGTAGGGATTCTGCCCGTAGGGATTCTGGCCAGCAGGCGCCTGGCCGGAGGGGTCCTGGCCATAAGGGTTCTGCCCGTACGGAGACTGGCCATACGGAGACTGGCCATACGGGGTCTGCCCGTACGGGTTCGGACCGGGGCCCGGCTGGCCGAAGGGCCCCTGTCCGTAGCCCGCCCACCCCGGCTGCGGCGCTCCCCACGGGGGCCCCGAGGTCACGGTCGGCTCGCCCAGATGCTCCAATGAGGCAGGGATCACCGTGCCGTCGTCGGAGGCGCCCTCGGCGGCGGCCAGCAGGGTGACGTCCGCGGACTCCTGGTGGATCCTGCAGTTCAGATACATCACCGAGACCAGAGCACCAGCCAGGCCGAGGAAGATCGCGCTGACCGCGGAATCGAAGAAGGAGGCGAGCACGAAGAGCACCGTCGAGGCACCGGTGCCTCCCTCCGGAGAGGTCATCGCCATCTCTCCGCCGATGCCGGCGACGATGCCCATCGGCAGGGAGGCCACCAGGGTCATCACGACCAGGAGCAGATAGATCAGAGCCACCGTGCCGATGTTGATCCACCACCGGCCGCGGTTCAGCCGCCAGGAGCGAGCGATCGCCGCCAGAGGGCCCCGACGTTCCACCAGGACCACCAGGGGGGCGTACATGAGTCCCGCCGTGAGCCAGGCCGCCAGGAGCAGCAGGCCGGGGAACGCCACGATCAGACCGAACCCGATGGTGACGACGGCGGTGATCACCGTCGTGGCGATGACCGCCAGACCGACCACGAAGAGCAGGACGTTCATGACCACGATGTGCAGCAGCAGCCAGCCGATCCTGTCAGCGCGCAGGCGCAGTACCTGCATGAAACCCGTCCGATAGCCGTAGGCGGCGCGGAGGGTCGGGATCACCATCAGTGCGAAGGCCACCGTGAGCACGAGGTACTGGACCACGGAGATCGCCATCATCCCGCTCCAGAACCCCATGCTGGAGAACAGCGAGAACAGCAGCTCCTCGTCCTCGAAGGCCATGGGGTCATACATCAGTCGCATGAATCCGCCCATGGGCATCGTGGCGTACATCACCAGAGAGAGTAGGAAGCTGATCATGCCGGCCGCGAACGGCACGCCGACCACAGCCTTGGGGGAGTGTCTGATCATCGAGAACCCGCCGCCGAGGACCTCGCCGAGGGTCATGCGACGGATCGGGAAGACCGCCCCTGGCCGGGCGGACGTCGGCTCCTCGGTGCTCCACTGTGCGGTCATGGGTCCCCTTGCGATCACATCTGCGGACTAGGCTGAGACTTTCACCCTATAGCCCGGGCCCCTCGGCTGACACCCCTATGACATGCACGGCGGTCGGTCGTGAGGGCCCCGTCATATATCCTGGCGGGACGGACCGTGCGCGGGCTGGACGAGAGGAACAGGAGAGCTGATGAAAGCCAGGATTCTGGTCGTCGACGACGATGAGGCGCTGGCCGAGATGATCGGCATCGTGCTGCGCAACGACGGCTTCGAACCCACCTTCTGCACCACAGGAGATGCCGCCCTCGACGAGTTCCGCAGCACCAAGCCCGACGTCGTGCTGCTGGACCTCATGCTCCCCGGCAAGGACGGCATCGAAGTGTGCCGCGAGATCCGCGACGAGGCCGACACCCCGATCATCATGCTCACCGCGAAGTCGGACACCGCCGACGTCGTGCGGGGCCTTGAGGCCGGTGCCGACGACTACGTGCCCAAGCCCTTCAAGCCGGCCGAGCTCGTGGCACGGGTCCGGGCTCGGCTGCGCCCGGCTGAGACGCAGACTCGGCCCGACAGCGAACAGCTGAGCATCGGCGACCTCACCATCGATGTGGCCGGTCATGAGGTGCGCCGCGGCGAGACGCGGATCTCGCTGACCCCGCTGGAGTTCGACCTGCTCACCGCCTTGGCCAAGAAGCCCTGGCAGGTGTGGAATCGGGAGATGCTCCTCGAGGAGGTATGGGGCTACCGGCACCAGGCCGACACCCGCCTGGTCAACGTGCACGTCCAACGCCTGCGCTCCAAGATCGAGAAGGACCCCGAGCACCCGGAGATCGTCCAGACCGTCCGGGGCGTGGGATACAAGGCCGGCGGACAGGGGTAGGACATCACCGAGGACGAGAGCCGCGCCTCCGCCTCCCGAGCAGTAGCGTCCACGACCGGATCCATCCCGGTGATCCGGCAGGCCCGCACCGAGGCGCCGACGACGGCGGAGACACCGGAGGTCCGGGAGAGGGAGCCCGCTGCCGGGCTGTTCCGCCGTGCCGGTCGACGTCTGGCCCGCATCCCGCGGCTGTGGGGACGCTCGCTGCTGTTCCGCGCCGTGGCCTTCACGGGCCTGCTGACCATGCTCGGCACGGGCCTGGTGGCGGCCTTCCTGGCGCAGCAGGTGACCACGGGTCTGTTCCAGGAGCGCTTCGACCAGGTGGAGCTCGAAGCCGCCAACGGCATGCAGCGGATCCGCAATGAGTTCAGCTCGGCCTCCACCGCCGACCGCAGCGAGGCCGACCGTCTGGTGGAGTCCACCCTCTCGGAGCAGGAGGACACCGGCTCCCAGGTGCGGCGCTACGTGTACCTGCTCCCGTTGGACGACGAGTCCGACACCCGTGCGGTGGCCGGTCGGATCCCCATCGGCGACGAGGTCGCCGCTGAAGAGGTGGTGTCCCAGGAGCTGCGCGACGCCGTGGCCGGCGGCACTGGCCAGTACTGGCAGTCCGTAGGCTTCACCCGGGATGGAGTGGAGGTGCCCGGAGTCATCTTCGGCACTCAGGTCACGCTGCCCTCCGGGGACATCATGGGCCTGTACTTCCTCTACGACTTCTCCACCGTCCAGGACACCTTGGCCTTCCTGACCAGGATCATGCTGCTGGCCGGACTGGCGCTGCTGGTGCTCAACATGGCGGTGGCGGCCTGGGTCACCCGCTCCGTCGTCTCACCGATCTCGCAGGCCGCCGAAGTCTCCGAACGTATCGCTGCGGGCCAGCTCGACCAGCGGTTGGCCGTGCGTGGAGAGGACGAGATCGCCCGGCTGGGCATCTCGTTCAACCGGATGGCCTCGAATCTGCAGGAGCAGATCACCCAGCTGGCGAACCTGTCCAAGATGCAGCAGCGATTCGTCTCCGACGTCTCCCATGAGCTCCGCACACCCCTGACCACGGTGCGCATGGCGGCTGAGGTCCTGCACGAGTCGCGGGAGGACTTCGACCCTGTCAACCAGCGTTCCGCGGAGCTGCTCTATCACCAGGTCGAGCGTTTCCAAGCGATGCTCTCGGACCTGCTGGAGATGTCGCGCTTCGACGCCGGCGCGGCCGAGCTCGCCCTCGCCGATGTGGACCTGCGCAGCCTCGCCGAGGACGCCCTGACTGCGGCCCTGCCGCTGGCAGACCAGTCCCGGACGCAGCTGTCGATCGTGGTCCAGGGGGAGGACTTCGTCGTGGAGGCGGATCCGCGGCGCATCGACAGGATCCTGCGGAACCTGATCAACAACGCCATCGAGCATTCTGAGGCGCGGCCGGTGGACCTGGTGATCGCCTCCTCGCCGACTGCCGTCGGGGTCGCCGTGCGGGACCACGGGATCGGCATGAGCCCGTCGGAGGTGGCGCATGTCTTCGACCGGTTCTGGCGTGCGGACCCTGCGAGGGCCCGCACCACCGGCGGCTCCGGGCTCGGCCTGTCCATCGCCACGGAGGACACCCGACTGCACCAGGGCGCGCTCGACGCGTGGGGCCAGAAGGGGCAGGGCTCCTGCTTCCGGCTGGTCCTGCCCCGGAGGCTGGGGGAGCCGTACCGTGCCTCGCCGCTGGCGCTGCCGCCGGTCTATCGGTCCTCCGACCGCCGAAGCATCGCCACCCCCGTGGACGGCACACCCGTCACCGGGGAGGTCGACCATGACCGGATCGCCGAACAGTCGCTGCTCGAGCCGAAGGAGGGGAGCTGAGGATGAGCCGTCGCCTGGCCGCTCTGATCGCCGCCCTGGCCGGGGCCGCCCTGGTGGCCTCCGGCTGCACGCCCATGGTGCCCACCGACGGGCCGGTGGGCACCTCCGAGCTCGACGTCGGCGGAGACCCCGCCTATTCCATCCAGGCGGCCTCTCCGGTGCAGGGCATGGATCCGGAAGAGATCGTGCTGGGCTTCATCAACGCCGGAGTGGAGCCGACCAACCAGTACGAGGTCGCCCGGGAGTACATGACCGACGAGGCAGGAGCCCGATGGAGCTCGGGCGCACGCACCTTGGTCTACTCGGGGGACCCCAATGTGCTCTCCATGGGTGATGACAGCTACTCGGTGCAGATGGAGGTGGAGTCTGCGGTGGACGAGACCGGGATCCTCACCCAGTTCCCGGAGGGGCAGACCCAGACCGAGGAGTTCGAACTGGAGCAGGTCGACGGCGAGTGGCGCATCGCCGATGCGCCCGAGGGCACGATGGTGACCTCCGGATCGTTCCCCACGGTGTACGAGTCCCATACCCTCTACTTCTATGATCCGCAGCAGCGGTACGCCGTGCCGGACATCCGCTGGTTCCGCAGCAGCCGCACAGGCGTCCCCACAGAGATCGTCAGTGCGCTGCTCGACGGCCCGGCCACGTATCTGGAGCCCGCGGTGACGTCGGCCTTCTCCGACGGCACGGAGCTGCAGAGGCCCACGGTCCCCGTGGAGGACGGCACAGCCGTGGTGGACCTGGACGCCGAGCACCTGCGCGGAGCGACGGCCCAGGAGAGGCTCCTGATGAAGCATCAGCTGGAGATGGTGCTCCTCGACCTGCCCACGGTGCGGGAGGTGGAGATCATCTCCGGCCAGACCGAGTACGAGATGCCGGAGCAGCCCACCGACACGTTGGACATCGAACGGGACCCCAGCGTCAGCAACACCCAGGTCGGAGTCCTCGACGACACCCTGGTCCGCGTGCAGGATCTGCAGACCCTGTCGATCGGCAGCCTGCCGGACATCTCGGAGCTGGAGCCGCAGAAGCCCGCCGTGCCCGCCCAGGCGGAGGAGATCTTCGCCTTCCTGGACGGTGAGGGGGAGCGCCTCTACCATCTGCGGCCGCACCGTGACCCGGACCTCGTGCTCACCGGAGAGAACCTCACCCGGCCCTCCATGGACAACTTCGGATGGACCTGGACGACCTCCCGGGACGATGACGGCTCCCACGTCCACGTGGCCGCCTATGACGAGACGCTCTCCCAGTCGACGCTGGAGGTCAGCGCCGACTGGTTGGAGGCGCTCGACGTCGAGGCTCTGAGAGTCTCGCAGGACGGTGCGCGCGCCGTGGTCGTGGCCGACGACGGCGGCGAGTCCGGGCTCTACCTGGCCGGCGTGGTCCGCGACTCCTCCGGGACGCCGCGCGGGCTGGGAGAGCCCATCGCGCTGCAGACCACCACGCCCCCGGACGATGTGCGGTGGCTCGAGTCGGACGCTCTGGTGGCCTGGGCGAACTCGGAGGACTCGGCGGAGACCGCCGAACGGGTGAACCTCAACGGTTCCAGTCAGGCGATGGGCAGCCCGTTGCTGGGACTGCAGAACATCTCGGCCGGTGAAGGGGTGCGCACGGTCTTCGCCGAGCGGGTGGACGCCCCGTACAACTCCCGCAGCGGAGACAGCTGGGACATCAACGAGCAGGTGGAGGTCCGGGACTACGCCTTCCCCGGATGACGGATCCTGCGCTCCGGCCCCGTGTGCTGCGGCCCCCGGTGTGCTGCGGCCCCGGTGTGCTGCGGCCCCGGTCGGGTGCGCTCGTCGTCTGCCGCGTGGCACGCTCCTCCCCAGCGGCGGTCGGCCCGGCGAGGACACGCCAGACTCTCCACAGTCCATGGCAGGAGGCTCCTGCCGGTGACCGCGGTCGGGGAGGATGCCGGCATGGGTGCCCACCGTTCCTCACGGCCCACGGGCTGGACGTCCTCGCTGCGCCGCGCGGCACGTGAGCTGGCCGGTGTCCTGTCTCCGGTCTGGTGCGCCGGATGCGGCCGGGAGGATACGGTGCTGTGCCGCGACTGTGCTCAGCTGCTGGCCGAGAGGACGAGTTCGCCGTTTCGGGCGGAGGACCAGGCCTTGGCGCTGCCGCTGGTGCCCTCGTCGGCGGGGGAGGACGACGGGAGGGGTGTGCTGCCCGTGGTCGCCGCCGCATCGTACGACGGCGTCGTCGCCCGCGCGATCCTGGCGTTCAAGGACCACGAGGTGGTCGGCCTGTCGCGCCTGCTGGCGCCGGCGCTGCGCGCCGCCGTCGAGACTGTGGGCGAACCTCAGAGGGCACGGGACGGTGAGGGCCATCCGGGGTGGGACGCGGGGCTCCAGGGGCGGGTGCAGCAGGCTGGGCCGTTGCTGGTCACACCTCCGCCGACGCCGGCGTCCCTGCTGCGCCGCAGCCACCGGCCTGTCGATCATCTGCTGCGCGCCGTCGGGCTGAGGCCCACCGGCGGACTGGTGACGGTGACGCCCTCCGCGGCGCTGCGCTCGCTGCTGCCGGGCGGCCGCCAGAAGACCCGCGGATCGGTGGCTCGACGACGGGCCCTGCGCGGCACGCTGCGGGTGACGGCCGCCGGACGCCGCAGGCTGCCCGGAGCGAGGGTGCTCCTCGTCGACGACGTGCTCACGACCGGGGCCACCCTGCATGAGCTGCATCGCGTGCTCCGCGAGGTCGGCGCGGATGTCTCCGGGGCCGCGGTGGTGGCCGCCGCGCGTCGGGACAGGAGCGCCGGGGGAGGGCCTGCTCGGAAGCCCTCGGAGAGTTCCGGATTCCCCCGTGACGAATGGAGCGATTCGTCCTAGGGTGGAGTATGGGTATCTTCACGATGGGTCCCATCGCAACGGCGACGGGACGAGTGTCCTGGTCGGCCGCTGTGCTGTCATCGGAAACGAGGAGGACACCATGACCCTTCAGGTCAGCTACACCGGACGGAACATCCAGATCCCCTCCGCCTTCAAGGAGCACGTCGAGGACAAGCTCGACAAGATCGAGCAGCTCGCGGACAAGGGCCATCGCCTGGAAGTGAAAGTCGCCTCCGAGAACTCCCACCGTCGCGCCGACACGGCGCTGACCGTCGAGATGACCGTCATCGGTCGAGGCAAGGTGGTGCGCTCGGAAGCCCAGGCCGAGGACAAGTTCGCAGCGTTCGAGATCGCGCTCAACAAGCTGACCGAGCGTCTCCGGCGCGCCAGGGACCGGAAGAAGTCCCGCGCTCACAACGCCTCCCGCAACGGAGCCCCCGACGTCGCCACCGCGATGTCCGGACTCGAACCTGTCCCCACCGACCGGCCCCTCTATCAGCAGGTGCTGGACGCGGCCGCCGCGGACGACCAGCCGCCGGGCGAGGATGATGGGGACAGCGCGCCGATCAAGATCCGGCGCAAGGTGTTTCCTGCCGAGCCGATGAGCGTCGATGCCGCCGTCGACGCGATGGAGCTGGTGGGACACGACTTCTACCTGTACGTCGACGCCGAGACGGGACAGCCCTCGGCGGTGTACCGACGTCGTGGGTGGACCTACGGCGTCATCTCGCTCGATGCCGAGCACTCGACGGACACGCCGATCACGGAGGAGCGGAGCTACCGGCCGGAGAACGGCACCTCCCCTCGGAAGGTGGGGGTGGCCTGAACGGAGGACCCCTCGGCCGACCTTGACGGGCCGGACCGGAGAAGGTCACCGTCGACAGTGACGCAATGATCAGGACGACGGGGTCCGGGCGAGACGCCCGGGCCCCGTCGACCTGCCGGGGCTCGAGAGCCCCGGCGACCGTGCTGGGAGTCTTTAGGCGCAGTCCAGCCTCAGCGCGTAGACTGACACGCGGCTCCGTGCAGGTGGTCCCCGACACATGGGAGCGCCAGTGGATGAGCCGAGCACCGATACACACCTGATGGAGAACCGGCCGTGCCTACTCTGCTCGAACGAATCCTCAAGACCGGGGACAAGAAGATCCTCAAGACGCTGCGCGCCTACGCGGACGCCGTCAACCTCTTGGAGGATGAGTTCAAGGAGCTGTCCGACGCCGAGCTGCGCGCCGAGACGGACCGTTATCGTGAGCGCCACCAGGACGGCGAGTCGCTGAACTCTCTGCTGCCGGAGGCCTTCGCCGCCGTCCGTGAGGCGTCGCAGCGCACCCTGGGGCAGCGCCATTACGACGTCCAGCTCATGGGAGGCGCCGCGCTGCACCTGGGCAACATCGCAGAGATGGGAACCGGTGAGGGCAAGACGCTGGTGGCGACTCTGCCTGCCTATCTGAACGCGCTGACCGGCAAGGGCGTGCATGTCGTCACGGTCAACGATTACCTGGCGAAGTACCAGTCGGACCTGATGGGCCGCGTCTTCCGCTTCCTGGGCATGACCACCGGAACCATCACCAACGATCTCCGGCCGGCTCAGCGGCGTGAGGCCTACGCCGCAGACATCACCTACGGCACGAACAATGAGTTCGGCTTCGACTTCCTGCGTGACAACATGGCTCAGTCCCTGGACGATCTGGTCCAGCGGGAGCATCACTACGCGATCATCGACGAGATCGACTCGATCCTGATCGACGAGGCCCGCACGCCGCTGATCATCTCCGGCGCGGCCTCCGGCGACATCTCCCGGTGGTACACCGACTTCGCGACTCTGGTGAAGAAGCTCCACAAGGACGAGGACTACGAGGTCGACGAGAAGAAGCGCACCGTCGGCGTGCTGGAGCCCGGAATCGACAAGGTCGAGGACTATCTGGGCATCGAGAACCTCTACGAGACCCAGAACACCACCCTCATCCAGTACCTGAACAACGCGATCCGCGCCAAGGAGCTCTACAAGCGGGACACCGACTATGTGGTCGTGAAGAACGAGGTACACATCGTCGACGAGCACACCGGCCGCATGCTCAAGGGCCGCCGCTACAACGAAGGGCTGCACCAGGCCATCGAGGCCAAGGAGGGTGTGCGGATCAAGGCGGAGAACCAGACCCGCGCCACCGTCACGCTGCAGAACTACTTCCGTGGCTACGAGAAGATCTCCGGCATGACCGGCACCGCGGAGACCGAGGCCGCCGAGTTCATGTCCACCTACGGGCTCGGCGTCGTCCCGATCCCGCCGAACAAGCCGCGACAGCGCGTGGACCACAATGACCTGGTCTACAAGAACGAGGTCGTGAAGTTCGACGCGGTGCTGAAGGACATCATCGAGCGGCACGAGAAGGGCCAGCCTGTCCTGGTCGGCACGGAGTCCGTGGAGAAGTCTGAGTACCTCTCCAAGCTCCTGGCGAAGGCCGGCATCCGGCATGAGGTCCTCAACGCGAAGAACCATGAGCGGGAGGCGGCGATCGTCGCCCAGGCGGGTCGCAAGGGTGCGGTCACCGTAGCCACCAACATGGCCGGCCGAGGCACGGACATCATGCTCGGCGGCAATGCCGAGTTCAACGCGGTCCATGCGATGGAGAAGCTGGGCCTGGATCCGGTGGAGGACGCCGAGGAGTACGAGGCCACGTGGGACGAGGTCTTCACTGCGGCCAAGGAGGAGGCGGAGACGGAGGGCGACGAGGTCCGCGAGCTCGGCGGCCTCTACGTGCTGGGCACGGAGCGTCACCAGTCCCGCCGTATCGACAACCAGCTCCGCGGCCGGTCCGGCCGTCAGGGCGACCCCGGCGAGTCCCGGTTCTACATCTCCCTGACCGATGACCTCATGCGCCTGTTCAACCAGGCAGCAGCTCAGCGGATCATGAACTCGAAGGCCATGGACGAGCAGATCCCGGTGGAGCACAAGTTCGTCTCCGGTGCGATCGCCAATGCCCAGCAGCAGCGTGAGGGTCAGAACACCGAGATCCGCAAGAACGTGCTCAAGTACGACGACGTCATGAACCGTCAGCGTGAGGCGATCTACTCCGACCGCCGTCGCATCCTGGAGGGCGACGACGTCCACGAGAAGGTCCAGCACTTCATCGAGGATGCGATCGGTCTGATGATCGACGAGAAGACCACGGCCAACTCTTCGGAGGACTGGGATCTCGAGGGCCTGTGGGAGGAGCTGGAGTCGCTCTACCCGATCTCGCTGACGGTGGAGGACATCGTCGAGGAGGCCGGCGGGATCGATCAGATCACCGTGAAGATGCTCAAGCGGGAGGTCGTCTCTGACGCGAAGATCGCCTACGAGAGCAAGGAGGAGGAGCTCGGGGAGGACGCCATGCGCCAGCTCGAGCGTCGTGTCCTGCTCTCGGTGATCGACGAGAAGTGGCAGGAGCATCTCTACGAGATGGACTACCTGAAGTCCGGAATCGGTCTCCGCTCGATGGCTCAGCGCGACCCCCTGGTGGAGTATCAGCGCGAGGGCTATCTGCTGTTCCAGACGATGGCCGACTCGATCCGTGAGGACTCGGTCCGTTACCTGTTCAACGCCGAGGTGACCTCTTCGGCCGCGAAGACCCAGGCGACGAAGCTGCCGGGTGTCAAGGACGGGCGCGTGGCCGCCGCAGGCAAAGAGGTCAGCGTTCCGGGTCTGAAGGAGGAACCGGGCCGGGTGAAGCTGAACTTCACCGCGCCGACGGAGACGGGCGGAAAGCAGACGGAGCCCCGCAGCGCCAGCTGATCAGCCTGCCAGCTGATCAGCCCAGCTCCAGGGCCACGACCCGCCACCGGCCTCGGTGCGCCTCGAGCCGCATCGCGCAGGCCCGGGTCCGGGATTCGCCGGCGAAGACCACCGCGACCTCCCACACGCCTCGGGAGACGCCGCAGCACCGGAGTCGCTTCAGGCTGAGCGGGCCCCGTGCGGCCGCGACTGCGTCGTCGGCGGCGTCGACTCGCCGAGCGTGCGCGAGAAGCTCTGCGCGTTCGCGCACCTTGTCGAAGACCCCTGGGTCCAGCCAGCGCTCCAGCTGCTGGACGGGGCGCTGTCCGGCCAGCGTCTCCATGGTCGCCTGGCAGACCAGGCGCGCGACTGCGGTCACCTGGCGCCGTTCTTCGCGGAGTGTGGCCAGTTCTGTGGGACGTCGGCCGTCCGTGTCCTCGGCGCCGGCCGCAGAGAGCGCGTCGGCGGCCTCTCGTCGGCGGAGCAGACGCTGGACCTGCTCCTCACGCTGCAGTCGGAACGTGTTGAGGCGACGCAGCGGCGTTCCGGGCCATCGGGCCTCAGGATCATCCCTCACCGTGGCGTCGAGTCGCAGCAGGGGTTCTGCCGGCCCGGGCTCTGCGGGACGCTGACGGCGCGCGAGCCTGGATCTCAGGTGAGGGGCGGTGCCGGATGCCTGCTCCGGGACGGTGGTCTCAGGGTGCTGCTCGGACAGGGTCGCAGTCATAGTCAGGTCCTCTCTGGTGATGCGGCTCGGGCGGTCGAAGGCTCCGAGCTCGTGTCGTCTGCGTCATCGATCGGGTTCAGCCCCGCCTCCGGGAGTAGATCTGTTCCCGCGGTCCGCTCAGGCGGGGCCGTCGTCATCCGGCGGCGTGAGCACGGCGCCAGGCAGGAGGCTGTGCGGATCCTCACCGATGATCTCCCGGTTGGCCTCGTGCCACTGCGGCCAGGCCTCGGCGATCTCCCATTCGGTGGCCTGCGGCCCCAGATGGTCGGCGGCGATGCTCCACAAGGTGTCGCCGGCACGGACGGTGACCTCCTGGGCGGCCCGTTCGCGAGTCTCCACACCCTGGTGACGGTCGTTCTCCGGACCAGGGGCGTCCGGGGTGAACAGTGGACTCACGACGTCCTCCTCCTGTGTCGTCTCGTGCTCGGTGGTGTGCGCGTCGGGCCTGTCGTCCGTCAGGTCTCCGCCGGACCCGGGATCTCCTGAGTCGCCTGGAGCGTTCTGGCGGTCTGAGGCTGCCGAGCGCGTCTCATCCAGCGGCGTCTGTCCGTCCGAGCTTCCTCGTGCGTCGTCATGGATCGGTCCGGACTCGGGTCCTCCGGTCTCCTGCGGAGCGGAGGCCACGGGTGTCTGGTCGGTCGGCTGATGATGCAGGTGGGTCGCCACGGCCGCGCCGCCGACGGCGAGCTGGGCGGTCAGAGCCACCACGAGACTGCGTCGCATGAAGCCCGGGGAGAGTCGTTCCAACAGCGCCCGGGCGGGGCCGCCCTCGCCGCGACCCAGCCGGCTGAGGGCCACCAGCAGCGCTGTGGCCAGCACGGCGATCAGTGAGGCCACGCTCAGGAGCAGCCCCACGGCCGCGGCGCCCAGTCCCACGACTCGCTCGACGTCCCGCAGGCCGGCGTCGAGTCGTGGAAGGTTCTCCATCATGATCGTCGGGGCCTGGGGCGTGAGCATGGACGCGAGGGGAACCCCGAGGATGGCCGCACCGCTGATCAGCAGGACCGGGCCGAGCGCCACGGTGAGCAGCGTGAGGACCATGTCCTGCAGGCGGTCGCTCCGTGCGGGCACCTCCAGCCCGGCGTCGCGCCGGATCGTCCGTGTGCGGGTGGGCCGGGTGCGGCGGGCAGAGCTGCGGGTCGGTTCACGCCGTGCAGCCCGCCCCCGTGGATCGGGTCGGTGAAGATCTCGTCGTCGTAGAGGCGTCGCCGTGCTCATGGGCCTTCCTGATCCCTTCTGCTCATCCACATCTCCTCATCGCCGTCTGGAGGACATGACCCAGAGTGTAATCAGATGATGCGATTTGATGTGGTTTGGTGGTCTTGAATGTTACACGGGACAGGCCGATTCGGATAGTGTGGTCCCGCAACGACAAGGGCGGTGGGGCCTGAGGAGGGGATCACATGCGATGGGACGCGCTGTTCGCCGACCTCGAGAGCCAGTGGGCGGGGGAGGCCGCAGCTGAGTTGGGCCGGGACATCGCGGAGTTCACACGTCATGAGACGGCC
Organism: Nesterenkonia sp. CL21; assembly: GCF_031705515.1. NCBI lineage: Bacteria > Bacillati > Actinomycetota > Actinomycetes > Micrococcales > Micrococcaceae > Nesterenkonia > Nesterenkonia sp. CL21. Next base: position 152,662 of record NZ_JAUTWR010000001.1, read on the forward strand.
TCGGTGGACCTCGGAGATCGTCTCCGGGCGGCCCTCGGGGAGACGGTGGCCGTGACATTGCCCGGAGGGCGCGTGGTGGAGCTGAGCTTAGGAGCCGTGGGCGAGGAGTGGATCGCCGGAGCCGAGGGGCATCATGGCGTGGTGATCCCCCGGGTGGCAGTCCAGGCGATCGACGGTCTGCCTCGGCGGGCGGAGCGTGAGCGCAGCTCGGTGCGTCGACGTCTGGGGATGGCTGCGGTGCTTCGACGGCTGGCGCGCGATCGCCTCGTCGTGGAGATCCGAGGCACAGCGGGTGAGGTACTCGTCCACGGGCTGCTGCTCAGCGTGGGTCGGGACCACTGCGAGGTCGCCCTCACCATCGCGGGTGAGGTGCCTCGGCTTCGTGGAGCCCGCGGGCTGCGGACCGTGCCGTTTGCTGCGATGTCGGAGATTCGGGCGGAGGGCCGACCCCCGGTCTGATTCAGGCGGAGGACTCCGAGTCGGCGCGGGTCGTGCGTCGGCGCTGCTGACGCGCCTGGCGCTGGGCCTCGTACTGGCGCTCGATGTACTCATCGAGCTTGGCCTCCTCGACCCGCCACTGACCGCGGCCTCCGACCTGGATGGCCTCGAGGTCTCCGCTGCGCACGAGGCTGCGGGCCTGGTCCATGGAGATGTTCAGAATCTCGGCCACGTCGGGGAGGGTGAGGAAGCGACGCATCGGTCTCCTTCACTCGAACGGCGTCACGGACAGTCGGGACAGGCCTGTCGGCCGCGTCCCGATGAGGTGATTCTCTCACAGACGGTGGGCTTCGATGGGATTCGTCCACAGTTGATGCGGATATCCACAGCTTGTCATGCGCAGCCCGGCGGTGATGGTGGATTCGGTACGCTGAAGGCGAGGCGATGCCATGTCGACGGCATCTCGCATCCACTCGCACGGAACGGATTTCGAGGGGCACATCCATGACCTCAGAGAAACAGCACCCAGACGCCGCGCCGCGCTCCGCGGCAGAGGCTGCGGATCGGCTGAGACGGCCCAGCTGGAAGGACCCGCGGCTCATCGTGGGGGTCCTCCTGGTGGTGGTCTCGATGGCGGGCGTCGTGGCGCTGGTCGGCTCCCAGGATCGCACCGCCCCGGTGTACGCGGCTGACCGCACGATCTCGGTCGGCGAACCGGTCTCGGCTGAGGACCTCCGTGTTGTGGACGTGCGACTGGACGACGTCTCGGGTCAGTACCTGAGCGCTGACCGGGAGCCTCCTGCGGATCTGCAGTTCGTCTCCGTGGTGGAGGAGGGGGAGCTGGTGCCCGCGCGAGCGGTCGACGCGGTCGACCCTCTGGGACGGCAGGCGGTCACGTTGGAGATCGAGGACACTCTCGCCCGTGCGGTCGAGCCGGGTCGGGCGGTGGACCTGTGGACCACGACCCCCGGCGCGATCGGCGAGGACGCCGGTGCCCGCGTGGACCAGGTGGTCGCCGGGGCCGAGGTCTCCGCGGTGACAGAGTCCAGCTCGACCTTCGGCGCCCAGTCGGCGGTCACGGTGGAGCTGCTGGTGGCCCCCGACGACCTTCCCGAGGTGCTCGCTGCGCGGAGCTCGGCGGCGGCTCTGTCCCTCGTGCCCGCGGGCGCAGCCCCGGCGGCCGCCGACCATGAGGGCGAATCGGCCCCCGACGGCGAGTCCACGGAGGGCGAGGACGCCGATGAGGATGAGGGCGGCGAGGAGGAGGCGCCATGAGGCGCTGCTCGGTCATCACCGCCGGTCACCTTCAGCGGGATCACATCGCCGCCGTCGAGGGACTCCATGGTCCGGTGACTATCGATCGGCGGTGCGCAGACCTCGCAGAGCTGGTGGCCGCCGCACGGACAGGAAAGGCCGATGCGGTTCTGATCATCGGGGAGACCGAGACCATCACGGGAAGCCTGCTGACGGAGTTCACCGAGCCGGGGCTGGTCGTGGTGGCGGTGTCCGACGTCTCCGAGGAACGTGCCCGACTGCGGGCTCTGGGAATCGTGGCGCTGCCTGACACCGTGGACGCGAAGACGCTCACCGACGCGCTGCGGGGACTGCCGGTCCCCGAGCAGTCGGCCGATGAGGATCTCCTGGGCGCTCCAGCGGCGGTGGGGAAGGAGCTCGATGACGTCCCCGTCGACCCGGCGGACGTACAGGCTGCTGCAGTGCACGACTCCGGTGCGGAGTCGGAGGCGCCTCCGGGGCGCACACAGGAGGGTGAGGGCGCTCCTGGAGGGCAGCACCCGCTGGACGCAGAGCTGGCCGAACTGCTCAGCGCGGCCGAGACGACCCGGAGCCGGCGCGAGGCCGCCTCGGCGGAGCCCACACAGGAGGAGCCCACACAGGAGGAGCACACACCGGACGACAGGCCCCTGGCGGCAGCCGGAACCGGTTCCGCACGGGACGACGATGCCGTACGCGCAGCTGGTGCCGCCCGGCGGGGCACCACCGGGCGGGACGACGCCGGACCGCAGAATGCGGACCTGCGGGCAGCCGCCGAGGAGGACGCCGGAGAGGAGGACTCCGGTGCCGCGCTGCGACGTCCGGGGATCACGACCGTCTGGGGAGCTCCGGGCAGTCCGGGCCGCACCACCGTGGCGGTCAATCTGGCCGCAGAGCTGGCTCTGACCGGCGCCCGTGTGCTGCTGATCGATGCTGACACCGTCGCATCCTCGGCCGCCACGCATCTGGGCCTTCTCGAGGAGTCGGCAGGGCTGGCGCAGGCCTGCCGCCAGGCGGACCTCGGGCGGCTCGATGCGGCACGGCTGCGGCGGGCCCTGACCGTGGTGGACATCTGCGGCTACCGGCTCCACCTGCTCACCGGACTCCCGCGCGCCGATCGGTGGCCCGAACTGCGGGGCGGGGCCCTGCGCCAGGTCCTGCAGCGGGCGGCCCGTGACTTCTCCCACGTGGTGGTCGACGTCGCCGCACCCACGGAGCACGACGAGGAGCTGACCTTCGACACCCGCGCCCCGCAGCGGCACGCGGCCACGATCACCGCCGTGGAGGAGGCGGACACGCTGCTGGCGGTCGGAGGGCCGGATCCCGTCTCCTTCCCGCGCCTCGTCAAGGCGCTGGACGACCTGCGGCTCAACCTGCCGCAGACCCCTGAGCCTCAGGTGCTGATCAACCAGATTCGGCGCGAGGCGGTCGGCCGCGCCCCCGAGGACCAGCTGCGTGAGGCCTGGGACCGGTTCGGGTCCGGCGAGGCGCTGGAGACCTTCCTGCCCTGGGACCGTGCAGCCTGCGATGACGCCCTGCTCACCGGCCGTGTCCTGGCGGAGTCGGCTCCCCAGTCGGCCCTGCGCCACGCGATCGCGGACCTGGCCGGGGCGACCCTTCCGACGCGCCGGAGGCGCCTGCTGAGGCGGTAGGCTGGGTGCGGGCGGTCGGACACCGTGGTCCGGCCCATGACCGGGGCATCGATGACCCAGAAAGAGTGAGTGCACATGACCGGTGAGAAGTCCCTCTGGACTCGTGGTGACGATGATCTGGAGACTCTGGAGAGCGCGTACTTCGCCCACGTCGCTCCGGAGGATCTGTGGTCCGTCAGCTCGGAGCATCAGAGAGAGTGGGTGGCTCGTCATCTGGAGCTCGCCCGCCGCCGCAGGGACTCCTCGCCGCAGGCGGACGTCGTCACCGTGGAGGGCCGCAGCGTCGTGCTGGTCGTCACCGACGACATGCCTCACCTCGTGGACTCGGTGACTGCCGAGATCTCCCGGAACGGGCACGCCATGTCCCTGGTGGTCCACCCCATCTTCCTGGTCAGCCGCACCCCGGAAGGCTCCGACGTCCTGGGTGTGCGCTCCGTCCCGGCTCCGCAGCGCGGCATGTCCTCGGGCGACACCCAGACCCTGCCGGACCTCTCCGTGCTGACCGATGAGGGGCAGCGCACCGACGTCGAGTCCTGGATCGCCGTGGAGCTGGACCGGGTGATCACCGCCGAGCAGGTGGAGGCGCTGGTGGGGGGCCTCTACAGCGTCGTCGACGACGTGAAGTCGAGCCACCGGGACCAGAACCGCATGATCGGCAAGGCCCGCGGGGCAGCGGGGCTGCTGCGCGAGGCCGAAGGCCTTCACGAGTCCCAGGAGTCGGCCGACCTGCTCGACTGGATGGCCGATGGGAACTTCCTGTTCCTCGGCTACCGGGAGTACGAGCTCGATGAGCACGATGACGACTCGGTGCACCTGCAGCCGCTGGAGGAGACCGGGCTGGGCATCCTCTCCCAGGTGCGCGGCAAGGGCACCCTGCACCGGACCACGGAGCTCTCCGAGGCCGGCCGGGCCAGGGCCCGGGAGCGCCGGGCGCTGGTGATCACCAAGGCGAACTCCCGTTCCACGGTGCGTCGCCGCACCTACATGGACTACGTCGCGGTGAAGACCTTCGGCCCGGACGGGTCGGTGCGCGGAGAGCGCCGCTTCGTGGGTCTGTTCAGCCAGCGGGCCTACACGCAGTCGATCCAGAACATCCCGCTGCTGCGCTCGCGGGCCCAGCAGCTCCTGGCACGCTCCGGGTTCAGTCCGGACTCCCATTCCGGCTCGGACCTGATGCAGATCCTGGAGATCTATCCGCGCAACGAGCTGCTGCAGATGGACATCGAGGAGATCGAGGAGACTGCCTGGCAGATCCTGCAGCTGCAGGAGCGCCGGCGGGTGAAGCTCTTCCTTCGCAAGGACCACTACGGGCGGTTCATGACGGCGATCCTGTATCTGCCCAGGGACCGGTACAACACGGCGGTGCGTCAACGGGTGGAGCAGGAGCTGCGGCGCCACATCGACGCGGAGTCCATCGACTTCAACGTCCTGCTGACCGAATCCGTCCTGGCTCGGGTGTTCTTCCGCATGCGCCTCTCGGGCGATGCCGCCGAGCTGGGGATCACCGTCGACGAGCTGCAGAACAGGCTGGCCCGGGCCATCCGCTCCTGGGCCGAGGGCATCACCCAGGAGGCCGAGGAACGGTACTCCGGCCGTCGGGCGGAGGACCTGACCCGCCGGTGGGGCGACGCCTTCCCGGAGGACTACCGGGTGCTCTACGAGGTCTCCGACGCCCTGGCGGACATCACTCAGTTCGAGACGCTGGAGCGGCACCCCGAGGACGGCCCACGCATGCAGTTCTACCCGCCTCGCGGGGACGACTCGGCGCATATGAGGCTGAAGCTCTACCTCTCCGAGCCCAAGACGCTGACGGACACGCTGCCGATCCTCGACGATTTCGGCCTCTCCATCCTGGACGAGCGCTCCTACACGCTGACCTGCGACGACGGCACGACCTTCCACCTGTACGACCTGGGCCTCTGCTACCCGGCGGGAGTGGATCCGCACACGACGATCGAGCTGCTCAAGGAGGCCTACAGCCACGTGCTGGTGGGCACCGCCGAGTCGGACATCTTCTCCCGCCTGGTCCTGCAGCTCGGGCTGTCCATCCAGAAGGTGACGGTTCTGCGCGCCTACGCGAAGTACATGCGTCAGCTGGGGTCCGCGCACTCCTATGCCTTCCTGGCGGAGGCGCTGCTGCAGAATCCGGAGGTCTCGGCCGCGCTGGTGGCCTACTTCGAGGCCCGCTTCGACCCGCAGCTGGACGAAGACCGCGCCGAGCGGATGGAGGAGACCCGTCAGCGGATCCTGGACGCGCTGGAGAATGTGCGCACCCTCGACGCCGACCGCGTGCTCTCCACGTTCCTGAACCTCATCGACTCCACGCAGCGGACCAATGCCTACCAGGGCCGGGACTGGCTGTCCCTGAAGCTGACGCCGGGCACCATCGACTCGGCTCCGCAGCCCCGTCCGGCCCATGAGATCTGGGTGTACTCGCCGCAGGTGGAAGGGGTTCACCTGCGCTTCGACAAGGTCGCCCGTGGCGGTCTGCGCTGGTCGGACCGTCAGGAGGACTTCCGCACGGAGGTCCTCGGTCTGGTGAAGGCACAGATGGTGAAGAACGCGGTGATCGTGCCCTCGGGCGCTAAGGGCGGCTTCTACGCCAAGCAGCTGCCCGACCCGGCGGAGGACCGCGGGGCATGGTTCGAAGCCGGTCGCGAGGCCTACAAGGTCTTCATCCGAGGGTTGCTGGACATCACCGACAACCAGCTGGAGCGCGACGGGCAGATGGAGATCGTGGCACCGGAGAACGTGGTCCGGCACGACGGCGACGATGCCTACCTGGTGGTGGCCGCGGACAAGGGCACGGCCACGTTCTCCGATACGGCCAACGCGGTCTCCGCCGAGTACGGGCACTGGCTGGGCGATGCCTTCGCCTCGGGCGGCTCAGTGGGCTATGACCACAAGGCGATGGGCATCACCGCCCGCGGCGCCTGGGAGTCGGTGAAGTCGCACTTCTCGGAGCTGGGCCACGACACCCAGAGCGAGGATTTCACCGTCATCGGCATCGGTGACATGTCTGGGGACGTGTTCGGCAACGGAATGCTGCTCTCGGAGCACATCCGGCTGGTGGCGGCGTTCAACCACCTGCACATCTTCATCGACCCGGACCCCGACTCCGGCGCATCCTTCCGGGAGCGCCAGCGGCTGTTCACGGCCGGACGGTCCGGCTGGGACGCCTACGACGAGTCGCTGATCTCTGCCGGCGGCGGCGTCTTCTCCCGCACGGCGAAGACGATCACCATCACGGAGCCGATGCGACGGCGGTTCGACCTTCCGGCCGGCGTCGAGGTCATGACGCCGCCGGAGCTGCTCCATGCGTTGCTGCAGGCCCCGGTGGACCTGCTGTACAACGGCGGGATCGGCACGTATGTGAAGGCCTCGCACGAGACCCACGAGGAGGTCGGCGACCGCGCGAACAACGGCATCCGCGTCGACGGTCGGCAGGTGCGGGCCCGCGTGGTGGGCGAGGGCGGCAACCTGGGTCTCACCCAGGCCGGCCGCATCGAGGCGGCCCAGCAGGGGGTGCGGCTCAACACCGACGCCATCGACAACTCCGCCGGCGTGGACTGCTCGGACCACGAGGTCAACATCAAGATCCTGGTGGACCAGCTGATCTCCTCGGGCCACCTGGCGGCCGAGGAGCGGGACGAGCTGCTGCGGGAGATGACCGACGACGTCGCCGAGCTGGTCCTGCAGACCAACCGGGACCAGAACATCCTGCTCATGACCGACCGGCATCGGATGGGCGACTGGTCGCCGAGCTTCCAGCGGCTCATGGGCTGGTTGGAGGACTCTGCCGGACTGGACCGAGAGCTGGAGGTGCTGCCCTCCGACGCTCAGCTCGAGGAGCGGCGGGATGCGTCCCAGCCGCTGACCTCCCCGGAGCTGGCGGTGCTGGTGGCCTATGCGAAGATCCAGCTCAAGGGTGCGCTGGTGGCTTCGGACCTTCCCGACGACGCCTGGTTCACCTCGCTGCTGGAGGACTACTTCCCCGAGGAGATCACCTCCCGCTTCGCCTCGGAGCTGCCACGGCATCCGCTGCATCGGGAGATCATCGCCACTGTGCTGGCGAACGACGTGATCAACATGGGTGGGGCCACGTTCGTCTTCCGCGCGATGGAGGAGACCTTCGCCTCGGAGGCTCAGGTGGTGCGGGCCTTCGCCACGGTGCGGGAACTGTTCCGCCTCGATGAGTTCGACGCCGCGATGCGCAGCCTGCCGGTGAGCTTCCCCCGCGAGCGGTGGGCGCTGACCTACCTTGACATGCGGCGCCTGCTGGACCGCGCGGTCCGGTGGTGCGTCAACCACGCCCCCCGGGGCACCACGGTGCAGCAGGATGTCGAGCTGTTCGCCGAGCACCTGCGACCGCTGTACGGCAACCTCTCGGAGCACCTGCGGGGCGGGGACCGGGAACGCGTTCTGCAGCAGAAGGAGGAGGTGCTGGCCACCGGCATGCCGGAGGACCTGGCACGCTGGGTCTCCGAGCTGTTCGAGACGTTCTCGCTGCTCGACGTCGCCGACGTGGCCCGGGAGCTCGGCGTCGACTCCGCCGAGGTGGCGGGTGTGTACTACACGGTCTACGACGAGTTCAGCGCCGATTCGCTCCTGGAGCGCATCACGGGGCTGCCGCGGAAGGACAAGTGGCAGGCGCTGGCCCGCGGCGCGCAGCGTGACGAGCTCTACCACGCGATCCGGGATGTCACGACCTCGGTGCTGAAGAGCACCGAACCGGGCACGCCGGATGAGCGCATGGCGGCCTGGCGCCGGGAGAACGAGGCGAAGATCAGTCGGGCAGAGCGGCTGGTGGCGGAGGTGGACCAGCTCAAGACGGACAACATCGCGTCGTTGACGGTGCTGCTGCGGCACCTGCGCGGTCTCATCGGAGCCTGAGCCGTGGCCGTCTTCGAGGATCCGCTCATCGACCACCCGCACCTGCATGACGGGGATGCCGACTGGCTGCATGCGCTGGTCGCGGACTGGCAGATGCTCTCTGACCTGGCGTTCTCCGACCTGGTCCTGTGGTTTCCTCACACCGTGGAGGGATTCGTCTCCGCGGAGGACAGGTCCTTCATCGCGCTGGCCCAGGCGCGCCCCTCCACGACACAGACGGTGGTGCACCGTGACGTCGTCGGGGACAGGATCCGTGCGGACCTCAAACCCATGGTGGAACGGGCCTGGCGCTATCAGGTGGAGACGAACTCCTCGGATGAGGGCCGGCCCGCCCCGGCCCGGATGCGGGTCACCGCGATCCCGCTGATCCGCGGGGGTCGCACCCTGGCGGTGATGACCCTGCACTTCTCGGTCACCGCCCTGCGCACCCCGTCCCGGCTGGAGCTGACCTACCGGCGCTGCGCCGCCGATCTGCTGGTCATGGTGGGCCAGGGGCGGTGGCCGGAGACCCACGTGGAGTTCAGCGCCTACGGCGGAGCCCCGAGGGTGGGGGACGGGCTGCTGCGTCTGGACGTCGAGGGCAAGATCGCCTTCGCCAGCCCCAACGCCGTCTCCGCGCTGTCCCGGCTGGGAGTGGCGGACTCGCTGGAGGGCCGCTCCCTGGCCGGGATCGGGGCGGAGCTCGAACGCTCCACCGGTGGTGTGGTGGATGAGACCCGGCCGCTGCTGCTGACGGGTCGCCGGGCGATGCGTGCTGAGCTCGAGGCCCACGGGGCCGCGGTGACGCTGCGGTCCATCCCGCTGTACAAGGACGGCGAGCGGTTCGCCGCCCTGGTGCTGTGCCGAGACGTCACCGAGCTGCGGCGCCGTGATCGCCAGCTGATGAGCAAGGATGCGACCATCAAGGAGATCCACCACCGGGTGAAGAACAATCTCCAGACGGTCTCGGCGCTGCTGCGGATGCAGTCGCGGCGCATGGACTCGGAGGAGGGCCGGGCCGGGCTGCGTCGGGCGATGCGTCGCGTGGAGACCATCGCGATGGTCCACGACTCCCTGTCGAAGGGGCTGGAGGAGAGCGTCGACGTCGATGAGCTGATGCGCCGGCAGCTGAGGCTCGCCGCGGAGATGGCCCAGTCCGAGCGCAGGGTGGAGACGCACCTGGAGGGGAGCTTCGGCCAGCTGCCGCCGGACATGGTGACTCCGCTGGCGCTGGTCATCACCGAAGTGGTGGCCAATGCCGTGGAGCATGGTTTCGGCCCGGATCCGACCCGGCGCAGCCTGACCGTACGCATGGTGGTGAGTCGCTCAGCGGACGCGGCCGGCCGGGAGCGGCTGGAGCTGGAGATCGTCGACGACGGCGTCGGGCTGCCGGAGACGGACTGGGAGCCGGGCCTGGGCCTGCAGATCGTCAGGACGCTGGTGCGGGGAGAGCTCTCCGGGGTGATCGACTGGGACCACGGTGAGGGACCCGACGGCGAACCGGTCGGCACACGTGCGGTGCTGAAGGCGCCGATCCTGGGCCCGCAGCACCACTGATCCGTCCTGGGCGCTGCGGTGTGCAGCGACAGACGTACGACAGGCGAACGACAGACGAAGGGGCGGGACTGCTCCGAGAGGAGAGTCCCGCCCCGTCGTCCGTGGTGGGCTGCTGCGGCGTCCTGTCCGGACGCGGGCCTCAGGAGGCCCGGCGCGCGCGTGCGGCGCGACGCTTCAGCGCTCGGCGCTCGTCCTCGCTCATGCCGCCCCAGACGCCGGCGTCCTGGCCGGTCTCCAGCGCCCACTGCAGGCAGGTGTCCATCACGGGGCACCGGCGGCACACGCTCTTGGCCTCCTCGATCTGGAGCAGGGCGGGGCCGGTGTTGCCCACGGGGAAGAAGAGCTCGGGGTCCTTGTCCAGGCACGCTGCTCGGCTGCGCCAATCCATGGGAATCACTACTCCTTGCGTCCGGTGGTGGGACGCTGTTGCTCGGGTGGGGTGCTGCGGCAGTTCCTCGACCCGGGGCCCAGGGGTAGGCCTCGGGGAGTCCGTGCCGCCTCCGGAAGGCAGAAGCTTCAGTTGTCGGTGCGGGACCTGACCGTAGGGCGCAGTCGCGCAGGCAGAGCCAGAGGACTGCCAACCCGGAGAAGTACGTGTTCAAGGCTGACACGTTAACAGGATGCAAACAAGACTTCGCAGGGCAGAAATACGCCCGAAACGCTGTGGCATTGCTCACAGCAGAAAGTGTGATCCGGCGGGCGCAGAGAGGTCGCCTCGGCGGCCTCCCGGGCTGACCTGGGGCGACTTGCGTGTGCCCCGCGTGCGGTCCTCAAGGGGCGTCACAGTCTGGTGGACGGCCCTGGGCCCCCGAGCATCGGCAGGGTTGCCGGAGAGGTCGGACGTCGGGTGCGGCCATGTCGGCGGTCCGGCAGGGCGGGCGGACTGGACGGAATGCCGCCGGAGGGACTCCCCGGCCGGGCGCTCATAGGGCCCGGGTGGTTCAATGGTGGGCATGCCCGAGAAGGACTCTCCCCAGCCGGACTTCAATGCCCCGCAGGGGCCCCGACGCTTCACCCAGGCCAGGCCGCGGCCGTGGCCGGTGTGGCTGATCTTCCTGATCCTGCTGATGCAGGGGCTCGCCGTGGGCTTCAGCTCCGTGGCGCAGTTCGTCGCCTCGGAGCCTGAGCAGCTCGACACTGTCGGCTACATCGCGATGCTGGTGCTCTATCTGCTGCTGGCGGCAGTGCTGATCCTGCTGGGCTTCCGGCTGTTCATGGGGGCGCCCGGTGCCCGCACTCCGGCGATGGTCCTGCAGCTGATGATCGTGGTGCTCTCGTTCAGCTTCTTCGCCTCGGGGGTGTGGCAGGTCGGTGCGCTGTTCCTCGTCCCGGCCGCCGTGGCCCTGGTGCTGGCCTTCGTGGGGCCGACTCAGGCATGGCTCGCCGCCGGAGACGGCGCTCCCTCCTGAGTCGGCCCTCGGGCCGGGTGGGCGCTGCGCTGGGACGGTCAGCGGCGTCGGGTCAGTTGACCGGACCGGTCCACTTCTCGCCGGGGCCCTTGCCCGGTGCGTCCGGCACGAGCGACTCCTCGCGGAAAGCCAGCTGCAGCGAGCGGAGGCCGTCGCGCAGCGGCGCGGCGTGGGTGGAGCCGACCTCCGGGGCGGCCGCCGTGACCAGGCCGGCCAGGGCAGTGATGAGCTTACGTGCCTCGTCCAGGTCCTTCAGCGCCTCGGCCTCCGGGTCGTCGGCGAGGCCGGTCTTGACGGCGGCCGCACTCATCAGGTGCACGGCCACGGTGTTGATCAGCTCCACGGCCGGGACTTCGGCGATGTCTCGGGCCTGCTTGATCCCCTCGACGTCGGGCCCCTCGGAGGAGGGGGTGGCGTCGGGACGGTTGTTCTGGTCACTCTGCATGCTGGTAAGCTTGTCACATGTCTCGGTAGGCGCGCGATGCGCGCCCTGAGCGCCGAAGCGGGCGTCATCTCGCACCCCGCCATCGGGGTTCCACACCGACGACGCCCACTCGCCATCGTCATCAAACAGGAGTTGGACAGATCAGCGAACCACGCATCAACGAACGGATCCGAGTTCCGGAGGTCCGCCTGGTCGGCCCGCAGGGGGAGCAGGTCGGCATCGTCAGGATCGAGGACGCCCAGCGGCTGGCCTCCGAGGCCGGTCTGGACCTGGTCGAGGTCGCGCCCCGCGCGAAGCCTCCCGTCTGCAAGCTGATGGACTTCGGCAAGTGGAAGTACGAGGCCGCTGTCAAGGCTCGTGAATCCCGGAAGAACCAGACCACGACCACGCTCAAAGAGGTCCGGTTCCGTCTCAAGATCGACGACCACGACTATGAGACCAAGGTCAGCCGCGCCCGAGGATTCCTCTCCGCCGGTGACAAGGTCAAGGCCATGATCCAGTTCCGCGGTCGTGAGCAGCAGCGCCCGGAGATGGGTGTCCGACTGCTCCAGCGGTTCGCGGAGGACGTGGGGGACCTGGGCTCGGTCGAGTCCTCCCCGCGTCAGGACGGGCGTCACATGGTGATGGTCGTCGGACCGCTGAAGACCAAGGCAGAGGTCAAGAAGCAGGAGGCCGCCGAAGCAGCGGCCGAGGCCGCAGAGGCGGAGCCCAAGGGCACCCCCTCGAAGCGTGCCCGCAAGAACCAGGAGCGGGTCTCCACGGAGAAGAAGGACGTCAAGCCGCTGTCCAACTCCATGGCTGACTACCTCCCGGACGAGCTGAAGAACCTCTAGATCTCTGCGGTCCGCCGCAGAAGATCATCACAGTGGCCCTCCGTCGGATCTGCGACGGAGGGCCACTGCATGCCCAACATGCCTTCCGGTGCCGCATGGCGTAGAATGGCTCTTCGGGTTCACGGCAGGATGTGCCTGCGCGTCACGCGTCAACATCCTGTCGTTCCTATGACAAGGGGGCCGAGGCCCGCGACACCCTCGTCCACGGCGTCCTTCGCCGGGACGTCGGAGACGCGACGCCGGTCGGCCCCACCTCTGCGCCGCTGCCCGGCCGAGGCCTCGGATACGTTCCGGGGTCGACGGACGGGCCTCGTAGGCGTTGCAGGTCCGCACGATGTAAGGAGAACGGCACCATGCCGAAGATGAAGACCCACTCCGGGGCCAAGAAGCGATTCAAGCTGACCGGCTCCGGCAAGATCAAGCGCCAGCAGGCCAACCGTCGCCACTACCTGGAGCACAAGTCTTCCCGCCTGACGCGTCGTCTGGCCGGTGACCGCATCGTCACCAAGGCCGACGAGAAGCGCATCAAGCGGATGCTGGGCATCTGAGCGTCCTGCGACCTCGATCCCGATGACCGGGCCTCTGGGCGGCGTGGCATGCCGATGAGCATGCCGCCTCCCGGGCCTATGAACACCAGAAGACTCACTGCACTAGGAGATTTCACGTGGCACGAGTGAAGAGGGCGGTCAACGCCCACAAGAAGCGCCGCAAGGTCCTCGACCGGGCCTCCGGCTACCGCGGTCAGCGTTCCCGCCTCTACCGGAAGGCCAAGGAGCAGCTGCTGCACAGCTACACCTACAACTACCAGCACCGCAAGAAGCGCAAGGGCGACTTCCGCCGCCTGTGGATCCAGCGCATCAACGCTGCGTCCCGCGCCCACGGTCTGACCTACAACCGCTTCATCCAGGGCCTGAAGGCCGCTGAGGTGGAGGTCGACCGTCGCATGCTGGCTGAGCTCGCCGTCTCCGACGCCAAGGCTTTCGAGACCCTGGTTGACGTGGCGCGCAAGGCTCTGCCGCAGGACGTCAACGCCAAGAAGGCCGCCTGAGCCTGATCGGCTGAGACCAGCTGTGGACGGCGCCCGCCCCTGGACACCAGGGGCGGGCGCCGTCGTCATGTCCGCGCAGGGAGCTCTGACGGATCGGCGACGTCGGGGCCGCTGCGGCCACCGGTGAGGAAGAATGAGGACCATGACTGATCCTGCAGTGCTGAACAACCCCCATGCGGACCGCGTGAAGAAGGTGGCCTCGCTGGCGACCCGGGCGGGCCGGCGTCGTCAGCGGCTCTTCCTCGCCGAAGGTCCTCAGCCCGTGCGGGAGGCGCTGACCCTGTGGCTGCGCCGCTGGGAGGGCGTCCCCGACGGCGCGGCGCGTCACCCGGCTTCCGCCGTCAAGGGCCTGCCGGAGCTGGACGCGCTCTTCTTCGACGCCGAGGCGCTGAGCGCCCATCCGGATCTCCAGGCGCTGCTGGACCAGGCCCGGGGTGTTCTCTTCGACCCGCAGGCCGCCCTTCCGCGGCCGGCGCGGTTCTTCCTGCGCGAGGCCACTGCGGAGGTCCTGGCAGCCATGGGAGACGCCGAGACCTCTCAGGGAGTGCTGGCCGTGTGCCGCATCCCGCAGACGGGGGCGAGCGACGGCGGGGCCGATCCGCTGGAGTCCCTGCTCGGCGGGCCCGAGAGCCCAGGAGCGCCGGCTGGGTTGGTCGCAGGCCTGCTCGGAGTCCAGGACCCGGGCAATGCCGGCACCATCATCCGCACCGCCGACGCCGCCGGTGCGGCGGCCGTCGTGCTCACGCCGGGCAGCGTGGATCCCTGGGCGCCGAAGGTGGTCCGCTCCGCTGCGGGCTCGCATTTCCACCTCCCGCTGCTCACCGGGACGGACCCGCAGCGGCTGGTGGCCACCGCCAGGAGCGCGGGGCTGCAGGTGCTGGCCGCCGACGGCGGAGGAGAGGTCCCGCTGCCGGAGATGGAGGATCTCGGATCCCCGACGCTGTGGCTGCTGGGCAATGAGGCCCACGGGCTCAGCTCCGAGCAGCGTGGGCTCGCCGATCGTCGGGTCTCCATCCCGCTCTACGGGCAGGCAGAGTCGCTGAACGTCGCCACCGCGGCCACCGTGTGCCTCTACGCCTCAGCCATGGCGCGCGCTGAGGCCGGAGGTGCCGTGGGGGAGACTCCATGAGCTACGCGCCCGGCGGTCGAGAGGTGGAGAACACCGGATTCGTCTGCGGGCACTGCGGCCGGGAGGTCAGCCGACATTCCGGGGGCAGCTACCGCAACCACTGCCCGTTCTGCCTGCATTCACGGCATGTGGACGTCGTGCCGGGGGACCGGTCTGCCGACTGCGGGGCCGTGATGGCGCCGGTCGGCGTCGACCACTCCGGGAAGAAGGGCTTCATCCTCATCCACCGGTGCACCGCCTGTGGGGTCACGGACCGGAATCGGCTGGCCCCGGATGATGACATGGACGCGGTCATCGCCCTGCAGCGACCCCGCTGAGTGGCGCCTGCGAGTCCATGGGCCTGGCGTCGTGGCGACGTCAGCACAGTGATGGCCCCACCGCGGGCGCGATGGGGCCATCGCCCGTCCCGAGGGCCGGTCAGCGGGTCCCGGGGAGGGGTTCTGAGTGCTCAGCCGATCGGTGTGACGTCGCGGCTTCCGAGGAACTCGGGTCGTGGCGCCGGGGCGGCGAACGGCTCTGCCGGAGCGTTCTCCACCGAGTTGTAGACGATGAACACGTTGGACCGCGGGTACGGGGTGACGTTGCCGTTGGAGGCGTGCATGCAGTTCGAGTCGAACATGATGGCTCCGCCGGCCGGACCCTCCAGCACATCGATGCCGAAACGGTCGGCGAACTCCGTCAGCGTCTCCGGGTCGGGCACACCGGCGCCCTGCATGACCAGAGACTGCTTGAAGTTGTCCTCCGGCGTGGTGCCCGCCGCGCTGATGTAGTGCTTGTGGGATCCGGGCATGATCATCAGCGGGCCGTTGAAGGAGTAGTTGTCGGTCAGGGAGATCGAGATGCTCACCGCCCGCGGGGTCGGCATCCCGTCTTCGGCATGCCAGGTCTCGAAGTCCGAGTGCCAGGTGAAGTCCTTGCCCACGAATCCGGGCTTGTAGTTGATCCGGCTCTGGTGGATGTACACCTGGGAGCCCAGGATCTGCTCGGCCCTCCGCACGATCCGCGGATCGTGGGCGATCCTCCGGAACACCTCGTTGCTGCGGTGGATGTCGAAGATCGACCGGACCTCCTGGGACGTGGCCTCGACGACGGTGCGTTCGTCGGACTTGACCTCCGGGTCGTCGGCCAGGCGGGCGAGCTCGTCGCGGAAGAGCGTCAGCTCCTCGTCGCTGATGAGCTTCTCCATGGTCAGGTAGCCCTTCTCGTCGAAGCCGCGCAGTGTGGCGGCGTCCATCGGGCCCTGGTCGGCGGTGCCCTGCACCACCGGGTCCTGGCGGGGGATCACCCGGGGCGCGTCGCCCTGGCGGGTGGGGTACTGGTCCGTCACGTCGTGGACGGTGGTCGTCATGCGAAGACCTCCTTCATCGTGGGACGTTCCGTAGGGGCCGCCTCCTGTCAGAGGGGCGGCCGGTGCGGCGCCTGCCGATGGGGCAGCTCCGGCGCCGCCACCTACGGACCCTAACAGCTCAGTTCTTCGCTGCAACCGTCGATGCTAGAGTTCCCTTATGGTTGCAGAGAGAAACTATGTCATCGACAATGCGCACCTCGTGCCGGTCACCTCCGCGCCGGTCGAGAGTCGGATCGTGGTCACCGAGGGTCGGATCGCCGCGCTCGGTGCTGAGGCTGAGATCCCCGCAGGTCACGAGGTCATCGACGCCGCCGGCCGCTGGGTGCTGCCCGGTCTCGTGGACGCTCACGTCCACCTCGGCGTGCATGAGGAGGGCGAAGGGTGGGCCGGCGCCGACGTCAACGAGACCACCGACCCGGTCACCGCCGCGGCCCGTGCCCTGGACGCCATCAACCCCACCGAGGTCGGCTTCGACGACGCCCTGGCCGGTGGGATCACCAGCGTCAACGTCAATCCCGGATCGGCCAACCCCATCGGAGGCCTCGCCGTGGCTATCAAGACCCACGGCCGGATCGTCGATGAGATGGTGCTGCGGTCGCCGTCCGGGCTCAAGGCCGCCCTCGGGGAGAACCCCAAGCGGGTGTACGGCGAGCAGAAGAAGACGCCCAACACCCGCCTGGGCGTCGCGATGACCATGCGCAAGGCGTTCACCGAGGCCCGGCGGTGGGCGGAGAAGCCCCAGGGCGAGCGCGACGCCGACCTCATCTCAGAGGCTCTGGTGAAGGTCCTGGACCGCGAGATCCCGTGGCGGCAGCACTGCCACCGCGCCGATGACATCGCCACGGCCATCCGGCTGGCCGACGAGTTCGGCTATGAGCTCGTGCTGGACCACGGGACCGAGTCCTACAAGATCGCCGATGTCATCGCCGCCCGCGGCATCCCGGTGCTCTACGGGCCGATGATCGTCTCCCGGAGCAAGGTCGAGGTGCGGGACCGCACGGCGGCGGCCCCGCGCATCCTCTCGGAGGCCGGTGTCAAGGTCTCCCTGATCACCGACCACCCGGTGGTGCCCATCGACTTTCTGATGCACCAGGCGGCGCTGGCTGTCCGCGAAGGGATGGACCCCGCCGAGGCGCTGAAGGCGGTCACCATCAACCCGGCGGAGGTGATCGGCGCCGCCGAGCGCATCGGCTCCCTCGAGGTCGGCAAGGACGCCGATGTGGTCCTCTGGTCCGGCGACCCGCTGGACACCCGGAACCGGGTGCTGCGCACCTGGATCGACGGCCGGGAGGTCTACAGCTACGACGAGCAGACCCGGACGGGCACGGTGCTGGAACGCTGGTGAGCGGCGGGCGGGCCGTCGGGCAGATCGGACGTCACGGGGCACCGGCCGACGTCACCCGCCGCCGTCGTGCTCACGGGCGCGGCGGCGGCGCCGGGGCCCCACGCGGCGGAGCGATCTTCGGCGGTGGCGCGGCAGATGCCCCTGAGTCGGTCGTCGCTGTGTCGGCGTCGGCCGAGGAGTCTGTCTCGCCGTCGAGGGCTGTACCCGGTCGGCTGCGATGCGGGGAGGGGTCCCAGCCGACGTCGACGACCTTCTTCTGGACGAGGATCGCCGAGCCCAGCACCAGCAGGCCCAGGGCGGAGACCACGACCAGCCCGCCCACCGAGCCGATCGAGGCGCCGAAGCCGATGAGGATCCCGAACCAGCCGAAGTCGGTGTCGCCGAAGGTGGTGTTCGCCTCGCCGAAGTCACCGAGCACCAGCAGCAGCCCGGCCGGCAGGAACGTGATCAGCAGCCCGTTGACGAAGCCTCCGGCGGCCGCACCCCGACGTCCGCCGGTCGCATTGCCGTAGACCCCGGCGGCGCCGCCGGTGAAGAAGTGCGGCACCAGCCCGGGGAGGATCAGGGCCAGGCCGAAGGCAGGGTTCAGCCACAGCGAGAGCACAGCCAGCCCGAGCAGCCCACCCGTGAAGCTGGAGAGGAAGCCCACCAGCACCGCGTTCTGCGCGTAGGGGAAGACGATGGGAGCGTCCAGCGCCGGGATCGCGCCCGGCACCAGCTTGGCCGCGATGCCCTGGAACGCCGGCACGATCTCGCCCAGGATGGTGCGCACCCCGAAGAGGATCACCGCCACCGCGATCCCGAACTGCAGCCCCTGCGTGACCGCCTGCATCAGGAAGTTGCCCAGGTTCTCCGCCCCGCCGTCGAAGGCCTCGTACGCGGACTCGCCCTCGCGGGCCACGGAGATCGCGGCGACGACGACATACATCAGCACCATGGACAGTGCCGTGGCCACCATCGAGTCGCGGAGGAAGCGCAGCGACTCCGGCAGCTTCAGCTCCTCGGTGGAGCGGCTGGACCGCCCGCCCACCAGCCGGCCGACCGCTCCGGCGGCTACATAGCCGGCGGTGCCGAAGTGCCCGATGGCGATGGAGTCGTCCCCCGTGATGCGGCGAGTCCAGGGGTGTGCCAAGGCGGGCAGGGAGACCATCAGGATGCCCAGGAGCGCACCGCCGACGATGACGGTGACGGCGCCGGAGTACCCGCCGGTGGCCAGCACGATGGTCAGCAGGGTGGCCATGAACAGGATGTGATGACCGGTCAGGAACACATAGCGCAGCGGGGTGAACCGAGCCAGCACCAGGGAGACGGCGAAGCCGAGGATCATCAACCAGGCCACCTGCGCACGATGGAGCTCCTGAGCGATGCCGACGATCGCCTCATTGGTGGGGACGACGCCGTGAGCACCTGTGGCATCTTGGATCATGACCCCCAGCGGGTCCAGGGAGGCGACCACCAGTGTGGCGCCCGCGCCGATGAGCAGGAAGCCGAGAGTGGCCTTCAGCGCCCCGCCGATGACCTGCCCGGCGGAGCGGCGCAGCGCCACCAGCCCCACGCCGGTGATGATGCCGATGAGGAACGCGGGCACGCTGAGGACCTCGTTGACGAGGAACTGGGCGGCGGTGATCAGAAGATCCATGCGGGGTCCTTATCAGATGTCGTAGAGGTCGCGCAGGGCGGCGTCGAGCTCGCCGGTGCTGGTGAAGTTCTCCACGACACGGACGGGCACGCCGACGTCGCCGAGCGTCTTCGCGATCTCCCCGGAGGTGAGGATCGCCGCCGCCTCGGACGCCCGTCCCCGGGCGGAGATCGTGTCGGTGGCCTCGACGGTCACATGCCGGGACCAGCCCCAGGTGTCCAGCACCTGCTCGAGGGTGTTCTTGAGGAACAGGGAGGTGCCCAGTCCGTTGCCGCACACGGTGAGAATGAGATGCCGGTCCTCGGCCTCTGCGGCCGTGTCCGGGGTGTTGCGGTGGTGCCGTTCTCCGGAGGCCTTTCCGCCGTCGAGCACGTGGAGGACCTCCTGCGCGGATCCTGCCAGGTCGAGCGCCTCCCGCGTCGAAGGCTCGGCCAGTCTGCGGGCCAGCTGCGCCATGGCCCGAGTATGGGCCGAGGAGTCCACGGCGGCCAGGGCCACGACCAGCGAGACCGGGTCGTGGGAGTCATGTCCGAAGGGCACCGGCGTGGCCAGCCGCAGCCAGGCCAGCCCGGTGCGGGCCACGCCGTCGGTGGGGCGGGCGTGGGGGAGGGCGAAGCCGGGGGCCACCACGATGTAGGGGCCCTTCTCCTCGACCGTGGTGATCATGGCCCGGGTGTAGTCGGTGTCGGCGACTCCCTGGGCCTCCAGCAGAGTTCCGGCGGTGCGGACGGCCTCCCGCCAGTCGGCGACCTCGGCGTCGAGGCGGATGCCCTCAGGGCTCAGCAGCTCAGACAGCGATGACATGTGCGGCACATTACCACCGGGGTGGTGGTCCGCGGGACGGCCTGGTTCACTGGTGACATGGCAGACCACCAGACTCCTCGGAGCCGATGCACCACCGGTCGGATGCTGCGCGTGACCGGCCGGGTCCAGGGAGTGTTCTTTCGGGCCTCCGCCCAGGCCGAGGCCGAGGACCTCAGCCTCACCGGCTGGGTGCGCAACACGGAGGACGGCGCGGTCGAGATCGTCGTCGGAGGCCAGGGCCCTGCCGTGGACGCCCTGATCCGCTGGTGCCACCACGGGCCGAAGAACGCTCGCGTGGACCAGGTGGAGGAACGGGCGGCCACCGCTGACGAGCTGGCAGCCCTCCCGGACTCCGGGTTCGAGATCCGCCGCTGAGGGGACGGGGCTCCGCGCCGGCCCGTCAGCCTGCCCCGGGCCGTCAGGCTGATCGGGGCAGTCTCAGGTCAGCTGGAGGCCGCGTGCGGCAGGGCGTCGTCCTCGGGTGCTGACTCCCTGCTCCGCGCCTCGGCGCCCGACGGCGGCGGAGTCAGCCCGAGCTGGACGGGCAGCGCCCGTTCGTCGCCCAGGACGTGGTCGGCCAGGAAGCTGAGCACCACCTCGTACCAGATCTTCGCGTGGTGCGGAGTGAGGATCCAGTGGTTCTCCTGCGGGTAGTAGAGGAACCGGTGGACGGTGCTGCCGTCGGCGTCGGCCGGGAGCCCGGAGCGCTCCAGCAGCTCGTACCACAGCCGCAGGCCCTCCCCGATGGGCACGCGGTAGTCCTTGTCCCCGTGGATCACGAGCATCGGGGTGACGATCTCCTCCACGAAGCGGTGCGGCGAGTGTTTCTCCTCCATGGCGGCGTCGATCTGCCGGCGCCAGAAGAAGGACGCATCCGTGGTGGGTCCAAACTGGTCGAGTGCCCACAGGGAGGCGTGGGAGACGATCGCGGAGAACCGATCGGTGTGCCCGGCCACCCAGTTGGCCATGTATCCGCCGAAGGATCCGCCCATGGCGGCGGTGCGGGTCTCGTCGACGTCCTCTCGGGCCTCGGCGGCGTCGGTGATGCTCATCAGGTCCGTGAAGGGCTTGTCTCCCCAGGAGTTCCAGCCTCGCTGGACGAACTCCTGGCCGTAGCCCGTGGACAGGGCCGGGTCAGGGAGCAGGACGCCGTAGCCCTGGGCGACCATGAGCCAGGGGTTCCACCGCCAGGACCAGGCGTTCCAGGAGTTCAAGGGGCCTCCGTGGATCCACAGCAGCAGCGGGGCGGGAGCCTCGGCGTCGGCGCCCTCCGGGAGGGCCAGCCAGGCGCGCAGTCGCACGCCGTCGGCAGCGGTGGTCTCCACCTCGGTGAGTCGACCGGGAAGCTCCGGACGCGGCACCGGGTTCTTCAGCCGGGTCACGGCGCCGTCGGTGAGAGCCACCCGGACCGCTTCGGGCGGGAAGGCGTAGCTGGCGCGCACGCCATAGACGGCGGATCCGTCAGGGGCGACGACGGCGGTCGAATAGGTGGCATCGTCGTGGGTCAGCTGGGTGACGCGACCGTCGGCGACGTCCACTCGGAACAGCGGGCCGCGCCCGTCCGCGTCTGCTCCGGCGATGAATCCGGATCCGTCCGGCAGCCAGTCGAAGGGAGCCAGCCAGAGGTCGGCGTGCCCGGTGGGGCTGAGCTCGCCGGTCTCCAGGTCCATCAGGTGCAGGCGGGGCACGGGTGCCCGGGAGGGCACCGGGCGCCGGGTCATGGTCACCACGGCGGTGCGTCCGTCAGGGCTGATGGGTCCTGGGGTGTGATCATGCTCCACGTCGTCGGCGATGATGCGGCGCTCTCCGCTGGCCAGGTCCACCAGGGCCAGGGCGGTGCGACGGTCCGCGCGAGCCTCCGGGACGTGCACAGAGATCAGCGCCCCGGTGCCGTCGGGACTGAGCGTGACCTCCTCACCGTAGAGGGAGCCGAGGCCCTCGGTGACGTGGCGCAGCCGGCGGGGGAGCTCGTCTCCGGTGCGAGGGCGCGAGGCCGTCGGCGTCTGCTCCTCGTCCACGGTGAACAGTGCGGGCCGTGCCGGGCCCAGGTCGTGGTCCCAGTGGCGGACCGGATAGGAGGTGTGGAGGATCGCGTTGACCGAGGCGTCCTCGCGGGCTGCGTGCAGGGCGGCGTGCTGGTCCTCATCTGCTGCGCCGGTCAGCAGCGGTGCGGTGACGACGACGACGTCGGCGCCGGGAGCGCAGTGCACGCGGCTCACGCCGCCGGGACGCCGGTTGACCAGGGCGGCCTCGCCGCCAGAGACCGGGAGGCGCCACAGCGCCGTGTCCGAGGAGTCGCCCTCCTCGCTGGGGCGGGCGGAGGTGAACCAGAGGTCTCCGGAGGCCGAGAACGCTGGGCCTGCCTCGCCCCGGGCGCTGCGGGTCAGCCGCCGGGCGTCGCGCTCGCCGAGGGGGTCGATCTCCCAGAGCGCATTGACGTAGCCCGTGCCCTTCTCATCGAGCGTGGTCACCGTGGTGACCAGGCGGCGGCCGTCGGGGCTCATGGTCAGACCCTGAAGCCGGGGGAGGGCTACGTAGCGGTCGAGGTCGTGGAAGTCTTCTTCTGCGGCGTCGGTCATGGGAACTTTGTATCACCGGAACGCCGCCAGAATGTTGTGTGACGCAACCGATGGTGGGTGAGTCGGCGGGCCGGCCGCCCGCGGCGGCCCTCTGCGCCGGAGGTCGGGCGCAGCTGTGACATCAGGACGGGGAGATCCGGCGACGGCACGAACCGGCCACATCAAGGAGGAGTTGCGATGACGCACCATGCCAATGGCTCACCGGCCCATCCGCTGTGCCTGCGCCGATTCACCGAACGGCCCGCGGCGATGGCCGACTTCCTGGAGCTGCTCGGGATGACGCCGCAGAGGCCCTCCCGGGAGGGCGACGCCGGCATCCTCAGGGCCGCTGCCGGCCGCGTGGCCCTCCATCAGCTGGCCCCGGATCGTCCGGCCGTCACCGGGGCCGTGCACGGAGAGACCCATCTGGTCTTCCTGGCCGAAGACGCGCGTCACACCGCGGCCCGACTCCAGGAGGATGGGCTGCGCAGTCTGTGGTGGGAGCACGCGGAGCGACGCCACGCCGGGGTCACCGGGCCGTCCGGGGAGGGCGTCTGGTTCCACGAGGAGCCTGATCTCTGCACCGCGGGACCGCCGGTGGGCGCGGTGGACGGTCTGACCGTGGTGGCGGTGCGCAGCTCTGAGGACCCGGGTGCGGATGTCGCATTCTTCTCGCATCTGGGCTACGAGCCGATTCCGGGCCAGGAGGCCGAGGGGTGGGTGCCGTTGGCCGTGCCGGAGGCTCCGAGCGGGATGATCGGTCTTCACGCTCCCGGCGGAGACAAGCCGGGACCGGCGGTCGAACCGCCTCCGGGCGGACACAATCCGGCCGGACTCAACGCCCCGGTGCTGCTGGGTTTCCAGACCCCTGAGGAGCTCGACGCACTGGCTGCACGTCTCGAGGCCGCCGGCCACCCCGTCCATCGAGCGGAGGGCCCGGTCTCCGCCTTGGTGGTGCAGGACCCTGACGGGCGCCGTCTGGAGATCCACCCGGCCTGAGGCCAGGGAGATGTCCCCGGTCTGGGCTACTGTGCGGACATGGCACACCAGCGACAGGCAGCACAGCGACAGGCAGCACAGCGACAGGCAGCACAGCGACAGGCAGCACAGCAGCGCGATCTCAGGCGGTCCGCGGAGGATCATCTCGATGCCGACAGAGTCCCGGGAGAGAGCACCGTGGCGGGGGCTGGCTCAGGGGAGGGCGACGAAGGCCTGGTCATCGGTGAGGACGGGCTGGCCCGCACCGCCTGGGCGATGGGCAGCGAGATGATGCGGCAGTACTACGACACCGAATGGGGCATGCCCGTGCGGGACGAGCGGGGGCTCTTCGAACGGCTGAGTCTGGAGGGATTCCAGTCGGGCCTCTCCTGGGCGACCATCCTCGCCAAACGGGAGAACTTCCGCCGAGCCTTCGCGGATTTCGAGCCGGACGTCGTCGCCGCCTTCGACGAGTCCGACGTCGAGCGTCTGGTGCAGGACGCCGGCATCATCCGGCACCGCGGCAAGATCACCGCGACCATCGGCAACGCCCGCGCCACGGTGGCGCTGCGGGCCGAGGGAGGGCTGCCCGAGGTCATCTGGTCCCACCGGCCCGAGGCCACCCCGGTGCCGCGGAGCATGGCGGAGGTCCCGTCGCGCTCGCCGGAGTCGGAGGCGCTGGCGGCGCGGCTGCGCGCGGCCGGGTTCCGGTTCGTGGGACCGACCACCATGTTCGCGCTCATGGAAGCCGTCGGCATCGTGGACACCCACGTGGTCGGGTCTCATCGCCGGGGGTCCTCGGGCGTCTGGTCCTGAGGCCGAGGCGCCGAGGTCGCGCCCGCTGGACCAGGTGCGGCGGGCGATGCGGGCGAGCTCAGCGGTGTCGGTGCCTCTCCCGGGCGGCCACCGCTGCCGTCTCGATCTGGAAGGTGGAATGCTCCAGGCTCACGGGGAAGTGCTCCGCCACGCAGGTGCGCAGGTGTTCGAGGATCTCCGGGGCGTGGCCGTCGCGGAAGCAGCTGTCATCGACCACCACATGGCCGGTGATCACTGGGAGTCCGGAGGCCACGGTGGACGCGTGGAGGTCGTGGACCTCCCGCACATGCGGCTGGGTGAGCATGTGCTCGCGCACCTCCTCCAGGTCGATGCCGCGAGGTGTGAACTCCAGCAGGATGCGCACCGCCTCCCGCAGCAGCAGCGCGGCTCGCGGCAGGATCAGCGCGGCGATGGCCAGGGCGGCCACTGCGTCGGCCTGGTGCCAGCCGGTCAGTGCGATGACGACGGCGGCCACCATCACCCCCAGCGATCCCAGTCCGTCGGCGGCGACCTCCAGGAAGGCCGCGCGCATGTTCAGGCTGCTGCGGCGTCCCGCGCGGAGCACCAGCAGGGAGATGACATTGCCGACGAGTCCGACAGCGCCGAAGATCAGCAGTTCGAGGGGCGGAATGGTCGGGGCCGCGCTGAGACGAGCCACGCCCTCCACGGCGGCATAGACCCCGATGCCCAGCAGCAGCAGCGCTTGGACGACGGCGGCCAGCACCTCGACGCGTCGCAGGCCCCACGTGCGGGTCGAGGTGGGGGCGCGGCCCATCAGCACGGCGGCGAGCAGGGCCACCAGGAGTCCGATCGAATCGGTGAGCGAATGGACCGCGTCCGTCAGCAGCGCCAAGGAGCCGGTGAGCCAGGCGCCGGCGAACTGGGCGATGACCACGACGCCGGTGATGCCGCACACCACCGCCAGGCTCCCACGGTGGGTGGACGCCTCGGCATGGCTGTGTCCATGGTGGGAGCCCATCGGCGCCGTCCTCCTGTGCCTTCTGCTGGCTGTTCGCTGTGTCGAGCGGGATCCCAGCATAAGGAGAGGCGGACCGAGACGCCCAAGCTGCGACTGCCTCTGAGAGGCATTACCAGCAGCGGAGCCTCCTTGCCGGTGCATGCGGCCGTCAGCGGCCGACGAACCACCGATTCGAGGAGGGCAGCCACAGCAGCGCCACCATCGCGGCGATGATCACCAGGTCCCAGCGCATGCCCATGGCGAGCACCGACGGGTACGCCCAGCTGCGCAGCAGCGCCTCCAGGACGGAGACCGCCAACAGGATCGTGAGCAGGAATCGGACCCATTCCCGGCGCTCCGGGATCTTCAGCACCAGAGCGACCTGGAGGATCCCCAGTACCAGGGACACCATGATGACCACCAGGCCGACGAGCCCCGGCACAAGGCCCGCGACCTGCGAGATCGTGTGGAGACCCGTCAGGTAGATCAGGAACCCCGGGACCAGGAACACCAGGGTCAAAAGAGTCATGGCCAGCATGCCCACATAGGCGATGCGGGGCACCAGCGGCATGTGGTCCACGCGCAGCACGGCGTGGAGGGCACGGCGGGGGACGAAGTCACCGACGCTGTGCGGCCAGGAGGGCGGCAGACGGTAGGACCGGGGCGGCAGGCCGGGCCGGTCGACAGAGAAGGTGTGCTGTGTGCTCATGACAGCATCATCATAGCCGTGGATCCCCGTCATGGCGGGGATCCACGGGGTGTCGCAGTGGTCGAGGACCCTGCGTGCGCCGTGCCCGATCCGGGGCTGATGCGCCGTGAGTGTCATCGTGTAGGGGACCTGCTTGCCAGGAGCAGATGTCGACCCCCTATCCTGTCATCATGAGTGACCGGATGATCCCTGACGTGACGTACCCCCTCGACGGCGGCCCGCGTGCCGCATCCCCTCGTGTGCTGGTGGGGCTGGCCCTGAGCCTGGGGCTGGCACTCACCGCCTGCGGCGGCGAGGAATCGCCCGGCGCGGACCAGGACGCCGCAGGCCAGGACGCCGCGGATCAGGATCCTGCCGACGCGGCGACCGACGATGGAGAGCCGTCCGGTGAGGATGAGGCCTCTGCGGAACCCTTCGCCTCCGCCGATCTGGCCGACGCTGTGGGCAATGAGGTCGGCGAGGTGACGTTCAGCGAGGTCGACGCGGGAGTCCTGGTGGAGGTGCAGGTGCATGACCTGGAGTCCGGATTCCGCGGCTTCCACATCCACGAGCACGGCCTCTGCGAACCGCAGTCCACGAACGATGACGGCGACATTGGCGATTTCCTCTCCGCGGGTGGTCACCTGCCCGGGGAGGGCGAGGAGGACCACGGTCTGGTCGAGGGCGAAGAGGCGCCGGAGACCGACGACGCCGAGGAGGCCGAGGTGCCGGACGGGGATCCGCAGGACGCTGAGGATGTCCAGGCCGGTGCCGACCATCCGGGACATGCCGGGGACCTGCCGAACCTCCTCGTGGCCCAGGACGGCACCGCCCGGATGAGCGTCGTCACGGACCGGCTGGACCCTGAGCTGCTCCTGGAGGGGGACGGCACGGCGGTCATCATCCACGCCGGTGCCGACAACCATGCCAACATTCCGGAGCGCTACGCCCCGCAGGGGCCGGATGAGGAGACCCGCGGCGCCGGAGATGCCGGTGAGCGGAGCGCCTGCGGCGTCGTCGAGGGATCGTGAGCACGGTCCTCCTGTGACCTCTGCCATAGGCCCCCGCCCATGTCAGAGGGGCAGGCGGGACGGCCTGTGGTCGCCCTCACCCGCGTCATGCCGGGCATGGCCGGCCGACCTCGATGGGTCTCGCAGGCCGGGACGGCCCGTGCGGGGAATTGCTCGGGCTCTGCCGCGCTCGATATAGTCGCCTTCGGTGTGCCGGGAAGACTGGTCGGCGAAGAGCAGATTCTGTGTGCAGAGCGCGTGGTCTGGGACGAGTGGGTGCAGAACCGGTTCGTCACCCGTGCCGGTCCTGCCCACAGACGCTCCCGCACGATGATGACGCCTGGACCGCTGGCGACATGTTCCCCGCACCGACAGGAGGCTCGCACCATGCACCTGCCCCTCTGCACGCCACCCTCCTGCGCACCTCAGGCCCCCTGCGGGTCTGTCGCTGAGCGCAGGCCGGGGCGGATCCGGGCGGTGGGCTGCTGATGACGGTCATGGTGCTGCTGTTCCTCTCGCTGGTCCTCGTGCCGGTCTCCGCGGCCGTGCATCGTGTCCTGGGCCGCGACACCGGGTGGTTCGCCGCTGCCGCTCTCATCGGCCTCGGCGCCGCGGCGCTGCCATGGATCGGTCCGATCGTCGAGGGAGAGGTCCTCGAGGAACACCTGCCGTGGATCCCCACCGTCGACGTCGGGATCTCCCTGCGGCTGGATGGCCTCGGCATGGTCTTCCTGCTGCTGGTGCTGTTCATCGGGGCGCTGGTCATGGCCTACAGTGCCCGGTACTTCTCAGCCCAGAAACGCACCAATGACTACTACATCTGGATGCTGCTGTTCGTCTTTGCGATGAGCGGCATGGTCATGGCTGATGACCTCATCCTGCTGTTCGTCTTCTGGGAGTTCACCACTCTCTGCTCGTTCTTCCTCATCAACCGGTCCGGGGACAAGGCTCCTGCACCGGCGCAGCGGACGCTGCTGATCACCATGGCCGGTGGGCTGGGCCTGCTCACCGCGGTGCTGCTGACCATCGTGGCCACCGGCACCACGCGGATCTCCGAGGCCCTGCAGCATGAGGTCTGGCAGCAGGACGGCGTGTTCACCTCGGTCGTGGCGGTGCTGGTGGTCCTCGCAGCGTTCACCAAATCTGCGCAGTTCCCGTTCCACCTGTGGCTCCCGGACGCCATGGTGGCACCCGCCCCGGTGTCCGCCTACCTGCATGCCGCGGCGATGGTGAAGGCCGGCATCTACCTGCTGCTGCGGTTCTCCCCGGCGTTCGAGGGAGTGGTCATCTGGCAGACCCTGCTCATCGTCTGCGGACTCATCACCGCGCTCATCGGTGCTCTGTTCGCCATGCAGCGGCACGACATCAAAGAGATCATGGCCTACTCCACGGTCAGCCAGCTGGGCTTCCTGGTCACCGTGATCGGCGTCGGGACCCCGACGGCGCTGGCGGCTGCGACGATCCACGTGATCGCCCATGCCCTGTTCAAGTCCTCGCTGTTCATGATGGTGGGCATCATCGAGCATGAGGCGCACTCGCGGGACATCCGCAAGCTCAACGGCCTGCATCGGACGATGCGCGTCTCCGGGGTCATCACGCTGATCGCCTGCCTGTCCATGGCGGGCATCCCGCCGCTGATGGGCTTCGTCTCCAAGGAACACCTGCTGGCCGGCTTCCTCTCCGCCGAGTTCGGCGCCGGTCTCACGTGGCTGATCACCGGGCTGATGGTGCTCGCGGCCGTCGGCACCTTCGCCTACTGCGGTCGCATCGTCCTGGGCTCATTCACCTCCTACACCGGCGCCGGCCGTCAGGACGAGGCGCTGGAGCCCATGCGGCCCGACGCCAGCCACGAGGCTCCGCTGTCGTTCTACCTGCCTGCCCTGCTTCCGGCGGTCGCCGGCCTGATGCTGGGCTTCACGCCGCAGATCTTCGACGGGCTGGTCAGCGCGGCCGCTTCGGCGGCCTCCACGGTGGAGTATGAGGCGCACTTCCTCCTCTGGCACGGGTTCACCGTGGATCTGGCCCTCTCGGCCACAGTCATGGTGGTCGGCGTCGTGCTGGTGCTCTCCAGGACCAGGGTGGACTCACTCATCCCGCGCACCATCCTGCCCTTCACCGGGGTGCAGGTCGTCGAGCGGCTGCGCACCGGCTCCATCGCCTTCGGGCGTCGGGTCGGAGACATCACCCGCACCGATGTGCATGGCCTGCACCTGACCGTGCCCGGCATCCTGCTGGGCGGCATCTTCGTCGCCGGCATCGTGGCCGCCCCGTTCGTGGGAGAGTTGACCCCCGGGCACACGCGGATGACCGACTGGGTGCTGATCGGTCTGCTGGTCGCCTTCCTCATCGGCTCCGTCGTCACCCAGAGCCGCACCGCGGCCGTGGTGCTGGTCGGCGGTGCCGGCTTCGTGGTGGCCGCCTGGTACTTCCTGCTCGGCGCCATCGACGTCGGCATGACGCAGCTGCTGGTGGAGATCCTCACCGTGGTGGTGCTGGTGCTGGTGATGCGCAAGCTCCCCAAGCGCTTCCACGAGGTCTCCCGCACCCGCACCGTGGTCTCGGCCGCCGTCGCCATCGCCTTCGGTGTGATGGCCTTCATCGCAGCCTTCGCTCTGACGGGCCGCCGCGGCCAGTCCCCGGTGGCGGAGTGGTACCTGGAGAACACCTACGAGGAGGCCCAGGCCACCAACATCGTCAACTCGATCCTGGTGGACTTCCGCGCCCTGGACACGTTCGGCGAGCTGACGGTGCTCGGCGTCGCCGGGTTCGCGATCCTGGCACTGCTGAACTCCGCGTTCTCCACCTCGGACAACGCCCCAGCCGCCTCCCGGCTGTGGGTCGGCACCCCGATCTCGAACGCCGAGGACAACACCACGGCGATGCGCATGGTGTTCAACTGGATGGCGCCGTTCATCATCCTGCTCTCGGTGGTGCTGCTGGTCCGCGGCCACTACGAGTCAGGCGGCGGATTCATCGCCGCACTGGTGGCCGGCGGCTTCTTCGCCCTGCGGTACCTGGTGGCGCCGTCGGACTCCGCGGTCAAGCTGCGCTTCGACTACGCGATGGTCATCGTCGGGGGCATCATGACCGGCGCGGCGGTGGGCCTGCTCGGCTTCCTGGAGGGCTCCTACCTGCGGCCGATCATGTGGGACATTCCGCTGCCCTGGGGCGGGGAGTTCACCTTCACCACGGCGCTGATCTTCGACGTCGGCATCTACCTCGCCGTCATCGGTGCGGTCCTGGTGGCGCTGGATCGGCTCGGCCAGGCCCAGCGCTACCCGGCCGAGCTCCTGCGGGCCCACCGCAAGGCCTTCGGCACACCGGAGGGCCAGCCGCACAACTCCGAACATCGCTACGTGGACCCCGGAGATGTGCCCCTCGAGGTGGATCCGACGGCCGGAGAGGATACGACGAGCATGCAGGAGGTGAGCGACCGATGAGCATCGCCATCGCCATCGGGGTCCTGACGGCAGCGGCCGTCTACCTCTTCATGCAGCGCGGCATGGTCAGGATCGTGCTGGGCTTCGTGCTGGCCTCGCATGCGGCGAACCTGCTGCTGTTCTCCGCGGGCAACGTCGCCTACCGCGGTGTGCCCTACATCGGCTCCGGTGAGGTGGGGGAGCAGGCCGACCCGCTGCCCCAGGCCTTCGTGCTGACCGCGATCGTCATCGCCTTCTCCATCACCATGTTCATGGTGACCCTGGCGATCACCACCACCACCGACGACGACACCGAGAACGAGGAGGAGTCGCCGATCATGGTGCTCACCGGCGGCACCGGCGACATCAACGACGCCGGCATGATGCGCCACGACGTCGAGTGCACCGGTGCCGCGGGCGCGGGCACGGGCGGGGCGCACGCCAGCCCGCTGAGCCCGGTCCACGACTTCGAGGGCCCGGAGGATCTCCCTGACGTGCTCCCCGGGCACGGCAACGGCGCCCCTGAGCGCGGAGACGGAGGTCCCCGATGAGCGAGACTCTGGCCCCGCTGCTGCCCCTGCTGGTCGGCATCCCGCTGTTCCTGGGCGCCTTGGGTGCGCTGTTCCGGCAGAACAAGCTGGTCCGCCACATCATCAGCCTCGGAACTCTGGCCGCCCTCTTCGCCTTCTCGATCCTCCTGGTCGTGGTCACCCATGACGGCACGGTGATCGCCCACCAGGTGGGGCTGTGGGACTACGGGGTCTCCATCCCCTTCGTGGTCGACGCGCTCTCCGCCCTGGTGCTGATGATCATCTCCATCCTCGGCATCGCCTCGGTGCTGTTCGCGATGGCCACCCACGAGGCTCGCGCCCGGTTCTATCACCCCTTCGTCCTGGTCCTGATGGCCGGCGTCTCCGGGGCGCTGATGACCGGCGACATCTTCAACCTGTTCGTGTTCATCGAGGTCATGCTGCTGCCCTCCTACGGGCTGCTCTCCATGATGGGGGCGAAGCTCGGGGCGCACGGGGCCCGCATCTACGTCTCGGTGAACCTGATGGCCTCCACGCTGCTGCTGGCAGGGGTCGGGCTGGTCTATGCGACCGCCGGCACGGTCAACCTGGCTGAGCTGCACGGTGCGGCCGTGGACGACCCTGCAGTGGCGGTCGGCGGCGGCGTGGTGCTGACCGCGATCGCCATCAAGGCCGCCGTGGTGCCGGTGCACGGCTGGCTGACCCGCACCTACACGTTGACCTCGCCGGCGGTCACCGCGCTGTTCTCCGGCATCCACACCAAGGTCGCCATCTACGCGATCTATCGCATCTACTCGCTCCTCTTCGACGGCGACCAGCGCTTCCTGTGGGTGGCGCTGCTCATCACGAGCCTCACCATGCTCATCGGTGTGCTGGGCGCGATCGGGGAGAAGACGACACGCTCGATCCTGGTGTTCCACATGATCAGCCAGATCGGCTACATCCTCATCGGCGTCGGGCTGTTCACCATGCTGGGGCTGACCGCGGCGATCTTCTACCTGCTGCACCACATGATCGTGAAGGCCTCGCTGTTCCTCTCCACCGGGGCGATCGAGGAGACCTACGGCACCGGGGAGATCGACAAGCTGGGCGGCATGCTGAAGCGGGAGCCGCTGGTGGCGATCACCTTCATGGTCGCCGCACTGTCCCTGGCGGGCCTGCCGCCGTTCTCCGGGTTCGTCGCGAAGTTCACCATCATCCAGGGGACGCTGGAGCAGTCGCACTACTGGGTGGCGGCCACCGCCGTCGTGGTCTCCGTGTTCACGCTGCTCTCCATGCTGAAGATCTGGACCGGGGTGTTCATGGGCTCCGAGCCGGAGAACCTGGAGAAGCGCGCTCTCATCCACCAGCAGCGCACCCATGGGAGGCGATACCTGCGGGTGGAGGCCCAGGCGGAGACGCCGACGCTGAGCATCGGGCCGCCGACGACCACCACCACGAAGGTCCTGGCCGGTGAGCGTGCGGTGAAGATCCCGCCGAAGCTCATCATCCCGGGGGCCTTGCTGGCCGCGGTCACGCTGTTCTTCGGGCTGGGCGCGGAGCTGCTGATGAGCCTCTCGGCCACGGCGGCGGAGAACCTGTTGAACCCGATCGAGTACGTCAGGGCGGTGAGCGGCGCATGAGCATCCAGAGACTCTCCCGGCAGCCCTGGCCGCTGCGCATCCTGAGCTTCCTGCTCTGGTACGCCAAGGAGTTCCTCCTGGCGAACCTCAAGGTCACCGCAGACGTGCTGCGTCCGCGCCGCAGGATGCGGATGACCCCGGCGATCGTCGCCGTGCCTGCCGCATCCCGCACTGACACCGAATGGACGCTCATCTCGGCGCTGATCACGCTGACGCCCGGCACGCTGACCATCACCCTGTCCAAGGAGCACGGCATCCTCTACGTGCACGGCATGTTCGTGGACACCCGCGAGTCGCTGGTCACCGAGATCCAGGAGATGGAGGACCGTCTGCTGCATGCGACCCGTCGCGACGTCGGCGACCTGACCCGTCCGTTGGAGGCTCCTGTGGTGGCCCCGGTGGACGTCGACGAGGACGAGGCAGGTGATCCGCTGTGATCACGGAGATCACTCTGGAGCTGGCTCTCGTCCTGCTCGGCGCGGCCATGCTCATCGCCGGCGTCCGCGGGTTCCTGGGGCCCCGCACCTCGGACCGCGCGGTCGCCTCGGACCTCATCTTCTTCGCGATGATCGGCTTCATCGCGCTCATCGGCCTGAGGATCGACATCGAGGCCCTGTTCGACATCATCCTCATCGCCACGCTGCTGGGCTTCATGGCCGCCATCTCCATGGCACGACTCGGATCGGGGGGACAGCGCTGATGGATCTGCACATCCTCGACATGAGCGCCCACGTGGTGGGCCTGGTGCTGGTTTTCCTCGGGATCTTCATCATCATGGTCTCGGCGATCAGCCTCTTCAAGCTCCCGGACCTGTACCTGCGGGCCTCGGGCGTGGGCACCTCCGCGGGCCTGGGGGTGGCGACGATCGTGGTCGGCGCACTGCTGGTCGACTTCTCCTGGCTCAACCTCGTCAAGGCCCTCATCGCGGTCATCGCGCAGCTGCTGACCTCAGCGGTGGGGTCCATGGCGATCGCCCGGTCCGGCTACCTCAACAACTCGTTGCCCGCGGCCATCACACACATTGATGAGCTGCGCCTGACGCGGCGAGACGCCACCGCTGACTGACTCCTCGAGCAGATGTACGATCACGAACTCGGCATCACCCGCTGACCTGGGGCGTCTTTGCCGCTAGTGTGGCCCCATGAGCACGGAGTCGCAGCAGGACCCCCGGACCTCCGACGACGGCCTGCCCCCGCACCGCGTGCGGCGGACGCAGGAGGAACCCTCCGACGTCGCGGACGAGCAGGCCACCTATGAGGACGGCGCCCGGCCCGGCACGGTGGCGGCGGCCGCGGACCAGCCGCATCGTGTCAAGGACCTCCAGCGTCTGGAGTTCGCCGAGTCCGACGACGTCCCGGTCAGGCCTCGCGCCCCGTGGCGGCTGACGGGGTCCACCTGGCGGTACAGCCTGAAACGGACCCTGTCCGAGTTCGGGCGCGACCAGTGCACCGATCTGGCCGCCGGGCTGACCTACTATGCGGTGCTCTCGCTGTTCCCGGCGCTGATCGCCTTCGTCTCGCTGCTCTCGCTGATCGGAGAGGCCCAGCGCACGCAGGACTTCATCCTGGGCACGCTCGACGAGCTCGTGGAGGACGAGTTCATGGAGACGGTGGAGAACATCGTCAGCGTGGTGACCTCGGCGCCCGGGGCGGGGCTGGGTCTGGCGGTCGGCATCCTGGTGGCGATGTGGACGGCGTCGAACTACGTCAATGCCTTCTCCCGCGCCATGAACCGCATCCACCAGGTGGAGGAGGGCCGCTCCATGCTGCAGCTGCGGCCGATCCTGTATTCGGTGACGGTGGGACTGATCGTCCTGGTCGCACTCTCGGCGGTGATGCTGGTGGTCTCGGGGCCGCTGGCGGAGGCGATCGGCAGCACCGTGGGTCTGGGGGAGACGGCCGTAGTGGTCTGGGACTATGCCACCTACCCGGCGCTGCTGCTGGTCGCGGCGGCCTGCATCGGCCTGCTCTACTACGCCACGCCGAACATCCGGCAGCCTGGCCCGCTGTGGATCGCGCCGGGCGCCGTCGTCGCCATCCTGGTGATGGTGCTGGCCACCATGGGCGTCGGCTTCTACATCGGGAACTTCGCGAACTACGAGGCCACCTACGGTGCGCTGGCCGGGATCATCATCTTCCTGTTCTGGATCTACATCATGAACGTGGTGCTCCTCCTCGGCGCTGAACTCGACTCTGAGCTGGAGCGGGGCCGGCAGCTGCAGGCCGGCATCGAGGCGGAGCGGACGCTGATGCTCACCCCGCGCGCGGTCAAGGCTGCCGAGAAGGCGGCCGCCAAGCACGAGCGGATGGTGGCCCAGGGCCAGGCTCTGCGGCTCAGCGGTGGCCGGACCGCTGATCCTGACGAGGTCTGGCGACGGTGACCGGATCGTAACCTGCACCACGGCTGATGGTGCAGTCCTGAAACACTTGTGAAAGATTTGCTTGATAGACTCCGATCACCAGGTGACGTACGCAACATCGTGACGCGAAGGCGCGTGGCAGGACGGCGTAGCTCACCGCACCCCTGAGCGGGTCGCCGCACCGACGATCCGCTCGACCGCAGTCGCGGCAGAGTCTGGTCAGGTTCTGCCGCTCGCACCCATGAGGAGAGAATCGCAGATGCGAACACATACGACGTTCAGCCGCGGGGCGGTGGCCGTCTCTGCGGCGGCGGCCCTGACGCTGACTGCATGCGGCGGCAACGGCGGCACCGGCGACGGTGAGGCGGCCGCCGACGGCGGCACCGTGTCGGTCTACAACTGTGAGCCCCAGTTCCTGGTCCCGGGCAACTCGACCGAGGTCTGCGGATCTTGGGTCCTGGAGAACCTGTTCACCGGTCTCACCCAGGTCGACTACGACACCATGGAGGCCGGCCCCGGTGTGGCCGAGAGCTGGGACACTGACGACAACGTCACCTGGACCTTCCACCTCGGGGACGGCTGGACCTTCCACAACGGCGAAGAGATCACCGCCCAGACCTTCGTAGACACCTTCAACTGGGTGGTGGATCCGGACAACGCCCAGCAGAACGAGAACTTCCACAACAAGTTCGTCGGCTATGACGAGGTCGCCGCCGGCGATGCCGAGGAGATGGAAGGCGTCCGTGCCGTGGACGACCACACCCTCGAGCTCGAGCTGACGGAGCCGTTCTCCCCGCTGCCGCTGATGCTCTCCTACACCGGCTTCTACCCGCTGCCGGAGGAGGCCTACGAGGACATCGAGTCCTTCGAGCAGGCGCCGATCGGCAACGGCCGGTACCAGATGGACGGCGCGTGGGTCCACGACGAGGAGATCGCCGTGGAGCGCTTCGAGGACTGGGCCGGCGAGGACCCGGGTCTGCCGCAGCGCATCGAGTGGAAGATCTACGCGGACATCGACACCGCCTACATGGATGTGCAGGCCGGGAACCTGGACATCATGGACACCGTGCCGCCGCATCTGCGCCCCAACATGGAGGCGGACTTCGGCGACAACCAGCACACCTTCGACACCTCCTCCTTCACCTACATGGGCTTCCCGCTCTACCAGGAGGACTTCGAGGATCCGGACGTCCGCCACGCGCTCTCCATGGCGATCGACCGTCAGGAGATCATCGACACCATCCACAATGGGGCGTTCACCCCGGCGTCGAACATCATCCCCCCGATGCTCCCGGAGGCCCGCGAGGACGCCTGCGAGTACTGCGAGTTCGACCCGGAGACCGCCGCGGACCTCTATGAGGAGGCTGGCGGTCCCACGGACATCACGGTGTACTTCAACTCGGGCGCCGGTCACGAGGACTGGGTCGAGGCCATCACCAACCAGTGGCAGCAGCACCTGGGCGTGGAGAGCGTGAGCTTCGAGTCGCTGGACTTCGCCCAGTACCTGGACCTGCACGACAACGAAGAGGTCACCGGCCCGTACCGTCTGGGCTGGGTGCTCTCGTACCCCTCGCCGCAGTACGCGATGGAGCCCATCTACACCACCGGTGTCTCCTCGAACTATGCGCGGTACTCCAACGAGGAGTTCGACGACCTCATCGACCAGGCGAACGGCGCCCTGGAGGAGGACGAGGCGGCCGAGCTCTACCAGCAGGCCGAGGACATCCTGCTGGAGGACATGCCCGTCATCCCGCTGTGGTTCCAGAACTTCGGCGTGGTCCACAGCGAGAACATCGATGGTGACAGCGTCCTGATGGACCCGCGCACCTTCCTGCGCGTCGAGCAGCTCGTCGTCACCGAGGACTGAGCCAGCCACCGCAGCACCCCTGAGGACGCGGCCCGTACCGGCCCAGAAGCCCGTGCGGGCCGCGTCCCATGCCGGGGAGGTGTCCACCCTTCACGCCTCTCCGGCACGACTGCCGCACTGCCGCGGCGTCATCCGCGGCACACCCTGCCCGCCACGCACCGATGACCCCGACCGGGCCGGCCACAAGCCGGACCCAGCGAGGAGCCCCGTGAACAACCCCGAGCCGAACGTTCAGCCGCCCCCGACTGCACTGTCCGCCTCCGACCAGCGATCTCAGCCGACGCCGAGTCCAACGCCCGCCCGCGGCCGTCTGTTCGCCGGCGCAGGGCTGAGCACCGCGCTGCTGCTGACCGCCTGTGCCGAGGGAGGCGGCGGCGAAGACGCCTCCGCCGACGGCGGCGAGTTCACCGCCTATACGTGTGAGCCGCAGAGCCTCACGCCCGGCAACACCTCGGAGGTCTGCGGAGCCCGTGTGCTCGAGCAGCTCTTCACCGGTCTCACCGAGATCGACTACGACACCTTCGAGGCCACCGAGGGAGTGGCGGAGTCCTGGGAGTCCGAGGACAACATCACCTGGACCTTCCACCTGCGCGACGACTACGCCTTCCACGACGGTGAGGAGATCGACGCCCACACCTTCGTGGACACCTTCACCTGGACGGCCGACGAGTCCAACGCCCAGGTCAACTCGGAGTTCTACGAGATCATCGCCGGCTATGACGAGCTGCAGGACGACGACGTCGACGAGCTCTCCGGCGTGCGAGCCATTGATGACCACACCCTGGAGATCGAGCTCTCCGACCCCTTCGGTCAGCTTCCTGTTCATCTGGGACTGCTCGGATTCTCGCCGATCCCCTCGGCGGCCTACGAGGACATGGACGCCTTCGAGCAGGCGCCGATCGGCAACGGCCGCTACCGGATGGACGGCGAGTGGGTGCATGACGAGCAGATCGCCGTCACCCGCCACGAGGACTGGCCGGGTGAGGTGCCCGGCAATGCCGAACGCATCGAGTGGAGGATCTACTCCGACGTCGGCACCGCCTATATGGACGTCCAGGCGGGTCAGCTCGACCTGCTGGAGCAGGCTCCGCCGGAGCAGATCCCGAACATGGAGGCCGACTTCGGCGAGAACCAGGGAGCCTTCGAGACCGGGACCTTCACCTATCTGGGCTTCCCGCTGTACCAGGAGGACTTCCAGGACCCGGACGTGCGCCGAGCGCTGTCGATGGCCATCGACCGCGACTCCATCGTGGAGACGATCTTCGACGGCGGCATGCAGCCGGCCCGGTCCATCATCCCTCCCGTGCTGCCCGAGGGTCGCGAGGACGCCTGCGACGCCTGCGAGTATGACCCGGAGACAGCCGCAGACCTCTATGAGGCTGCCGGCGGGCCCTCCGAGATGGAGATCTACTACAACTCGGGGGCGGGGCATGACGACTGGGTGGAGGCTGTGACGAATCAGTGGCAGCAGCATCTCGGCATCGAAGACATCACCTTCCGCTCCCTGGACTTCGCCCAGTACCTCGACGATCTCGCGGAGGAGAACGCCTCCGGGCCGTTCCGACTCGGCTGGACGCTGTCCTCGCCGAGCGCTCAGTACGCGATGGAGCCCATCTACTCCACCGGGGCCTCCCGCAACTACGCGGGATACTCCAGCGAGGAGTTCGACTCGCTGATCCAGCAGGCCAATGCGGCCGACGTCGAGGACGCCGAGCCGCTCTACCACGAGGTGGAGGACGTGCTGCTTGAGGATCTGCCGGTGATTCCGCTGTGGTTCAACCAGCAGCACGTGGTCCACACTGACCGCATCACCGACGTCGAGGTCAGCCCGCGAGGGCTGCCGCGCGTCGAGTCCATCACGGTCACCGAGTGACACGCCTGAAGGAGGCGACCACCTGATGAGGACGCATACCGGAGGCTCCCGCCTCGCCGCCGTCGGAGCCGGCGCGGCCCTGCTGCTGACCGCCTGTGGCGACGACGGCGCAGAGACCGCGTCCGCCGAGGACGGCGGAACCTTGAGCATCTACAACTGCGAGCCGCAGAACCTGATGCCGGGGAACAACACCGAGAACTGCGGCTCCCGGGTCCTGGAGCAGCTGTTCACCGGGCTCACCCAGATCGACTACGAGACCTACGAGGCCGTGCCTGCGGTCGCCGAGAGCTGGGAGACCGAGGACCAGACCACCTGGACCTTCCACCTGCGGGACGACTTCACCTTCCACAACGGGGACCCCGTCACCGCGCAGACCTTCGTGGACACCTTCAACTGGGTGGTGGATCCGGACAACGCCCAGGCCGGCGCGACGTTCCATGACAAGTTCGTCGGCTATGACGATGTCGTCGAAGGGGAGGCTCAGGAGATGGAGGGGGTGCGCGCCGTCGACGAGCACACGCTCGAACTGGAGCTGAGCGAGCCGTTCGGCCAGCTGCCTGTCGTGCTGACCTACACGTCGTTCTTCCCCATGCCCGAGGTCGCCTTCGACGATATGGAGGCGTTCCAGAGCTCCCCGATCGGCAACGGCCGCTACCAGATGGACGGCGAGTGGGTCCACGACGTCGAGATCGCCATGGAACGCTACGAGGAGTGGCCGGGGGAGGACCCGGGTGCCCCGCAGCGCATCGAGTGGATGATCTACAACGACGTCGACACCGCCTACACCGATGTGCTCGCCGGGAACCTGGACATCCTCGGTGAGGTTCCCCCGCACCGGATCGCCGGCGTCGAGGACGACTTCGGGGGCAACTGGTCCCAGCACGAGTCCTCACGCTTCGTGTACATGGGCTTCCCGCTGTACCAGGAGGAGTTCGAGGACCCGGACCTTCGTCACGCGATGTCCCTGGCGATCGACCGCGAGGAGATCATCGAGAACATCTTCGACGGCTCCCAGACCCCGGCCCGGTCCATCCTGCCGCCGGTGCTGCCGCAGGGGCGCGACGACGCCTGCGAGCACTGTCACTTCGATCCCGAGGCGGCGGCAGACCTGTACGAGGACGCGGGAGGGCCGTCCGAGCTGACGCTCTACACCGATTCCGGCACCGGACATGATGAGTACGTCGAGGCCATCGGCAATCAGTGGCGGCAGAACCTGGGCATCGAGGAGATCCGCTACGAGTCGCTGGACTTCGCCCAGTACCTGGACCTGCACGAGTCCGAGGGCGTCACGGGCCCGTACCGGCTGGGCTGGCTGCTGGCCTATCCCAGCCCGCAGTACGCGATGGAGCCGCTGTACTCCGCCGGGGCGCCGTCGAACTATTCGGGGTACGCCTCCGAGGAGTTCGATGAGCTCATCGACCAGGCCAACGCGGCCGACGTCGAGGAGGCCGACACGATCTATCAGGAGGCCGAGGACGTGCTTCTGGAGGATCTGCCGGTCATTCCCCTCTGGTTCCAGGACTACTTCATCGTGCACAGCGACCGTGTGACTGATGTGGACATGGATCTGCGCAGCTTCGTGCGTGTCGAGGATGTGACGGTGACCGACTGAGAGACCACCTGACCTTCGCGGCCGAGCCCGGCGTCACGGACCCTTCGCGGTCTGAGACGTCGGGCCTCCGCCTGACAAGCCCTCTGTAAGCGCACCCACCCTAGGACACCAATGACCCGCTACATCATTCGGCGTCTGCTCCAGTTCATCCCGGTACTCCTCATCGCGACCCTGCTGGTCTACGCGATGGTGTTCCTCATGCCGGGAGACCCGATCCGCGCCCTGGCCGGCGACCGGCCCATGAGCGACGCGGTCCGGGAGACGCTTCGTGAGCAGTACAACCTCAACGACCCCTTCCTCGTCCAGTACGGCAAGTACATCTGGGGAGTCTTCACCGCCGCCGACTTCGGCACCACCTTCACCGGGCGTCCCGTGCTGGAGATCATCCAGCAGCGCCTGCCGGTGACGCTGCAGCTGGCCGCCGTCGCCCTGGTCATCCAGGCCGTGATCGGCATCATCGCCGGCGCGTTGGCCGCCATCTACCGTGACCGGTTCATCGACCGCCTCGTCCAGGTCTCCACGGTCGTGGTCGTGGCGCTGCCGGTCATCGCCATCGGCTTCCTGCTGCAGCTGGTCTTCGGCCTGAACCTCGGCTGGTTCCCGATCGCTGGGGCCCGCGAGGGGCTGGTCAGCTTCGTCCTGCCTGGGCTCACCATGGCCGCGGTCTCCACTGCGATGGTGGCGCGGCTGCTGCGCGGCGAGCTCATGGACGCCCTTCATTCGGACTATGTGCGCACCGCCACGGCCAAGGGCATGAAGCGGGGCCGCGTCGTGGGACGTCATGCGATGCGCAACTCGCTCATCCCGGTGGTGACGTTCCTCGGCGCCGACCTGGCCACCATGATGGGTGGTTCCATCGTGGTCGAATCGATCTTCAACCTGCCGGGCCTGGGCAATCAGGTGTTCCAGTCCATCCAGGCGCAGGAGGGGACCGTCGTCGTCGGCATCGTGACGCTGTTCGTGATGTTCTTCGTCGTCGTGAACCTCGTCGTCGACCTCCTGTACGGCTTGCTCGACCCTAGGATCCGCTATGAGTGACACTGCACTGCACACCCAGGACCCCTCCCGCGACCCCCACCAGCCCAGCCAGGCTGAGGTGCAGGACGCGAAGCACACCGAAGAGGCCAGCCTCTGGGCCGATGCCTGGCGCACGCTGCGGAAGAACCCCTGGTTCATCGTGGCCGCGGCGCTGCTGGTGGTGCTGCTGACCATGGCGATCTTCCCCCAGCTCTTCACGAACACGGATCCGCGGGAATGCCTGCTCAGCCGCAGCCGTCAGAGCCCGTCGGCCGCGCACTGGTTCGGCACCGACGTCCAGGGCTGCGACTACTACACCCGCGTGGTCTATGGCGCCCGGAACTCCATCGCGATCGGCTTCATCACCACCATCGGCGTGTTCGTCGTCGCGGTGGTCATGGGTCTGCTCGCCGGCTACTTCGGCCGCATGGTGGACACCGTGCTCGCCCGCACGGCGGACATGGTCTTCGCCGTGCCCTACATCCTGGGCGCCCTGGTCTTCCTGAACTCCATCGAGGACCGCGGCGTGACGGAAGTGGCCGGGATCCTGATCTTCTTCACCTGGCCGACCATGATGCGTCTGATGCGAGGCTCGGTGCTCTCGGTGGTCAACAGCGAGTACGTGGTGGCCGCCCGGGCTCTCGGTGCCGGGCATCTGACCATCATGCGTCGGCACATCCTGCCGAACTCGCTGGGTCCGGTCATCGGCTACGCGACGGTGTTCGTCGGGATCATCGTCGGCGCGGAGGCGACGCTGACCTATCTGGGCGTCGGGCTTCAGCTGCCCTCCATCTCCTGGGGCCTGCAGCTGCAGAACGCCCAGCCGTACCTGCAGTCGCATCCGCACCTGATCCTGTTCCCGCTGATCTTCGTGGGGCTGACCGTCTTCGGCTTCATGACGCTCGGTGATGCGGTGCGGGACGCGATCGATCCCAAGGCCAAGAAGTGAGGCAGGAGAGCATGAGCATGGATCAGACACAGCCTGCCACCGGGCAGGCCAAGAACGGCCACGGCCCCCTGCTGGAGGTCAAGGACCTGCAGGTCGAGTTCCGCACCAAAGCGGGAGTCGCCCAGGCCATCAACGGCCTGAACTTCACCCTCAACGCCGGAGAGACCCTGGCGATCCTAGGGGAGTCGGGCTCCGGGAAGTCCGTGACCGCCCAGACGATCATGGGGATCCTCGACATGCCCCCAGGGCACATCGCCGGCGGAGAGATCCGCTACCGCGGCGAGGACCTGCTGACGATGCCGGCCGAGAAGCGGCGGAAGCTGCGCGGCGCCAGCATCTCGATGATCTTCCAGGACGCGCTGTCCTCGCTGAACCCGGTGCTGCCGGTCGGCTGGCAGATCGCGGAGATGTTCCGCGTGCACC
This sequence comes from Nesterenkonia sp. CL21, assembly GCF_031705515.1. NCBI lineage: Bacteria > Bacillati > Actinomycetota > Actinomycetes > Micrococcales > Micrococcaceae > Nesterenkonia > Nesterenkonia sp. CL21. The sequence goes on from NZ_JAUTWR010000001.1 coordinate 195,132, forward strand.
GGGGGATGAAGCGCAAGGAGGCCCGTCAGAAGTCCATCGAGATGATGCGCCGAGTCGGGATCCCGGCCGCGGAGGAGCGCGTGGGGGACTTCCCCCACCAGTTCTCCGGCGGGATGCGGCAGCGCATCATGATCGCCATGGCCATCGCGCTGGACCCGGACGTGCTGATCGCGGACGAACCCACCACCGCCCTGGACGTGACGGTCCAGGCGCAGGTGATGCGGCTGCTCAAGGAGCTGCAGGTGGAGTACAACATGGGGCTGATCCTCATCACCCATGACCTCGGCGTGGTGGCGGATGTAGCCGACAAGATCGCGGTCATGTATGCCGGCCGCGTCATGGAGACCGCCGACGTCTATGAGATCTACCGGCAGCCGGCCCACCCGTACACGCGCGGCCTGCTGCAGTCGATCCCCCGGGTGGACGGCCAGGAGGACCGTCTGAAGGCCATCCCCGGGCTCCCGCCCATGCTGACCGACATGCCGCCCGGCTGTCCGTTCAACCCCCGCTGCGAGTTCGCCACGGACCGGTGCCGCACCGAGCGGCCCGAGCTGCGTCAGGTGGCCTCGGGCCATACCTCGGCCTGCCACTACGCGGAGAAGATCCACACCCTCGAGGAGGCCCAGAATGAGCCTGTATGACCACAGCCCGGCTGGCCGCCCGGCCGATCCGTTCGCGGACGCAGAGGTGGTCCTGGACGTCGACGGCCTCGTCAAGCACTTCCCCCTGACGCAGGGGATCATCTTCCAGCGGAAGATCGGGGCGGTCAAAGCCGTCGACGGTGTGAGCTTCCAGCTGCGCAAGGGCGAGACCTTGGGCATCGTGGGAGAGTCCGGCTGCGGCAAGTCCACGTTGGCCAAACTCCTGATGCGCCTGGAGGAGCCGGATGAGGGCTCAATCCGCTTCGGCGGAGAGGACTTCCTCGCGGTGAAGGGGGAGGAGCTGCGGAAGCTGCGCCGCAAGATCCAGGTGATCTTCCAGGACCCCTACACCTCGCTGAATCCGCGCATGTCGGTCGGCGACATCATCGGGGAGCCCTTCCGGCTGCACCCCGATGCGAAACCGGCGCAGGGGATCCGGCCTCGGGTGAAGGAGCTGCTGGACCTCGTGGGCCTGAACCCGGACCACATCAACCGCTATCCGCACCAGTTCTCTGGGGGTCAGCGGCAGCGCATCGGCATCGCCCGCGGCCTGGCCCTGAACCCGGAGGTGATCATCTGCGATGAGCCGGTCTCCGCACTGGACGTGTCCGTCCAGGCTCAGGTGATGAACCTGCTGGAGGACCTGCAGTCCGAACTGGGGCTCTCGTACATCTTCATCGCCCATGACCTCTCGGTGGTCCGCCACATCTCCGACCGCGTGGGTGTGATGTATCTGGGCAAGCTGGCGGAGATCGGGACGGAGCAGGAGATCTACCAGGCCCCGGCGCATCCCTACACCCAGGCGCTGCTCTCGGCGGTGCCGGTGCCGGATCCGACACTGCGTGGTCAGCGGGAGCAGATCGTCCTGAAGGGCGATCCGCCGAACCCGGCGAACCCGCCCTCGGGGTGCCGGTTCCGCACCCGGTGCTGGATGGCCACAGACCTGTGTGAGACGCAGGTGCCGGAGCTCATCACCCGGCCGGGCATCACTCAGCAGGCGGCCTGTCACTACGCCAAGGCCAACGAGGATGTGACGGCGTGAGCGCCCTCTCGGCGCAGCATCTGGGCGAGCGCCCGATGATGGCGACGACTGGTCCGTAACATCCTGACATGTTCAGTCACAGCAGCGGGGCCCCGGGGAACACTCCGGGGCCCCGCTGCTGTGACGGCGATGTTTCGCGCCCCCATGAGACAAATGTGATGGTGAACACGAGCTGTGCGACGACTGGAGATGATCTGGATGCCTGGATCCCTGGAATGACGCGGAACTCTGAAAGATGTCTTGCACGTCTGCTGATCGGGGCTGTGTTTCGCTCATGTTGACGGCGTGGGGTTGACAGTGACCTCCCGCGTCCTATCAGGCCTGTTGGGCGAAAATGTGACCGCAGTAACAATTCGATCACGGGTCCTGTGGGGGTGCGGGCAGGTCTCCCTGCGCCCGTATTCTGGTGCACACCTTGATCCGGTGTCAGATGCGTCACAGTCACGGTCGCGTCGGGCGAGAGCCCGAAGGGACGACCCACCTCCTGCCCGCGGTCCGCCGCAGGGAGGCGCGGCAGACGTCTCGGCACCGGTGAACACTCGCATCAGCAGTGAGGAGAAGCTGTGAAGATCAGGAAGCTTTCAGCCGCCGTGGCGATGACCGCCGCCGGCGCACTCGTGATCTCGGGGTGCACCCCGGGCTCGGACGACAACGGCAACGGCGACGCGGAGGAGAACGGCAACGGCGCGGCCGCCGACCAGACCCAGGAGGGCCAGCAGTACACCGTCGAGCCGACCGACGGCACCCGCGCCTCCTTCGAGGACTTCGAGACCACCGACGATGAGATCAACGTCGCGGTGGCGGACGTGGAGTACGTCTCCTACAACAACAACGCCCGGACGTCGAACAACACGACGAACTCGGCCATCGCTGGACTGCAGAGCTCGAGCTTCTGGTACTACGGCACAGACCTCTCGATCAACCAGAACGAGGAGTTCGGCTCCTTCGAGATCACCCAGGAGGGCGAGACCGTCTACGAGGAGGACGAGGACGGCGAGACGCTGCTCGATGAGGAGACCGGTGAGCCGGTCATCAACGAGGAGGAGTCCACCCCGCTGATCGTGGAGTACACGATCAGTGACGACGCCACCTGGTCCGACGGCACTCCCATCACCGTCGCCGACTACGTGCTGACCTGGGGTGCTCAGCACCCCGGCATCGTGAACGAGGACGAGCCGGAGACCGAAGACGGCGAGGCCAACTACCTGTTCGACTCCGTGAGCAAGAACTTCGGCACCTACATTCCGGACGGCCCGCAGGGCGACCTGGACGGCAAGACGTTCACCGTCGAGTACTCCGACCACTACGCCTACGTCGACTGGCAGCTGATCATCACCTGGCCCGAGCCGGCGCACATCGTGGCCGAGCAGGCGGGCATGAGCGTGGAGGAGCTCTCCGAGGCGTTCCGCGACCAGGACTCCGCGTCCTTGGAGGAGGCCGCAGAGTTCTGGAACGAGGGGTGGCACGTGCAGGACGGCGACCTCCCCGACGCCGACCTCATGCCGTCCAGCGGTCCGTACGTGGTGGACTCCTTCGTCAGCGGTGAGTACGTCTCGCTAGTCGCCAACGAGGACTTCTGGGGCACCCCTCCGGGCACCGAGCGCATCACCTTCCACTTCGTGGACGACGGATCCATGCCGCAGGCCATGGAGAACGGCGACCTCGATGTGATCGCGCCCCAGGCCACGCTGGACACCCTCCAGCAGCTGGAGAACATGGGCGACCAGATCGTCATCCACGAGCAGGAGCTCGCCACCTGGGAGCACCTGGACATGAACCACAGCGAGGACTCCGTCTTCCAGGACCACGCCGTGCGTGAGGCCTTCGCACTCTGCGTGCCTCGCCAGCTGATCCTGGACAACCTCATCGAGCCGCTCTACCCGGAGGCTGAGCTGCTCAACGGCCGCGAAGTGCTCAACTTCGAGGACACCTATGACGAGGTCATCAGCGAGGCTTACGACGGCCGCTACGATGAGCAGGACATCGAGCGCGCCGCCGAGCTCCTCGAAGAGGCCGACGCCGTCGGCGCCGAGGTGGAGATCGGCTACCAGTCGCCCAACCCGCGGCGCTCCGACCAGGTGCAGCTGATCGCCGAGGCCTGCGGAGAGGCCGGCTTCGAGATCTCCGACGGTGGTCATGAGGCGTTCTTCGCCGAGGTCATCCCCAGCGGGGACTGGGACGTGGCGATGTTCGCCTGGGCCGGCTCCGGGCAGATCGCCTCGGGCCGCAACATGTACCACTCCACCGGCGGCCAGAACGACGGCTCCTGGAGCAACGAGGAGCTGGACGAGCTCTGGGACGAGCTGGTGATCACCATGGACGAGGAGGACCGCATCCCGCTGCTGCAGGGCATCGAGCAGATCCTGTGGGATGACCTCATGAGCATCCCGCTCTACGTCCACCCCGGCATCTTCGCCTCGGATGCGGAGATCTACAACGTGCGGGCCACCTCCGCCCAGACAGGCATCACGTGGAACGCCGATCAGTGGCAGCGCAGCGCTGAGTGAGAACCAGTCCCTGACTGACTCTCACCAGCCGAGACGGCAGGAGCGGCGACCGCTCTCCTGCTGAGCACGTAGGCGGCGGGGTCTGACAGACCACAAATCTGCCAGGCCCCGCCGCCCCGTCTCCTCGACCCTTGGAAGGCGAACCTCAGCTGTGCTGACATACATCCTCAAACGCCTCGGCAGCACGATCATCGTGCTGTTCGGGGCCTCCGTCCTGGTCTTCTTCATGGTCGTCCACTCGGGCGACCCTCTGTCCGACCTCCGCGAGAGCAACGATCCTGACGCCGCGCACCAGATGGAGCAGCGGACCCAGGCCATGAATCTGGATCAGCCCTGGTACATCCGCTACTGGTGGTGGTTCCGCGGCGTGGCCGGCTGCGTGACCCTGAGTTGCGACTTCGGCACCAATCGGGACGGCCAGCATCTCAACAGCATCCTGGCCAATGCCGCTCAGGATTCTCTGCGCCTGGTGTTCATCGCCACGATCGCCTCGATCGTGCTGGGCATCCTCATCGGGATCATCTCCGCGATCCGCCAGTACTCCCTGTTCGACTACACGGTCTCGTTCATCGTGTTCGTGTTCTTCTCCCTGCCGATCTTCTGGGCCGCGGTGCTCGGGAAGGAGTGGCTGGCCATCCGCTACAACAACTGGATGGCTGACGGCAGCTACAGCTGGGGGCAGATGCTCGGGATATCCGTGGTCCTGGCCATCGCCCTGCCCCTGATCATCGGAGGGGAGCCTCTCCGCCGGGTCATCACCGCCGGCATGACGTTCGTGGCGAGCGTCGGGGCCCTCTGGTACTTCGACGCCTCGAACTTCGCCCATGAGCCGCGCCTCGGCGCGGTCGGCATCATCGTGCTGAGCCTCGGCCTCGCCGTCGGGCTCACGGCGCTGCTCGCCGGGCTCGGGAACCGCAGGGTGCTCTATACGGCACTGACCGTGTCGGGCCTGGGGATCGTGTCCTACTACGCCACCTGGGAGCTGCTCGCGGAACCCGCCGGCGGGTGGTTCCTGCTGCTGGGGCTGTTCCTGCTGACCATCGCCATCTGCCTGGTGCTGGCCCGCACCATGGGCGGCTACGCCAAGGGGCAGGCGACCGCCGTCGCGGTGATCACCGGGATGCTGACCTCCGGGCTGATCCTGCTGGACCACTTCATGTACCACTGGCCCAGCCTGCTGAGCCTGAAGTCCCGACCGGTGAGCACCATCGGCTCGCACACCCGGCGGTTCACCGAGGACGACGTGACCTTCTGGCAGGTCTCTCTGGACCAGCTGACCCAGCTGTGGATCCCCACGATGCTGCTGATGATCGTCTCGCTGGCGACCTACACCCGCTACACCCGCGCCTCGATGCTGGAGGTGGCACGCCAGGACTACATCCGCACCGCCCGGGCCAAGGGAGCCAACGAGCGCACCGTGGTCTTCAAGCACGCCTTCCGCAACGCGCTGATCCCGCTGGCGACCATCGTGGCCTTCGACTTCGCCGGACTGATCGGAGGCACCGTCATCGTGGAGTCGATCTTCAACTGGAACGGCATGGGCGGAGTCTTCATCACCGGGCTGCGCAACGTGGACCCTGCGCCCGTCATGGGCTTCGTGATGATCACCGGCTTCGTAGCCGTGATCTTCAACTTCATCGCGGACATCATGTACGCCGTCCTGGACCCGAGGATTCGAGTATGAGCGACACGATCAACAGACCCCCCGACGACCTGGACCAGTCGGCTCAGCCGGGTCAGGACCTCCCGGCCGACGGCCTGGACCAGCAGATGGTCGACCTCACCGAGGTCGAGGACTCCAAGCTGGAGCAGAAGGGCCAGTCCCTCTCCCAGGCGCAGCTGGTGCGCCGTCGCTTCTTCGCCCACAAGCCGGCCGTGATCTCGCTGATCGTGCTGGTGTTCTGCACAGTGATCGCGTTCAGCTCCCTCGGGTTCCTGGGGATTCCCGGCTGGTGGGACAAGGGCTACCGGGAGACCGGACCCATCCTCGACGGCGGAGTGCCCACCATGTTCCGGGACGGCGCCATCCTCGGCGAACACCCCTTCGGTCAGGACAACCTGGGACGCGACTATTTCGCCCTGACCATGCAGGGGATGAAGCAGTCGCTGACCATCGCCTTCATGGTCGGCGTCGTCTCCACGGGCATCGGAGTGCTCGTCGGCGCGATGGCCGGATACTTCCGCGGGTGGATCGAGACGATCCTGATGCGCCTGACCGACCTCGTGATCGTGGTGCCGCTGCTGGTCTTCGCGGCGATCGCCGGGCAGATGGTCCAGGGCAACATCGTGCTGCTGGGCTTCGCCCTGGGCTGCTTCACGTGGACCGGGCTCGCCAGGCTCGTCCGGGCAGAGGTGCTCTCCCTGCGGGAGAAGGAGTACGTCTCCGCCGCCGTGGCGATGGGGTCCTCCCCGTCGCGGATCATCCTGAAGCACATGCTGCCCAACAGTGTGGGCGTGATCATCGTCAACGCGACGTTCTCGATCGCCGCAGCGGTGCTGCTGGAGTCCTCGCTGTCCTACCTCGGCCTGGGCGTCCAGGCTCCGGAGACCTCCCTGGGTCTGCTCATCACCACCTATGAGAACGCCTCGGGGACGCGGCCCTGGCTGTTCTGGTTCCCGGGCATCTTCATCATCATCATCGCCCTGACCGTGAACTTCATCGGGGACGGGCTGCGGGACGCCTACGACCCGCGCCAGCAGCGTGTGGGGGACCGGCGCCCGAGCCTGCTGACCGCCCTGGGCCTGCGCGGGTTCTCCCAGCGCCACAAGGCGCGGATCGGCGGAGCCGGGGAGGCCCCGGGAGGCCCGGGAAGTTCCACGACCGCCCCCTCGGTCACCGATCCCACCGCGGCGACGCGGCGGAGCAGGAGGAAGAAGTGACTCAGCCCATCCTGAGCTATCAGGACATCAAGGTCCGCTTCGCCACGGAGTTCGGGGAGATCGACGCCGTCAAAGGCGTCAGCTTCGACCTGCACCCCGGTGAGGTCGTCGCCGTGGTCGGAGAGTCGGGGTCCGGGAAGTCGGTGACCTCCTCGACCGCCATGGGCCTGCTGGCGGACAATGCCGCCGTCGAGGGCACCGTGCTGCTCGACGGCAAGGACGTCACGGCGATGTCGGCGTCTCAGCTGCGGAAGCTGCGCGGCAATGACATCTCCATGGTCTTCCAGGAGCCGATGACTGCCCTCAATCCGGTGCTCAAGGTCTCCACCCAGATGGTGGAGGTGCTGGAGATCCATGGGAAGGCCTACGGCACGGACGCGCTGCGGCGGTCAATCGAGCTGCTGGAACAGGTCGGCATCCCTGACCCGGAGAAACGGATCCACGAATATCCGCATCAGTTCTCCGGAGGCCAGCGGCAGCGCATCGTCATCGCGATGGCCATTGCCTGCGGGCCGAAAGTCATCATCGCCGACGAGCCGACCACGGCACTCGACGTGACCGTCCAGGCGGAGATCCTGGACCTGCTGCGTCGGCTGAAGGACGAGCTGAACACCGGCATCGTGCTCATCACCCACAACATGGGAGTGGTGGCGGACATGGCCGATCGTGTCGTGGTGATGTTCCACGGCGAAGTGGTGGAGCACGGAACCGCCGAGGAGATCCTCACTCGACCGCAGCACCCGTATACGCAGCGGCTGCTCGACGCCATGCCGCACCTCGGTGAGCACGCCGTGGAGGTCCGCGAGCAGGAGATCCCCGCAGCGATCGAGCCGGAGTTCGCGCTGCAGGGCAAGGACCTCGCTCTGGCCTACAGGTTCCGGGGGAAGTCCATCCGCGTGGTGGAAGGGGTGAACTTCGGGGTCCAGCCGGGCGAGATCCTCGGACTGGTCGGCGAGTCGGGGTCGGGCAAGTCCACCGTCGCCAAGGCGGTGCTGGGACTGCTGGAGGTCGAGGAGGGGGAGCTGCTGGTTCGCGGTCAGGACCTTCCCCGGCTCCCGCGGAAGCAGCGCAAGGCGCTGCGGCGCGAGATCGGCGTCGTCTTCCAGGACCCTGCGGCGTCCCTGGACCCCCGATTCCCGATCGGCGACATCATCACCGAACCGATGGTGATCCATAAGGTGGGCACAGCCCAGGAGCGCATCCGGCGCGCTGAGGAGCTCCTGGAGGCGGTCAAGCTGCCGACCAGCGTGATCAACCGGTATCCGCACGAGCTCTCGGGAGGCCAGCGGCAGCGCATCAGCATCGCCCGAGCACTCTCCCTGAGCCCGTCGATCCTGATCGCCGACGAGCCCACCTCCGCCCTGGACGTGTCCGTGCAGGCACGCGTGCTGGAGATGTTCGCCGAGCTGCAGGAGCAGTTCTCCTTCGCCTGCCTGTTCGTGACCCATGACCTCGCCGTGGTGGACCAGCTGGCCGACCAGATCCTGGTGATGCAGAACGGACGAGTCGTGGAACAGGGGACCAAGGACCAGATCCTGCGGGCGCCCCGGGAGGACTACACCCGGCGTCTGCTGGCCGCCGCGCCCGTCCCGAACCCCGTGACCCAGGCCGAACGTCGCGCGGCACGGCTCCGTCTGCTCGCCGACCAGGGGCGGCTGCCCGGCTGACCTGCGATCGCGTCGGTCCATGGACCGGCGGCCCGGTGGGACAGGGTGCGACCACCGGGCCGCCTCCCGGGGCGTGCGGCCCCGAGCCGATCGGAACGGTGATCGACGCCGCACCGGCGGTTTGCACCGGGGCAGTACACTGGATCGGGTGCCTGCGCCGCTCAGCGGCGGTGCGGGGCCCCATCCACACCTCTTTCTACTCCGGAAGGCGCTGCCCCGACATGACCACTGCTGCCGTACGCGCACAAGCAGGCACTGACGAGCGTCAGGACCTGCGCAACGTCGCGATCGTCGCCCACGTCGACCACGGCAAGACCACCCTGGTCGACGCCATGCTGCGTCAGACCAAGGCCGTCGGTGGCCATGGCGACCTCGAGGACCGAGTCATGGACTCCGGGGACCTCGAGAAGGAGAAGGGCATCACGATCCTGGCCAAGAACACCACCGTGTTCTACTCCGGTCCGGCCGCCGCTGAGCATGCCGGGACCGAGAAGGTCACCATCAACGTGATCGACACCCCCGGACACGCCGACTTCGGTGGCGAGGTCGAGCGCGGGCTGTCCATGGTCGACGGCGTCGTGCTGCTCGTCGACGCCTCCGAGGGGCCGTTGCCGCAGACGCGTTTCGTGCTGCGCAAGGCGCTCAACGCCCAGCTGCCCGTCATCCTGGTGGTCAACAAGACGGACCGCCCCGACGCCCGCATCGACGGCGTCGTCTCCGACACCATGGACCTGCTGCTCGGGCTGGCCTCCGACGTCGCCGAGGAGAACCCTGACCTGGACCTGGACTCCGTGCTGGACGTCCCCGTGGTCTACGCCTCCGGCAAGGCCGGCCGGGCCTCCACCGAGCAGCCCGCCGACGGCGGTCTGCCGGAGAACGAGGACCTCGAACCGCTGTTCTCCACCATCCTGGAGCACGTCCCGGCCCCGCGCTACGACGCCGACGAGGTCCTCCAGGCCCACGTGACCAACCTGGACGCCTCGCCGTTCCTGGGCCGCCTGGCGCTGCTGCGCATCTTCAACGGCACACTGCGGAAGAACCAGCAGGTCGCCTGGGCGCGCAAGGACGGTTCGGTCAAGACCGTCAAGATCACCGAGCTGCTGGCCACCAAGGGCCTGGAGCGGGTCTCCGCCGAGTCCGCGGGGCCCGGCGAGATCGTGGCAGTGGCCGGCATCGAGGACATCATGATCGGCGAGACCCTCACCGACCTGGAGTCCCCGAAGCCGCTGCCGAACATCATCGTGGACGACCCGGCGATCTCCATGACGGTGGGCATCAACACCTCCCCGATGGCCGGCCGCGTCAAGGGCGCGAAGGTCACCGCCCGTCAGGTCAAGGACCGACTGGACAAGGAGCTCATCGGCAACGTCTCCATCAAGGTGCTCCCCACGGAGCGTCCTGACACCTGGGAGGTCCAGGGCCGCGGCGAGCTCGCCCTGGCCATCCTGGTGGAGCAGATGCGCCGTGAGGGCTTCGAGCTGACCGTGGGCAAGCCGCAGGTGGTCACCCGTGAGATCGACGGAGTCCTCCACGAGCCGATGGAGAACATGACCATCGACGCCCCCGAAGAGCACATGGGTGCGATCACCCAGCTCATGGCCGCCCGCAAGGGCACCATGACCACCATGACGAACAACGGCACCGGCTGGATCCGCATGGAGTTCATGGTTCCCGCCCGCGGGCTCATCGGCTTCCGCACCAAGTTCCTCACCGAGACCCGCGGGGCCGGCATCGCCTCCTCCTACGCGGCCGGATACGAGCCGTGGAAGGGCGAGATCGAGTACCGGATCTCCGGCTCTCTGGTGGCGGACCGCGCCGGATCGGCCACTCCGTTCGCCATGATCAACCTTCAGGAGCGCGGCACCTTCTTCGTGGAGGCCCAGTCCGAGGTCTATGAGGGCCAGGTGGTGGGGGAGAACTCCCGCAACGAGGACATGGAGGTCAACATCACCAAGGAGAAGAAGCTGACCAACATGCGCGCCGCCAGCGCCGACAGCTTCGAGGGCCTGACCCCGCCGGTCAAGCTCACCTTGGAGGAGTCCCTCGAGTTCGCCAACGACGACGAGTGTGTGGAGGTCACCCCGGAGTCCATCCGGATCCGCAAGGTCACCCTCAACGCCTCGGACCGCCTGAAGGAATCCCGGAAGAAGAAGAGCGCGGCCCAGTGACGACCCCTCCCCATCAGCACGGAGCAGCGGACGGATCAGCCCACGGTGCGACCTCGGACCCGGCAGGTCCGGAGCGCATCGCGCGCAACCGCCCGCGGAACCGCCCCGTGCTGATGGGGATCTGCTTCTCCGCCGGAGCCGTCATCGGAGTGCTGGGCACTGCGGTGCACGGCAACCTGTGGATGCTGGGGGAGACCCACAGCGGGTTCGTGATCCCCTGGGGCGCGGCGGTGGCGCTGCTGCTGTGCCTGCTCGCCCAGCTCTGGGCCGGCCTGCGGGCCGACTCGCTGCTGGAGCCCACCCTCATGGGCATCACCACCTTCACCGTGGCCACCGTCGCCTATCTCTGGCCGGGTCCGGACCAGCTCATGGTGCCCTACAGCGCCGAGGCGATGGAGCTGCTGCCCGGGCCGACGATCGCCTCACTGATCTGGTGGTTGGGCAGTGCGGGCATCACGCTGGTGTCCATGGTGCTGGTGAAGTGGATCCTCGCCCGCGACGCCGCCGTCGCCCGCTCCCGCCCGACCCCGGGCGAGGGCTTCCTCATGTGACGCAGAGACCGGCGCCCGCTGGGACATCCGCAGCTCCGGATCGGTAGACTGGAGTCCACCGGCACGCCATGTGCCGCGTGCACCTGAGTACAGTCGCCGGTCGCCTCGCCCACCGACCGGCATTCCCGGGTCACCGTCCGGTGGCCAGGAGAGACAGAGGAGTCCATGACTTACATCATCGCCCTTCCCTGTGTGGACCTGAAGGACAAGGCCTGCATCGAGGAATGCCCGGTGGACTGCATCTATGAGGGCGAACGGTCGCTCTACATCCACCCCGACGAGTGCGTAGACTGCGGCGCCTGCGAACCCGTCTGCCCGGTGGAGGCCATCTACTACGAGGACGACGTCCCGGAGGAGTGGTCCGAGTACTACCGGGCCAATGTCGAGTTCTTCGACGACATCGGCTCTCCGGGCGGTGCGGCGAAGGTCGGCATGATCGCCAAGGACCACGAGGTCATCTCCGCACTGCCTCCGCAGGAGCACTGACTGCCGCCTATGCTCACGCTTCCTGACTACCCGTGGGACGCCATGGCTCCGTACCTGGAGCAGGCGGCCGCCCACCCCGACGGCGCGGTCAACCTCTCCATCGGGACCCCCGTGGATCCCACTCCCGCAGTGATCCGGGAGGCACTGGCCTCCGCCGCGGATGCACCGGGATACCCGACCACCCACGGACGGCGTGAGCTGCGCGAGGCGGTGGTCTCCTGGTTCGCTCGGCGCCGCGGCGTCGAGGGCCTGGACCCGGAGGCCGTGCTGCCCACGATCGGCTCCAAGGAGCTCGTCGCCTGGCTGCCGACCCTGCTGGGGCTGGGGGAGGGCGACGTCGTGCTGCGGCCGAAGGTCGCCTATCCCACCTACGACATCGGGGCCCAGATCGCCGGGGCCACCCCGCTGGCGGTCGAGGACCCGGCCCAGGTCGACGAGGAGACCCTGTCACGGGTGAAGCTGATCTGGCTGAACTCGCCGTCGAACCCGACCGGTGCGGTCACGGGCGTCGAGAGCATGGCCGCGGTGGTTCGGCTGGCTCGGCGCCTCGGCGCCGTCGTCGCCTCCGACGAGTGCTACGCCGAGCTGCCGTGGACGGTCGACGACGTCCCCTCCGTGCTCGACCCCCGGGTCAGCGCCGGCGATCACACGGGACTGCTGGCGGTCTACTCGGCCTCCAAGCAGTCGAACCTGGCCGGGTACCGTGCGGCGTTCGTCGCCGGCTGCCCGGAGCTGATCGCCGGACTGGTCAACACCCGCAAGCATGCGGGGATGATCATGCCGGCACCCGTGCAGGAGGCGCTGCGGGTGGCGCTGAGCGACGACGCGCACGTCGACGCCCAGCGGGAGGTCTACCGTCGGCGACGGGAGCGGCTGCTGCCCGCCCTGCAGGCCGCCGGTCTGCAGGTGCAGCACTCCGACGCCGGGCTCTACCTGTGGTGCACCGACGGCGCCTCCGACTCGTGGACGCTGGTGGAGCAGATGGCCGCGCGCGGCATCGTCGTCGGCCCTGGTGTGTTCTACGGGGAGCACGGGGACGGGTTCATCCGGGTGGCGCTGACCGCCTCCGATGAGCGGATCGCCGCCGCCTCCGCACGGCTGAGATGACCCCGCGCCGGGCCCGTCCCGGCGCCCGACGTGAAACGTGACACAACTGGCGACGCGACGTGACGACCAGGTAGGTTGTCAGAGTTGCGTACGAGTGTTTCTGATGAGGAGACCGCATGACTGAGCAGACAGCAGCCCGCCTGAGCTATCAGGACCAGGAGCTCGAGCTACCCGTCGAGAATGCCGTGGAAGGCAATGACGGGCTCGACATCGCTCCGCTGCTGAAGACCACCGGGGCGGTCACCTACGACCCCGGATTCATGAACACCGCGAACGCGAAGTCGGCGATCACCTACATCGATGGTGCCGAGGGGATCCTGCGCTACCGCGGCTACCCGATCGAGCAGCTCGCTCAGCACTCGAACTTCCTCGAGGTGAGCTACCTGCTCATCTACGGCGAGCTGCCCACCGCGGAGCAGCTGGACGCCTTCGACAACGTCACCCGCCGCCACACGCTGCTGCACGAGGAGCTCAAGGGTTTCTTCGGCGGCTTCCCGCGTGACGCCCACCCGATGCCGGTGCTGTCCTCGGCCGTCTCGGCCCTGTCGACCTTCTACCAGGACTCGCTCGACCCCTTCGACGACGAGCACGTCGAGCGCTCCACCTACCGACTGCTGGCGAAGGTCCCCACCATCGCCGCCTACGCGTACAAGAAGTCCATCGGCCAGCCGATGCTCTACCCGGACAACAACCTGGACCTGGTGGAGAACTTCCTGCGCGGCTGCTTCGGTGTGCCCGCCGAGCAGTACGAGCTGGACCCCGAGATCGTCAAGGCGCTGGACACCCTGCTGATCCTGCACGCCGACCACGAGCAGAACTGCTCCACCTCCACGGTCCGTCTGGTGGGCTCCTCGCAGGCGAACATGTTCGCCTCCATCTCCGCGGGGATCAACGCCCTGTTCGGCCCGGCCCACGGCGGCGCGAACGAAGCGGTGCTGAAGATGCTGCGCCAGATCCAGGCGGGCGACGTCAGCCCCGAGGCCTTCATGGAGAAGGTCAAGAACAAGGAGGACGGCGTCCGTCTGATGGGCTTCGGGCACCGCGTGTACAAGAACTACGACCCGCGTGCCCGGGTGGTGAAGGGCATCGCCGACTCCATGTTGGCCAAGCTCGGCGGCGACGACGAGCTCTTCGACATCGCCCAGCGGCTCGAGCAGAAGGCGCTGGAGGACGACTACTTCATCGAGCGCAAGCTCTACCCGAACGTCGACTTCTACACGGGCCTCATCTACAAGGCGATGGGCTTCCCGGAGAAGATGTTCACCGTGCTCTTCGCCCTCGGTCGCCTGCCCGGCTGGATCGCCCAGTGGCGCGAGATGATGAGGGACCCCTCCACCAAGATCGGGCGACCGCGTCAGCTCTACATCGGTGAGCCGGAGCGCAGCTACCCGGGCGCCTGACCCGAGGCCGAGGCGCCGTCAGTGCAGGACCCCGCAGCCGGAGCACGGCGGCGGGGTCTTCTGCTGTCGTGGGTCGCACGGGTATCGCGCGGGTGGCCGCGGTCTGGGTGGGGCCTGCGGCAGAGCCGCCGCAGGGAGCTGTACGAGGAGTCATCTTCCCGCAGATCGCACGCCAGGCGAAGCGCTTGAGTACCAGGAGTTGTCCGGGAAAGTGACGCCTCGATCTGCGTGGTGCGGGCCGCTCAGAAGCCGATGACGACGGCGTCGTCGGAGATCTCCTCCACCCGTGACCAGCGTCCGGAGTCGCGACTCCATTCAAAGGCCCCGGCGTGGACCGTCTGGGTGCCGTAGACGTCGGCGGTGGCCACGGCCCAGTGCGCCAGGGTCCACAGCTCCCGGGTCGTGTCGGCCTGCTCGTCGTCCTCATCGCCGCCGGGCATGCTCACCGTGACGACGGTCCCGGCCTCTGGACCGGCACCGTCCGCGTCATCACCGGCGGCGGCGCTGCGGTCGATCAGGATCGGCCCGAACTCCTCGAGCTCGTCCCGCGCGTCCTCATCGGCGCCCTCGTCCTCATCGGCGCCCTCGTCCTCGTCCTCGGACCCGAGAGCCTCCAGTGCCTCCTGGGCGTCGTCGGGCACTTCAAGGGCGGTGCCCAGGACCCCCGCCACCTCGTGGGCGAGGCCGTCAGGGTCCGGGTTGGGGGCGTCCTTGCGGGTGAGGCGGCAGGTCATGCCGATCGGCTGCGCACCGGTCAGCGGCGCCGCGAAGGCCCTGCCGCGCTCCGCGTGGCGTGAGTAGAAGCTGGGGTCCATGGGACGCTCCAGCACGTCGGCGGCTTCGGAGACGCTGAGCTCAGGCGTCCACGGGTCGTCCTCGTGGTCCCGAGCCGACTCCAGGGCGTCGTAGAAGCCCTCCACGGAGCTTGCGACCTCCACCGGGCCGTCATCGTCCGACCAGCTGGGTGACCCGCTGCGGAACAGCTCGCGGGCGTCGTATTCGTCGGTGGCCTCGAGGACCTGCAGGTCAGATTCCTGCAGGGAGATGGCCAAGGCGTCGGCGGCGGCCTCCCGCGGAAGTCCCCGGTCCACCGCCAGTGCCGCCACCAGTGCGGCATTCGCCGACTGGTGCGGGGTCAGCACGTGGAGCTCCCCGCCCACCTGCACCTCGCAGCGGGCGTCCAGCAGATACTCCTGCTCGTCGATGTGACGCCAGGTGGCCCAGACGACGCCCGCCAGGACCATCGCCAGCAGGACAAGCACCGCCAGGGCGCGGCGACGGCGCCGGCGGCGGACCATCTCGCGGGTCGCCACGATCGGGCGCTCCGCCCGGTGTCTGCTCATCATCTCTGCTTCACCATCAGGTGTTCGTCCGTCTCCGCCGCAGTGTCAGGAACCGCCCACCGTCGTGACGCCGGACGCCCAAGGGGCGGGCGGTCCGGCGTCACGACGTTGCGGCTCAGTTGGCGTGGAGGGCCGCGTTGAGCTCCACCTTCTGGCCCTTGCGCGGCACGGCCTCCAGGCGGCCGGACACGGAGTTGCGACGGAACAGCAGGTTCGGGACGCCGGAGAGGGCAGAGCCCTTGACGACCTCCACCACGTTGCCGTGGTCGTCGAGCACGGAGACCTTGGTGCCGGCGGTGACGTACAGGCCGGCCTCCACCACCGAGTCATCGCCGATGGAGATGCCGACGCCGGCATTGGCGCCGAGCAGCACCCGCTCACCCAGGGCCACACGCTCCGTGCCGCCGCCGGAGAGGGTGCCCATGATCGAGGCGCCGCCGCCGACGTCAGTGCCGTCGCCCACCACGACGCCTGCAGAGATGCGGCCCTCCACCATGGAGACCCCGAGAGTGCCGGCGTTGAAGTTCACGAAGCCCTCGTGCATGACCGTGGTGCCCTCAGCCAGATGTGCGCCGAGACGGACGCGGTCGGCGTCACCGATGCGCACGCCCACCGGCGTCACGTAGTCCACCAGGCGCGGGAACTTGTCGATGCTGTGCACGGTGACGTGACCGCGCGAGCGCAGCTTCAGACGGGTGGCCTCGAAGCCGTCCACCGCGCAGGGCCCGAAGTTGGTCCAGACCACGTTGGTCAGGTGGCCGAAGATGCCCTCCAGGTTGAGGGTGTTCGGCTGGGCGAGACGGTGCGAGAGCAGGTGCAGACGCAGCCACACGTCCGAGGTGCCGGCGGCCGGCGCGTCGAGGTCCGCCTCGACGGAGACCACCTCGGTGCGCACTCCTCGGTCGCTGTCCTCGCCGACGGCGGCCTCGAGGGAGGCCAGCAGCGCGGCGTCCTCGTTCTGGGCCAGCGGCGCCAGCACGGGGGCAGGGAACCAGGTGTCGAGCACGGTCCCGTCGGCGGTGACGGTGGCCAGGCCGTGGCCGGAGGCGATGCGGGAGGCGGATGCAGCAGTGTCGGTCGAAGTCATGCCGCCCATCTTACGGATTACAGTGGGGTCATGCCCGTCGATGAGACCTCCGCTGACAGAACCTCCGGCACCTCCTCCGCCACGTCCTCCGACTCTGCTCCCGGCGGTGCCTCCGCCCCCGCCGCTCCGCTGATGCTGGACCTCACCGCAGAGATCACCCAGCTGACCGAACAGGTGATCGCCTGCGAGTCGGTCTCCGGGAACGAGACCCGGTTGGCCGATGCGGTGGAGTCTGCCCTGCTGGGCCTGGGCGGCCTGCGGGTGCACCGGGACGGCGACACGGTGATCGCCCGCACCGACACCGGCGCGGACCAGCGGGTGGTGCTGGCCGGGCACCTGGACACGGTGCCGCTGCCCAGCGACCCGGAGACCCGTGGCACCCCGGGCTTCCGCGGGACGGTCCCGCCGCAGTGGGTCGCCGCAGACGGTGCGGACGCATCCGCCGATGACGGCGAGCGCCCCGACGGCGACGTCCTCTACGGTCGCGGAGCCACCGACATGAAGGGCGGGGTGGCCGTCCAGCTGGCGTTGGCCGCCGACGTCGCGGACCGGCTGCGGACGATGACGGCCGCACAGAGCTTGGCATGCGACGTCACCTGGGTCTTCTACGACCACGAGGAGGTCGAGGCCGCCAAATCCGGCCTGGGGCGGGTGCTGCGGAGCACTCCGGAGCTGCTGGAGGCTGACTTCGCGGTGCTCCTGGAGCCGACCCACGGTGCCGTGGAGGGCGGCTGCAATGGCACGTGCCGGCTGCGTGTCACCGTGCCGGGGGTCGCCGCGCACTCGGGCCGCGCGTGGAAGGGTCGCAACGCGATCCACGCCGCCGCGCCGGTGCTCGCCGCGTTGGAGGCGTATGAGCCGCGCACAGTCGACGTCGACGGCCTGGCGTATCGGGAGGGCCTCAACGCGGTCTCGATCACCGGCGGCATCGCCGGCAATGTCATCCCGGACGCCTGCACCGTGGAGATCAACTACCGCTTCGCCCCGGACAAGACCGAGGCGCAGGCCCACGACCACGTCCGTGAGGTGCTGCGCGCCGCCGGCGTGGACGAGGAGCTCATCGAGGTCACCGACTCCTCTCCCGGGGCCCGGCCGGGCCTGGAGCATCCCGCCGCGGAGGCCTTCCTGGCCGCCGTCGACGGGGAGCCCAAGCCGAAGTACGGATGGACGGACGTGGCCCGGTTCTCCGCGCTGGGCGTGCCGGCGGTGAACTTCGGCCCGGGCGACGCGCTGCTGGCCCACACCGACGACGAGCACGTCACGGCCGGAGATCTGCGGGCGTGCCTGGCGTCGATGCGCCGCTGGCTGCTCTGAGGACCCAGTCGCCGGCTGCTCTGGGGACCGGGATGTCTGGGGCGTGTCGGCCGGGCCGACAGCGCCGATCCGTCTGACCTGGCACGGTGACGATCCCGTCGGGGCCGATGTGGCGGAGGTAACGATTCCGTAACCAGGGCCTCCCATCCTCCTGCAGAGCGCTGTGTCCGCATAGCCTTACTGGACGAGGTCAGAAGGGGGACCCCCGTTCTGACCTGCTCGCACACGTGAATGAGGAGGACACCCCATGAGGATCCGACGCACTGCCGCCGCTGTCACAGCGGCCGCAGCCATGGTCGCCCTGTCCGCCTGCGGCGACGACGCTGAGGGAAACGGTGAGGACGTGGAGGTCGGCGGCGAGGAGGACTTCGTCACCGATCTCACCTTCGGCACCGGGGGCACCGCAGGGACCTACTACCCGCTGGGCGGTGAGCTCTCGGACATCTTCGAGGCCAACACCAGCGCTGACTCGGTGAACTATGTCGAGTCCGGGGGCTCAGGCGAGAATCTGGGCCAGATGTTCCAGGAGGAGTGGCAGCTCGGCCTGACGCAGAACGACACCGCCAACGACGGCGTCAACGGTCAGCTGGACGACCTCGACGGCGTCGAGCTGAACAACATCGGCTGGATCGCCAACCTCTACCCGGAGGCCGCCCACATCGTGGTGCGGGCGGACTCGGGCTTCGACTCGGTCGATGACCTGGAGGGCGCCACCATCGCCGTCGGCGACGCCGGCTCCGGCACGCGCGCGATCTCCGACGCCATCCTCGCGGCCCACGGGCTGGAGGAAGGGGACTACACCCCGGAGGTCACCGACTTCGGGGCCTCCACCGAGATGCTGGCCGACAACCAGATCGACGCCTCGATCTTCGTCGTCGGCACCCCGGTGGCAGGGCTGACGCAGCTGGCCGCGTCGACGGATGTGGATCTGCTGGGCCTCGACGACGCGATCGCCGACGAGATCTCCGGCGACTCCGGTGCGGAGCCGTATGACATCTCCGCCGAGGCCTACGACTTCCTCGACGAGGATGTCGCGACCGTGTCGGTGTTCGCCGCCCTGGCCGCCTCCACGACCCAGGTCAGCGAGGACCTCGGCTACGAGATCACCGCGGCGATCTTCGAGCACGCGGACGAGATCACCCTGGATGTCGGGGAGTCGATCGACATGGAGGAGGCCCTGCTGGGCATCGGTGACGTGCCGCTGCACCCCGGTGCTGAGCGGTACTACGACGAGCAGGGCATCGACCTGCCGTGAGCGACGCACCTGGTCGGGACGCCCTCCCGGCAGGTGGGCAGGTCGATCCTGCCGCAGAGGCGAAGGCCGAGAAGGTCCTCCGCGAGCACGACACCTCCAGCCGGTTCCGCACGGACCTGGGCTGGTGGGGTTGGCTCGTGGGGGCCATCTCGGTCGTCTTCACCCTCTACCACCTGTACGCGGCGCTGGAGCGACCGTTCAACAACTGGATGCACGGCTCCCTCCATCTCGCGGGGGCGACGTCGCTGATCTTCCTGCTGTACCCGGCGAGCAGGCGTCTGCTGGACCGCCCCGCCACCGGGGTGCTCTGGAAGGACACGCTGCTCGGGCGGGGCCGCGGAGTGCCGTGGTACGACGCACTGCTGGCCGCGGCCGGCGTGTACTGCAACCTGTACATCTTCGTCGAGTATGAGCGCCTGACCGGCAACGCCGTGCAGATCCTGGGCTACTCGGACCTGGACCACGTCGTCGCCGTCGCCGGCATCCTGTTGGTGCTGGAGGCCACGCGGCGCTGCGTGGGCCTGCCGATCGTCATCATCGCGACCTTGGCGATGGTCTATGCGATCTTCGGCAACCACAGCCCGCTGTTCCCGCATCGGGGCATGTCCGTGGAGAACTTCGCCACCAGCACGTTCCTGTCCACCGGTCAGGGGGTCTTCGGCACGCCGATCCAGGTGTCCTCGAACTTCATCTTCCTGTTCCTGTTCTTCGCCGTGGTGCTGCTGCGCACCAACATCGGTCAGTTCTTCAACGACCTGGCCTTCCGCGCGGCCGGACGGTTCACCGGCGGACCGGCGAAGGCGGCCATCGCGGCCTCGGGGCTGCAGGGGATGGTCTCCGGCTCCTCGGTGGCCAACACCGTGGCGTCGGGGTCCTTCACGATCCCGATCATGAAGAAGGCCGGGTTCAAGCCTCATGTGGCGGCCGCCACGGAGGCCACGGCCTCCACCGGTGGACAGATGATGCCGCCGATCATGGGCGCCGCGGCGTTCATCATGGCGCAGAACGTGCCGGACGTGGAGTACAACGACCTGATCGTCATCGCCGTGATCCCGGCCCTGCTGTACTTCCTGGGCGCGTTCCTCTCCATCCACTTCGAGGCGAAGCGCAACCACATCAAGGGACTGCCGATCGATGAGCTGCCCTCGCTGCGGTCGCTGATCACCCGGGCGGACCTGCTGCTGCCTCTGGCGGTCATCATCGGCACGCTGCTCTCGGGGATGTCGCCGATGCGGGCGGCCCTGCTGGGCATCGCCACCGCGTTCGTGCTGAGCTTCCTGCGCTCCTCCACACGGCTGGGGCCGCGGGGCATGGTGGAGCTGCTGGTGGCCGGTGCGCGCACGGCCCTGCCGGTGATCGCGGCCTGTGCCACTGCTGGCATCGTGGCCGGCACGGTGACCGCCACCGGGCTGGGAGGGCAGCTGGGGCGGGGCCTGGTGGACATCGCCGGAGGCAGCTTCCTGCTGGTCCTGGTGATGGTCATGGTGGCCTGCATCGTGCTCGGCATGGGGCTGCCCACCACGGCGAACTACGTGGTCACCGCGACGGTGGCCGCACCCATCCTCTACAACAACTTCGACGTCCCGCTGATCGCCGCCCACCTGTTCGTGTTCTTCTTCGGCATCCTCGCCGATATCACGCCACCGGTGTGTCTCGCCGCCTATGCGGGTGCGGGCATCGCCAACGCCAATCCGATGGCGGCGGGCGTCTCGGCGCTGCGAATAGCCATCGCGGGATTCCTCATCCCGTATGTGTTCATCCTCCAGCCGGCGCTGCTGCTGGAGGGCTCCTGGCAGGAGTTGGTGATCGCCCTGAGCACGGTGATCGTGGGCATGGTCGGAGTCTCCTCGGGGCTGGCCGGGCATCTGGTGGTGCGCGGCACGCTGCCCGAACGGTTCCTGCTCGTCGGCGGCGGCCTGGCGCTGATCTATCCCGATCTGCTGGTCTCCATGCCCGGGCTGGCCGCCATGGGCCTCGCGGTGATCATGCAGATCGTGCGTCGCGGGGCCTCGCGCGGGCCCGGGGCGGCCTCCGACTCGAGCCGCGGCGTCTCCGACGGCACGGACCCGGCCGACCACGGCGCCGCCCGCGCCTGACATGCCGTGAGCACGGGTCAGTCCAGCTCGATAGGCTGAGGCCCATGAGCACATCGACTGCAGCAGCCACTGAACGTCCCCTGGCGCTGGTGACCGGCGCGACGCGCGGCATCGGCCGGGCCATCGCCGAGGACCTCGGCCGCACCCATCACGTGCTGGTCGGCGGGACGACGCCCGATCGTGTCGGGGCCGTGGTCGCCGCGCTGCCGAGCGCCTCTGGCTTCGCGGTGGATCTGACCGACTCCGCCGCGGTGGCCGCCGCCGTCGAGGCGGCCGGGCTCGAGCGCCTCGACGTGCTGGTCCACTCCGCCGGCGTCGCCGACTCCGGAGAGGTCGGCGCGGCAACGTCGGAGCTGTGGCGGCACGTGTTCGAGGTCAACGTGTTCGCCGTGGCGGAGCTCACCCGTCTGACTCTGCCGGCCCTGCGGGTGGCCCGCGGCCAGGTCATCGCCATCAACTCCGGCGCGGGCTATTCGTCCCGGGCCGGGGGAGGGATCTACTCCGGCAGCAAGTTCGCCCTGCGGGCGCTGACCGACGCGCTGCGTGACGAAGAGCGCGGCACGGTGCGCGTGACCTCGATCCATCCGGGCAGGGTGGACACGGACATGCAACGTGACCTGCAGACCCAGATGGGCAACACGGACTATGACGGCAGCATCTACATCGCCCCGCAGTCCGTGGCGGACACCGTTCGACTGGCGGTGGACATGCCGGAGGCCTCGATGGTGGAGGAGCTCTCCATCCGGCCGGTGCACCGGTGACCGGTCAGCCGGCGGGAGCGGCTCCCGGAGACGTCGTCGAGCTCCCGACCGACGCCGTGCCGGACGCGGTTGCGCTGTGGCATGAGGCGGGTCTGACCCGACCGTGGAACGACCCGGAGGGGGACTGCCGTCGCGCCCTCGAGGGCAAAGAGTCCACAGTGCTGTGCCTGCCGACGTCGAGGGCCTCTGACGGGGCGAGCGGAGGTCGGCTGCGCGGCACCGTCATGGTCGGCCACGACGGGCACAGGGGATGGATCTATTATCTGGCCGTCCGTGATGATCTGCGGGGTCAGGGCTTGGGTGAGCGTCTGGTCAGAGCCGCCGAGGACTGGCTCCGTGCCCGGGGCATCCCGAAGCTGATGCTGATGGTGCGCCGGGAGAACCAGGCGGTGCATGCCTTCTATGATCGTCTGGACTATACCGAGCAGGACGTGGTCACCCTGGGCCGGTTCCTGTGACCGGCCGGAGGCACACCGGTCTCACCGGGGTGTGTGTCTGCCGGCGACGGTGAAGGGAGCTGGGACGTATGGGGGAGTCGAGCCGTCACGTGGTGATCGGGGCGGGTCTGGCCGGGGCCTCGGCGGCGTGGCGCCTGGCGCAGGCCGGGCACGAGGTCGCCGTCCTGGAGCGGGACGTGCCCGCCGGGCCTCTGGGCAGCTCCCACGGATCGGCGCGCATCTTTCGCTACGCCTATCCGGACCGGTTCTACGCCGATCTGGTGGTGCAGGCGGCCGCGGGCTGGCAGGAGCTGGAGCGCGAGGCGGAGGAGCCGCTGCTGACCCTGACCGGGGCGGTGGACCACGGGGAGGCGCGCAGGCCCGCTGAGCTGGCACAGGTGCTCGCCGGGGCCGGAGTCGACCACGAGCTGCTCGGCGCCGCCGAGGCCGCTGACCGGTGGCCCATGTTCGCCTTCGACTCGGAGGTGCTGTGGCACCCCGGGGCAGGGGTGCTCGACGCCGAACGTACGGTGGCCGCCATGCTGCGGATGGCCCAGCGGGCCGGTGCGCGGCTGCAGACCGGCTGGGAGGTCAGCCGGGTGGAGGAGACCGCCTCCGGGGTCCGGCTGACCTCCTCGGACGGGCGCCGTTGGGATGCCGAGCATCTGGTCGTCTGCGCGGGCGGCTGGCTTCCGCGGCTTCTGGGGGAGCTGCCGCTGCCCGCCGGCTTCCTCCCGGCGAACCGCCGGCTGACGGTCCGGCAGGAGCAGGCCTTCCACTACCCCTACCGCGGGGGAGCGGCGGAGGCCTCCGCCCGGCCCACGTTCATCCACGGGGACCGTGACATCACCGTCTATGGGCTGCCCGGCGGGCGCGACGCCGACCATAGGGGCCAGAAGGTCGCCGAGTTCAACGGCGGCAAGGTCATCGGGTCTGCCGCGGATCAGGACGGCAGGATCGACGACGCCGGACGGGCCCGGGTGACCAGGTTCGTGGCCGACAGGCTGCCCGGGGTGGAACCGACCCCGTATGCGGAGACCACCTGTCTGTTCACCACCACCGCCGACGAGGACTTCCTCATCGACCGGCATGAGCGGGTCACCGTGGTCTCGCCCTGTTCAGGTCATGGGGCGAAGTTCGCCCCGCTGCTCGGAGAGTTGGTCCTGGCCGCGGCGACCGGCGACGGGGACGTGCCGGCGACGTTCCGCGCCCGATGATCCGTTGTGACCCGCCTCCTGACCCCTTGATCCCTGCGCAACGCTCCAGTAGCTTGCACCCCATGGATCTCACACGGCGAACTCTGTTCCTCGTCAGCGGTGCCGGAGCGGCGGCCGTCGGGCTCAGCGTCGGGGCTGCCCCCGCCCGTGCGTCCGATGCGAGCTCCTCGACGGATCCGGGTCAGGGCGCTGAGGGGCTGATCCGGCCCACCGCGTATGACGAGGACGGGCGGCGCCGCAATCCGGCGAACGCCCTGGGGTGCCCCTTGGGCCGAGGGGACTGAGCCATGGAGCCGGTGTGGAAGCATACGGAGAACTACTCGGCGGGACGCGAGGGCACGTCGGTGGACCGCATCGTCATCCATTACATCGTCGGCACATTGGCCGCGGCGGATGCGACGTTCGCCGACCCGGGCTCGGGGGTCAGCGCGCACTACGGCATCGGTGAAGGCGCTCTGCACCAGTACGTCAGCGAGATCAACACCGCCTGGCATGCGGGGGACCTGGCGATGAATCGGCGCAGCATCGGCATCGAGCATTCTGCGGACCCGGAGCGGGCGCCGAGCGAGGACACCTACGAGATCTCCATCGAGCTGTGCACCCGGATATGCCGCGAGCGCGGTCTGGACCCGCAGACTCAGATCATCCCTCACGGGGATGTGGTGGCGACCGCCTGCCCGGGGACGGTGTCCGTCCGACGGATCCGCGATGGGGTGGCTGCTCGGCTCTGACCGGCGATGCGAGGAGTCCCGGCGGCGATAGGCGCCGGCGATGACGAGAGCAGAGGGCGACGGTGTCAGCGAGCGGCAATGGCAGAGGGCCTCGACTCGTGGCGAGTCGAGGCCCTCATGCGATGAGCTCCCCCAGCTGGATTCGAACCAGCAACCCCTCGATTAACAGTCGAGTGCTCTGCCGTTGAGCTATGGAGGATTGCGACTGAAAGAGTGTAGCAGTCGAATCTCGGCCGAGGGAAATCGGACGGGCCGAGGAGGCGCACATCACAACACGCCGGGCGGGGGTGCTGGGGTTCGCCGAGCCTCTGCCGAGGGTCGAGACCCGCGGAATCACGCGGCGGCGGCGGACTGCCACCGTGCCGCTGATCACGTTCTACGACGGGTCTGCAGGCGGCAGGAGGCCTGACCTCGCCATGATCCGTGGTTACCATGGACGCCGTGCTGACCACTGAACATCCCCAGGACGCCTCCCCGCCGAGGCATGCGGCCCTCTCGGACGTGGCGCTGACGGCGCCCGTTCCGGGGCGGGAAGAGTCCGCCGACGCCATCCATGTGAGTGCGGTGGTCATCCGCAACTCGGACGGCGAAGTGCTCACGGTGCGCAAGAGTGGCACCGACCGGTTCATGCTGCCCGGCGGCAAGCCGGAGCCCGGCGAGACCCCCGTGCAGACCGCGGTGCGTGAATGTGCTGAGGAGCTCAGCGTGGAGCTCTGGCCGGAGGATCTGCGGGAGCTGGGGACCTTCCACGCCGCAGCGGCCAATGAGCCCGGTCGGCTGGTCACCGGAGAGATCTTCCTCCACGACGCCGCACCTGCCGCCGTCGACGCCGCCCCGGCGTCCGAGATCGCCGAGCTGCGCTGGCTCTCCCCGGCTGCTGAGCCGATGCCGGAAGACCTGGCCCCCCTGCTGGCCGAGGAGGTCCTCCCGGCGCTGAAGGGCGAGGAGACCAGGGCGTGAGATCCCTGACCGTCTTCACCGGGTCCAGGCACGGGCATGACCCGGCCCACGCCCGTGCGGTGCGCCGTCTGGGTGCTCTGCTGGGGCGCCGCGGCATCACGGTGGTCTACGGCGGGGGGAACGTCGGGCTCATGGGTGTCCTCGCCGACGCCGCCCTGGGGGCCGGGGGAGAGGTCCACGGCGTGATGCCGCAGGGGCTGGTGGACCGTGAGGTCGCCCACCCCGGGTTGACGCGTCTGGACGTCGTCGCCGACATGCACGAGCGCAAGCGCCGCATGGCCGAGCTGGGCGACGGCTTCCTGGCCATGCCGGGCGGCGCCGGCACCTTGGAGGAGCTCTTCGAGGTGTGGACCTGGCAGCATCTGGGCCTCCACCGCAAGCCGGTCGCGCTCTTCGACGTCGGAGGCTTCTGGCAGCCGTTGCTGGCCATGGTGGACCACATGGTCGAGGCCGGATTCCTCACCCGTCCCCGGCGGGAGGCGCTGATCGTCGACGATCAGGTCCCAGAACTTGTGGACAGGCTGGCCGCCTCCGTGACCGATCTGACGGAGGTCTGAGTCCCATGGCCGACCCGGAGGTGGAGATCCTCGCCGGAGAGGTCCCCGAGGCCGCCCAGCTGGAGGACCTCTACGGGTCCGTCGGATGGACCGCCTACACCGGGGACCCCGCCCGGCTGCATCGAGCGGTGGCGGGCTCCTTCGCGGTGGCCACCGCCTGGGCCTCCGATTCGGCTCCTCGAGCCGACGGAGCCGACGGAGCCGACAGAGCCGACAGAGCCGACAGAGCCGACGGAGGACGCCGCCTGGTCGGCCTGGCCCGGATCCTCAGCGACGGTGAGACGATCGCCTATCTGCAGGACGTGCTGGTGCGGCCGGAGCTGCACCGTCGCGGCATCGCGCGACGCCTGGTCGAGGAGGTGCTGGCGCCGGTGCGTCAGGTGAGGCAGAGGGTCCTGCTCACCGACTCCGAGCCCGGGCAGCGGGCCTTCTACGAGGCCTTGGGGTTCACCGAGGTCCGGGACGTCTCGCCGACAGGGCTGCGGGCGTTCGTGTCACTGGAGCCGACACCGCCGGAAGCCTGAGGCCGTCGCCCTCGGAGCGACTGCTATCCTCTCCCACGACCCCCGACGCCGGTCGGGCCGCTCCTCATCGGGGCGTCGCCGCCGTCGTCGTCCTCGGACCGCCCCGCCGCCTTCACCTCAGGAGTGACCATGACCTCCGTCGACGCGTCGCCGACCGACATCGCCCGGCTCATCATCAGCTGCCCGGACCAGCCGGGGATCGTCGCCGCCGTCTCGGATGTGATCACCGATCTCGGCGGCAACATCATCTCGCTGGACCAGTACAGCACCGGTGTCGCGGGTGGGCGCTTCTTCCAGCGCACGGTCTTCCACCTGCCCGGACTCGCCGCCGCCCGGCCGAGCATCGAGGAGGCGGTCCAGACGCGTCTGGCGGCGCGCTTCGACATGGAGTGGAGTCTCACCGACGCCGGCACGCCCAAGCGCGTGGCGATCTTCGCCTCCAAGGCGGACCACTGCCTGCTGGATCTGCTGTGGCGGCACCGCCGGGGGGAGATCCCGATGGACATCGCCATGGTGATCTCCAACCACCCGGACCTCGCCGACGACGTCCGGCCCTTCGGCATTCCCTACATCCACGTGCCGGTGGACAAGGGTGACAAGGCAGCGGCCGAGGCCCGGCATCTGGAGCTGCTGAAGGGCAATGTGGACCTCATCGTGCTGGCCCGCTACATGCAGATCATCTCCGAGGACTTCCTCCGCGAGGTGGGCGCCCCGGTCATCAACATCCATCACAGCTTCCTGCCCGCCTTCATCGGGGCCGGACCGTACCGCAAGGCGAAGGAGCGCGGGGTCAAGCTGATCGGCGCCACCGCGCACTACGTGACCAAGGACCTGGACGAGGGGCCCATCATCGAGCAGGACGTCATCCGGGTCTCCCATGAGGACGACGTCGCGCAGCTGACCCGCTTCGGCGCTGACGTGGAGCGTGCAGTGCTGTCCCGGGCGGTGCAGTGGCACTGCGAGGACCGCGTCATCCGCAACGGCCAGACGACCATCGTCTTCTGAGCGACGGCCCGACGGGCATGGATTCCATTACGGATGAGTGACGTTATCGGGGCCAGGCAGGTGAGGCATGCCTTTCCTGTAGACTCCGCGGTGCAGAACCCGTGGAAAGGACCTGCCGTATGTCTCCTCAGACCCCACCGTCCGCACCGGATCAGCCGGCGCCTGTGCGACCCGACGCCGGCGGTGCCCGGAAGCCCCGGGTCCAGCATGTGCTGACGGTCCAGCAGGTGCGGCGGCTGTCTCCGCACCTGGTGCGTGTGGTGCTCGGCGGCGAGGGGTGCGCAGCCCTCGAGTTCAAGGACGCCACGGACCAGTACATCAAGATGCTCTTCGCTCATCCGGCGCTGGGGCTCGATCGGCCCTATGACCTCGATGCCCTGCGGGAGCGTCTGCCGATGGAGCAGATGCCGGTGACCCGCACCTACACGGTCCGTCACATCGATCACGACGCCGGCCAGCTGTGGGTCGACATGGTCACCCACGGCGAGGAGGGCCTCGCCGGCGGCTGGGCCCAGCAGGTCCGCCCGGGGGAGCTGATCAGCTTCTTCGGGCCCGGGGGCGCCTACGCACCGCGCGAGGAGGCCGACTGGCACCTGCTGGCCGGGGATGAGTCCGCCCTGCCGGCCATCGCGGCGGCGGTCGAAGCCTTGGAGGCCGACGCCCGCGGCGTCGTCGTGCTCGAAGTGCCCTCCGTCGAAGACCAGGTGTCGCTGGCTGCGCCGGACGGGGTGGAGGTGCGCTGGCTGCATCGCGGCGGCGAGTTCACGCCGGAGAGCACCCGGCTGGTCGAGGCGGTGGCGAGCCTGGAGATCCCTGCCGGGGACGTGCAGGTCTTCGTCCACGGAGAGCGTGAGCAGATGAAGCGGATGAGACGGCTGCTCGTCGAGGAGCGGGGACTGCCCCGCCGGGGGATGTCGCTCTCGGCCTACTGGGCCTTCGGGCGCGTGGAGGACCAGTTCCAGGCGGAGAAGCGGACCCCGGTGGGTCAGATCGACCCGGCCTGACCGGGGTCGGCGTACGAAGGATGCTCAGCCACTGACCGCTGAGCTGGTGCCGATGACCAGGGCGGCGATGAGCAGGCCCACCAGGAACAGCACCGTCACGGCGGCGCAGGGACCGGCCCAACGGCGGAAGCCGTCCAGCCGCACGTCCTGACGGTCGGACATCGTGCCGCTGAGCAGCAGGAACAGATCGATGATCGTCCAAGCGCCCACCACGCCCATGAAGATGAAACCGAGGTTGACCGCGCCCGTGGCGAAGCCGACCATCGCGGTGCCGAACATCAGGGTCTTGAGAACCCCGGTGGGGAGTCGGCCCAGGTAGTAGCGCTGGGCGCCCATCGGTCCGAGGAACAGCGCCAACGCCCATGCGACGAGGAACTTCTTCTCGGACGTGGGCTGCGCTTCGAAGGCGGCGCGATCCTCCGCTGTGAAGGTGTTCGCGTAGAGCTCGTTCAGGTCCAGCTGCTCGGGCATGCCTCCATGGTAGTGCCCGCCGCCCAGCGCTCGGCGCACGGGATGGTGGCGGCGGAGCCCTGTCCCGGTCACCAGGGGCGTTGGTGGTAGTTTGGTCACGGAAGGCTGCGCAGCCCGCTGTGCCAGTCCCACAGGTCCGACCAGTCATTTCAGGATGGAGGCGCTGTCTTGGCTCAGCAAGGAGCAGGGCACACCCGCACCGCTGCCCCCCGCCCATCGCTCGTCGACCTGATCAAGGTCGTCCTGCGCCTGGGGCCGAAGCAGATCAATGACGAGATCCAGCTGGCCATCGGCCAGATGAAGACCAAGGGCATCGCGGCAGGCATCGCCGCCGCCCTGATGGTCGTCGGCCTGGTCTTTCTGACCTTCCTGGTGGTCGCCCTGATCGTCGCCGCCGTGGCGGCCTTCGGACTGATCTTCGAGCTCTGGGCGGCCGCCCTGATCGTCGCCGGGATCTTCCTGCTGATCGCGGCGGTCTTCGTGCTCATCGGCCTGCTGCGCCTGAAGAAAGCCATGCCGCTGATGCCCGAGGACGCGATCCGAGGGCTCCGACTGGACCTGGGGGTGGCCAAGGAGGGCAGCAGCTTCGACCCGCGCACGCTGGACCGGCAGGATGCCGAGCGTCGCCGGAAGAAGGAGGAGGCCAAGCGGGAGGCCCAGGAGCGCAAGAAGCAGCAGGCCAAGACTCCCGGCGAGGGCAGCCCGAAGAAGCCGAGCTACCGGGAGCTGCTGCGGCGCACCGCTCAGCGACGGGAGCACCTGGGGTCCCTGCATGATGAGATCCGTGAGCGCAGCGACAAGGAGTCGCTCAAGTCCGAGGCCCAGGGCGGCGTGGCCGGCCTGAAGGAGAAGCTGCGCGGCGCCGGCCGCTCCGCGGGCGACGCCGATGCCGGTGACGCCCCACAGGGCTCGGGCGCCGACCACGAGGGACCGTCGGCAGGAGACTTCGTCGCGGCCCGGTGGAAGCCGTTGGCGGTGCTGGGCGCCTCCGCGGCTGCCGGCGCGGTGTTCCTGCGTGAACTGACCAAGCGCTGAGCACGGGACTCGGCTGAGACGGACCTGGCAGACTCGAGCTCGCGTGACACGGTCGCGCTGCCTCTGACCACAACTTCACACGACCCGTCCCCGTCGGCGATCGTCGACGGGGTTCCCCGCCGAGACCAGCAGAGGACCCTGTGAGATTCATCGGTGCCGGAACCCGGGAGGGTTTCGAGTACACCCTGCATGAGACATTCTGGACCGTTCCGAATGTCGTCACGGTCGTGCGCTTTCTGCTGCTTCCGGTCTTCGTGTGGCTGGTCGCCACCGGCTCCTATCTCGGGGCGTTCTGGGTGTTGGCGGTGCTGAGTTCCACCGACTGGGTGGACGGGTACATCGCGCGGCGCTTCGACCAGCTCAGCACAGTGGGGCAGTGGCTGGACCCGCTGGCGGACCGGCTCTCGCTGGTGA
This sequence comes from Nesterenkonia sp. CL21, assembly GCF_031705515.1. Lineage (NCBI taxonomy): Bacteria > Bacillati > Actinomycetota > Actinomycetes > Micrococcales > Micrococcaceae > Nesterenkonia > Nesterenkonia sp. CL21. The sequence continues at coordinate 225,792 of NZ_JAUTWR010000001.1, forward strand.
TCGTCACCATCACGCTGGTGGTGTTCTCGGTGGCGCCGCTGTGGGTGGTGCTCGCTGTGGTGATCCCTGATCTGGTGCTGTTCGTCCACGCGGCCGTGCGCTTCGCCGGCTCCCCGCAGCTGACCGTCTCGGTGCTGGGCAAGATCCGCACCGCCTGTCTGCTGGTGGGTGCGCCGCTGATCCTCCTGGGCCGCACACCGCAGCTGGAGGGCACTGTGCTGGTCATCACGGCGGAGCTGGTGCTCGCGGCGGGATGTCTGATGCACATCCTGGCGTCCATCGATTATCTTGTGAAGGCGCACCGCAAAGCGCGCCAGCTCCGAAGCCGGGGCATCAGGCCCCGCGATCGTGCCCAGTGGGCGCGGGAGTCGGGCGGGTGACTATCCCAGGAGGACACGAGCGGCTCATGCCCAGGACCCAGGACACGCTGCGCATCCTCATCGCGGCGGACACCTACCCGCCGGACGTCAACGGGGCGGCCGTGTTCTGTCATCGGCTGGCTCGGCATATGACCCGCATGGGTCACGAGGTCCATATCGCAGCGGCCCGGAACGACTCCGGACCGGACTTGGTCCAGCACACCGAGGATGCGACGGTCCACCGGTTCCGGTCCTTCAAGGCTCCCACGCACGAGTACTACCGGCTGTGCCTGCCCTGGCTCGTGGAACCCGCCATGGACCGGCTGATGGAGGAGGTCCAGCCCGACGTCGTCCACGTCCAGTGCCATTACATGATCGGCAAGGCCGCGATCGAGGCCGCTGAGCGGCGGAGGATCCGCACGATCGCGACGAACCACTTCATGCCGGAGAACCTGGACCCGTTCCTGCCGTTCCCCGACTGGTTCTGCCGCATCGTGGCCGAGAACTCCTGGCGGGACATGGGCCGGCTGATGGGCAAGGCTTCGGTGGTGACCACCCCGACGCCTCTGGCCGCGCAGACCATGCGGGAGCGTGCCGGCTTCGACCACGTGCTGCCGCTGTCCAACGGCATCGACGTGGACCACTATCAGCTGCGGCCGGGCGAGGAGATCGCACCTGGGCAGCGGCCCACCGTGCTGTTCGTGGGTCGGCTGGCCGTGGAGAAGAACGTCGATGTGCTCATCGACGCGGTCGCCGCCACCGATCCTGCCCTCGACATCGGACTGGAGATCGTCGGCGACGGCGAGCAGCGTGATGTGCTCGCGGAGAAGATCCTGGCGCTGGGCCTGCAGGACCGGGTGCGCATGCGCGGCCACGTCGACGAGGACCAGCTGCGCCTGGCGTACCTGGAGGCCGACGTCTTCTGCCAGCCGGGCACCGCCGAGCTGCAGTCACTGGTCTCCTTGGAGGCGATGTCGGCCGGCCGCCCGGTGGTCTTGGCCGACGCCCTGGCGTTGCCGCATCTGGTGGAGCCTGGCGTCAACGGGCACCTGTTCGCCCCGGGGGACGCCGCAGACCTGGCGGCGAAGCTGGAGGACATCGTGACCCGCAGCCCGGAGCAGCGGCAGGCGATGGGTCGTCGCAGCCGGGAGATCGCCTCGCGACACAGCATCGCCAAGACCATGGAGGCCTTCGAACAGCTCTATCGCGGTGCCGACTGGGTGGACCCCGGGCAGTACGGCAAGGCTCAGGGGTGGCGTCCGGCGGCTCGCCGCCCGCGCCGCCGGCGCACCCGATAGGATGTCCTCGGTTCCCCCTCGGCGTCCAGGCGCCGGGACGGGTGACCGATCCGGGGCGTTAGCTCAGCTGGTCAGAGCAGAAGACTCATAATCTTTTGGTCGCGGGTTCAAGCCCCGCACGCCCCACCAGCACATCCTGGTGGCCGATCTCCAGGTGGAGCCGGCCGGCCGCCAGCTGCCCCAGCCGGTCGTCGCGCCAGCGCCGCGCCCGCTCGGCGCCGTCGGCAGGGGCGGTTCCCTCAGCGTCCAGCTGCTCCGCGGCGACGGCGGCCCGGTCCTCCACCAGCTGCCGCAGGAGAACGGCGTCGTCTGGGCCGAGCCGCCAGGGGGTCTCCCAGGTGCGCACCGGAGTCCCCTGGCCGCGGGCGGCCTCCGTCAGGACGGCGACGGCGTCGGGCCCGCAGCGGCCGCCGCGTCGTTGGTGGCGGTTGAAGGCTTCGGTGACCAGTCCGTCCTCGGGGTGCCCGGGGTCCGCCGTCATCCGGCCGGTCACGGTGAGGGCGACGAGCAGGGGAGCGCCGCGCCGGATGCAGGTGTGCACCAGCTCCTGGACCTGGGAGGGGGTGAGCAGGTCCAGCAGTGCGGAGGCGATCGTCAGGGTGTGCCCGGCGGCGCCGTCCAGCGCGGCGTCGAGGTCGGCGACGTCGGCTTCACGCGTCTCCACCGGACCCGTCGCACCCCGCGCAGCAAGACGTTCGGCGGTGTCGGCGAGCAGGTCTGGGTCATGGTCCAGCAGGAGCCAGCCCGGATCGCCGGACAGCAGGGGCAGCAGCCACCGGCCGCCGGCCCCTGTGCCGCAGCCGACGTCGACCACCGTGGTGGGACGCAGCTCGGCCAGCAGGGCGGCCACCTCTGGGCGTGTGGGCTCCCGGGCGGCGGCGTCGGCGGCTTCGCGGAGGCTCAGCCATTCGGCAGAGATCCGATCAGCCGATGCCAGTGGTTCGCGGTCTTCTCCCATGTGGGCAGACTATCGGCTCGGGTGCGGGCAGCCTCGGCCCACCGGCCGCGCAGGCTGGGATCCTCCATCCAACGGCGCAGACGCAGGGCCCACTGCTCGGGCCGGGCGGGGTCCGCGACATCGCCGGCGGCGCCGAGCGCCTCCACTGCGCCGGTACCGGCGGAGACGATCCCGGGCACGCCGTGGGCGCAGGCCTCGACCACCACCATCCCGTAGGTCTCGGCCCAGGAGGGCAGCAGCACCAGGTCGGTGTCCTCCCACAGGGCCTTCATCTGCCCTGGAGTGAGGGCACCGTGGTGGATCACCCGGCCGGGCAGGCGGCGTCGCAGCACCGTCAGCACGTGGGAGCCGTGGTCCGTCTCGCCGCCGGGGCCCGCCACCTGGAGGACCCAGGGCTGGTCGAGCAGGCTCCCGAGGGCCTCGGCGAGCAGGAGATGGTTCTTCCGCGGCGTCAGGGAGGCCGCCACGGTGAGCCGCCACGGCCCGTCGTCCCCGGAAGCCCGGGTGGTGCGCCCCGGCGGCGCATCGGCAGGGTCCGCCCCGGGGACTACGACGTCGACGTCGTCCCGTCCGTGACGTCGACGTCGTCCCGTCCGTGACGTCGGTGCAGGTCTTCGGCGGCCCACTGACTGGTGGTCACCACCCGGTCGGCGGAGGTCACCGCTCGCTGCTCGGCCGCCGACTGATCGGAAGGCGCCGGCCCCGGGACCTGGGCGGGTTCCGTTCCGGGGCGTTCGTGCTCGGCCTCCAGCGGCAGGTGGATCAGCAGGATGTCGGCGACGGGGCGCGCCTGACCGTCCGGGTCCGGGCTGAACAGCTCCGGTGCGGCTGAGCCGATGAGACCGTCCACCACCACGGCCGCGGCGGGGTGCTGAGTCCGTCGGGCGGTGAGGGTGGTTCTCAGCGCCGCGCGGCTGTCCTCGTCCGGGGAGGGCCAGGCGCCAGGGATGCGCAGAACCTCGGTGGGCAGGCCGAGGCGGTCCAGGCCGGCGATGACCCGTGCGTTGTACAGGGAGCCTCCGCTGGGGCCGGGCAGATCCGGCTCGACCCAGATCAGTCGGTCCGGAGGAGTCACAGCTCGATCCGCACGGAGGCGCTGGCCCGCGGGTTCTCCTCGGCCTCGACCTCGATGGCGGTCAGCCCGTGGTCGGCCGGCAGCACCTGGGCCAGCTGCTGGGCCAGGTAGGCGATGATCACCTCGGTGGTGCTGAGCTTGTTCTCGAAGGCGGGGTGTTCGTCCAGGTTCTGGTGCCGCAGGGGATCCAGGACGCCGGAGAGCAGCTCGGCGGCGGCTCCGATGTCCATGACCACCCCGTGCGGATCCAGCCCGGGGCGTTCGAAGGTCGTCCGGATGTGCAGGGTCGCTCCGTGCAGGTTCTGGGCGGGCCCGAAGAACGGGTCCGCCAGGCTGTGGGCGATCATCAGGTGGTCGTCCACGGTGAGCCGGAAACGGGTCATCGACGGCGTGCTCGTAGTGCTCATGGGTGCTCCTGTCGTGTCGGCGTCTGGCGGCGGGTGGGCGCGGGAGGCGCTGGCTCTCATCGGTGGTCCACCACGTGGCAGATGGTCCCTGCCCAGGCTGGGTCGCCGTAGGCCAGGGCATCCATGACCTGTGGGAGGTCCTCCAGGGGAGAGCGTCCCGTGATCAGGGCGTCGAAGCGATCGTCAAGCAGGGACAGCCCCAGGCGCAGGCGTGCGCGGCGGTCCCGACGCAGCCGGCGCGGCTGAGCCACCTCGCCCACCTGGGAGGCGATGATCCGCAGCCGGCGGGCGTGGAAGTCGCCTCCCAGCGGAATCTGCGGACGCTCGTCGCCGTACCAGGACTGCTCGATGATCAGCGCGTCGTCGCCGGCCACACGCAGCGCCTCGGCAAGGCCCGCGGCGGTGGCGGAGGAGTGCAGGACGACGTCGCTGTCCGGTGCGGCCGCCCCGGGAGCGACGGCGTGCAGTCCCAGGGCGTCGATGAGCTGCCGCCGGTCCTCGTCGACGTCGACGACCTCGAGCCGTTCCAGGGGGATCCTGTGCGCCAGCAGGGCGGTGCTCAGGCCAATCATGCCGCCGCCGATCACCGTGACCCGGTCGCCCAGACTGATGCCGGCCTCCCAGAGGGCGTTCAGGGCGGTCTCCGCGGCTCCGGCCAGCAGGGCCCGCTCCGCGGAGCAGCCGTCCGGCAGTGGGTGGCAGTCCTGGGCGGGGACGACCACGTGGTCCCGGTGGCCGGCCAGGGTGAACACCGTCCGTCCGCGGAGAGCCGCAGCGTCGGGTCCTTCTCCGTCACGGACGATGCCGACGTTCAGGTACCCGTGGCTGACCGGATGGGGCAGCTCGCCCAGCTGATGCGGAGCGCACATGATCCCGGCCACATCGTCGGGGACCATGCCCCGGTGGACCAGGCTCTCCGTGCCGCGCGAGATCCCGGACAGGAGAGTCTCCACCAGGACCTCGCCGGGGCCCGGTGTGGGCACGGGGGCGCTGACGACCTCACCCCGCCCGGGGGCGGTCGTCCAGTACTGGCGGCTGCGCAGGGCGCCGGACGGCGAGGTGCCGGGGCTCTGGTGCAGTTCCTCCATGGTCGTATCCTGCCACGTCAGCGGGGGCGGAGGACATGGCCGCCGCGGGGCGAGCCCCTGAGATGTGCGGAGGCGGCCGGGCCTATGATCGCTGGCATGGATCATCGCCGTCGGCCTGTGCTCGGCACCCTCGCCGTCCTGCTGGCAGCGGCGCTGCTGCTGCTCGCCCTCCTGGGGCTCGGCGATCACCTGGCGGCGGCTCTCACGGCCGGATCCTCCCGCGGGCCCGACGGCGGCCCCGTGGCCCATGAGGGATTCGGCGGCCTCGCCGTGGGGGCGGGGCTGCTGGCCTTCGCCGGGTGCCAGCTGCACGCGGTCCGTGGGGCCGGGGGATTCCGTGCCGCCGATGCGGTCACCCTGCTGCGTTCGGGGCTGTTGGGCATCTTCGCCGCCGGGGTGGTCGCAGCGTCCGGTGACCTCCCGGTGCCCACCGGCGTCGGTCTCCCGCTTCCGCTGATCCTGCTGGCCGGGGTGATCCTCCTCATGGACGGGCTCGACGGCGCGGTGGCCCGGGCCGGGGCGGGAGGAACGTCGGCCGGAGCCCGGTACGACGAGACCACTGATGCTGTGGTGCTGATGGTGCTCGCGCTGGCCGCCGCGCTCGCCGTCGGATGGTGGGCCGCACTTCTGGGTCTGCTGCGGCCCGGCTTCGCCCTGGGCGCTCGGATCCGACCGGCCTGGCGTCGCCCGTTGCCGGACTCCCGACGACGGAAGGTGCTGGGCATGGCACCGGGGATCCTGGTGCTGGCCGCACTGGCGCCGTGGCACCTGACTCCGTGGCACCTGGGGGAGGTGGAGTTCCCGCTGGAGCTGCTGCTGCGGGCCCTTCCGGTGGCGTTGGGCCTGGCCCTGGTGACGTTCTCCTTCGGTGTGGACATCCGCACACTGGAACGCCCCGCCGAGGAATGACGGTGCAGGAGGGGAGGACCGCGTCGGGTTGGCACAATGGCACCTGTGCTGCGACTCTTCTTCGACGCCCGATACACCCGCACCCGGGTCCACGACGGGATCTCCCGCTTCTCCGCCTCTCTGGTCGAGGCGGTCGCCGACCGGGCGGACGTCACCATGCTCATCAGCGATCCCGCGCAGCTGCGCCTGCTGCCCGCGGGGGTGCCCTGGCTGCGGATCAGCGCCCCCACCTCGGCGGCCGAGCCGTGGGTCGCCCGGCAGATCAACCCGCACCGTCCCGACGTCGTCTTCTCCCCGATGCAGACCATGGGCGGCTGGGGTCGGCGCTATCCGCTGATCCTCACGCTGCACGACCTCATCTACTACGAGCACCGCACGCCTCCCCGGGACCTGCCCGCTCCCATCCGCATGGGCTGGAGGCTGTACCACCTCAGTCCGTGGCCGCAGCGGCTCGTGCTGGACCAAGCGGACGCCGTCGCCACCGTCTCCGAGACGACGCGCGGGCTCATGCGCGCCCACCGGCTCACTCGCCGGCCGATAGAGGTCATTCCGAACGCGCCGCAACCGGTCCAGCGGCCGCGCGACCCGCACGTCGCACCGGTCCGGCAGCTGGTCTACATGGGATCCTTCATGGACTACAAGAACGTCGAGGGGGTGATCCGCGGGCTGCGTGGCCTGCCGGACCACACCCTGCACCTGTGCAGCCCGATCGACGACCGTCGCCGGGCGGAGCTGGTGGACCTCGCGCCGCGGGAGGACCAGCTGATCTTCCACGACGGGATCTCCGAGTCTGGGTACCGGCAGCTGCTCCGGGAGTCCGCGGCCCTCGTGACGCTGTCCCGCGCGGAGGGCTACGGCCTGCCCGTCATCGAGGCGATGGCTCAGGGGACGCCCACGGTGGTCTCGGATCTGCCGATCTTCCGGGAGATCGTCGGGCAGGCGGGCGCAGGACATGGGGCCCAGTGTGTGGACCCGGATCACCCGGAGGCCTTCGCCGCCGCCGTCCGCCGGCTGCACGAGCCCGGGGTCTTCGCCGCCGCTTCCCGGGCGGCCCGCGCCAGGAGCCTCGACTTCAGCTGGGAGGACTCGGCTGATCGGCTCGTGCGCCTGGCCGACGGCCTCGCGCAGCGGTGGCGACGACGGAGCGATCCCTGGGACTGAGCCGCCGGGCGCCGTGCCGAGACGGAGCGGAGACGGCGCTGAGACGGAGCGGCCCTCAACCCGCCTCCAGCGGCAGGAGCACGGAAGGCTCCAGGTCGCCCAGGAGCATCAGCGGGTTGATGTACTCCCCCTGGAGCCGCACGCCCCAGTGCAGGCATCGACGGTCGCAGTGGTGGCCTCCGTCGGCGTAGGTTCCCAGCTCCGCGACGACGTCGCCGGCCGCCACGGTGTCGCCCGCGGCGAGCTCCGACGGGGCCGGCTCGAAGGAGCTCACCAGACCGCCGCCGTGGTCCAGGGTCAGCACCTCCCGGTCGACCACCACACCGGTGAATCTCACCACGCCGTCGGCGGGGGCTCGGACGTCGCCTGATGCGGCCGCCAGGTCCACGCCTCGGTGTCCGGCCGCCCAGGGAGAGGGCGGCGCGGCGAAGGGACGGATCACCTCCAGGGCTCCGCTGAGGGGAGGGCGCCAGGCCCCTGGGGTGGACGGCCCCGCCCCACCGGGGCCCTCCGAGATCCGTGACACGGGTGCGACGGGCTCCGTCGGGGCGGCTGTGGCCGAGGGCGCCGGACCGCCGGCGCCGATCAGAGCGAAGGCCAGCAGCACCACGATCAGCACGGCTCCCGCACGCGGCGGCGTGGTCAGCGGCGAGACGAGTTCGACCGGTTGGCATGCGGCCGCCGGGCCGCTCGGCATGCTCCGGGAGACTGTGGCGCCGGTGGGAGGGAGAGGCGCACGGACCTCCGCAGTGCCGGCCGGCAGGCGGTTCGAGAGGTCTGCTGAGGGGATGCCGGAGCGGCGAGTGGGGTGCTGATCCATGGCGCCATGCTGGCCCGCTCGCCGGTCTCTCGGAACGGCCGCGGCCATCCTTGTGGAGGGGCCGGCGTGTCACCGCGGTCACCCGTCGCGCTGTGGAGGACTGCGCGCCGGGGGATGCGATCCGTCTGTAGTACACTGATCCCCAGCAGTTGACGCTGACGTTCTATCGCCCTGCCCACTTCTGGGACTTTCCCGTCAAGGAATCCGGGAGGGACGAGCGCCCGCAGACGCTGACTACGCGCAGAGCCTGCCTCCTTCGCGTCGCCTGGGGCGTCGCAGGGAGGGTGATCCGCTCGGTCCGCATCGGATGGCCCCTCCAGGGCCGACCCGTCATGGGTCCGGTGCGGTCGGATCCACGATCCTCGCATCCCTGCTCTGCCAGGAGCCCCGGAGAACGGGGTGGCACGACCCGACCAACCGAAAAGAACCAGCCGGTGCTGCACGCACCTGTTCCGATCCTGATGATCGGTCTACCGCGTGTTCGAAGCCCGGCATCGAAAGGAACACCATGCCTGTCGTCACCATGCGCCAGCTCCTGGACTCCGGTGTGCACTTCGGCCACCAGACCCGCCGCTGGAACCCGAAGATGAAGCGCTACATCTTCACCGAGCGCAACGGCATCTACATCATCGACCTGCAGCAGTCGCTGTCCTACATCGACCGCGCGTTCGACTTCATCAAGCAGACCGTCGCCCACGGCGGCTCCATCCTGTTCGTCGGCACCAAGAAGCAGGCGCAGGAGGCCATCGCCGAGCAGGCGACCCGCGTCGGCCAGCCCTACGTGAACCACCGCTGGCTGGGCGGCATGCTCACCAACTTCGCCACGGTCTCCAAGCGCGTCCAGCGCATGAAGGAGCTCGAGGAGATCGACTTCGACGACGTCGCCGGCTCCGGCCACACCAAGAAGGAGCTGCTGCTGCTCAGCCGCGAGCTGGACAAGCTGCAGGCCAACCTGGGCGGCATCCGCAACCTCACCAAGACGCCGTCGGCGGTGTGGGTCGTGGACACCAAGAAGGAGCACCTGGCCGTGGACGAGGCCCGCAAGCTGGGCATCCCGGTCATCGCCATCCTGGACACCAACTGCGACCCGGACGAGGTCGACTACCCGATCCCGGGCAACGACGACGCCATCCGCTCCGTCGACCTGCTCACCCGTGTGGTCGCCGACGCTGTCGCCGAGGGCCTCATCGCCCGCGAGGAGAAGCGCGGCGGGGGCTCCGGCGCCGCCGCCGAGCCGATGGCCGAGTGGGAGCGCGAGCTGCTTGAGCAGCACGCCGCCGAGAAGGCCGGCCAGACCGAGGGCGAGGCCGCCGAGGCCCCGGCCGAGGCTGCCGCCGAGGCACCCGCCGAGAACGCCGAGTAAGACTCTCGTCGCGTCAGCTCCTCACGCTCGTCACCTGGGCTTCGCCGTCCAGGTGGCGGGCGTGAGGGCTGTGCAGAGTGCACTTTCATCGATCTGATCCGATTCATCGATCCCCATCGAACCCCAACGGAGGACGGGACTTATGGCGAACTACACCGCCGCTGACATCAAGGCACTGCGCGAGCGCACCGGCGCCGGCATGATGGACGTCAAGAAGGCACTGGACGAGGCCGACGGCAACTTCGACAAGGCCATCGAGGCCATCCGCATCAAGGGCCTCAAGGGCGCCGCCAAGCGCGAGGGCCGCTCGGCCGCCGAGGGCCTGGTGCTGGCGAAGGTCGTCGACGGCACCACCGGCTACCTGCTCGAGGTCAACGCCGAGACCGACTTCGTCGCCAAGTCCGACAAGTTCGTGGGCCTGGCCGAGAAGGTCCTCGAGGTGGCCGTGGCCAACGGCCTCGGCGACGTCGAAGCCCTCCTGGAGGCTGACGTCGACGGCAAGAAGGTCTCCGACTTCGTGACCGAGGAGGGCGCAGCCGTGCTCGGCGAGAAGATCGTCGTCCGCCGTCTGGCCAAGGTCGAGGGCGCCTACGTGGACGCCTACCTGCACAAGACCTCCAAGGACCTGCCGGCCCAGGTCGGCGTGCTCTTCGCGGTGGACTCCGACTCCGAGGCGGCCCAGACCGCCGCGCACGACGTGGCCGTCCACGCCGCCGCCATCGTGCCGCAGTTCCTCACCCGTGACGAGGTCCCGGCTGAGACCGTGGAGAACGAGCGTCGCATCGCCGAGGAGACCGCCCGCGCCGAGAACAAGCCGGAGCAGGCCCTGCCGAAGATCATCGAGGGTCGCACCAACGCGTACTTCAAGGAGCACGTCCTGGTCGACCAGCCGTTCGCCAAGGACCCGAAGCAGTCCGTCGCCCAGGTCCTTGAGGCCGCCGGCGCCGGCGCGACCGCTTTCGCCCGCTTCCGGGTCGGCAACTGACGCCCCGCACTCCACGCACCCCGACCCCGTCGTCGGGTGCTCGTCTCGGACCGTGCTCATGCCTACAATGAGGCAGAGCACATGATCTGAGACGTCAGGGGGTGGCCACGCACACGCGGTGGTCACCCCCTTTCCATGCCCGGAACCCGACCACATCCGTACGACGCCGACCCCTCGTCCCTGCCGTCTTCTCGCCCACACCGTCTCCTCGCCCACACCGTCTTCTCGCCGCCCGCCGCCGATCCTGTCTGCAGCACCGAGCATCGCTGGAGCGGCCCAGCGGACGGGCTGAGCCCCGAAAGGACTCTGACGCCGATGACCACACAGCCTGCCGTCCCCGTCTCCGCCCAGTCCACCGACCTCGAGCTCCCCGAGGGGGTCGAGCGTCGTCGCGTGCTCCTGAAGCTCTCCGGGGAGGTCTTCGGCGGCGGCAGCGTCGGCGTCGACCCGGCCACCGTGCGAGGGATCGCCGAGCAGATCGCCGCAGTCGGCGGCAAGGTGGAGGTCTCCGTCGTCGTCGGCGGGGGCAACTTCTTCCGTGGCGCCGAGCTCTCCAAGGCGGGGATGGACCGGGCGCGCGCCGATTACATGGGCATGCTCGGCACCGTGATGAACTGCCTGGCCCTGCAGGACTTCCTCGAGCAGGCCGGACAGCCGACCCGCGTCCAGACCGCCATCACCATGGGGCAGGTCGCCGAGTCCTACATCCCGCTCCGGGCGATCCGCCACATGGAGAAGGGGCGTGTGGTGGTCTTCGGTGCGGGAGCCGGGATGCCGTACTTCTCCACGGACACCGTCTGCGCCCAGCGTGCCCTGGAGGTCGGCGCGGACATGGTGCTCATGGCGAAGTCCGGAGTAGACGGCGTCTACACCTCGGACCCGAAGACCAACGACGACGCCGAGAAGCTGGACCACCTGACCTACACGGATGCGCTGCGGCGCAACATCCGAGTCATGGACCAGACGGCGATGACCATGTGCAACGACAACGAGCTGCCCATGCGGGTGTTCGGCATGGAGGGCGACGGCAACGTCACCCGCGCGCTGCTGGGCGACGAGATCGGCACCCTGGTGACCACCTGAGCGAGGCGGACGGCCCCGGTGCAGGTCAGCACGGCCCCGCCGGATGCCGACCCCCGGTGTGGGCCCGCCTCAGCGGGTCCGCACCACGTAGACTGAGACGGAAGTTCCCACCTCAAGGAGACCGACGTGATTGACGAGACCCTGGTTGAAGCCGAAGAGCTCATGGAGCGGGCCGTGGAGGCCACCAGTGAAGACTTCGCCACGGTGCGCACCGGCCGCGCCAACCCCGCGCTGTATTCGAAGGTGATGGTCGACTACTACGGCGCCGCGACGCCGCTGCAGCAGCTGGCCTCCTTCACGGTCCCGGATGCGCGGACCATCCTCATCACCCCCTATGACGTCTCCGCGATGCGAGAGATCGAGAAGGCCCTCTCGGACTCCGAGATCGGGGCGAACCCGTCCAACGACGGCAAGCAGATCCGCATCACCATGCCGGAGCTCACCGAGGAGCGCCGCAAGGAGTACGTGAAGCTCATCAAGGCCAAGAGCGAGGACCACAAGGTCTCGGTCCGCAACGCACGCCGCAAGGCCAAGGACACCATGGACAAGGCCGTCAAGGACGGCGAGGTGGGCGAGGACGAGCGCGACCGGGGCCTCAAGGAGCTCGAGGCGGCCACGAAGAAGCACGTGGAGCGCATCGATGAGATGGCCAAGCGCAAGGAAGCCGAGCTCCTCGAGGTCTGAGGCCCATGACAGGACCCGAGCGCACCGACGAGCCGTCTGAGGCGTCGAAGCCGGTGCGCACGCCGCGGGCAGGACGGGACCTGCCCGCGGCGATCATCACCGGCGCCGCCCTGCTGATCCCGGCGGTGCTGGGGATCATGTTCTTCCCGCTGCTGCTGATCATGGTGGCGGTCGTGCTGCTCTCCATGGGCGTCTGGGAGGTGGCCCGAGCCCTGGAGACGCAGGGGCTGCGGCTGCCCAAGGTGCCGCTGTTCCTAGGTGCGGCCGCCATGCCGCTGTCCGCCTACTTCGGCGGGGTGGAGGCGCTCACCCTGGCACTGATGGTGACCTGCACCGCCATCGCGGTGACCGCCGCGCTGCTTCATGTGGAGGACCCCGGACGGTCGATCATGTCCTCGATGTTCGTGGCCTGCTGGGTGCCTTATCTGATCTCCTTCGCGGTGCTGCTGCTTAGTCAGCCCGACGGGCAGTGGCGACTCGCCGTCGTCGTGCTGCTGGTGGTCTCCAATGACACGTTCGGCTACATCGTCGGCGTCCTGTTCGGCAAGCATCCGATGGCCCCGAAGATCAGCCCGAAGAAGTCCTGGGAAGGCTTCGCCGGCTCGATGGGCGGCTCCATCGTCGTCGGGGTGCTGGCCTCATGGCTGATCTTCGACGAACCCCTGCACGTCGGGGCCCTGCTGGCCGCCGCCGTCGTCGTCGCCGCCACGGCAGGGGACTTCTCCGAGTCGATGGTCAAACGGGAGCTGGGGCTCAAGGACATGTCCCAGGTGCTTCCCGGACACGGGGGAGTGATGGACCGGCTGGACTCCCTGGTGTTCGCGATGCCCACCGCCTATTTCGTGATCGTGGCGCTCACCCGGGATTCCGGGGGAGTTCCATTAGGCTGAGAACATGGCGCACACAGAGAACGCACTGTTCACCCTGCTCGACCCCGAGGAGCAGGGCTACAACCGCGACGAGGTCGACGAGTTCATGGCCCGAGCTCGTGTGGCCTACGACTCCGGCACCGGTATGGCGCTCTCGGAGATCCGGGAGGCCAGCTTCTCCATGGGCTCCGGCGGCTATGACCCCGCGGAGGTCGACGGCGCCCTGGACCGCCTGGAGGACGCCTTCGCCGCCGCCGAGCGGGACCGGTACATCGAGCAGCACGGCGAGGACGCCTGGTACGAGCTGCTGGCCGAGCGGGCCGCGCCCCTGCGCGTACGGTTGGAGCGTCCCGACGGGAAGCGGTTCCGGGAGCCTGCGCACTCCTCGGCGCTGGGCTACCGCAAGGAGCAGGTGGACGAGCTCTGCCGTGAGCTCGAGCAGTACCTCGACGGCGAGAACCCGATGAGTGTTGACGAGGTCCGCACCATCATCTTCGCCGGCGCGCATGGATCCAACGGCTACGACGAGGCCCAGGTGGACGCCTTCCTGGATCGCATGACCGAGATCATGGCCTCAGTGGGCTGAGCGAGCGTCTCATCCTCCTGCCGCCAGGAGTTCTCCGCCGCATCCACGGCGAACGGCCCCCGCACGTCGCGTGCGGGGGCCGTTCGCCGTCTGCGCTCCGGTGCGCTCGGGAGTGGGCCGGAGGAGCCGCCTGTCAGTGCTCGGAGGCCTTCTCCGCGCCCACGCCGGTGAGCGAACGGATCTCCATCTCGGCCTGTTTGGCGGGGTCCTCGAGGACTGTGGAGGTCTTCGACCCGATCCAGCCGAGCAGGAAGGCCAGCGGGATGGACACCAGGCCCGGGTTGGTCAGCGGGTAGAGGGCCAGGTCGATCTCCGGGAAGAAGGAGGTCTCGGCACCCCAGACGACCGGCGAGAAGGCGATCAGCAGGATGGAGGATCCCAGACCCCCGTACATGGACCACAGGGCGCCCCGGGTGGTGAAGCCCTTCCAGAACAGCGAGTACAGGATGGTCGGCAAGTTGGCGGAGGCCGCCACCGCGAAGGCCAGCGCCACCAGGAACGCCACGTTCTGGCCCTGGGCGCCGATGCCGCCCAGGATCGCGAGGATCCCCACGACCACCACGGTCATCCGGGCGGCGCGGACCTCGCCCTTGTTGTCGATCTTCCCCTTCTTGATCACCTGCCCATAGATGTCGTGGGCGAAGGACGCGGAGGCGGTGATCGTCAGGCCTGCGACCACGGCCAGAATGGTGGCGAAGGCGACGGCGGCGATGACGCCGAGCAGCAGCGTGCCCCCGAGCTCATAGGCCAGCAGCGGGGCGGCCGAGTTCTGGCCTCCGGGGGCGGAGAGGATGTCTTCCTGGTTCAGCATGGCGGCGGCCCCGTACCCGAGCACCAGGGTGAACAGGTAGAAGGCGCCGATCAGCCAGATCGCCCAGACCACGGACTTCCGGGCGTCCTTGGCGGTGGGGACCGTGTAGAAGCGGATGAGCACATGCGGCAGGCCGGCGGTGCCGAGGACCAGGGCGATGCCCAGGGACAGGAAGTCCATCTTGGTCAGGAAGTCCAGCCCGTACTGCAGCCCCGGTTCGAGCAGGGCCTCCTGGCCGGTGCGGTCCACGGCGTCGCCCAGCAGGTCGGAGAAGTTGAAGCCGTAGAGCGCCAGCACCCAGACGGTCATGATCGCGGAACCGGCGATCAGCAGGGCAGCCTTGATGATCTGCACCCAGGTGGTGCCCTTCATACCGCCGATGAACACGTAGACGATCATCAGCGCGCCGACCACGGCGATGATCAGCGACTGCCCGGCATGGGAGTCGATGCCCAGCAGCAGGGAGACCAGCGCGCCGGCGCCGGCCATCTGGGCCAGCAGGTAGAACAGGCACACCGCCAGGGTGGAGGCCGCGGCGGCGATGCGCACCGGCTGCTGGCGCAGACGGAAGCTCAGGACGTCGGCCATGGTGAACTTGCCGGTGTTGCGCAGCAGCTCCGCCACCAGGAGCAGCGCCACCAGCCAGGCCACCAGGAAGCCGATGGAGTAGAGGAACCCGTCATAGCCGTAGACGGCGATCGCTCCGACGATCCCCAGGAAGGAGGCCGCCGAGAGGTAGTCCCCGGCGATCGCGGTGCCGTTCTGGGTCCCGGAGAACGAGCGTCCGCCGGCGTAGTAGTCGGCGGCGGTGTTGTTGTTCTTCGAGGCGCGCAGCACGAAGAACAGGGTCACGCCGACGAAGACCAGGAAGATCCCGATGTTCGCCCAGGGGCTGCCGACCTCGGTGGAGAGGACCTCCTCCTCGCCGGAGGCGCTGAGTCTCGGCAGGGCTGCCAGGGGTGTCGATGATGTCAGGGCGTCGGTCATCGGCTCGCTCCTCCTGCGGGGGTCGTCGGGGTCGGCTCGGACTTGTCGGCGGCCGTGGGGGTCTCGTCGGGAAGCCCGACGCCGGCGGCCTCCAGCTCATGGCGGATGGCGCTGGACTTCGGATCCAGGGCCTTGGTGGAGAACGAGACATAGGCCGCGGTGATCAGGAAGGTGGTCAGGAACTGCGCCAGTCCGAGCACGATGCCGAGGTTGATGTTGCCCAGCACCGGGATGGCCATGATCTGCGGGGCGAAGGCGGCCAGCAGCACATAAGCCAGGTACCAGGCGAGGAAGACCACCGCCATCGGGAACACGAAGCTCCGGTGGGTCCTCTTCAGCTCCTGGAACTCAGGCCGGCTCTGCACCTCCTGATAGTCGACGGTCGCCGCGTGCGTCGCGGTCGGTGAGCTCATCGCTCCTCCTCGTGGTCATCGCTGCGCCGGCCGCCCGGTCAGCGGTCGGCGGGGCGGCGCCGCAGCAGCGGCGTCGCGGGTCGGTGACAGGGGTCTCCCCGTCAGTGCACGCTGACCACAGTGCCGCAGTGATCCAGGTCACGTGAAGCGGATCACGGGGTGCCTGCGACGAGCGGCGCCATCCGTGCGATGAGCGGTCATGTCCTCGTCGGCGGTCACCGCAGCTCAGCAGGAGGGGACGGAGGGCTGGCCTACGATGGTCCCCATGTTCGACGTCAGCCCTGCGATGGTCGCCCTGATGGGCCTGGTCGGTGTCCTCACCGCCTGCGTGCTGCTGCTGGCCACACGGCGCACCAGCCCGTCTGAAGGACCCGCCGCAGCCGCGGAGGGCGCCCAGGGCGCCGACGCCGACGGTCAGGGCGGCGCCGCGGGTGCCGAGGCGGAGGGACCGGACTACCGACGCTTGGCCGAGTCGCGCCGTCGACAGCTGGTGGAGGCTGAGCTGCGCACGCTGCGGGCCCAGATCTCTCCGCATTTCATCTACAACAGTCTCAACGCGATCGCGGCGTTCATCCCCACGGACCCTGTCCGCGCCAGGGAGCTGGTCCTGGACTTCGCAGACTTCACGCGATACAGCCTGCGGGCCGAGGGGGACTTCTCCACGCTGGAGGAGGAGCTGGACGCCGTCGAACGCTACGTGCTGCTGGAGCAGGCACGCTTCGAGGACCGGGTGCAGGTGGAGCTGCAGGTCGCTCCTGAGGTCCTGGGAGTGCAGATCCCCTTCCTGGCGGTCCAGCCCTTGGTGGAGAACGCGGTGCGACACGGTCTCGACTCCGAGGACGGACAGGTGACGGTGCGGCTGAAGGCTGCCGACGACGGGACCCACGCGCTCATCTCCGTGGAGGACGACGGCGTCGGGGCAGACCCGGAGCATATGGCATGCGTGCTGGCCGGTCGGGCCGAGGGCTCGCACATCGGGCTGCGCAATGTGGACCTGCGGCTGCGCCAGGCCTACGGCGGCGGCCAGGGTCTGGTGATCGACACCGCCGTGGGAGCAGGCATGATGGTGTCCATGCGCATCCCCAAGTTCCAGCCGCAGCAGGCCCCGGACGCGGAGGTGGGAGCCCCATGAGTGCCGTGCCGTCAGGAGCGTCCCGTCCTGAAGCGTCCCGGTCGGGATCGGCTCCGCAGGAGCGGGCGCTGCGGGTCCTCGTGGTCGATGACGAGCCGCCGGCGGTCGCACAGATGCAGTGGCTGCTGGAGGCCGACCCGCAGGTGGGGGAGATCCACACCGCATCGAATGCTGCTCAGGCGAAGCACCAGCTGGACACCCGCCGGATCGACGTCGTGCTGCTGGACATCCACATGCCGGGCCCCTCCGGTCTGGCCTTGGCCCGTGAGCTGCCCGGCGACGACGCCGCACCGCAGATCATCTTCGTCACCGCGGACGCCGCGCCGGCGGTGGAGGCCTTCGAACTCGCGGCTCGGGACTACCTCCTCAAACCGGTGCGCGCCGCTCGACTCGCTGAGGCGCTGCGCCGTGCGTCCGACGCCTTGCGGCCGGCCGCCGAACCCGCGCCGGACAGCGCGCCCCAGCGGGTCTCGGTGCTGCAGGGTGACACCACGGTGCTGCTGGACATCGCCTCCATCCGCTGGGTCCAGGCACAGGGGGACTACGCCCGTCTGCACACGGCCGAGGGCTCCTATCTGCTGCGGATCGCCTTGAGCGACCTGGAGGAGCAGTGGGCCGAGCACGGTTTCGTGAGGGTGCACCGTTCCTCGGCGGTCAACCTCCACCATGTCCGTCGGGTGCTCCACCGTCAGGGCCGGATGTCGGTGCAGCTGCGGGATCCTGCCGGCACGGAGCAGGAGATCGCGGTCAGCCGCCGGCTGATGCACCACGTCCGGGAACGCCTGGAGGTCCACAGGGTCCGCGGCGCCGGTCGAGGCGGTCAGGGATGACCCACCCGGCTCATCCTGACCCGTCCGGGGCAGAGCACCTGGACGCCCAGCAGGCGGCCCGGGTGCGTGTGCGAGGGCCAGCGACGGCTCCGGAGGAGGAGGAGGTCCTGCTCGCCCCACGGCGCGGGCATGTCCGGAGGCGAGCGACCCCCGGACAGGTCAGGGAGCTGATCCGGCACCAGCTGCGACTGGGCGTGCTGCTGGGCCTGGGCTTCTTCCTGCTGGTGGTGGTGCTCTACCTGCTGCTCTCCACCGTGGCGGGGCTCGCGGACGTCACGGTGCTGGGGGTGCCGCTGCCGTGGGTGGTGCCGGCCGTCTGCTTCTATCCGCTGCTGATCCTCGGCGGCTGGCTGCACGTGCGCGCCAGCGATGCCGCCGAGCGTCGCCTGCTGACCACGATCGGCGCGGCAGAGGCGCAGGGGGTGGAGCGGCGGCCATGAGCTCCCCGTCTGCGGTGCTTCTCGCGGTCGCCCTGGTCTGCGTGTTCTCGGTGGCGATCAGCGTCGGTGGTCTGCGGTCGCGCACCACCAGTGACTTCTATGTGGCCTCCCGGCGGGTGCCGCCGTGGATGAACGCCTCGGCCATCGCCGGGGACTACCTCTCCGCGGCCAGCTTCCTGGGGGTGGCCGGGCTGATCGTCGCCTACGGGGCACAGGGACTGTGGTTCCCGGTGGGCTACACGGCAGGCTTCTTCACGCTGCTGCTGTTCGTGGCCGCCCCGTTGCGACGTTCCGGGGCCTATACGCTGCCGGACTTCGCCACCTTGCGGTTCCGCTCCGCGCAGCTGCGGCGCCTGACCGCGCTGATCGTCATCATGACCGGCTGGCTCTACGTCGTGCCGCAGCTCCACGGCGCGTCCCTGACCCTGAGCACGACGGCGGGGATGCCCGGGTGGGTCGGCCCGCTGGTGGTGGTGCTGGTGGTGCTGCCCACGGTGCTGGCCGGCGGGATGCGGTCGGTCACGGTCGCGCAGGCGGTGCAGTACTGGATGAAGCTGTGCGCCCTGCTGATCCCGTGCGTGTTCATCCTGATCCGTCTGCAGCGCGACGCATCGACCGGAGGTTCTCCGCTGGCCGACGCGCTGCCCCCGCTCGGCGACGTCTGGGAGACCGGGCTGCTGCCGCAGGCCCTCGACGGCGGCGCCGGCCTGTACCAGACCGCATCGCTGGCGCTGGCGCTGATGATGGGCACCGTCGGGCTGCCTCACGTGCTGGTGCGGTTCTCCACGAACCCGGACGGGGCCGCGGCCCGGCGCACGACGCTGCTGCTGCTCAGCCTGCTCTCGATGTTCTATCTGCTGCCGGTGATCCTGGGGGTGCTGGCCCGGCTGGTGCTGCCGGTGGCCGAAGGAGGCCTGGGGCCCGCGGCGGACGACGGCGGCGCCGTGACCCCGGCGCCGTCCGGCGGCACCGCCGCGGACGTCGGCGGAGGAGTCGCCGATGCGGCGCTGCTGCGTCTGCCCGCTGCCGTCTTCGAGGGCGCGGCCGGCGATGTGCTGGTCGCGGTGGTCGCGGGTGGGGCCTTCGCCGCGTTCCTGTCCACGTGCTCCGGTCTGGTGGTCTCGATCGCCGGAGTCGTGTCCCAGGAGTTCTTCTCCGGCACCGTCCGCGGGTTCCGGCTCGGGGCCGTGGCGGCGGTGGGCCTGCCGCTGCTGGTCGGCGCCGTGACCAGCCAGGTGGCGCTCGCCGGTGCGGTGGCGATGGTGTTCACGTTCACCGCCTCCGCGTTGGGTCCGCTGATCCTGCTGGGGATCTGGTGGCGCGGGCTCACCGAAGCCGGTGCGATCGCGGGCATAGTCTCCGGGGCGGTGGTGTCGTCGCTGTCCCTGGTCATCGGGCTGGGGCTGGGGGAGCACACGGCTGGGGCGCAGGTTTTCCTGTATCCGGCACTGTGGTGCATCCCGCTGTCCTTCCTCCTCACCGTGGCGGTGAGCCGATTCGGTCGGCAGTCGCCGCCGCACAGTGCCGAGGCCGTGCTGGCCCGCCTTCATCTGCCCGAGGCCGCCCAGGCCCTCTCGCGGTGAGGCGCCGAGGGCTCCACCGGGGTCCGTCAGCTGTCGCTGCGGTCTCGAGGTTCCCCGTCCCGACGCACTCGGAAGAGCCGGGTGCGGGGACTCTCGTCCACCACGTCCAGGTCGATCTGGCCGGTCGAGCCCTGAAGAAGGGGTGTCCCCTGGCCCAGCATCACCGGCACGGTGGTCACCATCACCAGGTCCACGGCTCCGGCCTCGAGGCACTGACGGGCGACGTCGGCGCCCAGGATGGAGACGATGCCGTCCGGGGCGGCGGCGCGGCACGTGCTCAGGGCGACGTCGAGGTCGGTGGTGACGGTGATCCCCGGTGGCGGCGTGGCCGGCGGCCGGTGGGTGAGCAGCACCTGCGGGCCCGACCAGGATCCCTCGAATGCGCCCTCCTTCTCTGTGTCCCCGGCATGCGGGTCGTCCCCGTCGTAGGTGGTGCGCCCCACCAGCAGGGCCTGGATCTGCGGCATCAGCCGGTCCAGGATCGGGTCGGGGCCCATGTGGGGGAGGAGCCAGGACATGTCCCCGTCGGCACCGGCGATCCGCCCGTCCACCGTCGCAGTGGCTGCGTAGAGGAACTGCGTCATCGCTGGTCCGTCATCAGGGGGCGCACCTCGGTGGACCCATAGTCCAGATGCGGCATCTTCTCGGCGATGGCGTGGGCCTCGGCGTCGTCGGCGGTGGCCACGGCATGGACGGCGAAGACGATGCTGCGGCCTTCAGTGGCCTCGGCGTCGGTGGTCTCGGAGACCTCGTCAGTCCCGGCGCCGAAGCGCACCGTCTGCTCCTGGAGTGCGTAGGCGGCCACCAGCTGGCCCGCTTCGCGCAGTTCGGTGTCCAGAGCCTCCCAGGCGCTCATCTCGTCGTCGAGCTCGGTGGTGCCCTCCTGGGGCCCGGTGCCGGGGACGAAGCGGTGAATCAGCAGGTGTGTGGCGGTGTGGCGCGTCATGGTGTCCTCTCGAGAGTGCGGGGGCGGTAGGTGAGCAACGTGTTGCCTGAACGGAAGACGGTGGTGGGGCCGGCGTCGAGCAGCACCCGGTGCCGCAGGGCGTCCGTGAGCCGGCGGCCGCCGCCGAGCAGCACGGGGTGGACGAGGAGCCGCAGTTCGTCGATGAGGCCCTGCTCCAGCAGTGCGCAGGTCAGGGTCGGGCTGCCGAGGACGGTGACGTCCCCGCCGGTCTCGTCGCGGAGCGTGCCGACGACGCCGGCCAGGTCGTCTCCGTCCACCACACGGGTTCCGTCCCAGTCCTGCGGCGGGGCGTCGCGGCCGGTCACGACGGTCTTCTGCACGGTGTTCATGAAGGTCCAGACCTCCGGCATGGCAGCGGCCGCCGAGGGGGTGGTCCAGAACTCGGCGAAGTGGTCGAAGGTGCGGCGTCCCAGCAGCAGGGCGCCGATCTCGCGGGACTGCCGGATGTTCCAGGTGAAGAACTCCTCGTCGGTCAGGTTCCAGTCCAGCTCGCCGTCCGGGCCTTCGACGTATCCGTCCAGAGACATGAACAGGAAGGCGAAGATCTTCCGCGTGGAGGAGGTCGTCTCGGACGGGGACTGCATGGTGCCTCCAGATGTGTGGGACAACTGCTTGCGTGGTGCATGCGGTGAGTCACATCCCAGCATAACCGGGTGTAGAATGCAAGCAGTCCTGTCCCTGAGGAAGGAGGGCGCCGTCCATGTCAGCTGATCCCGCCCATGAGCACCGCTCCGGCTGCCCCATCAACCTCACGCTGGAGGCGTTGGGGGACACCTGGTCGCTGATCATCATCCGAGACATCATCTTCGGAGACCGCAGGCACTACCGCCGCCTGTTGGAGGAGTCCGAGGAGGGCATCGCCTCGAACATCCTCGGCGATCGCCTCAAGCGGCTGCTGGCAGCGGGGGTCCTCACTCGTGAGCCCGACCCGTCTCATCGGCAGCGCCGCATCTACAGCCTCACCGAAGCCGGCATCCAGCTGTTTCCTGTGCTGGTGCAGCTCGGCGCCTGGGGGCGACGTCATCGACCGGCCACGGAGGAGCTCAGCGTCCGGGCGCAGCTGCTCGAGGAGGGCGGCCCTCAGCTGTGGGAGGAGTTCATGGATGAGCTGCGCCGCCACCACCTCGGGCAGGAGCAGGCCGGTCCCGGCCCGGAGGGGCCTTCGGTGCTGGAGCGCCTGGATGAGGCGTATCACGCCGCCCGGCGGGCCGCCGCGGAGTCGGCCGGCGGCGGTGCTGCCCGGACCTGAACTCTCATGCGGCGTCGAGTGCCCGGGCGCGCAGGGCGGTGAGCTTGGAGGCCACGGCCTCGGGCTCCGGGACTGAGACCACATATTCGGCGGCGAGTCGTCGCACCGTGTCTCCTCCGATGCTTCCCTGGCGGGCCGCTTTGCGATACAGCGGGTGGATGCGGATGACCACCGAGGTGCTCCCGCCCGTGTAGCCGATGCGCCCGGGGCCGTACCAGCGTGGACCGACCTCCATGGTTCCTCCCGTCGGGCCGGGGCGCACCGACTCGATGGCCTGCCAGGGGATCTCGGTGCGCACGACGCGCCACGTGCGCACTGCGACGCCGTCCTCCACCGTTGCGCGCACTGTGATGGTGGAGGCGCTGATCATCCACCACAGCCCGGCCCCCAGCAGAGCGCAGCTCACCAGCAGCGTCGGCAGGGTCCAGGAGCTCATCGGCTCCGCCCCCGGTGCCAGCTGCGCGACGCCGAGGACGGCCAGCGGCAGGAATGTGATGATCGCGATGACCGACAGGGTGAAGGTGTAGGCGGCGTGCTCCGGGCGCGAGACCGTCTCCAGCGAGCTCTCACAGATGCGCAGCCGTGCGGGCGGCTCGGGGTGCGAAGCCGGGGAGGGCCTGGTCATCGAGCGGTCAACGGGCACAGTGATCATCCCCTCGTCTGTGCTGTGGGGCCTCGCTGAGCCGACTCTCGTCAGCGACCGTCCGTTCCGCCCCGTGAGGGCCAGTTCATCAGGGGTCGCGGCGCGGTGTCATCATCCTGCGGGCTGAGATCGGTGATCCGCGTCCGGGTGGGGAGATCCCGAAGGTCAGGACTCGGAGGGGTAGCGCAGGCCGATCTGGGCACGGATCTCGTCCAGGGTGCCCATGATGCCCACCGAGTCGTCCACCGTGAGGACATCGCCGTCGAGAGTGGCCTGCTGGACGTACCGTTCGGCGGCACGGGCCTGCAGATGCATCCCCCGTCCCACCACGTCGGACTCATAGCGCTCCACCACGGTGCCGTCCGGCGCGGAGACGGTGAAGTTCGCCGCGGTGTACCAGACCCGATCGACGTCGATGCGGCCCTCCGAGCCCACGACGTGCGCCGTGTTCGGACCGACGCCGCGGGAGGAGGACAACGACGTCGAGAGCGCCCCGCCGCTGTGCCGCAGGATCGTGGCGACCTCGGTGTCGGCGCCGGTCTCTCCGAGGCGCGCCTGGGCCGTCACCGAGGTGGGGGCGCCCAACAGATCCCAGGCGAAGGAGATCGGGTAGACCCCCAGATCCAACAGGGCCCCTCCACCCAGGGCGAGGTCATTGATCCGATGGCTCGGCTCGGTGGGCAGTCGCTGGGTGTGGTCGGCGAACAGGGCGCGGATCTCACCGATCGCGCCCCCGTTGACCAGCTCACGGATCCTGGCCATATGGGGGAGGTGTCGAGTCCACATGGCCTCCATGACCAGCAGGCCGCGCTCGCGGGCCAGGTCGCGCAGCTGCTCGGCCTCGGCCCGGTTCAGGGCGAAGGGCTTCTCCACCAGGGCGTGCTTGCCGTGCTCGAGCGCCAGACGGGCGTGCTCGGCGTGGAAGGGGTGGGGCGTGGCCACGTAGACGATGTCCACGCCTGGGTCCTCGACGAGCTCCTGGTAGGAGCCGTGGGCGCGGGGGACACCATGGTGACGGGCGAAGATGTCAGCCGAGGCTCGGCTCCGGGAGGCGACTGCCGCCACCTCCATCTCCACGGCATGCAGGTCGTCGGCGAAGGAGCGGGCGATCCCGCCGGTGGCCATGATTCCCCAGCTCAGTGATGACGTCATGATGGGCGAGTCTACCCGAGGAATGCGCTTGCCAGTGATGCGCGTCACCTGTGTGGCATGATGATCACGCCGCCGCCATCCTGCCGCGATCCTGCCGCGGTCCTGCCGCAGGCGTGCAGCATGCACGTGGAGAAGTGCAGAGGTCAGTGCAGAGGTCGAGGAACACGCACGGTGAGTCGAGGGGGGGGGATCGCGCATGGGGGAGCGGGAGACGCGTCCAGCCCCGGCCGAGCCCCTGCGACGTCGGCCGTTCCTGCGCTTCTTCTCTGCCGATGCCATCACCGCGGCAGGGCTGAGCATCAGCGTGGTGGCCGTGGACGTGTTGGTGGTCCAGGTGCTGGAGGCCACCGAGCAGCAGGTGGGGCTGATCCGCGCCGTGCAGTTCCTGCCGTATCTGCTCCTGGGACTGCTGGCCGGCGCCCTGGTGGACCGGTGGCCGCGGCGTCCGGTGCTGGTCGTCTCTCACGCTGCCGCAGGTCTCGCTCTGCTCACCGTCCCGATGCTCTGGTGGCTGGGGCACCTCACGCTGCCGACGACGGCGGCCGTCCTGTTCCTCGTCGGCGCCTGCGGAGTCATGAGCGTGGCGGCCGAGCAGTCTGCGGTGCCGGACCTGGTGGGCCGTGAGCAGCTGGTGCTCGCCAACGCCCGGCTGGGCCAGGCCCGCACGGTCGCCCAGACCTCGGGGCCGGCCGCCGCCGGTGTGCTCGTGGCCTGGGTCGGCGCGCCGATGACCCTGCTGCTCACAGCGGGAGGCCGGCTCGTCTCCG
Organism: Nesterenkonia sp. CL21; assembly: GCF_031705515.1. Classification (NCBI taxonomy): domain Bacteria; kingdom Bacillati; phylum Actinomycetota; class Actinomycetes; order Micrococcales; family Micrococcaceae; genus Nesterenkonia; species Nesterenkonia sp. CL21. Next base: position 250,411 of record NZ_JAUTWR010000001.1, read on the forward strand.
CGGGGCTGCTGGCCACGGTGGCGATGGGGCCCGCGCCGTCCCGCGACCGTGGCCGGAGCGGTCTCGACGGCGGCCTCACCCGTTCCATGGGTCAGGGTCTGGCCTTCGTGTACCGGCATCGGACGTTGGCGCCCCTGGCGCTGTCCACCCACGTCTGGTTCCTGGCCAACAGTGCAGCGATGACGGTGTTCGCGCTCTACGCGCTGCGGTACCTGGGGATCTCTCCGGCCCTCTACGGCGTCGTCCTGGCCTGCGCGGGAGTGGGCGGACTCGCCGGAGCGCTGGCGGCCCCGTGGATCGCCCGCAGCCTGGGGGAGGGGAGCACGGTGCTGCTCGGGCGAACTCTGATGCCCCTGGCCTGGACGGCGGTGATCCTGGTCCCGGACGCCTCAGCGGGCTCCGTGCTGGCTCTGGCCGGGGCGAAGACGCTCTATGGGTTGGCCATGGGCGTGGAGGATCCTGCCGAGGCCGGGTTCCAGCAGTCGGTGACGCCGCGGGGCATGCTGGGGCGGATGAACTCCACCATGCGGACGGCGAACCGGGGCTGTGGGGCTGCCGGTGCGGTCCTGGGAGGTGCAGCGGCAGGGGCGCTGGGCCTGCAGGAGACCCTCTGGATCACCGTGGCGGTGTTCGTGGTGGCCGCGCTGATCATCGTGTTCTCGCCGTTGCGCGGGGCCCGAGCCGCCCGTCATGCTCCGCTGTGAACCCCAGCAGCGAACCGCGGTGGTCAGGAGGCCGCGTGCGCCGGGATCAGCTGAGCTGGAGGATCTTCTCCTGCACGACCGCGGCCCGCACGTTGGAGAAGTTCGACTCCTCGCCGACTTCCACGAAGCCCAGCGCCTGCAGGATCTTCAGGGTTCCCACGTTGTCCACGACTACGCGGGCACGCACGGGGCGCTCCGGGAAATCGTGGAGGAACTTGGAGACGGCCTCGGTGGTGATGCCGCGGCCCCAGAACTGCTTGTCCGTCCAGAACATGATCTCGCGGGATCCGTCGTCCTCGAAGGCGGCGATGGAGCCGATCGGCTGGCCCTCGAAGTCGATGGTGCGCACGATCGTGTCTGGGGAGTTCAGCAGCTCGCCCCAGTGGTGGTCGAAGACGCCGCGGTCAGTCGGGTTCGTGGAGGCGAAGCCGGCCATGTGGGCGGCGTCGGCGTCCTGCTGGAACAGGAAGAACTGATCCAGGTCGCTCGGCTGTACTTCCCGCAGCGTGATCATCATGTGGCTCCTCGTCGTCGGCAGCACGGCCGAAGGTGGGGACAGGTGCAGTGCGTCCAGGGTACCGGCACAAGCTCCACGGACGTGCATCAGGTCTCCTCGCCGGGGCATCAGGCGTCATCAGGGACGGGCCCCCGATTCCCGGATATCCAGGCGGGACCGTGATAATAGGGCCATGTCCTCCCACCCCGCCTCCGATCCTGCCGGGCCGCAGCGTCCGGATCCCGCGCCGAGAATCCGACCCGGCGACGACGGCGCGTCCCGTGTGGTCCTGCTGGGCTCCACCGGCTCCATCGGCACCCAGGCGCTCGAGGTCATCGCCGCGAACCCCGGGCGCTTCGACGTCGTCGGGCTGTCTGCGGGCACCAACACTCGGCTGCTGGCCGACCAGGTGCGCGCCACCGGGGCCCGGGCGGCAGGCATCGCCGTCGACGGCGGCACGGCGGCGAATCCGGACCAGCCTCCCCTGGCCCAGGCGCTGCGGGACGCAGGTGTGACCCACGAGGTCGAGATCCTCACCGGGGAAGAGGCCGCCGTGGTGTCTGCGGGGGAGCTGGGCGCCGACGTCGTGCTCAACGGTATGACCGGCTCCATCGGTCTGCGGCCCACGCTGGCGGCGCTCGCCTCCGGGGCGACGCTGGCCCTGGCGAACAAGGAGTCCCTGGTGGTCGGTGGGGCGCTGGTGGCCTCCGCCCAGCGGCGTCCCGGCCAAGTGGTGCCGGTGGACTCCGAGCACTCCGCCCTGGCCCAGGCGCTCAGCTCCGGACGGCACGAGCGTGGCCTCTGTGCCCCGGTGGTCACCGGACGCAGCGAGGTGAGTCGGCTGATCGTCACTGCCTCGGGCGGTCCGTTCCGCGGGTGCAGCCCCACTCAGCTGGCCGAAGTGACCCCCGCTCAGGCGCTCCGTCACCCGAACTTTGCGATGGGGCGGGTGGTCACCACCAACTCGGCCACCATGGTCAACAAGGCGCTCGAGGTGGTCGAGGCCCATCTGCTCTTCGACGTCCCCCTGGAGGACGTCACCGCCGTGGTGCATCCGCAGCAGGTCATCCACTCGCTGGTGGAATTCCAGGACGGCTCCACTCTGGCGCAGGCCGGGCCGCCGCGCATGTATGTGCCGATCGCTCTGGGGCTCTCCTGGCCGGAGCGGCTGCCGCAGGTGGACACCGCCATCGACTGGACCCAGACGATGCGCTGGGACTTCGAGCCCCTCGACGACGACGCCTTCCCCGCCGTGCGTCTGGCCAAGCAGGCCTGTGCGGCCTCCGCCACCCACATGGCCGTGTACAACGCCGCCAACGAACAGGCGGTGGACGCCTTCCACGACGGTGCGCTGGGCTTCACGGAGATCCTGCCGACAGTGGAGAAGGTGCTCGCCGCTCACGCGGCGGGCACCGGGACGCCGACCTTGGACGAGGTGCTGGAGGTGGAACGTGAGGCACGGGCCCACGCGGATGAGCTCATCGCCGCCGCCGCGGTGACGGTGCCCACGCACCGGGCGCCCCGCGCCGTCGAGGTGGGGGAGGGCCAGGCATGACCGTTCTGCTCATGACGCTGGGCATCCTGGTCGTCGCCGTGGGGATCATCCTGTCGATCGCCCTGCATGAGATCGGGCACCTGGTGCCTGCCAAGCTGTTCAAGGTCCGGGTCACCCAGTACATGGTCGGTTTCGGGCCCACCCTGTGGTCGAAGCGCCGGGGTGAGACGGAATACGGCGTCAAAGCGGTGCCGCTGGGTGGTTACGTGGCGATGATCGGCATGTATCCGCCGCCGGAGCAGGACGCTGGAACGGACGCTCAGGGCTCGGAGGCTCAGGGTTCGGATGCTCCCGACGATGGCCCCACCGATCCGTATCTTCGGGAGATCGGTGCGCAGTACGCGGACCCCGACCGCCCCGGCACGCAGGATCAGCCGGGCGCGCAGGACGGACCGGGCACAGTGCCAGGCTCCGCCGACGCCGGGGACGCCCCGGTGCGGACGGTGAGCTCCCAGTCCACCGGGCTGTTCCAGCAGATGTCGGCCGAGGCCAGAGAAGTGGCCGCCGAGGAGCTGCAGCCCGGCGACGAGGACCGCATGTTCCATCGTCTGCCGGTGTGGAAGCGCATCATCATCATGCTCGGCGGACCGGCGATGAACGGGCTGATCGCGCTGGTGCTCACCGCCGGGATGATCACCGTCCACGGCACCGCTGAGCCGAACACCCAGGTTCGCGAGGTCTACGAGTGTGTGGTCTCGGCCGAGGCCGCCGACGCCGGGCAGACCGCCTGCACCGACGACGACCCCGCCGGTCCCGCCTATGAGGCCGGCCTGCGGCCCGGTGACGAGATCGTCGCCTACGGAGGACAAGAGGTCGAGGACTGGGAGGAGCTGACCGGGCTGATCCGGGACTCGGCCGGTGCCTCGACTCCCGTGGAGTACGTGCGCGACGGCGAGCGGCACAGCACCGCCCTGACCCCGATTCTCACGGAGCGTCCCGTGCTGGACGGGCTGGGGCGCGTCGAACGCGACGGCGACGGGGCGCTGGTCACCGAGCCGGTGGGCTTCATCGGCATGGGGGCCGAGCAGGAGCTGGTCCGCCAGCCCGCCTGGGAGGCCGGCCCGATGGTGTGGACGCAGTCCAAGGCTGTGCTCGAAGTGGTGGCCAACCTGCCGGTGCGGCTCTATGACGTGGCCGTGTCCACCTTCACCGAGGCCGAGCGTGACCCGGACGGGCCGCTGAGCGTGGTCGGCGTCGGCCGGATCGCCGGGGAGCTCTCTGTGCAGGACGAGATCCCGCTGGAGTCCCGCTTCGCCTCCCTGATCTCGCTGATCGCCGGCGTCAACGTGGCGCTGATGGTGTTCAATCTGATCCCGCTGCTGCCGCTGGACGGCGGGCATGTGGCCGGTGCCCTGTATGAGGCGTTCCGGCGGCGTCTCGCGCGCCTGTTCGGGCGTCCGGATCCTGGACCGTTCGACATCTCGCGGCTGCTGCCGCTGACCTATGTGGTGGCCGGGATGCTGTTGGTGATGGGGCTGCTGCTCATCTATGCCGACATCGTCAACCCCATACGCCTCTTCGGCTGACCCAGCGACTGACCCGGACGGGACTGGCCCGGCTCCGCGGAGGCGCGGCGACGGCTCAGGCGGAGGAGGCGTCGGCCAGCGCGTCGATGCCGGCGGGGGAGAGCGCGTGGTGCAGCGCCAGCAGGCTGGCGCCGAGCAGGCCGGCGTCGCGCGTCTGGGCGGCGGTGTGGATGTCCAGGCGTTGGGTGGCCAGCGGCATGGCTCGCTGGTAGACGACTTCGCGCACCCCTGCCAGCAGGTGCTCACCGGCGCCCGCCATGCGACCTCCGACGGCGATGACCTCCGGGTTGAGGAAGCTGATGCTGGCGGCCAGCACCTCGCCGAGGTCGCGGCCCGCCTGACGCACCGCGCGGATGGCGTCCAGGTCGCCGGCGTCCACGAGCCGCACGACGTCCCGGCCGCCGGAGATGTCCCGGTGGCCGGCGCGGCGCAGCTGCTCGGCCAGTCGTGAGCCGGAGGCGACCGCTTCCAGGCAGCCTTCGTTGCCGCAGTGGCAGAAGACGCCGTCGCCGGAGCGGACCCGCACATGCCCGATGTCGCCGGCGATGCCCTGGGCGCCGCGCTGCAGGCGGCCCCCGGAGATGATCCCGGCGCCGATCCCGGTGGCGACTTTGACGAACAGGAAGTGTTCCACCGGGCGGGAGAGCCGACTGTGCTCGCCGAGCGCCATGATGTTGACGTCGTTGTCCACCAGCACCGGGACGCGGACGTGCTGGTGGAACCAGCCGGGCACGTCGAAGCCGTCCCAGCCGGGCATGATCGGGGGGCGGGAGGGGCGCCCGGAGTCGAAGTGCACCGGACCGGGCAGGCCGATGCCGACGGCCATGATGTCCTGGCGGTCCCGTCCGAGCCCGGCGAGCAGCTCGTCGGCGAGCTCCATGACCCGGGCCAGCACCGGTTCCGGGCCGGCGGCGATGTCCAGAGATTCCTCATGGGCGCTCAGCTGGGCATTGAGCAGGTTCACCACCGCCAGACGCACATGGCTGGCGCCGAGGTCCACGGCCAGCGCCAGACGAGCGTCCGGCAGCAGGGCGACTCTCCGCGGGGGACGGCCTCCGGTGGAGACGCCGTCGGCGGCCGGGCCGATCAGCCCGAGCTCCGTCAGGGCGGAGAGCCGGTCGTTGACGGTGGAGCGGGCCATCCCTGTGAGCGCGGCCAGCTCGGTGCGGCTCTTGGGCACGCCGTCACGCAGGAGCTGGAAGACGTCGGAGGCTCCTGTTCCGCCGAGGGCGTTGATGCTTCTGGCCACGTGCATGGGACCAGTCAAGCACACTTCCATCGAATTCTGCGGCGCCTCTGAAGATCCGAGTCACAGTTCTGTTGACGATCGACAGAAGTGCGTCTACTGTGTGCAGAGAACGCAGAGTGACCCGCCTCACAGCTGGGAGAGATCGCTCTCATCAGCATTCGACCAGCGCCGCCCGCATCATCCGTCCACCCTCCCGAAGGAGCACCATCATCGTGAACTCTCTGTCCATCCAGCTCTACACGGTACGAGACCACCTGACCGCCGACGCCGGGGAGACTCTGGAGCGTCTGGCCGGCATCGGGTTCACCCAGGTGGAGCCCTTCGGTCTCGTGGACTTCGCCGATCAGCTTGCCGAGCCCATGGCCCGGTTGGGGCTCTCGGCGCCCACCGCCCACGTCAAGCTCGCGGGGGCAGACCTGGATGCGGTCTTCTCCGCCGCCCGTCGGCTCGGCGTCGGCACCGTCGTCGATCCGATGATCGACCCCGCCCGCTGGAGCAGCCGAGACGGTGTCGAGGGGGTGGCGCGCGAGCTGCGCGAGGCCTCGGCCCGCGCCGCCGACCAGGGCCTGCGCGTGGGGTATCACAACCACGCCTTCGAGCTGGAGAACCGGATCGCCGGCGTCCCCGCCCTCGAGGTCTTCGCGGAGGCGGCAGGGGATGCCGTCGACCTCGAGGTGGACACCTACTGGGCCGAGGTCGGCGGAGAGTCCGCTCCGGACCTGCTCCGCCGTCTGGGGGAGCGCGTCGTGGCCATCCATGTGAAGGACGGGCCGAAGACGAAGGAGAACACCGATCAGGTGGCCGTCGGCTCCGGCAGCATGCCCATCGCCGAGATCCTCGCTGCCGCCCCGCAGGCCCTGCCGGTGGTCGAGCTGGACGACTTCGCCGGGGAGATCTTCGACGCCGTCGTCGCCAGCCACGCCCACCTGGCGGGCACCCCGCAGGGCGCCTGACCCACCGGAGCAGGATGAACCACCCCATGAGAAGACACAAGGAGACCCCCATGGCTTTCAGCACGACCACTGCTGCCTCCCCGACGGCCGAGCAGACCTCCCCGGCAGGAGGCCGCGTGGGCGTCGGCGTCGTCGGCGCCGGTGTGATCAGCAACGAGTACCTGAAGAACCTGACCGCCTTCGCCGATCTGGAGGTGCGGTTCATCGCTGATATCGACACGCAGCGGGCCGCCGAGCAGGCTGAGGCCTGGGGCGTGCCGCACTCCGGCAGCTATGAGGAGCTGTTGGCGCGTGACGACATCGAGATCGTGGTGAATCTGACCATCCCGGCGGTGCACGTGGAGGTGGCCCTTCAGGCTGTGGCCGCGGGCAAGCACGTCTGGGGGGAGAAGCCCTATGCGCTGGACCGGGAGTCCGGACGCCGGCTGAAGGAGGCCGCGGAGCAGGCCGGGGTGCGGGTCGCCGTCGCGCCGGACACGTTCCTGGGGGCGGGTCTGCAAACCGCGCTGCGGAGCGTGCGCGACGGCTCCATCGGCACACCGCTGACCGCGCTGACACTCTTCCAGGTGCCCGGTCCCGAGTCCTGGCACCCCAGCCCGGAGTTCCTCTTCGCCCGCGGGGCCGGCCCGCTGTTCGACATTGGCCCCTACTACCTCACCACTCTGGTCCAGGTGTTCGGGCCCATCCGGCGGGTCGCCGCCACCGGGTCCCAAGCCCGTGCCACCCGGGTCATCGGCTCCGGCCCGAAGGCCGGCACGGAGTTCCCGGTGGAGGTCCCCACCCACGTGAGCGCCCTGATCGAGTTCGAGTCCGGGGCCAGCGCCCAGTCGGTCTTCAGTTTCGACTCGAAGCTGCCCCGGGCGGGCTTCGTGGAGATCGCCGGCAGCGAAGGGACCGCGGTGTTCCCCGACCCCAACATGTTCGACGGCGAGACCACGCTGCACACCGGCGGTGAGGAGCCTCAGGTGATCCCGGCCGCAGGTTCCTTCCATACCCGCGGCACCGGGGTGGTGGAGCTGGCCCAGTCCATCCGCGCCGGTCGCCGGGAACGCGTCCCCGGCGACCTGGCCTTCCACGTGCTGGACGCGATGGTCTCCATCGCCGAATCCGTGGAGTCCGGTCAGTTCGTGGAGGTCACCAGCACCGTGGAGTCCTCCGCCCCTCTCGACGCCGACTGGGACCCCACCCAGCCGTCTCTCTGAGCTCTCCCGGGCCCCTGAAGCAAGGGCCCTCACCATCGCTCGTCACCACTCTCACCTCTGATGAAAGGACCCTGTCATGGCACTCACCGGTCGTTCCGCGCTCCGGCGCCGGACTCTCCGCCGTATGACCACCCTGCCGCTGGCTGTGCTCGCTGTCGGCTCCCTGGCCGCCTGCGGCTCCAGCCCCGCTGAGGAGGTGGACACGGAGAACCTCTCCGGCAGCATCACCTACTGGGCCTCCAACCAGGGCGAGTCGGTGACCCAGGACGAAGAGGTCCTCTCCGAGACCATCGAACGGTTCACCGACGAGACGGGCGTGGAGGTGGAGCTGGAGGTCATTCCGTGGAACGACCTGCAGAACCGCATCCTGACCGCCGTGTCCTCCGGCGACGCCCCGGATGTGCTCAACATCGGCAACACCTGGGCCACCTCGCTGCAGGCCACCGGGGCGTTCCTCGAGTGGGAGGGTGAGGCGCTGGAGGCGATCGGCGGTGAGGAGCGCTTCATCCCGTCCAGCTGGGCCACCGGCGGCGCCGAGGGCCAGGCGCCCACCTCCGTGCCGCTGTACGCGCTGAGCTACTCGCTGTACTACAACACGGAGATCTTCGAGGAGAACGGCATCGACGGGCCTCCGGCGACCTGGGAGGAGTTCGTCGAGGTCGCCCAGGAGCTGACTCAGGACACCAATGACGACGGCAGCATCGATCAGTGGGGCTTCACCATGGCCGGGGCCAGCATCTCCAACAACTCGCATGCCGCCTTCATCAGGGGCCTGCAGCACGGCGGTGAGCTCTACGATGACGACGGCGAGCCGGACTTCACCAATGACGCCGTGGTCGCCGGGGTCAACGAGTGGATTCAGCTGATGGGCGCAGACGGCGTGGTCTCGCCCTCGGATGCGGAGCTGGTCAACGGCGCCGAGTCCGTGGAGCAGGTCGCCAGCGGACAGGCCGCGATGGTCTTCGACCAAGCGCCCGGCAACGTGTTCGACAACCGCGGCTTCGAGGACTACCAGGCGGCCCCGATGCCGATGCTCGACGCCGACGCCACCGGCCTGGAGGCCACTCAGTCTCACGTGGCGGGCATCAACATGAGTGTCTTTGAGAACTCCGACAACATCGATGCCGCCGTCGCGTTCGTCGCCCACATGACCAGCGACGAGGAGCAGACCTACCTGAACCAGGAGTTCACCGGGCTGCCGGTGGTCAACGACCTCTATGAGGACGAGGCGTTCCAGTCCGACGAGATCCAGCTCAAGCAGCAGATCCTGCAGGACCACGCCCAGCCGATGCCGCTCTATCCGTCCGAGAGCCAGATGGAGACGGTGGTCGGCACGGCGATGCGGGACCTGCTCGCCGACGTCGCCCAGGGCCGCGAGGTGACCGAGGACGACGTGCGCGACGCTCTGACCACCGCCGAATCGCAGATGTGACGGAGGCTGAGCATGCCGGTCGAACCGAAGTTGAAGGACCCGCCGGAGCCTGACCAGGGCGTCGCCGGGGCAGGGCGGGAGGCATCGACGACGCGCCCCTCGCCCGGTGAGAGGAACCAGCGTCGTGCCCAGGCCGCCGTCGCCAGTCAGGTGGTGCAGACTGCCGGTGCCAGCCGCCGGTCGCGGCTGTTCCCGTACGGACTGATCGCCCCGGCCAGCGTCATGGAGATGCTGATCCACATCATCCCGATGGTGCTGGGCGTCTACATCGCCTTCCTGGGGCTGAACCAGTTCACCATCGGCAACTGGCTGCAGGCGCCGTTCGTCGGCCTGGAGAATTTCGTCACCGGTCTGGACCCGGAGGGTCCGATCGGCAGCCAGTTCTACGCCGCGCTGCTGCGCACGGTCGTCTACACGGTGATCAGCGTCGGCGCGGCCTGGGCCCTGGGGATGTTCGCCGCCGTCCTGCTGACCTCCAAGGTCAAGGGTCGAGGCTTCCTGCGCACCCTGTTCCTGACCCCCTATGCGCTGCCGCAGTACGTCGGGGCCATCGCCTGGGCGTTCATGTTCAACCAGCGCGACGGCGTCATCAACCGGATCCTGGTCCATGACTTGGGGATCCTGGACTCCGGACCGTTCTGGCTGTTGGGCGGCAACGCGTTCTGGGTGACCGTCATCGTCACCGTCTGGCAGTTCTGGCCCTTCGCGTTCCTGATGCTGCTGGCCGCTCTGCAGAACATCCCGGACGAGGTCTATGAGGCCGCCGCCATGGACGGGGCGAGCCTGTGGAAGCAGTTCACCTCCATCACCCTGCCGATGATCCGGCAGGCCAATGTGGTCATGCTGCTGATCCTCTCGCTGTGGATCTTCAACCAGTTCAACATCCCCTATGTGCTGTTCGGTCCGGCCTCACCGCCGGAGGCGACCCTGATCTCGCCGCTGATCTACGAGCAGTCGTTCAACTACTGGAACTTCGGCGTCGGCGGTGCGATGAGCGTGCTGCTGCTGGTGGCCCTGGTGATCGCCTCGGCGTTCTACATCAAGCTGGTCATGCCGAAGGGGAAGGCACTCCATGATTGAGACCCGGGGATTCAAGATCCTGCGTGCCGTGGGGCTGACCTTCCTCACCGCCATCGTCGTGCTGCCGCTCTATGTGGTCGTGGTGACCAGCGTGAAGCCGCTGGAGGATGTGCGAGGGATGTTCAGCTGGTGGCCCACCACCGTCACCCTGCAGCCTTACCTGGACATCTGGTCGACCGTTCCGCTGGCACACTACTTCGTCAACAGCCTGATCGTGGTGGTGACCGCGACGATCTGCTCCGTGGTGCTGGCGGTCCTGGCCGCCTACGCGCTGTCCCGATTCCCGTTCAAGGGGGCGCGCACCTTCTCCATGATGGTGCTCTCTACCCAGATGTTCCCGGGCATCCTGTTCCTGCTGCCGCTGTTCCTGATCTTCACGCAGATCCAGCGCACCGTGGGGATCCAGCTCAACGGCACACATCTGGGGCTGATCCTGACCTATATGACGTTCTCGCTGCCGTTCGCGATCTGGATGCTCAGCGGGTTCTTCGCCTCCATCCCGAAGGATCTGGAGGAAGCGGCCATGATCGACGGCACCGGACGCATGGGGGCGCTCATCCGAGTGGTGCTCCCGGTCGCACGGCCCGGGATCATCGCCGTCTCGGTGTACTGCTTCATCACCGCCTGGGGCGAGGTGCTCTTCGCCTCGGTGATGACCAACGCGGACACCCGCACCCTGGCCATCGGGCTGCGGGCCTACGCCTCTCAGACCGACGTGTTCTGGAACCAGCTGATGGCCGCCTCCGTGGTGGTCTCCCTGCCCGTGCTGCTCGGCTTCATGCTGGTCCAGCGGCACTTGGTCACCGGACTCTCGGCCGGGGCCGTGAAGTGAGGTCCGTCCCCGACGACGGCATCCCGGGCTGAGCAGCCCGGACGACAGACACAGACGTGGTCCACAGAAGGAAGAGACATCCATGCAGAACCTGAAAGTCGGCATCATCGGGGGCGGGTTCATGGCCCGTACCCACACCGCCGCCGCCCGCGCGGCCGGCGCCGAGGTCGTGGGACTGACCTCTTCGTCGCCGGAGCGCAGCGCGGCGGCGGCCGCGCCGCTGGGGGTGGAGCCCGTCGCCGGTGTGGAGGAGCTGATCTCCCGCAGCGACGTCGTCCACGTGTGCTCGCCGAACGCCCGCCACGCCGAGCATGTCCGGGCTGCTCTCCAGGCGGGACGGCACGTGGTCTGCGAAAAGCCGTTGGCCGTCGATGCCGAGGAGGCCGCCGCCCTGGCCTCGCTGGCCGAAGAAGCCGGTGTGGTCGCCTCGGTGCCGTTCGTCTACCGGTTCCACCCGATGGCCCGGCAGGCCCGGGAGGAGACGGCGTCGGGTCGGGTCGGTCGACTGCTGACCGTCCGGGGGGCCTATCTTCAGGACTGGCTGCTGGACGCCGGCGAGTCGAACTGGCGGGTGGACCCGCAGGTATCGGGGCGCTCGCGGGCCTTCGGGGACATCGGGTCCCACCTGGTGGATCTGCTGGAGTTCGTCTCCGGAGAGCGGATCGTCCGGCTCAGCGCGGCCACCGCGATCGCCCACCCCCGCCGGGGCGGCGTCGAGGTGGTCACCGAGGACGCCGCCGCCCTGAACGTGGAGCTCTCAGGAGGGGCCCTGGGAAGCCTGATGGTCTCCCAGGTCAACGCCGGGCGGAAGAACCAGCTCACCCTGGAGCTCGCCGGCGCTGACGGCAGCGTGTTCTTCGACCAGGAGCACCCGGACGAGCTGTGGCTGGGCCGCACCGACGGCTCGGTGACGATCTCTCGCGACCCGGCGACGATGGGTCAGGACGCCTCGCGGCTCTCCGTGGTGCCCTCGGGCCACCCGATGGGCTACCTGGACGCCTTCACGGCCTTCGCGAGGGACACCTACGCCCGCATCGGCGGGGAACATCTCCCGGGGCTGCCGACCTTCGCCGACGGTGCCCGGGCCAACCGGATCATCGACGCTGTGCTGGCCTCCGCGGAGTCGGGCGCCTGGGTGGACGTCGCACCGGTCGGCGAACCGGTCAGCGAGGCGGTCACTGCCCTGTGATCACAGCGACCTCCGCCGGAGCGACCGCATCGAATCCCCGATCCCTGGATCTGAGAAGGAGAGACATGACCACAGAACACGCCTCCCATCCCGTCACCCTGTTCACCGGACAGTGGGCCGACATGCCGTTCGAGGAGCTGGCGGCCCGCGCCGCCGAATGGGGCTATGACGGCCTGGAGATCGCCGCCAGCGGAGACCACTTGGACCTGAAACGCGCCGACGAGGACGACGACTACGTGGCCTCGCGCCTGGAGGTCCTGGAGCGTCACGGGCTCAAGGTTTGGGCGATCTCCCACCATCTGGGCGGCCAGGCCGTCTGCGACGACCCCATCGACTTCCGTCACCAGGCGATCCTGCGTGACTATGTCTGGGGCGACGGCGACCCTGAAGGCGTGCGTCAGCGTGCCGCGGAGGACATGAAGCGTTCGGCGCGGGTGGCCCGCAAGCTCGGTGCGGACGTCGTCGTCGGGTTCACCGGCTCGAAGATCTGGCAGTACGTGGCGATGTTCCCACCCGTGCCGGCCGAGGTGATCGACGCCGGCTACCAGGACTTCGCCGACCGCTGGAACCCGATCATGGACGTCTTCGATGAGCAGGGGGTGAAGTTTGCTCTGGAGGTGCACCCCTCCGAGATCGCCTATGATCACTGGACCACCGTCCGAGCGCTGGAGGCGATCGGCCACCGGGAGGCGTTCGGCCTGAACTGGGACCCCTCCCACATGTTCTGGCAGGGGATCGACGCCGTCGGGTTCATCACCGACTTCGCTGACCGCATCTACCACGTCGACTGCAAGGACACCCGCCTGCGTCCGCCCAACGGCCGCAACGGCATCCTGGGCTCCCATCTGCCGTGGGGTGACCCGCGCCGCCGCTGGGACTTCGTCTCCACCGGCCACGGGGACGTCCCCTGGGAGGACGCCTTCCGCGCGCTGGAGCACATCGGCTACTCCGGACCGATCTCCATCGAGTGGGAGGACGCCGGCATGGACCGCCTCCACGGTGCCGCCGAGGCGGTGGGGCGGATCCGCTCGCTGTTGTGGAAGCGTCCTGAGGCCTCTTTCGACGCCGCCTTCTCGAATCAGTAGGCGAACGGGCAGGGCAGCCGTGCCGGTCAGCGTGCAGGGGCGGTCAGCGTGAAGGGGCGGTCGGGCTCGACCCGAACACGGTGAGCCTGGCCACCCCTGCGGCCAGGAATGGGAGCTCGTCAGCTCGGCGGCGTACCATGGGAGCAGCCGGGACAACCTCCCCGCGAGCACAGTCAACACCCCAGGAGAGTCCGTGACCGCCATCAACCTCGGCATGCCGTCCGCCCCTCCGCCCGTCCTGGCTCCGCGCCGGAAGACGCGGAACTTCCAGGTCGGCAGCGTCGGCGTCGGCAGTGATCATCAGATCTCCGTGCAGTCGATGACCACCACCAAGACGCACGACATCAACGCCACCCTGCAGCAGATCGCCGAGCTGACCGCCTCGGGCTGCGACATCGTGCGTGTGGCCTGCCCCACGGACAAGGACGCCGAGGCGCTGCCGATCATCGCGATGAAGTCGCAGATCCCGGTGATCGCGGACATCCATTTCCAGCCCAAGTACGTGTTCGCCGCGATCGAGGCCGGCTGCGGTGCGGTCCGCGTGAACCCCGGCAACATCCGGAAGTTCGACGACAAGGTCGGCGAGATCGCCAAGGCGGCCAAGGACCACGGCACCTCGTTGCGCATCGGCGTCAACGCCGGGTCCCTGGACAAGCGGCTCATGGACAAGTACGGAAAGGCCACCCCTGAAGCGCTGGTGGAGTCGGCGGTCTGGGAGGCCTCGCTGTTCGAGGAGCATGACTTCCACGACTTCAAGATCTCCGTGAAGCACCACGACCCGGTGATCATGGTCCAGGCCTACGAGATGCTCGCCGAGCGTGGCGACTGGCCGCTGCATCTGGGCGTGACCGAGGCCGGGCCGGCCTTCCAGGGCACCATCAAGTCGGCGACGGCCTTCGGCGCCCTGCTGGCCAAGGGCATCGGTGACACCATCCGTGTCTCGCTGTCCGCTCCGCCGGCCGAGGAGGTCAAGGTGGGCAGCCAGATCCTGGAGTCGCTGAACCTGAGGCCCCGGAAGCTGGAGATCGTCTCCTGCCCGTCCTGCGGACGCGCGCAGGTGGACGTCTACACGTTGGCGGACGAGGTCACCGCAGGGTTGGAGGGCATGGAGGTCCCGCTGCGCGTGGCCGTCATGGGCTGCGTGGTCAACGGGCCGGGGGAGGCGCGCGACGCCGACCTCGGTGTGGCCTCCGGCAACGGCAAGGGACAGATCTTCGTCAAGGGTGAGGTCATCAAGACCGTGCCGGAGGACCAGATCGTCGAGACGCTGATCGCAGAGGCCAACCGCCTCGCTGAAGAGATGGATCTGGACACCGATGGAGATGCTCAGGCAACGGGTGCCCCTGTGGTCTCCGTCAGCTAACACCCTCGCCGGCCGGATCCACCGGGCCACCGGCGGGGTCGTCCGTGTGCTCGACGCCGGAGACACCCCGGCGTTGCGCCGACTCATGGCGGCGGATCCCGTCTCCAACGTCTCGGTGATCACCACGCTCGCCGCCCGCGGCGGCGCCGGGCCGGGGAAGGGGCGCAACGGTGCGGTCTTCCTGGGCATCGACGCGCCCCCGGAGACGACGCGGCCGCCCGGACAGGAGGGTCCGGCCGTCGGGGGCACCGTCACCCGGAAGGAGCTCGCGGCCGCCTGCTGGGTGGGGTCCAACATCAATCCGGTCGGCGCCGACCTCGCCCAGGCGGAGCTGTTCGGCCTGGCGGTGGGGGCCATGCGGCGCCGGGTCTCATCCATCTATGGCCCCGCCGAGGCCGTGCTGGAGCTCTATGACGCCGTCGGGTGGCTCAGTCCTCGCGACGTCCGTGCCGACCAGCCGCTGCTGACGATCACCCAGTCCTCGACGGTGGAGCCCCTGCCCGGGGTGCGGACCGCCACCGTGGAGGACTATCCCCAGGTGGAGCCCGCCTGTGCGGCCATGTTCACCGAGGAACTGGGCTTCTCTCCCTATGCTCAGGGCTCGGCCCAGTACCGCGAGCGGATCCGCGCCCTGATCCTGGCAGGGCATTCGCAGGTGTTCACGGATCCTGCCACCGGAGAGGTCATTTTCAAGGCTGAGTACGGGGCGGTCACCGACGACGTCGTGCAGATCCAGGGGGTCTGGGTGCGGCCGGACCACCGGGGGCGCGGCCTGGCGGCCACCGGCATGGCCGCCGTCGTCTCCCATGCCCTCACCCTGGCGCCGACGGTGAGCCTGTACGTCAACAGCTACAACACCGCGGCCCTTCGAGCGTATCTGCGCGTCGGGTTCCGCCAGGTGGGCACTTTCGCCACGGTCCTGTTCTGACAGGCCGGTCTCCTCGACACGGCCCGGGTCGATCCGCGCCCGGGTGGTGATGCGTAGGCTGGAGCCATGCCTCACCCTCGAACGCGCGCCACCATGAAGGACGTCGCCCAGCTCGCCGGAGTCTCCCCGAAGACCGTCTCCAACGTGCTCACTGGCGCGGTGGCCGTCCGGGAGGGGACCCGGGAGCGGGTGCAGGCGGCCATGGATGAGCTGGACTTCGTCCCGAACCTGAGCGCCCGCGGGCTGCGCAACGGGCGCACCGGCATCATCGGGGTGGCGCTTCCGGATCTCGCCACGGCCTTCTCTGCCGACCTCGCCCACACGATCGTGGAGCAGGCCCATGAGCGGGGTCTGGCCGTGCAGTTCGAGGAGACCGCGGCCGAGCCGGAGCGGGAGCATGACCTGGTCTCCCGGGCGCGCACCCACCTGATCGACGGGCTCATCCTCAACCCGGTCCGTCTGGAGGATTCGGTGATCGAACGGGTGGACCATCTGCCGCCCGTGGTGCTCATCGGCGAGGTGGAGCAGCATCGCGCTGATCGGGTGTACGTGGACAGCCGCGTCGCCTCCCGGGAGATCACCGAGCATGTGCTGTCCCGCGGGGCGCGTCGCATCGCTGCGCTGGGCGGCGCGGTGCGCGGGCAGGACGGCAAGGCCACCGCCGGTCTGCGCCTGCTGGGATACCTGGACGCTCTGCGCGATGCCGGCCTGGAGGCGGACCCCCAGCTGCAGGTGGACGTGGAGCAGTGGACCATCGGCGGGGCCGCGGCAGCTGTGGAGGAGCTGCTGGCCCGGCAGGTGCCCTTCGACGCCGTCGTCGCCTTCACCGACACGTTGGCCTTCGGTGCGCTGCACGCCTTGCACCGGGCGGGGCTCCGTGTGCCCGAGGACGTGCTGGTCACCGGCTTCGACGACGTGGAGCATGCGGCGTTCACCCTGCCGCCGCTGACCACCGTGGCCTTCACCCGGACCGACTACGTCAGTGCCGCCCTGGACCTGCTCTCAGCGCGGTTCGAGGAACGGGTGGGGCGGCGCGACGATGGCCCCTCTCAGGCGGTGGTGATCCCGCACCGGCTGGTGCTCCGCGAGTCCACCCAGGGCACCCCCGCGGGGTATGTCCCGACGGGCTCGCCTTGACGGGCGTCAGGTCTCCAGTAGCATGGTGCCCATCGTGATGTGCGCCACAGGGAGATTCTCTGAGGCGTAGTTCCATCGATGGAATTCCTGTCTTCGATCACGCTCGGCCGAGCGTGGAAGGAAGGGGCTGGGTTCTCCGAGGCAGAATTACATCGATGTAAAGATGATGGGGGCGCACCTGCGGACCCCATGGTCCCGACCAAGGAATGAGCATCTATGAGACGACCCATCCTCAGCAGGAGGCAGCTCCTCGGCGGCGCGCTCGCCGGCGCAGGAGCTGCCGCGCTGGCCGGATGCGCGCCCAACGTCGGGCCCGCTGACCGGACCACCCTGCAGTTCTGGCATCTGCTCAGCGGCGGCGACGGCATCACCATGGCCGAGCTGCTGGACGGCATCAACGACTCCCAGGACGACTTCTTCGTCCGCCCCACCGTGCTGGCCTGGGGCACCCCGTACTACACGAAGCTGGCCATGGCCGGCGCGGGCGGCCGGGCCCCGGAGGTCGCCATCATGCACTCCACGCGGGTGCCCGGCTATGTGCCGGGCGGCCTCCTGGACCCGTGGGACGAGGGACAGCTCGCCGAGCTCGGCGTCGACGAGTCCACCTTCACGGGCCCCATGTGGGAGAACAGCCTCGTGGGCGGCGAGCTCTACAGCGTGCCGCTCGATGCCCATCCGTTCCTGATGATGTTCAACCGCGACATCTGCCAGGAGGCAGGCGTCCTCGAAGGCGACGGACGCCTGAGCGTCCCGCAGTCCCCGGACGAGTTCATCTCCCTGTGTGAGGAGATCGGAGGAGTGACCGGCGGCAACGCGCTGTCCTACGGATTCCTGGGTGACGCTCCGCAGATCTGGCGACTCTTCTACACCTTCTACGCCCAGCACGGGGTCACCATGGAGTTCCCCGACGGAGGCGAAGCCGTCATCGACGATGACGCCTTCCTCAGCTCCCTGGAGTACATGAGCCGTTTGGTCGACGGGGCCATCGCCTCCAGCCGCGGCAACTACGACTCCGCCGTCGCGGAGTTCTCCTCCGGCAGCACCGGGCTGTTCTTCAGCGGCGTCTGGGAGCTGCCCACGATGCAGAACGCCGGCATCCCGGTGGACATGGACATGATTCCGCCGATCTTCGGCGAGCCCATCACCTACGCGGACTCGCATTCCTTCGTGCTGCCGCACCAGCTCAGCCCGGACCCTCAGGCTCGCGAGCATACCTACGAGTTCGTCGCCCAGCTGCTCAAAGACTCCGTGAACTGGGCGACCGCCGGCCATATCGCCGCCTATCTGCCCGTGGTGGACAGCCCGGAGTATCAGGAGCTGCTGCCGCAGGCCAACTACGCGGACGCCGCCGACCACATCGTCTACGACCCCACCGCCTGGTTCACCGGATCCGGGTCGAACTTCGTCAACGAGCTGGGGCAGATGTTCCAGCGCGCGATGACCGCCGGAGACGGCTTCGAGGACGCCCTGGACCAGTTCCGTTCCTACGTGAACTCGATCCTGTCCAATCCCAACCCCGTGGACCCGGAGGGGGCTGAGCAGGTATGAGCGACATCCGAATGACCACCACCGAGAAGACCGACCGCCTCGACGAGAAGGCACCGCCCGGCACCGGCATCGCCCAGGTCGGCGAACGGGCCGCACGCCGGAAGGAGCGCCTGGTGGCCTGGGCCTTTCTGGCCCCCTTCATGATCGCGTTCCTGATGTTCGTCGTCTGGCCGATGCTCCACGGCGCCTGGCTGAGCTTCACCGACCAGTCGCTGGCCGGTTCGGGCGGGAACTTCGTGGGCCTGGACAACTACGCCGAGGCCTTCGCCGACTCCACGATGTGGGGCGCGATCCGCAACACCGTGTGGTTCACGATCATCTCCACTGTGCCCCTGGTGCTTTTCGCGATGGTCATGGCCCTGCTGGTCAACACCGGCCTGCCGGGGCAGTGGCTGTGGCGACTCTCCTTCTTCATGCCGTTCCTGCTGGCCTCCACCGTGATCTCACAGATCTGGGCGTGGATCTTCAACCCGGAGATCGGCGCGGCCAACGCGGTGCTCTCCGCCGTCGGACTGGAGCCGCTGGCCTGGCTGCAGACCCCGCACCTGGACCTGATCTCCATCACCATCGCCACCGTGTGGTGGACGGTCGGCTTCAACTTCCTGCTCTACCTGGCCGCACTGCAGAACATCCCGGAGAGCCAGTACGAGGCCGCGGCGGTGGACGGCGCCGGCCGCTGGCGCCAGCTGTGGTCGATCACGATTCCGCAGCTGCTGCCCGTGACCGGGGTGATCTTCATCCTGCAGATCCTGGCCTCGCTGAAGCTCTTCGACCAGGCCTACCAGATGCTCGGCGGGATCTCCTCGGACACCTCGCGGCCCATCGTGCAGTACATCTTCGAGGCCGGCTTCGTCGGCTACCGCTTCGGCTATGCCGCGTCCATCTCGTACGTGTTCTTCGCCCTGATCGTCGTGGTCGGCGTGATCCAGATGGGCATCCTCAACCGCAGGAAGGGGCAGCGATGACCACCACGGCAGCACTCCCGCAGATCGGGAGCGTCAAGCGCAGCTACAAGCCGGGGGAGGGGCCCTTCACACCGGCCCGCATCCTGGCCTTCATCGCCCTGACCGTGATGGCTCTGGTCTGGCTCCTGCCCTTCGTGTGGGCCGTGGCCACCTCGTTGAAGACCGAGACCGACGCCGCCTCCGGTCGGCTGACGCTCATCGGCTCGGAGGGCATCTCCTTCGCGGCCTTCGACACGGTCCTCTCCGAGGGCAACGTCTACATCTGGGCGTGGAACAGCTTCTGGACCTCGGCGGTGATCACCTTCCTCACCGTGGCGATCTCCGCGCTGGCCGCCTACGCGTTCTCCCGGATGCAGTTCCGCGGCCGGGCCACCGTGTTCTTCGCCGTCATCGCGTCGATCATCGTG
Source organism: Nesterenkonia sp. CL21 (assembly GCF_031705515.1). NCBI lineage: Bacteria > Bacillati > Actinomycetota > Actinomycetes > Micrococcales > Micrococcaceae > Nesterenkonia > Nesterenkonia sp. CL21. Next base: position 270,062 of record NZ_JAUTWR010000001.1, read on the forward strand.
CCGCCGCAGGTGCTGATCATCCCGCTGTACTACCAGATGCTGGCGTTCAACATGGTCGACACCTACTGGGGTCTGATCCTGCCGCAGGTGGTCATGGCGCCGATCGTGTTCATCCTGAAGAAGTTCTTCGACGCAGTGCCCATCGAGCTGGAGGACGCCGCCCGGGTGGACGGCGCCGGACGGCTGCGGGTCTTCTGGTCGGTGGTGCTGCCGCTGTCCAAGCCGATCCTCGGAGCGGTGTCGATCTTCGTCTTCATCCAAGCGTGGAACAACTTCCTGTGGCCGTTCATCATCATCAACGACACGCTGCTGATGACGCTGCCGGTCGGACTGCAGACCGTGATCAGCGCCTACGGCGTCGCCTATGCCCAGGTGATGGCCCAGGCCGTGCTGGCCGCGCTGCCGCTGATCGTGGTGTTCCTCTTCTTCCAGCGCCAGATCGTCCAGGGTGTGGCCACCACCGGCTTCGGCGGGAAGTGACCTCCCCACCCCGGCGGCGCCGTCGTACGGCGGTGCCGCCGGGCGCCCAGCTCTCTCCAGACATCCCCTCACCCTTTAAGAACAGGAGACTCATGTCCAAGGCCCATCTGACCGTCGACCGCGCCTTCACCGTCGCGGATGTCCCCCACCGGCTCTTCGGATCCTTTGTGGAGCACATGGGTCGGTGCGTGTACACCGGCATCTACGAACCCGGCCACCCGCAGGCTGACCAGCGCGGCTTCCGCCAGGACGTCATGGCCCTGGTCAAGGAGCTGGGCCCCACTGTGGTCCGGTACCCCGGCGGGAACTTCGTCTCCGGCTACCTGTGGGAGGACGGCGTCGGCCCGGTGGAGGATCGACCGGTGCGCATCGACGGCGCCTGGCACACCATCGAGACCAACGCCTTCGGCCTGCACGAGTTCGTCGACTGGGCCCGGGAGGCCGGTGTCGAGGTCATGGAGGCGGTCAACCTCGGCACCCGCGGGGTGGAGGAGGCCCGCGCCCTGGTGGAGTACGCCAACCACCCCGGCGGCACCTACTGGTCGGACCTGCGCCGGAAGAACGGCGCGGCCACCGGCACCACGCAGGATCCCTTCGACATCAAGCTGTGGTGCCTGGGCAACGAGCTCGACGGCCCCTGGCAGATCGGCCACAAGACGGCCGACGAGTACGGCCGGCTGGCCCAGGAGACCGCCAAGGCCATGAAGCTGGTGGATCCCACGCTGGAGCTGGTCGCCGTCGGCTCCTCGAACCGGGGGATGCCCACCTTCGGGTCCTGGGAGCACACGGTGCTCTCCCACGCCTACGAGGAGGTCGACTACATCTCCATGCACGCCTACTACCAGGAGCACGACGGCGACGCCGCGTCCTTCCTGGCCGAGGCCGTGGACATGGACGCCTTCATCGACGGCGTGGTCTCCACCATCGACGCCGTCAAGGCCGCCGGCAAGCACAGCAAGCAGGTCGACATCTCCTTCGACGAGTGGAACGTCTGGTACCAGCGGGGCCTGGACACCGAGGACCAGCCGCACAACGTAGCGAAGGACTGGCAGCAGCACCCGCGGCTGATCGAGGACTCCTACAACGTCACCGACGCCGTGGTGGTCGGCACCCTGATGCACTCGCTGCTGCGCCACGGTGACCGGGTGCGCATCGCCAACCAGGCGCAGCTGGTCAACGTGATCGCCCCGATCCTGGCCGAGCAGGACGGCCCGGCCTGGCGGCAGTCGATCTTCTGGCCCTTCGCCCGGATCGCCGCGATGGCTCGTGGACAGATCCTGCGCCTGGCGGTGGACGCCGACCAGGTCTCCACGGCGAGGTTCGGTGACGTCGACGTCGTCGACGCCGCCGCCACCTGGGACGAGACCACCGGCAAGCTCTCGCTGTTCGTGGCCAACCGCTCGCTGGAGGAGACCAACGACCTCACCCTGGACCTGCACGGGCTGGATGCCACGGCGGTGGTCTCAGCCGAGGTGCTGAGCATCCCGGAGGGCCGTGACCGCAAGGCCGCCAATGTGCTGAACGACCAGAACGCCGTCGGGCTGACCCCCCTGCGTGAGGTGGGGCTGGAGGACGGCGCGCTGCGGGCGACGCTGCCGCCGCTGTCCTGGGCGGTGGTGCAGCTGGACGTCGCCACCGCCTGAGGGAGCGGGCGACGACGGGCCGCGTGTGAGCTTCGGCTGACACGCGGCCCGTCCGCGCGTCGGGTCAGGTGGCGCCCAGCGGCGGGGCCCATACTGGACACGGAGTCCTGCGAGCGAGGGCCGATCGGGCCCCGCAGCGTTCTGCCGAGCCGTCCGCCGTCCCTGCGAGGAGCCCCTGAGATGTCCCAGTCAGCCCCAGGCCGCCGCCGTCGTGTCATCCCGGTTCTGGCCGTGGGTGGGGCGCTGGTGCTGACCGGGTGCGCGGACGACGTCGCGGTCCGGGACTCCGGCGGCGGGGGAGGGGCCATCGGGGATCCGGGTGGTGCCCAGCAGCTGAGCGCTCCGGAGCCCGAGGGCAGTCAGCTCTCCCATGAGGAGATGCGGGAGGCGCTCGAGAGCGAGTTCTCCGGGGCGAGCATCACGGACACCGACGATGTGCTGCCGGGGCTGCGTGACCTGGAGACGGAGCTGCAGCGGCTCCGGGTGAATCCTCAGGAGTGCAAGCAGTATGTGGTGGAGTCCGCCAGCCCGCTGCCCGACGGTGCGCTGATGGCCCATGCGATCCAGCAGGACGACGGCGAGTCAGGCGACTCCGACGGCGACACGGACGGTGACTCTGACGGCGACACGGACGGCGACTCTGACAGCGACACGGACGGCGACTCTGACAGCGACGGGGCAGACGGCGCGCGGGAGGTCACCGTGTACTCCTTCACGGACTGGCGCTCTGCCGACGCCTACCTGGCGGGCGAGGAGGACGGCCTGCAGCTGTGCGAGTCCTACACCGTCACCCGTGACGTCGGCGGCGACGAGTCCCCCTCCACGGAGGTGGCGCTGGAGCTCCTCTCGGTGGGCACCGCCGCAGACGCCGGGCTGGGACTGACCCAGGAGATGACGGTCGGAGACGAGAGCACCCACCTGGTCGCAGTCGCGCTGCGCCAGGGTTCGCAGATCGTCCTCGTGGCCGAAGCCCCGAATGAGGAACCGGAGGACGACGACGTCGAGGATCTGGTGGAAGACCTTCAGGAGCAGGCGGCCGCGGTGCTCTCGGAGCTGACCGGCGACGACCTGTCGCTGGAGGAGGATGAGGAGGACACCGACGGCGACGGCGAGGGTGAGGAGGACTCCGACGGCGAGGGTGAGGAGGACTCCGACGGCGAGGACTCGGATGAGGGTGCCGACGACGCCGCCGACGCCGATGCTGACGAGGACTCCGCTGACTAGGACTCCTGACGGTCAGGACTGACGGTGGGCCCTAGTAGACTTCCCTCTCGGCAGCAGTCCCGACGATCTGGAATTGAGTTCACCGTGCCCCTGAGACTGTCGAATCTGTTCCTCCGCACTCTGCGTGACAACCCCGCGGACGCCGAGGTGGCCAGCCACCGGCTGCTGGTGCGCGCCGGCTACATCCGCCGTGCCGCGCCCGGGGTCTACTCGTGGCTGCCGCTGGGGATCATGGTGCTGCGCAAGCTGGAGGCCATCGTCCGGGAGGAGATGGACCGGATCGGGGCCCAGGAGATCCACCTGCCCGCACTGCTGCCCAAGGAGCCCTATGAGGCCACCGGTCGCTGGGAGGACTACGGGGACAACATCTTTCGGCTGCAGGACCGCAAGGACGCGGACTACCTGCTGGCCCCCACCCATGAGGAGATCTTCACCCTGCTGGTGAAGGACCTCTACACCTCCTACAAGGACCTGCCGGTCTCGCTGTACCAGATCCAGACCAAGTACCGGGATGAGGCCCGCCCTCGGGCCGGGCTGCTGCGTGGCCGCGAGTTCATCATGAAGGACTCCTACTCCTTCTGCCTCGAGGAGGAGGACCAGCGAGCAGCCTATGACGCGCACCGGGCCGCCTACCTGCGGATCTTCGAGCGCCTGGGGCTGGACGTGGTCCCGGTGGACGCCGTCTCCGGGGCCATGGGCGGCTCCGCCAGCGAGGAGTTCCTCTTCCCCTGTGAGATCGGCGAAGACACCTTCGTGGAGTCCGACGGCGGCTACCGCGCCAACGTGGAGGCCGTCACCACGGTGCCCCCGCAGGAGATCTCCGTCGACGGCCTGCCCCCGGCCGAGGTGCACCACACGCCGGGCACCGACACGATCGAGACGCTGGTGGCTGCGGCGAACGCCGACCACCCGCGCGCCGACCGGCCCTGGACGGCGGCGGACACGCTGAAGAACGTGGTCATCGCCGTCGTCATGCCCGACGGGGAGCGGCGCGTGGCGGTGATCGCCGTGCCCGGTGACCGCGATGTGGACCTCAAGCGCGTGGAGGCCACCGTCGGCGAGCATCTCGGTGCGGCCGGTGAGGTCACCGTGGAGGCGGCCACCGCGGAGGACCTGGAGGCCCACCCCCTGCTGGTCCGCGGGTACATCGGGCCCGGCCTGGAGCTGGAGAAGCAGGTGCTCGGCGAGGAGGCCGCCAGCGGCATCCCGTACCTGGTGGACCCGCGCGTGGTGCCGGGCACCAGATGGATCACCGGAGCGAACCACCGGGACCAGCACGTCTTCGGTCTCGTCGCCGGGCGGGACTTCACCTGGGACGGCGTCATCGAGTCTGTGGTGGTCCAGGAGGGTGACCCCGCTCCGGACGGTTCCGGGCTGCTGCGCACCCGCCGCGGCATCGAGCTGGGGCACATCTTCCACCTGGGGAAGCGCTACGCCGAGGCTCTGGGGCTGCAGGTCTTGGACGTCAACGGCAAGCTCTCCACGGTCACCATGGGCTCCTACGGCTTCGGCGTCACCCGTGTGCTGGCCGCGATCGCCGAGGCCAACAACGACGAGCGGGGCCTGGTGTGGCCCGGCTCCGTGGCTCCGGCCGACGTTCATGTGGTGGCCACCGGCAAGGATCCGGCCATCGCTGAGGCCGCCGAGACCCTGGTGGCCTCGCTGGAGGCCCAGGGTGTGTCCGTGATGTTCGACGACCGGCCCAAGGTCTCGCCGGGTGTGAAGTTCTCCGACGCCGAGCTGGTCGGTGTGCCCACCATCGTGGTGGTCGGCCGCGGCCTGGCCGAGGGGACGATCGAGCTGAAGGACCGCCGCTCCGGACAGGCCGAGCAGGTGCCGGTCGACGACGCCGTCACGGCCGTCGTCGAGCGTGTCTCCTCGCTGCGCTGACGGCCGGCGCACGTGGAGGTCGTTCTCGGTTCATTCGCCGAGATCTCGCCGCTGACGATCCTGCTGCTGGTGGTGGTGGGCTTCGCCGCCGGGTGGGTGGACGCCGTCGTCGGCGGCGGTGGGCTGCTGCAGCTGCCCGTGCTGCTCACGGTGCCGGGCATCACCCCGGTGCAGGCGCTGGCCACCAACAAGCTGGGGTCGATCTTCGGCACCACCACCTCGGCGATCACTTACATCCGCCGCGTGAAACCCAGCCTGACCACGGCCGGGCCGACGGCGTTCGCGGCCCTGTGCGCGAGCTTCGGCGGGGCGATGGTGGCCGCGTGGCTTCCGGAGGCGGTGATCCTGCCGCTGATCGTGCTGGCGCTGTTGGCCGTGGGCATCTTCACGGCGGCCAAGCCGAACGTGGGCCAGCTGGAGAAGCTGCGCCATGTGGGGCTCGGGCACGTCTCCCGGGCGGTGCTGATCGGCCTGCTGGTGGGCTTCTATGACGGTGTGCTGGGCCCGGGGACGGGCACGTTCCTGATCATCGGGTTGGTCACCGTGCTCGGGTACAGCTTCCTCAACGCCTCGGCGCACGCCAAGATCGTCAACGCGGCCACGAACCTCGGCGCGCTGCTGTACTTCGGACCCGCCGGCCACGCGCTGATCGCGATCGGACTGCTGCTGGGCGTGGCGAACATGCTCGGCGGATACACCGGCGCGCGGATGGCGATCGCCAAGGGGTCGCGGTTCGTGCGTGTGGTGTTCCTGGTCGTGGTCTTCGCGCTGGTGGCGAATCTCAGCTGGGACCTCATCCTCACCTGGTTCGGCTGAGCGGCTCCTCCTCCCGTTTGTCCCCGTCGTCTTCGTCTGTCCCCGTCCAAGTCGAGGGGGACAGACGAAGACGACGGGGACAATCCGCCTCAGACGCGGGGGACCCCGGCTGTGCTGAGCTTCCGGCTGAGCCGATTCAGCGACTGCACGTCCTGCCAGGTGAACCGGGCGACTCCCAGTCCGAGCGCGCGAAGCCCGTCCTCCCTCACCTTCTCTCCATAGACGACCTCGGAGACGTCCCTCCCCTGGAGGACCCCGTTGCGCGTGTACTTCGTCCAGCCATCGAACTCTCCGACGATCCCCACCGATCGCCAGTACGCGTCCACGCGAGCCACACGGCCATCGGGCAGGGCGAACTCCACCTGGGTCTCCGGGACCTCGAATCCGAGCTGCTCAGCCCGCAACCGGAGCAGGGACTCTCCGACAGACTCCGCGCCCGCGGCGGAGCGGTCCCAGGCCTGCTCCCAACGCAGCATCCCGCGCTTGCTGGGGATCATCGCCAGCCACCGCTCCATGTCCTCACGGGTCCACAGGTGGCCCCCGGTGCAGCGCCCTGAGCGCACAGAGTCCACGACGACGGCGGCCGAGGTGGAGTCCATGCGTGACACCGTGTCAGCCAGGACCAGTCCCAGGGGCTCGACCCTCGGGAAGAGCGTGTCCAGCGTGTGCTCGTCGATCCCCGGCATCGCGTGCCGCACCGGGTCCGGGACGCGTCCACGCTGAGCAAGCCGACGCATGGTGCTGAAGGCGAAGACCTTCTTCGCTGGCACGCCCTGCAGGTCCGCGGGGCCGGTGTCGCGGCGTCGCACACCGCGGTGGGGCCCCGGCGTCGAGCGCAGCACGGCGTCGACGCGTGCGGGAGCGGCTGAGCCGGTCATGGGCGGATGGCGCTGTGTGCCTGCCTCCTGCCGGCGCCAGGTCCTCACATGGACGGCTTCGGGGGAGCGCAGCTGGTGGACGCCGTGGACCGCCAGGGCGGTCTCGCGGCGGAAGACGGCGCCGTCGTCGGCCAGGTGTGTGGCAGCCGTGGCCAGAAGATGTCTGTCCCAGGGTGCGGACCTCAGCCAGGTGGCGGGGTCCACGTACACGCCGCGGCGCAGCCGCAGGAGCTCGGCGGACTCGACAGCCCGGCTGAGTCGCTGGGAGGCCAGTGCGGCGTCGTCGGCATCTGCTGCGTGGATGAGGGGATGGCTGGTCGGCGGGTCTGCAGCGTTCATGACTCAACTGTCACCGCTGACGATGCTCCATGGGGTGCGAGCAGCGCATCTGTGGAAAACACCTGCGGTTAGTCCCCGTCGTCTTCGTCTGTCCTCGTCGAATCGGGAGGGGACAGACGAAGACGACGGGGACAAACCGCAGCGCGCGGGTGTGATCATCATGACTGGGTGAGGCGGACTGTGGGCCCCGGCCGCTGCGTCCTGCACCGATACAATCGAGGCGCACCAGCACCCGATGTCGGAGGTAGACACCATGGCCGCCCCTCGCCGACCCCGTGAGGGGGAGAAGGCCCGCGACCCCCGCGCCGCGGAGCTGCTCCCCGTGATCGAGCCGATCGTCGCTGCGCAGGGCCTGCTCCTGGAGGAAGTGGAGCTGGTCGACGGGGCCACCGCCACGGTACGGGTGGTCGTCGACTACGCCACCGGGACCGAGCAGGTCGACCTGGACTCCGTGGCCGCCGTCTCCGAAGCGATCTCCGCGGCGCTGGACGAGGCGGAGGCGCTGGAGGACCTCACCTCCTACGAGCTGGAGGTCTCCACGCCCGGGGCTACCCGTCCGCTGACCGAGCCGCGGCATTTCGCCCGCAACATCGGCCGGCTGCTGGAGCTGGAGCGGGAGGGACAGCCGGACATGCTGGCCCGTCTTCAGGAGGTCACCGACGACGGCGTGGTGGTCGCCGAGCAGCGGCCGGCGCCGAAGAAGGGGATGCCGGTGAAGTACAGCGAGCCGGTGGAGCTTCCCTTCGATGCCATCAGCCGCGCCCGGGTGCAGGTAGAGTTTTCCCACACGGAGTGACCATACCGAGCGATGAGCCGACCGGACCCCCGGTCGGATGACCAGCGACGGAGCACAGAACGATCGGACCGGGCCAGAGATGTCCGGGCGAACTGGAGGAACAAGTGGATATCGATATGAGCGCCCTGCGCATGCTCGTCAAAGAGCGTGACATTCCCCTCGAGAAGCTGATACCGGCCATCGAGCAGGCACTCGTGCTGGCATACCACAAGTCTCCGGGCGCCCTGAAGCACGCCCGGGCCGAGATCGATCAGTCCACCGGTCATGTGACCGTCTGGGCCAAGGAGTTCGACGAGGACGGCACTGTCCTGGGCGAGTTCGATGACACTCCCAAGAACTTCGGCCGCATCGCCGCCTCCACAGCCCGCCAGGTCATCATGCAGCGCATCCGGGACGCCGAGGACGATCAGGTCCTCGGCGAGTTCAAGGGCCGCGAGGGCGAGCTGATCTCCGGCATCGTCCAGCAGGGGCGGAACCCCCATATGGTGCAGGTGGACCTGGGCTCGGTCGAGGCGGTGCTGCCCCCGCAGGAGCATGTCCCCGGCGAGGTGTACTCGCACGGTTCGCGGCTTCGTGCCTTCGTGGTCGACGTCCACCGGGGGCTCAAGGGTCCCTCGATCACGCTGTCCCGCTCGCACCCGGGCCTGGTGAAGAAGCTCTTCGAGCATGAGGTGCCGGAGATCGCCGACGGCACAGTGGAGATCACGGCGATCGCTCGGGAAGCCGGCCACCGCACCAAGATCGCAGTGCGCAGCACGCAGCCCGGCATCAACGCCAAGGGCGCCTGCATCGGGTCGATGGGCTCGCGGGTCCGGGCGGTGACCACGGAGCTCAACGAGGAGAAGATCGACATCATCGATCACAGCGACGACCCGGCGGAGTTCATCGCCCACGCGCTGTCGCCGTCGAAGGTCACCTCCGTGACGATCCTGGACGAGAACGCCCGCTCCGCCCGCGTGATCGTCCCGGACTCTCAGCTGTCGCTGGCCATCGGCAAGGAGGGGCAGAACGCCCGCCTGGCCGCGAAGCTGACCGGCTGGCGGATCGACATCGCCTCCGACGCCGCCCCCAACACGCCGGCGGCCCCTGCTGCGCCGGACGCCCCCTGACCCATCACGACTGAGGAGTCGCCGCGTCCCCTGACCCACCGGTGGACCGCCGCCATGACGGTGACCGGCGCCGCCCGTGGGGGACGTGTCGCAGGATGATTCTCCAGTGACCACCTTGAGGGGGTAGACTGTCATGGTCCCTGTCCGCACCTGCGTCGGCTGTCGCCGACGGGTTGAGCAGGGAGACGTCGTGAGACTCGCGCTGGCGCCCGAGGCCGCGGAGCCCGATGTCGACCGGTCGCCCGGTCGGCGCCGTGAGGCTTCACAGCCTGGACGCGTGGTGGTCGACGCCGCAGGTCGGATGCCCGGCCGCGGGGCGTGGATCCATCCGGAGCAGGAATGCTTCGACACAGCAGTGCGGCGGAAGGCCTTCTCGAGGGCGTTCCGCCGACCTGTCAGCGTCGAGTCCCTCAGCTTCGACGACGTCGAGGCCGCCGCGCGGTCGAGACGCCGAAGCTGACGATGTCCCAGCACACACCAGATGAAAGCGGGTTGGAAAGAGATGGACACCCGATGAGCACCGACGGATGAGTGCCCAGTGAAGACATCCCTGAGTGACTCCGTCATGAATCTCAGAACGTTCGACGGCTCCGTCCGGTGAACCGCTGACATCAGCCCCGCTGATCTCGGCGGGGCACTGTGCGGGCCAGACAAGGAGTAATGTGGCCAAGGCCCGCGTACACGAGCTCGCCAAGGAGCTCGGCATCACGTCCAAAGATGCTCTTGCCAAGTTGCAGGAGATGGGCGAATTTGTGAAGTCCCCGTCATCCACGGTGGAACCCCCGGTGGCCAAGAAGCTCCGCGCGGCGTTCCCCGGCGCGAAGAAGGACGGCGCCAAGAAGGAGTCCTCTAAGGGCTCCGGCGCCCCCGCGTCGAAGGACGGGTCCCCGGCAGGCGCCTCATCGAAGCCTGCCCCGAAGCCCGGCGCAGGTTCTGCGCCGACCCCCAGCTCGGTCAAGCCCGGTGCGGTCAGGCCCGGTCCCAAGCCGGGGCAGAAGCCTGCTCCCGGCCCGGCCGAGCAGAAGCCCGCCGCCCAGGAGCCGCAGGCCCAGGAGCCTCAGGCTCAGGCGCCGAAGGCTCCTCGCGAAGACGGCGGCCCCTCGGCGCCCGCCCAGGGCACCGACGCCCCCCAGAAGGGCGCGCCCAAGCCCGGCGCCAAGCCGGGTGCCGGCGCTCCGAAGCCCGGCGGCTCCCGTCAGGGTCCGCGTCCGGGCAACAACCCGTTCGCCCCGCAGCAGGGTATGGGCGGCAGCGAGCGTCCGGCTCCGCGTCCGGGCGGATCCGGAGGCCCTCGCCCCGGTCCTCGTCCGGGCCCGCGCCCGGGCAACAACCCGTTCGCCCCGCAGCAGGGCATGCGCTCCGAGCGTGGCGGCGGCCCCCGTCCCGGCGGTGGCCGCGGCCGGCAGGGTGCCCCCTCGCAGGGCGGCCCGCGTCCCGGCGGTCCGCGTCCGGGCCCGGCCCAGGGCGGCGGAGCTCGTCCGAAGCCGTCCATGATGCCCGGCCAGACCCCTGCTCCGGCAGGAGGTCGTGGCGGGCCCGGCGGCGGTCCCGGCCGTCCTGGTGCTCCCGCCGGCGGTCCGCCGCGGGGTCGTGGTGGACGTGGACGCGGCGGCACGGCGGGCGCCTTCGGGCGCGGCGGTCCGTCCCGTTCGAAGTCCCGGAAGTCGAAGCGCGCCAAGCGCCAGGAGATGGAGCAGCGCCAGACCCGTGAGATCGGCGGCGTCCGCGTCCCCAAGGGCGACGGCACCACGATCCTGCGGCTGCGTCGCGGCTCCTCCCTGGCCGACTTCGCGGAGAAGATCAACGCCGAGCCGGCAGCACTGGTCACGGTGCTGATGAAGCTCGGCGAGATGGCCACTGCCAACCAGTCCCTGGACGAGGAGACCTTCCAGCTGCTCGGCGAGGAGCTGGGCTACAAGGTCCAGATCGTCTCGCCCGAGGACGAGGACCGTGAGCTGCTCGAGTCCTTCGACATCGACCTGGCGGCCGAGGCCGAGGCCGAGGACGAGGACGACCTGGAGGCCCGCCCCGCGGTGGTCACCGTCATGGGTCACGTCGACCACGGTAAGACCCGTCTGCTGGACGCCGTCCGGAACTCCAACGTCACCGAGGGTGAGGCCGGAGGCATCACCCAGCACATCGGTGCCTACCAGGTCCACGTGGAGCACGACGGCCAGGAGCGCGGCCTGACCTTCATCGACACCCCCGGTCACGAGGCGTTCACCGCCATGCGTGCCCGTGGTGCGAAGGTCACCGACATCGCGGTGCTGGTGGTTGCCGCCGACGACGGCGTCATGCCGCAGACGGTGGAGGCGCTGAACCACGCCAAGGCGGCCGATGTGCCGGTCGTGGTGGCGGTCAACAAGATGGACAAGGAGGGCGCCGCCCCGGACAAGATCCGTGGTCAGCTCACCGAGTACGAGCTGATCCCGGAGGAGTACGGCGGCGACACCATGTTCGTCGACATCTCCGCGATCCAGGGCACGAACATCGACCAGCTGCTCGAGGCGGTCCTGCTGACCGCCGACGCGGCGCTGGAGCTGACCGCCAACCCGTCCAAGGAGGCCCGCGGCGTCGCCATCGAGGCCAACCTGGACAAGGGCCGCGGTCCGGTGGCCACCGTCCTGGTGCAGTCCGGCACCCTGAAGGTCGGCGACAACATGGTCGCCGGCACCGCCTTCGGTCGTGTGCGTGCGATGTTCGACGAGAACGGCAACGCGGTCGAGGAGGCCGTGCCGTCACGTCCGGTGCAGGTGCTGGGTCTGTCCTCGGTGCCGCGCGCCGGTGACAGCTTCCTGGTCACTCCGGACGACCGCACGGCCCGTCAGATCGCGGAGAAGCGTGAGGCCGCCGAGCGCAACGCGATGCTGGCCAAGCGTCGCAAGCGCGTGAGCCTGGAGAACTTCGACCAGGTGGTGGCCGAGGGCAAGATCGACACGCTGAACCTGATCCTCAAGGGCGATGTCTCCGGTGCCGTCGAGGCGCTGGAGGACGCGCTGCTGGGCATCGACGTCGGCGACGAGGTGCAGCTGCGGGTCATCCACCGCGGCGTGGGTGCGATCACGCAGAACGACGTCAACCTGGCCACTGTGGACAACGCGGTGATCGTCGGGTTCAACGTCCGTCCTGCGGAGCGCGTCCAGGACCTGGCTGACCAGGAGGGCGTGGACATGCGCTTCTACTCGGTCATCTACGCCGCCATCGATGACATCGAGGCCGCGCTGAAGGGCATGCTGAAGCCGGAGTACGAGGAGGTGCAGCTGGGCAGCGCGGAGATTCGCGAGGTCTTCCGCTCCTCCAAGTTCGGCAACATCGCCGGCTCGATCGTCCGGTCCGGCGTCATCCGCCGCAACGCCAAGGCACGTCTGGTGCGCGATGGCAATGTGGTGGCGGACAACCTGGCCATCGAGTCGCTGCGCCGCTACAAGGACGACGCCACCGAGGTCCGCGACGGCTTCGAGTGTGGTATCGGCCTGGGGTCGTTCAACGACATCAATGCAGGCGATGTCATCGAGACCTGGGAGATGCGGGAGATTCCGCGCTCCTGAGCGTCCTGTGACGCCTGACACCTCCGGGGATTGCATCCACGCGATGCGGTCCCCGGAGGTGTCCCTGTCTGGTCTGGGACTGTCCTAGGCTGGGTTTCATCTTTCGACTTTTCGAGGAGGCCATCATGGCTGATCCAGCACGCGCGGCACGGCTCGCGCAGCGCATCAAGGTGATCGTCGCCGAGGCGCTGCGCCGTCGGGTCAAGGACGAGCGCGCCGAGCTGATCACGGTCACCGACGCACGCGTCACCAATGACCTGCAGCATGCCACCGTCTACTACACCGTCATGGGCGACGACGACGCCCGCCGGAGTGCCGAGGAGGTGCTCGCCGCGCACCAGGGTGTGCTGCGGCACGAGGTCGGCCGGCAGCTGACCATCCGCCTGACCCCGACTCTGGAGTTCGTCGCCGACGAGATCCCGGAGTCCGCCGCGCATCTGGAGGACCTGCTGCGCAAGGCCAAGGAGCAGGACGAGAAGGTCGCCGCTCTGCGGGAGCAGGCCGCTCCCGCCGGAGGGGAGGACCCGTACCGTTCGCTCGCCGAGGGTGAGTCCGCAGGGTCCGGCGCCGAGGGCGCCGCGTCCGAGGGGACCGACTCCGCTGACGGACGCTGAGGGGCTGCCGCACCTATGGGCAAGAAGCAGCGCGCCGAGGAGATCGCCGTCGGCTCCGGCCTGGTGCTGGTGGACAAGCCGGCCGGCTGGACCAGCCATGACGTGGTCGGGCGGATCCGTCGGCTGGCGGGCACCCGCAAGGTCGGCCACGCCGGCACCCTCGACCCGATGGCCACGGGGGTGCTCGTGGTCGGGATCAATCGAGCCACCCGGCTGCTGACCCATATCGTGGGGGTCTCCAAGACCTATACGGCGACCATCCGGCTGGGCCAGTCCACCACCACTGACGACGCCGACGGCGAGGTGGTGGCCACGCGGTTCGCCAATGCGGTCTCCCGGGAGCGGCTGGACGCCGAGGTGGCGGCGCTGACCGGGGAGATCCAGCAGGTGCCCTCCACGGTCTCGGCGATCAAGGTCGACGGTCGCCGCGCCTATGATCGGGCCCGCCGGGGCGAGGACGTGCAGCTGGCGGCCCGCCCGGTGACCGTGCACCGGTTCGACGTGCTGGAGGTGCGCCGTCTCGACGGCGGCCGGATGGTCGACGTCGACGTGGAGGTGGACGTCTCCTCGGGCACCTATGTGCGGGCGTTGGCCCGTGATCTGGGGGAGGCCCTGGAGGTGGGCGGGCATCTGACCGCGCTGCGTCGCACCGCGGTGGGGCCGTACCGCATCGAGAATGCGCTGACCCTGGAGCAGCTGGCTGAGGACTTCGGCTATGTCGGTCTGGCGGAGGCGGCCGCGAGGATCTTCTCCCGGCGCGAGCTCACCCAGGAGGAGGCGGAGAACCTGGGCCACGGGCGCCGGATCACCGCCTCCGGCACCGGGGCTGCGGGGGAGCCGGATCGGCTCACCGCGGCGTTCGGGCCCGATGGTGAGCTGGTCGCACTGCTGCAGGACGTGCCGGCGAAGAAGGGCGCCTCTGCCTCGGGCGATGCGGCCCGCGCCGCGGCTGCGGAGCAGGTCAGCTTCCAGGCGAAGCCGGAGCTGGTGTTCGCCCCGCAGTAGGGCGTAAGTTTCTACAGGTTGTAGAGGTTGAGAGAATCGTCCAGGACCGTCCGGCAGGAGGAGCAGCATGACCCTGATGTTCATCATCGGCACGGTCGTGTGTGCCGCCTCCACACTGATCTGCTGGGTCATGACGGCGCTGCGCCGCCACCCGGCGGACTCCTCGATCATCAGCCTCGCCGCCGTGGAGCTGTTCCTGGTGGTCTACGGCATCTACGCCGCCGTGCGTCAGCTGGGCTTCGATGCGTCCATCGCGGGGGAGGCCTGGGAGTTCTGGGGCTACGTGTTCACCGCCCTGCTGCTGCCGGCGGGAGTGTTCGTCTGGGCCATGATCGACAAGACCCGCTGGTCGAACCTGGTGATGAGCTTCGTCGGCCTGGTGGTGTTCGTGATGGTCTACCGCATGGAAGTCATCTGGTGGGGGAATGCGACGGCCCCCTGCGCCTGCTGAAGAGAAGAGAGTGATGGTCCACAAGCATCTGAGCTCTGAGGACGGCCGCGACTCGGCCCCCGGCGTCGAGCGGCGGTCATCACCCACACCCCGGAACCGGGGGGTGGGCATGCTCATCATCACCGCCTATGGGATCTTCGCGGTCTCGGCCACCGCGCGGGCGCTCTATCAGATCCTCGCGCATTTCGAGGATGCCCCGGTGGCGTATCTGCTGAGCGCGTTCGCTGCTCTGGTCTACATGTTCGCCACCCTCGCCCTGGCCCGCACGTCGGTACTGGCGTGGCGGGCCGCGCTGGTGGCGGTGCTGATCGAGATGGTCGGGGTGCTGGGCGTCGGGGCCTGGACGTATCTGGATCCGGAGCTGTTCGACGAGGCCACGGTGTGGTCGCACTTCGGGCAGGGCTATGGCTTCGTGCCCCTGGTGCTGCCGTTCATCGGCCTGTACTGGCTGTGGCGCCATCGTCCGGGGCGGGACGCGCCGGGGGCGCCGCCGTCGTCGGGAATGGGCGCCGGCTGACGAGTGCTCCATAATGGGGAGCGGCAATGACGCCGACGCACCACCTGCAGAACTGAGGAGACACGTGCACTATTGGAACGGCCTGGATGAGGTTCCCGCGGACCTCGGTCCGACGGCGGTCACCATCGGCAACTTCGACGGCGTCCACTTGGGGCATCAGGAGGTCCTCACCCAGCTGGCCGCCGCGGCCGCCGAGCATGAGGCCTCCGCCGTCGCCGTGTCCTTCGACCCGCACCCGGCGCAGGTGCACCGGCCGCACCAGTGCCCGGAGATGATCACCGGGGTGCAGGAGAAGATCTATCGGCTGGCCACCACCGGCATCGATGCGATGCTGATGATCCGCTACTCACTCGACCTGGCCGCCCTGACCCCTGCCGAGTTCGTGAAGCAGTACTTCGTGGACGCGCTGAACGTCCGAGTGGTGGTGGTCGGCCATGATGTGCGCTTCGGACGCGGAAACACCGGCTCCTTCGAGACGATGGTGGAGCTGGGGGAGCAGTACGGGTTCACCGTGGTCGGTGTCGAGGACTTCGGCCGGGACCGCCGGTGCTCCTCCACCTGGGTGCGGGAGGCGCTGGCCGCCGGTGACGTCGCCTCGGCCCGCGAGGTGCTGGGCCGGCCCCATGCGGTGCTCGGCGAGGTGGTCCACGGGGCCGCTCGAGGGCGGGAGCTGGGATTCCCCACCGCCAATCTGGGGCAGGACTCGGAGGGCATGATCCCCGCCGACGGCGTCTACGCCGGGTGGCTCACCGATGGGCACGGCAGGCGCTGGCCCGCAGCGATCTCGGTGGGCTCGAATCCCACCTTCGACGGCGTGCAGCGCGTGGTGGAGTCCTTCGTGATCGGCAGGCCCAAGGAGAAGGTGGAGGACTTCGACCTCTACGGCCAGCAGGTGCGGGTCGAATTCATCGACCGCCTGCGCGGCATGGTCGCCTTCGAGGGGATCCCACAGCTGATCAGCCAGATGGAGGAGGACGTGGCGCGCGCGAAGCTCACGCTGGGCACCGACGACCCGGAGCACCTGGATGCGCGGCCGGTCCCGGCGGTGGAGGGCTGAGCCCTGCCGCCCTCTCCTGAGCCGGGCAGTCCCGCCGCGGACCCTCCGCACCGTGCCGTCCCGAATCGGCCGAAGCTGAGACCGGGGGAGCAGGTCATCATCGCCGATCCCGATCGACGCCGCCTGCTGGGCGGGGCGTACGGCGAGCAGATGGGTCTCGCGGCGGCGCGTGAGTATGACGAGCTGCGGCCGCGGTACCCGCAGCAGGCCGTGGAGGCGATCCTCGGGTCGGTCTCGAGGGCCGCCGGCTCGCTGCGGGTGGCCGACGTCGGGGCGGGCACCGGCATCCTGACGCGCCAGCTGCTGGCGGCGGGCGAGGATCGTGTGGTGCGCGTGCACGGGGTGGAGCCCAGTGGCCCGATGACCCAGGTGCTGCAGGAGACCGTTGGCGACGACGAGGAGCTGCGACGCAGGCTGCAGGTGCACCTCACCTCGGCGGAGGACACCGGGCTGGAGGAGGGCGCGGTCGATGTCGTGGTCGCCGCCCAGGCCTGGCACTGGTTCGAGACCGGGGCCGTGCAGCGGGAGGCGCATCGGATCCTGGCCGAGCGTGGAGGGCTGGCGATCGTATCCAACCACCTGGACACCTCGGACCCGTGGGTGCACCGGCTGACCCGCATCATGCGCGCCGGGGACGTGCACCGTCCCGGCTGGAGCCCTCCGCTGGACCAGCGGCTGTTCGCGCCGCCGCGCACCGAGGAGTTCACCTGGTCGCGGCGGCTGACCGCCGACGGCGTCCGCCGCCTGGCCGCCACGATGAGCTCCTGGCTCCGGGCCGGTCCGAAGGAACGTGCCCGGCGTCGGGAGAACCTGGACTGGTACCTGGACGAGCACACCGGGCTGGCCGGCGACGACGTCGTCGAGCTGCCGTACCTCACCGTGCTGCACACCGCGCGGCGCCGGTGAGGTCCGGCAGGGGCGGGCGCTGTCAGGGCTCGCTCACGAGGCGTAGTGCACGCGCCAGGGATAGGTGTCGGGGTCCATCGGAGGATCCGTGGGCGGAGGCTCGAACGAGCGGACACGAGTCTGCACCTCGTACGCGGTGCCAGTGATCACGTCGCTGGCGACCACACGCCAGCCGCTGGTGATGTCGGTCCAGCTCGACTGGCAGGTGCGCCCTCCGGAGCTGGGAAGGAAGCACACCCGAGCCTCCACTCGATTCTCGCTGCCGAGAGTGTGGCGGACATTGATGTCGCGGCACCGGCTGCTGGTGGTGAGATTGCGTGATGTCACGATGACTCCACTGCGAGCGTGGCTCCGACTTCTCGTCACCGCGTTCGTGTAGCAGCCGGTGGAGGCTTGGACCTCCTGCGTTCCGGACGAGCTGAGGGCCAAGGGATTCTCGGCGTTGACCTCGTCCCATCCGGAGCCGGCGGATGAGTGGGATGCGGTGCCGTCCTCCGGAGGTCCGGCGTTGTCGGCATGCGCCGCGGCGGCCGGAGCCAGCAGGAGTGCAGCGACCGCGCCCAGGGAGAGGGTCTTGGTCATGGTTCGCATGGGGGTTCCTTTCATGGGCCGCGGCCCGGAGCGGGCCTGTTTCTTGGGGACACCATCAGCATCCTTGAACGTCCTCACACATTGATCACATGCTGTTCACGCCTGTCTTTCTCCGGAGGGGGCGTTCGGCTCCGACGGGCTCAGCAGGCCCCAGTCGATGTCTTCGACGTCGCCCACCCGGTCGTAGTCGGGTTGCTGGGCATCGTCGGTGGCGGCCGATGCCAGTGCGGCTCCGGAGAACAGGGCGGCGCCGGTGAGTGCGCCCGTGATGAGCAGTCTGCGGTGATGCCTCATGGGAGTCCTTTCGTCAGGGGTCCGTTCGTGGCGGCAGGCAGGGGCGCTGCCGCTGAGAGCACCACTGTGACGGACCCTCCTCACATCTGGATCACATCCAGCTGTCATGCTGGGTGCAGGGTTCGCGCCTGCACCGTTGAGGGCTCCATTCGCTCCGATCCGGGCATGTGCGGTAAAGTGGAGCGTTGCTGTGCTGCAGTCCGCGGTGGCCAGCACCGGATGCCTGTGGGGCGGATGCTCCCCAGGTTCCGGCACCTGATCGCGGTACAACCATCAAGGAGCAATCCCATGGCTTTGGATCCCGCTGTCAAGCAGGAGATCATCAAGGAGTACGCGACCCACGAGGGCGACACCGGTTCGCCTGAGGTCCAGGTCGCCGTGCTGACCCGTCGGATCAGCGACCTCACGGAGCACCTGAAGTCGCACAAGCAGGACCACCACACTCGTCGTGGCCTGATGATCCTGGTGGGTCGTCGTCGCCGCCTCCTCAAGTACCTGCAGAACACTGACATCGAGCGGTACCGTGCGCTGATCAAGCGCCTCGGCATCCGCCGCTGAGTGTCTGAAGGCACCAGAGCAGGCGTGCAGACGCTGATACCAAGCTGACGGAACAGGTGGCTCCACACGCGGTCGAATGACCGTGGGAGTCACCTGTTCTGTATGCGAGACTATGAGAGACAGGCACGCCGGTGCCGAGCTGGACCCCATATGCTCCGGTCCTCGGTAGTGGCCTCCGGGAGCCGCGCGTGATGCGCAGGCAGCCCGTGGGCTTCGATCGATGGCCGTCATATGGCCTGATCCACCTCCTCCCACCGGCGACCGTGCCTGTCTGTTCGACAACAGAGAGGAGACACCTGCCATGCAGGGTCCCGAGGTTCACTATGCCGAGGCCGTGATCGACAACGGTCGATTCGGCACCCGCACCATCGAGTTCGAGACCGGACGGCTGGCCAAGCAGGCCGCCGGGTCGGTCCTGGTCACCCTCGACGAGGAGACCACCATCCTGTCCGCCACCACGGTGGGCAGGTCCCCGCGCGAAGGCTTCGACTTCTTCCCCCTGACGGTGGACGTCGAGGAGCGCATGTACGCCGCCGGGCGCATCCCCGGCTCGTTCTTCCGCCGTGAGGGTCGCCCCACCACCGACGCGATCCTGGCCTGCCGCCTGATCGACCGTCCGCTGCGTCCGGCCTTCAAGAAGGGCATCCGCAACGAGGTCCAGGTCGTGGAGACCATCCTGTCCATCAACCCGGACGACCTCTACGACGTCGTGGCCATCAACGCCGCCTCCGCCTCCACCCAGCTCTCCGGTCTGCCGTTCTCCGGCCCGATCGGCGGCGTGCGTGTGGCGCTGATCCACGACTCCGAGGGCCCCCAGTGGGTGGCGTTCCCGAAGCACTCGCAGCTGGAGAACGCCGTGTTCGACATGGTCGTGGCCGGCCGTGTGGTCG
The DNA here is from genome assembly GCF_031705515.1 of Nesterenkonia sp. CL21. Taxonomy (NCBI): domain Bacteria; kingdom Bacillati; phylum Actinomycetota; class Actinomycetes; order Micrococcales; family Micrococcaceae; genus Nesterenkonia; species Nesterenkonia sp. CL21. The sequence goes on from NZ_JAUTWR010000001.1 coordinate 289,668, forward strand.
GTGACGACATCGCCGTGATGATGGTCGAGGCCGAGGCCAGCGACAACTCCTGGAAGCTCATCAAGGAGCAGGGCAAGACCGCCCCCACCGAGGAGATCGTCGCCGAGGGTCTCGAGGCCGCCAAGCCGTTCATCAAGGTCCTGTGCGAGGCCCAGGCCGACCTGGCCTCCCGCGCGACCAAGGAGCCCGTCGAGGTGCCGTTCTTCCTGGACTACGAGGACGACGTCCTCGAGGCCGTGAAGGCCGCCGCCGAGGAGAAGCTCACCAGCATCTACCAGATCGCGGACAAGCAGGCCCGCGAGACCGCCGACGCCGAGCTGAAGGCCGAGCTGGTCGAGAAGCTGGCCGGCGAGGGCCAGCAGTTCGAGGGCCGCGGCGGCGAGGTCGGCAAGGCCTTCGGCGCGGTGACCAAGCAGGTCATCCGCCAGCGCATCCTGCGCGACCAGGTCCGCATCGACGGCCGCGGGCTGACGGACATCCGCCAGCTGACCGCCGAGGTCGAGGTGCTGCCGCGGGTGCACGGCTCGGCGATCTTCGAGCGCGGCGAGACCCAGATCATGGGCGTCACCACGCTGAACATGCTGAAGATGGAACAGTCCATCGACAGCCTGTCGCCGGAGACCAAGAAGCGCTACATGCACAACTACAACTTCCCGCCGTACTCCACCGGTGAGACCGGTCGTGTGGGCTCCCCGAAGCGCCGCGAGATCGGCCACGGTGCGCTCGCCGAGCGCGCGCTGGTCCCGGTCCTGCCGTCGCGCGAGGAGTTCCCCTACGCGATCCGCCAGGTCTCCGAGGCGCTGGGCTCCAACGGCTCCACCTCCATGGGCTCGGTCTGCGCGTCGACGCTGTCCCTGCTCAACGCCGGTGTGCCGCTGAAGGCCCCGGTGGCCGGCATCGCCATGGGTCTGGTCTCCGACGAGGTCGACGGCGAGACCCGCTACGCCGCGCTGACCGACATCCTCGGCGTCGAGGACGCCTTCGGCGACATGGACTTCAAGGTCGCCGGCACCGAGGAGTTCGTCACCGCGATCCAGCTGGACACCAAGCTCGACGGCATCCCCGCCTCTGTGCTGGGTGCGGCCCTGAAGCAGGCTCGCGAGGCTCGTCTGCACATCCTGGGTGTCATCAACGCCGCCATCGACGCTCCGGACGAGATGTCGGAGTTCGCTCCGCGGATCATCTCCGTGATGGTCCCGGTGGACAAGATCGGTGAGGTCATCGGCCCGAAGGGCAAGATGATCAACCAGATCCAGGAGGACACCGGCACGGACATCTCCATCGAGGACGACGGCACCGTGCTGATCGGTGCCACCAACGGGGAGGCCGCGGAGGCCGCGCGCAGCGCGATCAACGCGATCGCCAACCCGCAGGTCCCGGAGATCGGTGAGCGCTACCTGGGCACCGTGGTCAAGCTGACCACCTTCGGTGCGTTCATCTCGCTGACCCCCGGCAAGGACGGGCTGCTGCACATCTCCGAGCTGCGCAAGCTCAACGATGGCAAGCGCGTCGACGACGTCGAGGACGTCGTGGGTGTGGGCCAGAAGCTGCAGGTCGAGATCACCAAGATCGACGACCGCGGCAAGCTGTCCCTGGCCCCGGTGGTGGACGAGGACACCGACGGCAACGACAAGCAGTCGGTCAACCAGGTCCTGGTCGACGCCGAGTGATTCCGCTGGTCTGACGCCAGCTCTGAGCTGACGCCAGCACCGCGCTGACCTCCGGGTCAGCCCAGATGACGGCCGGTGGCCGTTCCCCTCACGGGGAGCGGCCGCCGGCCGTCGTCGTGTCTGGGCGATGCTGGGTGCCGGGCGGGGCTCCGGCATCGAGTGGTCACAAATGCCGGTATCTCGGGTCTCTTCTCGGCGTGTCAGAGGTCAGATGCCGGGATTCATGGCCACACGGTGGGGTCACCCGGTGGGGTTGCTCAGGGGTGTTGGTCGGGCTGATGATGAACGGGGTGCTCTGAACGGGCTCTCACCTGCGGACCGAAGCGGCCCGCCGTCGTCGTACTGCACGAGAGGAAGCTCATGCGTTCCCCGATCCTGGACTACCTGGACACCCTGATCGCCGAGACCGACCACATCGTGGACGGCGAGCCGGCCGACTACATCCCGGAGCTGGCCGCTGCCGACCCGGACACGGTCGCCGTGGCCCTGTGCACCGTCAACGGCACCGTCTATGCCAGCGGGGACGCCGAGCATCACTTCAGCATCCAGTCCATGTCCAAGCCGTTCGCCTACGCGCTGGCCATCGAGGACCACGGGCTGGAGGGGATCCGCGAGAAGATCGGCGTGGAGCCCAGCGGGGAGGCCTTCAACGAGCTCTCCCTGGACCCGGAGTCGGGCAGGCCGCGGAACCCGATGATCAATGCCGGGGCGATCGCCACCCATGCGCTGATCGGCTCGGAGGATCAGCCGGCCCTGGGCAGAGTCATGGACTTCTTCGGCCGGCTGACCGGCCGGGACGTCCAGCTCGACCAGGCCGTGGCGGACTCTGAGCTGGCCACCGCGGACCGGAACCTCGGGTTGGCGTATCTGCTGCATTCCGCCGGGCAGCTGGCCGGGGACCCGCAGGAGTCGGTGACTGGGTACATCCGGCAGTGCGCCGCCTCGGTGACGGTTTCGGACCTGGCGCTCATGGCGGCCACCCTGGCCAACGGCGGTGTCCAGCCGCGCACCGGGGAGCGGCTGCTGTGCCGGGAGAGCACCCGGCACCTGCTCAGTGTGATGGCCACCTGTGGGATGTACGACGCCGCCGGGGACTGGCTCACCAGTGTGGGGATCCCGGCCAAGTCCGGTGTGGCCGGCGGCATCATCGGTGTGCTGCCGGGGCAGGTGGGCGTGGCGGTCTTCTCCCCACGGCTGGACCAGCACGGCAACAGCGTGCGTGGTGTAGAGATGATGCAGCGGCTCTCGGATGACCTGGGCCTGCATCTGATGGAGGCGAGCAGGCCGGCCCGGTCGGCCCTGCGGGAGACGCTGCGCGTCACCCTGGAGGACCAGCCGGCGACCATCTACGTGCTGCAGGGGGACCTGGTGCTCAGCAGCATCGAGGCGCTGGTCCATGAGCTCATCCAGTCCCCGCCGACCACCGAGATGGTCGTGTTCGACATGAGCCGGGTCGACGAGGTGCTTCCGGTGGCCCGGCGGACCTCCTCGGAGATGGCCGCGAAGCTGCTGGACGAGGGGCACCGCATCGTGATCGTGGACCCGGAGTCCACCATCGAGGACTTCACCGACAGCCGCGGCCGGGGAATTGAACGGTGGGAGCCGGAGCGACTGGGCTCAGCGCTGGGCTGAGCCGTGTCTATGGAGCGATGCCGCGGGGCTGATCCTTCCAGGGTGCGCGGGCGTCCCGGAGCTGTCCTCCGCCGGTGCGCACGGCGTGCAGCGCCAGCAGGCCGACGACGGCCGACGGGTTGTGGATCTGCCCGGACAGTACGGCCGCGACCGCCTCATCCAGGGGCACCCAGGTGGGCACGATCTCGGCCTCCTCGCCGTCCCGGGTGTGCCGCTCGGCCTCGGGCACCTCGCTGATCCCCTCGGCCAGATAGACGCGGATCGCTTCACTGGAGGCGCCAGGGCTGGAGTAGAAGTCCACCAGGGTGTGCCAGGTCTCGGCGCGCAGATCGGCCTCTTCGAGGAGCTCCCGCTGGGCGGTCTCCAGCATGGGTTCGCCGTCGACGTCGAGGAGCCCAGCGGGCACCTCCCACAGGTGCATGCGCACCGGGTGCCGGTACTGGCGGATCAGCAGCACCCGGTCCTGCTCGTCCACCGGCAGGACGGCCACGGCACCCAGGTGCTTCAGGTACGCGCGGTGCAGGGTCTGCTGGGCCTTGCCGAAGCGGAACTCGTCCTCCACCAGCGCGAACAGGCGGGCGTCATGGTGGAGGCGCGAGGCGTCGACCGGGTGCTGGGCAGGGGTGTCGTGGAGCGCCATGGGGCCAGCCTAACTCTGGCCCGCGAATCTCCGGCGCCCATCTGCTTGTATGTTGTGCACAGCAGACACGAGAGGCGGAGCAGATGGCACAGGCGCAGCGCGGCGCAGCGGGCGCACCCTTCTGGGTCGTGGCCCTGCTGCTGTTCAGCGCGGGCTGGGCCGCGAATCACTTCGCCTCGATGCTGCCGGTGCTGCGCGTGGAGGGCCCGCTCTCTGCGGTGGCGGTGAACTCGGCTTTCGGTGTCTATGCGGTGGGTCTGCTGCCTGGGCTGTTGGGCGGCGGTGGTCTCGCCGATCGATTCGGGCCGCGGCCGGTGGTCCTCACCGGCAGCCTCACCGCAGCGGCGGGCAACGTAGTGATGATCTTCGGATTCACCGAACCGTTCATCCTCACCGGCCGGCTCATCGTCGGCGTCGGGGTGGGCCTGGCGGTGAGCGCGGGAACCGCGTGGGCGGCGGGTCTGCGCGGCACACCCGGTGCGGCCCTGGCTGGGCTGGTCCTGACCTCCGGTTTCGCCGCCGGGCCGGTGATCACCGGGGCGTTCGCCGCGGTGCTGCCAGGTGCCGCGCGGTTGACGGTGCCGTATGCGACGACGGCGGCGCTGTCACTTCTTGCCGTGGCTGCGGCGTTGCGCGCCGGCAAGGGCGCCACCGCGCCGAGTCCTGGTTCTGGGCCCGGAGCTGGGCCGGGGGAGAAGCCCCGGTCTGCCCCGGGGCCGCAGCGTGGAGGGTTCAGGGCGCTGGCGGCGGCGCTGCCGATGGCGCTGTGGGTGTTCTCCTGCGCCACTGTGGCGTTTGTGGTGCTGCCGGCTCGGCTGCCGGCCTCCGAGGAGCTGCGCATGCTGCTGCCCGGGGCTGCGGCCGCGTTGGCGTTCTCCACGGGGTTGGGTGTGCAGGTGATGGCCCGGCGACGCTGCTGGGGGCCGTTCGCCGGTGTGGCCGGCGCGCTGCTGGCGGCCGCGGGGTTCGTCCTGGTGGCCGTGGGTGGTCAGGTGCCGTCGGTAGGGCTGTTCCTCGGCGCGATCGTCCTGTTGGGCGCGGCCTATGGGCTGTGCCTGCGGGAAGGGCTCGTCGACGTCGACAGGTTGGCTCCGCCGGCGTCACGGGGTCTGGTCATCGGGGTGTACTACACCTTCACCTATCTGGGCTTCGGGCTGCCCGTGCTGCTGGAGGCTCTCGACCCCGCTTGGGGCCCGTCGCTTCCGTTGGTGGTGCTGGCCGGGGCCGCCGTCGTCGTCGCGGTCCTGCGCGCGCTCCATATCCGCTGCACCGATCACCTCATCCGGTAGCGGGCGCCCCCGCGGGAGGTGGTCTCATTCCTCGCGGGGCCGGGAGAGGTCGTGCAGCGCCGGGCCCTCCAGGCGGGTGCCGTCCGGGGCGAAGCGGGAGGCATGCAGTGGGCAGTCCCAGGAGAGCTCGGCGTCGTTCCAGCGCAGGATCCCGCCCATATGCGGGCACACCGCCGAGACCGCGCAGGTGGTGCCGTCCACGGTGGAGACCCCCAGCGGCCTGCCGTGCCGCTGTCCCACCACGCCCTCACCCTCAGCCGGAGCCTCATGCGGCAGGGAGGTCAACTCGGCGGAGGCCCATCCGGTGGCCATCTGCGCCCCCACCAGCACGTTGTCCTTGATCCCGGTGGCGACGTCGGCGGCACTGGTGGCGTGCGCGTTCAGGGTCTCCGCCCAGCGGGGCATGTGGTCATGGATCTCGGCGGTGATCGCCAGGGCTGCGGCCACCGCGTTGGTCATGCCCCATTTGGCGTAGCCGGTGGCGGAGAGGACCCGCTCCTCAGTGTGCGGCAGGGCGCCGACCAGGGGAATCTGGTGGATGCTGCGGTAGTCCTGGGCGGACCAGGAGTGGGTGCGCTGGGCGCCGGGGTAGTGCTGCTGGACCCAGGCGCCCAGGTCCTCGACGGCCGCTGCGGGGGAGTCCGCGCGTCCCACGGGGTGATCGTTGCCGCCGACCAGCAGCAGCTCCTCGCCGTCGCGGGTGGGTACGCTGCGCAGCGTGCGGTCGGGGGAGTCGACGGTCAGGTGCATGCCCTGCGGGGGTGTGAGGTCGGCGGGCAGGCGGTAGGTGGAGGCGTAGGACCGGTGGGCGGAGACGGTGGCGAAGTGTCCGCCGCGATCCAGCACGGGCACCCCGGTGGCGAGCACCAGGTGGTAGGTGTGGACGTGCCCGGCGCTGGTGTCGACGGTCAGGTACTCCTCTTGATGGGTGCCGAGCCCGGTGACGCGGACTCCCTCCACGATGAGCCCGTTGCGGTCCAGCAGCTCCTCGGCCAGGACCTGCAGCACGTCTATGGGGTTGATCTGCGCCTGGTCGGCTAACCGGATCGCTCCGGCCACGTCGAGGGGCAGGTCCGTGGGCTCGGCCCAGTCGACGTCGAGCCCGGCGGCCTGCGCCGCGGCGAGCTCCGCACGGAGGGCGGAGACGCCGTCGTCGGAGAACGCCAGCGTGTAGGCGTCCCGGCGCTGGTAGGGGACGTCATGTTCGTCCAGGTGACGCAGCAGCCAGGCCTGGCCCTCCTGGTTGGCCTCCACATAGGCACGCAGCATCTCATCTGACTGGTGCTCGCGGATGCGGGAGAGCACGTTGCCCTGCAGCAGGGAGACCTTGCCGGTGGTGTTCCCGGTGGCCAGCGCCCCGACGCTGCGCGCCTCCAGCACGGCGACGTCCTTGCCGGCCCGAGCCAGCAGCACCGCAGTGGTCAGCCCGGTCAGCCCGGCCCCTGCGACGACGACGTCGTGCCATTCGTAGGGGCCTTCGGAGCCGGACGTGCTGATGGCGGGGGAGGCGTCGAGCCAGTGAGAGCGCATGGTGTCCTCCGCGGAGCCGTGGGGATGGTGTGCCGCCCATCCTGGTCGCGGAGGAGCGGAACAGTCCAGGGGCGGTGTCGTCGACAGAGACCGACGGGCTTGATGCGGGCCCGTGATCTGGGACGATGAAGGATGCGAACCTTGAGATACTTCGGGATGACGACCGTCGCCTTGATGCTGGCCTCGTGTGGGGCAGAGCATGTCGATCCCACTGAGGGCGCCCAAGAACGTATGGCCGCAGCCCAGCGGGCCCTGGAGCAGGAGGGATACGAGTTCACCTTCGCATTCCACAGCTACGGGGAAGGGCCTGCGACAGGCACGACGAGCGCGCTCCCCCGTGAGGGCACAGCCGCGGTCTTCGCGTGGTGCGAGGGCGACGACGCAGGCCCCGAGGTGGCGATCGATGACGAGGAGATCGGCGAGCTTCCCTGCTCCGAGGAGGGGGAGGTCAGCGAGATCGTGGCCGACTATGCCTATACCGGCACGGAGATCCATCTGCAGGGGACGGACGCTCGAGGAACGATGTGGGCCCTGGCGGTGGGGCTCTCACCAGAGGACGACGACACCGAGGTCGCGGAGTAGCGTCTCGCGCGTCGCCCTGACACGCAGGGGCTGACGGTCTGGTCGGGCTCAAGTGCCGGACTCCATTGTGGTCACCCCGACGTCGGCAGCACCACTGTCTCCATGTCCCATCCGTCCTCGTCGACCAGCTCCAGGTGCAGCTCCCCGCCGAGCTCGGCGCTGGGGAAGGAAGCGACGTAGTGGCTCATCGAGTCGGGGGAAAGGCTCCGGGCGCCCCAATCGCCGTCGGACTGGGACTGGCGTCCTGACGGGCCGCGGTAGCTGGTCAGCGGCATCTGCAGTCGCGCGTCGCCGGTGTGCAGCTCGTAGGCGACCAGCAGGTGCGTGTCGTTGGCGTTGAGGTACGCGGCGATGAACTCGACGGTGGACCCGCCCAGGGTCTCGACGGACTCCCCGGAACCGACGATGAGCCGGTCCTCGATCTCCCGGCCCTCGACGAGGAAGCTGTAGATCTGACCGTCCCGGCCGGTGGACTCGGTATAGGCCGTGCAGCTGGTCTCGCCGTCGTAGGTCGCGCAGGCCTCGTAGCCGTCCTCGATGTCAGAGGACTCACCGCCGTCTTCGGTGAGACCAGCGTCGATGCTGGCCTCGATGTTGTGGGTGTAGTAGGTCAGATAATCAGCAGCCGGCGAGTCCGGCATCACCAGGTCGGCGGCGTCCCGCAGTGCGCTGGGCGTGCTGGCCGCGATGGCGTCGACGAACTCCTGCAGCTGGTCCTCGCTGGGCAGGTCGGGGTCCTCCTCGGGTTCCGGCTGGTCAGTTGGCTCGGGAGCCTCGGAGGTCTCCGGCGTCTCCGATGGTGCTTCGCTGACCGTGGGGGAGTCGCCGGAGCCGCAGCCGGTCAGGGCCAGCAGGGCGACGAGTGCGGCGGGTGCAGCTCGGTGGGTGGTCATGGTGTCTCCTCAGATGGTGGTGGCGGTGGTGGTTGTGGTTGTGGTTGTGGTTGTGGTGGTGCCGTGGTGATCAGTGGTCTTCGGCGTCGCGTCGGAGCTGCTCGAACTCGTCCTGTAAAATCTCGACCATCCCCTCGGCGGCACGCAGGTCCTCCCGGTAGTCGAAGCCGCCGTAGGCGCCGGTGGCGAGTTCCTCGCGGCGGAGCGTCAGGAGCTTCAGCACGGTGCGGCGGTAGCGACCCATCTCGATCGTGACCATGACGTGGTCCGGGTGGGAGGAGTCCTGGAGGATGTGCTGCTGCTCGCGGTGGTGCCGGCTGAAGCGGGCGACGGCGTCGCGGACCTTCTGCTGCTGGACGCCGGTGAACTCGGGGCGCTCGCGGACCATGAGCTCGATGTTGCGCAGTTCCCGGTCCACATCGGGCTCGTGACGGCGAAGGTGAGCTCGCCACACGCTGGCGGCGCGCGGCGCCGAGGTGGGCGGTGTCTGACGACCCCGGTCCGGAGTGTGCGCGGAGCTCGGCTTCGGGTCCGGCTGTGCCTTCGCGGTCCGCCTCGGGGTCTGTTTCGGGGTCTGCTTTGGGGTGCCGGGTCCGGGGGAGTGGATCGCCGGGGGATGGGTTTCGGCGGATTCGATCTGTGGTGGCTCGTCAGGCCCTCCCATGATGGCCGAGACGATTCCGGCGATGATCAGGGAGCAGAAGAACGAGGCGACCGCGGTGCCGAGCAGCGAGATCACCACCCCACCGAATCCGTGGAAGCCGATGTGGTGTCCGATGAGCCCCAGGAAGATGAGCATCAGCACGGGGAACAGCAGAACGAAGGAGCAGGACCCGGTGATGGAATCGGAGTCTGCGGACGGGTCTGGCGGTGGTTCGATCGTCATCGGTGGTGCCTCTCATCCTGAGTCGCTGACCCAGCTGGACCCACGATCGGCCCGGAGCGGAGGCCGCTGGCCGGGGCGGTGGGGCCGGCGACGTCGGCCGGTTCAGCTGGCGACGACGGCGCGGCACCGGAGGCGCTGGGCCGGTCCCAAAGACTGAGCGCCCGGTCGCCGAGCAGGCCGAGGCCCAGCAGCAGCGCGAGAGTGACCAGTCCCTGGGCCAGGGCGAGATGATCTGCAGTCTGCTCGATCTGGATCTCCAGCAGGTCGGTGGTGTGCCAGCCGTTGACCACCGACTGTTGGGGTGCCCCGGTGGCGCTGTCCTCGTTGAGCTGCTGGCGAAGATCTGCCGCGGAGACCTCCTCGGACCACTGCTCGGAGCCTCCCTGCAGGGCCGCTCCGGCAGCGGTCACGAAGACCGCGACCATGCTGACTCCGATCACGGTCAGCCAGAGCGTGCGGATGATCTTCACGCTCGGGGCGCCGGTCGATCGGAGTTTCGGCGTGGCGTTGTCGGCGTCGTCAGGCATGACGATGACCTCGTCGTCATGGGTGTCCGGATAAGTCTTCATGTCTCCTCCTGCAATGCGAGTGGTGTGAGGCGACACTATGGCCCACGTCTGACATCTTTGGGAGTTTCTAATCGAATCGAAACTATGTTCGATGGTCATGACTAGCTTGTTTGAGGCCTGGGGTTTGTCAGGGGTGGAAGATACGCTTTTCAGCAGATGTCCAGTTTCCACGCGGCACGACGTCCGCAGGAGGGGTGCGTGAGAGTCATGACGCAGGAGGCAGTGCAGACGGTTCCCGGGACGCTTCGCCGGTTCGACGATGAGATGCTCTACGAGCTGGCCGATGCGCCAGAGTATCGCCAGAACATGGCGTCCCATAAGCTCCATGTCCCCTCGTGCTGGCATGGGTCGACGCAGTTCACGGTGATCCCGCGAGACGAGGTCATCGAACGCTGGCATGCCGCACCGACGGACTCGGGCGAGGAGGGGGCGGCCGATGCGCTGAGGGAGTGGTGCACCACCTGTGCCGCCCTACGCGTCGGCGACCACGCCCCGTCGACCGCCCGGGGAGCCGACCCGGAGACCTCGCTGGAGCTGCTGAGGCCGCTCACTGACGCGTACCGTGAGGCGATCATCGCCGCAGACTCGGTGTTCTCTCCCGGAACCCCGGTGTGGACCTCAGAAGCGGCCCAGGAGCTCAAGGCGGCGTTCGTCGATCGGCCAGACGTCGGGAGCCGATCCTTCGAGGAGAAGCTTGCCGCCCAGCTCCACGGCGTATCGGACACCGCTGTGCAGCTGTTCGCTGAGCTCTGGTGCCTGTCCTTGGCACCGTTGGCGGACTACGCACCCGTCACCAAGCGGAAGCTCGTGACGGAAGTTCTGGAGCGGATGCAGCGTCCTGTCCAGCTGCCGGTGTCGGTTGATGCGGCTCTGGATGCCCGGGCCTTCAGCGGCGGCGTGGCCTTCAAGACGCGCCGCCCCTTCCAGCTGGCGCTGCTGGTGAAGGTCGCCCACGCCCTGTTCTCCCTGGAGAAGGACGAGCGTGTGGCGGCCGTGGAGGATCCGATGCGGTTCGACGCCGTGCTGGCCAGTGTGCCGGAGCCGAAGGAGCCCGCCCAGCGGCACGCGCTGCGGTGGATGCTGTTCCCGGACCATCACCTCAAGGTCGTCAGCGAGAGCCACCGGGACGAGATCCGTGCCGCGTTCAGCGGCTACGTCCGTGACACAAGCGCCAGCCGGGACGAGCAGCTCCTGCAGATCCGCGACGCCCTGCAGGCTGAGGACCCCGACCGACGGGTGGACTTCTACCTGCCGCCCCTGCTGGAGCGATGGAACCCGCCGCGGGAGCAGACTCGAGCGTGGCTGGTCCGCGGATCGAACGTCGGCGGGCAGGATCTCATCCCTGGCTGGCTGCAGTCCGGCTTCGTCTCCCTGGCTGCGGCGTACTTGCCGGCGGTCGGTGACGGCGCCACGCGGGAGGAGCTGAAGGAGCTCGTCGCCAGCGCTTACGGGCATGCCGGGTATTCCGCCCAGCAGGCCCGGCTGGATGAGTTCGACACCTTTCTGAACAGGATGCAGGAGGGTGACCTCGTGGTCACCGAGAGCCAGGGCTTCATCCACATCGGGGAGATCGTCGGCGCCCCGGAGCAGGTCGTCAGCGACGACGACGCCTCCAACCTCCGCCGGGCGGTCACCTGGGTGGGGCCGACTCGCGGGGTCCCGAGCGCGGACCTCCCCACAGAGTTGGCCGCCCGGATGCGGGCCCCGCATGAGGTCCTCGACCTGACTCAGCAGATGGCGGCGTTGAAGAAGCTGCTCGACGTTGAGGAGTCGGAGGCCGCCACCAGGACGGGTGAGGACCTCATCCTGCCGGATGCGACGGCCGAGCTGGCGGACCGGCTCCACGTCGATCGATCCTGGATCCAGGAGGTCATCGAGCTGCTGCGGGACCGGCCGCAGGTGATCTTCTACGGCCCTCCCGGCACGGGCAAGACGTATCTGGCGCAGAAGATCGCCCAGCACCTGGCGGCAGGGGACTCCTCCAAGGTCAAACTCGTCCAGTTTCATCCTGCCTACTCCTATGAGGACTTCTTCGAAGGCTATCGACCGACCCCGGAGGGCGGCTTCGCGCTCACTCCAGGGCCGATGCGGCGCATCGTGGACCAGGCGCCGGAGGACCCGGCCACACCGCATGTGCTGATCATCGATGAGATCAACCGCGGCAATCTGGCCAAGGTGTTCGGTGAGCTGTACTTCCTGCTCGAATACCGGGATGAGGCGGTGGACCTGATGTACGCCCCGGATGACGCCGGGTTCACCCTGCCGCCGAACGTGTTCGTCATCGGCACCATGAACACCGCGGACCGGTCGATCGCGCTGGTGGACTCCGCCATGAGGCGCCGGTTCTCCTTCATCGCACTGCATCCCTCGGAGGAACCTACGGCGGGTCTGCTGGCCAGTTGGCTCACCGCCCAGGGGAAGCCTGCGGAGCACGCGCACCTGCTGGAGGAGCTGAACCGGCGGATCGAGGATCCGGACTTCAAGGTCGGCCCGTCCTATTTCATGCGCGACGCCGTCGCCCAGCCCGGCGGGCTGGAGCGCACCTGGAGCACGTCGATCCTGCCGCTGCTGGAGGAGCACCACTATGGCGACGGCGTCGACGTCGAGCAGGTCTACGGGTTGAGCTCGATCCGGGCCGCCGTCACCCGGAGCTCCGGGCAGGACGGCTCCGCCGAGATGCCGCCTGCCAAGGAGGGTGACGACGGTGGTGAGCGCGATGGAGACGCTGCATCTGACTGAGGGCGCTCCACCGGTCACCTGGGAGCTGCCGGATGAGATCGCCCAGGCGCTCGCGGACAGCGGCATCGTCGAGATCGCACCAGCAGGCCACGGGCAGTGGCGTGTGGCCGCCGGCCGGAAGATCGGCGTCGCCCGGGTGAGGGAGGTGCAGTTGGCCATCACCCCCAAAGTCCGGATCGACCGTCTGGTGTTCATGATGGGCTACGCGCAGGCCCCGGACTTCTGGCGGGACCACACCGTGGCCGTCGACGTCGAGCAGGACCTCCCCGAGGCGCTCGCCGAAGCCTTCGGTCGGCTGGCGACGCGAGCACTGGAGCAAGGGCTGCTGCACGGCTACCGCGAGGTGGAGGAGACGCTGCCGGTGATGCGCGGCCGCATCCGGGTGGGCGACCAGATCAGCCGCCGCTATGGACGCAACCTCCCGCTGGAGGTCCGGTACGACGAGTTCAGTGCGGACATTCCGGAGAACCGGCTGCTGCTGGCCGCCACAGTGCAGCTGCTGCGGATGGGTGTCAGCGCCACCGCACGACGTCGGCTGCAGCGGCTGAGGCTGCAGCTCGCCGACGTCACGCTCCCGCCACGGGGGACCGGGATGCCCGCGTGGCGGCCCTCGCGGCTCAATGTGCGATACCAACCGGCGCTGCACCTGGCGGAGCTGGTGCTCGCCGGACAGTCCTTCGAGCACCGCACCGGGGATCTGCAGGTCTCCGGGTTCCTGTTCGACATGTGGCGCATCTATGAGGACTTCGTCGGTGTGGCGATGCGGGAAGCCCTCGGAGCCTTCGGCGGTGAGTCCTCATTGCAGCACCGCCTGCACTTGGACGAGGCCCGGACGGTGGCCATGCGCCCTGACTTCGTGTGGACCCGCGGCGGCGTCCCGGCGCTGGTGGCGGACATGAAGTACAAGGCGGAGAAGCCCACCGGGTTCCCGAACGCGGACCTGTATCAGCTGCTGGCCTACTGCACGGTGATGGGACTGCGGGAAGGTCACCTGATCTATGCGCAGGGGGCGGAGGACCCAGCAATCCATGACATTGCGGGAGCGGACGTCCAGATCCATGCGCATGCGCTGGACCTGGACCAGCCGCCCAAGGCGTTGGTCGAACAGGTGGAAGGGCTGGCGATGCGGTTGGTGCGTGGGGTTGTGGGACTGGCTAAACATCATGAGACTCCCACCACGACGTAGAATCCACGCTGACGTTGACCCCCCCCTGCTGAAAGAGATGGCCGATTAGTCCCAGAATTCGGATAGTATTTCAACCAGCCATAAAGGGGATGCATGAGCGAGGTTATAGTGAACTGTCGGTGTGTCCGGGCGGCTCGGCAAGTCTGGTTGCGCTCCAGCTGAGCAAGACGGCGCGTGTCTGTGCCATCCTGAAGCCTGACCGAGCGTCTGGCTTCGGCTCGACTGGAATGATTCGGATGCTTGGGAACATCGTTGCCGCTAGATTCGACGAGGGATTGTTCACGCCCTTCCGTGAGTCTGGAACGTGAGAGTGAGGAAAGCTAGCGTTGGCACTCAAGAAGTCAGACCTCTACAGCTCGCTGTGGGCGAGCTGCGACCAGCTTCGAGGTGGCATGGACGCCTCGCAGTACAAGGACTACATCCTCACGCTGCTGTTCGTGAAGTACGTCTCCGACAAGGCCAAGACCGACCCCAGCTCCCTGATCGATGTCCCCGAGGGTGGCTCCTTCGATGACATGCTCGCCGCCAAGGGCGACAAGGAGATTGGCGACCGGTTCAACAAGATCATCGGTCGCCTCGCCGAGGCCAACGGGCTGCGCAACGTCATTGACCAAGCCGACTTCAACGACGAGGAGAAGCTCGGCAAGGGCAAGGAGATGCAAGACCGCCTCTCCAAGCTCGTCACCATCTTCAACGACCTCGACTTCCGCGGATCCCGCGCCGAGGGCGACGACCTCCTCGGCGACGCCTACGAGTACCTGATGCGGCACTTCGCCACCGAGTCCGGCAAGAGCAAGGGCCAGTTCTACACGCCTGCCGAGGTCTCCCGAGTCCTCGCCAAGGTCGTCGGCATCGGCCGTGAGACTCGCCAGGACCAGACGGTCTTCGACCCGGCATGTGGCTCTGGCTCGCTGCTGCTGAAGGCTGCCGACGAAGCGCCGCGTGGCATGACGATCTACGGTCAAGAGAAGGACAACGCCACCTGGGCGCTGTCCAAAATGAATATGATCCTGCACGGCAACGAGATCGCCGAGATCGCCAAGGGCGACACGATCACGACCCCACAGTTCACCAGCGGCACGCAGCTCAAGACCTTCGACTACGTCGTCATGAACCCGCCGTTCTCGGTCAAGTCGTGGAGCAACGGCTTGGAGAGCGATTACGACCGCTTCGAGTACGGCCGCCCGCCGGAGAAGAACGGCGACTACGCCTTCCTGCTGCACGCGCTCAAGTCGCTCAAGAGCACCGGCAAGGCCGCGATCATCCTGCCGCACGGCGTGTTGTTCCGCGGCAACGCTGAGGCCACTATCCGCACGCGGCTGCTCAAGCAAGGCTTCATTAAGGGCGTCATCGGCCTGCCGGCCAACCTCTTCTACGGCACCAGCATCCCAGCCTGCATCGTCATCCTCGACAAGGAGAACGCCGTCAGCCGCACCGGCGTCTTCATGGTCGACGCCTCCAAGGGCTTCATCAAGGACGGCAACAAGAACCGCCTCCGCAGCCAAGACATCCACAAGATCGTCGACACCTTCAATAAGCAGATGGAGATCGACCGCTACTCACGCATGGTGCCGATGAGCGAGATCGCCGATCCGAAGAGCTACTACAACCTCAACATCCCTCGCTACATCGACTCATCCGAGCCCGAGGACCTGCAATGCCTCTCCGCCCACCTGCACGGCGGCATCCCGAACAGCGACCTCGACGCGCTGCATGAGTACTGGGATCCGTTCCCACAACTCCGCGACCAGCTGTTCAAGCCCAACCGTCCCGGCTACAGCGACCTCGCCATCGACGTCAGCGAAGTGCAGCAGGCCATCCTCGATGCACCGGGTTTCCACAAGCTTCGGGACGAAGTCACAGGCATCGTCGACGACTGGTTCGCCGCCTGGCGGCCGCGATTGGTCGACATCAGCGCCGACACCAAACCCGCCGACCTGATCACCGAGATGAGCGAAGACCTCCTCCAGCGGATCAAGCCTGTCGTGCTGCTTAACGAGTACGACGCCTACCAGCAGCTCATGACCTACTGGCACGACGTCATGCACGACGACGCCTTCCTGCTCATGAACGAAGGCTGGACAGAGGCTGCCAAGCCTCGACCGGCTCGAATCATCGGAAAAACAGACAAGGGCGCGAACAAGTACGAGAACATCCACCTCAAGCGCGGCATTGGCAAGAAGACCGAGCGATGGGTCATGGACCTCGTCCCGCCCGACCTCATCGTCGCCCGGTACTTCGAGAGCAACCAGGCCCGGGTTGACAAGCTGAACGCTGATGCTGAAGCTGCCACGCAAGCGGTTGTGGAGTACGCAGAGGAGCATGGGGCCGAAGACGGGGTCGTATGGGAAGCCGTCAACGACAAAGGCAAACTCACTCAGAAAGCGGTGAAAGCCGAGCTCATAACAGTCAAGGCGGCAGGCGACGAAGAAGGCGCGGCCGCATTTCAAAAGGCGCTTGACCTGTTGAGGACCGAGGCCGCCGCCAAGAAGGCCGCAAAGGAAGCTCAGGCAGAGCTCGACACCGCCACGCTCAAGAAGTACGGCGACCTCACCGACGCGGATGTCCAGACGCTCGTCCTCGACGACAAATGGCGCGCGACGATCGCGAAGCGGATCGACGGCGAGGTCAACGCACTGACGCTCGCCCTTGTTGCTCGCATCCAGCAACTCGGGGAACGCTACGCCGAGACCGTTGGCGACCTTGACGCTGCATTGGAGGAGCTTGAGGCGAAAGTCGCTGGCCATCTCGCTGACATGGGGTTCGAGGCATGAGTCAGACTACGGATCAGTGGCATGAGGCATCGTTGGCCGAAGCCGCGAGCCCGGACGCTCCAATCGGATACGGAATCGTCCAGGTCGGACCCTACGACCGTGATGGCGTTCCGGTATTGGCCATTCGCGACCTGCTGAGTCCTTCTGAGCATTCGTTGCATCGCAGTTCGCGGAAGATCGAAGCACAGTACCGCCGAAGCCGGGTCCGCGGTGGAGACGTCCTGATCTCTGTCAAGGGCACCACCGGACGTGTCGGGATCGTTCCAGCTGGATTCGCGGGGAACATCAGCCGAGACGTCGCCAGAGTCAGGCTGCGAGACGAGCACGATCCGCGCTACTGGCTCCATCTTCTCCGGTCGGAACATGCTCAGCAGACGCTGCAAATTGCTGCCGTGGGCACAACGCGCCAGGAGCTGTCGATTAGAACACTCAAGACCCTGCGGTTCCTGTACCCGGACAAGGCCGAGCAAGCTCGTATTGCCGGTGTCCTTTCAGATGTTGACGGTCTGATCGCCACCCTCGAACGCATAATCGCCAAGAAGCAGGCGATCAAGCAGGGCATGATGCAGCAGCTTCTCACCGGCGAGACCCGCCTTCCCGGCTTCACTGAGCCGTGGAGCGAGCGTTCTCTCGGTGACGTGGCGCGGATCAAGACTGGTTCCAGAAACAACCAGGACAAGAAGGCTAGCGGTCGGTATCCGTTTTTCGTCCGGTCCGCTACGGTTGAACGGATCGACTCATACTCATATGACTGCGAGGCTATCCTCGTTCCTGGCGAGGGAGGTATCGGTTCGATCTACCACTACATCAATGGCAAATTCGAGGTCCACCAGCGGGTCTACAAGATCAGCGACTTCGCGCTGGATGCAAGTGGCCGTTTCGTATACCACTTCATGCATCAGTACTTCGGCCTCCATGCCATGGAGAACAGCGTGAAGGCAACCGTGGACTCGCTCAGGCTGCCCACATTCAAGAACTTCGAGCTTCAATTGCCGTCGCTCGATGAGCAGCAAGCCATCGTTGATGCGCTGGACGACGCTGAGGCAGAGTTGACGTTGCTCCAGGGCCGCCTGGAGAAGGCCCGAGGCATCAAGACCGGCATGATGCAGGAGCTGCTGACCGGCCGCACCCGCCTGGCCGTCGCGGAGGGCGCAGCATGACTGGCAAGAAGGCGTACCAGGAGGACTTTGCGAAGTTCTTCGAACAGCCCTCGCGGGAGGGCCTGCGGGATGTGCTGCGTACACATCACGGTGAGCTCGACCAAATGGACTTCAAGAAGATGTGGCCCGAGTGGCCGAAGGTCGCCTGCCACGTACTTGCACTGGCGAACTCTGGTGGAGGTTGCATGGTGATCGGG
This sequence comes from Nesterenkonia sp. CL21, assembly GCF_031705515.1. Lineage (NCBI taxonomy): Bacteria > Bacillati > Actinomycetota > Actinomycetes > Micrococcales > Micrococcaceae > Nesterenkonia > Nesterenkonia sp. CL21. The sequence continues at coordinate 307,415 of NZ_JAUTWR010000001.1, forward strand.
GTTGCCGAGAACGAGGGCGGTAGCGCGGACCATATAGGGGTAACCGAGTTTGTCGATAAGGCTGATGTGGCTTCAGGCGTGGCACCCTTCCTGCCTGACACCGTTGAGTACGTGACGCTGGACTTCGAGTACAACGACTCGGAGTACGCAGCGATCAAAGGTAAGAAGTTTCAGGTCCTCGTTGTCGAGGACAAGCCCGAGGAGTTGCCGTTCCTCGCGGAGAAGGACGGCAAAGGTATCTCGGCGAAGGCTGTCTATGTTCGCAAGGGCACCTCGTCCCGCCCCGCGACTCACGCCGATCTCCAGCGGCTCATCAGCCGGCGCATCGAGACCGGCCACTCATCGAACCCAGCGATGGACCTCGACGAACACCTAGATCACCTGAAGGTGCTGTACGGTGCGATTTCTCGCGTTCACACCCGAAGTGCATTCGCGTCGCTCACGGAGATGTTAAACGCGGGCATGTACACGAGGGAGCGCAACGCGGCCTACCCCGATGAGACGTTCGACGAGTTTGTAGCAGCTGTCGTCGAGGAGAAAAAGGCCGTGATCCGCCAGTTTCTCAACGTCGAGGTCGGAGGCGCCAGATGACCACCGTTGGACAAGTGGAACGAAGGGCGCAGATGCGCGTCGTCAGACTCTTTCGGGATGAGCTTGGCTACGAGTACCTCGGTGACTGGCACGACGGCAACCGCACCTCGGGCATCGAGACCGATCTGCTCACCCAGAACCTCCACGCTCGTAGGTACGACGACAACCTGATCACCCGCGCACTTGACCAGGTCAGCAAGGCCGCCTCGGTTGGCACCGGCCACGACCTGTACGAGGCGAACCGCGATGTCTATCAGCTGCTGCGCTACGGGGTGAAGGTCAAGCCAGGCGTCGGTGAGCAGACCGAGACGGTCTGGCTGATCGACTGGTCCAACCCCGGGGCCAACCACTTCGCCGTCGCGGAGGAAGTCACCGTCCTCGGACAACACACCAAACGCCCGGACGTCGTGCTCTACGTCAACGGCTTGGCGCTCTGTGTGTTGGAGCTGAAGCGGTCGAAGGTGTCGGTGACTGAGGGGATCCGGCAGTCGATCGGCAACCAGAAGCACGAGTTCATCCGTCCGTTCTTCTCAACCGTGCAGTTCCTGTTCGCTGGCAACGATGTCGAGGGGCTGCGATACGGACTGATTGACACCCCGGAGAAGTACTGGCTGGAGTGGAAGGAACCTTCCGACGTCGCCGAGCCGCTGGATCGGGCGCTGCTGCAGCTGTGCGGCCAGGGGCGGTTCCTCGAGCTCATCCATGACTTCATCGTGTTCGACGCAGGTGTGAAGAAGGGCCCGCGGCACAACCAGTTCTTTGGCGTCAAGGCTGCCCAGGAGCGGATCGCCAAGCGCGAGGGCGGCATCGTCTGGCACACCCAGGGGTCGGGCAAGAGCCTGACCATGGTGTGGTTGGCCAAGTGGCTCCGTGAGAACCAGGACGATGCGAGGGTCCTGCTGATCACCGACCGCACCGAGCTGGACGACCAGATCGAGAAGGTCTTCAACGGCGTCAACGAGCAGATCTACCGCACCAAGAGTGGTGCCGACTTGCTCGACACTCTGAACAAGAGCCAGGAGTGGCTGGTCTGCTCGCTGGTGCACAAGTTCCGCGGCCCCGACGACGAGAAGGCGCTCGACGAGGCCAGCGAGGACTTCATCGCAGAGCTCAACGCGACCATGCCGAAGGACTTCAAGGCCAGGGGCAACCTCTTCGTCTTCGTTGACGAGGCTCACCGCACCCAGTCGGGCAAGATGCACCGGGCCATGAAGCAGCTCCTGCCCGAGGCGATGTTCATCGGCTTCACCGGCACCCCCTTGCTGAAGGCTGACAAGGCCACCAGCATCGAGACCTTCGGGTCCTTCATCCACACCTACAAGTTCGACGAGGCCGTGACTGATGGCGTGGTTCTCGATCTGCAGTACGAGGCCCGCAACATCGACCAGCACCTCACGAGCCCAGCGCAGGTGGACAAGTGGTTCGAGGTCAAGACCAAGGGCATGACCGACCTGTCCAAGGCCGAGCTCAAGAAGCGCTGGGGCACCATGCAGAAGGTCGTTTCCAGCGAGCCGCGCGCCAAACAGATCGTCAACGACATCCTGCTCGACATGGAGACTAAGCCCCGCCTGATGAACGGGCGCGGCAACGCCATGCTCGTCGGCGGCAGCGTCTATCAGGCGTGCAAGTTCTACGAGATGTTCGTCGCGGCCGGGTTCAAGGGCAAGTGCGCCATCGTCACCAGTTACGAACCCAACGCCAGCGATATCTCCAAGGAAGACTCCGGCGAGGGCAAGACCGAGAAGATCCGCAAGTACGACATCTACCGCAAGATGTTGGCCGACTACTTCGACGAACCCGAAGAGGTCGCCATGGGCAAGGTCGAGGAGTTCGAGGCTGCGGTCAAGAAGCAATTCATCGAGAACCCTGGCCAGATGCGGCTCCTCATCGTGGTCGACAAGCTGCTGACCGGGTTCGACGCCCCGTCTGCGACCTACCTCTACATCGACAAGAAGATGCGCGACCACGGCCTGTTCCAGGCGATCTGCCGGGTCAACCGGCTCGACGGTGAGGACAAGGACTACGGCTACATCATCGACTACCAAGACCTCTTCAACTCGCTTGAAGGTGCCATCACCGACTACACCTCAGGCGCACTCGACGGCTACGAAAAGAGCGACATCGACGGCTTGCTGACCGACCGGATCGACAAGGCGCGCGAGAACCTCGATGAAGCCCTGGAGCGGATTCGTGCCTTGTGCGAGCCAGTCGCTCCGCCCAAGGGCACGCTGCAGTACCAGCAGTACTTCTGCGCCACGGAGTCCGGCAACGCTGAACAGCTCAAGGCCAACGAGCCAAAGCGCGTCGAGCTCTACAAGGCCGTCGCAGCAGTGAGCCGTGCCTACGGGAACCTCGCCAACGAGATGACCGCCGCCGGGTACAGCGACGCCGAAGCGCAGGCGATCATGAAGGAGATCGCGCACTACGTCGACGTTCGCGCCGAGGTGAAGCTCGGTGCCGGCGAGGACGTGGACTTCAAGCAGTACGAAGCCGGCATGCGGTTCCTGCTCGACACCTACATCCAGGCCAGTGCGTCGGAGACGGTCTCGGACTTCGAGGACGCCGGTCTGATCGACCTGATCGTCAACCTCGGCGCGGGCGCGATCGACAAGCTGCCCGAGGGCATCAAGAACGACCCCGAAGCGGTCGCAGAGACGATCACCAACAACATGCGCAAGGTGATCATCGACGAGCGCGCGATGAACCCGAAGTACTACGACCGCATGAGCGAACTGCTCGACGCCATCATCGAAGAGCGACGCAAGGGCGCCATCGAGTACAAGGAGTACCTCGCCAGACTGCTCGACGCGGCGAAGAAGCTCGGCACCAAGGAGTCCGGCACCAAGTACCCGACCTGGGCAAACAATGGCGCCCGGCGCGCACTGGTGGACTTCTTATTCCCCGACGAGAGCCTCGCGGTCGAGATCGACGAGGCGGTCCTACAGCACAAGCCGCACGACTGGGTCGGCAACCCGATGAAGGAACGCCTGGTCCGCAATGCGATCAAGGTCAAGCTCCCTGCCGACTACGACAAGATGGATGAACTGTTCGAACTGCTGAAGGCCCGCGATGAGTACCGCTAGCGCCTACCTCACCGTCCGTGGCATCGACGTCGACGTCATCTACAAGGACATCAAGAACCTCCACATCGGCGTCTACCCGCCGATGGGGCGCGTCCGCGTCGCCGCACCGCAGCGGCTCGATGACGACCAAGTCCGCTTGGCCGTGATCCAGCGGCTGCCGTGGATCAAGCGGCAACGCAAGGAGTTGCAGGACACGCCACGCCAGTCTGAGCGAGAGATGGTGACGGGAGAGTCGCACTACGTATGGGGCGTTCGGCGTCGACTCAAGGTCGTGGAACGACCTGGGCGTGCCCACCTCGAGGTCGATGGTGAACGGCTCGTGCTCTACACGCCTGCCGACAGCACTGCCGACAGACGACGCGAGAACCTCGACCAGTGGTACCGCGAGCAGCTCCGCGAGGTTCTTCCGGACATCATCGCGAGGTGGGAAGCCAAGCTCGAAGTGTCGGTGCCCAAGTGGACAATCCGACGCATGAAGACCAAGTGGGGGTCATGTAACCGCGAGACCCGCCACATCTGGTTCAACGTCGAGCTCGCCAAGAAGCACCCCGACTGCCTGGAGTACATCGTCGTCCACGAGATGGCCCACTACTTCGAACGCAACCACGGCGAACGCTTCACTAAGCTCATGGACGGACTCTTGCCCGACTGGCGCAGCCGCCGTGACCAGCTGAACGGATCTCCACTGGCCGAGGAGGTATGGGGATGACCGCGTCATCCGGCGACCTACAGCAGCGCGTCGACGGACTCGTGATCAAGGTCATAGAGGCCCTCGATGGCGGTGAGGCGTTTCTCGGTCGGCTCCCAAACGGAAACACCGCCCGATTCTCGCTCGGTCAGCGGGCAGATATCGGCAGAGGCTCAGTTGTATACGTTGGGGATGATTTTTGGGAGGTGCTACCCGATACAGCTTGGTCTGAGATTCCCGAAGTTGCGATCGTTCGGCGGATTATTGAGGACGGGCTGCTGATCGAATATGGTGCTGGGATCCGGTACCTCGCCGGTAATCCTTCGGTCGACGTGGCTGTTGGAAACACTGTGCAGTTCAGCGAAGTCGACGGCATAACTCGCGTGCTCGACCAACGGCCAGTCCGATACCGAGACGAGGGTACCGACGATGGCAGCTTGGACGAGTACCTCATCCAGCCGGACGGCGATGGTCCTACCTTCGCTTCCTTCGCCGGATATCACGACGTTCGCCGCCGAGCTGTCGAGCTGATTGAGACTCAACTGCAGAATCGAGAGCAGTTGGCTGCGCTCGGCGCCCGCCCGGTAAAAGGCGTGATCTTCACAGGCCCGCCAGGGACAGGCAAGACTCACCTCGCGCGTGTGATTGCTCACGAGTCAGGCGCAGCGTTCTACCTCGTCAGTGGGCCATCGATCGTCAGCAAATGGGTCGGGGACAGCGAACAGGCAATCCGCCGGATCTTCAGGGCTGCAGCGAAGCACGAGCGAGGCGCGATCGTTTTCTTCGACGAGATCGACAGCATCGCGGAGCGTCGGACCGAGGAGTCTCACGAAGCGTCCAGGCGACTGGTGGCGCAGTTACTAACAGAACTTGATGGCTTCGACCAGAGTACCGCGAACCTGGTAGTTATCGCTGCCACCAACAGGATCGAGAGCGTAGACGAGGCGCTACTTCGCCCGGGACGGTTCGACTGGGAGATCGCTTTCGGGATGCCGACCTATGAAGATCGGCTCGAGATTTTGCGGCTCGGGGCGAGCCAGATGACGACCGACGGTGCGCTGTCGTTGGAAAAAGTAGCTGCCGCGAGCGACGGCTGGTCGGCCGCTCGACTCTCGTCATTATGGACCGAAGCAGCCTTGTTGGCGGCCGCTGACAAGCGGAAGGCCATCGTGGACGAGGACGTCGCTCAGGCCTTCGAGCGAGTCGCAGGCCGCCCCGTGCGGGAGGTTAGGAGAGAGACCAATGGCGCTTAAGGGCTGGTTGAGATCCGTTCGGGATTGGTGGCGGAACCGTCGTGCGAAGAATCCAATCAAGAGAGATCGGCCACTGCGTGAGTTCATCTATCTTGATGAGGTCAGCCTGACAAGTTTGCTTGTGTCTCAGCGCGACACAGTACCCGAACACGTGACGAGCGGGCGCACGTCCTCGGAGCAAGCTGAGATCTCATCGCGAGCGTCGGTTGATGCTGTCGCGGCAAGAGTTGAAAGTGCAACGAGGTACCAGACGGCCAACTCAAGTTCGGTCGAGAGCTCGCGGAAGGCCGTCGTGCAGACCTTGTTCAACGAACTGCGCGACGACGATGCATTGCCGATCTTCTTGACCGAAGACGCCCAGGGGCCGGTGGCGCTCCCGGGGGCTGACGAGATTGGCGCTTGGCCTATTGAGGACCTGCACCGTGGCCGGATGATTGAGGTAGAGGCAGTCCTCGATGCTGATCCGGTCTACAAACTCGGGACGATGGTCTCGGAGTTCTCAGCAATGGCTGCGGAGTATCCCCAGATGGCCGGACGTGGCGGTCTTGCAATGCTGGCCGAGGTGGATCCCATCAACAAGGTCCTCGATCGACTTTTGGCGGGGCTGATACCCATCAGGGCACGTGCCTGCAATTTCTCGGTCGTGACCGTGAGCGACAGGGGGTTCATCGTCCGAATCACCGATGCCGACGCACTCGACCTTGCAGTTCAGCCGCTGGATATCGTCGGCGTGACTGAGCACCTCGGCTACTGGAAGGACATCCGCCGAGTTCTCTTCTCATCGGGGCAGTTCAAGCTGCTGTGCCGTCTTTCGCGGTCTGGTGTTCATGAGTCGTGGAATCCGGTCAAGGTCGCGCACCTATTCGGTGATGTTGCACCAACTCTGGTCGAGCAAATCGAGGCAGCCGGAAGAGTTGGAACTTCCGGCGGCTCCAGTCTGTCCGTCGGTCAACCTCAATTGGCTCTCGTTCGCGCTCTTGCTGCGTACGTTGACGAGATCAAGTCGGCCAACTCCCAATCGTTCGAAGCCCCTCAAGTCAGCGAGTTGATCGCAGTCGCTGCTGAGGTTTCTGACGAGGCATCGCCAAGCGAACAGAGGCGGGCATTCGCAGACGTCAGGAAACTGATCGACCTGCAGAATCCGGACCTTGCCATGACCCCAGAGCAGGATCGGGATGCCCGCCAACGAGCACGGGCGCACGCTGGGCTTATGACGACATTCCAAGGGGCCGTGCCAAATGCGAGCTCCGCAGCCGGTGGCGGAGTCGCTGACGTAGCGACCCATGAGGACTTTACCGACTTAAAGATGGTTGATGTTGAGGTTGTGGCGATATACTGGTAGCCGTTTTCACTTGCATGTGTGGCGAGCGCAGGAGTTTCGCTTGAGCAGCGATTCCGTAGTGTGAATGTCCTGCGTGGAACAGTTAGTCGTAAGCCTAATATAATTCCTCGTTCGCGTGATATAGATTCGCTCTCCGTGCTGGGAAGACGCTGAGCTCATTCGACTTCAGAACTGTGGGATTATCCCCTTCCAGTCGCAGTCTTGATCCGAGGGCTCGTTGTCATCCAGAAACTGGCCACGAGCGGACAATGAGTCGCTTATAGAGGCATCGCATTGGATGAGTCGAGCGTGATCGCAATGTTCGTCACTGCCTCTCCCACACCCCGCATCCAGAGGTCTCGAACGCCACGTCGGTTTCGGCGATCGTGACCAGGGCCTGGCCGTCGTCGACGAAGCCGTTGGTGATGATGTCGTGGAATTTGCCGCTGGTGCCGCTCAGGCGGGCCCAGTAGCAGCCCCAGGAGCCTGGCTGTGTGGTGTAGGTGCCGGGCTCCACGTCGGTGCCGACCATGTACACGCCGTCACCGGGGATCGTCGGCCCGGAGGCCTCTGACTTGTCGTCAGGGTCCGGTTCGGGCTCCACTTCGGCCTCCTCGGCTGTCTCCACGTCGGACTCCCGCGCCGCGAGGGACTCTTCCAACTCCTCCAGCTCCTCGGCCCATTCCTCGAGCTCGGTCTCACGGGTGTCCAGCTCCTCGTCCCGGGCGTCGGCAGCCTCGCGCTGCTCCTCCAGGTCCTCCGGCTCGACCTCGACTTCGACCTCCTCGGTGACGGTTTCGGTCACCGTCTCGGTGACCACTTCCGGCTCCGCCTCGGTGCAGGCGGTCAGGACGAAGGACGCCGCCAGCAGGGGGATGGATCCCGCGGCGAGGCGACGGGGCGCCGTCGTCCGGGTCCGTGTGCCAGTGCTGAACGGGTCGCTGATGGTGGTGAACATGGTCTTCTCCTCACAGAACGGTGCGGTGCATCATGCGCGAAGACCCGTTGACGTCGATGGGGAAGCGGGTGATGGAATCACTCTCGAGAACCCGGGTTCTCCGCGTACAGAAATCATGAGACCCACCACTGACATTTCTTGATGAAGAACTCTTGCGCCCAGGTCAGCACCACCGTGTAGCGTCGAGGAGTAGGCGCCCAGCACGGGGCGGACTGCCGGAACCTTCAGGAGTGAGATGAGCGCGCCAGACCAGGGGACTGACCTCGAGCAGCGGATCCACGCACTCACTGCAGGGCAGCCCTTCGCGGTCCACTGGCAGCTCCGCGACCTGACCTCCGAGGAACCCACCACCATCGGCGACGGCGCCCACGCCCAGGTGCCCTCCTTCAGCACCCGTAAGGTCAGCGTCCTGCTGGCCTGCCTCTCCTTGGTGCACCAGGGCAGGCTGGTCCTGAACATGCGACTGCCCATCACCGAGGACCTCAAGGCCGGCGTCCAGGCCGGCATCATGAAGGACCTCGCCCCCGGCGTCGAGCTCACCCTGGAGGACCACCTCCGGCAGATGATGATCACCTCGGACAACATCTGCACCCAGCTGGTCTTCGACGCCATCGGCGGGGCCGCCCGGCCTGCCAGCCTGCACCATGACGATCGGGCCGCCGCCGCGCTGCAGCAGGTCAACGACTACTGCGCCTGGGTGGGCATGCGGAGCACCCTCCACCGGGAGATCTTCCCCCGCAGCGGTGAGCTGACCTGGCACCACAGCATCGAGCAGATGACCGTCACCACCGCCGCCGACCAGGCCCACCTGCTCGCCCAGCTCGGCCGCGGCACCCAGAACACCAAGGCCGCCGAGGCTCTGCACCTGACCCCGCAGCTGTGCCGCTTCGCGGTCGAACTCATGCACGGGCTCTACACCCCGCTGCTCGACGCGCAGACCACCCGGCTGCGCGTCGCCGAGAAGAACGGGCGTGGGCTGCGCAGCCTCTCCCAGATCGGGCTGGCCGCCACCGACGACGGCGCCCCGGTCGCCGCCGTCGCGGTCTACGCCGAGACTATCCCCACCGAGCTTCCCGACGGCACACCCGGCCGGATCGCCGCCTACGAGCTCTTCGGGCAGATCGGGCGGGCGATCGAAGACTGGTACGACGGAGTCGGCCGCGGGGAGGGTTTCCGCGCCCCGTCGGACGCGCGGGACACGCAGCCCGACCGGGTCTCGAGCCTGCTCCGTATCCCTGAGGACGTCTCGGGCAGCGACGCACAGCGGGAAGCCACAGCGGCTCACCCCGGCGTCCTTTCCGCCATCGGTGGGGTCACCGGCGGAGGGGATGACGGCGGCACCGTGGGTCGTGACGTCCTCGGCCATCGGGAGTTCCACCCGCTGGCCGGGGCGGGGAAGCTGCTCGCCGCCGTCACCCTTGCTGAGATGGAGGCCGCCGACCCCGGCCTGCTGGAGATGCCGGTGCCCATCGCCGCCGAGCACCGGTGCGCCGCTGTCGTCGGGCCCCTGCGGCTCCCGGCCGGCTCCGGGCGGCACGCCGACGACCAGGCCGGTGAGATGACGCTGAGCCTGCATGACGGGCTCGGACTCATCATCGGCACCGCCGACGCCGCAGCGTCCCTGGCCGTCCGGGCCGCCCTGGAGACCAGGGGAGTGGACCTCGCGGCGGAGACCCGGGCATTCTTCGACAGGTTCAGGCTCCGTGACGAACCCTCGTTCCATACCCAGATCACCGGGTTCGAGGACCTCGAGACCGCCCGCGGCGACCTGCTGACCGGGGAGACCTCAGCCCACGAGCTGCGCCAGCTGCTGATGATGCTGGTCGCCTCCGGCGGACTCCTGGAAGTCGAGGTGCCGGACCGAGGAATGCTCGGACTGAACCCAGCAGCCGCACGTTGCGTTCTGGGCTGGATGTCCCAGGTGTTCGAACCGTCAGGGCTGGCCTGGGCGTTGCCCGGCTACGGGCCGAAGAAGGTCCCGCAGTGGACGGTCTCCGGGCTGGAATCCCGGCAGGCTGCCAGCAGGGGAGAGGGCGGCCAAGGCTGGACCTCCGTGCTCATCACCCGCCGGCCCGGCGTCGCGCCGACCGACGGAGGAGTCCTCTGGATGGCCGCCCATGTCCCCGCCTCCACCGGCAGGGACGCCTCCCGGATCCTCGGCGAACTCGGGCTGACCCTACACCGGCGGGGCCTCAGTCGGCCCAGGCTTCGAGGGAACGTGGCGCCGATGCACATCCAGGAATAGGGCGCCTCACCGGCTGAGCAGCTCCTCGGTCTCTGTGCCCGGCACGGCCACCGAGACCTGGGTGCCCCACGGGTCCTCGGTGACCACCCGGTGCCCCTCGTCGGCGAAGCCGAGGCCCTGCGCGCGATACCGGGACACCAGGGCGTCCAGATCCTCGCGGCCCGGCACAGTGATCGCCAGATCACCCAACCCCAGGCGAGAGGACCGCGGCCCGGCCCCGCGGCTGTTCCAGGTGTTCATCGCCACGTGGTGGTGATACCCGCCGGCCGAGGCGAACAGGGCGCTGTTCCAGCTGGCGGTCGGATCGAAGCCCACCGTGCCCACATAGAACTCACGCGCCCTGGCGACGTCGCCCACCTGCAGGTGCACATGTCCGACCCTCCCGGCGCGGGCGGCGCCGGCGTCGAGCACCTCCTGGTCCAGGTGGCGGCGCAGGTACGCGGCCGGGTCCAGCGGCAGATTGTCCATGCGGACCTGCGTCCCAGTGGCCTCCCAGGTCTCCCGGGGTCTGTCCCGGTAGAGTTCGATGCCGTTGCCCTCCGGGTCGGTGAAGTAGAACGCCTCGCTGACCAGGTGATCGGCCGAGCCGACGTACCGGGACTGCGGGTGCTGCGCGGCCCGATGGACGGTCGCCGCCAGGGAGGCCTCGTCCTCGAACAGGAACGCCGTGTGAAACAGGCCCGCCTCGTGCGGGTCCACCCCGGGCAGATCCGGGGTATGGATCAGGCGCACCATCGGCGTGGCACCGCGGCCCAGCACCCGGTGGACCTCCCGGCCCCGAGTGCGCTCCTGCAACGGCTCCATCACCAGGGCGGTCTCGTAGTAGGCGGACATCGCCTCCAGATCGCCCACCCGCAGGGTGACCGCATCCATGGCAGTGGCAGGGTTCAGCGCGCGGCCGTCAGCGGCCGGGGCGGGATCGGGGGAGACGTTCGGCATGAGAGCTCATCCTTGCGGCGTCGGCGGTGCCCGCAGTCCGGCCACCGGTTGGTTGTTGCTACAAGTATGAACGTAGGGGTGCGTAGATTTCTTCCAGGCATGAAGTCGCGTGCTCGGCATCGCATGATCTGTCAGAGCACGATGCTATATCTGAGGCATGGCACAGAAGCGCTCGAGAACATGTGAACCAGCCCGATTGTTGGTGACTGAAGACGAGTACCGATTGCAAATCGTCCGTGCGATCGCCTGGGGGCTCCTGGTGGTAGCAGTTTCCGGTGGCGGCATCGGCTTCTCCGTGTTCATTACTCAATTCAGCTCACCTCGGGTGACAGTTCGGGACCCTTCCTCCATCAGTCATGAGGTGGTTTTTTCGTTCTTGCTCGCATCGATCGTTTCGTTGAAAGTAGCTACCCGGATTGCCCTGAGTAGTGATGATGACTATATAGGTTTGGCTCGCAGGAGCGCCTTGTCGAAAATCGCATGGTCATTCGTTCCAGTATCACTGGGCGCTGGAATTTACGCGGCTGGATCCGTGTTGAGCAGAGCACCCAATGAGATCCCTCTCTTGGAGCTCTTTACCCCACTTGTTGCGGGCCTGATCTTGGCCGTTTTCGCAGCTGATGCCAGCCTCGCGATCAACGATCACGTCAACCCGAAGACTCTCGGAGAGGTTCAACGTGAGCGCTTCGTCTCTCGAAAGAGGGATGAATATCGGCGCCTGGTAAAGCGTCCTTCCAGAGCTTCGTTCACTGGTGGTCATGCTCGAGGGCGTTCATCTTGGTGTGTCGGGAGGGGGAAGCTCGCGCTTCATGTGAGGAGGGTTCTTGGGAAATCGGCACTTCGCGTCGAGGCTGCCATAGGTGCCGGTGTGCTCCTTGTTCCAAGTGTCTTGATACTGTTGACGTTTCCTATTCAATACGCCAGAGGACCGCTTGCTGTCTTGAGTGTGTTGTCAACTGCTGTCGTGGTCTTCACGGTGTATTCCGGCGTGGTTTCAACAATACGAGCAGACTGGACTATATTTGGATTCGTGCTTATTATGGGATCACTTATTATATTGGCATTGATTGTGATGAGCATATCAATGGTTTCGCATGCACACGGCGCAGGATACGGTGTCAAGTTCGAGCATCTCGGAGTGCTTCCAATAGCGCTACTAGTGGTGATTCTGCTAACCGGGGCGGTGACGATCGCGTCGCTCAGGATGTCCTCCTTCGGACCTGGCGCACTGAGAAGCTTTGCAATCTCCAGAAGCTGGCGTCAGTACCGTAGGGCGTCGGCTGACCGGCCTCATGCGGGAAGGACAGGGGGGCCGTTGGAGCGTCAGGCGAAGGTCAGTGTGTGGTTGGCGGTTGTGCCCCCGGTAGGAGGTCTGCTCGCGATGGCCACGCTCATGGATTCAGGGGCCTCCGGCACAGCTCGCAAGTGGAGCTTCGTGGCTCTTGGAATCGCGACAGCAGTCTTCTTGGTTGCAGTGGGAACACTTGGGCTCATCACGATCATGCGACCTGACCTGGGTATGGAACTCTTGAGCTGAGAATGCTCAATGGTTGGATTCATCGTGTCTGGCTGAAGCCCCGACGTTACTCACCCCAGCCCGCCGGCGGACATCGCCACCAGCGCCTGCACACAGTCCTCCTCGGACCACTCCTGGTGGGTGGTGTGCTGTTCGATGCTCAACGTCACCGCCGCCGAGAGCAGGGAGGTCGCCATGATCTCCAGCCGGGCCGCCGACGACGGCGCCTCCGCGAGCCCTTCGGCCACCTTCGCCGCGTCGAGGCGGGCCAGCCGGTCGGTCAGCAGACCCACGATGGCCTCCTTCTCGGCGCGCAGCTGCTGGGACTCGTCGTCCCGGCGTCGGGCCAACGCATAGGCCACCAGACCGGTGAAGGAGGGGTACTCGCGCAGGAAGGCGAAAGCCGCACGGATCTGCGCAGTGAGGCTGGCCCGGACGGCAGCCAACCCCTCGCCGTCGTCGAGCTCATCCATGATGCGCTGCAGCTCCTCGGCCCCATGCACCAGCATCTGGCGCACCAGGTTCTCCTTGGAACCGAACTGGTAGTACACCGAGCCCTTGGCCACACCGGCGATCGCCGCCAGCTCGTCCACCGAATGCTCCTGCACACTGCGGTGATCGTCCAGGGACATCAGCGCCTGCAGCAGACGCACCCGGGCCGAGCCGCGGCGCACCCGCCCCGCAGGGCGCTCCACCGTGCTCGCGCTCATGCCGCCTCCTCGATGGCCGGCTGGAGCCGCTTCAGGCTCCACATCTTCTTCTTCCGGATCGCCAGCACCAGCAGGGTCAGCCCCACACCGGTGGTGGCCAGCAGCGCGGCGATCACCGTGGACAGGGTGGCCAGGTCGGCACCGTAGATCACATGCCGCAGCCCGTCGACCACGTAGCTCATCGGCAGCACCGGGTGCAGCGCCTGCAGCGGCTCCGGCAGTGTCTGCGGCGGGAATGTGCCCCCGGAGGCCACCAGCTGCAGCACCAGCAGCAGGATCATCAGCATCTTGCCCGGGTTCCCCAGCAGCGCCACCACGCCCTGGACCAGGGCGGAGAACGCCATGGAGGCGGCGAACAGCAGCGCCAGCGCCAGCCACGGATGCGCCGGGGTCAGGCCCAGCCCCAGCACCACGGCGGTGTAGAGCAGCAGGCTCTGCGTCAGCGACAGCAGCAGGAACGGAATCCAGGAGCCCAGGGCGATCGAAGCCGAAGGCGCATTCGAGGCCAACACCCGGGGGGAGGTGGGCCGAAGCACCTGCAGCATCACCAGTGCACCGATCCACAGCGACAGCGCCAGGAAGAACGGCGCCATCCCGGCCCCGTAGTTGCCGGCCTCCGCCTGCGCGGTCTGATTGACCTTCAACGGATTGCCGATCACCTCGCTGATCTCCTGGCGCTCACCCTCGTCAGGGTTAGGCACCTCGTCCGCGCCGTCGTCGAGTCCCTCAGCCAGCTCCTGGGCGCCGTCGGTCAGCTCCACCGAGCCGTCGGAGGCCTCGGCGAGCCCGTCCCGCAGGGCGATCGCGCCGTCGGAGAGCGCCGTGGCGCCCTCGTTGAGCTCACCGGTGCCGGTAATCAGCTGGCCCACCCCCTGGTGGGCCTCATCGGCCCCGTCGGACAGGTCCGAGGCGCCGGAGCTCAGCTGCAGGGCACCATCACGGGCGGTGCCCACACCGTCGGAGAGGTCCGGGGTGGAGGCGGAGAGCTCAGCGGCACCGTCGGCCAGCGCCGAGCTTCCGGTCAGCAGCTCCGAGGCGCCGTCGGCGACCTCCCGGGAGCCGGCGGCCAGAGCGTCGATGTTCTCCTGCGCCTCACCCAGCTCGCTGCGGGCCTCCTGGGCTCGGGTCAGGAGCTCCGAATCCTCGGCCACTGAGCCCAGCGCCTCGTGCGCCTCCTCCACCTGCTCCTGTTCGATCACGCCTGCGTCCAGCAGATCCTGGACCGCCTGATCCACACGCCCCTCGGCCGAGGCCTCAAACTCGGAGATGATGTCACTGGCCTCATGGGAGGCCGCGGACAGCGCCTCATTGCCGTCGGCCACCTGTTCGGCGCCGTCGTGGAGCGTGCTGATCCCGGTGTTCAGTTCGGAGGCGCCGTCGGAGAGCTGCCCGGCGGCAGTGTCCACCGCATCCGCGCCCTCCTGCAGGTCAGACATGCCGGAATACAGCTCCGAGGCGCCGGTGGACAGCTGGCTCGCACCGTCGGAGAGCTGCTCGGTGCCCTCGGAAAGCTGCCCCAGGCCCAGGGCGAGTTCGTCCACGCCGTCGTCCAGCTCCCCGGCGCCGTCGGCCAGCTCCACCGAGCCGTCATGCAGTTCGCTGATGCCGTCGCGCAGCTCCCCAGCACCGTCGTGGAGCTGGGTGGCGCCGTCGGCGGCGTCGACCAGCTGCCGGTGGATCTGCCCGAAGCCGGTCAGCATCGCATCAGCGGTCTCCTGCCCGACCTCGCTGGAGACCGACTCATGGATCTCCGAGGCCAGCACCGAGACGATGTTGCTCAGCAGGTAGTTGTTCGCCTCATTGGTGGTGATGTCCAGGATCGCCTGATCGGCGGACTCGAAGCTCGACGGCGAGGCCAACGCCTCTGAGAAGTCCTCCGGGATGATCAGCGCGAACTGGTGCTTCCCCGAGGCGACGCCGGCCTCCGCGGCCTCCCGCGAGTCGACCTCCTCCCAGCCGAAGGAGGCGTCGTCGATCAGCTCCTCGGCGACGTCGTCACCGACCGTGCGATGCTCGCCGTCGAAGTCCGCACCCTCGTCCAGATTCACCAGGGCCGCATCCACGCCCTCCAGGTTGTCGTAGGGGTCCCAGTTGGCGTAGAGGTAGATGCCCGCATAGAGCACCGGCACCAGGGCCAGCCCGAAGATGGTGATCAGCGGGGTGAAGCTGCTGGTCATCCGGGCGAACTCGGAGCGCACCAGGCGCAGGAACGTCATCGCTTGTCCTCCAGCAGGTCGTCCAGGTCGGTGTCCGGGGCTGTGTCGTCGGGTTCCGTGTCGTCCGGTGATGTCTCGTCCGGGGTTGTGTCGTCCGGGGCGATCTCCTCCGCAGCAGTCGCCTCGACGTCATCGTCGGTCGTCTGGGCTGCGGCTGCAGTCTCACCTGCAGCATCTGTGACGCCCGCAGCTTCTGCTTCGGGGTCCTCGGCGTGCTCCGCGCTGAGCACGAACGGCCCCTCGTGGTGCCCGGCGAACCCGCAGGGAATGTCCTCCCGGGCCGGCGCTTCCTCGAGCACCGCCAGCACGGCACGCTCGTGCTCCACGCTGCACCGGTCCTCCAGGAAGTCCAGCAGCTGGTCGCGGTCCACCTCATGACGGTCGGGGGAGTCCACGACGGCGAAGCGCACCTGCGGGTCGGAGAAGGCCAGTTCCAGCAGCAGCCCGACGCGCTCCAAGGGCTCCAGCGTGTCGATCCGAGCCCCGGCGAGATCCTCGGCGTCGTGCTCGGCCAGCCAGGCGCGGACCCCGATGCGGCGGGCCTTCTTGCCCACGCGGCTGCGCAGCGGGCGCAGTGCGAGGAACTCGGAGACCACGTTCTTCACCGTCATGTGGTGCTCGGGGGCCGTGATGGTGGGCGCATCCACCAGGGCCGTGCGCAGCCGCAGCGGACGCAGCTCGGCGACCCCGTCGATGCGGACCTCGCCCGCATCCGGCGCCATGCGGCCCGAGGCGATCAGTGCCAGGGCGGTGCGCATCATGGCGGTGGGCGCCTGCAGGACGGCGAGCCCGCCGTCGGGAACGGAGAAGGAGGTCGGCTCGACCAGGCGGCCATGATGACCATCGAAGGCGACGTCGTGGAGTTCCAGCATGTACCCCAGCATACTCTTAAACTGACTGGTCAGTATAAAAATGCGAGGAACGGGTCATTCGGGACCGCCGGGTCGGTCTGAGCGCCGGCAGGAGCGGGACGTGCGCTCTCAGCGGCCGCTGAGCGGGGCGGACGCTCCACCGGGTGTCAGAGCGGCGCTGATCCGCTCGCGGTCTGCCGGCGGGGAGGTGGCCAGGCTGACGAGAATGAGCACCAGTGAAGAGACCAGGAATCCCCAGACCAGCTCATCATTGGGGAAAGACTCCCAGGACCCGTCTGCCTGCCAATCAGCGATGATCGGCTTGATCAGGTAGAAGTAGCTGATCACCACGGCCGTGCCGGTCAGGACGCTGGCCATGACGCCGCTGCTGGTGGTCCGGGTCCAGAACGCCGAGGCCAGCAGGGTGGGCCCGAAGGCGGCTCCGAGGCCGCCCCAGGCGAAGAGGACCAGCTCGAAGACGAGGTCGGAGGCGCCGGGTGTGTAGATGAACGCCACGGCCAGGCCCGTCATGGCCAGCACCGCCAGCCGGGACAGGCGCACCATCGCCGCTTCATCCGTGGGGCGGTCGGCGCGGATGAGCTGCTGATAGAAGTCACGCACCACTGTGGAGGCGCTGACCAGCAGCTGCGAGTCCACGGTGGACATGATCGCGGCGAAGATCGCGGCGACCAGCAGTCCGGTGACGATCGCCGGCAGGTAGTCGCCGGCCAACGCCAGGAACGTCTGCTCCTGGTGGGCGCCCGGGAGGCCCTCGACGTCTTCGTAGACCGCCCGGCCCAACAGGCCGATGGTGACCGCGCCCCATCCCATCAGCACGTTCCAGACCGTGCCCCAGATGCCTGCCGCCCGCAGGTTCTTGGGGTCGTCGATGGACATGTAGCGCACCACCAGGTGCGGCTGGCCGGGGGAGCCGAGGCCGATGCCGATGGCGGAGACGAGGGCACCAGTGGCCAGGGCCCAGGCGTCCAGCAGGGAGGGATCGAGGGCTCGGACGGTGGCGAGCATGGGCTCCCAGCCCAGCTGGCTGAGGACCACCAGGGGCAGCAGCACCAGGCCGAAGATCATGAACACCGCTTGGATGGCATCCGACCAGGCCACTGCCACGTACCCACCGATGAACACATAGAGCAGGACGATCGCGACAGTGATCGCCAGGCTCAGGTCCGGGTCGAGCCCGAAGGTCCCGGCCAGGGCGGTGCCGCCGGCGGAGAACTGGGCAGACACGTAGGCGATCATGAACAGCAGGAGCACCGTGGCGATGACGGCGCGCAGAGCCTTGCCTCCACCGAACCGAGAGACGAAGTAGTCCGTGAGGGTGACGTTCTCCATCCGCCCGGTGAATCGGCGCACCTTCGGGGCGACGTAGAAGAACAGCAGCACTTCCATCACGATGTACCCGACCACGTACCAGACGGCGGAGACGCCGACCATGAAGGCGATGCCGGTGACGCCGAGGATCAGCCAGGAGCTGCGCCCCGAGGTCACGGCCGACAGCGCCACCACCACGGTCTGCATGCCGCGGCCGCCCAGGAAGTAGTCGGTGGTGGTGTGGTTACCTCGGACGGCGGCCCAGATGGCCACGGCGAAGATGAGGGCGAGGTAGATGATGAACGCGGTCAGTGTGGTGCCCATCAGCGCTCCTGACGTCCGGTGTGGAGATAGGCGAACGCCGTCAGCGCCGCGATCGCCAGGGGAAGGAGGATATAGACCTCGATCATCGGGTGCTCCTTGCTCACGTCCTCGGAAGCTGGGTGATCCCTGCATGCTAGCTGGTGGGCTCCGCTAGGACCTCGCACAGGGCCCGCGGTCTCGGCGGCGTGTCCACGGGGACGAACCCGCGCAAGACGACGGCAGCTGCCCGCAGCGCCGTGACGGCGTTCATAGCCATCAGCGGTGCACAGTCCTAGACTCGGCCCGAGGCGGCCCCCGCCGAGGATCCGGCGAGCCGAGGCCGCGATCCGTCACGGAAAGGGGAACCTCCCATGCCGACAGCCGCACGCCACATCGTCGACACCCTGCACGCCAGTGGGGTCCAGAGGGTCTACGGGATCCCCGGAGACTCGCTCAACGGCTTCACCGACGCGCTGCGCGCCTCCGGGACCATCGACTGGGTCCAGGTCCGGCACGAAGAGGCCGCCGCCTTCGCGGCCAGCGCGGAGTCGCAGCTCACGGGGGAGCTGGCGGTGTGCGCCGGCAGCTGCGGCCCGGGCAACCTGCACCTGATCAACGGGCTCTACGACGCCCAGCGCTCGCGCACCCCGGTGCTGGCCATCGCCGCCCACATCCCCAGCGAGGAGATCGGCTCCGGCTATTTCCAGGAGACCCACCCGCAGGAGCTGTTCCGGGAGTGCAGCGTCTACGTGGAGCACGTCACCCACGCGGAGCAGATGCCGCGGCTGCTGCGCATCGCCATGCGTGAGGCCCTGGAGAAGCGCGGCGTGGCCGTGCTGGTGATCCCTGGAGACGTCGCCCTGCAGGAGATCAAGGCCGAGCCCCAGGCCATCCGGGCCGCCAGTTCTCAGGTCATCCCTGCCGAAGGAGACCTCGCCGCCGCGGCCGAGGCCCTCAACGGCTGCGAGCGGGTCACCATCCTCGCTGGCGCGGGCACCTCCGGCGCCCACGAGGAGCTGCTGCAGATCGCCGAGCGGCTGCAGGCCCCCATCGTCCACGCGCTGCGCGGCAAGGAGCACGTGGAGTATGACAACCCCTACGACGTCGGCATGACCGGCCTGCTCGGCTTCTCCTCCGGATATCACGCCATGGAGGCCGCCGAGACCCTGCTGGTACTCGGCTCGGACCTGCCGTATCAGCAGTTCTACCCGCAGGACGCCACCGTGGTGCAGGTGGACGTGCGCGGCGAGCAGATCGGCCGGCGGACCCCGGTCGACGTCGGTCTGGTCGGCGGGGTCAAGGAGACCGTGCAGGCGCTGCTGCTCCGCCTGGACGCCCACCGGGGTTCCAAGCATCTGGACTCCGCCACCAAGCACTACCGGCGCACCCGCAAGGATCTGGACTCGCTGGCCACGCCGTCCAAACGGACCATCCATCCCCAGTACCTGGCTCGGCTGGTGGACCAGGCCGCCGCGGACGATGCCGTGTTCCTGCCTGATGTCGGCTCCCCGGTGGTGTGGGCCTCCCGCTACCTGACCATGAACGGACGACGCCGGCTGATCGGCTCGTTCAGCCACGGCTCCATGGCCAACGCGCTGAGCCAGGGCATCGGGGCCTCTGCGGTCGACCCGGACCGTCAGGTGGTGGCGCTGGCCGGCGACGGTGGGCTCACCATGCTGATGGGGGAGCTGCTCACACTGACCCAGGCCCAGCTGCCGGTGAAGACCGTGGTGTTCAACAACTCCTCCCTGAACTTCGTGGAGGTGGAGATGAAGGCCGCTGGTTTCGTGAACTACGGCACCGGGCTGACCAACCCCAACTTCGCCGACGTCGCCGAGGCCATGGGCATCCGCGGGATCCGGGTGGAGTCCTCGGAGCAGCTGCCCGCCGCGGTGGAGGAGTTCTTCGCCCACGACGGCCCCGCCCTGCTGGACGTGGTCACCGAGCGGCAGGAGCTGTCCATGCCGCCGGCGATCACCGCGGAGCAGGCCAAGGGTTTCACGCTCTACGCGATCCGCACGGTGCTCTCGGGGCGCGGGGACGAGCTGGTGGACCTCGGCCGGGCCAACTGGAGGCAGCTGTTCTGACCCTGACGGCAGGCAGACGGCGGGCAGGCGGCGGGCGACGGTCCTTCGGGCGGGTCCGGCATCTTCGGTAGTGTCGTGACATGGGACAACTGCTCGATGACCTCGCCGCCGCCCGGGCCGCCTGGATCGGTCCGCAGCTCACAGACTGGTACGCCGAGGAGGTGCTGATCGACCAGCTGCGCACCGCCTTGGAGCCCGATGCCGAGCGCCTGGAGAACTCTAAGTTCGGCGCGGAGGTTCGCGACCTCGTGCAGGCTGACGAGTCCGCCTCCGCGGAGGACGTCCACGTCGACGTCGAGGATCCGCTGCTCTGGGCGGATCGGCGGATCACCCACGAAGACGGCGGCTGGTCCGTGATCGGCATCAGGTTCCGTGGCCGAGACCTCACCTGCCCGTTCGTGGATGTGATCGCCTCCACTCTGAGCCCCACCTCGCAGAACGTCCTGACCATCGCCGCCGACGCGGTGGAGGATCTGGCCGCCTTCCGCCCGCTGACGGCACGGTTGACGGTGGGGGAGCTCGAAGGGCTGCGCACCGGGATCGACGAGCTGCCGGATTCGGGCCCGGTCTCAGTGGACCACCATGTGGTGGCCGGGCTCGTCCGGGACATCAACCACCGCACCCGGGTAGCCTCGCACCGGCGCATCTCTTTGGAGCCGATGGACGTGACCTTGGCAGCGGCCAGGGTCGAGGAGATCTACGCGGCCCATCCCGACAGCGGCCGGTGGGCCACCGCGGCCAGCGCAGAGGAGCTGGCCGAGGCAGCCGAAGACGGCGCCCTGTTCGAGATCTTCGCCAACAGCGAGCCCGCCGGAGTCGTCTCCGCGCCCCGCGACGACGACTTCGGACTCACCGGGCACATGGTCCAAGAGATCTGCCTGGACGAGCAGCACCGTGGCCGCGGCTACGGCCCGGCGGTGCTGCAACGCCTCTGTGAAGTCCTTCCGACGCCAGGTCCGGGCACGGTGCTGTGGGGCACGATCCACCCGGAGAATCAGCCCTCCCTGCGCAACGCCTACGCGGTCGGCCGGGTCACGGTGGGTGGGCAGCTGTGGGTCGCGCCCAAGGGTCACCCGGGAATGCCAGCGCCGCTGACCCGGCCCTGGTGAGCCGCCCGAGGCGTGGTGGATCGCCGGACGATAAGCTGATCGGCGACGGACGAAAGGAGGCGCTGATGCCGCGCACCACGCCGCTCGCCGCCGTCTGCGGGATCGCGGCGGCCCTGTTCAGCGTCGCTGCGGTCCTCGGATTTCTGGACGGCGCCGTGCTCACCGGGGCGCTGCAGACGCTGGGCGCCGCGCTGTTTGTGGCGTCGGGCGTCTTGGCCCACACCGCACATCGCTCCCGGTGCCCGGCCTAAGACAGATCTCCCGGACGTCACTGCGAAGAGTGACGCACCGATACGTACCCGCTGATCGACAGGAGCCCTGCATGCCCCGAACCTCCACCGCTGCAGCCGAACGTCAGGCCCTGGTCCGCGCCCTGCGGGAGAAGGGCCCGACCGCCGACACCCTCTGCGAGGGCTGGACCACCCACGACCTCGCCGTGCATGTGGCGGCCCGTGACGCGCGGCCCCACCTGGTGTTCGGCCAGGAGCTGCCGGTGGTCGGGGCCAAAGCCCTGGAGCAGTACCACCAGTTCGAGCAGATGAGCTTCGAGCAGCTGATGGACCGCATCGCGGACGGCGTGCCCTCCTGGCATCCGGCACGGACGCGGGCGGTGGACGACGCGGTCAACACGGTGGAGTTCTTCGTCCACACCGAGGACGTGCTGCGCGCCGACGTCCGGGTGGCCTCCGAGATCACGCCGGGTGAGACCGGGGACGGCGGCACTGCTGACGTCGAACCTGGTGAGAGCGACGCCCCCTCCGACGACGCCGGTTCAGCCGGTGCGGTCACCGCCCTGCAGCCGCGCCGTCGCCGGGTCCCTGAGGAGGTCCAGCGGCGCCTGTGGCGGCAGGCCTCCCGGACCCTGTTCCTGGCCGCCGCGCGGAAGCACCGACGGCGGATCACATTCATCAGCCCCGGTCACGGATCGGTCACCCACGGGTCCTCCAAAGACCCGATGATCTCCTTGGAAGGCGCCCCGGGCGAGCTGATCCTCTGGGCCTTCGGCCGGGAGGATGCCGCCGACGTCGTGCTGCGTCGGCACTGAACCTGCTGGCCCGGCACGGCGATGCCCGGAGAGACGCGAACCGCAGCCCTGACACGTGGGAGAGGTGACGAGTTGTCCCGTCCTGACGCCAAGAGCCCAGCGACACGGACATTCTGGGCGACCTGGCAGGCAGTCGTGGCAGTCCCCGGAGTTCTGCTGATCGGGTGGAAGTTCGTCGCGCGCGAGGAGTCCCAGCCCACGGGAGGTCAGGCTCTCGGCGTCTGGTCGGCGATCTTCATCGTCGCCACGGTCGCCGGTCTCCTGCGGGCCCGGCGCACCCGGTGAGTCACCGCCAGGCGCACGGCGCTGACAGCCCCGGGAGTGTTGGGTCCCCTCACAGGGACCGCGCCCCGGTGACCCCGTCAGCCGCGCATGCCCAGGGCGAAGGGGAGCACCAGCTCGGCCCCGGCACCGCGCAGCTCCCGGGCCGCCACGGTGAGCGTCCACCGGGAGACCACCTCATCGTCCACCAGCAGCACCGCGGCCCCCTGCATCTGGGAGGCCATGTCCTGCGGGACCCGGAACCGGCCCAGCAGTCCCGAGAGCCGGAACGCGCTGTTGGCCTCCGGGGAGCTGGAGGGTCCGCCGTCCACCAGTTCCAAGGAGCCCGCGTAGGGGAGCCGCCCCACCTGGGCCACGCCCCGGGCCAGCGAGTCCACCAGACGCGGATGCCGCCGGGACGGCACGGACACCACCACGTCTGGGCGGCGTGACCAGTCCCATTCGGAGAGCACCCTCACCACGGCGCCAGCCAGCCGGTCCGGGACCTCGGCGTCCTCACCCTGGACGGCCTCCCGGACCGTCGGTCCCCAGCCCAGATCGGACAGCCGGGCCAGCGCCCGACCCTCCTCGGCCACCTCCCCGGGGCCCAACCGACCCTTCAGCGTGATGCCCAGGGCCGCCAGCCCGGTGGGCCACTGCTTCCGCGGAGCGATCTCGACCCCCACCCGGTCCATCGAGGCCCGCGCCTGCGAGACCGTGCTCTGATCCAGAGCGGTCGGGTACCAGGGACCCGCGCACGTGTCGCAGCGCCCACACGGCACGGCCGCGGCGTCATCGAGCGTGGCGGCCAGGAACACCATCCGGCACTGACCGGCCGGCAGCCGCTCATAGTCCAACATCGCCTGCTGCTCATCCCGGCGCAGCCGCAGGATTGTGTCATAGCGCTCGGCGTCGTACCGCCAGCCCGCACCCGTGGTCACCCAGCCGCCGCGCACCCGGTGCACCGCGCCGTCGACCTCCAACACCTTCAGCAGCAGCTCCAGAGGCGACCGGCGGATCTCCACCATCGCCTCCAGCCGACCCACCGAGAGCGGCTCGTCCGGATGCTCGGCCAATGCGGCCAGCACCGCATCCGCCCGCTCCTGCGTGGGCATGGAGGCCTGCGCGAAATGCTCCCAGATCCGCACATCCTCCCGGCCGGGCAGCAGCAGCACATCCGCGTTATCCACGGCACGGCCCGCACGGCCGATCTGCTGGTAGTAGGACACCGGCGACGACGGCGCCCCCAGGTGCACCACGAAGCCCAGATCCGGCTTGTCGAAGCCCATCCCCAGAGCCGAGGTGGCGATCAGCGCCTTCACCTGGTTCTCCTTCAGCGCGGCCTCCAGCTGCTGGCGCTCATCCGGGTCCGTCTGCCCGGTGTAGGCGGCCACCTCATGGCCGTGCTCCCGCAGATCCCGTGTCAGGTCCTGAGCCTGAGAGACGGTGAGCGCATAGACGATCCCGCTGCCGGTCAGCGAGCCCAGATGCTGGGTCAGCCAGGCGATCCGCTGCTCTGAGTCCGGCAGCATCAGCACCCCCAGCCGTAGCGAATCCCGGCTCAGGCCGCCGCGCAGCACCATGACCTCCTTGCCACTGGCATCCCCGGCCGGGCTGAGCTGGGCGGCGACGTCGTCCACCACCCTGGAATTCGCCGTTGCCGTGGTGGCCAGCACCGGCACCGCCGCCGGGAGATTGCGCACGATCTCCCCGATCCTCCGATAGTCCGGGCGGAAGTCATGCCCCCAGTCGGAGATGCAGTGCGCCTCATCGATCACCAGCATCCCCAGCCGATCCAGCAGCCCGGGCAGCACCTCATCACGGAATCGAGGGTTCGCCAGCCGTTCCGGGGAGATCAGCAGCACGTCCAGCTCATCGGCGGCCAGCGCCTCCAGTACCGTGTCCCACTCGTGAGCATTGGCAGAGTTCACCGCCTGGGCCCGCACCCCAGCCCGCGTCGCCGCGGAGATCTGATCCCGCATCAGCGCGATCAGCGGGGAGACGATCAGGCTCACCCCGCGGCCCCGGCGGCGCAGCAGATGTGCGGCCAGGAAGTACACCGCAGACTTGCCCCAGCCGGTCTTCTGCACGACCAGCACCCGCCGGCGCTGCTCCACCAGAGCGGCGATGGCCTCCAGCTGGCCGGGGCGGAAGTCCGAGTCTCGGCCGGTCAGAGCGGCCAGGCGCTCGCGGGCCTCGGCGTGGAAGGCCGCGTCCACGGAGACGCTGGACGGGGCCGGACCGACGCCGTCGTCGGGGTGGACAGGGGACATGGCGGGGTCTGTGCTCTGCGTGTTGCTCACGCCGTTCACTCTGCCACAGGGGCCTGACACGCTCCCGGAGGGCCGAAACCCCGGCAACCGGGTGTGGGACTCGGCCGCCGTCGGGGCATCCCGAGGAAGGGGCGGGCAGTGGTAGATTCACCAAGACGGGGAGCCGCAGCGTCCCGCCGGTGCGCAGGCGGCACGTTCCAGTCCAGGGAGGCACGATGCCGCGCTTCGAGCAGGAGACCTACCTTCCCTTCGCCCGCGACGACGTCTTCGCCTGGTACACCCGCCCCGGCGCGCTGACCCGCCTGGTGCCGCCCTTCGCCGGCGAGGTCCTCGAAGAGCCCGTCGACGGACCCGTCGACGGGGCCATCTCCCGGCTGAGCCTCACCCTCCCCACCCTGCTGGGCACCGGCGCCGACGCCGCCGCGGGCATGCTGGGCACCGTGCTCCCCGGCAGGATCCCCCGCCGAGTGACCTGGGTGTCCCGCCACGAGGACTTCCGCCCGGGCCACGGATTCACCGACGTGATGGTCTCCGGACCGATGCGCAGCTGGCGGCACGAGCGCGAGTTCCACGACGACGGCCCCGGCACGGTCCTCCACGAGACCATCACCTACGAGATGCCCGCCGCGCCACGGCTGCCCGGACCCGTGCGACGCCGGATCCACCGGGTGTTCGAGGCCGAGCTGCGCCGCATCATCGACCACCGCGCGCACCAGAGCGTCCAAGACCTGGCCTTCCACCAGAGCACCGGCCACCTGGCCTCCCAGCAGCGCGAGCGCCGCTCCCACCTGGACTCCGACACCGAGGACGCTACTCCGGGCCCCCAGGTGGTCGCCGTCTCCGGCGCCTCCGGAATGATCGGCACCCAGGTGTGCGCGCTGCTCGGCGGAGCCGGACTGGAGGTGCGGCGTCTCGTCCGCGGGGCCGGGACCGACCCCGACGATCCCGCCGAGATCCGCTGGGACCCCGACTCCGGTCTGCTGGATGAGGAGGCCTTGGCCGACGTCGACGTCGTCATCCACCTGGCCGGCCACCCTCTGGCGGCCCGCTTCACGGAGGAGCACAAGCGCAAGGTCCGAGCCTCCCGCGTGGACGGCACCACCCTGATCGCCGATGCGTTGGCCCGCTTGGAGGCCGCCCAGCCGCGCGGTCGGACGCTGATCAGCAGCTCGGCGATCGGCTGGTACGGGGCCACCCCGGATGACAGGACCCAGCAGGCCGAGATGCTCACCGAGGACCTGCGCTGCGGCACCGACTTCCTGGCCGAGGCCTGCCGGGCCTGGGAGGAGTCCGCCCGGCGCGCGGAGAGCTCCGGGGTGCGGGTGGTCACCGTGCGCACCGGCATCGTGCAGTCGCCCTCCGGGGGAGCCCTGCAGCAGATGCTGCCGCTGTTCGCCGCCGGCCTGGGTGGCCCGCTGGGGACGTCACAGTGGCAGAGCTGGATCAGCCTGGACGACGTCGCAGCGCTCATCGTCCATCTCGCGCTGACCCCGGCGGCCCGCGGACCGGTCAACGCCGTGGCTCCGGAACCCGTCACAGCCCGCGACTACGCCCGGACCCTGGGTGCGGTGCTGCGGCGCCCCTCCGCGGTGCCTGTGCCCAGATTCGGGCCGAAGCTGCTGCTCGGCGCCCAGGGCGCCCGCGAGCTCGTCATGGCCGATCAGCGCGTCAGTGCGGACAAGGCGCTCGAGCTCGGCTACGCCTTCCGTCACCACACCCTGGCCGAAGGGCTGCGCCACGTGCTCGGACGCTGACCCACTGACCTCCCACTGACTACCCACAGACCCCAGACAGACACCAGACACACAGACAGGACCCCTCGATGACAGACCCCCGCACCGCACTCGCCGCCCGCGCTCAGACCCTGCTCGACCTCCACCACCAGGATGCTCCGGTGGTGCTGCCCACGGCCTGGGACGTCTGGTCCGCCCGGCAGATCGCCGACGCCGGCTTCTCCGCCTTGACCGTCGGCAGCCACCCGCTCGCCGACTCCCTGGGAGCGGGCGACGGGGAGCAGATGAGCCTGGCCCAGGCGCTGACGGCGATCGCCCGCATCACCGGCGCCGTGGACCTCCCCGTCTCCGCCGACCTGGAGTCCGGCTACGACACCCCGGCCGGTGAGCTGGTGGAGCGCACCCTGGAGGCCGGTGTGGTGGGCATCAACATCGAAGACACCGTGCACTCCCGCGGAGCCATGCGCTCGGCCGAAGAGCATGCCGACTACATCGCCGCCATCCGGCAGGCGGCCGACGCCGCCGGGGTGCACCTGGTCATCAACGCCCGCACCGACGTCTACAAGCACGCCGGGGACTTCGCCGACCCGCTCGCGGAGACGTTGCACCGACTCGCCCTGCTGGAGCAGGCCGGCGCCGACAGTCTCTACCCGGTGGGCCTGCCGAGCGAGGACGTGCTCACCGCGATCCTGGATGCGGTGGACACCCCGGTCAACGTCACCGCGCACCCGCAGCGCGGCGCCATTCCGGACGGGCTCGGTCTGGAACGGCTCACCGCGCTGGGCGTCTCCCGGGTCAGCTTCGGTCCGCTGCTGCAGGTCGTCCTCGGGGAACACGCCCAGCAGGTGCTCGCCGGCTGGGGCGGGCGCCCAGGGAACGACTGATTACAGGGCAGGACTGAGCCCAGGACTGCACCGGCGGCCGGCGGGTCATCCTGGTGCGGTGGGCGCGGGCGCCGTCGTCGTGAGTGCCGTTGGCACGGGCGCCTGCGTTACCCTGGCACCTTGCCAGGCAAGCCCGCCCGGCGTGCCGTGCCGACCACCCGCCAGGAGCACTCCCACCCCATGCGCGTGACCATCGAACCCCGGACCGAAGGCATCCTGAACTCCGACGCCGGCTCCACCGTCCGGCGCACCGTGCTGCCCTCCGGCGTGCGAGTCCTCACCGAGGAGATGCCCGGGCAGCGGTCGGTGACCATCGGCTTCTGGATCGCCGTGGGCTCCCGGGACGAGGCCGGGCATCAGCACGGCTCCACCCACTTCCTGGAGCACCTGCTGTTCAAGGGCACCCCCAGCCGCTCCGCCCTGGACATCGCCGCCGCCTTCGACGCGGTCGGCGGCGAGTCCAACGCGATGACGGGCAAGGAGTCCACCTGCTACTACGCGCGGATCCTGGACGCGGACCTGCCCATGGCGGTGGAGGTGCTGACCGACATGGTCACCTCCGCCTCCCTGGACCCCCAGGAGATGGAGACCGAGCGCGGGGTGATCCTCGAGGAGCTGGCCATGGCGGAGGACGACCCCGACGACGTCGTCCACGAACGGTTCGCCGCCCAGGTCATGGACGGCCACGAGCTGGGCCGCCCCATCGGCGGCACGCCCGAGGACATCCGGGCCGCCACCCGGGAGGACGTCCACGCGCACTTCACCCGCTGGTACCGGCCCGACGAGCTGGTCATCACCGCCGCCGGCGGACTCGACCATGACGAGCTCTGCCGCATGGTCGACGCCGCCCTGGACGCCTCCGCCTGGGACACCAGCATCCGTCGGGACCCGGCGCCGCGCCGAGTGGGGCAGGACGTGGAGATCCCGGTCCGCGCCGGGGTCGAGGACCACGTCAAGCCGGTGGAGCAGGCGCAGGTGATCCTCGGCGGGCGGGGCCTCTCCGCCTCCGACGACGACCGCTTCGCCCTCTCCGTAATGCACGCGATCCTCGGCGGCGGCATGTCGTCCCGGCTGTTCCAGGAGATCCGCGAACGCCGCGGCCTGGCCTACTCCACCTACTCCTTCTCCGCGGCCTACACCGACGCCGGCTGCTACGGGCTCTACGCAGGCTGCCTGCCGGAGAAGGTGGACAGTGTCATCGACGTCATGGCCGCCGAGCTCGAGCGCATCGCCACCGAACCGGTCACCGAGGAGGAGCTGAACCGCGCCAAGGGACAGCTGCGCGGCGGCACAGTGCTCGGCATGGAGGAGACCTCCTCCCGGATGTCCCGGCTGGGCCGGGCCGAACTGGTCCGTGGCGAGTTCGTGGACGTCTCCCACACGTTGGCCCAGTTGGAGGCCGTCAGCGCCGAAGATGTGCGTCAGGTGGCGGCTCGGCTGGCAGACTCGCCGCGGGCCACCACCGTGGTGCGGCCCTGAGGTGACCGCTGAGGCGGTGACGTGCCGCGGGTCCGCTCCTACACTGGAGAGTCCCCGCAGCCGAGCACCGGAGAGGAGCGCAGATGACGGCGGACCGCCGCGGCGAGGAGACCCTCATCAGTGACGTCGGACTCTCCGGGCGGCAGCAGCTGATCGCCGGTCTGGCTGCCGTCGCAGTGGCGTTGCCGGCCCTGGCCTGGGGGTGGTCCACGGGCAGTGCGCTGCCCATTCTGGCCGGGATTCTGCTGGGCTGCCTGATCTTCGCCTGGTCCACGGTGCTGCGCGTGCGGCTGAGTGTGACGTCTTCGGGCCTGCGCCTGCGTGCCGGCGTCTGGTTCTCGGAGACCATCGGCTGGGACGCCGTCCGGCAGATCCGCACCGGCGGCCGCACGCGACTCACCGCGCCGCTGGGCCGGAGACGCAACGCCGGCGAGGATCAGTATGTGGTCGGTGGCCCCACCCTGCGCGTGGTCACCGATGACGGTGCCGCGGTGATCAGCGTGGAGGACCCGCGCGCCGCGATGCATGCGCTCAGCGCCCACTGGCCCGGAGAGCACACCTTGCGCACCGTTTCCCCCGAGCCGAGGAGAGCCCCATGAACCTCAAGCACAGCCTGACCCCCGATGAGACCGCCCCTCGCGCTCGGGCGGCCGAGGGTCGCGCGCGCCGTGGCCCTCCTGCGGCGGTGTGGGTATTGCCCGCCCTGGCCGCCCTGCTGCTGACCGGATGCGGCGGGGCAGGGGAGGACACTGATGATGACGCGCCGGAGGAGCCCGACTCCGACATCGCCCAGACGGATCTCGACGAGCCGACCGACGACGGCCAGGCCTCGGGCGACGACGGTGATGCTGACGACGGCGAGACCACCCTGCCGGAGCCCGAGGCGCGGCAGGTGGACGAGGCCCCCGAGCTGGTCGGCGAGGTGCAGGCCACCTGGGAGGACTACGAGGAGATCTCCGAGACCGAGCTGGAGGTCATGTTCTACTCCGGCAATCTGAGCTGCTACGGGGTCCGCTCCGTGGTGGAGGAGGATGCCGAGGAGGTCCGCATCGCCACGGTCTCCGGCCGACTGCCCGAGGCGGAGGACCAGCCCTGCACGCAGGAGGCCGTCTACGTCTCCGTGGTGGTGGAGCTGGAGGAGCCGCTCGGCGACCGGAATGTGGTCGAGCTGCAGGACGTCGAGCTCCACTGATCGGGCTCGTGGGGCATCCAGGGGTCAGAATCCCGTACGCCGCGAAGCCCTGAGACGTGTCAGGCACTCGGAGATGTGCGGGGAACTGACTCCTGGACGGGCACAGGCCTCGAGAGCGACTCAGCCGCCGGCGAACGGCGGCAGCACGTCGAGCTGATCGCCGGGGGCGAGCTCCCGATCGTTCGACGGTGCTCGGACTCCGTTGACCAGGAAGGAACAGCGCCGCAGCACGCGCCCGAGCTGCTCGCCATCACCTGAGGACGCGCTGGCGGGCAGCCGATCGAGCACCGTCCCCAGCGCAGCGGGGTGCTCCAGGGGCAGATGAAGCGTCTCGGCGCCGGCGGCCTCGGCGGCCGCGGCGAAGAGGCGCACCGTCAGCGTCGAGGCGGTGCGTTCTCCGGCGGTGCTCTCTTCGGAGCCGTCCACACGGGCGCGGCTCACCGGTGGGGTGCTGGTCATCGGGTCATCCTCCGATCGCGGACATCGAACGGTCCGGGCGGGTGAAGCTGTCCAGGTCGAAGCCGGGGCGGTCGGTGCCGTGCGCGGCTGGCTTGAGCCACATGGCCTCCGCCCAGCGCCGGGCGACGTCCTCATCACCGGCCTCGGGGTCGCGCAGCAGAGGGGCGAGGTCGAACTCCTCCCGGGAGAACAGGCAACTCATCACCTTGCCCTCGGCGGTGATGCGGGTGCGTCGGCAGTCGGCGCAGAACGGCTCGGTCACCGAGGCGATCACCCCCACTCGCCCGAGGACGGTCCCGTCGAGGTCGAGCACGTCGAAGCGTTCCGCCGGAGCGCCGTTCCGGGGCAGGGCGTCGGCTCGCAGCTGGAACCTCTCGGAGAGCAGCGCGCGGGTCTCGGCGGCAGAGACGGTGCCCTCCCTACGCCAGTTCTGGTCGCCGTCGAGCGGCATCTGCTCGATGAAGCGCATCTCGAAGCCCTGCTCGAGGGCCCAGGCCAGCAGGTCAGGGGCTTCGTGGTCGTTGATCCCGCGCATCAGCACCGCATTGATCTTCAACGGGGTCAGCCCGGCCGCCGCGGCCCCCTCGACGCCGACCAGGACCTTGTCCAGCGAGTCCCGCCGAGTCAGCTGGGCGAAGGTCTCGGGATGCAGGGAGTCCAGGGAGACGTTGACCCGGTCCAGTCCGGCCCGGGCCAGCTCCTCGGCCTTGCGCTCCAGGCCGATCGCGTTGGTGGTCATGGCGATGGGCAGCTGCGGGTGGTCGGCACGGATCCCGGCGATGATGTCGACCAGATCGGCCCGAACCAGGGGCTCCCCGCCGGTGAGCCGCAGCTCCCGCACTCCGAGGGTGTCCACCCCGATGCGCACCAGGCGACGGATCTCCTCGGCGGTGAGGAGCTGATCGCGGGAGAGCCAGGGGAGTCCCTCGGCGGGCATGCAATAGGTGCAGCGCAGATTGCACTTGTCGATCAGCGAGATCCGCAGATCGGTGGCGCGCCGTCCGAAGCTGTCCATGAGGCCGCGCGCAGGGTCGGCGGCCTCCGCGCCGGGCAGCGGCTCGCCGCGCCGAGACGGCAGACTCGGCATCCCCAGAGACACCGGCGCCGGAGCGGCCAGGGCAGGCACGGATCCGCCGTCGTCGGGCATCACGGTGGGGCCCAGCGCATCGGCGGCGTCGGGGGCGTCGGCGGCCAGTTCCTCCATGCCCTCCATGCTACGGGTCACAGTGTGTCGTACGCATTGCGGGATCCGCCCCGAGACAGGCCGGGGAGCGGAGGCTGACGGCGAAACGTCCGCGCCATCGCGGGGAGACGTCCCCGCCATCGCGGGGGACACCCGTGTCATCGCGGGGCACTAGACTCGCAGGCATGGCGCCCGCCCCCGCATCCTCCTCACCGTCACCCTCCTCACCCAGGCCCTCGTCACGGCCCACCACTGGGTCGGCGACCACCCGTGAGCGCGCCTCCGTCAGCGAGCATGTGGGCCGGCTGCGCACCGTGCTGTCCGCCGCCCTGCAGGACCCGGCGCGACACGGCGGGGAGTCCCTCCGCGTCACCGAACCCGGTCTGGTGGGCCGAGTCGCGGCTGCCGATGTCATCGCCGAGGCCCCGCTGCCGGGCTTCGACAACTCGCAGATGGACGGCTTCGCCGTGCGCTCCGCGGACCTCACCCCGGGCGAGGAACGGTCGCTGCCCCTGGCCGGCGTCGTCCCAGCCGGATCCGCCGCGCCGTCGCTGCCCGAGGGCGCGACGGCGGCGGTGATGACCGGCGCGCCGCTCCCGGAGGGCGCCGACGTCGTCATCCCCGTGGAGCTCACCACCGCCGGCAACTTCCAGGATCTGCTGCCGCAGTCAGACCCCGGAGCCTCCGGTCCGCCCAGCGGCTGGACTGCGAGGTCGGTGACGTTCACCGAGCTGACCGCCGAGGATCTCAGCCCGGGACGCTTCATCCGTCCCGCCGGATCGGACGTCGAAGCCGGCGAGACGGTGCTGCGCGCCGGTGAGGTCCTCACACCGGCCCGGCTCGGGTTGCTGGCCGCCCTGGGGCGGGCGACGGTGTCCGTCCGGCCCCGTACGCGCGCCCTCGTGCTCTCCACCGGGGACGAGGTCCGCCGACCGGGCAGCACGCTGCGACCGGGCCAGCTGCATGATGCCAACACCCCGCTGCTGATGGCCGGATTGGAGAGCCTGGGAGTGGAGGCCCATGCGGCCTCGGCGGCCTCCGACGACGTCGCCACGTTCACCGATGTGGTCGAGGAGCTGATCAGTCAGTACGACCCCCAGCTGCTGGTCACCGCCGGCGGCATCAGCGCCGGCGCCTTCGAGGTGGTCCGCCAGTCCCTGGCTGACCGTGGCATCGAGTTCGGCTCCATCCGCCAGCAGCCCGGCGGCCCCCAAGGATGGGGGCTGATCCCCGCCGACGGGCGGCGACCCGCCGTCGCCGTGGTCTGCCTGCCTGGCAACCCGGTCAGCTGCGCGGTCAGCCTCGAGACCCTGCTCCGGCCGGCGCTCGCCAGCCTCGACGTTTCGTGTCCGCCGCCGCACAGGATCGCCGTCACCCTGGCGGAGGCGGTGGAGTCCCGTCCCGGGGTGACCCAGTACCGCCGCGCCGAGTTCTGCCCCGCCTCCACCGACGACGCCGCCCAGCCGCCGACGGTGCGCCTGGTGGGCGGGCCGAGCTCGCATCTGCTGGGGCATCTGGCACGCGCCGACGTGCTGGTGGAGCTCACCGAAGACGACACCCACGTGCCGGCAGGAGCTGAACGCCACGCCCTGCTGCTCACCGGAAGGAGACTGCCATGAGCCAGCCTGAGAGCTCGTCCGCCGAGCCGTCCAGCACCGGACTGACCCATGTCCGCGAGGACGGCAGCGCCCACATGGTGGACGTCTCGGACAAGGACGTCACCGCCCGCACGGCGCGGGCCCAGGCGATCCTGCGCACCCGCGCAGAGGTGACCGCCCAGCTCGCCGACGGGGCGCTGCCCAAGGGGGATGCCTTGGCCACCGCCCGCATCGCCGGGATCATGGGAGCCAAGCGCACCCACGAGCTGGTGCCGCTGTGCCATCCGCTGCCGCTGAGCAAGGTCACCGTGGACCTCGACGTCGATCAGCCCGAACCCGGAGCCGTGCTGATCACCGCCGAGGTGCGTACCACCTCACGCACCGGGGTGGAGATGGAGGCGCTCACCGCCGTGTCTGTGGCAGGGCTGACCCTCTACGACATGATCAAGGCGGTGGACCGCGCCGCTGTGATCACCGACCAGCAGGTGATTCACAAATCGGGTGGACGACATGGAGAATGGACCAGACATGACTGACCATGAGCACCTCTCAGCGGCCACTCCCGCCGAGGACGACCGCAGCCGCGAACGGATCATCGCCCCTGTGATCGTCTCCACCCGCGCCGCCCAGGGAGTGCGGGAGGACCACAGCGCGCCGATCATCGCCGAGTTCGCCGACTCCATCGGCTTCGGCTGTCGGCCGCCGGTGATCATCCCCGACGGCGAGGGGGTGCTCGCCGCGCTCTCCGAGCTGCTCGTCCAGGTGGCTCCAGCGGTGATCATCACCTCCGGGGGGACCGGGCTGACCCCTGACGATCTCACC
This sequence comes from Nesterenkonia sp. CL21, assembly GCF_031705515.1. Taxonomy (NCBI): domain Bacteria; kingdom Bacillati; phylum Actinomycetota; class Actinomycetes; order Micrococcales; family Micrococcaceae; genus Nesterenkonia; species Nesterenkonia sp. CL21. Next base: position 341,543 of record NZ_JAUTWR010000001.1, read on the forward strand.
CCCGAATACACGTTGCCGCTCCTGGACAAGGAGATCCCCGGGATCATGGAGGCGGTGCGCGCCCATGGGCGGGCGCACAATCCGCTGGCGTCGCTGAGCAGGGGAGTGGCGGGCGTCGCGGAGGGCACCGTGGTGGTCAATCTGCCCGGCTCGCCCAAGGCCGTCCGAGAGGGCATGCAGGTGCTGGTGGACATCCTCCCGCATCTGTGCGATCAGGTGGCCGACCTGCGCCAGCATGACGAATGGGGAACTGACGGTGACCGCTGAGCCGCACGCCCCGCTGAGCCGCGAGGGCGCCCCGCACGACGCCGAGGCGCTGCCCGCCGAGGAGCGGGTGGTCCGCGCCGCCCTGAGCGCGGAGCCGCTGGACCCGCGTCAGGCTCACGACGAGGTCTGGGCCGCCACGGCGGGGGCGGTGGTGGACTTCTCCGGCATCGTGCGTGACCACGACGGCGGCCGCTCGGTGGACCGGCTGTCCTACACCGCCCACCCCAGCGCGGACGAGGTGCTGACCCGGGTTGCCCGGGACGTGGCCGCCGCGCATCCGAGCGTGCGGATCTGGGCCGCCCACCGGATCGGCGACCTGCGGATCGGCGACCACGCCCTCGTGGCCGCCGTCGCCTCTGCCCACCGTGCGGAGGCCTTCGCAGCCTGCGCGGAGCTGGTTGAGCAGATCAAAGCGGAGGTGCCGATCTGGAAGGAACAGTTCTTCGCCGACGGTGAGAAGGAATGGGTGGGGATCGCCTGAACCTCCGGGTGTGACGAGGTCCGGGTGTGACGAGCGGCCGCGGTCGCGCCCGATCCGATACTGTTGCGGTGGACAACCAAGGTCGTCCCGCCCGGGTTCCGCGCAGGAGCCGACAGGGCGGCCCCTGACGCCGAAAGGACCTGCTCGCCGATGAGCACCACGTTCACCCACGCCACGGCCGACACCACCCGCCCCACTCTGGAGGGGCGCTTCGGCATGTCGGCCTCCACCCATTGGCTCGCCACCGCCGCCGCTCAGGCCGTGCTGGAGCGCGGTGGCAACGCCTTCGACGCCGCCACGGCGGGCGCCTTCGTGCTGCACGTCGTCGAGCCGCACCTCAATGGTCCGGGCGGGGACATGACCGGAGTCTTCGCCACGGCGGAGGAGCCGTCATCTCCGAGGATCCTCATGGGCCAGGGGCCGGCCCCTGCGGCGGCCACCATCGAGCACTACCGCGGGCTCGGTCTGGAGACCGTCCCGGGTGCCGGAGCCCTGGCCGCGGCCGTGCCCGGAGCCGTGGATGCGTGGCTGGTGCTGCTCCGCGACCACGGCACCTGGGAGCTGTCCGAGGTCCTGGAGTTCGCGATCGACCTGGCCGAGCATGGCGCGCCGGTGCTGGACCGCATCGCCGCGACCATCCGCAGCGTGGCCGGCCTGTTCACCCAGCACTGGCCGACGTCGGCCGCCCTGTGGATGCCCGACGGAATCGTGCCCGCCGCCGGGAGCCTGATGCGCAACCCGGAGTACGCCGGGGTGCTGCGGGGGCTGATCGCCGCCGGCGCCGACACCGGCGACCGCGCCGCCCAGATCGACGCCGCCCGCGCCGAATGGAAGACCGGACGGGTGGCGCAGAAGGCCGCGGCGTTCGCTGCGTCGCCGCACCGGCATTCCGACAGGGGAGAGCACGCCGGGGTGATCACGGCCGAGGACTTCGCCGCCTTCGACGCCGGCTACGAGGCACCGGCCACCGTGGAGTTCCGCGGCCACACGATCGCCAAGACCCCGGCGTGGGGGCAGGGGCCGGTGCTCCTGCAGGCGCTGAAGATCCTCGAGGCCTACGACGACACAGAGCTGGACCCCGGCACCGAGCGTGGAGCTCACCTCGTCCTGGAGGCACTCAAGCTCGCCCTGGCCGACCGGGACGCCCACTACGGACACGACGACGTGGACCTGGACCACCTGCTCTCGGCCGAGCATGCGGCCGCCCGGCGGGCGCTGATCGGCGAGACCGCCGCCGTCGACTTCCGTCCCGGAGACCTGCCCGGACGTGAGACCGTCCTGCCGCCCCTGCGCGAGGCCGGCGACTCCGAAGGGCCGGCCGGCGTCGGCGAGCCCACCGTCAGCCGGGCGGGAGAACAGACGGTCGGCGCCGATGGGGCGAGCCGCGGCGACACCTGCCACATCGATGTGGTGGACCGCTGGGGCAACATGATCTCGGCGACCCCCTCCGGCGGCTGGCTGCAGTCCTCCCCGGCGATCCCCGGGCTGGGATTCTGCCTGGGCACCCGGCTGCAGATGACGTGGTTGGACGAGCGTTCGCCGTCTCGCCTCGAGCCGGGGCGGCGCCCCCGCACCACGCTGTCGCCGACGTTGGTCCTCACCGACGGACAGCCGGTCATGGCCATGGGCACACCCGGAGGGGACCAGCAGGACCAGTGGCAGCTGCCCTTGCTGCTGCGGCTGCTCATCGGCGGGCACACGCCTCAGCAGGCCATCGACGCGCCCAGCCTGCACACCACCTCCGCACCGGGGTCCTTCTGGCCGCGCACCTGGGAGCCGGGAGGCGCCGTCGTGGAAGACCGGCTCGGCGAGGAGGTCATCCGCGGACTGGAGCGACGCGGCCACCGGGTGACTCGCGCCGGCGAGTGGTCGCTGGGGAGGCTTTCCGTGGTCACCCGGGATCCGCAGACAGGCCGACTGGCGGCCGCGGCGAACCCGCGCGGCGCGCAGGGCTACGCGGCGGGTCGCTGACGGGTCTGGTGAGCGGAACGGACCAGCGCCTCAGCCCAGCATCAGCAGCGGCCAGGCGGTGAGTCGGGCGGTGGTCCAGAGCAGCACGATGCCTGCGCAGGCCGCGGCGAGCACCACCCAGGTGCGGACCCGGGCCGGCGTGGGCGGCAGCACGGGGACGGGGCGCGGCAGCCCCGCCTCGATCAGCACCGCACCGGTGGCGGCCCGATCGAGGTAGGTGACATGCTCCGCCCACCAGGGACGGTGGGGGTGCTTGGGGACATAGCGCACGCACACCACGGGTAGTTCGAGAGCGCCGGCTCCGGGGGAGGCGGACTCGTCCTGCTCCCTGGCGGCCTCCAGCCGGGCGGGGAACACCGTGCCCCAGGAGACGGGGTCCAGCAGGGACTTCACGTGCCAGATCCGACTCTGCGGGACCTGCCCGACGTCGTCCGGTCGCCGGCGCACCCAACGCACCACACTCGCTGTGATCAGCAGGTACAGCAGCGCGACGACGAGCGCCACCACGTCCCCGCTGCGAGAGATCACCAGGTGGACCAGCGCCGGCCAGGCCAGGACCGCGGGCCACACCAGCAGGGTCGGCCAGCCGGAGGCGGCGACGATGCGGACGGTGTTGAGCTGGTGCTCCCCGGAGCCGAGCCAGACGCACCCGGCCGCCGTCGTCTGCAGTGCCACTCGCCTGCTGAGCTCCGCGCCTTGGGAATGTCCGACCAGGACCACACGATCGGCGCGGGCCGAGGCTTCCTCCACGATGCGCCGCAGTCGGGGCAGCACAGTCTCGTCCAGGGCCGCCGACCGGTACAGCCAGGCGTCGCCGATGACCTCGACCATCAGCGGGCGGAGACGACGCCGCCACGCCGGGATGAGCCCGGCCAGGGGCAGCAGCACCAGCAGGACCAGCGCCGCCGGCGGAACTGCGGCCAGCATGGCCGCTGAGGTCACCAGGGCGCCCACCCGGCGGCCCGCGGTGCGTAGCGGTCCCGCCACCGTCTGGGGCCGGGCCCCGTCGCCCGCCTCCCTCCAACGGTCGCCGCACCAGCCGCCGACGCCGCTGATCAGGGCGAAGGGTGCGACCTCCAGCAGCCACATCAGCACCGCCCAGAAATGTGGGGCTCGCGTCCCAGAGTCCCACCAGCCGTCGTGGAACTCGGCGATGAATGGCTCGCGTCCGGGAAGCTCCACGCGTGCCCGGTGGCTCAGCTCTGCTGGAGCGGCGGCGTCCACGGGCAGGTCGGTGAGGGTCCCACCGGCGGCCTCGGCGCCGCGGCGCGCAGAGTCGTGGGTCTGGGCGGCCAGATGACCGGACTCGTGGACCCCGATGCCGTGGACGCAGACGTAGGCGGTGGTGCTGGTCACCGGGCGAGCCTCAGCTGCGGGACTCGGACCGTTGCATCCGGATGGCCCGTCGCATCATCTTTCGTGCCCGGCTGCGATCTGAGGCGACGTCATAGGCCACCGAGAGTCGGAACCAGCTGCGCCAGTCCTCGGGGTTCGCCTCAGCCTCGGCGGCATAGCGGCCGAACTGCTCGTCGGCCTGCTGGCGGTTCGGCCGGCCGCCGGGGGAGCGCTCCACCGTGTCCTCCGGCAGGCCGCCCTCCGCGTCGAGGATGCGCCCCAGCCGCTCGGAGCCGAGGCCGAAGAGCAGCTCACGGACCAGCACCCAGGCGCCCAGGGCGATGACCAGCACCGCGCCGACGCCGATGAGCTGCGCGGCGGTCTCCTCCGCGGTGAGCAGCCGCCAGGCGTTGTACCCGGCCGCGCCGAGGAAGATGATCAGCAGCAGGATGACCAGCGAGGTCCAGATCTTCGCCTTCACCGCGACCTACAGCCCCAGGTCCAGGTAGCCGTCCAGGCCGTGGGTGAGCCCGGGTCGGGAGGCGACGGTGCGCAGCCCCAGCAGCACGCCCGGCATGAAGGACGCCCGGTCGAAGGAGTCGTGGCGGAAGGTCAGCTGTTCCCCGGCGGAGCCGAGCAGCACCTCCTGGTGGGCCACCAGCCCGCGCAGCCGCACCGCATGGACGTGGATGTCCTCCACCACGGCGCCGCGGGCGCCGTCGGGGTCCTTGACCGTGGCATCGGGGGAAGGTGCGACGCCGGCGTCGCGGCGGGCCCGCCCCATCAGCTCCGCGGTGCGCACCGCCGTGCCGGAGGGGGCGTCGACCTTGTCCGGGTGGTGCAGCTCGATGATCTCCGCCGACTCGAAGTACCGGGCCGCCTTGGCGGCGAATGCGGTGGCCAGCACCGAGCCCAGGGCGAAGTTCGGGGCGATGAGCACCCCGGTCTCCGGGCGCTGGGCGAGCAGCTCCTCCAGGCGGGACAGGCGCGGGGCGTCCCAGCCGGTGGCGCCCACCACGGCGTGGATGCCGTGCTCGACGGCGAAGCGGACGTTGTCCTCGGTGGCGTCGGGGACGCTGAGGTCCACGACATGGGTCGCACCGGCCTCGCGGATCTCCTCCAGTGCGTCGCCCCGGCCCAGCTGGGCGACCAGCTCCATGTCATCGGCTCCGTCGACCGCCTTCACCGCTTCGGTGCCCATGCGCCCTCGGGCACCGAGCACCGCCACACGCATCTCAGTTCGGCTCATGGACACCAGCGTATCGTCCACCAGCGACGTCGACGGCATGCGATGACGAGCCGTCCGGCGGCGGGTCTCAGGACACCCGTGCACCTCACGCGGGGCGGGGCCCTGCCGCCGCGGCTCCGGCCGCATGCGTGACCGCTTCCAAGGGGCCGCGCCGTCCCAGCGCGTGCTTCAGCAGCCCGCCGGCCAGGGCCAGGACCGTGAGCAGGACCATGATCACAGGCCCGCTGACCTCCGGGGAGTTCAGGGGGCCGTCGTCGTCCCGCCACAGGTGCAGCACCACCAGGTGCCCCACATACAGAGTCAGAGGCATCGCGCCGGCGCCCACCACGGGGGCGGCCAGAGCGCCGAGCCGATCCGTGACCAGCAGGCAGACGCCCAGCACCGCCAGGGAGGTGCCTACGGTGTGGAGCACGTCCAGGGAGCTGCCCGAATGCGGCGTGGCCAGCAGGTGCCAGCGGAGATCCTCGATGAGGGGCAGCAGCGTGCCGGTGAGCAGCTCGCCGCGCACCACCGGCTCCGGCATGCCGGTGGCCGCGGAGAGGTCCGGCACGATGTCGCTGACCGCCAGCGTCACCCGTCCCACTAGGTAGGTGCCGGCGGCCAGCAGCGCGCCGACGACGGCGATCCGCACCGCCACCGCCGTCTCGGTGAGCCGCAGGCGGCCGATCGCCAGACCCGTGAACAGGTAGGCCGGCCAGATGATGAGCGGGTAGTAGCCCGACACCGCCAGATCCATCGCCAGCAGACCCGGCTGCGCCAGATCGCTGAACTCGGGGGAGTGCCACAGCCGCCAGGACTCCGCGAAATGGTCCAGCTCGGCGCTCAGCGCGAGGTAGACCAGCCGGTACGCCACCGGCGCCAGCACCACCCATATGGCGGCCAGCATCAGCAGCGGACGGGCCTGCAGCGCGAGGAACGGCAGCGCCAGGAGGAACAGCAGCCCGTAGTGGACCAGGATGATCGCCACCGAGGTCTCCAACATCGCCACAGCCAGACCGATCACCAGGATCAGCACGGCCCGGACCGCCACCGCCTTCCGGTTCCAGGTCATGCGTTCCCGCGTGCCCGGTCCCGCGGCTCCGCCGCAGAGCAGCGCCAGCCCGACCCCGGCCAGCAGGGCGAACAGGGCGGAGGGCCTGCCCGTGAACAGCCACCCCGCGACGGTCGGGTCACCGGTGAACTCATCGGTGGTGGAGAGCACGTGGACGGCCATCATGCCCAGCAGGGCCAGACATCGGGCCGAGTCGACCCCGGAGATGCGGGAGGGGGAGCGGAGGGCGCGGCGGCGACGCGGGGCCGAGCCGGCGGTGCTGGGGCTGTCCACAGACGGTAGGCTACGTGCTATGGCGAGCGACAACGAGCTGACACACGAGTTCGACCTTCACCTCACCGAGGGCGAGGTCAAGCACCCGGATCAGACCGATCCGCACTTCGGGCATCTCATCACCGCGATGGTCACCCCGTTCACTTCGGATGACCGCGTCGACTACGAGGCCTTCGAGGCGCTCGCCGTCAAGCTGGTGGAGGAGGGCAACGACTCGCTCGTGGTCTCCGGAACCACCGGGGAGACCTCCACGCTGGAGGACCATGAGAAGGAAGGCCTGGTCCGGGCGGCGAAGTCCGCCGTCGGGGACCGTGCCAAGGTCATCGCCGGCACCAGCACCAACCACACCTCGCATGACCTGGAGATGGCCCGGCGTGCCGAGCGTGCCGGGGCCGACGGCCAGCTCGTGGTCACCCCGTACTACAACAAGCCCAGCCAGGACGGCGTGCTCGCCCACTACGAGGCCGTCGCCAATGCCGCCGACCTGCCGCTGATGATCTACGACATCCCGGGCCGCTCCGGCATCGCCATCGAGACCGAGACGATCCTCAAGCTCGCCGAGCACCCGCACATCATGTCGCTCAAGGACGCGAAGAACGACATCACCGCGACCACCGAGGTGCTCACCAAGACCGAGCTGGAGGTCTACTCGGGCGACGACCAGAACGTCCTGGCCTGGATGGCCATGGGAGCGGTCGGCGTCGTCTCGGTGACCTCGCACGTGGCCAGCCCGCACTTCCGCCGGATGATCGACGCGGTGCTGAACTACGACCTCAAGGAGGCCCGCATCGTCCACGGCGAGCTGGGCCCGGTCATCCGCGCCATGATGACTCGTGTCCAAGGTGCGGTCTCCTCGAAGCTGGTCCTGGACTGGCTCGGCTTCCCCATCGCCCCCGACGTGCGGCTTCCGCTCGTACAGGCCAATGAGACCGAGAAGGAGCTGGTCCTGGCCGACCTCCGTGAGGCCGGCTGGAACCTCTGACCCACTCTCGCCACCGGGGCCGGTCTGAGGGACTGCCTAGGTGAGGAGCACCAGGAGCACGTAGGCTCGAAGGCACGCATATCGCAGACTTGACACCCTACCCAGGAGGTCCATCACCTTGGCAGCACAGCGCCTGATCACCCCGCCGAAGCTCAAGAAGGGCACGATGCGCATCGTGCCTCTCGGTGGTCTTGGAGAGGTCGGGCGCAACATGGCGGTGTTCGAGCTCGACGGCAAGATCCTCATCGTCGACTGCGGCGTCCTCTTCCCGGAGGAGGAGCAGCCCGGCGTGGACCTCATCCTGCCGGACTTCAGCTACATCGAGGACCGCCTGGACGACGTCGTCGGGCTGGTGCTCACCCACGGGCACGAGGACCACATCGGTGCGGTGCCCTACCTGCTGCGCAGGAAGCCGGACATCCCGCTGATCGGCTCCACCCTCACGCTGGCGCTGATCGAGGCGAAGCTCGCCGAGCATCGCATCAAGCCCTACACCCTGGCGGTCAAGGAGGGCGACGTCGAAGAGCTGGCGCCCTTCGAATGTGAGTTCGTCGCGGTCAACCACTCCATCCCTGACGCGCTGGCGGTGCACATCCGCACCGAAGCCGGCTCCGTGCTGCACACCGGCGACTTCAAGATGGACCAGCTGCCCCTGGACGGACGGATCACCGACCTGCGGCACTTCGCCAAGCTCGGCGAAGAGGGCGTGGACCTGTTCATGACGGACTCGACCAACGCCGACGTCCCGGGCTTCACCACGCCGGAGAAGGAGATCGGCCCCACCCTGGACCAGCTCTTCGGCACGTCCAGCCGGCGCATCATCGTGGCCTCCTTCTCCTCCCATGTCCACCGCGTCCAGCAGGTGCTCGACGCCGCCCACGCGCACAACCGCAAGGTGGCCTTCGTGGGGCGTTCGATGGTGCGCAACATGGGCATCGCCGCCAAGCTGGGCTACCTGGACGTGCCGGAGGGCATCCTGGTGGATATGAAGAAGGTGGACAGCTACCCCGACTCCGAGGTGGTCCTGATGTCCACAGGCTCGCAGGGCGAACCGATGGCGGCGCTCTCGCGCATGGCCAACGGCGACCACCAGATCCAGGTGGGGGAGGGCGACACCGTCATCCTCGCCTCCTCGCTGATCCCCGGCAACGAGAACGCGGTCTTCCGGGTCATCAACGGGCTGCTCAAGCTCGGCGCCGAAGTGGTGCACAAAGGCACCGCCAAGGTGCACGTCTCCGGCCACGCGTCGGCCGGTGAGCTGCTCTACTGCTACAACATCGTCCGGCCGAAGAACGTCATGCCGGTGCACGGCGAGACCCGGCACCTGATCGCCAACGGTCGGCTCGCGGAGTCGACCGGGATCGACCCCGAGCGGATCCTGCAGTGCGAGGACGGCACCGTCGTGGATCTGCGCGACGGCGTCGCCCGCATCACCGGGCAGATCGAATGCGGCTACGTCTACGTGGACGGCTCCTCCATCGGGGAGATCACCGACGCCGACCTGAAGGACCGCCGAACCCTCGGCGAAGAGGGATTCATCTCGGTGATCACGGTGGTGAACCGTCAGACCGGTCAGATCGTCTCCGGCCCGGACATCCATGCCCGCGGCGTGGCCGAGGAGGAGAAGGTCTTCAAGGACATCAAGGAGAAGATCGCCCGGGCGCTGACCGAGGCCATCCAGGACAACAAGGAGCACACCACCCATCAGCTCCAGCAGATCGTCCGGCGCACCATCGGCTCCTGGGTCAACCGGAAGCTGCGTCGCAAGCCGATGATCGTCCCGGTGGTCGTGGAGACCTGATCCCGACAGCAGCCGGCCGCCGGGTCGACGTCGGGGCTCCCGCCGTGGTCCCGGGGCCGGCCGATCTGGGCCCAAAGGTGTGGCCATCACCGTGATCCCGGCGCTTCCGGGGTAAGTTGGCGGGTATGGCGACACGTACTTCCCCCTCGCGCGCCGCCAGCACGGACGGACGCAAGAAGACATCCGGCACCGGCGCTGGCAGCCGCGCGAAGACGTCGAAGAAGAGCACCACGGCCCAGGACCCGGAGCGGGGCAACCTCGTGGCCTCCGCGCTGCGCGGCCTCTGGATGGCGTTCGCCACCCCGGTCGCCTCGGCGATCCGCGGCATCGGGCGCCAGGTGAAGATCCATCCGGAGGACCGACGCGACGGCGCGGCGCTGGTCTTCATCCTGCTGGCCCTCGTGACGGCCGTCGTGGACTGGTGGGGCGTGCGGCAGCACGACCACTGGACCATCGACATCGTCCACAACGGCACCGCCGGCACCTTCGGCTGGGCCTCGGCTCTGCTGCCGGTGGTGCTGCTCATCACCGCGGTCCGCTACATCCGTCACCCCCAGGAGCATGAGGGCAACAGCCGCGTCGCCATCGGGCTGACCCTGATCCTGTGTTCCTCTGCCGGGCTGGCGCACCTGGCCCACGGCATGCCGGCCCTCAACGCCGCCTTCGAGAACATGCTCGCCTCGGGCGGCATCATCGGATACCTGGTGACCGTGCCCCTGGCCACCCTCATCACTCCTTACCCCGTGTGGGGGATCCTGTCTCTGACCCTTCTGGCGGGCATCCTGGTTCTCACCGACACTCCGCTGCGACGCATCCCCCAGCGGGTCGCCGTCGCCAAGGCCTATGTGGTGGGGGAGAAGCCCGAGCCCCTGCCGGAGACCAAGCCGCTGGAGGAGGACACCGCGGCCCCCGCGGCCGCGGAGAAGCCCGCTCGGAAGCCTCGGCGGTCCCGAGCTCAGCATGCCGCACCTGCCGACGCCGGCGCTGAGGACGTCTTCGAGGACAGCCCGGAGCCCGGGAAGAAGGGCCTGCTCGCCAAGATCCTCGGGTCCAAGGCGGAACCGGAGGAACCGACGCAGGAGTTCGGCTCAGCGGACCACGACCAGGCCGCACTCGCCGGCGAGGGCGCCTATGACAGCCCCGTGCTTGAGGAGGGGACGGAGGCCTCCGCACCGACGGTCCCACCCGGAGTGCGCCGCCCCACAGCCCAGGAACTGGCCATCCAGCGGGCCCGGGAGAAGGCCGCCGAGTCCGGCCAAGTGCCGGGCGCGACCAGCGCCGCGGACGTCGCCGGGAGCGCAGGAAGCGCTCACGCGGGCGCGTTCGAAGGGACTCCTGCCCAGCCGGACCCCCAGCCGTCGACACAGCCGGCCGCGACGGCCCGGCCCGCCGTCGTGCCCTCCGCCCCTGCGGAGACCCCCGCCCCGGTCAGTGACCTTCCGGTCCGCTCGGAGCAGCTGGAGCTCGCCGGTGATGTCACCTACACCCTGCCCGATCAGGGCATGCTGCCGTCCGGTCCGCCGCCGAAGGAGCACACCAGCGCCAATGACGAGATCGTCGACGCGCTGAACCAGACGTTCTCGCAGTTCAAGGTGGACGCCCAGGTCACCGGGTTCTCCCGGGGACCGACGGTGACCCGCTACGAGGTGGAGCTGACACCGGGCACCAAGGTGGAGAAGGTCACCTCCCTGGAAAAGAACATCTCCCTGGCGGTGGCCTCCAACGAGGTTCGCATCCTCAGCCCCATCCCGGGGAAGTCCGCGATCGGCATCGAGATCCCGAACAAGGACAAGGAGGTCGTCGCCCTCGGCGACGTCCTGCGCTCCAACGCCGCGCGCAAGACCGAGCACCCCATGATCATGGGCGTGGGCAAGGACATCGAGGGCGGCTATGTGGTGGCCAACCTCGCGAAGATGCCGCACCTGTTGGTCGCCGGCGCCACCGGGGCCGGAAAGTCGGCGTTCGTGAACTCTATGGTGACCTCCGTGCTCATGCGTGCCACTCCGGACGAGGTCCGGATGGTCATGGTGGACCCGAAGCGCGTGGAGCTCACCGCCTACGAGGGTGTGCCGCACCTGGTCACCCCCATCATCACGGATCCGAAGAAGGCCGCCGAGGCCCTGCAGTGGGTCGTCAAGGAGATGGACAACCGCTACGACGACCTCGCCCACTTCGGGTACAAGCACGTCGACGACTTCAACAAGGCGGTGCGCAACGGGAAGATCCAGCTGCCGCCGGACTCCAAGCGGGATCTGCGCCCCTACCCGTATCTGTTGGTGATCGTCGACGAGCTCGCCGACCTGATGATGGTCGCCCCGCGCGATGTCGAGGACTCGATCGTGCGCATCACCCAGCTGGCGCGTGCCGCCGGCATCCACCTGGTGCTGGCCACCCAGCGGCCTTCGGTCAACGTGGTGACCGGACTCATCAAGGCCAATGTGCCGTCCCGCATGGCCTTCGCCACCTCCTCGGCCACGGACTCCCGCGTGGTGCTGGACTCGGTGGGAGCGGAGAAGCTGCTCGGCCAGGGTGACGCCCTGTTCCTGCCGATGGGCATGAACAAGCCGATGCGTGTGCAGGGTGCCTGGGTCAACGAGTCCGAGGTCCATGGGGTGGTCGAGCATGTGAAGTCGCAGCTGAAGGCGCAGTACCGCGAGGACGCGGTCGCCGCGATGGAGCCCAAGAAGCGGGAGATCGACGCCGACATCGGTGACGACCTCGACCTGCTGCTGCAGGCCACCGAGCTCGTGGTCACCACGCAGTTCGGCTCCACCTCGATGCTGCAGCGCAAGCTGCGCGTCGGATTCGCCAAGGCCGGACGCCTGATGGACCTCATGGAGTCCCGCGGGGTGGTCGGTCCCTCCGAAGGGTCGAAGGCTCGGGACGTGCTCGTCTCGCCGGAGGAGCTTCCCGGCGTGCTGGCCACCATCCGCGGCGAGGACCCGCCCACGGCGGCGCCCTCGGAGGATGCGCCGGGCGCCTATGAGGGTGCCCCGGTGGATCTGGATCCCGCCTCCGGTGTGCCGACGGGAGCTCCTGCCCCGACCGGGCCCACCGAGGCGGCGCCGCAGGCGGAGCATCACGGCGGCGGGGGGCGCTCTGACGCGGTGCCGACCCGCCAGCCACGGGGCCAGGGGGCGCCGCCGTCGGGCGGTGCGACCATGTCCGGCATGAGTTCCGCGGACCTGATCGCTCGCGACCTGGCCGAGCGCACTGCTGCTCTGCCGGAGGCGAGGGACTATCATGACGGACACGACTCCACCGCCTCGGAGGACGCCTGGCAGCTCACCGGTCGATGAGCTGCTCAGACCGAGCCCCGGGCCGCGCCCTGACCCGCCGAGAAGAGGAGCCTCGTGAGCCCGTCCACCCCTGAACCGGCGAACGCCGCACAGCCTCCGCTGCTGAACATCGCCAATGTGCTCACCATGCTGCGCATCGCGTTGGTGCCGCTGTTCGTCTGGTTCCTGCTGCTGGATGCCGACGGCGGTGCCGCCGGCGGGATCGAGGCCACCAACGGGGGGTGGCGATGGGCCGCCGCCGGAGTGTTCGCCGTCGCGATGATCACGGACAAGATCGACGGCGACCTCGCCCGGGCGCGCAACCTGGTCACCGACTTCGGCAAGATCGCCGACCCGATCGCGGACAAGCTGCTCATCGGCGCGGGGCTGGTGATGCTCTCGATCCTCAGTGAGCTGCCCTGGTGGGTGACGATCGTGATTCTGGCCCGGGAGCTGGGCGTCACCGTGCTGCGCATGGTGGTCATCCGCTACGGTGTGATGCCGGCGTCCCGGGGTGGGAAGCTCAAGACGGTCCTGCAGTCGGCCGGTCTGCAGCTGATGCTGCTGCCGCTGGTGGTGATCGCCGGCTGGCTCTCCGACGTCGCGTTCTGGATCATGATGGCCGCGCTGGTCGTCACCGTGGTGACCGGCATCGACTACGTGTTCTCGGCCATCAGGCTGCGCCGTGAGGCCCGCTGATCCGCACAGGAGGCGTGACCATGGCAACAGGAGCTGAGCGCGGCCCCGGTGGTCCGGGGACTCGAGGCCCGGACCGCGCGCAGGAACCGGCACCGGTCCGAGAGCATCGGCCGGATCCCGCCGTGGCCCATGAACGGTGGGCCGATGACGGCCGGAGGGTCTCGGGTGGAGCGCGGCAGATCGCGGGAGAGGCGGAGCGGCGCACGGACCCGGTGGAGATCATCCAGCGCTGCGCGCATCGTGGTCTGACCGTGGCCACGGCTGAGTCGCTGACCGCCGGGTCGCTCGCGGCGCGCCTGGCCGATGTGCCCGGCGCCTCCGCCACGCTGGTCGGCGGAGTCGTCGCCTACTGCAATCCGGTGAAGCACCAGCTGCTCGGCGTCGACGAGAATGTGCTCGAGGAGCGCGGCGCGGTCGATCCTGCCGTGGCCGCTGCGATGGCCCGAGGTGCGGCCGGGGCCACAGGGGCCGCGCTGGGCGTCTCGACGACCGGCGTCGCCGGGCCCGAGCCTCATGAGGGCAAGGACGTCGGCACCGTGTATGTGGGGCTGGCCTGCAGGAAGGGCGACGCTGAGCGGCTCGGGCTCCGCCTTCCGGAGTCCTGTGAACCCGACGAGGGCGGCTCCTCGGCTGCCGACGCCCCTGGTGCGGAGGAGTCCTGGATCGCCGGCTCCCTGCTGCTCGATCTCGACGGCGACCGGGCGGCCATCCGGGATGCGAGCGTCGAGGGGGCGCTGAAACTGGTGGAGGAGCTTCTGCTCTCCGAGCCGCCCGGATTCGGCGATCCCCGCTAAAGTGGGGAACAAAACCGGGCCCGACCGAGTTGTCGTCCGGTGAAGCGTCTGCATCGCACCGTTCCTGGTAAGGTCCAGCACCTGACCGAGGAGCAGACGCAGTGAGGGCCATCGGAGTCCACGAAGGAGAAAGCCCATGGTGAGACAGCCAGTCACCGTCAACGGCGTCACCCGTTGGAAAGACCTGGACGTCGACGCCGCCCCGGCCGCTGAGTCCAAGGAGGCCAAGGCTGTGGTCCTGCGTCAGGAGATCGGCGATGTCCTGCGCAGCATCCGCCAGGCCGAAGGCCGCACGCTGCGCGATGTCTCGCACGGCGCGCGGGTCTCGCTGGGCTACCTGTCCGAGGTCGAGCGCGGCCAGAAGGAGGCGTCGTCTGAGCTGTTGGCGTCGATCTGCGCCGCCTTGGACGTGCCGCTGTCGGCGATGCTTGGTCAGGTGGCCGAGCGGGTCGCCGTCGCGGAAGGGCTGCACGTGCCGGACACCGTGCCCACCGAGTTCCAGCGGGAGTTCGGTCACGGGGTGGTGCCCGACGGCATCCCCGAGGAGTTCACCCACGAGGAGTTCGCCCGCACCTGCGGCTGAGCCTCCCCTGACAGCCGAGAGGGCCGCCCCGCCCCGGGGCGGCCCTCTCGTGTCTTCTCGCGCGCCCGGGTCCGTGATCCGGCTCTCCACCCCTTAGACTGAGGCGCATGGATACGCCCGACCGCCCTGCCCTGGTCCGAGAGCTGGAGCGGGAGTTCAACCGGCTCTTCGTACGACGCCGGTTCAACGCCCTGCAGCTGGCCCGAAGGATCGACCCGGAGATCGAGCCCGCCTCCTACTCCGTGCTGGCCACTCTGCAGAACGAGGGCCCGGCCCGGATGACGTCGATCGCACGGTATCTGGGGATCGGCAAGCCGACGCTGTCCCGCCAGCTGACGACGCTGGTGTCCCGCGGATGGGTGAGCAAGGAGACGGATCCCGCCGACGGCCGAGCTCAGACCATCACGCTCACCTCCGAGGGCCGCCGCCGCCTCGAGGCCGCCCAGCAGGAGCGCGCCGAGCGTTATCTGACGATGCTCCAGTCCTGGAGCGAGGACGAGATCGAGACGCTGTATTCCCTGGTGGCCAAGCTCAACCGAACCTATGCGGAGCTGGATCCCACTGGTGCCGGTGCATCCGCCGCCGCCAGTGCTGAGGAGTCGGAGGGCGACGACGTCGCGTCTCCCGCCTCCCCGGACTGATCGGATCCGGACTGCACTGATCCCGACTGCACTGTTCCGGATCGCACTGTTCCGGATTGCACTGTGCGGGGCTGTGCTGTGCCGAGCCACGGCCCCGCGGCTGCCGGGCTGGAGACGGGTGACGCCCGTTCGACATGACATGACCTGGCCGGCCCCTGCGCCGACGGAGAGGACGCGCCCATGCGGCTGAGCAGATTCTGGTTCCTCATGGAGGAGGAGTTCGGCTCCGGGTATGCCCATGTGCTGGCCGGTTCGCTGGTGCTCAGCGACTATCAGAAGACGGCGCTGCAGGCCCTCGACGCCGGCGTCAGCCCTCGTGACGTGTGGGAAGCGGTCTGCGATCAGCAGGACGTGCCCGCCTCACGGCGCCTGGGCCGGGACCTTCCGCCCAAGCGCTGAGCGTGGAGCGGTCCCGAGGGTGACCGCGCGGCGGCCTCCGGACGACCTCACAGCGAGGACCGACACGCGCGCCGAGTTCGAAGCTGTGTTCGATGCAGTGCGGTAGTGTTCTCCACAGAAGGTGCTGCAGACGACGAGCGCCACGCCTGGCCGTCCACAGGATGGCTTGACCGTCTCGGATGTGTCAGAGGTGGTGCGTAGTGTCAGAGAAGTCAGCACCGCACAGGTGCGAGTCCATCAGCACAGACGACGTCACAGAGGTGAACCATGGCAGTCAGCCCCGACCGGGAGAAGGCTCTCGAAGCCGCCCTGGCCCAGATCGACAAGCAGTACGGCAAGGGCTCGGTGATGCGCCTGGGGGACGAGACCCGGGCGCCGATCGAGACCATCTCCACCTCCTCCATCTCGATGGATGCCGCGCTCGGCATCGGGGGCTTCCCTCGCGGTCGTGTCGTGGAGATCTACGGTCCGGAATCCTCCGGAAAGACCACGGTCGCACTCCACGCGGTGGCCAATGCGCAGAAGAACGGCGGCATCGCGGCGTTCATCGACGCGGAGCATGCGCTGGACCCGACCTACGCGGCCAAGCTCGGAGTGGACACGGACGCGCTGCTGGTCTCCCAGCCGGACACCGGCGAGCAGGCGCTGGAGATCATGGACATGCTGGTCTCCTCCGGATCCCTGGACATCGTCGTCATCGACTCGGTGGCGGCGCTGGTGCCGCGCGCTGAGATCGAGGGTGAGATGGGGGACAGCCACGTCGGGCTCCAGGCCCGTCTGATGTCGCAGGCGCTGCGCAAGATCACCGGACGCCTGGCCCAGACGAAGACGACCGCGATCTTCATCAACCAGCTGCGTGAGAAGGTCGGAGTCTTCTTCGGCTCCCCGGAGACCACCTCAGGAGGCAAGGCGCTGAAGTTCTACGCCTCTGTCCGGGTGGACGTGCGCCGCATCGAGACCCTCAAGGAGGGCACCAATGCGGTGGGCAACCGGACGCGCGCCAAGATCGTGAAGAACAAGATGGCCCCGCCCTTCAAGCAGGCCGAGTTCGACATCCTCTACGGCGAGGGGATCTCTCGCGAAGGAGGCCTGATCGACGTCGGCGTGGAGAACGGACTGGTCAAGAAGTCCGGAGCCTGGTTCACCTACGACGGCGACCAGCTCGGTCAGGGCAAAGAGAAGGCGCGGCAGTTCCTCAAGGACAATCCGGATCTTGCCGATGAGATCGAGCGACGCATCAAGCAGAAGCTCGGCATCATCGCCCCGGACGCCGACGAGGACGGGCCGGCCCTGAAGGCCGTCGACGGTCCCGCCTGATCCTGGCCGATGAACGCCAGCCCGGACCCTGTCAGCCCACACCCTGCGAGCTCAGACCCCGCGAGCCCGGACCCGACCCGTGCCTCCCGTGAGGACACCATCGCGTCACTGCGGAAGGAGCTGACGCGCCTCGAGACGGGGGGGACGACCTCGACCCTCTTTCAGGAGGGGCCTGGCGACGCCCCCGTCTCGTCCGCGGACGTGTCCTCCGATGCTCCCGTCGCGCCGCGATGGCCCGATCAGGCGGGTTCGGCTCAGGCGGGTACGGCGGAGCCGAACCCGCCGGCAGCGTCATCCCCACCGGCGGAGACAACTCCGTCAGCAGAGACAACCCCGTCAGCAGAGCCCGTAGGCGCGATCGGCGGCGATGGTCCCAGAGACGATGACCACGAGCGGGCACGCGCTGTGGTGCTGCGCAAGCTCACCGGCTCGGCCAAGAGCCGCCACCAGCTCTCGGAGACTCTGCGAGAGAAGGGATTCTCCGAGAGCGTCATCGGGGCGGTCCTGGACCGTCTCGAGGAGGTCCAGCTCATCGACGACGCCGCATTCGCACGCATGTGGGTGCGGACCAGGCATGAGACGCGCGGCCTCGGGCGTGCCGCCCTGCGGCGTGAGCTGAAGGATCGCGGCATCGCGGAGGCACTCGCCGAGGAGGCCCTCGAGCAGCTCAGTGTCGCGGACGAGGATGCGATGGCCCGGGAGCTGATCGGCAAGAGGCTGCGCGGGGTCGCTCTGCCTGCCGGCCATGACGCCGCCGCCCGGAAGGAGCGGGACCGTCAGACTCGTCGCCTCGTCTCGATGCTGGCTCGCCGAGGACACAGCCCCGGGGCGGCCTTCCAGCTGGTGCGTGAGGCACTGGAGGAGCACACTGCCGAGGGGATGTCCTGAAGGCGGCGCTCGTGTCTCGAGGGGCAGTGGCTGAGCCGCAGCACCGACGTCTGGCCGCAGCAGATTGCCTGGACGCGTAGAATTGACCGGCACCGCGGCTCAAGACCGCGCCCGAGTCCGAGACCGCCCCCGTGAGATCTGCGAGCGTGACCATGACCGAGACGACGTTGGACCGCACCGACCCCGCCCACCCGGCACGAGGCTCCGCAACGGCTTCTGCTGTGGATGCGGGCCTGGACCTGGCATCCCAGAGCCGCACCTATGAGGTCCGCACGTTCGGCTGCCAGATGAACGTCCATGACTCTGAGCGCATCTCCGGGCTGCTGGAGGATGCCGGCTACGTGGCGGCGGAAGAGGACGCCACCCCGGATCTGGTGGTCTTCAACACCTGTGCCGTGCGGGAGAACGCGGACAACAAACTCTATGGACACCTCGGCATGCTGCGCGGCACCAAGCGGGAGCACGCGGGCATGCAGATCGCCGTCGGCGGCTGTCTGGCGCAGAAGGACCAGAACACGGTGCTGGAGAAGGCGCCCTGGGTGGACGTCGTCTTCGGCACCCACAACATCGGCTCGCTGCCTACTCTGCTGGAGCGTTCGCGCCACAATCAGGACGCCGAGATCGAGATCCTCGAGTCGTTGGAGACCTTCCCCTCCACGTTGCCCACCAAGAGGGACGCCGTCTACTCCGGCTGGGTGTCGATCTCCGTGGGATGCAACAACACGTGCACGTTCTGCATCGTTCCCTCGCTGCGGGGGAAGGAACGTGACCGGCGCCCTGGCGACATCCTCGCCGAAGTCCAGGCGCTCGTCGCCGACGGCGCTGTGGAGGTCACCCTGCTGGGGCAGAACGTCAACACCTACGGAGTCGAGTTCGGAGACCGTGGGGCCTTTGCGAAGCTTCTGCGTGCCTGCGGTGACATCGACGGCCTGGAGCGGGTCCGGTTCACCAGCCCGCACCCGGCCTCCTTCACCGACGACGTCATCGAGGCCATGGCCGAGACTCCCAATGTGATGCCGCAGCTCCACATGCCCCTGCAGTCCGGTTCCGACACCGTGCTGAAGGCCATGCGACGGTCCTACCGCTCGAAGAAGTTCCTGGGCATCCTCGACAAGGTGCGGGAGCGCATGCCCCATGCCTCGGTCACCACCGACATCATCGTGGGCTTCCCCGGGGAGACCGAGAAGGACTTCGAGGACACGCTGCGGGTGGTCGAGGCCTCTCGCTTCTCCTCGGCGTTCACCTTCCAGTACTCGCCGCGGCCGGGCACGCCGGCGGCGACCATGGAGGACCAGATCCCCAAGGCGGTCGTCCAGGAACGCTTCGAGCGACTCGTGGAGCTGCAGAATCGGATCACCGCGGAGGAGAACCAGCGCCAGATCGGCACCACGCAGGAGCTGCTGGTCACCGCCGACGCCGGGACCAAGGGGTCGGAGACCGGCCGCCTCTCGGGCCGCGCAGCGGACAACCGGCTGGTGCACTTCTCGGTCCCCGCAGGTGCCGAGTCGCCCCGCCCAGGGGACTTCGTCTCCGTGACGATCACCGACGCCGGATCCCACCACCTGCTCGCCGATCCCGCCTCCGCCCAGGAGTACCATCTGCGCCGGTCCCGGGCCGGCGACGCGTGGGATCGTGCGCAGGCAGAATCCTGCGGAGTCGGCACCACCCAGGTCGGAGGCGCCCAGCCCGGGGCTGTCTCCCTGGGCATGCCGACGCTGCGCTCGGACGGTTGAGCCGGTGGCGAGTTCCTCCCGTCCGCCGTTGATCGCTGTCGTTGGGGCGACCGCCACCGGGAAGTCCGCCCTCGGCGTGGAGCTCGCCCGTCGGCTCGACGGTGAGGTCATCAACGCCGACTCGATGCAGCTCTACCGCGGCATGGACATCGGCACCGCCAAGGTGACGGCGGACCAGCGGCGCGGAGTCCCGCACCACCTGCTCGACGTCCTCGACGTCACCGAGGAGGCCTCCGTGGCCGTCTATCGGGACCGGGCGCGGGAACTGGTCCGTGAGATCCGGTCGCGCGGCCGCACACCCATCCTCGTCGGGGGCTCCGGGCTCTACGTGCGCGCCGTCGTCGACGCCATCGAGTTTCCGCCCACCGAGCCGGGAGTGCGCAGCCGGCTCACCCAACGGCTGGAGGACGAGGGTGCGGGCGCGCTGCGGGAGGAGCTGCGCCGGGCAGACCCGGAGTCGGCCGCCGTCATCAAGGACGACCGTCGGCTGGTGCGCGCGTTGGAGGTCGTCTCCATCACCGGGCGGACCTTCTCCTCCTTCATGCCGCGACGGATCCACGAGCCCACGGTGGAGCCGGTGGTCCAGCTGGGCCTCAGCCTTCCCCGGGAGACCTTGCAGTCCCGCATCGCCGCCCGCGTCGAGGAGATGGCCGCCCACGGTCTCCTCGAGGAGGTCCGGGCGCTGGAGGATCGAGGCCTCCGCGAGGGCCGCACCGCCTCGCGGGCCATCGGCTACCAGCAGTTCCTCGACGTGCTCGACGGCAGGATCAGCCAGGAGGAGGCGGTGGAGGACACCACCGTGGCCACCCGTCGTTTCGCCAAACGTCAGGACACCTGGTTCCGCGCCGATCCACGGATCCGCTGGCTTCCCGTGGACCTGGAGGCCGACGACGTCGCCGGATCCCTCGCCGACCAGGCTGAGCCCGCGCTGCGGGAAGGACCGGAGTCCTCCTGACGTTGTAGCCTGCAGCGCAGTTGCAGCCTGCAGCGCACCCGCCGCATCTCACCCCCCCCCACCCCTTCAGGAAGGCAGCCCCTGTGGCCCACCACCTCTCCGCCCTCGACGCGCTGCGTGGCGCCCCCTTCACCAAGGCCCACGCCACAGGCAACGACTTCGTGATGTTCGCGGACCCTGACGGCACACGGCACATCACACCCGAGGTGGTGAAGGCCCTGTGCGACCGGCACCTGGGCGTCGGCGGCGACGGGCTCATCCGCGCCGTCCCGGTCCGGCACGTCGCGGAGGCGCGCGACATCGCTGCCGCTGATGAAGACCTCTCGGCGCATGGCGGCGAGGACCTGTGGTTCATGGACTACTGGAATGCCGACGGCACAGTGGCCGAGATGTGCGGCAACGGTGTGCGGGCGTTCGCTCATTTCCTGGTCTCCGAGGACCTCGTCCAGCTCGAGGAGGAGGAGCAGCTGCCGGTGGTGACGCGGGCCGGAGCGCGGACCGTACGACGTGTCCCGGAGGGCTATGCCATCGGCATGGGCATCTGGTCTTTCCTGGATCCCGAACTCGCCAGCTCCAACGCCTCCGACTCGTTGGTCATCGCCCAGGGGCTCACCGACCCGCGGCCCGCGCTGAGCATCTCGATGGGCAACCCGCACACGGTCGTCGCACTGTCCGCGGAGCAGGCGCTCGAGGACCTGGACCTGAACCAGGCGCCCCAGGTGGACCCGGTGCCGCCGGACGGGACCAATGTGGAGTTCGTCGTGCCGGCCGATCCTCTCGTCGTCGACGGCGAGGGACAGGTCCGCCTGCGCGTCCACGAGCGCGGCGTGGGAGAGACGCTGTCCTGCGGCACCGGTGCATGTGCGGCGGCCGCCGCCGTGCGGGTCTGGGCGGCCGAGGACGGCGTCGACACCTGGACCGTCCAGGTCCCCGGAGGGCGGCTGCGTGTGCGCTTCCTCTCCCGTGCCGACGGGGCGGAGGACGTGGAGCTCTCGGGCCCGGCAGAGAACGTCTACCGCGGCACCATCATCTGATCGTGCGGACTCGGGACGCGGGGGAGCGAGAAGGATGAGCGCTCACGGGAAGGCTCAGCCGCCGGTCCGCGTCACCCGCAGGAGGCGGAACCCCTTATCCGTCTCTGGCCGGTCCGCGTCGAAGTCGTCGCCCACGGCGGCCAGCATCGAACGGATCCAGGTCAGCAGCGAATCGGCGCCGAGGTTCTTCTGCACGACCAGCCAGGCTTCGGCATCATCGGCCAGCCGGGGAAGCCACAGCTCCAGCAGTTCGTGCAGCACGGCCTTGCCCACCCTGATCGGGGGATTGGACCAGATGGTGTCGAACCGGACGCCCGCGGGCACCTGGTCAGGGGAGAGGACCTCCACGTTGTCCAGCCCGAGCCGCCGCGCGTTCTCCGCGCACAGCTCACGGGCCCGCTCGTTGACGTCCACAGCCCAGACGGCCGCCTCCGGCGAGCGGAGCGCCATCGTCAGGGCGATCGGCCCCCACCCGCAGCCGATGTCCAGCAGATGCCCTGCGGGAGCAGGGTCCGGGACGTGCTTGAGCAGTACGGCGGTGCCCTTGTCGATGCCCTCGGGAGAGAAGATGCCGCCGGCGGTGACCACCGAGACGGCACGGCCTGCCAGATCGACGTCGATCTCGCGCCGCTTCAGGGGGCCCGAGGGTGCGGAGGAGAAGTAGTGCTGTGAGCTCACCCGTCGATGCTATCTCCTGCACGGTCCAGGATTCGCTGTCCACCGTCAGAACCCGTAGAATGGAGCACCATGTGGATTATCTACCTCTGATGCTCCCGTGAGAGGCGGCCTGGCCGCCCACGGTCGAGCACGCGGACGACCCGGCACTCTGCGCTGACGCGGACAGTCGGCCCAGCCCGCGACCATCCGCCAGCATGATCATCCGCCCGGCCCCTCGGCGAGCTCCGTCGCGACGGCCCGGGACCACCACCTCTCGAATCCGCGCCCCACCAGCCGTCCCCGTGGTCGGCCCGCCGCAGGCGAACCCGCCGGGCGGCCCGGTCCGGGCGACCCTTCCACTGAGACGCCTCCACGACGACGGCTGCCCTGCGAAGCGACCACGGCCTCGTCGTCCACAGATGGCACTGGTCGCTAGTGCCCCTGCACGGCCGCGCCGTAGGATGGAAGGACCCTCTGACGAGGGTGCGCCGGAGCCGAGATCCGGCATCGCGGGATCCGCCGCTGACCGGCGATCCCCTTGAGGAGACTATGACGAACACGCACCATGACAGCATCACACCCAGCACGGGCGACGAGGACCTGCAGCCCCAGGACCAGGCGGGCTCCGGCTCGGCGGCCGAGAGCGGGGACCAGGCATCCGTGGACGCCACCATCGAACGGATCCTGGCCGCCGACCAGGCACGCGCCGAGACGGTCGCCCGCTCGGGGCGGACCCGCTTCGTCGCCGACCCTGGGCATCGACGCGAGGACCAGGATGCGGAGCGGCGCCGCCGCTCCGTGCTGGAGGAACAGGCCCGTGAGCTCTCCGATCTGAGGACCGAGCACACCGAGGCCGACGGCGACCAGTTCGACCTGCTCGAGCGCCGGTCGCTGCGCCGCGTCGAGGGTCTCTCGACGGAGCTCGAAGACGTCACTGAGGTCGAGTATCGCCAGCTGCGCCTCGAACGCGTCGTGCTGGCAGGACTGTGGACTGAGGGCCCCATCGCCGAGGCGGAACACTCGCTGCGGGAGCTCGCCGCACTGGCGGAGACCGCGGGTTCCACCGTCCTGGACGGCTTCGTCCAGCGCCGCTCCACCCCGGACCCGGGGACATTCTTCGGCTCCGGCAAGGCAGAGGAGATCCGTCAGGCCGTCGCCGAACTGGGCGCGGACACCGTCGTCGTCGACTCCGAGCTCGCCCCCTCGCAGCGTCGTGGCCTCGAGGACATCGTCAAGGTCAAGGTCATCGACCGCACCGGCCTGATCCTGGACATCTTCGCCCAGCATGCCAAGTCTCGGGAGGGCAAGGCGCAGGTGGAGCTCGCCCAGCTGGAATACCTCCTGCCGCGTCTCCGCGGCTGGGGCGAGTCGATGTCCCGGCAGGCCGGTGGTCAGGTCGGCGGCGCCGGGGCCGGCATGGGCTCTCGCGGACCCGGTGAGACCAAGATCGAGCTGGACCGGCGCCGCATCAACACGCGCATGGCCAAGCTGCGCAAACAGATCGCTGGCATGAAGCCGGCCCGTGAGGCGAAGCGCGCCAACCGGAAGCGGCATGCCGTGCCGTCGGTGGCGATCGCCGGCTACACCAACGCCGGCAAGTCGTCCCTGCTGAACCGGCTCACCGATGCCGGCGTGATGGTGGAGAACGCCCTGTTCGCCACCCTGGACCCCACCACCCGCAAGGCCGTGACGCCGGACGGCATCGGCTACACGCTCTCGGACACGGTCGGGTTCGTGCGTCAGCTGCCCACTCAGCTGGTGGAGGCGTTCCGCTCCACGCTGGAGGAGGTCGCCGACGCCGACCTGATCCTCCACGTGGTCGATGCCTCGCATCCTGAGCCGGAGAGCCAGATCAGCGCGGTGCGCACCGTGCTTGCCGAGGTGGACGCCCACGAGGTCCCCGAGATCATCGTGCTGAACAAGGCAGACATGGCTGACGACGTCGTCGTCGACCGCATCCGACGGCGCGAGCCGCGGACCGTGCTGGTCTCGGCCCACACGGGTCAGGGCATCGATGAGCTGCGGCAGCTGATCAGCGAGTCGATCCCGCGGCCGGACGTGTCCCTGGAGCTGCTGGTGCCGTATGCAGCAGGAGACGTGGTCTCTCGACTGCATGAGGCGGATGCGGAGATTCTGAGCACCGAGTACCTGGCTGAGGGCACGCGCATGAGCGTGAAGGTGCGCCCGAGTCTCGCCGCGGAGCTGCAGGAGCATGTCATCGGCGGTGCCTCCGCGGCGACCGACGAGCCGGGCGCCGCGTGAGTCCGGAGGCGCCGACGACACAGTCCACCGGGCACCTGCGCTCCACGGAGCTGCTGGATCATGTGGTCTCCGCGATGGGCGGCGTGCACCGCGAAGGGCAGATGGACATGGCACGGCACGTGAGCCACGCCCTGCGCCGGCGTCGTCACCTGCTCGTGCAGGCGGGCACCGGGACCGGCAAGTCGCTGGCCTACCTGGTGCCCGCTGTGGTGCACGCGTTGGAGGCGGACCGTCCGGTGCTGATCTCCACCGCGACGTTGGCGCTGCAGGCACAGATCATGGGCCGTGATCTGCCCCGACTGTTGGACCATCTGGGGGAGGAGCTGGAGGAGGAGGTCTCCATCGCCCTGGTCAAGGGACGGGCAAACTACCTGTGCCGGCACAAGCTGGACGGCGGGTTCCCCGACCAGGACGACGAGCAGGCGCTCTTCTCCTTCGGCGACGAGCCTGCCGTGGACTCCGTGCCGGAACCGGGTTCACGGCTGGGGCGTGAGATCGTGCGGCTGCGCGAATGGGCCGAAGAGACCTCCACGGGAGACCGAGACGACCTGCCTGAGGGCGTCTCGGACAAGGCGTGGCGTCAGGTCTCCGTCAATGCCGTCGACTGCATCGGTCCGCGGAAGTGCCCCATGGCGGCTGAGTGCTTCTCCGAGCTTGCGCGGGAGCAGGCTCAGGAGGCCGACATCGTGGTCACCAACCACGCCATGCTGGCCATCGACGCCTTCGAGGGGCTGCAGGTGCTGCCCGAGCACGACGCGGTGATCATCGATGAGGCCCATGAGCTGGCTGATCGCGTCACCTCGGCGGTCACAGCACAGCTCTCCGTCCAGATGATCCAGACGGCCGCGGCCACGCTGCGGCGTCACACCGCGCTCAGCGGCGAGGACCTGCAGGCGGCGGCCATCGCCGTCGACGCTGCCTTCCACGGCAAGGAGTCGGGGCTGCTGGCACGCGGCCTGGACGCCCAGCAGAGCCAGGCGTTGGAGATCACCCGCAACGCCGCCCGCACCGCGCTGTCTGACAGCAAGCCGTCCGGCGAGGCCGAGGCCGACACCGGACGCTCCACCGCACGGGCACGGGTCCAGGCGGTGCAGGAGACCGCTGAGCGCATGCTGAACTCCCGGGAGACGCCGGACGTCATCTGGCTGACCCGCCCGGGCAGCTTCAGCCCGGGCGTGGGATACCGCGAGGCAGACATCACGGAGCCGCCGATCCTGAACGTCGCACCGACGTCGGTGGCGGGTCGCCTGCGGGAGGGCCTCTTCGGAGAGCGCACGGTGGTGCTCACCTCCGCCACGCTGACCATCGGCGACAGCTTCGACCCGGTGGCGGGGTCACTCGGGCTGGGCGGGGAGAATGCCCCCGCCTGGGACGCCATCGACGTCGGCAGCCCTTTCGACTACCCGAAGCAGGGCGTGCTCTATGTGGCCAAGGACCTCCCCGCGCCGTCCTTGAAGACCGCTGATCGGCAGCGGGACGAGCTCGCCGGGCTCATCGAGGCGTCACGGGGCGCGACGCTGGCCCTGTTCTCCTCGCGCCGCGCCGCTGAAGAGGCCGCCGAGGAGCTGCGGGAACGCCTGGAGGTGCCGATTCTGTGTCAGGGTGACGCCACCATGTCGGCCCTGGTCCGCCAGTTCGCCGAGGATGAAGAGTCCTGTCTGTTCGGGACGATGAGCCTCTGGCAGGGGGTGGACGTCCCGGGCCGATCGTGCCGACTGGTGGCGATCGACCGCATCCCGTTCCCCCGACCCGACGATCCGCTGATGAGCGCCCGCACCCAGGAAGTGGCGCGCAACGGTGGAAACGGCTTCATGCAGGTCGCGGCCACGCACGCCGCCACCCGGCTGGCTCAGGGGGCTGGGCGACTGATCCGCAGCGCCGAGGACCGGGGCGTGCTGGCGATCCTGGACTCTCGCCTGGCCACCGCACGGTACGGCGGCTTCCTGAAGAAGTCCATGCCGGAGTTCTGGCCCACTGTCGACGGAGACGTCGCGCGAGGGGCACTGCGGCGGCTCGCCGGCCAGGGGCTCGATCCGAGCGCCTGACCGGCGTCCTCGTGCGCAGAAGGACACAGAAGGAGGGGCGCCGACCGTGCGGTCGGCGCCCCTCCTTCTGTGCGGGCCTGCCGGATGGTCTCCGGGCGGCGCTGGGGGCCGTGAGGGTGCCTGGTCTCGAGGCTGCGTGGCTCAGAGGCTCCGCAGTACGGTGACGACCTTGCCCATGATGGTGGCCTGATCCCCGAGGATCGGCTCATAGCTGCGGTTCTGCGGGAGCAGCCACTGATGCCCGTCGCGCCGCCGGAGAGTCTTCACGGTCGCCTCATCATCGAGCAGGGCGGCGACGATGTCTCCGTTCTCGGCCGTGTGCTGGCGACGCACCACCACCCAGTCGTCCTCGAAGATGCCGGCCTCGATCATCGAGTCGCCGCGTACCTGGAGCATGAACAGCTCACCTTCGCCGGTGAGCTGGCGAGGCAGCGGCATGACGTCCTCGACCTGCTGCTCGGCCAGGATGGGACCACCTGCAGCGATGCGACCGACCACCGGAATGTCGGTCGTCCGGCTGTCCGTCTGCTCGCGGTAGGCGTCGAGATCGACGACCGCACCGTCATCGGAGGCCTGACGTGCCGGGGAAGAGCTCGGGGGAGGGAACGCCGGCTCGTCCGGGACGTCCGCAGCGATGAGGCGGCCTGAGGAATCACGGATGACTTCCATGGCGCGCGGCTTGCCGGGCACCCGACGCAGGTAGCCCATCTGCTGCAGGCGGGCGAGCTGATGCGTCACAGAGGACAGCGAGGCGAGCCCGCAGGCGTCGCCGATCTCACGCATCGACGGGGGGTATCCACGCTCTGCGAGGGCCTCCTGGATGACGTCGACGATGCCGCGCTGCCGGTCGGTGAGCCGGGGCGCGGCGTCCCCCGGTGTCTCCGTCGGCTGGGAATCCTCGGCTGGTCGCTTGTCCACGGCCATCTCTCACGCCTCTCTCCGCAGGGTCTGGTCCCGTCGTCCGCTCGTCATGTCAGAGGGTCCTGGTGGAATCTCCTGCATGGACATCCGGTCGAACATCGCATCCGAAACTCGGTTCGAACATGTGTCTCAGGCTACGGGATCCGGACGGCCGAGACCAGCATATTCGAACGCATGTCTGGTGCCCGGTCGAACATCTGTGCTAGAAATAGAACACATCTTCGAATCCATGCCGAGACGAGATTCCGCACGAGAGAGGTTCTTCCCCATGCGTCACTCGCACACCTCCTTCACCACCTCCGCGGCCGGACAGGCCTACGTCGCCTCTTCCGCCGGTGCACCAGGACGTCTCAACCTCACCCGGCGGGGCCGCCTGGTGATCCTCGGGGTTCCCGCGCTGACGCTGCTCGTCGCCGCCTTGGTGGGCGTGGCGCTCTTGGTGGGCAGCTTCGTCAACATGGCGCAGGCCACCAGCCATGGGGCGCCGGGAGTCGCCGCTGTCGAAGTCACGGTGGCACCCGGGGACACCCTCTGGAGCGTGGCCTCGGGCCTGGGTACCGGGGAGGACACCCAGGTGCTGATCACGCAGATCGCTGAGCTCAATGATCTGACCAGCTCCGAGATCCATCCCGGGCAGACGCTGTACGTTCCGGTGGCGGACTGAGGTCGCGCCCGGTGGACGCGTTCTGCTCCGGCGGAGATCACTCGCGGCTCCGTGGGCGATCAGAGCCGAGCGGGACGGAGCAGGTCGGAGCAGGACAGAGATGACGCGGTGGGACGGGAGCGCCGTGACGGCGCCGCAGCGCCACGGCTCCGATGAGTAGGATGGACGCGTGATTCCTCCCCAGAACGGCGTCGGCGGATCCACGTCGACGGCCGGCCTCAGCAGATCAGAGCGCCTGGCGCGCCTGCCGCTCCGCGAGGAGCTGCGCGGCCAGGAGCCCTACGGCGCGCCGCAGCTGCCGGTGTGGGCCATGCTCAACGTCAACGAGACCACCTATGACGTCCCCGCTGATGTCGTGGACGCCATCACCAAGGAAGTCAGGCATGCGGCTCAGACGCTGAATCGATACCCGGATCGGGAGTTCACCCGTCTGCGGGAGAAGCTCGCCGAGTACCTGGCCCATGGGCTGACCGCCGAGCACATCTGGGCGGCCAACGGCTCCAATGAGATCATGCAGCACATCCTGCAGGCCTTCGCCGGTCCGGGTCGCTCCGTGATGGCCTTCCCTCCCACCTATTCGATGTACCCCCTCTATGCGCGAGGCACCTACAGCCGGTACATCGCAGGGACCCGGGGCGAGGACTTCACCCAGGGCGCGGAGGACGTGGCCCGGCAGATCCGAGAGCACCGGCCTGACGTGGTCATCCTCTGCTCGCCGAACAATCCCACGGGCACGGCGCTGGGGCTCGACGTCGTCGAGGCGGCCTACGATGCCGCCGTCGAGGGTGGCACCATGGTGGTCGTCGACGAGGCCTACGGCGAGTTCCGGCAGAGCGGCACTCCGTCCGCGCTGGAGCTCCTGCCCGGGCGTGAACGGCTCATCGTCTCCCGCACCATGTCCAAGGCCTTCGCCCTGGCGGGCGGGAGGCTGGGTTACCTGGCCGCGGCCGAGGAGGTCACCGACGCGCTGCGGCTGGTGCGCCTGCCCTACCACCTGTCGGCGATCACCCAGGCCGCGGCCGAGGCGGCCCTGGATCACAGCGAGGCGCTGATGGCCAATGTGGAGCGGATCAAGACTCAGCGTGACCGCATCGTCGACACGTTGACGCGGTACGGGCTCAGCCCCGCCCCGTCAGACGCGAACTTCGTGTTCTTCGGCGGGCTCGAGGACGAGAAGGCCGCGTGGCAGCATCTGCTGGACGACGGCATCCTCATCCGCGATGTCGGCATCCCCGGCCACCTGCGGGTCACCGCGGGCACCGAGGAGGAGACCACCGCCTTCCTGGAGTCCCTGGCTCGGCATCTCGGCCGCTGAGACTCCGCCCGAGGCCGCTGAACGCCGTGAAGGCCGGTGCGTAGACTGGTCCACGGCGTCATCAGACCCTTCACCCCGTACCCACGAGCAGGAGCCATGGGAGCAGAACTGATCTCGGGCCGCGCGGCCCAGATGGAACGAGTCACTTCCGAGTCCAGCGTGCGCGTGCGCATGGACCTCGATGGAACAGGCACCTCGGAGATCTCCACCACGGTGCCGTTCTTCGACCACATGCTCACCGCTCTGGCGAAGCATTCGCTGATCGATCTGACGGTCGAGTCGACCGGGGACACCCACATCGATGTGCATCACACGGTGGAGGACACCTCGATCGTCCTCGGCGAGGTGCTGCGCACCGCGCTGGGTGACAAGGCCGGAATCCGCCGTTTCGGAGAGGCGACCGTCCCGCTCGACGAGGCCCTGGCGCACGCCGTCGTCGACGTCTCCGGACGTCCCTACCTCGTGCACTCCGGCGAGCCGGAGGGGCAGCAGTATCACCTGATCGGCGGTCACTTCACCGGCTCCATGACGCGCCACGCCTTCGAGGCCATCACCTATCACGCCGGCATCTGCCTGCACATGCGCGTGTTGGCGGGCCGCGACCCGCACCACATCGTCGAGGCCCAGTTCAAAGCCTTCGCCCGTGCGCTGCGCGCCGCCGTCGAATCGGACCCGCGGGTGGAGGGCATCCCCTCCACGAAGGGAGCGCTCTGATGGCCAAGCCCGACGTCGTCGTCCTTGACTACGGCTCCGGCAACGTCCACTCGGCCGTCCGTGCCCTGGAGCGTGCCGGTGCCCAGGTGACTCTGACCCGCGAGACGGTCCGGATCCAGGAGGCCGCCGGCCTGGTGGTTCCCGGGGTCGGAGCCTTCGCCGCTGTGATGGACGCGCTGACGGCGATCGACGGGCCACGCTGGATCGGACGCCGCATCGCCGGAGGCCGACCCGTGCTGGGCATCTGCGTGGGGCACCAGATCCTCTTCGAACGTGGAGTGGAGCACGGCATCGCGGCCGACGGCATGGGGGAGTGGCCTGGTGAGGTGACCGCTCTGCCGGACGACGTCGTGGTGCCGCACATGGGGTGGAACACGGTCCGGGCCCCCGAGGGCACCGTGCTGTTCGACGGCATCGAGGATGAGCGGTTCTACTTCGTGCACTCCTACGCGGTGCAGTCCTGGGACTTCGACCAGACCGTCGAATCGATGGCTGCGCCGAAGGTGACCTGGTCCCACCACGGCGCGGACTTCATCGCCGCGGTGGAGAACGGACCCCTGTCGGCCACGCAGTTCCACCCGGAGAAGTCCGGCGACGCCGGCATGCAGCTGCTGAAGAACTGGATCGACAGCCTCTGAGAGCCCGGGCCGGCCGCCATGGCCCCGATCCGCTGACCACCGACCCGACCCTGTCCCAGGAAGAGAGACCCGACCCCATGGCTGAGAACGCCCCCGAGATCGCCACCGTGCCCGCCCTGGAGCTGCTGCCCGCCGTCGACGTCGCCGACGGTCAGGCCGTTCGTCTGGTGCAGGGCGAGGCCGGCTCCGAGACCAGCTACGGCGACCCGCTGGACGCGGCGCTGACCTGGCAGCAGGACGGCGCCGAGTGGATCCACCTGGTGGACCTCGACGCCGCCTTCGGTCGCGGCCACAACCGCGAGGTCCTGGCCCGAGTGGTCCGCGAGCTGGACATCAAGATCGAGCTCTCCGGCGGTATTCGGGACGATGAGTCTCTCGACCGCGCTCTGGAGTTCGGGGCGACCCGCGTGAACCTGGGCACCGCCGCACTGGAGGATCCGGAGTGGACCGCCCGGGCGATCGAACGCCACGGAGAGGCCATCGCGGTGGGGCTCGACGTCCGGGGGGAGACGCTCGCGGCCCGCGGCTGGACCAAGGAGGGCGGCAACCTCTGGGAGGTCCTGGAACGACTGGAGGATGCCGGGTGTCCGCGCTACGTGGTCACCGACGTGACCAAGGACGGGACCCTCCGTGGACCGAACACCGCGCTGCTGGCCGAGGTCTGCCGCCGCACCGCCAAGCCCGTGGTGGCCTCCGGCGGGATCTCGTCGCTGGAGGACGTCTCCGCCCTGGCGCAGATGGTCTCCCACGGCGTGGAGGGTGCCATCATGGGCAAGGCCCTCTATGCTGGAAAGTTCACCTTCCCGGAGGCACTGAAGGCGGCCGCCGCGTCGGCATGAGTCACCACGGCGACCACCACGGCGCAGATGCCGCCGACCGTCGGGAGCTTCCGGCCCACATCGCGAAGCTGCTGCAGCGGCAGGCCCGCTCGGCGGACGGACGAGCCGCGGACTCGGCGGGCGTCCCCTGGGAGGGGCGGGACCTCTCCGGCGGGGGAAACCCGCTGCACACCTTCGACGGAGACGACGGGCTGATCGCCCCGCAGATCCAGGAGGCCCAGGACCGTCTGCTGGCCGGAGACCTCGATGAGGCAGGCTTCGTCGAGTCCCTGCAGGGTCAGCGCCTCTTCGTACCGGTGATCGCCACCGTGGCCGAGCACGGTCATGCCCCCTCGGGCGGACCGGCCGGGGACAAGGAGGCGGACATCGCCCTGGTCACGATCACCTCGGCGTCGGGGCGTCCCACCATGCCGGTGTTCAGCTCAGTGGAGTCGATGACCGCCTGGCACGCCGAAGCGCGCCCGGTGGCCGCCGAAGCGGAGCGCGTCATGCTGGCCGCGCTGGCTGAGGGAGCCGAGCTCGTCGTCCTGGATCCAGGGGCGGAGCTCACCTTCGTGGTGCGCAGCCCGGCCGTGGCGGCCTTGGCTCAGGGCCGGCTGTGGACGCCGTCCTACCGCGACCCGCAGGTGGCTGATGCCTTGCAGGACGTGGTGGACCAGTGCCTGGGCGTGGTGCGGCTGGTCGTGGCGCCGGGGAAAGGTGTGGCCACCGCGACGGCCTCCGGAGCGCCCGTGGCCGGCGGCGGCAGCGGACCCGAGCTGAGCATCGGTGTGGTGCTGGAGCCGGGTGTGGACGCCGTTGATGCCCGCCTGGCGCTGGCCAGCGTGCAGGCCTGCCTGCAGGATGTTCCGGCGCTGCAGGAGAAGGCCGATTCGGTCGAGGTGGTCCTGGCGCGCGACGTCGGGTGATTCACAGGCGTCGGCGCTGGGGCGACGGGACGTCTGGCGTCCGGCGCAGGGTGCTGCCGCAGGAGTTCAGGTCAGCTCGGTGTCCTGGGCGGTCTGCAGCAGTTTCATGCAGGTGCGCTGCAGGGCGAGGGCCTCGTCGTCGTCGAGCGTCTCATGGAAGATCTGCCGGATGTGCCGGGCGTGGACCTGTGAAGCGTCCCGGAAGACCCGCCGTCCCTCGTCGGTGAGCTGGGCCGTCATGCCGCGCCGATCGCTGGGGTCGGCGCATCGAGTGATGAGCCCCCGGGTCTGCAGCGACTTCGCCTGGTAGGACAGGCGTGACGGCGAGAAGATCATCCGCTCGGCGAGTTCCCCCATGCGCAGCTGGTTGCCCTCCGCCTCGGCGAGGACCAGCAGCAGGTTGTAGTCCGAGAGCCGAAGACCGGTGGCGGCGTGGAGGCCCTTCTCCATCGTCTTGCTGACGATGGCGGAGGTCTCCAGGAACGTGCGCCACGCCTTCGCCTTGGGCGACGTGCCGGTGAGGTCCCGTGCCGGAGGGGCGGCGTCCTGAGGTTCCTGGGCGTCTTCGCCAGCGACGGCGTCCACGCGGCCACCTCCTGCGTCCCCTGATCGTGCGACTGATTCGAGCTCGTCCAGTCTACGGCACCGGGGACTCAGGCGGGTCGGTTCAGTCGTCCACCTGGACCAGGTCGCCGGTGACGACGTCCACAGCGATCTCCTGGCCGTTGTCGAGTTCGATCTCCCAGACGACGGTGCCCGACTCGGAGTCGAGCTGCGCCTCGTCGACGAAGGCGCCGGAGGGGTCGCCGACCCGGTCTTCGACGATCCGGAAAGCCTCGGCGATATCGATCTCGGTCGAGTCGATCTCTCGCAGGTCGTCGCTGTCCGGGGCGTCGTCGTCCTCGGTGTAGACGATCTCCAGACTGGACTTGTCGGTGTGCACCTCTCGCTCGATGCCGTCCACGAGCACGTGCCACTCATAGCGGCCGTCATCGGACTCCACCTCGAAGACCACGCCCTCCGGGTACTCGGCCTGGACCGTCTCCAGGCCCCCGTACAGCGGGTGGTCGTCGGAGTCCGCGGGGGAGGTCTCCGCGGCGGCGTCCGTCGCGGTGTCGTCGCTCGGGTCCGTGCCTTCACCCTCGGCTGGGGCGTCGTGCTCCGGGCGTGAGCTCTCGGAGCCGCCTGCATCGGCCGAGCCGTCCTCCGAAGCGGCCGCGTCGTCGTGAGCCGCGTCGTCGGCGCTGATCGTCACCGCGGTGCTGGGCTCCCCGTCAGCGGAGGTGTCGAGCGTGTCATCAAGGCCGCAGGAGGTCAGTGCCAGGGAAGCCAGAGCTGTGACCGACAGGGCGGTGGCGGTGGGGCGGGACAGGGTTCGGGTCATGGTGTTCTCCTTCAAGGAGCCGGCCCGCGCGGTGCTCGGGGCCGACAGGATGTTGTCGTGCTGCATGACCATCATTCTCAGAACCCCAGATGAGAAGGCCATGAGAGATCGGTGAGATCTCGATGAGAACCGACTCGTGGAGAGCCGAGCCGGCGACGCGGCAGCCGGCGACGCCGTAGCCGGAGGATCCTCAGTCGGACTCGTCATCGTCGAGCGTGTCAGGATCTCCGCCGATGTTGTTGTCCTCCACCGGGTTGTCCCCGACCGGCACGATGGCGCTGTTGCGGGCGTCGATGATCACCGTGTTCTCCGAGGCGGCGCCCTCGATGGTGACGTTCCACACCAGCAGGTCATCGTCGCGGGTCTCCAGCTCGGCGGCAAGGATCACCCCGGTGGACTCCGTCTGGGCGATCTGCAGGGCGCGCAGCAGCGGGACCTGGACCTCTTCCGCCGCCTCCTGCATCCAGTCCTCGGCCTCACCGGAGTCCCGGCTGTCCACCTCGGAGGCGCCCTCCTGGTCGACCACGACGGTCTGCAGGTCCTGGCCGTCCACCAGCAGCTGCACCTCCATCCCGGCTTCCTCGTCGGTCTCCTTGTCGAAACCCACGGCCATGCCGCCGTCTTCGCCGAGCGCCGTATTGACCGCCCGCAGCGCGACATCGGTGGACAGGTCGACGTCGTCGGCGTCGTAAGGGTTCTCCGCCGACGGTTCGTTCGACGGTGTGGGCGCCTCGCCCTCGGTGTCCTCGGGTGCGGCGGCGTCCTCGTCGATGGGGGAGCCGCACCCGGCCAGAAGACTCGCCGAGACGGCGATCGCGACCAGTGCTGCAGAGCTGCGGGAAGAACTGAACATGACTCCATCCTTATCGTGGAGACCTCCATGGTCCCTGGATGTTCCCTCCAGGAGCAGAGCTGCGCCGACGATCATCCGGGGAGGGCCCACTGGATCATGCGGGGCCCCTCCGCTCGCAGCTGCACCGCCCGTCCGGGGATGGGCCGATCCAGCACCGGCACGCTCGTGGCGAAGAAGTCTCCCTGCGACCGATGCGTCGGGCTGAGCAGGATGTTCCCGGGGGCCGACCGTGCATGATGCGACCACGGTATCTGCGAGTACAGAGACCCGCTCGGCTGTGCGGCGCCGACCACCTGGATCCCGGACTGGATCCAGCGATCGACGCTGCGATGCCGCTGAGCATCGAGCTGGTCTGCATCGTCCAGCAGCACGGTCGTGGTCTCCGGCTCCTCAGTCCAGGTTCCTTGCGGAGAGAGCAGCGTCGCGTCCGGCAGCACCTGGCGCAGGACCTCCAGGCACGTCGACCGACCGGTGCCCGGGGCTCCGAGGACCAGCGTGGCGGGACCCCGCCTCCAGAGGACCGGGGCCTGGGTGAACTGAGCGACGCCGATCACCGGATCCCCGGGTGCGTCGGGAGACCGGTGCTCCTGAGCTGAGGACAGCAGATCGTGGAGGCGGACCTTCTGGGGCAGCGGCCGGACCGAGACGCTCGGCGTGTCGACGGCGCCAGGGGCCCCCTCATCGGCGGGATCCGTCTCCGCAGAGGTGGGTGAGGACGCCAACTGGACCTCCACGCCGGGGGAAGGGTGCCCGGGACTGATCAGCACCCCGCGGCCGGGGAGAGGGTCCACCGGACGCAGACGGGGCCAGAGCATCTGGGTGTCCTGCGAGACGCCGTGCGGCAGGTAGATCCGGCGGGGCAGCCGTGAGCCCACCCGTCCGCTCGCCAGCTCGCGCCCCCCGGAGAGCAGCACGGAGATCCCGACGTCGGCACCGTCGCTGATCAGCGTCCCCAGCAGGTGTTCCAGCATGCCCCCGCTGGGGCCCTGAAGGGACTGATGCCACTGAGGGTAGCCGCTGACCAGCACGACGATCTCGGGGACCTCGGTGGTGCGGAGGGACGGGTCGGTGCGCCGGGAGGTGAGCTCGTCGACCAGCAGTTGCAGCAGGTGGACGACCTCCGGCATGTCCTCGTCCGTCAGCAGGCTCGCCACGCGGGCGTCCGCGGCGAAGGTCTGCAGCGAGCGGTCGCCGTCGAGGAGGTGGACCTGCCACGCTGGGGCGTCGGCCGGCGACGGTGGCCGCAGCAGCTGCGCGGCCAGGGCCGCCACGGCCTCCCGCCCACCGGAGCCGCCTTCGCCGATGAGGCCCAGACTGCCGTCCTGCCGGGGGGACCACAGCAGCGGGACCTGATCCTGCTCGGCCGGAAGGTCCAGTCTCCCCAGGGCAGGCGGCCCCGAACGGCCGCCACGGGCGGCGTCGGCGTCGATGGTCTCCGGCAGAGACGGCAGCAGGGGAGTGTGCCGGCGGGTCAGCCCTCCGGCGTCGACGGCCCGGCCCAGGGCGGCGACGACGTCGAGGGCGGAGGCCCCTGTGGCCGACACCGTCCGGGACAGCGGCCGGTGGTCTGCCGGTCGGAGGGCCACTGGGGCTTCGGCGGTGGAGAGCAGCCCGGTCTGGAAGACCACGGGCTCGTCTCCGGGGCGGCGCAGGATCCCCCGGCCGGGGAGGTTCCGGGGGATCCTGCCTGCCTCCACCGTCCCGACGAGGTCCCGTGATTCGTCCTCGCTGCGCAGCCTCAGGGTGACGATGCTGCCGATGTTTGCCCGGATGTCTGCGGTGACGACTCCCTGAGGGCGTTGGGTGGACAGCACCAGGTGCAGGCCCAGGGAGCGGCCGAGCGTGGCCAGGCGCATGAGCTCGTCCATCGTCTCGGGCAGTTCGTGGGAGAAGATCCGGAACTCGTCGATGACCACCAGGATCCTCGCCAACGGGTCATCCGGCCGCAGCCGCCGGTACTCGGGATAGTCTCCGGCCCCGGCGTCGAGGAAGAGCCACTCCCGACGCACCAGCTCGGAACGGATGCCTTCCAACGTGCGCTCCGCCTGCGCCTGCGAGAGATCGGTGATCAGGGCCAGTGAGTGCTCCAGCTCGGTCAGATGCTGGAAGGTCGCGCCACCTTTGAAGTCGAAGAGCACCAAGGACAGCTCTGTGGGACTGTACCGGGCGGCCCAGCCGAGCAGCAGAGCCTTGAGCAGCTCGGACTTCCCCGACCCCGAGGTCCCTGCCAGCAGGATGTGGGGACCGTCCTCCACCAGATCCAGGTGCTCCTCACCAGTGGCGCTGCGTCCCAGGACCGACGTCAGGGAGGTCGAGGCGCTGCGGGACATCAGGTCGGCGGGAAGCGGCATCTCGAGCCGCTCCGGGACCTGCCCGGTGCCCTCGATGGGGCCGCCTCGAGGCAGCGCCAGACGCAGCAGCTGGTCCAGGGTCTGGCGGGAGACCCCGTCGGCCACCAGGTCGTGGGCTCCGGCGGTCAGCGTCGGGTCAGCGTCATCCGTGGACCGGTCTGAGGGTTCGTCGGCGGCGGAGGCCGGCGCGGCGTCGGCGACTCGACGCAGGTTCCGGGTGGTCAGGTCGATCTCCCAGCCGGGGACCTCCCCGGCCGGGTACGGTCCCGGAGGCTCGTCGACGTGGACCACGCACCAGCCGTCGAGGAGAGCCGCGTCGATGAGCTCCGTGGGCACGGGAACGTCCACGAGCAGCACTGCAGGGCCACCGACTGTGGGCAGGTCCGCGACGTCGGCCTGCTCGCCGGGAGTCAGACCCACTCCGTGGTCGTCGAGGAGGACACGAGGCCACTGCGACGGCTCCGCGAGAAGGTGGATCTCGGGTCTGTGCGGACGAGGGCGGATGACCAGCTGGGCCAGGAACCAGCGCAGGAGACGACGAGTCAGTCGCCTCGGACCGGCCAGGTGGACCACCTCTCCAGGGCGCAGTGGGGCTCCCACCCCGCTGTGCACCGACACGGCGTCGACCCGTCGTGTCGAGGCTGGGGTGTCGACGGCGGGGCGCGTGATGCCGTGCCCCAGACGGACCACCGGGACACGACGGGCCGCTGCCGAGTCCTGGGCCCGGGCCGCAGCCGACGGGTTCGCCGCGTCGTGTGGTGCCGCGCTCGCCGGGCCGGGGCTGAGCCCCGGAGGCTCACGCAGGCGCCTGATGAGGTCGCCCGGGGTGTCCAGGAGCGCGTCACTGCGATCGGCCCAACGGCCGGCGGCGGCGTCGACGGCCGCCCGGAACTTCCGACGACGGCGGGCAGCGTCGACGACTGTCGCCGCGGCCACCAGCGCGGAGACCGCGGAGAACAGGAGGAAGAACCACATGCCGGTGACCAGGACCAGGACGATCCCGACGAGCAGGGGGACGCAGGCCATCACGAGCATCATCCGGTGCTTGCCTTCGGGAGGGTCCTCGTCGACCGCCACCGGCGGGGGCGGCCAGCTGCCCTGAGACGCCGGAGGCGGACCGTCGGTGAGCAGGCGCAACGTCGAGTCCCCCACCTGCAGCGGCTCAGAGTCGCTCCAACGGACAGCGCCTCTCCCGCCCTGTGGCTGATCGGGCGAGGACACAGTGACGGCGCGCTCGCCGACATCGATCACACAGTGTTCCCGCGCGATGTCCGGATCCGCCACGGCGATGTCGACCGAGCCTCGCCCGACGGTGTACCGGCCCCGCAGCAGGGGCACCAGCCGCCCAGCGTCGGGCCCTTCGTCGAGACACAGCTGCAGCGCGGGTGCGGCTCCGCCGGGCTGTGCAGCGAGGGACCCATGTCCCGGGCCCGCGGGAGGCGTGTTGCCAGGATGGAGCACCACGACCATTCCCGGATGGATCTGGCGGGCCCCTCGAGGCAGAGACGCCAACGGGATGCCGTCGACGACACCGGTCACCGGAGCGTCGCAGCGACCCATCCAGGTGGCCAGTGCTTCGGCGAGCTGCGCACCGGAGGGCTGAGAGGTGCCGTCGACACGCAGGCGGATGTCATGTACGCCGTGTCCGGGGGACTGATCGCGCAACTCGCGCCATCGCGCCTCTGACAGTGCACCGGGAGCGCGCACCACGGTCAGCGACATCGACATCGGTCCTCCTCAGCGGCGTCCGGATCATGGTTGAAAGCTTCAGCCTAGGCATCAGGAGCATCACAGAACAGCGACCTGCGGCAGGCTGTGGAGAACCGCTGTGCCGTCCCCAGGGATGGTTGGGTTTCTCCACAACCTGCGTCATCTGCGTCGCCGACGTCGCCCCTGCTGGCTAGGGTGTTGCACTGTGACACCGACCGGAGCCGGTCGGCGCACATCCTCGTCGACCGGAGAGTCGCTGGGGGATGGCACGAGGAACATGTCATGGAGGGGGAAGGCCCGTGGAGGCCCTGACGATTGTCGAGGACGAGGTTCGGGAACAGATCCGGCGACGGGGACTGGATCCGGCCGAGGATCTGGCGGAGCTGCGGGACATGGTCGAGGCGGCGGTCTCCGAGTATGACCGACGGTCTCTGGTGAGCTCCCTCCCACTCGTCGGCGAGCTCGACGCCGCCGTCAAGCATGTGCTCGATGCGGTGGCCGGCTTCGGGGAGCTCCAACCGCTGCTCGACGACGGCTCTGTCGAGGAGATCTGGATCAATGGGCCGCAGGAGGTCTTCCTTGCCCGCGGCGGACGATCGGAGCTGACGTCGATCACGCTCACCGAGGACCGGATCCGGGACCTCGTCGAGCGGATGCTGAAGACCTCCGGCCGCCGCCTCGACCTGTCCTCGCCGTTCGTCGACGCCGCGCTGCCGGACGGCTCGCGGCTCCACGTCGCCATCCCCGACATCACCCGGCGCCACTGGGCTGTGAACATCCGCAAGTTCATCGCCCGGGCCGCGAGCCTCGACGATCTGGTGAGACTTGGCTCCCTCTCGACGTCGGGTGCGCGGTTCCTCGAGACCTGCGTGGCCGCGGGCATGAACGTCCTGGTCTCCGGAGCCACGCAGGCGGGGAAGACCACCATGCTGAACTGCCTCGCCTCGGCCATCGGAGCCAGAGAACGCGTCATCACGGTTGAGGAGATCTTCGAGCTGAGGCTGCCTCTGCGCGACGTGGTCGGCTTGCAATGTCGACAGCCGAACCTCGAGAACGAGGGCGAGATCCCGTTGCGGCGACTCGTGAAGGAGGCGCTGCGTATGAGGCCCGACCGACTGATCGTCGGAGAGGTGCGTGAGGCCGAGAGCCTCGACATGCTCATCGCCCTGAACAGCGGTCTTCCGGGGATGGCGACCGTCCATGCCAACGGCGCCCACGAGGCGCTCACCAAGATCTGCACGCTTCCGCTGTTGGCGGGGGAGAACATCGACCGAGGGTTCATCGTGCCCACGGTGGCCTCCTGCGTGGACCTCGTCGTCCACTGCGGACGGGATCGCTCGGGTCACCGCCACGTGGAGGAGATCCTGGCCGTGGGCTCCCGCGTCGAGGAGGACCGGATCGAGACCTCCACTCTGTTCCACCGGGTCGATGGTGAGCTGCAGGTCAGTCCCAGCGCGGTGTTCGACCTTCCGAAGCTCTCCGAGGAGGAGCGTGGACAGCTCACCCGGGCAGGTGTGCTCCGATGAGTCTGCTGCTGGGGACGGCCCTGGGGATGGGGCTGATGCTGGTCTGGTGGTCCTTCTTCCCACGAACGGCGACGACGCGGAGCCGCCGGGGTCGCCGCCCGGGACGGATCCACCGGCTGCTCGCGGAGGCGGGGCACCAGAAGGTCGGAGCCTCAGGCGTCGTCGCGGCGATCGCGGCCTGCGCCGTCACGGCGTTCCTGCTGGTGATGCTGCTGACGACGGCGGTGCCGGTGGCCCTGTGCTTCGCCCTGTTCGCCGCCACGCTGCCGGTGGTGGTCCTGCGCTGGCAGGCGGCGCGACGGCGGGCAGTGCTCCGCGAGATCTGGCCGGATGTGGTCGACCACCTGCGGTCCGCCGTGCGGGCCGGGATGTCGCTTCCTGAGGCCATCATGCAGTTGGGCACATCCGGT
The DNA here is from genome assembly GCF_031705515.1 of Nesterenkonia sp. CL21. Lineage (NCBI taxonomy): Bacteria > Bacillati > Actinomycetota > Actinomycetes > Micrococcales > Micrococcaceae > Nesterenkonia > Nesterenkonia sp. CL21. The sequence goes on from NZ_JAUTWR010000001.1 coordinate 382,471, forward strand.
CCGTCGCAGCTGCGTGAGCCCTTCGTGGAGTTCACCCGCGACTACCGGGCCGGCCAGAACATGGAGACGTCCCTGCGCCGGCTGAAGGAGAGACTGGCCGATCCGGTCGGGGACCGCATCATCGTCGCTCTGACCATCACCCGCGAGGTCGGCGGATCGGACTTGGGCCGCCTGCTGGGGACCCTGGCGGAGTTCCTCCGGGACAACGCCCGGACTCGCAGCGAACTGGAAGCTCGGCAGTCCTGGACCGTCAATGCCGCCAAACTGGCGGTCTCGGCCCCCTGGATCGTCGTCCTGCTGCTCTCCACGCAGCCGGAGGCGGCTGAGGCCTACCGCGGCATGACAGGGCTGGCGGTCCTGGCGGTCGGCCTGGTCGTCTCTCTGGTGTGCTACCGGCTCATGCTGCGGATCGGGGCGCTCCCGGAGGAAGAGCGGGTGCTGCTGTGACGGTGACGACCACCTGGGCGGTCATCGCAGGTCTCGGACTCGGACTGGGCCTGGTGACCGTAATCTTCTCCCTGCCGGCGATGAACAGGACCCGATTCGTGGACAGAGTCGCTCCGGCCCTGCGTTCCACCGGGATGGACTCGGGACTCTTCACCTCGGACCGGCACCCGGTGATGCCCCTGGGGGCAGTGGGGAGACTCTTCGCACCGTTGCTGAAGGCCGCCGTGGCCCACCTCGACCGGTTCAGCTTCGACACGGCGGCTCTGCAGCGTCGCCTCGAGCAGGCAGACTCCTCGATCTCGCCCACCGAATATCGCCTGCAGCAGGTCGCCATGGCGGCCGCGGGCGCCCTGCTCGGTGCAGGACTGAATCTGGTGGCCTTCGTCTCGGGGCAGTTCCATGGACTGTTGGCCGCCCTCAGCGTCCTGGTGCTGGCGGTCCTGGGGTTCGCCCTGCGGGACAATCTGCTCTCCGCCCAGATCCGCAGACGTCAGCGTCGCATGCTCTCGGAGTTTCCGACCGTGGCGGAGATGATCGCGCTCGCCGTGAGCGCAGGGGAGAGCGCCCCCGGGGCGTTCGAACGGGTCAGCCGAGTGTCCCGAGGTGAGCTCAATGTCGAGCTCACGCGTGTGCTGCACGACACCCAGGCGGGGCACGGCTTCTCCCAAGCGTTGAAGGCGATGTCACGGCGGGTCCAGTCGCCGCCCATCTCTCGTTTCCTGGAGGGCATCATCGTGGCCATGGAACGCGGCACCCCGCTCGCCGACGTGATGCGGGCCCAGGCCCAAGACGTCCGGGACCTCTCGAAGCGGGACCTGATGGAGACCGCCGGCAAGAAGGAGATCTCGATGCTGGTGCCGCTCGTCTTCGGGGTGCTGCCCCTGACCGTGATCTTCGCCGTGTACCCGGGCCTCGAGCTGCTCTCGATCGGCATATGACTGGCATCAGCCGAGACCGCCGGCCGCGCCGGGCGCCGCCGCTCCTCGTCTCGACCTCCCGCCACAGGACGACCTCGCACCACGTGTCGACCCTCCCATTCCTGAACGACCCATCCACCACAGAGAGGAACCCCCATGAAGAATCAGCACCCTGCCTCAGTCCGTGCCGGCCGCCCCGGCCGCGCCGCCCTCACCGCTGGAGAGGGCCTGACGTCGCTGCTTCGACGCCTGCACACCGAAGAACGCGGAGACGTCCCGGGCTGGGTCATGATCACCTTGATGAGCGCGGTGCTGGTCGCAGGTCTGCTGGCCGTGGCCCAGCCTGCCCTGCAGGGCCTGTTCAGCGATGCGATCGACCAGGTCTCCCGCTGACCCAGGCGTGGCCACGGCGAACACGGAGGACGGGGGCTGTCGGTCCTGGGTCCGCGCGCGGCTCCGGGAAGAAGAGGGTGCGGCAACGGCCGAGTTCACGATGGTCGCGACGCTCCTGGTCCTGCTGACGCTGGCAGTCATGCAGCTGACCACGTACGTCCATGTGCGCAACACTCTGATCGACGCCGCCTCTGCCGGTGCGCGATTCGGCGCCCTCCACGACCGCACCGCTGAGGACGGCGTGGAACGCACGCGGTCTCTGATCGCGTCATCCGCCGCGGCGGACCACGCCCAGGACGTGAGCTATGCCTATGTCAACACCGCGGAGGGGCGCACGCTGCGGATCACGGTCCGCTCCGGAGTCCCGCTGGTCGGGCTCGGTCCGGGCGTCGGGACGCTGGAGGTGCAGGGGCGGGCCTATGACTTCGAGTGACCGGAGAACCCCGGAAGGTCGGAGCGGTCCGTCTCCGCGCCTTCGCGTTGGTCCGTCTGCGCGCCTTCGCGCGATGCTGTCCCAACGACTCGGCTCCGCCGATGACGAGGGAGGCTCGTCGATCGTGGAGTTCATCATGCTGGCGACCCTGCTGCTGATCCCGATCGTGTACTTCGTGCTGGGACTCTCGGCGGTGCAGGGCGCGGCCTATGCGACGACGGGAGCCGCCGACCAGGCCGCGAAGATGTACGTGTCCGCCGAAGCCGGCGACCCCGAGGCGGACGCGCGCAGCGAGGCCGCCGTGCTCGCCGCCCTGCAGGACTTCTCCATCGACCCGGATCGTGCCGACGTCTCTCGGACCTGCCCGCAGGGCACCTGCACCACCGACGGTGACCTCGTGGCTTTCACCGTGGAGGTCCGGGTGCCGGTGCCGCTGCTCCCGGGATTCGGCGACTGGCAGCCCACGCTGGTCACGGTCTCGTCCACGTCCGTCCAGGTCCAAGGAGGCTGATGGCGTCATGATCGGGCTGAGCTGTTCCCCCCTGCGCGCGGCGTGGCGCCGTCTCCGTGCCCGCATCGAGGCCTCCCATCGTGAGGACGCCGGACAGTCGACGGTGCTGATCCTGGGCATGGTCCTGGTGGTGCTCATGCTCGTCTCCGTGGTGGCCGGAGCCACGGCCGTCAACCTGGAAGCCCGTCGGCTGCTCTCGGTGGCCGACGGTGCGGCCTCGGCAGCCACGCAGGGTGCCGCGGCAGGTGGGACCGCGCCGTCGTTGACGGCCTCTCAGGTCCGGGCCAGGGCGCAGGGCTACCTGGATGACTCCGGCGCGCACGGGAGGCTCGGCGGCGTGGAGGTTGTCGACGCCTGGGTGGCTGACGGCGGCGAGACCGCACACGTGCGGCTCGGCGCCTCTGCCGAGCTTCCGCTGCTCAGCTGGTTCCTCCCCGCGGAGGTGCCCATCAGCGCGGAGTCCCATGCGAGAGTGAGCCTCAACCGGTGACCGACCGGACGCGGAGGCTGCCGAGGATCCGACGCCGAGACGGGCGGCGCCGGAGCGGCGAATCGTCGCGCCAGCCGGTAGGGTGGTGTCGTTATGGCAGAGACTGATTTCCCCACTGAGCTGCGCTCCCTGCGCTCCACCCTGACCCGCATCACCGACGTCACCGACGTGGACAAGCTCCGGGCCGAGGTGGCCGAGCTCAGCGAGAAGGCCGCGGCTCCGGACCTGTGGGACGACCAGGCCAACGCCCAGAAGGTCACCTCCCAGCTGAGCCACAAGCAGTCCGAGCTGGAGCGGCTCACCAAGCTCTCCGGGCGCATCGACGACGTCGAGCTCATGGTGGAGATGGCCCAGGACGAGGGCGATGACGATGTCCTCACCGAGGCCGTCCAGGAGATCGACTCCATCCGCAAGGCCCTGGAGTCGCTGGAGATCGTCACCCTGCTCGCCGGGGAGTACGACGAGCGTGACGCCGTGGTGACCATCCGGTCGGGAGCCGGCGGTGTGGACGCGGCTGACTTCGCGGAGATGCTGCTGCGCATGTACACCCGCTGGGCGGAGCGCCGCGACTGGACGGTGAAGGTCCTGGACACCTCTTACGCGGAGGAGGCCGGACTGAAGTCCGCCACCTTTGAGGTCAAGGCTCCCTACGCCTTCGGCACGCTCTCCGTGGAGGCGGGCACGCACCGTCTGGTGCGCATCAGTCCGTTCGACAACCAGGGCCGACGCCAGACGTCCTTCGCCGCCGTCGAGGTCATCCCGCTCATCGAGGGCACGGACAGCGTGGAGATCGACGAGAACGACCTGAAGATCGACGTCTACCGCTCGTCGGGGCCGGGAGGGCAGTCGGTCAACACCACTGACTCGGCGGTGCGCATCACCCACCTGCCCACCGGCACGGTGGTCTCCATGCAGAACGAGAAGTCGCAGATCCAGAACCGTGCGGCCGCCATGCGGGTCCTGGAGTCCCGTCTGCTGCTGCTCAAGCAGCAGGAGGAGGCCGCCGAGAAGAAGGAGCTCGCCGGTGACATCAAGGCCTCCTGGGGCGATCAGATCCGGTCGTACGTGCTGCACCCGTACCAGATGGTCAAGGACCTGCGCACTGAGCATGAGGTCGGCAACACCTCGGCTGTGCTCGACGGCGACCTGGACGGCTTCATCGACGCGGGCATCCGGTGGCGCGCGCAGTCTCTGCTGGAGAACTGATCGCCCGCGCCGGGGGACCACGCGCACAGAAGTCTCCGGCACGCCGCCCCTGATCGTCCCGAAGACCTCGCGGCTGAACTAGGCTCAGAGCGTACCGGCCCGTCTTCCCCGACCTGTGCCCCGAACGGCCGGTGCGTGTCGGGGCAGCTGGTGAGAGATGATCCGCTTCGAACACGTCACACGGCGCTATGAGCCCGACGGCCGACCGGCCCTCGACGACGTCACGGTGGAGTTCAACCGTGGGGACTTCGTCTTCCTGATCGGGGCGTCCGGCTCCGGCAAGTCCACGCTGCTGCGGATGATCCTGCGCGAGGGTCTGCCCCAGCGCGGCAAGGTCACCGTGGCCGGGCAGAACCTGGGCCTCATGCTCGAACGCCGCGTGCCGGACTATCGGCGCAGCATCGGCATGGTCTTCCAGGACTTCCGCCTGCTGCCGGACAAGACCGTGTTCGACAACGTCGCCTTCGCCATGCGTGTGATCGGGGCCAGGCGCACCCAGATCCGCGAGCGTGTCACCGAGGTCCTGGAGAGAGTCGGACTGGAGGACCTCGCCCGCCGGTACCCGCACGAGATCTCCGGCGGCGAGCAGCAGCGCGCCGCCATCGCCCGCGCCATCGTCAACGAGCCAGCCATCGTGCTGGCCGACGAGCCGACCGGCAACCTGGACCCTCGTGCCTCGGACGAGGTCATGAAGATCCTGCGCTGGATCAACGCCTCCGGCACCACGGTCATCATGGCAACCCACGACCGGGTGATCGTCGACCGGATGCGCCGGCGGGTGGTCCAGCTCCACGACGGCGCACTGGTCCGCGACGACGAGCGCGGCACCTACGATCCGCCGCGGGGCTCGCAGGCCTGGACCGTTCTGCGTGAGCGGGAGTCCAGCGGGGCGCTCCGTGTCCAGGACCCCCGCGCCCATGATCTCGGCGAGCAGGGCGACGGCGGCGCCACCGCGCCGGGACCGGAAGCCCTCACCGCCGACGCCGCCCGAGCGGCCGGGCGAGACGTACCGGTCGCCGCCGACGCTGTGGAGCACGCTGCCCGAGCCCAGGGGAGTGCCTCCGCCGAGGAGGGACCGACGGCCGAGCATTCCGCGCCGGACGGCACCGCGGCCGACACCGCCTCACCACAGTCCCTCGCCGAGCCGGTGCGCGTACGCTGGCCGGAGCATCTGCGACCCCAGCAGCACGGCCCCGACGTTCCGGAGCCTGTCGGCGGATTCGACGGGTCGGAGATGCCGAACCTCGCGCGTGACGGCTACACGGAGCCCGAGGGAGAGGGCGCCGATCCCGAACGGCTGCGCGATGCCCTGCGTCAGGCAGTGTCCTCGCACGTCCAGATGTCTGCGGGCCCGGACGGCGTGGCGGAGCATCCTCACGAGTCATGGTTCACCCACGCGGCCCCGGGCCTGGTGGATCGGCCCGGCAGCGCGGCCACTCCGGCTGCACCGGGCTCGGCCAAGGCCCGGGGGGACGAGATCGAAGACGAGCGGCTGCGCAGACAGAGCGGCGACGACGAGCCCCCGGTGCACGATCCTGACCTGCCTCTGACCCGAGGGCAGGGTCCGCGGCGTCGCGCACCGGTTCCGGCCTCGCCCGCCGAGGCTGAGGCGCCGGCGGACCGGGACGACGGCGGCCTGGCGAGGCCCTTGCCCGCCGTCACGGCGGCCACCCCGGCCGAGCCCGGTGCGGCAGACGTTCCGGAAGTGCTGGAGGACCTGGCCGAACCTGATCGAGAGTCTGAGAGCTCCGACGCACCGCAGCCGGAACCGCAGCCGGAACCGCCGTCGGAGCAGGTCCGGGAGTTGGACTCCGAGGCGGAGTCCGAGCACTCTTCTGCGCGGTCCGCCCCGCTCGAGGCGGAGGAGGGTGAGCCGCCGATCCTCGACGACCGTCCGCCGCGGCCGGTGGACGTCGACGGTGAGGAGGTGGAGGATCTCACGGAGGGGGTACCGACGCAGGTTCACCCCGGCGCCCCGGACAGCGTAGACCCGGACAGCCCAGACCAGGACTCCGCAGGCGAATCAGCAGCATCCGGCAGGTCGGCGTCGTCCAGCGTCGAGACCGTCGATGCCGACTCTGTTGAGGCCGGCGAGGCATCGCCCCAGGTGCCGCGGCCCCGGTCCTCGGCGTCCCAGTCCACCTACGCCGACACCCGTCGCACCGCCGAACAGCTCGGCGTCACCGGAGAGCGCCGCTCGTTCTGGCGGCGGCTGAGGAGGAGACGATGAATCGCCTGCTGCACATGCTGCGCGAGACGTTCACCTCGCTGCGTCGCAACGTCGCCATGGTGGCTTCGGTCGTGCTGGTCACCTTCATCTCCCTGACCTTCGTGGGGGCGGCCGCCCTCATGCAGACCCAGGTCGACCGGATGACCGATGACTTCTATGACCGGCTGGAGGTCTCGGTCTTCCTCTGCACGGACAACTCCACCCAGACCGCCTGCCCGACCGGTGCGATCAGTGCTGACCAGCGCGACGCACTGGAGCACTCACTCGAGGAGGGGGCGGCCAGCCAGTACGTGTCCAGCTTCCGGCACGAATCACAGGAGCAGGCGCTGGAGAACTTCCTGGAGTCCCGTGGCGAGACCGCGCGGACCGCCTCTCTGGAGGCCGAGGACATGCCGGAGTCCTTCCGTGTGCTGCTCCACGAGCCGGAGCAGTACCCGATCGTCACGGAGCTGTTCTCGTCCGCTCCAGGCGTGGAGACGGTCGCCGATCAGCAGGAGGTCATGGATCAGGTCTTCGCCATTCTCAACGGCCTGACCATTGTGGCGCTGATCATCGCGGCGGTGATGATCGTCTGCGCGGTGCTGCTGGTCTCCACCACGATCCGCCTGTCCGCCTTCAGCAGACGCCGAGAGACCGGCATCATGCGACTGGTGGGCGCCTCGAAGTCGATGATCCGATTGCCGTTCGTCTTCGAGGGCGTGATCGCCGCCCTCGTCGGCTCGCTGCTGGCCTGCGCGGCCACCTGGGTCATGGCTGAGTTCCTGCTGGGTCAATGGCTGACCCGTCAGGTGCCGGGGATCCCCTTCATCGACTCCTCCGCGTCCTGGATCATCATGCCGGGCCTGGTGCTGGTCGGCGTGCTGCTGGCGGTCCTGTCCTCGTGGCTGACGGTGCGTCGCTACCTGCGTGTCTGAGCCAGCACGACGGCGACTGGCCACACCCGAGCCACTGGGCTGCCACATCGGCTGCGGACCAGGCGGCAGGACGGAGCCCGACAGGAATATTGTGACCGGGACGCCGGTTGTCCTATACTGAAAGGCCTGCTGACGGCCTGTGGACCAGCAGGTACGGTTCTTGACAACCGCATACGGGGACGATCGGTTTCGACGATCTGAGTTGAGCATGGGGAAGCGGGCCGAGGATGTAGAGTGCCCTCGCTAAAACCCCTCTGCACACCAATAAGTGCCGATTCTAAGCGCACTGACTTCGCCCTCGCTGCCTGATAGCAGCGACCGCGAGTCTGTCAGCCTGAGCTTGCTATCGGCTCAGCAGCTGGCATCAGCTAGATAGCCACTGGAGCGCCGCCTTCGTCGTGGGGGCGTCGCTCGACGATCACACGACTGGGCCCGGGTCAGCCACTTGTCTGCAAGATGGCTGGGGCCGAGCAACACCCGATGCGCAGACTGCGCCCGGAGAAGTCCATGTGATGCCAGATCGGACGCGGGTTCGATTCCCGCCGTCTCCACCACACCAGAAGGGCCGCCGGCCGATGAGGATCTCCTCATCGGCCGGCGGCCCTTCGTCGTGTCTGGGGGAGCTCCCGGGCTGCTCAGGCGGCGCCGCGGTTGCGGTAGCGCATGGCTCGCTGGGCGTCCCGCTCGTCCTGCTTGCGTCGCAGGGTCTCCCGCTTGTCGAACTCGCGCTTGCCCTGGGCGATGCCGATCTCGACCTTGACCCGGCCGTCCTTGAAATAGAGCTGCAGCGGCACGATCGTGTGCCCCGGAGACTCGATCTGCCGGGTGATCTTCACCAGTTCCTTGTGGTTCAGCAGCAGTTTCCGCTTCCTGCGGGCGCTGTGATTGGTCCAGGTGCCGTTGAGGTACTCCGGGATGTGCACCTGCTCCAGCCACAGCTCGCCGGCGTCGGAGAAGGCGGCGAACCCGTCGGTGAGGGACGCCTGGCCCTCCCGCAGAGACTTGACCTCGGTGCCGGTGAGCACCATCCCGGCCTCGTAGCGGTCCAGGATCGTGTAGTCGTGCCGAGCCCGCCGGTTGGTGGCGACCACGTGGTTGTTCGGGTCCTTCTGACCTTTCCGGGCGTTCTTCTTCGCCATGGTGCCACCTCCTCGCAGCAGGGTCGATCTGTGCTCACGGCCGCATGGCCGGCCGGAGAGCCGACTGTCCATCATACACCCCGAGGGTCGGACGTGGCGGGCGTCACGTCCTTTCGTGGTCGATGGTCAACCCCATGATGTGATGGATGGATGCGCCTCTCCGTCCCGGACCACGTGTTGCGAGCCTTCGGGCAGCACGGATCCGCGGTGCCGCTGAGCGGGGGACAGGGCACCTCATGGCGGGCCGGAGACATCGTGCTGAAGCCGGTGCCCGTCCAGGGCCAGGAGACCTGGTCGTGGCTGCACCACCGGCTGGCTCCGTCACTGCCGCGTGAGACGGCACTGAGGATCGCGCTGCCCGTGGCGGGATCCGACGGGTCCCTGCTGGTGGACGGCTGGGGCGCGAACCGCTGGATGCCCGGCTCCGGGGCCGGGCTGAGTCTGCGGCGTCGCGCGGAGGCCGCCCGGGCCTTTCACCGGGCGACGGGGGCCGCACCGGCGGACCTGCCGACTCGACAGGACCCCTGGGCCCGGGCCGACCGGCAGGCCTGGGGTCAGGAGGATCTGCCACCGGAGGCACCGGGGGCGCTGGCTGAGCTGCTGGACCAGCTGCCCGTGACTGAGCAGCCCCTCCAGATCGTGCACGGGGACCTGGCGGGCAACATCATCGACCATCCGGTCCACGGGCTCGGCGTGCTCGACCTCAGCCTCTATCGGCGTCCGGTCGCCTGGGCGGAGGCGGTCCTCGCCCTCGACGTCATGGGCTGGGAAACCGGACACGGAGGCGCGGCGGTGCAGGTCGGCGCCTCCGCCGAGATGCTGGGTCGGGCGCTTGCGTTCCGGTTGTGTGCGGAGCTGAACCTCGGGGCTCGGCGGCTGTCATCGCCGCTGATGGACCTCATCCCGGTGGTGCGTCGACTCGCGGATCTCCGGGGTCGGTGAACGATCCCCGAGATTGGTGACCCTGATGGTCAGGGGAGGCACAGGGGTCGCTGCTCGCGCAGGTGCCGCTCAGAGCTCCACGAGTCCGGAGAGCCCCATGCCGATCCCCGCGGCGACGAATCCGCACACCACGTTGACCAGCCAGATCCAGGCGGCCTGCATCCGATGGCCGTCCACCCAGCGCTGAGCCGCGCGCAGCGAGACGGTGGCGAAGGTGCTCAGCGCACCGATGAGCCCATAGCTGATCACGGTGACCACGCCGGGGGAGAAGAGGCCGTTGTCCGGCACGGCGTCCGCCGAGGTCAGCGCGGAGAACTCGCCGTAGAGGAAGCCCAGCAGCAGGCAGCCCAGCGTGTTGGCCACGAGGATGCCGAAGCGTGCGTACCGGTCCAGCAGGAGTCGCAGCACGGCACCGGCGGCGCCGCCGAGGGCCACACCGAGCACCACGGCCAGAGAGAGCGTGGTGGTCATCGGGCCCCGCCTCCGGCGTCGGCGGATCCGTCCCCGGCCTCGCGGGCGGGCGGCGCAGCCACCGCGCCGAGGCCGTAGGGGTCCTCCACGCAGCCGAACAGCGCACGGCCGATAGTGACGCCCGCCGCGGCCGCCCCGGTGGAGGCGATGACGCTGATCAGCAGGTAGAACAGCATCTCCAGGGTGCCGGGGCTGACATAGGTGACGGCGCTCAGGCCCTCGAACGTGCCTCCGGGCAGAGACGGCATGGTCGCCACGATCACCAGGGAGAAGGTCGTGTAAGAGCCCAGGAGGCCGGTACCCAGCACCGGCACCACCCAGCGCCGCAGCCACGGCCTGGCCGCGGCGACGCCGGTGAGCAGGCCCAGCATGCCGGATCCGGAGATGTTGATGGCCAGCGTGGTCCAGGGGAACTTCATCCCGTGCTCCGGGATGATCTGCCCGATCGTCAGCCGCAGCAGTGCACCTGCCGCACCCGCGCAGGCGACCAGCAGGATCAGCGCCGGCAGCGGGGGAGCCGTCGGCGCCGCAGAGGCGGGGGCGGGATTGACTCGCGTAGGCACTGTCCAAGCCTAATACGCCGGTCGCGCCCGGCAGGTCAGGGCACCCCGGGGGAGGCCGTCAGTTCTCGAGGTCCCCCGGACCGGAGGCCCCGGAGCCGTCAGAGCGCACTACGGAGACCCGCATCGCATGGGCCAGCTCGTGAGCCAGGCGGATTCCCTCTCCGGCGTCGGTGCGAGCCACCACGACGTCGCCGGACTCCGAGGCGGTGACATGCACCTGGGCACCGATCTCCACCTGCTGCTCGGCCAGCACCCGCAGCGCGTCCGGCACCGAGTCGTCCACCTGCTCGAGACGCACCGCGGAAGAGGTCGGCACCCGGCACAGCAGCTCCGTGTCCGGGTGGTCCATGGACAGGTCCGGCCCGGGGATCGGGTCGCCGTGAGGGTCCACCCGTGGGTGGCCGAGCCGGGCGTCCAAGCGATCCACGAACGTCTCTGAGACCGCATGCTCCAGGCGCTCGGCCTCGTCATGCACTTCGTCCCAGCCGTACCCGAGCTCCCGGACGAGCCACGTCTCGAGGAGCCGATGCCGCCGCACCATCGCCAGTGCGAGCTGCCGCCCCTGTTCGGTGAGTCGGATCGGCGCATACGGCTGGTGGTCCACGAGGCCGAGATCCGCCATCTTGCGCACCATGAGGGTCACCGACGGGTTGGAGACCCCCAGCGTCTTGGCCAGCGCCGAGGCGGAGACCGCCGTGTCATCCCATTCCGCCAGGCCGTAGATGGTCTTGGCGTAGTCCTCCACCGACGTCGTCGCGGAGTCCGTGCGGGTGGACCGGCCCTGGGCGGAGGTGCGCGGGGTCATGGGATCCTCTCGATGGTCGCGGCTGACTGATCCAGTCTATGGGCCACCGGTCGACGACGACGGTGCGCCAGTCGCCCCAAGACGCCCTTGCGTGGGGCGAACAGGTAGGCCATGGCGAACTGCGCGGACTGGACCAGGACGATGGTGCCGCCCGTGGCGACGTCACCCCAGTAGCTGAGGTAGACGCCGACCAGAGCGGAGAGCACGGCCGAGGCCGAGGCCACGATGAGCATCCGACCGAAGGTCCGGGTGAGCAGCATCGCGGTGGCTCCCGGGATGACCAGCATGGCCACCACCAGGATGATCCCCAGGGTCTGCAGGGCCGTGACCGTGGTCAGCGCCAGCAGCATCAGCAGCACGGCGGACAGACCCGTGGCAGAGAGTCCGATGGTGTGGGCGAAGGTGCGGTCGAACGCCAGCAGCGTGAAGTCCCGCCGCTTGATCAGCAGAACTGCGGCCGTCAGGGCACCCAGGCACAGCACCTGGATCAGATCCGTCCGGGAGGTGCCCAGCACGTTGCCGAAGAGGATGTGCTGCAGATGCGTCTCGCTGGGCGTCCGGGAGATCAGCACCAGGCCCAGAGCGAACAGCGAGGTGAACACCACGCCGATCGCCGTGTCATGCTTCACCGTGGAGGAGGTGCTGATGCCGCCGATCAGGGCGACCGCCAGCATGCCGAACACGAAGGCTCCCACCGCCATCGGGACGCCGAAGAGGTAGGCCAGCACGATCCCCGGCAGGATCGAATGGGCCACCGCCTCGCCCATCAGCGACCAGCCCATCAGCACCAGCCAGCAGGACAGCAGACCGCATACCGCGGCGGCCACCACGGAGACCAGCAGCGCATTCTGCATGAAGCCGAACTCGAGGGGGGCCAGAAGAAGCTCACGCAGCAGGTCCATCATGGCTGCCTCCGCTCGGCCGATGCCGCACCGAGTCCCAGTACGGTGCCGAAGGCGTCCGCCATCCGCTCCTCGGTGAGGACCTCCCCTGGAGGACCGGCGGCCAGCACCGTGCGGTGCAGCAGCACGACCTCCTCGGCGAGGTCGGGGATCCCCTCCAGGTGGTGGGTGGAGACCAGCAGCGTGGTGCCGGCATCACGCAGCTGATGCAGCACTTGGACGATCAGCTCCTCGGAGACGCGGTCCACTCCGGCGAACGGCTCATCCAGCAGCATCAGCGGCGCCCGCTGCGCGATCGACCGCGCCAGAAAGGTTCGCCGTCGCTGCCCGCCCGAGAGCTCCCCGATGGTCCGCGAGCGGAGGCCCGCCAGGCCGACCTGTTCCAGGGCGGACTCGACGTGTTCCCGGTCCGCCGCCCGCGGGCGACGGGTGAACCCCAGATGCCCGTACCGTCCCATCATCACGGTCTGCTCCACCGTCACCGGGAAGCTCGGATCCACCTGGTCATGCTGCGGGACGTAGCTGACCAGGTTCCTCCGTCGCGCCGCATGGGGGCTGCGGCCGAAGAGTCGGACTCGACCCTGGGCCGGGGAGCGCAGCCCCAGCAGGGCCGCGAACAGCGTCGACTTCCCGGAGCCGTTGGCCCCGACCAGGGCGCAGATGCGCCCCGACCGGACGGTCAGGTTGACCTCCTGCAGGGCCAGGACCCCGGGATATCCGGCGCTGAGCCCTTCCACCGAGATGGCAGTGGTGGTCTCGGTGGGGATCATCGGCCGTCGTCCTCAGCGCCGGCGAGGATCAGCTCCAGATCGTGGCGCAGCAGGTCCACGTAGGTGGGCACCGGGCCGTCCGCCTCGGTCAGAGAGTCCACGTAGAGCGGCTCGCCCAGCTCCGCACCGGTCTCCTGGACGACCTGCTGCTGGGCCGCATCGTTGACGGTGGATTCGCAGAACACGGTGGGGACCTCATGGTCGCGGACGTAGCGGATCTGCGCCTCGACCTGCTGGGGCGAGCCCTCGTCATCGGCGTTGACGGGCCACAGGTAATGCTCGCCTAGGTCCAGATCGTCGGCCAGATAGCTGAAAGCGCCTTCGCAGGTCACCAGATGCACCTCCTCCAGCTCCTCGGCGCGCTCGCGGGCCTCAACGTCGAGGGCCGCCAGCTCGTCGCGCAGCGCCGCGGCGTTCTCGGCGAAGACGTCGGCATCCTCGGGAGAGAGTTCGGACAGGGCGTCCTCGACGCCGTCCACGTAGCTCATGCCCTGACGGGGAGACATCCAGGCGTGCGGGTTGACGGGCATCTCCGCGGCATCATCGGGGTGGCCGGGCAGCCGGGTCACCGGCAACGGCTCGATGTCCCCGGTCACCGTGACGGTCGGAGCATCGGACTGGTCGAGGAACTGCTCCAGCCAGGCCTCCAGACCCAGGCCGTTGGCCAGGATGAGGTCGGCCTCGGCCGCGTCGCGCACGTCTCCGGGAGTGGGATCGTACTCGTGGATCTCCGCACCGTGCGGCGTGATGGAGCGGACGTCTGCGCGGTCCCCGGCCACCTCGGACGCGATGTCCTGGAGCACGGTGAAGGTGGTCAGCACCACAGGTCGCTCCTCGACGCCTCCCTGGCGTTCGGAAGGGTCGCCGGAGCCGTCGGCGCTCGCACACGAGGTCACGAGCAGGGTGCTGAGAGCCAGGAGAGCGGCGGACGTCGTCGTCGTGGTGTGCGGCATGCCCCCAGTATGGTTTAGGCATACCTAAAACTGCAACCGGCGCGCCGCCTGGACGCAGCAGGGGCCGGGTCCGGGCCTCCCGATTGGAGGACCGGACCCGGCCCCTGGGCGCGGCAGAGAGAGCGTCAGAGTGCGGGCGAGCCCGCCGTGTCGGGTGAGGACTCTGGATCAGCCGACTCCTCGGACCGCGAACCGGCGTCGGACCAGGGGGTGGGGCTGTCCGGGGCCAGGGCACCGAGCGCGGCCTCGTGGAGCAGTCCGTTGGTGGCCAGGGCATTACCGCCGGAGCAGCCCGGCTCGCCGTCCAGCGAGGTGAACTTGCCACCGGCCTCGGTGACGATCGGGACCAGGGCCGCCATGTCATAGAGCTCCAGCTCGGGCTCAGCGGCCACGTCCACAGATCCCTCGGCCACCATGCAGTAGGACCAGAAGTCGCCGTAGGCCCGGGTGCGCCAGACCGAATCCGTCATCTCGAGGAAGTTGTGGATCCGGCCGATCTCCCGCCAGCCGGTCAGCGACGAATAGGAGAAGGAGGCGTCCTGCAAGGTGGAGACCTTGGAGACACCCAGCTGACGGGCCGAGGCCAGCGACTTGCCCGTGTAGGCCCCGCCGCAGGCGGCGGCCCACCACCGGCGGTTCAGGGCGGGGGCGCTCACGACGCCGACCACCGGCTCGCCGTGGTCCACGAGTGCGATGAGGGTGGCCCACACAGGGACCCCGCGCACGAAGTTCTTGGTCCCGTCGATCGGGTCGATGACCCAGCGCCGAGGTCCGGATCCCGAGGAGCCGAACTCCTCGCCGTAGACGGCATCCCGCCCCCGGACCCGGCTCAGCTGGGCACGGATGGTCTCCTCGGCCTTCCGGTCGGCCTCGGTGACGGGGGTGAGGTCGGGTTTGGTCTCCACCTCGAAGTCCATCGACTGGAAGAAGGACATCGTCTGGGCGTCCACCGAGTCGGCGATCATGTGGGCCAGGCGGAGGTCCTCGGTATAGGCGCTCGTGCGATGGTTCATGGGCTCAACCCTAGTCGCTTCTCCTCCTGTTCCTCCGCAGACCCGGCCAGCGAGGCGAGCAGCCCGCGCAGTGAGGCCAGGCGTGCCGGTCCGTGGGCGCCGGCATGTCCTGCCTGCACCCAGGCGTCCAAGGCGCAGCCGCCCTCGGGCGATGCGTGGGCGCATCCCGGCTCGCAGTCGACCGAGCCCTCCACCAGATCCTCGAAGGCGGCGAGCACGTCATCGGGGTCGACATGGGCCAGGCCGAAGGACCGGATCCCCGGGGTGTCGACGATCCAGGACTCTTGGGCGTCCTGGTCACCCAGCGGAGATGTCGGATCCTCCGACGGCTCGAGGGTCAGCGCGACGGCGGAGGACGAGGTGTGGCGGCCGCGGCCGGTCACGGCGTTGACGCCTCCGGTGGCGCGATCCGCCCCGGTCAGAGCGTTGACCATGGTGGACTTGCCCACGCCGGAGTGGCCGATCATCGCGGTCACGTGCCCGGCCAGCAGGGACCGCAGACGGGCCACGGCCGCCGGGTCCAGAACCGGATCCCGTGTGGAGCCCGGGGCGGAGCCCGGCGTGCGCTCTGCGTCGGCGCCTCCGCCGACCTCGGTACCGGCATGGCCGGAGATCACCGTGGTCAGGCTCAGCTCTGCATAGTGGCTCACCAGCCCTGCAGGATCCTCAGGATCCTCGGCCAGGTCCGCCTTGGTGATCAGGAGGATGGGAACGATGTCGGCGTCGTAGGCGGCGACCAGGGCCCGATCGATGAAGCCGGTGCGCGGGGCCGGATCCGCCGCGGCGACCACGATGAGCAGCTGATCCGTGTTCGCGACCACCACGCGCTCAGCGTCGTCGGAGTCGTCGGCGCTGCGACGCAGCAGGGTGGAGCGTTCCTCGATGCGCACCAGCCGGGCCAGCGTCCCCTCCTCGCCCGAGGTGTCGCCCACGAGTGCGACGACGTCGCCGGGAACCACCGGGGTGCGCCGCAGGGCTTTGGCCCGCACGGCGGTGACCACCTGCCCCGAGTCCACCAGGGCAGCGGTGTAGCGCCCGCGGTCGACCTGAACGATCCGGCCCAGCTCCGCGTCGGCGTGCTCGGGCTTCTCCTTCGTCCGGGGGCGCGAACCCTTCTTGTTCGGCCGGACCCGGGCACGTGACTCGTCCCAGCTGTCCCAGCGGCTCACGGGACCAGCCGCTCCCACAGCTGAGGGAAGGTGGGCATCGTCTTGGCGGTGCAGCCGATGTCCTCGACCTCCACGCCGTCCACGGCCAGTCCGAGGACGGCGCCGAAGGTCGCCATGCGGTGGTCGGCGTAGCTGTGCACCAGGCCGCCGTGGGAGATGGGGGACAGGACGCGGAAGCCGTCATCGGTCTCCTCCGCCGCTCCGCCCAGACGGCGGATCTCCGCCACCAGTGCGGCGATGCGGTCGGTCTCGTGGCCGCGCAGATGGGCCACCGAGGTGAACGTCGTCTCACCGTCGCACAGTGCGGCCAGCGCTGCCACGGTGGGGGTGAGCTCCGCAGTGCCGTCCACGGTGCCCGGGGTCACCAGGCGTTCGGGGCCGCGCACGGTGAGCGTGACGGTCTCCCCGCCGGGCTCTTCGACGGAGTCCACTTCGGCTCCGAAGTCGGTCAGCAGCTGCGTCCAGCGCCGCCCGATCTGTGTGGAGTCCTTCGGCCAGCCTCGCATGACCACCTCTCCGCCGGTCACTGCGGCCGCGCAGAGGAACGGTCCCGCATTCGACAGGTCCGGCTCCACCCGCGCGGTGAACGCCGGAATGGCGCCTGGTTCCACCCGCCAGGTGTAGGGGGCCGGAGAGCTGACGGAGACGCCGAGCTGCTCGAGCACCGTCAACGTCATCTCCACGTGCTCCAGAGACGGCACCGAGGTGCCGCTGTGGCGCAGCGTGAGGCCCTCCGTCATCCGGGGGGCCGCCAGCAGGAGCCCGGAGACGAACTGGGAGGAGCCGGAGGCGTCGATGGAGATCTCGCCGCCGGTCAGCCCAGCAGGGCTGCTGACGGTGAAGGGCAGGGTGGTCGGTGCGGCGCCCTCCGGGGCCGAGGGGTCGCGGACGTCCACACCGAGCTCGGCCAGCCCTTCGAGCACGGCGCCCATGGGCCGGACCCGCGCTTCGGGATCGCCGTCGAAGTGCACGGCGTGTCCCGTCAGGGCGGCGACCGCCGGCAGAAAACGCATGACAGTGCCGGCGAGCCCGCAGTCCACCTGCACGTCTGAGGCGTCGTGTGCCTGTGCGGCGGGGGGTGCGGCCAGCGGCAGCGGAGTGATCCGCACGGCCGGTTCACCGGTGCCCCCGCCGTCTGCGAGGTGCTCGACGCGCGCCCCGAGCCGCTGCAGTCCGGCGAGCATGAGGGAGGAGTCGCGGGACTCCAGCGCGTTGACGACCACGGAGGGGCCGTCGGCCAGAGCTGCGAGCAGCAGCAGCCGGTTGGTCAGGGACTTCGAAGCGGGGACGACGACCTCTCCACGCACCGGTGCCCCCGCTCGCGGCGCAGGCCACGGTGTCGGGGGCACCCGGAGAGCGTCAGATGACATGGCGGTGCTCAGAGCGCGTCCTCAGCCTTCTTCTTCCCCTCCTTGGCGGCTGCGGAGATGGCCTTGACGGCCTCCTTCTCCGCACGCTTGAAGCTCTTCGCCGCGTCCCGTTCGAAGGCCTTGGCGGTCTTGACCGCGTCGTCGCCGAACTCCTCGGCCCACTTGTAGGTCTTGTCCCGGAACTGGGCGCCCTTCTTCTTCGACTGCTTCGCCAGGTGCTCAGCACGCCAGCTCAGCGAGGGCTTGCCGGCGAGATCGGCGACGGCAAGCCCGAGGCCGCCGAGGACGGCGAGGTTCTTCAGCAGAGTGTCCCGCTGGGCGGTCAGGTCCTCCACCGAATCGAGGCCTGCGGCGCGCATCTCCACATAGGAGTTGACCTTGTGCACCCCCATCAGGGTGAATGCGGCGATGCGGGGGCACTTGCCGATCGCCAGTGCGACCCCGGCGACGACTTCGATGCCGCCGAGCACCTGGACGGTGCGGCGGGGGTCCGAGGTGATGACCTCCGCCTGGGGGACCAGGGAGCCGAGCTCCTCCAGGGTGGGCTCCAGCCTGTCGGCGGCCTCCTCCGTGTTGCGGAGGCGGTCGATGCCGTCGGCGATGAAGCCGGCACCGAGCAGCGGGCGGGCGACTTTGCGGATCAGGGACATGGAATCCTCCTGTGGCGGCGCGGCGTCGGGGTCGTCCCCGGCTCCACGTGCGGTGAACTCGGTTGAGCTGTGCGTGCCGGAACATGCGGCGTTCGGCATCGTCCAGAAGACAATCTACCCAATCAGCCCCTGTCGGGGAATTGCAGAGCACGCGTGGTCGTTGTCCTGTCCATGACCACAGCCACGCTTCAGCCGCGCACGCAGGCCCCGATCCGCCGGGTGCGCGTAGACTCGTCTGTGATGGAAGACCGTGACGAGAACGTGAATGTGGCCGAGGAGACCGACGCACAGCGTCGCGCCCGCTTCGAGTCCGATGCGCTGCAGTACGTCGACCAGCTCTATTCCGCGGCGATGCGGATGACGCGCAACCCGCAGGACGCCGAGGACCTGGTGCAGGAGGCCTACACGAAGGCCTACTCCGCGTTCCACCAGTACAAGCCGGGGACCAACCTGAAGGCCTGGCTGTACCGCATCCTGACCAACACGTACATCAACATCTACCGGAAGAAGCAGCGGCAGCCGCAGCAGGCCAACACGGACACCGTGGAGGACTGGCAGATGGCCCAGGCAGCGGAGCACACCTCCACCGGACTGCGCTCGGCCGAGGCGGAGGCCCTGGACCATCTGCCGGACTCGGACGTCAAAGACGCCCTGCAGCAGATCCCGGAGGAGTTCCGCCTGGCGGTCTACTTCTCCGACGTCGAGGGATTCGCCTACAAGGAGATCGCCGAGATCCTCAACATTCCCATCGGCACGGTGATGTCGCGGCTGCACCGCGGCCGCAAGCTGCTGCGTGAACTGTTGACCGACTACGCCCGCGAGCGAGGCTTCAAGAAGCAGGAGGCTCGAAAATGAGCGAAGACCGCACCACGGATGAGTGCCCCGGCGGTGACTGCCGGGAGGCCGAGGAGCGGATGGAGCGCATCTACGAGTACCTCGACGGTGCGCTGAGCCGGGACGACCTCGCGGAGGTCCGGGGCCATCTCCACGACTGCCCGGACTGCGCCTCCGAGTACGACCTCGAGTGCATCATCCGTTCCGTGGTCCGGCGGTCCTGCGTGGAACGTGCCCCCGACACTCTGAAGGTCACCATCATGGAGCGCATCAGCGAGATCCGCGTGGAAGCTGGCCACGAGAGCCGCTGAGCCGGGGCGCACCGGGAGTCCGACCCGGAGCGCGCACCAGGGGTCTGCCGGTCCGGAGCGCGCACGTCCCTCTCGCCTCCGGCATGACAGGTCCGACATGACAGAGCCCCCGACGGGATGATCCCGCGGGGGCTCTGCCTTTCTGTGTGCGCTTGCTGTCCGTGGCGCTCCGTCGCCGGAGCACGCACGGCGCGCGCCGCGGCCGCTCGACGGCGGCCCGCTGCTGAGCGTCAGGGGCCCGTGAGGGACCTGAACGGGTCAGGAGTTGGGGCGCTTGCCGTGGTTGGCCTTGTTCTTGCGGCGGTCCTTGCGCTTGCGTCCACGCTTGCTCATGGTGAACTCCTTTCGTCGGCTTCGCCCCATCCTACCGGACGGTGGTGCTGGGGCCATCGGTGCGGTGCCCGGGGAGGTGGTGCTCCGCGCCGGCGGGTCTCACGCAGAGGGCTCGCGCAGGCCCAGCCACTGGAACCACCCCCGGTGGAGGACCAGCCAGGCGATCAGCCCGTAGCCGGCCTGGCCGGGGGCGCCGTCGTTGGCTGCGAGATCATGGCGCCACTGGTCATGCTGGACCAGCGGCGAGAACGTGTCGACGTAGACGTGGGAGCGGCGCGACGCCACGTCCTGGTACGCGACGTTGAGCTCCGCCAGTCGCTGGTTCCGTTCGGGGTCCAGCCCCGGGACGGGTCCCACGACCAGGCACCGGATCCCCTCCTGACTGGCCCGGTCCAGGATGTTGGCCAGGTTGAGTCGGGAACGGGCCGACGAGGAGGTGCTGTCCAGGTCGATGTCGTTGAGTGCGACGATCAGATGGTTCTCCGCGCCCTCCGAGAAGCGTGGTGCGGCCTCGGCCTGCCAGCGGTGGGACAGCGCCTCCGTCCCCTCGCCGGGCATGGCGAGGACATAGTGTTCCAGGTGCACCGCCTCGGTGGGCGTCTTCGCCAGCACCCGTCCCAGCCATCCCAGTGCGCGGGGATCACCAGTTCCGGTGAGCAGCTCATTGCCGACGGCGACGATTCTGATGCTGCGTTCCACGTCGTCCCTTCCTCTGTGTGGCCATCCGATCCCGGGAACCCGGGGGAGGGCCGGCGGACACCGACTTTTCCTCCCCTGACGTTACCGCGTCCGAGCCGCCGGGCCGGCCTCGGACGCGCCACGGGGACAGATCGTCGCGGCCCCGGAACGACGGAGGCCGCCGACCCGGTCTCCGGGTCGGCGGCCTCCGTCGTTCAGCGGCGATCGTCGTTCACAGGTCCAGGTGCGGGAAGGCCTGGGCGAGCAGCGTCTCCAGCTCCTTGGCGTGACGCCGGGCCTGACCGACGGACGTGGCCGCGGACTCCCCGCGGGAGACCAGCTGAAGCTCCTGGTCGAGCAGCGGCACCAGGCTGAGCCCCAGGAAGGGCCAGGGACCCTGGTTGACGGGCTCGTCCTGCGCGTAGATGAACTCGGCGTCGGCGGGGTAGGAGTCCAGCTCCTCGCGCAGCTGGTCCACCGGCAGGGGGTAGAGCTGCTCGAGCCGCACGATCGCCGTCGTCTGGTCGTCGTGCTTGGCCCGCGTGGCCACGAGGTCGTAGTACAGCCTCCCCGAGGTGATCAGCACGCGCTTGACCTGGGACTTGTCGACGCCGTCGTCTCCGATGACCTCACGGAAGGTGCCGGTGGTGAAGTCCTCGACGGAGTTCGCGGCGGCCTTGAGACGCAGCAGCTGCTTGGGGGAGAACACCACCAGCGGCCGGCGGGGCCGTGCCACCGCCTGACGGCGCAGCAGGTGGAAGTAGTTCGCACCGGTGGAGGGCATGACCACGGTCATGTTGTCCTCCGCGCACAGCTGCAGGAAGCGCTCCGGCCGACCGGAGGAGTGGTCCGGGCCCTGGCCCTCATAGCCGTGCGGCAGCAGCATCACGACCGAGGAGCGCTGGCCCCACTTCTGCTCGGCGGTGGCGATGAACTCGTCGATCACCGTCTGCGCGCCGTTGACGAAGTCGCCGAACTGGGCCTCCCACAGCACCAGGGCCTGGGGGTTCTCCACCGAGTAGCCGTACTCGAAGCCCAGGGCCGCATACTCGGAGAGCAGCGAGTCGTAGATGAAGAACCGCGCCTGGTCCTCGGTCAGGTTCTTCAGCGGGTACCACTCGTCGCCGTTGACCCGGTCGTGGAACACCGCGTGCCGCTGGACGAAGGTCCCGCGCCGTGAGTCCTGACCGGCCATGCGGACCTCGATGCCCTCCATCAGCAGCGAGCCGAAGGCCGCGATCTCGGCGAAGCCCCAGTCGATGCCGCCTTCGCGGGCCATCTTCGCCCGCTTCTCCAGCAGGGACTTCAGCTTCGGGTGGGCGGTGAAGCCGTCCGGGATGTTGGTGTGCACCTCGCCGATGTGTGCCAGCGACTCCTCGGAGACCGCGGTGTCGTCCGCAGCCCGGATCGGGGTGTCCTCCTCCAGCTCCGAGGCCGTCGGGGCGACGATGTCGCCGCCGCCGCTGGGCACGCTGACGGTCGAGACCGGCTGGGTCTGAGCCGCGTGGGTCTCGGTGAAGACACGCTCCAGGCGCTGGCGGAAGTCCTGCAGAGCCTGGTCCGCCTCGTCCTGGGTGATGTCGCCACGACCGACCAGATTCTCCGTGTAGAGCCGACGGGTCGACCGCTTGGCCTCGATGAGGTTGTACATCTTCGGCTGGGTCATCGCCGGGTCGTCGCCCTCGTTGTGGCCACGGCGGCGGTAGCAGACGAGGTCGATCACGACGTCCTTGTTGAACCGCTGCCGGTACTGGAAGGCCAGCGAGGCCACACGCGCGACCGACTCCGGGTCATCCCCGTTGACATGGAAGATCGGGGCCTGGATGGCCTTGGCCATGTCCGTGCAGTAGGTCATCGAACGGCCCGACTGCGGCGCGGTGGTGAAGCCGACCTGGTTGTTGACCACCACGTGGACGGTGCCGCCGGTGCGGTAGCCGCGCAGCTGGGACAGGTTCAGCGTCTCGGCGACCACGCCCTGCCCGGCGAACGCGGCGTCGCCGTGCACCAGCAGCGGCAGCACCGAGAAGGAGCTCAGGCCATCGGGTCCTCTGTCCAGGCGGTCCTGCTGGGCACGCACGATGCCTTCGAGCACCGGGTTGACCGCCTCCAGGTGGGAGGGGTTCGCAGCCAGGTAGACGCTGGTCGAATTGCCACGGTCAGAGGTGAACGAGCCGCGCGTGCCGAGGTGGTACTTCACGTCGCCCGAACCGATGCCCGCCTCGCGGCCCTCGAACTCGCGGAAGATCTGCGCGTACGTCTTGCCCGCGATGTTGGCGAGGACGTTGAGACGACCTCGGTGCGCCATGCCGATGGCCACCTCGTCGAGTCCCTCGTCGGCGGCTTCGGAGAGGATCACGTCCATCAGCGGGATCAGCGACTCGCCGCCCTCCAGGGAGAAACGCTTCTGCCCGACGAACTTCGTCTGCAGGAAGGTCTCGAAGGCCTCGGCGGCGTTGAGGCGTCCCAGGATGCGGAACTGCTCGTCACGCGACGGCTTCGAGTAGGGGTGCTCGATCTCGTCCTGGAACCACTGGCGTTCCTCCGGAGACTGGATGTGCATGTACTCGATGCCCGTGTTGCGGCAGTAGGTGTCCCGCAGCACGCCGAGGATGTTGCGCAGCGGCAGCATCTGCTTGCCGCCGAACCCTCCTGTGGGCCAGTCGCGGTCCAGGTCCCACAGGGTCAGGCCGTGAGACTCGATCTCGAGGTCCGGGTGCTCCCGCATCCGGTACTCCAGCGGGTCCACCGAGGCCATGAGGTGGCCGCGCACCCGGTAGGCGTGGATCAGCTGCTGGATCCGGGCGACCTTGTTGATCTGGTCCTCAGGGTTGACCTGGATGTCAGCCGACCAGCGGACGGGACGGTACGGGATGCGCAGCGCCTCGAAGATCTCGTCGTAGAAGCCGTCCTCGCCCAGGAGCAGCTGGTGGATGGTCTTCAGGAACTCGCCGGAGCCGGCGCCCTGGATCACCCGGTGGTCATACGTGGAGGTCAGCGTGATGACCTTGGAGACGGCGAGCTTGTTCAGCGTCTTCTCAGAGGCGCCCTGAAACTCGGCCGGGTACTCGAGGGCACCGACGCCGACGATGCAGGCCTGCCCCTGGGAGAGCCGGGGCACGGAGTGCACGGTGCCGATGCCGCCGGGGTTGGTCAGGGAGACCGTGGTGCCGGCGTAGTCGTCGGGCGTGAGCTTGTTGTCCCGGGCGCGCTTGACGACGTCGTCGTAGGCCGCCCAGAAGTCGGTGAAGCTCATGTCCTCGGCGCCCTTGATGTTGGGCACCACCAGGGCGCGCGTGCCGTCGGGCCGGGGCATGTCGATCGCGAGCCCGAAGTTCACATGCGCGGGCTGCACGGCGGCGGGCTTGCCGTCCTTGACGGTGTAGGTGACGTTCATCGACGGGTGGGCGCGCAGCGCCTTGACCATGGCGTAGCCGATGATGTGGGTGAAGGAGACCTTGCCGCCCCGGGTGCGCTTGAGGTGGTTGTTGATGACCACGCGGTTGTCGATCAGCAACTTCGCGGGCACGGCCCGCACCGTGGTCGCCGTCGGCACGGACAGGGAGGCGTCCATGTTGGCGGCGATGGCCTTGGACATCCCCTTCAGGACGGTGACCTCGTCCTGCTTCGTCTCCTTCGGCGCCTCGTCGCCCCGCGAGTCGGAGGGCTCGGAGGGGATGGGAGTGGTACCGGAGTCCTTGGACTTCTTGGTGGTGGGCTGCTTGGGCGCCACGGGGCGGGTGCCGGTGGGGGACTTCTCCGTGGCGGGCTTCTGCTGGTGCTCCGGCTCGGCGGGCGTGGCCGTCATCGGGGTGCTCTCCTGCCGGGAGTCCTGCTGGTTCGTCGCAGCGGCCCGACGTTCGGCTGCGGTGCCGTTGCCGGAGCCGCCGGCCGGGGTCGACGAGGCGGAGGAGGCGGGGGCGGAGCTTCCGGAGGCGCCGTTGCCTGCCTGAGCGTCTTCGGCGGGGGACTCGCCCTCGAGTCGACGGAAGATGTCAGCCCACTTGCGGTCCACGGAGTCCGGGTCCGCCTTGTACTTGTCGTATATGTCGGCGACCAACCATTCGTTTCCGGGGAACTCCTCCGCGAGACGGCTGGACGTTAGCTCTGGCACTGTGGATACGCCTCTTCCATATGTGTTGTGTCGGTTCGCCGCACCGTGCGCGTGCATGTCCGGCCGAGATGCTCGGCCGGCGGTGCGATATTCCCACCAGGAGGGTCACGACGACGGCGTCCTCGCCGTCCGCCGGGCTCTCGCCCCGGCTGGCCGGAGACCCTCTCGGTCACCTCGTCCCAGCATAGTGACTTTCCTGACGGAGCCGCCACCGTGCGCGGTATCGTGTCTGATGCCGTGCGACACGTCCTCAGAGGGGCGGTGTCCCCGCGGCGCGAGCGCGAGACCCCGAAGGGCGGACGACCACCCCCATGAAGTTCCTCAACGAGCCCACCACCGACCTGACGTACGCCGACGTCTTCCTCGTCCCCTCCCGGTCCGAGGCGATGTCGCGGATGGAGGTGGACATCTCTGCCGACGACGGCACCGGATCGACCATTCCGCTGGTCGCGGCGAACATGACGGCGGTGACCGGCCGGCGCATGGTCGAGACGATGGCGCGCCGCGGCGGACTCGGAGTGCTGCCTCAGGACATCCCGCTGGAGGTGATCCGGCAGGTCACCGAATGGGTGAAGTCCTGCCACCCGGTCTTCGAGACGCCGCTGAAGGTCGGCCCCCAGGACACGATCCTCGACGTGCTGCACCTGTTGGACAAGCGGAACCATCGTTCGGTCTGCGTGGTGGACGAGGACCTGCGCCTGGCGGGGATCGTCACCGCCGAGGACGGCGAGGGACGTGACCGCTTCTCCTCCGTCGGTTCGGTGATGCGCATGCCGCAGGTGCGGTTCACCACGGCCGAGCTGGGGCTTCAGGAGCAGGCCGGCGCCCAGGACGCCGAGGCTCTGGACGCCGGGCTCCGGCAGGCCTTCCTGGCCATGGACGAGCTCGGCTGCGACTACGCGCCGGTGACCACCTCCGACGGCACCCTGGCCGGCGTGCTGACGCCGCGCGGTGCGCTGCGCTCCACCCTCTTCGCCCCCAACCTGGACTCGGCGGGACGGCTGAAGGTCGCCGCCGCCGTCGGGATCAACGGGGATGTCGCGGGGCGGGCGGAGTCGCTGCTCGACGCCGGTGTGGACGTGCTGGTGGTCGACACCGCCCACGGCCACCAGCGCAAGATGTTCGAGGCGCTGCGGGCCGTCCGCGCCGTGGTGGACTCCCACGCCGAGGGCGGTCTTACGGTCCCCGTGGTCGCGGGCAATGTGGTGACCCCTGAGGGGGTGCGCGACCTGGTCGCCGCCGGCGCGGACATCGTCAAGGTCGGGGTGGGGCCCGGGGCGATGTGCACCACCCGCATGATGACGGCCGTGGGGCGGCCGCAGTTCTCCGCGGTGCTCGAATGTGCGGCCGCGGCCCGCGAGCTGGGACGGCACATCTGGGCGGACGGCGGTGTGCGGCACCCGCGGGACATCGCACTGGCGCTGGCCGCCGGTGCCTCGCAGGTCATGGTCGGCTCCTGGTTCGCCGGGACGTTCGAGAGCCCCGGTGATCTCATCGCCGAAGCCGACGGGCGCCGGTACAAGGAGAGCTACGGCATGGCCTCCGCCCGGGCCGTCCAGCATCGCACCGCCGGTGAGGACGCCTTCTCCCGTGCTCGGAAGAGTCTCTTCGAGGAGGGGATCTCCACCTCGAAGATGTACCTGGACCCGCAGCGGCCGGGTGTGGAGGACCTGCTGGACTCGATCACCGCCGGGGTGCGTTCGTCGATGACCTATGCGGGCGCCCGGGATCTGCCGCGCTTCCGCGAGCAGGCGGTCGCAGGTGTGCAGTCGGCGGCAGGCTACGAGGAGGGCAAGCCGGTCCCCACGACGTGGTGATCCGGGCGGCGGAGGCGCAGCGCCGGGGGACGCAGTGGTGCGGCCCCGGCGTCCCGCGCTACACTGCGAAGTCTTATGGAGTGTCGACAACCGGGCTCGCGCCTGATTCTCACTGTTCCTGCTCGCCTTCCGGTCCCGTCCACCGGTTGCAGGGCCTCGGCCCGCAGCCGTTCCGGACCACCCCGCTTCCCCGACCGTGCTCCGGCGTCCGTATGCCGGTCCGCGGAGTCGCGGAGGTGCAGCTGACCCCGTGGAATGGATTCTCCTGGGCGTCGGACTCTTGCTCATCCTGGGCACCGGATTCTTCGTCGCCGTCGAATTCTCCCTCGTAGCCCTCGACCAGCCGACGGTCCAGCGCGCCATCGACGACGGCGATCGCCGGGCGGTGCCGCTGATGCGCTGCCTGAAGTCGCTGTCCACCCAGCTGTCGAGCTGTCAGCTGGGCATCACGCTTACCACGCTGCTGACCGGGTATGTGGCCGAACCTGCCCTCGGGGTGCTCCTCGCCGGTCCGTTGGACATGCTGGGCGTGCCCGACCAGGCGGTCGGCGCCGTCTCGCTGACGATCGCCATGGCGATCGCGACGCTGGTGACCATGCTCCTGGGCGAGCTGGTCCCGAAAAACCTCGCCATCGCCGAGGCCTTCGCGATCGGGCGTGCGCTGGCCCGCCCGCAGCTGGTCTTCACCGCGATCTTCCGCCCGCTGATCGTGGTGCTCAACGGATTCTCCAACCAGGTCCTCCACCGCTTCGGCCTGGAGGTCAAGGAGGAGCTCTCGGGCGCCCGCACCCCGGAGGAGCTGTCCTCGATGGTGCGCCGCTCCGCCATGCTGGGCACCCTCGACGAGGGCACCGCGGCCTATCTGGACCGGACCCTGCGGTTCTCGGAGCGCACAGCCGCGGACGTGATGTCGCCGCGGCCGCGTATGGTGACCGTGGACGCAGAGGCCCCGCTGACCGAGCTCATCGATGTCGCCCGGCGCACCGGCTACTCCCGGTTCCCCGTGCTGGGGGAGTCCGTGGACGACGTCCGTGGCATCGCCCATCTGAAGAAGGCCGTGGCCGTGCCGCGTGACAAGCGCGCCGGGTTGGTGGCCGCGACCGTGATGACCGAGATCACGCGGATCCCTGAGACCATCCATCTGGACTCGCTGCTCTCGGTGCTCCGGGAGGCTCCGCTGCAGGTCGCCGTCGTCGTCGACGAGTACGGGGGCACGGCAGGCGTCGTCACCCTGGAGGACCTGATCGAGGAGATCGTCGGTGAGGTCGCCGACGAGCATGACCGGCTCACGCCCGGAGTGCTCCAGGCCGCTGACGGAGACTGGTACTTCCCGGGGCTGCTCCGCCCCGATGAGATCAACCCCCAGATCCTCGAGCTGGACATCCCTGAGGACCCGGCCTACGAGACCGCTGCGGGTTTCATGCTCGACCGCCTGGGCCGCGTGGCGGGCGTGGGTGACGAGACCGAGGTCGAAGGCGGCAGGCTCGTCGTCGCGGGGGTCGACGGGCGCCGGATCGACAGGATCCGTTTCGTCCCCGATCCCGAGGCCCGTCGGATAGCCGCCGAGGCCGCCGCTGAGCGTGCCCGGCGGGCAGCGGCGGAGCGTGCGGAGCACATGCGCGCCGCCGCCGACCGGAACGGAGGTGACCCGCGATGATCTCCGACGTGATGGGGATCGTCTGGCTGGTCCTCCTGCTTGCGGGCAATGCCTTCTTCGTCGCCGGCGAGTTTGCGGTGATGAGCGCTCGACGCAGCCAGATCGAACCGAAGGCGGAGGGCGGTTCCACGGCCGCGCGGACCGCTCTCTATGCCATGGAGCACGTCTCGCAGATGCTGGCGATCGCTCAGCTGGGCATCACGGTCTGCTCGCTGCTGATCCTGCAGGTCTCCGAGCCCGCCATCCATCATCTGCTGACCGAGCCGCTGATGTGGCTGGGCCTGAACCCGACGGCGGCCTCCGTGGTGGCCTTCCTGGTGGCGCTGGTGATCGTCTCCTTCCTCCATGTGACGCTGGGGGAGATGGTGCCGAAGAACTTCGCCGTCTCCGTGGCGGACCGCGCGGTGCTCATGCTGGCGCCTCCGATGGTCGTCCTCTATCGGATGCTCAAGCCGGTGATCGTCCTGCTCAACGTCTCGGCGAATCTCGTGCTGCGTCTGTTCGGTGTCACCCCCCGTGACGAGGTCGTCTCGACGTTCACGCTGGAGGAGATGCAGTCGATCGTGGCCGAGTCGACCCGCGGGGGGACGGTCCATGACGACGCCGGCGTCATCGCCGGTGCCCTGGTCTTCGGCGACTACACGGCGGAGTCTGTGATGGTTCCTGTCGAGGATGTGGTCACCGTGCCGGCCGACGTCACACCGAAGCAGGTGGAGAAGGCGGTGGGACGCACGGGCTTCTCGCGCTTCGTCGTCGTCGACGGGGGCGGTGAGATGACCGGGTACGTCCACCTCAAGGACGTGATGAGCCTGCCCGAGTCCCAGGTGGGGGAGCCCATGCCGGTGACGGCGGTCCGATCGCTGGGCAACATGGCCCCGGCGGACGAGATCGAGGACTGTCTGGCCCAGATGCAGCGCACGGGCTCACACCTGGCCCGTGTCATCGACGCCGGCGGCGAGACGCGGGGTGTGCTCTTCCTGGAGGACGTCCTGGAGGTGCTGGTGGGGGAGATCCACGACGCCACCCAGTCTCGGGATTCACGCCGCCGGCACCGGGTCGGCGAGGACGGCTGAGGGCGTGCGGGCGGACCACAGAGGACGGCATTCACTGCGCAGATGAGATTTGTTCTCAACATCGAGCAGGCGTACGCTGTAGTGCGCCGCGGGCATGCAGCTGTCCGCCGGTCGACCCACCCTCCGAGATAGAGAGTCCGACCATGACCCTGAGCCGTTCTGCAGACTCCGCGCCCGCCGTGACCGTCGCTGGCCGAGCGTCCGGACTGACGCGCGTCGGCACCCTGCGTGCCGCCGGGCTGCTGACGGCGGTGACCCTGACCCTGACTGCTTGTGGGGGCGGCGGCGAGACCGCTGACGACGCTGGCTCCAGCGACGGTGAGGACACGGGCCTGGTCATCATCGCCTCCACCGACGTCTACTCGGATCTGGCGGAGAAGGTCGTCGGCGACACGGCCGAGGTGGACGCCATGGTGGACAACCCGGCGATGGATCCGCACTCCTATGAGGCAACCCCGCAGGACCGCCTGAGCATCGAGAAGGCGGACGTGATCATCGCCAACGGCGGAGGCTATGACCCTTTCATCACCCGGCTGGCCTCCTCTGCGGGCAAGGACGACCTCGTCTACCAGGTCATCGATGGGGAGAACCACCACTCTCACGAGTGGACGGGAAGCTACGAGAACGAGCACGTCTGGTACGACCTGCCCCTGATGGCCGAGGTCGTCCGCGACTTCGGCGAGCACATGAGCGACCTCGCTCCAGAGAACGCCGACCTCTACGGGGAGAATGCTGAGTCGACTGCGCAGCAGCTCGAGGAGCTGGATGATCGGAACCGTGCCCTCGATGCCGACGGACTCGGCTATCTGGCCACAGAGCCCGTCTCGCAGTTCCTGCTGCTCGACGCCGGCTTCGACGATCTCACCGAGGAGCAGTTCCTGGCGGCGGTGGAGCACGGCGACGACGTCGCACCGCGCATCTATCAGGACGCGCTTGACACGGCCACCGGTGATGACATCGACATGCTCGCCTACAACGAGCAGACGGAGACCAACCAGTCTCTGCAGATCCGCCAGGCCGCTGAGGATGCCGGAGTTCCGGTGGTGGAGTTCTCCGAGACCCTCCCTGACGACATCGACGACTACCTCGAGTGGATGGAGCACAACATCGACCAGGTCGAGGAGATCGTGGAGGCAGCCGGTGAGTGATCGCGCCGGTGCCTCGGCGGCGCTGTCCCTCGACGGCGCCGGCATCGCCTTCCACGGCCGCACGCTGTGGGAGGGGCTCGACCTGGACCTGTCCCCGGGGGAGTTCCTCGCCGTGCTCGGCCCCAACGGGGCCGGCAAGTCCACGCTGTTGAAGGTCCTCCTGGGCCTCCAGCGGCTCAGCGCCGGCGACGTCCGTGTGGCCGGCCGTGCCGTGCGCCGTGGCAGCAGCGACGTCGGCTACATCCCTCAGCAGCACGCTCTGCCGGCGGAGACGCCGTTGCGCGCTCGCGACCTCGTCGCACTCGGGCTGGACGGGCATCGTTTCGGCTTCCGGATGCGCCCCCGCGCCCAACGCCGCCGGGTCGACGGGCTTCTCGAGGAGGTCGGCGCCACCGAGTATGCCGACATGCCGGTCGGGCTCCTCTCCGGGGGCGAGCAGCAGCGCCTGCGCGCCGCCCAGGCCCTGGCCTCCGATCCCGCTGTGCTGCTGTGCGACGAGCCCCTGCACTCCCTGGACCTCCATCATCAGCAGGCCATCACCGACCTCATCCAACGTCAGGCCACGGAGCGTGGCGCCGCCGTCGTCTTCGTCACCCATGAGATCAATCCGGTCGTCGAGCATGTGGACCGGGTGCTCTACATCGCTCGCGGCAGACATCGGATCGGCCCGACCCGTGACGTGATGCGCTCCGAGGTGCTCAGCGAGCTCTACGACGCACCCATCGACGTGATCGAGCATCGAGGGCGTCTGGTGGTGATGTCCCATCATCTCGAAGGCCACCACTGCGCGCCCGGTCACAGTGCCGACCCGAGCGCCGCTCACGGCGGGGAGCCCGGCGGCCTGGCGCCGGAGGACCCGCGGGTCGGCGTCGGGCCCCACATCCACGACGACGACCACGAGACCCATCAGCATGCCGCCCCGCATGACGTCGCCGAGCGTGCGACGCCCGGCCGCAGGACAGGAGCCGCCCGATGATCGAGCAGATCTCCTCCTCGTTCAGCACTGACGGCTATTGGGAGCTGTTCGGCCTGGTCCGCAACTCCGTCATCACCGCTGCGGTCCTCGGCCTGATGGGCGGGGTCATCGGCGTGCTGATCATGCTGCGTCGCACAGCCCTGGTGGTGCATGGGATCGCGGAGATCTCCTTCGCGGGCGCGGCGCTGTTCCTGCTCATGGGCCTGGACGTCGTGCTCGGCTCGGCCATCGGCGCGGTGGGCGTTGCGCTGCTAATCGGCGTGCTGAGCCTCAAGGACAAGGACACCAGTGCGGTGACCGGTGTGCTGATGCCCTTCGGCCTGGGGCTGGGCATCCTGTTCCTGTCGCTGTATCAGGGTCGTTCTGCCAACCGCTTCGGCCTGCTCACGGGGCAGATCGTCGGCGTGGACGATATGCAGACCCGCACGCTGGTGATCGGTGCCCTGGTGATCACCGCGGTGGTCGCCCTCCTCTGGCGGCCTCTGCTCTTCTCCTCGATCGACCCTCAGCTCGCCCGGGCGCGGGGGGTGCCCGTGAATGCCCTGTCGCTCGTGTTCATGGTGCTGCTGGGCGGGGCAGTGGCGATGTCTGTCCAGGTCGTGGGCGCCCTGCTGGTGCTCTCCCTGCTCGTGGTCCCTGCCGCGGCGGCCCTGAAGGTCACCGCACGCCCGGGGATGGCGGTGGCGCTGTCGATGGTCTTCGCCCTGATCTCCGCCGTCGGAGGCATCATGCTGGCCCTGACCGGCCAGATTCCGATCAGCCCCTACATCACCACGATCTCATTCATGATCTACCTGGTGTGTCTGTTCATCGGTCGGGGGCGACGTCTGCGCCGGCAGGAGCAGGCGGCCCGGGTCATGGCTGGCCCTGGGGGTGGCGGACCGGCCGGAGTCGGTGTCGCAGGCGAGGAGCCTTCGCCGACGGTTCCCGCACGCGCCTGACGGAGACCGGGCCGGCGCAGGCCCGGCCGGGACCGCCTCAGGCGTTCTCGCCCTGCTCTGCCTGCCTGGCCGCGCAGGCCTCACAGAGGCCGAAGATCTCCAGGGTGTGCCGCACGTCGGTGAACCGGTGCTGCCTCGCCAGCGTCTCCGTCCATTCCTCGATGTCGGGCGCCTCGAACTCCACTGCCAGCCCGCAGCCGCGGCAGACCAGATGATGGTGGTGCTCGTCGCGGGCGCAGAGCCGATACACCGCTTCGGTGTCGTCCGGGCGCAGGACGTCCACCAGGCCCTCCTCCTGATGGGCCTGCAGGATCCGATAGACGGTGGCCAGAGAGACCTTCTCGCCGCGGTCCTCGAGGATGCGGTGCAGGTCCTGCGCGCTGACGAAGTCCTCGAGCGAGTTCAGTGCGGCCCAGACGGCCCGCTTCTGGCGGGTGGAGCGCCCCCGCACAGGGGGCGTCGTCGCGTTCTCAGCAGTCACAGGTCTCGTCCTCGCTCGGGTGAGGTGGGCTCCGGCATCCCTCCAGCCTAACAGCGGCTCACGGGGCGTCCGGGTGGCGCCGGGCCGACGAGCTGACTCCCTCGCACCCTTGACTCCGGTATGTGACCTCCATTACTTTATCGATAAATCATTGTGGTCTGCACAACACGTCGGAGGGAAGCTCATGAGACGACGATCCCGCCTGGCCGGACTCGCCGCCGCAGCCCTGGTGCTGCCGCTGGCGGCCTGCGGCGAGGGAGAAGGCGAGGAGCCGCTCCAGTTCTGGAACCTGCTCAGCGGGGACGACGGTCGCTTCATGCAGCAGATCGTCGCCGACTACAACGCCACGGACCCGGAGATTCCGGTCTCCTTCCAACCCGCGCCGCGGGACGACATGTACATGCGGATGTACTCGGTGGCCCGGGCTGGTGCTGACATCCCCGATGTCGTGCTCGTCCACAATCTGGCCATTGCGGAGCTGGCGAGCAACGAGATCCTCACGCCGATCGAGCCGCTCCTGGAGATGGAGTCCGGGCTCACCGCGGAGAACTACCTGGAGCCGGCCTGGCAGGCGGGGGAGTATGACGGGGCGCAATGGGCGGTGCCGTTGGACCTCCATGGCCTGGTCACGTATTACAACGATGAACTCCTGGAGGACCTGGATCTCGAGCACATCCTCGATGACGATCTCGTCACGGTCGAGGAGATCATGGATCTCGAGGGCCAGCTCCCTGAAGGGGTGTACGCGACGACGACCTTCTTCGCCCCCCTGCTGGTCTACAACTGGCAGTACAACATCGGCGAGGGCGTCGGGGACGGCGCCGAGGACATCGACTTCTCTGCGGAGCCCTATGTGCAGGCCCTCGAAGCCATCCAGGGCATGCAGGAGGCCGGGCTGATGGCCCCGGAGGACGCCGACTCCGCCCAGGTCTTCCGCAGCGGACGTGCGCTCTTCCACCCCTCCGGGACCTGGGAGATCAGCGGCCACGACGACGTCGAGGGCTTCAGCTGGGACCTGACGCACAGCATGCAGATCGATCCGGAGAACGCCGTGAACCACTTTGAGTCCCATGCCTTCGTCCAGATGGCCGACGACGACCGCGATCCCGAGCGGGATCGAGCAGTCGCGGACTTCCTGGAGTTCGTCCGCACCCATTCGCTGGGCTGGGCCGAGGCGGGGCAGATCGTGGCCAGTCGGGACACGTTCGACAGCGAGGCCTACCAGGATCACCCCCAGTCCTTCTTCACCCGTCCGGAGAATGAGGAGCTGCTGGTCACGGACAACTTCGAGTACGCCCCCTACGTCGGGGAGGCGATCTGGGACGAGACGCCGAACGTGGCCTTCGGACGGCACAGCATCGAGCAGGCCGTCGAGCGGATGAACGAGACCACCCGGGCCCGCATCGAGATGGTGGAGGCACCATGACCACGACCACGACTGCACGAGCGCAGCGCGGCGGCGACCGCCGCGCGACCCGGCCGCCGAGCCGTCTCCCGCAGGGCCTGCGGACCTGGTTCCGCGCGATTCCCTTCATGGGGCCTCACCTGGTCCTCTTCGCCGTCTTCGGGCTGTTCCCGGCCTGCTTCGGCATCTACGTGGCCTTCACGCAGTGGAACCTCATCGGGGATCCGCAGTGGGTCGGCCTGGACAACTTCCGGGTGCTCTTCGACACCGACCATGCCTTCCACCGCATCTTCATGAACGGCCTGTGGAACACGATCCTCTTCGTGGTCGTGGGCGTTCCGCTGCTGATCGCTGTGCCCCTGGTGCTGGCTGTCATGCTGTCCCGCAAGGACCTGCGGGGAGCCAATGTCTTCCAGGGCATCTTCTTCGTGCCCGGCCTGATCGCGGTCTCCGCCGCGGCGATCGCCTGGAACCTGGTGTTCAACCGCGAGTTCGGGCCGATCAACCACTATCTGGGCACGGACATCAGCTTCACGACGACTCAGCCCTGGGCCTGGACGACGATCTTCGTGCTCACCGTCTGGGCCGGCATCGGGGGCAACCTCATCATCTATCGCTCGGCGATCTCCGCCGTGCCCCAGGAGCTCTATGAAGTGGCCTCCATCGACGGCGCCGGGGCGGTGCGCTCCTTCTTCAACGTCACGCTGCCCTCGATCCGGCTGCCGCTGCTCTACACCACGGTGATGACCACCACCGTCTCCTTCAACGTCTTCGCCCAGCCGCTGATGCTCACAAACGGCGGTCCCGCCGACAGCACCACGGTGCTGATGATGGAGGTCCGCGACCTGGCCTTCGGCGGCGGTCCCTCGATCGCGGGCGTCGCCTCCGCCATGGCCGTGCTCCTCGGGCTGGTGCTCATGGCGATCTCCGCGATCCAGTTCTTCATCATGTACAGGAGGACCGATGTCTGACACGGCCGTCATCCAGACCGACCAGCGGGCGCCCGGACGTGGCGGCGCCGATGGCGTCCCCGGGCAGCCGCACCCGGTGGCGGGGCGTCCTCGGCCGGGGAAGGGCTCGACCCTCGGCAGCCCCATGCGCTCCAAGCTGGCCCTGACCATCACCTACGTGGTGCTGCTGGCGCTGGCCCTCATCTGGCTCCTGCCGGTGGTCTTCGCCCTGTCCACCTCCTTCAAATCGCCCACCGAGTTCGCCTTCGAGTCCTTCCGGCTGCTGCCGGCCCAATGGGTGGCCGACAACTACGTCTCGCTGCTCAACGATGTGGCCGGGTACCCGGTGCTGCGGTGGTTCTGGAACTCCATGTTCATCTCCACCATGCATGCGCTGCTGACCGTCGTGGTGGTGTCCATCGCCGGCTACGGATACTCCCGTCTGGACTTCCCGGGCAAGGACGTCCTGTTCTTCACGCTGCTGGCCATCTCGCTGTTCCCGGTCATCGCGAACCTCATTCCCCTCTACGAGATCGTGTCCCGACTGGGATGGGTAAACTCTCCGTGGGCGATGATCGTCCCCGGCCTGGCGGGAGTGGCGAACATCTTCCTGGTGCGGGCCTTCCTCGCCGGGATCCCCAAGGAGATGGACGACGCCGCGCGCATCGACGGTGCCGGCGACTTCCAGATCTTCTTCCGGATCGTGCTGCCCATGATCCGGCCGATCCTCATCGTCATCTTCCTGTTCGCCTTCACCGGCTCCTGGAACGACTTCCTCTGGCCGTTGATCGTGTTCAACGACGTGGACCAGATGCCCATCACGGCCGGGCTCCAGCTGCTGCAGAACATGCTGGCCGAGTACGACCGAACAGGGCAGCTCATGGCCTCGGCGGTGATGGCGATGATTCCGACCCTGATCCTCTTCCTGGTGGCCCAGAAGTACTTCGTCAGCTCGCTGAGCATGTCCTCCGGGATCAAGGGGTGAGCGCCATGGGCCTGCTCCGCCGCTTTAGGCCTCCGGTGACGGACGCAGCGGGTGCGCCGTGCGATCCCTCGGACGGGCCCGCGGCGCATGAGGCACCTGTCCGTGGTGAACGTCCGCCGCGCCGCCGCGCAGAGCGGGCGCTGCTGGCCGTCGCCGCCGGATGGAACGGGCTGTTGGCCGTCCTGACGCTGTTTCCGTATCAGTATTGGTTCGCCTCCAGCGGCTACCAGGGGCTGGAGGACGCCGAGGCCCTCGGCTCGGCGTCCATGGTCACCGAGGTGGCCGCCGTCGTGCGCACCTACGGCATCGCCGTGCTCCTCGGGGCGCTGCTGACCGCCGTCGTCGCCTGGCGGTTGAAGCTCCAGCACAGCCGCGCGGTCACCTGGTGGCTGATCGCCTGTGTGGTCGGGACATTCCTGACCCGGGATGTGGTCAGCGTGCTGCTGTTCAGCGTCTGCCTGGCCGTCTACCTCTCGAGGTCCCGGGCGCTGCGACTCCACGCCCAGGCTCAGCGGCAGGCGGACGTGACCGCCTCCCACCCACTCACCCCCGACCAAGGAGACCGATGACCTCCCCCGTGACCTCTCCCGCGACCACTGCGGCGGGACCTGCCGACGTATCCGCACCCGACCCTGTGCCGGCCCCCGCCCTGACGGCTGTTGTCGACGTCGACGTCCCAGGCCCCACCATCAGCCGCCATGTCTACGGGCACTTCGCCGAACATCTGGGCAGGTGCATCTACGACGGGTTCTGGGTGGGGGAGGACTCGGAGATCGAGAACATCGGCGGCATCCGCGCCGATGTGGTGGAGGCGCTGCGCGCCATCGCGATCCCGAATCTGCGGTGGCCCGGTGGATGCTTCGCCGACGAATACCACTGGACCGATGGGATCGGCCCCCGTCGTGAGCGCCCGCGGATGGTCAACACTCACTGGGGTGACGTGGAGGAGAACAACCACTTCGGCACTCATGAGTTCATGGCGCTGTGTGAACTCCTCGGCACCGAGCCCTACATCTCCGGCAACGTCGGCTCGGGGACCGTGAAGGAGACCAGCGACTGGGTCGAGTACCTGACCCGCGCCGGGGACTCGCCGATGGCCCGACTCCGGGGTGAGAACGGGCGTCAGGAGCCCTGGAACGTGACCTTCTTCGGCATCGGCAACGAGCCCTGGGGCTGCGGAGGAAACCTCACCGCGGACCAGTTCAGCACCCTGGCCCGGCAACATGCCACCTATGCCCGGGACCACGGGAAGGACCGTCTGTATCGGGTGGCCGCCGGGGGCAACGAGGCTGACTATGCCTGGACCGAGGTGCTCATGAAGCAGCTCGCGAGCGGGCTGGGAGACCCCGCACCGCGGGACCTGTACCAAGCGATCTCCTTCCACTACTACACGATGTCCGGCTCCTGGATGGACAAGGGCTCGGCCACGGAGTTCACAGACCGGGAGTATTGGGCGACGATGGCCCGCGCCCACCGGGTGGGGGAGCTGATCGCCGGCCATGCCGCTGTGATGGACGCCTATGACCCGACGAAGAAGGTCGGGCTCGCCCTGGACGAGTGGGGGACGTGGTGGAACGTCGAGCCCGGCACGAATCCCGGCTTCCTGCACCAGCAGAACACGCTGCGCGACGCGCTCGTGGCGGCAGTCCACTTCGAGGCCTTCCACTCTCACACCGATCGTCTGCGGTTGGCCAACATCGCCCAGACGGTCAACGTGCTCCAGTCGATGGTGCTCACCGACGGGCACCGGCTGGTGCTCACCCCGACCTATCACGCCTTCGCGATGGACGTGGGTCATCATGACGCCGCCCATCTGCCCGTGCGTCCGGTCGGGGACGTCGCGCAGCGAGAAGCGGACGGGCGGGTCGTGCCCACGGTCACCGCCACGGCTTCCACGAAGGCAGGAGCCGTGACGGTGACCGCTGCGAACCTTGATCCTGATGCCGGTGCGACGGTGGAGCTGCGGCTCCGGGGCCATGGGCCGCTGGAGCTCGGCCAGGCGTCGGTCCTGACCGCAGGAGACCCTCGGGAGCACAACACGGCCGAGGAGCCGGAGCGGGTGGCGCCCGTGCCCTTCGAGGGGGCGACCTGGTCGGGAAGCACGCTGCGTCTGGAGCTTCCTCCCACCTCCTATGTGAGTCTTCGTCTGGTCGGCTGAGGCCCGGGTCCGATGAGCCGAGGCGGCGGATCTCTGGATCGAGGGATCCGCGTCGACCCCTTGACGCGGTGAAACGATTCAAATACTGTCACGATAAACCTGTGATGCACGCCACAGGAGCTCGGGCCCTCCTGGCGGGGAAGGCCGCTGCAGGAGGCCCGGGCCGAGACCAGACGCACCGCATGAGCGGTCCGCGCCGTCCGCACGGTCGGCGTCGGGACATCGAAGGGGAGAAGCACATGACCACCAGGAACTCTGCCATCGACACCGGCCCATCGGCGCCTCGGCCCCGCTGGACGCGCCTCGCCGCCGTCGGCTGCGCCGGCGTCATCGCCCTCACCGCCTGCGGGGGCGACGGTGGGGCAGCCTCGGGGGAGGGCGGCGACGTCACGCTGCGGTTCGCCTGGTGGGGCGCAGAGCACCGCAACGCCCTCACCGAGGAGATCGTCGCACTCTACGAGGAGCAGAACCCGCATGTGACGATCTCCACCGAGTACTCGGACTGGGAGGGGTACTGGGATCAGCTGGCCACGCAGACTGCCGGAGGAGGCGCGCCCGACGTCATCCAGATGGACGACACCTACCTGCGTGAATATGCCGACCGCGGTGCGCTGCTGCCGATGGACGACCTCGACACCTCCGGGTTCGAGCAGGACGTGGTCGACAACGGCACCACCGAGGACGGCCTGATGGGCATCACCACCGGGATCAACACGATGGCAGTCCTGGCCAACCCGGACCTCTTCGAGGATGCGGGGCTGGAGATCCCCGACGACACGACGTGGACCTGGGAGGACTACGCCGACCTCACCTCCGAGCTCAATGAGACGCTCGGTGACGGCTACTGGGGTGATGGTGGCGTCCCGCAGACGGTGGACCTGCAGATCTGGCTGAGGCAGCAGGGCAAGAACCTGACCACCGACGACGGAGAGCTCGGCTTCACCGTCGAAGACGCCGAGGAGTACCTCGAGTTCCAGCAGGAGCTCGTGGAACGGGGATCTTACCCGCCGGCCTCGATCATGCAGGAGGAGTCCAATGCGGCCCCGGGGGAGTCGATCTTCGAGCAGAGCGAGCAGGCCGTCGGTCGGTGGTGGAGCAACATGGTCCCGGGACTCTCGGATCTCGCCGGCGTCGACTTCGAGCTGCTGCGCTACCCCTCGGCCACCGGAAGCAGTGAGGACAACGGCCTGTGGTTCAAGGCCACGATGATGTTCTCGGTGACGTCCCAGACGGAGCACCCGGAGGAGGCGCAGGCCTTCGTGGACTTCCTGGTGAACTCCGAGGAGGCCGCGGAGATCACGGGCATGGATCGTGGTCTGCCGGCCAATGAGGTCAGTCGGGAGGTGGTGCTCGACCAGCTGGAGGGCCAGGAGCTGGCCGTGGCAGAGTTCATCGAGGAGGTCGAGGATGAGATCGGCGAGGCTGAGCCCGTGCCGGCCCTGGGCTTCTCGGGTCTGCAGGACATCGCCTACCGCTACTGCGACGAGGTCTTCTTCGACCGGCTGAGCCCGGCGGAGGCGGCGGAGCGGATGCACGCAGAGATGCAGGACGCGATCAGCTGACCGCAGGGCCTCGGCGGGGGCGGCGCGGGAGATTGCTAGCATGCCAAGTGCGCGCGGCTCCGGCCCAGGAGCGTGATCGGCGGCAGGACGGCGAACAGGAGGCACTGCGGTGGCCACGGTGAGGATGAGCGACGTCGCGCGGGCCGCCGGGGTCTCCACCATGACGGTGTCCAACGTCGTCAACGGCCGGCCCGGGGTCAGCGAGGAGGTTCGGCGGCGGGTGCTGCGGCAGCTCGCCGAGACCGGCTATCGGATGAACGTCTCGGCACGGAATCTGCGGTCCGGGCACAGCGGCGTCATCGGGCTGGCCGTCCCCGGCCATGATGTGCCCTACTTCGCCGCGCTGGCGACCCACGTCGCCCAGGAGGCCGAGCGGCGCGGATATCGGGTGGCCGTCGAACAGACCGGGGCCAAGGAGGCGGGCGAGGTCGCCGCCATCCGCTTCTCGCAGGCGATGGACTATGACGGACTCATCCTCAGCACCGTCGGCATGGACCTGGAGAAGCTCGACGTCGGCCAGGCGTTCCCGATCGTCCTGCTGGGGGAGCGGGAGAATCCCACCGCGGCAGACCATGTCAGCATGGCCAACCATGCCGGCTCACGGGCGGCGGTCGAGCATCTGGCAGCTCAGGGTGCGGGCCGCATCGCCTTCATCGGAGGGCCCGAGACGGCCGAGCAGACGATCCACAGCCTGCGTCTGGGAGGCTGGAGGGAAGGGCTTCAGGATGCGGGCCTCGCCTGCAGTCCTGAGCTGATCTTCGAGGCCCCCGAGGTCACGATGGAGGCCGGACGACGCGCAGGCCGGAGGGTCGCCGAGAGGATCCTCGCCGATCGTGCCGCGGGCCGGGACCCGATCGAGGCGGCGTTCGCGATCACCGACTCGGTGGCTCTCGGTGCGGTCCGTGGCCTGGCCGACGGAGGGCTCCGCGTGCCGGAGGATCTGCTGCTGGTCGGCTTCGACGACATCCCTGAGGCCGCGATGGCGGTGCCGTCGCTGAGCTCCGTGGCCCCTGACATGTCGTGGACTGCGCGGCGCGCTGTGGAGCTGCTGCTGGAGCGCCTCGGAGGTCAGGACGGTCCGACGGCAGGCTCCCCGCCGGCCGGGCGGGAGGAGACCATCCCGTGGATCCTCCAGGTGCGAGAGTCCTCCTCGCCGGTACGATCGAAGCAGGAGCGTCAGCCGACCGACCCGACAGGAGCCGCATCATGAGCACCGTGTTCACCAAGATCATCCAGGGAGAGCTGCCCGGTCGCTTCGTCTGGCAGGACGAGGTCTGCGTGGCGTTCCTGAGCATCGCTCCACTGGCCTACGGGCATACGTTGGTGGTCCCGCGTCAGGAGATCGACCGGTGGACCGATGCCGACGCCTCGTTGGTGGCCCATCTGATGCATGTCGCCCACCGCATCGGCAAGGCCCAGGTGGAGACCTTCGGCTCGCAGAGGGCCGGTCTGACGATCGCCGGATTCGAGGTCGATCACCTTCACGTGCATGTCTGGCCCTCGAACTCGATGGCGGACCATGACTTCGCCCGGGCGATCAGTGCACCCGACTCCGAGGCCATGGATGAGGCCGCAGAGAAGCTGCGTGTGGCCCTGCGCCTGATGGGCGATGCCGACTCCGTGCCCTCCGACTGAGCGCCACGCCCATGGCGAGCAGCTCCCGGCGCCCCTCCGGGCGGGCGCCGTCGATGATCGACGTGGCCCGGGCGGCCGGGGTCTCGCATCAGACGGTCTCTCGGGTGCTCAACACCCCGGACGCCGTCCGCGAGGACACCCGACGTCGGGTCGAGCAGGCGATGCGCGGCCTGGGGTATCGGCGCAACAGCACGGCACGGGCCCTGAAGACCCGCCGGACCGGACTCATCGGCGTCGTGAGTCCCGGCGACTCGACCTTCGGTCCCAGCCGTATGACGCTCGCGATCGAGGAGGCCGCCCGCGAGGCCGGCTATGCGACAGCGTTGAGCGTGGTCCGGGACCCGGATCCGACCTCCGTGGACGAGGCGCTCGAATTCTTCCTCGACCGCGGCATCGACGGAATCGTCGTCATCGCCCCGGTGGTGGCGATGGCCGAGGCGGCACGGCAGATCTCCCGGACCGTCCCGGTGGTCGTGCTGGCCTCCGCCGCCGAGCAGACCCCCGACATGCAGGTGCTCGGGATCGACCAGGTCGCCGGGGCGCGGATGGCCGTGCGGCACCTCCGGCAGGGCGGACGGGAGCGCATCGCCCATGTCTGCGGCCCGGAGGAGTACCACGACGCCCAGGGACGGATCATCGGATGGCGCGAGGAGCTGCGTGACGCCGGGCTGCCGCTGC
This sequence comes from Nesterenkonia sp. CL21, assembly GCF_031705515.1. Lineage (NCBI taxonomy): Bacteria > Bacillati > Actinomycetota > Actinomycetes > Micrococcales > Micrococcaceae > Nesterenkonia > Nesterenkonia sp. CL21. Next base: position 424,492 of record NZ_JAUTWR010000001.1, read on the forward strand.
TGCCGCTGGCTCGGGCCGGGGGATGGTCGGCCGCCGACGGTCATGCCGCCGCCCGCAGGGTGCTCGCCCGCAAGGGCGGCGATCAGGGGGGAGGCGGGGCCCCTGACGCGATCTTCGCGGCCAATGACCACCTCGCGCTCGGCGTCGTGCAGGCCGTGCGGGAGGCTGGGCTGAGCGTGCCCGAGGATGTCGCGGTCGTCGGCTTCGACGACGTCGACGGCGCCGACTTCTTCTCCCCTCCGCTGACCACGGTCCGCCAGCCCTTCGAAGAGGCCGGGGCCGCGGCCCTCGGGGCGCTCTTCGGAGCAGGCGCGGGGGGCCCCGACGGCGCCACCGTGCCCCGGGTGCGTCGAGGGGCGTCCTCCGGATCGAGCCGCGGGCCGTCTCTGATCCAGCCGCGCCTGGTGGTCCGCGCCTCGGGTTGAGGTCGACCGCCGGAGCAGGGTGGGGGTGGCGCAGGCCACATCACAATGTTAACGTTAACATCGTCGTGTCCGGCGTCACCCGCCTCGAGACGCCGTCTCGGGTGGCCGATGCGCCCTCCGCGGAGGGGCCGGACGTCCTGACCTCACCCGCCCACCTGATCCTGAAGGAGCGCACACTCGATGACCTCTCCCGACTCCGTGGTGATCGGCGTCGACTTCGGCACACTCTCCGGCCGCGCCCTCGTGGTGCGCGTCGCCGATGGCGCTGAGCTCGGCACCGCCGTCCATGAGTACCGTCATGCGGTGATGGACTCCGCCCTGACCGCCCACCAGGGCGAGCCGCTGCCTCCGGACTGGGCGCTGCAGAACCCTGCCGACTACGTCGACGTGCTCAAGGACGCGGTGCCGGCCGCACTGCGCGCCGCCGGCGTGTCCGCCGAGCAGGTGATCGGGATCGGCACCGACTTCACGGCCTGCACCATGGTGCCCACCACGGCTGACGGTACGCCGCTGAATGAGGTCCCCGAGTTCGCGGGACGGCCCCACGCCTACGCGAAGCTGTGGAAGCACCACGCCGCACAGGGTCAGGCCGACCGCATCAACGACCTCGCCCATTCCCGTGGCGAATCGTGGATCAGCCGCTACGGAGGCTTCATCTCCTCCGAGTGGGAGTTCGCCAAGGGCCTGCAGATCCTCGAGGAGGATCCGGAGGTCTACGCCGCCGTCGACCGCTGGGTGGAGGCCGCCGACTGGATCGTCTGGCAGCTGACCGGACGCTACGTGCGCAACGCCTGCACCGCCGGCTACAAGGGCATCCGCCAGGACGGGCAGTATCCGTCGAAGGACTTCCTCGCCGCGCTCAATCCGGAGTTCGCCGACTTCGTGGAGACCAAGCTGGACCACCAGATCGGCCAGCTGGGTGACCGGGCGGGAGGCCTCAGCGCGCAGGCCGCCGCCTGGACCGGACTGCCGGAGGGCATCGCGGTGGCCGTGGGCAATGTGGACGCCCATGTCACGGCTCCTGCCGCCGACGCGGTCGAGTCCGGTCAGATGGTGGCCATCATGGGTACCTCCACCTGTCATGTGATGAACGCGGACGTCCTGGCTGAGGTGCCGGGCATGTGTGGAGTCGTCGACGGCGGCATCCTCGCCGGCGCCTGGGGATACGAGGCCGGCCAATCCGGCGTGGGAGACATCTTCGCCTGGTACGTGGCCAACCAGGTGCCCGGTGAGTACGCAGAGGAGGCCGAGTCCCGCGGACTGAGCCTGCACGAGCTGCTCACAGAGAAGGCCGAGGTCCAGCCCGTGGGGGCCCACGGGCTGGTGGCGCTGGACTGGCACTCCGGCAACCGATCGGTCCTGGTCGACCATGAGCTCTCCGGGATGGTGGTCGGTCTGACCCTGACTAGTCGGCCTGAGGACGTCTACCGCGCGCTGCTGGAGTCGACGGCCTTCGGCACCCGCACCATCATCGAAGCCTTCGACGCCTCCGGGGTGCCGGTGCGGGAGCTCGTCGTCGCCGGAGGGCTGCTGAAGAACCGCTTCCTCATGCAGCTCTACTCGGACATCACCCGTCTGCCGATCTCCACGATCACCTCGGAGCAGGGGCCGGCCCTCGGATCGGCCATCCATGCCGCGGTGGCGGCGGGCGCCTATGCGGACGTGCGGGCGGCGGCTCCCATCATGGGAGGGCGCATCAAGGAGGCCTACACACCGGACCCGGCGGCCGCGGCCGCCTACGACGCCCTGTTCGCGGAGTACAAGGCCCTGCATGACCACTTCGGACGCGGCGGCGATGACATCATGCGACGCCTGAAGCGCATCCGCCGTGAGGCCCATGCGGGGGTCCGTGCCGAGCCCGCGCCGGGGGACCAGCAGACGACGACCCAGGAGGTGTCGGCATGATCCGGCTCGCCGAGCAGAGCGTCCGAGTCCAGGAGGCCGTGGCGCGTGCGCGGGAGCGGGTCGCCGCGCTGCACGCGGAGCTGCCCCGCAACGAGCTGGTGGTCTGGACCGCCGGCAATGTCTCAGAGCGCGTCGTGCTGCCTGACGCGGCGGAAGGCGCGCCCGAACTGTTCGTCATCAAGCCCTCGGGGGTCTCCTACGATGACCTCTCCGCCGACACCATGGTCGTCTGCAGCCTGGACGGGGAGAAGATCGACGACGGCACCGCCGACGCGCTGCGCCCCTCGTCCGACACGGCCGCCCACGCCTACGTGTACCGGCACATGCCGGAGGTCGGAGGGGTCGTCCACACGCACTCCACCTTCGCCACCGCCTGGGCGGCGCGCTCCGAACCGATCCCGTGCGTGCTCACCATGATGGCCGACGAGTTCGGCGGGGACATCCCGGTGGGTCCGTTCGCGCTCATCGGCGACGACTCTATCGGCCGGGGCATCGTCGAGACGCTGCGCGAGTCCCGCTCGCCGGCGGTGCTGATGGCCCAGCACGGACCCTTCACGGTGGGGCGGAACGCCCGCGCCGCGGTGAAGGCCGCCGTGATGTGCGAGGAGGTGGCCCGCACGGTCCACTTCGCCCGGGTCCACGGGGAGCCGCCCCGCATCGACCAGGCGCAGATCGACTCCCTCTACGACCGCTACCAGAACGTCTACGGGCAGGCCTCAGGGTCCTCCCGCTGAGTCGGCAGGACCCGTACCCGCCGCCTGACCACGCCTTCACACCATCAGGAGAACCCCACCCATGACCTCACCCTTCATCGGCAAGACGATCTGGTTCCTCACCGGATCCCAGGACCTCTATGGGGACGAGACGCTGCGCCAGGTCGCTGAGCAGTCCCAGCGCGTGGCCTCCACCCTCGACGCCGCCGACGACATCCCCGTCACCATCGAGTGGAAGCCGGTCCTCAAGGAGCGCGACGCCATCCGCCGGGCGGCACTGGAGGCGAACTCTGACCCGGACTGTCTGGGGGTGATCGTCTGGATGCACACCTTCTCGCCCGCGAAGATGTGGATCCAGGGCCTCGACGCTCTGGACGTGCCGCTGCTGCACCTCCACACGCAGGCCGACGCCGCGCTGCCCTGGTCCGAGATCGACATGGACTTCATGAACCTCAACCAGGCGGCCCACGGGGACCGCGAGTTCGCCTACATCGCCAGCCGCATGGGCACGGCGCGCAAGACGGTGGTCGGCCACGCCTCGGACACCCGCGTGGCCCGGCGCATCGGCACCTGGGCACGCGCCGCCGCCGGATGGGACGCCCTGCGGAATCTGCGACTGGCCCGCTTCGGGGACAACATGCGCAACGTCGCCGTGACTGAGGGGGACAAGACGGAGGCCGAGATCAGGCTGGGCGTCTCGGTGAACACCTGGGCCGTCAACGACCTCGTCGAGAGGGTGGAGTCGGTCTCCCCGGCTGAGGTGGACGCGCTGCTGGCGGAGTACGACGAGCGCTACGACGTCGCTGCGGAGCTCCGTGCCTCCGGTGAGCGCCGCGAGTCGCTGGCCTACGCCGCGCGACAGGAGATCGGCATGCGCTCCTTCCTCGAGGAAGGCGGCTTCGGCGCCTTCACCACGAACTTCGAGGACCTCGGGGGTCTGCGACAGCTGCCGGGCCTGGCCGTCCAGCGGCTGATGGCCTCCGGCTACGGATTCGGCGCCGAAGGCGACTGGAAGACCGCGCTGCTGGTGCGCGCCGCCAAGGTCATGGGCCACGGCCTGCCCGGAGGAGCCTCCCTCATGGAGGACTACACCTATGAGATGACGCCGGGGAAGGAGAAGATCCTCGGGGCCCACATGCTGGAGATCTGCCCGAGCCTGACCTCCGCGACACCTCGGGTGGAGGTCCATCCGCTGGGCATCGGTGACCGCGAGGATCCGGTGCGGATGGTCTTCGACACCGACCCTGGACAGGGCGTGGTGGTGGCCATGGCGGATCTGCGCGAACGATTCCGGCTCACCGCCAACGTGGTGGACGTCGTCGAGCCGGACGAGGAGCTGCCGAACCTGCCGGTGGCGCGCGCGGTCTGGGAGCCCCGCCCGGACTTCGCCACCTCGGCGGAGTGCTGGCTCACCGCCGGTGCGGCCCACCATACGGTGCTCTCCACGGCTCTGGGTCTGGAGGCCTTCGAGGACCTGGCGGAGATCGCGCAGATGGAGCTGGCCGTCATCGATGAGAGCGTGACCACCCGCGGATTCGCGCAGGAGCTGCGGTGGAACGCGGCATACCACCGGCTGGCTCAGGGACTGTGATAGACAACACCTAGGACGATCCAGGTCCGACACTCACACCGGCTCCCATCAGGGCCACGAATGGAGGAGACATGCGTTCCACTGCGACGACCATCCTGGGGGCGGGAGCTGCACTCGCCCTGCTGCTCACCGCCTGTGAGGGCGAGGGCGCCGGAGGCGGCGGAGGCGGGGGAGATGCCGACGCCGCACCGGAGGACATGACGGTGGGTGTGGCGATGCCCACCCAGACCTATGAGCGGTGGCTGCAGGACGGGGGCAACATCGAAGAGGGGCTGGAGGACCTCGGCTACACCGTCGACCTCCAGTACGCCGACGACGACATCCCCACGCAGTCCCAGCAGATCGATCAGATGATCACCCAGGAGGTCGACGCCCTGATCGTCGCCTCGATCGACGGCTCCGCACTGACCAGTCAGCTCGACGCCGCCGCGGCGGCAGGAATCCCCGTGATCGCCTATGACCGGCTGCTGACCAACTCCGAGGACGTGGACTTCTACGTCACGTTCGACAACTACGAGGTCGGCGTCAACCAGGCCCGGTCCCTTCTCTACGGGCTCGGCATCCTGGATGAGAACTTCGACGAGGCCGATGATGCGCCCGAGGGCCCGTTGAACATCGAGCTGTTCGCCGGCTCGCTGGACGACAGCAACTCCCACCACTTCTGGCAGGGCGCGATCGACACGCTCGAGCCCTATCTGGAGGACGGCACGCTGGAGATCCCCTCCGGTCAGGACACGATCCAGCAGGCCGCCACGCAGCGGTGGGAGCAGGAGACGGCCCAGGAGCGCATGGAGAACCTGCTGACCACCCACTACAGCGGAGACACCGAGCTGGACGGCGTGCTCACCCCGGCCGACCCGCTCTCCCGGGGGATCATCACGGCGCTGCGCAATGACGGCCAGGGTCCCACCATCGAGGAGGGCATGCCCATCGTGACGGGCCAGGACGCCGAGATCGCCTCGATCTCCCTGATCGAACAGGGCATCCAGCACTCCACGATCTTCAAGGACACCCGCCTGCTGGCCGAGGAGGCCGTCCGAGCCGCCGAGGCCTACCTCCAGGGGGAGGAGCCGGAGCCCAACGACACCGAGACCTACGACAACGGCGAGATCGTCGTGCCCTCGTACCTCCTCGACGTCGAGATGGTGCTCCAGGACAACTACGAGGAGATCCTGGTGGACTCCGGCTACTACACCGAGGAGCAGGTCGAGTCCGGCCAGCTCTGATCCGGTGAGGTCCCGGCCAGGAGTCTGGGTCCTGGTCGGGACGTCGTCGTCGCAGGGCACCGTCCGGGGCTGCGGCCCCGGACGGACCTGCCGGGGACGATTCCGATGGGGCAGAGAGGGAGACCAATGACAGTACGGACCCATGTGGAGGATCCCATCCTCCAGATGCGCTCGATCACGAAGCGATTCCCCGGAGTCGTGGCGCTCTCGGATGTGTCGCTGACCGTCCAGCGCGGGGAGATCCACGCCATCTGCGGGGAGAACGGCGCTGGGAAGTCCACCCTCATGAAGGTGCTCTCCGGGGTGTACCCGGCGGGGAGCTATGACGGCGAGATCCTCCTGGAGGGGGAGCCGGTCTCCTTCAGCGGGATCAATGATTCTGAGGCTCGGGGCATCGTGATCATCCACCAGGAGCTGGCCCTCGTGCCGCATCTCTCGGTGGCGGAGAACATCTTCCTCGGCAATGAGCAGTCCACCGCCGGGGTGATCAACTGGCACGAGACCAACGTGAAGGCTGTGGAGCTCATGGAGCGGGTCGGCCTCAGGGAGAACCCGGTGACACCGGTGGGAACCCTCGGGGTCGGCAAGCAGCAGCTCATCGAGATCGCCAAGGCGTTGTCGAAGAACGTGCGACTGCTGATCCTCGACGAGCCGACCGCCGCGCTGAACGATGACGACTCCGAGCACCTGCTGGGGCTCATCCGGGACCTCCGCGAGGAAGGGGTCACCTGCATCATCATCTCTCACAAGCTCGGCGAGATCGCCGCCGTCGCGGACTCCACCACGGTGATCCGGGACGGCAGCACCATCGAGACCCTCGACATGCACGACGGCTCCACTCCTGAGCAGACCACCGCGCGGATCATCCGCGGCATGGTCGGCCGGGACATGGAACACATGTACCCGGAGCGGGAGGTGGAGATCGGCGAGGAGATCTTCCGGATCGAGGACTGGCACGTCACCCACCCCACCCAGCCGGATCGCGTCGTCGTCGACGGCGCGTCCCTCTATGTCCGGGCCGGAGAGGTCGTGGGCATCGCCGGGCTGATGGGAGCCGGGCGGACGGAGCTCGCGATGAGCGTCTTCGGACGGTCCTGGGGCCGGGAGATCACCGGCACCGTGTCCATGCACGGGAAGCCGGTGCAGATCCGTGACGTCTCCGACGCGATCGAGCACGGCATCGCCTACGTCAGCGAGGACCGCAAACAGTATGGTCTCAACCTGATCGAGGACGTCCGGCGCAATGTCACCGCCGCGGGCCTGAAGAAGCTGGCTCCGGCCGGCTGGGTGAACGCCAACGAGGAGATCGCCGTCGCCGAGCGGTATCGCAGCTCGTTGAACATCAAGTCCCCCTCCGTGCTCTCCGTCGTGGAGAAGCTCTCCGGGGGCAATCAGCAGAAGGTGGTGCTCAGCAAATGGCTCTACACCGAGCCGGAGCTGCTCATCCTCGATGAGCCCACCCGAGGCATCGACGTCGGCGCGAAGTTCGAGATCTACTCGATCATCAACGAGCTCGCCGCGGCAGGCAAGGCGATCCTGGTGATCTCCTCCGAGCTGCCCGAGGTCCTCGGACTCTGCGACCGCATCTACACGCTCTCCGTGGGACGCATCACCGGCGAGGTGGATGCCGCGGAGGCCACCCAGGAGGGGCTGATGGAACTCATGACCAAGGAGACCGACCGATGACGGGCACGTCGAACCTGCGGGAGCTGCTGACCCGCAACATGCGCCAGAGCGGCATCTACATCGCCTTCGTGTTCATCGTGCTGCTGTTCACGGTCCTCACCGGAGGCACTCTGCTGAGCCCAGGCAATCTGACCAACCTGGTGCTGCAGTACTCCTACATCCTGATCCTGGCGATCGGCATGGTGATGATCATCGTCGCCGGCCACATCGACCTCTCCGTAGGGTCGGTGGTCGCGTTCACCGGCGCGGTCTCGGCGGTGGTCGTGATCCGAGAAGGCATGCCCTGGTGGGTGGGCGTCCTCGCCGCCCTGATCACCGGGGCGCTCGTGGGCGTCTGGCAGGGCTTCTGGGTGGCGGTGGTCGGGATTCCGGCGTTCATCGTCACGCTGGCCGGCATGCTGATCTTCCGCGGCCTGACCATGCAGACGCTGGACAACGTCTCGCTGTCCCCGTTCCCCTCGGAGTATCAGTACATCGCCGGCGGGTTCCTCAACGGGCTGCTTGGCGGCCCCGGCTATGACGTCTTCACCCTGGTCATCGGTGCTCTGGCGGCGGTGGGCTTCGCCTGGTCCCAGTGGCGGAATCGGATGCGCAAGCTGGAGTACCGGCAGCCCGTGGAGGCCCTGTGGCTCTTCGCTGTGCGGGTGCTGCTGGTGGCGGCCATCATCATGGCCTTCGCCTGGCGCCTTGCGAACGCCCGGGGGACGCCGGTCGTGCTGATCCTGCTCGCCGCGCTGGTGCTGCTCTACGGGTTCGTCACCCAGCGCACCGTCTTCGGCCGGCACATCTATGCGATGGGCGGCAACCTGCAGGCCGCCAAGCTCTCCGGTGTGAAGACCCGCCGGGTGAACTTCCTGCTGTTCATCAACATGGGCCTGCTGGCTGCGGTGGCCGGGATCGTCTACTCCGCTCGCTCCAACAGCGCCCAACCCGGTGCCGGCTTCATGTTCGAGCTCGACGCGATCGCTGCAGCCTTCATCGGCGGCGCCGCCGTCACAGGAGGCGTCGGCAAGGTGCAGGGCGCCATCATCGGTGGTCTGATCATGGCGGTGATGTCCAACGGCATGCAGATCATGGGCATCGACCAGTCCACGCAGAACGTGGTGCGTGGTGTGGTGCTGGTGCTCGCGGTGGCCTTCGACGTCTGGAACAAGAAGCGGGCCACTGCCGACCGCTGAGCACCGCCGTCGCGCTGAGGAATGCCGCGCAGGGCGGCATTCCTCAGCGCGCCCCCCGAGCGATGGCCCGGCGGATGCGTTTGGCGGAGACGGTCTGGGCCGTGCCCAGCTGCTGGGCGAAGAGGTTCACACGCAGCTCTTCCAGCATCCACTTCACCGCGGCCAGGTCGGCGGGCACCGGAAGCTGCGAGGGCACGGCCTCCACGGCGGCGTCGTATTCGTCCTCCAGCTGCTGGACCGTGGCCATGTCCTGGGCGTCCCGGGTGATCGCCTGACCGGCTTCGAGCCGATCCAAGCGCAGTGCCATGGCACGCAGGTAGCGGGGCAGGTGCCGCAGCTGGGCGGCCCCGGTGCCGGTGACGAATCCGGGGTGCACCAGCACCTCCACCTGTGCCTGCATGTCGCTCACAGCGGGCTTCAGGGCCGGAGAGGTCGCTGCGTCCAGGCGGGCCTGCAGCTCGGCGGCGGCACCGAGCACCTGGGCGATGACGTCGGTGAGCTCCAGCACCGTCTCGATCAGCTCGGCCCGGGCATGACGAGAGATCCGGTCGAAGGCCTCTGCGGTGAACGGCAGCTCCTCGGGGACCAGATGGTCCAGGGCCGCCGTCGTGCAGTCGGCCACCAGGGACTCCACGGTCCCGTGGGGCGAGCGGCCGAAGGCCAGCCGTTCCCGATTGCTCAGGTGCTCGACGACGTAGCGCTGGGGAGAGGGCAGCACCTCCTGCAGCAGGGCGACCACGCCGTGTCGGTGGATGCGCAGCTGATCGGCGGCAGAGTCCTGAATCGTGCAGCGGACCCCCCGGCGACCGGGCTCCTCAGCGGTCAGGGCGGGATAGCCGGTGACCTCGCGCCCTGCCACCTGTCGGGTGATCTCACGCGGGAGGTCGCCGAAGGTCCAGGTGGTCTGCTCGCGCTGCGTGGGCACCGGGGAGGCAGACTGCCTCGTGTCGGCCCGCCCACGGGGTCGAGGGCCTCCCGAGGGCGTGTTCTTCGGCCCGTGGCCTCTGTGGCCTCCGTGTCCAGCGGGGGAGCCGTCGGACGGGTGGGGAGCTTGAGCCTCTGCCGCCGTCGACGCCGTGGCGTCACCTGCTGCCAGTGAACGAGCGATGGCCTCGCGGTTCTGCTCGGCGAAGCGCAGCTGCAGCTCTCCCAGGTCCTGCGAGGTGTCCAGCACTCGGCCGCGCTCGCTGACCACGGCGTAGGTGAAGCGAAGATGGGCGGGAAGCTGGTCGAGCCCGAGGTCCGAGGCCTCGACCCGGACCCCGCGGAGGCGCTGGAGCACTGCGGCCAGCGACGGCGCCAGCGGATCCTCGCCGGCGCTGAACTCCTCCTCGAGCCGCTGCCGGGCCTGGGCGGCGACGTCGGGTGCGGGTACGAAGTTCTTCCGCAGCTGTTTGGGCATGGAGCGGATCAGCTGGGTGATCAGCTCCGTCCGGAGGCCCGGGATCAGCCAGTCGAACTGCTCGGGCCGCAGCTGGTTGAGGAAGAGGACCGGCACCTTCACGGTGATGCCGTCGGCCGTGGTGCCGCGTGCGTCGTCGGTGAAGGTGGCGGGGTTGAACTCGTAGCGCAGCTCGAGGTCAAGGCCGTCGAGCTCCAGGTGCTCCGGGAACTCGTCGACGTCGACCTGCTCCGCGGTCTCGGCCAGGAGCCGGTCCTGGGGGAGGTCGAGGAGCTCGGGCGTCTCGTGGCGCTGGGTCTTCCACCAGGAGTCGAAGTGCCTCTGCGAGACCACGTCCTGCGGCAGGCGTTCGTCGAAGAAGGCGAAGAGCTCGTCGTCGGAGGCTCTGAGATCGCGCCGCCGGGTGCGGTTCTCCAGCTCCTCGATCTCCTGGAACCGCTGACGATTCCGCCGGTCGAAGTGGTGGCGGGTGGTCCAGTCGCCCTCGATGAGCGCATGCCGGATGAAGAGCTCGCGGCTGAGCTCCCGGTCGATGCGGCCGTAGAGCACCTGCCGGTCCGCGACCACGGGCACCCCGAACAGCGTGACCTTCTCGGTGGCGACGGCGGCGCCCTTCCTCGCCGACCAGCGCGGCTCTGAATGGCTGCGCGTGACCAGGTGCGGAGCCTGCTGCTCGATCCAGGCAGGATCGATGCGTGCGACCGTGCGTGCCCACAGCCGGGAGGTCTCCACCAGTTCGGCGGCCATCACCCAGTCGTGGTTCTTCTTGAACAGTCCCGACCCGGGGAAGACGGCGAAGCGGGTGCCCCGGGCGCCCTGGTAGTCACGGGTGCGCGGGTTGTACAGTCCGATGTGGCTCAGCAGACCGGACAGCAGGCTGCGGTGGACGATGTCGTGTCGGGCGGCGGGATCCACGGGCATCTGGCTGCGTCGACGGGGTCGGGCGATCGGGCCCAGGTCGGCCTGTCGGGCGAGATCGGCGAGCTGGACCACCAGGTCCTGCCATTCGCGCACGCGCAGGTAGTTGAGGTGCTCGCGGCGGCACATCTTCCGGAACTGATTGCCGGAGAGCTCCTGCTGCTGCTCGAGGAGGTGCCGCCACAGGTTCAGCAGGGCGGAGAAGTCCGAGGTGTCGTCCGCGAAGCGGCGATGCATCTCGTCGGCCTGCTGGCGGGTCTCCGCGGGCCGTTCGCGAGGGTCCTGGATCGACAGGGCGGCCACGAGCACAGTGACCTCCTCGAGGCAGCCGTGGCGCCCCGCCTCGACCATCATGCGTCCGAGCCGAGGGTCCACCGGCAGCTGGGCCAGGGCGCGTCCGACGTCGGTGATCGTGCCGCGGCGCGGCCCTCGCGAGGACCCGCCCGTGCCGGCGGCGTGGAGTGCTCCCAGCTCGGTCAGGAGGCGGACGGCGTCGTTGACGGCCTTCGCGTCGGGCTGCTCGACGAACGGGAAGTCCAGCAGCTCGTCCGGGGTGCGCGTGATCCCCATGGCGGACATCTGCAGCAGCACCGATGCGAGCGAGGTGCGCAGGATCTCGGGGTCGGTGAACTCCGGGCGGGATTCGAAGTCGTGCTGCGAATAGAGGCGGATGCAGATGCCGTCGCTGGTGCGGCCGCAGCGTCCTGCGCGCTGGTTCGCGCTGGCCTGCGAGATGGCTTCAATGGGCAGACGCTGCACCTTGGTGCGCGTGGAGTACCGGGAGATCCGCGCCGTGCCCGTGTCGACGACGTACTTGATGCCCGGCACCGTGAGCGAGGTCTCGGCGACGTTGGTGGCCAGGACGATGCGTCGTCGGCCTCCGGGGGTGAACACGCGTTTCTGCTCTGCCAGGGAGAGCCTGCCGAACAGCGGGAGGATCTCGGCGCCCGCCAGGCGACGGTCGCGGCGGACGACGTCGGCCAGCGCGTCGGCGGCGTCGCGGATCTCCCGTTCGCCGGGGAAGAAGATCAGGATGTCGCCGTCCGGCTCCTCGGCGAGCTCCTGCACGGCGTCCCCGACGGCGTCGATCATGTCGCGTTCCTCGGAGGAGCCTGCTCCGGCGGACGCATCGTCGAACTCGTCCTCGGACTCCGGGTCCTCGGCGTCGCGCAGGGGCCGGTATCGGACCTCCACCGGATAGGTGCGTCCGGAGACCTCGATGATGGGGACTGTCGGATGCTCCGGATCCGAGCTGAAGTGCGTGGCGAACCGTTCCGGGTCGATCGTCGCGGAGGTGATGATCACCTTCAGGTCCGGCCGCTTCGGCAGGATGGACTTCAGGTAGCCGAGGATGACGTCGATGGTGAGGCTGCGCTCGTGGGCCTCGTCGATGATGAGCGCAGAGTAGCGGCGCAGCAGCGGGTCGCGACGCAGCTCGGCGAGCAGGATGCCGTCCGTCATGAGCTTCACCGCGCTGGTCTCGGAGACCTCTGAGGTGAAGCGCACCTGGTAGCCGATGTCGGCGCCGATGCTGGTGTCCAGCTCGTCAGCGAGCCGTTCCGCCACGGTGCGAGCCGCGAGTCGGCGGGGCTGGGTGTGCCCGATGACTCCGCGGTGCTGCAGCCCCAGCTCCAGGCACATCTTGGGCAGCTGGGTGGTCTTCCCGGATCCGGTCTCACCGGCGACGACGATCACCTGATGTTCTCGCAACGCCTCCAGAAGCGTCTCCCGTTCCCCGGTGACGGGCAGGGCGGCGGGATAGTTGAGCTCCTCGACCGAGAACTGTCGGCGCTCGACGGCGGGACGGGGGCCCCTGCCCCGTGCGGAGGATCGCGAGGGGCGTCGTGAGGAGGTGCGCGTGGATTCAGGCATGACGACTCGAGTCTATCGAGTCTGATCGACCCGGACCGTCAGCGGTCGGCGCCTGCACAGGTCGGCGATCCTGCCATCCGTGGGAGCATATGTGCTGATCACTGGGTCGGTCTCGTGAGGGTCAGGGAGCGCAGGCTCGTTCCAGACTTTGGACGATCGACCTCCGTCGGAGCAGAGGAGGACCAGGATGCGCGGAACCGGGCGCAGAAACCGAGCACGCAGGAACGGCAGGGTCGGCGGATCGACGGGCCCTCGGGCGGCGGGATCGACGGGCCTGACTGTGCTCGCCCTGCTGATGGGCGCCTGCGGGGCGACCAACGCCGGTGACGCAGGAGGCGCCGGTGACGCAGACGGCTCGGCGGAGGAGAGCTTCTCGATCGGTATCGCCCAGCCGGTCGCGCATCCCTCCCTGGACGCCACACGCGAGGGCTTCAAGGAGGCGTTCGAGGAGGCCGGAGTGGAGGTGGACTGGGAGGAGCAGAATGCTCAGGGGGACGCATCCACCGAGGCGACGATCGCCGCGCAGCTGGCGGGCGGGGGCCATGACCTCATCGCCACCATCGCCACCTCGCAGTCGCAGCAGGTGGCGACAGCCACTCAGGGCGGCGACACCCCGGTCCTGTTCATGGTGATCACGGATCCCGAGGCGGCGGGTCTGGTCGACTCCTGGGAGGAGCCTGGGGGACACATGACAGGGACCTCTGACCTGAACCCCGTGGATGATCAGCTCGAGCTGATCACCCGGGTCGACCCATCGGTGGAGACCGTGGGAATCCTCTACGCCTCGGGCGAGACGAATTCGCAGGTGCAGGTCGACCTGGCCGAGGAGGCCGCAGAGGAGCTGGGGCTCGACCTCCGGACGGCCACGGTGACGAATTCGGCGGAGGTCCAGCAGGGTGTCGAGTCGCTCGACGGGGTCGACGCGCTGTGGATCCCCACGGACAACGTGGTGGTCTCCGCCCTGGAGTCGGTGGTCCAGTTCAGCCAGCAGCGGCAGATCCCGCTGTTCTCCGCCGACGCCGATTCGGTGGAGCGGGGAGCGGTGGCCACCTATGGGGTCGATCACCACGCGATCGGACGGCAGTCCGGCCAGATGGCGCTGCGCATCCTGCTCGACGGCGAGGACCCGGCTGTGATGCCGGTGGAGACCGCAGAGGACCACGAGCTCCACGTCAATCCGGAGGCTGCTGAGTCGATGGGGCTGGAGATCCCGGCCGAGATCCTGGAGTCCGCGGACGTCGTCGTGGGGGTCGTGGGGGAGGGCTGACGCCCTGGTCAGCGCGATGAGGCCCCTTCGTCCTCAGCTGCTGAGGAGGTCTCGGCAGGCCCGCTGACAGGTGGGTCGACGGCGTGTCAGGCGTCACATCATCTCGATTAGGCGATGGGCCACGCTTGTGGTTAGGATGGATATCGCTGTTCGAAGGAGTGAACGGAACGAGGCCCGCCGGTGACGGTGGGATAACGGGCCGAGAAGCTTCCTGGATGGCAGCTCGCGCGAGTGGCGGAATTGGTAGACGCGCTGGCTTCAGGTGCCAGTGCCTTCACGGGCGTGGGGGTTCAAGTCCCCCCTCGCGCACGAATGGAAAATGGCCCCTGACCTGGGATTTTATCTCTCGGGTTGGGGGTCGTTCTCGTCAGAAGTGCTAGAAAAAGTGCTAAGCCTTGCCCAGATGGGCGGCGAAGCGGGTCACAGCCGACCGTTGCATGGTCGGGGTGACGTGGGAGTAGATGTTCATCGTCGTCGTGATCGTCGAGTGACCCAAACGCTCCTGGACGACCTTGGGGTGCTCGCCGAGTTCGAGCAGCAGGGTCGCGTGGGTGTGACGCAGCCCCTTGATCGTGACTCGGTGCATGGAGTCGTACTTCTTGGTGAGCCAGTTCATGCGGCGATCCCAGCGGCTCGTCATCGCGTCGGGTGAGCGCAGCTTTCCGTCATCGTCGCCGAACACGTAGGCGTCGGCCTTAGCGAGCGTGAACGAGAGTTCCGCGCGGGCGACCTTGTAGGAGGCGAGCACTTTCAGGGTGTCCTCGTCTACGTCGATCACGCGCGCGTTGCCAGTTTTCGGGGGCTTGGTCTTCGTCCAGTCGTCGGTATCGACCGCGCGGCGGATGCTGACCGTCATCCGCTTCGCATTGATGTCTGACCATTTCAGGGCGAGGGCTTCGCTTCTGCGCATGCCCGTGTAGGCGATAAGTCGCCACAGCGGGAACAGCTCGTCTTTCAGCTCGTCCTCGTTCCAGGTGAGGAACCGGGCGAGCTGTTCGCTTGTCCAGGTGATGATCTCGGATTTCTGCGCTCGTACCTCGCTCGTGGTCGGGGCCTTGACGGTGCGCTTCTTCTTCGTCGCGTTCACCGTCAGGTGCCCGTCGTCGATCGCGGCGTCGAGGATCGCTCCGAGCACGACATGCACCTTATGCACGCTGTTGGCCGACAGCGGCTTGCCCTTGCCGTACTCGTCCTTGCGCCCCGACTTCTCCAGGTCGCGGTAGTGGCGGGCGATCCTCGTGGCGGTGAGCTTGTCGAGCCGGATCATGCCGAGCTGTGGCTTGATGTGGTTGCGGATGATCTTCTTGTACCCCTTGATCGTGGACGCTGCGAGCTTCAACCCCGCCGCCCACTCGTCGGCGTAGACGCCGAGTGTGGGTACTTTGTTGCCGAACTTCTCGTTCTGCTTGCGCTGCTTCAACGCCTCCTGCAAGGCGTCGTTGGCCTCGTCGGTGCTGGTGAACCCGGAACGGGTCAGGCGTCGTGATCCCATCTCGGGGTACTCGGGGTCTTTCAGGACGTAGATCTGGAACCGCCACCGCTTGCCCTTGTCGGTGTCGTAGTCCTGGATCGAACCGGGCTGCCGGGAACGGGAGCGCCGCTGCTGCTTCTCACCCCCGCCGCTGGGCTGGTCGGGCTGCTTCCTTGTGGTCATGAGAGTGTCTTCCTCGCGGTGACTTGTCCGGGCTGGTGGGTGTCGGCGTAGTTCGCGCTGTAGTCGGCGGCGTTGAACACACGCCCTTCGGGGTCGATCTGCACCCCACGTTCCTGGATGACGCGCGCGCGTTCGCGCGCGGTTTCGAGGCGTTCTTGATACGCGGCGATCGTCTTGGGGTGTGCTCGCGTCTTTTCCGGCTCGTCCGGTCTCGGTGCGGTCATGCCCGCGAGCGTGGTTTCGAGGTAGTTAATGCGGTCGGTGCAGATCACCCATTCCTGCTGCCAATAGTTGAACAGGCCCTCGTCGGTGAGCACGAGTTCCCCGCGCATCCATCGGTCGATCTCTTCCGGCTCGTAGTCGTCGGGTACGCCCGTGAGTGTCGTCTGCTCGTCCGGTGGCGTCAGGAGCGCGGCTGGGGTGGTGCGCAGCAGGTACGCGATGACGGTGAGGTCGTCCACGTCCACGCGGCGGTCTCCGGCTTCGAGCTTGCTGATCCCCGATGGCGAGAGCTTCCGCCCGGCCTGCGCCATCCCGTCTGAGAGGGTGCGCAAGTCCATGCCGATCGCCTGCCGGGCGGTGCGGATGTTGGTGGCGACGTGCGTGTTCGTGATGCCTGCGGGGTTACCCCGCACCCGTTCTGTTTCCATGCAAGAAATCTACAACGCTATGCTTGACAGTGCAAGCCCTGTCGTTCTATCTTGGTATGCACCCCTCGCGCGCGTAACTGGAACGGATGGTGTGATGATGCGGCAGAGCACTCTCGACATGGAAGACCTGCGCAGGCGACGCAGCCTGGTCATCACCCGGAAAGAAGCCGCCGAAGCGCTCGGGGTCGATCCCCGCACGATCACCACGAGCATCAACGAGGGCACCATCCCCTCGGTCAAGCTCGGCCGCCGTGTCGTGATCCCGCGCGAGAAGTTCCTCGCCCTGTTCGCCGACGCCCGCCCCGACGATCAATGAGGCGGGGCCGGGCGTGCCGATTCGGCACCACCGCCCTGGGCACGGTCAGCCCACCGCGGTAAACTCATGGGTAGAGAGGAACGGAGGAACGCATGAGTGACACCATCCTGACCCAGCCGCCGCAGGCACGGGCCGACTTCGATCACGTCTCCGACGCGATGCTCTACGACATCGCCCGGCACACCGCCTCGGTGCTCTCCTCGATCCTCCTCACCCGCAAGAACACTGCCGCCGACGATGCCGAGCGCGACCACTGGGCCGCGCGCCGCCGCCTGGTCAAGCAGCAAGTGCGTGCGCTGGACGCGGACGATCGGGCCGGGCTCATCGCGCAAGACGAAGTGTGGCGGCTGGAAAAGCTCGCCCTCACCGGCACCGAGTGACCGAACCGGTCGGCTCCCAAGCCTGGCTCACCCAGGTCTTCAACGCTGACGCCCGCGACGAACTCTTCACCGGACACGCACCCGACCAAGCCGCCCCCGTGCTGGTGCTCCTCGGCGGACAACCGGCAGCGGGCAAGACACGGGCACAACAGGTGATCCTCCGCGAGCACGCCGCCGATGATCTGGTCGAGATCACCGGCGATGATCTGCGCGAGTATCACCCGGACTATGCGCGCCTGGCCGATCACGCACCGCTCGAGATGCCCACCGCGACCGCCCCCGTCTCCGGCGGCCTCGTCAGCCTGGCCTTGGACCACGCGCTCGCGCATCGGTACTCGGTGCTGTTGGAGGGCACGTTCCGCGACGCGGGCATGGTCACCGCCACCGCAATCCGGCTCTTCGCAGATGAGGGTGTAGAGGCAGGGCCCAATGGTCTGGGCGTGGCGGTGCCTGGATAGAGGTCGAGGCCTTCCGACGATGGAAGCTCCTACACTGACCACCTGGAAGACCTCGACGTGCCCCAGCCTACGTTCACCGCCCCAGATCTCGACACCTTCTGCATGGTCGACGCGCTCGGCCTGACCGTCACCGGCCAGCACCTCGAACCCGAGAGAGCAGTGCTTCAATGTCGCGTCACCGCCGATGATCCGTGGTGCCGGGCCTGCGGCGGAGAGGGGGTGCCATGCGGCACGGTGGTCCGTCGCCTGGCGCATCTGCCGCTGGGGTGGCGGCCGACCACCCTGTGGGTGCGGGTGCGCCGGTACCGGTGCCGCGACTGTGCCCGAGTCTGGCGCCAGGACACCACCGAGGCTGCGGCCCCGCGGGCGAAGCTCTCCCGGCACGCGGTACTCTGGGCGCTGAAGTCTGTAGTCATCGACAGGATGTCGATCGCACGCGTCGCCGCCGCGCTGGACTGCTCATGGCACACCGTCAACGAGGCGGTGCTCGCCGCCGGCCGTCAGCTGCTGATCAATGACCCTGCCCGGTTCGATGGGGTCGCGGTGATCGGGGTCGATGAGCACTGCTGGCGCCACACCGGCCGCGGATCCCACTACGTGACCGTGATCATCGATCTGACCCCGATCCGTGATGGAACCGGTCCAGCACGGCTGCTGGACATGGTCGAAGGACACTCGAAGAAGATCTTCACCACCTGGCTCTCCGCCCGCAGCACAGCATTCCGCGCTGGGGTCGAGGTGGTGGCCATGGACGGATTCTCCGGGTTCAAGACCGCCGCAGCCGAGGAACTGCCCGAGGCTGCTGCGGTGATGGATCCCTTCCACGTGGTCGCACTGGCCGGCGACGCCCTGGACCAGGCCCGGCAACGCATCCAGCGTGAGACCACCGGCCACCGGGGCCGATCGGGAGATCCGCTCTACGGGGCACGGAAGACGCTGCGCACCGGGGCCGATCTGCTCACCCTCAACCAGGGCGAGAAGCTCGATCGAGTCTTCGGTTCTGATGAGCATGTCGAGGTCGAGGCCACCTGGAGCGTGTATCAGAAGGTCGTCGCCGCCTACCGGTGCGGCTCCAAGCCTGCCGGCAAGGCGATGCTCGAAGAAGTGATCAGCTCGCTGCGGCGCGGGATCCCCGCCAGGTTGGTCGAGCTGAAGAAGCTGGGCCGGACCCTGAACCGCCGGGCAGTCGACATCCTGGCCTATTTCGAGAGGCCCGGCACTTCCAACGGGCCCACTGAGGCGATCAACGGACGGCTGGAGCACCTACGCGGCACCGCCCTGGGCTTCCGAAACCTCACTAACTACATCACCCGAGCACTGTTGGACACTGGAGGATTCAGACCCCTGCTACACCCTCATCTGCGATGAGCCCGCAATCCGGTTCGCCGAAGCCGGGTATCGGGTCGAGGTCGTCGCCGTGGCGACCCCGGCCGCGGTATCCAGATTGTCGGCGGAGATGCGTTCCCTCGACGCCGGATACCCGGCCGTGGGTCGCTGGACACCGCCCCAAGCCCACGAGTCCGCCCTGGCAGGGTCGGCGGGTGTCGTGGCCGCGCTCGAAGCACTCCCGCACGTCCAACGGATGCAGGTGTTCTCCCGCGAACAGCTCCTGTTCGACAACGCCCGCACCGACGCCGGGGAATGGGCACAGCCTGCTGAGGCAGCAGATGCGCTCCGCCGGGAACAGCACCGCCCCCTGGACGTACGTGAGGCGTTCGACTGGTTGCAGGACTATGCCGCCGTGTTCACCAAAGCCCAGGCACGCCCCGGCTACCTCGGACAGGAAACCGCACCGGCCTATGTCCGCCTCCAAGGCAACGCGCAGACCATGATCCACACCCTGACCCAGACGCCCGGCGCACCGCTCGGTCAACTCGAACGGGAACAACGGGCACGGCGGACGCATCTGGAACGGGCGCTCCCGGACGGGCTACTGCCGCCCCAAAGACGGCCCGCAGCGCCGCCTGAGCTGCCGGACTGGCCGGAACACTCCGGCCCGACCAGCCGCCGCGAACCGCCGACCCTCGGACGATAACGCGCTCTCTTAAAGGCTCAGACCCGGCCCCTCAGGGCGGGGAGTGGTGCGGTGCCCCTGCTCGACATCGTGCAGAAGCGCGCGCTCACGCTCGGCACGCTGTGCCATGCGAGCGTCCTGCTCAGCGCGGGTCTGCTCGATCCTCGCCGTCGCCTCAGCCGGGGTGAGGGTGGCGAGCAGCTCGGCTTCCTCCCGCGCCTGCTTCGCGGCCTGCGCCGCCCGCGCCCCCTGCTGGGCGGGATTGGCGCTGAGGTAGCCCTGTCGATTGCGGAGCACGTTGTCTGTGCCGAACACGCGCGCGTACGCGGCCAACCGAGCCATCTGCGCCTGCTCGGGCCGACCGATCAGGGCATCGCGTGCTTCCCGGTGCTCGTGCTCGGCGTCGGTCACGCGAGAGTCGGCGTCGACCAGCGGCCTGGTGACGCGCTGCACCCACGCCTCACTCGTCTCACTCCATCTTGGCGGGCCGCCCCACTCGTCCGTGAGGTGCTGGCGTGCCTGCTGGGCGCGGGCTTGGGTGGTCTCGTGGTCGGTGCGGGCGCGACGCTTCCCAAACCACGAGGCCGCCTGTATTTGATCGCTTGCCCTTTGCGCGGAGGCGTCGGCGTCCTGCCAGCCGCTCAGCGCCGCCTCTGCCGCTGAGACGATCGGGGCGGCGACCTCGGCACGTACCTCCGCGACACGCTGTTTCGCTGCTTCCTCAGCGGCGTGTGCCCGTTCCCGCGTCGCGCCCTCGCGTTCGCGGAGGTCGGCGAGAGTGGTGCCGACCCGCTGCCACCGTTCCACCTGTGCCTCGGCAGTTTGGGCGCGGTGCATCAGCACGGCGATCTCCTCGTTGACGAACTTCACCGGCCCGTCGTCGGTCAGCCCGGCTACGGCTTCCGTGGCGCGCTGGGTGGCGGTGGTGAGGCCGCGGTCGGCGCGGTCGCGTGCCATCGCCTCGATGAACTGCGCCCGCGCATCCGCCTCGTCTTCCGCGACGACGTGCAGCAGGTTCGTCTCGCGGCCACGGGTCATGCCGACGTAGACGCCCGCGGCGCTCGTGGTATCGGTGAGGAGCGTATGCGCTCCGGCCACGGTCGCGCCCTGCACCCCGTAGGAGGTCGCCGCATAGGAGAGGTGCGCGTGTTGGGCCACGTACTCGGCGGGCAGGCGTACGGTGTGCTGCTGCTTGCGCCCGTTCCCGTGTTCGCGGACGCGGAGCGCACCGTCGTCCTCAACTCGTTGCACGAGCCACTGCTGCCGGTTCGCCACCCCAAGACCGGAGTCGTTCTGCCGCGTCTGGATCAGATCACCCGCCCCGATGGTGAGGTCGTCGCTGCCGTAGGCGGTGCGGGTGTCGTCGACGAGACCCTGAGCGACCCTTTCCTCGCGGATGGCGGCGTTGACGGTGCGGGCTTCGTCGTTCGTGCTCACCGTCACCGCCTCCCCATCCTCCCGCTGCCGGGCGACATGGGCGTGCGCGTCCTCGCTGCTGGCGTGAAGCCGCACGAGGCCCTGCTGTGCGAGTCGGTCGAACACGTCGCCTGGGTCGCGGCTGTCGCGCATCTGCAAGGTGAGGTCGGCGTAGGCGGGGCCGGTGAAGCGGTGCACCTCGGCCATGTCGAACGTGCGCCCCCGAATCTGCGCGGCCATATCGAGCACCCCGCCACGCCCGACCGCGGGAAGCTGCGCACGATCCCCAACAAGAGCGACCGTTGCTTTTGCTTCGGTGGTAATGGTGAAGAGGGCGAGGGCGGTGTCTTGGTCGAGCATTCCAGCCTCGTCCACGATCACCCGCTCACCCCGCACAAGCCGCGCCTCTCTGTTCGGGCCGTTGTAGGTGCGGCCCGTCTCCGGGTCGGTATCGCCGGGGGTGAGGCGCGTCCAGACGCCGTCGTCGTTCCAGCGCCAGCCGTGGGCGTGCACGAGCGCTGCGACACTCGTCGCGGGCACGCCGAGTTCGTCATGCGCGACCTGCGCGGCACGCAACGTCGGCGCCACCACCCGCGCCGCCCGACCGTGCTGCGCTGCGACCTCGATTGCCGCGCCGAGCATCGTGGTCTTGCCCACCCCGGCAGCACCCTCCACAACCACGAGCGGATCACGCGATGCCACTGCCGCAGCCGCGACTGTCTGCCCGGCGTCCAGGCCGTGCGCGTGCGCGGTCGCGCCCAGGTCGGGGTGGCGCGGTTCGCGCTTCGGCGTGCGCTGGGTGAGGAGGTCGCGCAGCTCGGTCTCGGCCTGCACCACCCGCAGGCTCGTGAGGTGCGCAACATGCTCGGGGGTCGGTGCGCCGGGCGGGAGGATCGAGAAGCAATCCTCCAACGCCAACCCCGTTGCGATACTGACGAACTCGCGAATCTCGGCAGGGGTTGCGTGCACGCCGTAGTCGGTCATGATGCGAGTCGCGTGCTCCTGCACGGTGTGCCGCGTCCACGCCGACCCGCCCGCCGCGCACCGATCCAGCGCACGACTCGCCACCTCCTGCACAGAGAGGTCATCGAGCCTTACTCGTGCACGTGGGGCTGGTCGTTGCAACGTGTCGGAGTCGTAGCCGGCCTCCCGCAACTCCGCGATCCACGCCTGTTCTTCGTGCAGGGTGGTGGGCTTCTTCGCGGGGCGCTCGTGCGCCCACGCTTTCGCCGCGAGACAGGCGGAGACGACCGGCCCCATCGTCTCGCCCGGATGCGCCGCCTCCCACTCGGCCTCGAACCGTTCCAGATGCTTGCGCACCTGCTCGCCGCGCTTGCTCATCACCGGGTTGAACCGTTCGAGCTCGACCACCTCCCCAGTCATCGTGTCGAGCGTGAGGCCGTGACGATCGAGCACCGAAGCGAGCTCGGGGTGCGCGGCGATGACGGCGGTGCCGAGGGCACGGATCGCGCCCTGCTGCTTGAACAACGCCGCCGTATCGAGCGCACGCCATTTCCCGGCCGCCTGCACGCGGGTGCCGATCTGGAAATGGATATGCCGATGCGGATCACCCGCACGGCTCGTGCGGTGCGACACCGCCACCGTCTGCACCTCGCGGGCGGGCACGACCTCCTGCTTCCCACGCGGGCCGACGCGAGTGACAGAGTGCTGGGCAATCCATCGCTGAATCTCCGCTACCGCGTCCTGCTGCGCCAGATCGAGAGCATCGGAGACCTCCGGGTGCAACGCCGCGGCGATCGTCAAGGACTTCGGGGCGTTGACGACCATCTCCGCGAACCGCGGCGACCCCTGCCGCCCCTGACCCGGCAGTCGCGGCTTTCCCATCGACTCGCCCGTGACCGGGTTCGTCCAGTCCACCCATCCGGCGTAGGCCTCCGGGTCGAGCCCGAGCGCAGCGGTGACGTTGCCCTCACTGTCGAGGGTCGTGAACTGCGCAACGGAGGCGTCGTCGCCGAGGTAGTAGTCATCGGCGCGGGAACGGTCAGACTCGACATAACGGCGCGCGTCGGCTCCGGTTCCCCGGAACAGGATCACGCCGCCATGCATGAGGATCACCACCTGATGTTTCTAGTACAGCAACTCTGTTACCTACCATGGTAGCATACGTCCATTCAGAAGAGAAGAGAAGAGGCATGCGGGAGAAACAGGAGTCGGCGGCAAGGAGCGATCTGCGTATGGAAGGTGTGGAGCTAGCGGAGACCAATGGCCGAGCAAGGCGTCTGATGTCGCGCGTGAGACGAGTGGGCGGCATCAGCGAAAGGGGCGTGCTTCCTAACCCATTTGGACGATGGCAGCACAGCGGAAATGATGCACCCCAATGCGTGGGCCGCTCTTCCCGAATCTTTTATTCGGAGCCGCCATGCGTCGCGAGTCCGATCAGTTGGTCGACGATGTAGGAAGTCGTTGGCGAGGCGGCACCTGTACGCGTGCGCAGCACGCTGAGCCCGCGGGCGCCGACTTCGAGTCGTCCGCTGTCCAGACGCACTTGCGATGGCATCTGCCGGTTCAATGTGAGCTGAGGAACCAGTGCGGCTCCCAGGCCTGCTGCAACGAGGCTGAGCATCGTTCCGGACTCGCGGCATCGGTGGGCGACGTGGAGTCGCAGGTCGTTCTCTGCGCAGAGTTGTTCGAGTGTTCTCCGCGATGCGTTCTCTGCGTCGGAGGTCACCCATGGCGCACTCAAGAGCTCAACCTGGCTCATCTCGAAGGGCCAAGCTGCCGGAACGACGACTCGGTAGGGGTCGCGCTGCAGGAACGTCTCTTGCAGGCCACGCAGATGCATCTCGCGATCCGGGTGTGTGCGTTCGGCGAGAAGGAGGTCAAGGGCACCCGTTCTCAGTGAGTCGATGCCTTCGTCTTCGTCGACTTCGTAGATCTCTGGCTCGATCTCAGGATCGGAGATCGCCAGGTTCGCCACGACGGGTGCCGCGAGGGCAGTAAGAACGCTGGCGAAGCCGCCGATCCGGACGGTTCCATGCCGGCGGTGTCGGTAGCGATCGAGTTCTCGCTCTGCTGTCACGAGAGCTTGAGCGATGTTTTCTGCTTGTTCGGCCAGGGCGCGGCCGGCGACGGTGAATGTGACAGGGCGCCCGCCCCCGCGTTTGGTCCTGTCGATGATCTCGACCTTTGCCTCGGCTTCCAATCTGGCGAGGTGCTGGGAGACGGCCGAGGGTGTCAGGTGCAGTGCGCGGCCGGCTGCGGCGACGCTCCCGGTGCGCGAGACCGCTCGAAGGACCAGTAGGCGATGCGCATCCATTGGCATTCAGCCAGACTACATCACAGGGGTAGTAGAGCGAACTTTTCTTACCGCAGCATGGGTGTCATGCTGGTGTTCAACGCCCCAGTGGAGAGTCCGTACTCCGACACCATCGGTGAGCGGCTCTGCACCTGTGGGTGGTGACCAGAACCCTTATGAGCCCGAGGCGGAAGCTATCTAACTCCGCCGCAAGGAGGTGCCCATGACCCCCAACCCCTTCGTCGCCACAGCCATGTCCGCACCAGTGGAGACATGGGATCACCCTGACCGCGGGCTGATCTCGTTTCGCACGCTGCTCGGAGACGGCGAGCTCCACGCCCACAGCTTCACCGCGGGCAGCGCCGAGGTCCCCGTCAACGGGTGGCTCGCGCAGCACCGCCACGACCCCGCGGAGGTCTACCTGATCACGTCCGGCCAGGGAACAGTCACCATCGACGGAGTGCCCTATCCCGTGTCCGCGGGCAGCGTCGTGTTTATCCCCTCTCGAAGCGAGCACGGGATCAGGAACGATGGCGAGGAGCCCCTGCACTTCAGCTACGTTTTCGCCGTCAATTCGTTCCATGACGTCGTCTACGAGTTCTCTGCCACGGACGCAATGATCGGGGCAGATGCATGAGTGGGACGAGTGAAGTAGAAGCAGTGCTCCCGGAAGCTTTTCAGGCCGTTGTCGCCGAAGACCAGGGTGGCGAAATTGCCTTCGCGCCCCAGATGATCCAGAGCTCCACTCTTCCTGAGGGTGAGGTGGTCATCGAAGTCGAATACTCCACGGTCAACTACAAAGACATGCTCGCGCTGACACCGAACGGGAAGGTAGTGCGCGGATACCCCATCGTTCCGGGGATCGATCTCGCCGGGACTGTGGTGAGCTCCACGGACGCTTCGCTGCGTGTCGGGCAGCCGGTTGTCGCGCATGGTTACCAGCTCGGCACGGCGAGAGCCGGCGGCTACGCGCAATACGCCCGAGTTCCCGCCGAGTGGGTCGTTCCCCTCCACGACAGCATGACGACCTGGCATGCGATGGCGTTGGGGACGGCAGGGTTCACCGCCGCAATGAGCGTCGTGACCCTGCTCGACGCCGGGATACGTCCCGATGACGGCCCGGTACTGGTGACCGGAGCAAGCGGAGGTGTGGGCACTGTCGCGGTCGACATCCTCGCTTCGCTGGGATACACGGTCACCGCTTCCAGTGGTAAGGACGGAGCAGGCGACTTGCTCCGGAAGCTGGGCGCGGCACAGGTGATCGGTCGCATCCCTGAAGATCCGGACGCAAAGTCCGGACCGCTGGAATCGGCCTCCTGGGTCGGGGCGATCGACACGGTAGGAGGGGAAACGCTCGCGCACATACTGCGCACGCTGAAATACCGTGGCCACGTCGCCGCGAGCGGGAACGCCGCCGGGATATCTCTTCCGGTGACCGTGCTTCCCTTCATTCTGCGCGGGGTCACTCTGCACGGCATCGATTCCGTGCAGGTGCCGATCACGGAACGACGGCAGCTGTGGAACCGCCTGAGCGATGACTTACGACCACAGCACCTCGATCTCCTGACGACCGAGTACCCCGTATCTGAGCTGCCCGAGGTCGTCAGCGCGATAGCGGCAGGCACCAACGTGGGCCGCCCCGTGCTTCGCATCAAAGACGGGTTCACGCCGATCACCGAGTGAGCACATGGACGCCCGTGAATCGTCGTCTGCCATAGTCAGAACGGAGGTAGGGCGGTTCCGGGTGCTAGACGCATCGGTCATCCGCACCGCGCTGGTCGGCAACCCATATACCTTCGCCGTCCAAGCGGACTGGTGGTGAGGATCGGCACGTGGTCAGAGTTGGCAAGCCTGTGCGCGCTTCGGAACTTTTCCTCTTGCGAAGGACGATCTTCGGCGTGGTGCTTGGACTGGACCAGCGCCAGAATACGCTCCAATGCCTCTCTCGAACGTGCCCCATTTCGGCGAACTCATCGGTACGCAGCAGGCTTGTCGCCTTCGGTGCCGGGCTGGGTGATGCCGAGGTTCTCGCCGACGTACTCCTCGGGGTTTGCAACGAGACCCGCGATGAACGCTCCCAGACTTGCCCGTGAGGTTTCAGTGCCCTTGTACGTCTCGCCCTTGCGGGTGAGCTGGACCTCAGTGGTGTCCTTGTCGGTAAGCCAGACCGGTCGCAGAATCGTGTAGTGTAGCGACGATTGCTCGACCACCTCGGCTGCGCGCAGGTTGACAGGTCGGGTCGCCCCGGCATGCTCGTAGTCCCAGGTGTTGAAGGGCTCGGGCAGTTCGTCGTAGACGCCTCCGGCGTTGATCGTGATGATCCGGCCGGCACCAGTCTCCTCCGCAGCGCGGACGACATTGGCGGTGGTCTCGTCCAGATCGCTGCCGCCGAGCGCGACGATGACGATGTGCTGCCCGGCCAGTGCATTGCGTAGCGCGTCCCGGTCGTGCGCGTCGCCGGCGACGAGCGTCGCTGTCTCGGGGGCAACGGCGGACAGACGCTCGGGATTGCGCAGGAAGAGGGTGAGGGCGACGTCGTCCTGCTTGGCCAAGCGCGGGATGATCTGCCGAGCGGATCGGCCGTTCGCGCCGACAATGAGGACGTTGCTCATAACGTGCTCCTTAGCTGATGCCGATGGTCTGACCGCCGTCGACGACGAGGGCGTGGCCGATGGTGAAGCCGCCGAGGTCGGAGCACAGCCACAGGACAGCCGAGGCGATCTCTTCGGGCGTGCCCATGCGGCCGATGGGCTCCTGGGCGATGACCCTGGCCCGGCCCTCTGGGGTGCCGCCGGAGAAACGACCCATCATCGGCGTTTCGATGATGCCGGGGCAGATCGCGTTGATCTGGATGCCCTGATCGGCATAGTCGAGAGCTGCGGACTTCGTCAGCCCGAGGACGCCGTGCTTCGCCGCGGCGTAGGCGGCTTGGCCCTTGATGCCGATGACACCGGCACCGGAGGAGATGTTGACGATGGAGCCCCCGGTTTCGCTCATGACGAGGATCTCCTGCTTCATCGCCACAAATACCCCGCGCAGGTCGACCGCAATCAGCTTGTCCCACTCTTCG
Organism: Nesterenkonia sp. CL21; assembly: GCF_031705515.1. NCBI lineage: Bacteria > Bacillati > Actinomycetota > Actinomycetes > Micrococcales > Micrococcaceae > Nesterenkonia > Nesterenkonia sp. CL21. The sequence goes on from NZ_JAUTWR010000001.1 coordinate 451,889, forward strand.
TCGCTGGTCTCGGTCAGCGGCTTCGGCGGCTGCTCGATACCAGCGTTGTTCACGCCGATATCGATCGGGCCCAGCGCCTCGACGGCGGACTTCACAGCCTGCTCGACGCTGTGGCTGTCGGTGACGTCGGCCAACGCGACGTGGGCCTTCCGGCCGTAGCCTTCGACGAGCTTCGCGGTCTCGCGCAGCGGCTCTTCCTCAGTGCCGGTGACCGCGACATCGGCGCCGGCTGCGGCGAAGGCCTCCGCAGTCGCCCGGCCGATACCGCTGCCGGCACCTGTGATGAACACGGTCTTGTCAGTGAAGTCAAACGTGATGGACATAGAAGACACTCCTGTCAAATCTGGTATGCATTGTGATCCTGCCCGAAGCCTCAGAGTCGGGCATCGGCGACGAGGAACCGGCCGGCATCGAGCCCGCCGACTACTAGTCAGAGGGTGAGCAGCACCTTGGTCGCGCGGCGCTCGACCATCGCTTCGTAGCCTGCCGCGGCCTGATCCAACGGCAGGGTGAGGTCGAAGACCGTGCCGGGGTTGATCTCGCGCTTCCAGATCAGGTCGATCAGTTCCGGCAGGTAGCGGCGCACCGGAGCGGGACCGCCGTGGAGGTGGACTTCGGCGAAGAACACCTCGTCCATCGGCAGCTTCACGCCCTCATGGGCGACACCGACGAAACCGACATGTCCACCCCCGCGGGCGGCGTGGATGGCCTGCATGAACGACTCCTCCGTGCCGACAGCCTCGATCACGCTGTGTGCCCCGAGCCCGTTCGTGAGTTCTTTGATCTTTGCCACACCGGCCTCGCCGCGCTCCTCGACGATGTCGGTCGCGCCGAACTCACGCGCCAGGGCCTGCCGGTCGGCATGCCGGGACATGGCGATGATCCGCTCAGCCCCGAGCTGCTTGGCCGCGAGCACCCCCATCAGCCCGACTGCTCCGTCGCCGACCACCGCGACGGTCTTGCCGGGGCCTGCCTGAGCGGCATCGGCAGCGAACCAGCCGGTGCCCAGGACATCGGAGGCAGCCAGCAACGAGGGGATGAGATCTTCATCGGGCTGACCGGGCGTGGCGACCAGGGTGCCATCGGCATACGGGATGCGAGCCTTCTCGGCCTGAGTGCCGATACCGCCGTGGACGAACTCGGCATTCACGCACTTCGACGGGTACCCGGCTCGGCAGATCTCACAGGTGCCATCGGAGATGACGAACGAACCCACCACGAAATCTCCGGGCGTCACGGTCGTCACCTCGTCGCCGACCTGCTCGACGATGCCGACGTACTCGTGGCCCATGAGCAGATGATCGGCCGGCTCCACACCGCGGTAGGGCCACAGGTCTGAGCCGCAGATGCACGCGGCAGTGATCCGCACGATCGCATCGGTAGGGTCGATGATCTGCGGGTCCTCGCGCTCGGTCACGCTGATCTGACCGGGGGCGTCCATAATGACACCACGCATGATGTGCACTCCTTTTGTCTCGTCGTCTCAGATTGATCTGCATATACTCCATCATTGATTCAACGCGTATGGGAGTCCCCGTCCAGGGGGGTATCGTCAGGGTCTCCTTCACGACCGTGGCGTGGCCTACGGTGGTGGTATGGACAACCGAGTCGAGGTTCGTGAGTTCCTGATCACTCGCCGCGAGAAGCTCACCCCCGAACAGGTCGGCCTGCCAGCGGGGACCAACCGACGGGTCAAGGGCCTGCGCCGCAGCGAGGTGGCCACCCTGGCCGGGGTCAGCGTCGAGTACTACACTCGCATCGAGCGCGGAGCGATCAGCGGCGCGTCCCCGGAGGTCCTCGACAGCCTCGCCAAGGCCCTGCGCCTCGACGACGCCGAGCGAGCCCATCTGTTCGACCTGGCCCATGCGGCTAATCCAGTCGCTCGGCCTCCCCGGAAGCGCCCATCGAAGTGCTGGAGCCCGCATCCGGCCCTGCAATGGGCCTTGGACGCGGTGACCACCGGCCCCGCCTTCGTCCGTAACGGCCGCATGGACCTGCTCGCGGTGAACCCACTGGCCCGCGCGTTCTACTCCGAGCTCTACGACATGCCCGGTCAACCGCCGAACATCGCCAGGCACGCGTTCCTCGATGACCGTGCCCAGGTGTTCTACCCAGACTGGGATGCCTTCGCCGATGTCACCGTGGCGATCCTGCGCACCGAGGCCGCCCGCGACCCGCATAACAAGGAACTCCACGATCTGATCGGGGAACTCTCCACCCGCAGTGACGAGTTCCGTCGCCGCTGGGGAGCCCACAACGTCCGCCACCACGGTTCCGGGTTCAAGACCTTCCATCACCCGGTGGTCGGTGAGATGACCCTGGCGTACGAGGGTATGCAGATGGAAGCCGAACCCGGTCTGACAGTCACGATCTACACCGCTGAGCCGGGGTCGGACTCCGCCGAGCGGATGGCGCTGCTCGCCTCCTGGGCCGCCTCTGAGCTCTCGGAGATGCGAGCGCAAGAGACGACGAGTGAGTCAGGGCCGACGCGCACCTGAGCAACACAGACGGGACGTCCTCGGGCCGACGGCTCCCGGGCGTGGTCGAGTTCCCCGGCAGCGCTCATCCGCTATCACGGGTGCGGAGATCAGGACAGGGGCAGGGCGATGCGGGTGTGCTCGGTCAGGCTGGCCAGCAGCGCATCCTGGAAGGCGTCATCGCCCGCGGCCGGGTGGGGCTCTTGCCTGCGGTGGTGATGCCAGTAGCCTCCGCTCACCAGCGCGGCGGGATCGTCGGTGGTGGCCAGCCAGACCTGCGTGCGGTGGCCTTCGCGCAGGTCATCGCTGGCCTGGGAGCCACCCATCCGGGTGGGCACCCAGCCCGGATCGACGGTGTGCACCACGGTCTCGGGCCGCAGTCGCGCCACCGCAGCAGCCAGGGTAGTGACGAACAGCTTGGAATCGGAGTAGGAACTATTCGGGCGTGCCCCGGTCCAGTCGATCCCGGTCAGATCCGGGCTGCCGCCGCGGTGCATGCTGCTGCTGAGATAGATCAGCCGACCGGCCGGGACGAGTGCGGTGAGCACGTAGGGGGCGACGACGTTGACGGGCAGCAGACCCGACCCGTCGATGACTCCGGCGTTGTGGATGACCGCATCGAAGGCGCCGAGAGCGGTGGCCTGCTCGGCGAGCTGCACGGTCTCGCCGAGATCACCGAGGTCTCCGGTGACGTTGCTCGCGCCGCGGTCGATCAGATCGCCGACAGCGGCCAGGCGCTCTTCGTTGCGGGCGTGCACGGTGACCTGGTGGCCGTGGTCGAGCAGCGCCTCGGCGGCGCTGTGGCCCAGGCCTGTCGAGGACCCGGTGATCAGGATGCGTGCCATCACGTCTCCGTTCTGTGGTGTCCTGGGTCAGGCCAGGGTTGAGGCGTCGATGACGAAGCGATAGCGCACGTCCGAGGCCAGTACCCGTTCCCAGGCCTGGTTGATCTGATCGGCGGCGATGACCTCGACGTCGGGGGCGATGTCGTTTTCGGCGCAGAAGTCGAGCATCTCCTGGGTCTCGGCGATCGATCCGGTGGCTGAGCCCGCGTAGGTGCGTCGCCGGCCGATCAGGGAGCCCACGTGCAGGCTCTGCGGGTCCGCGGGTGCCCGACGTTGACCAGGGCGCCGTCGCGGGCCAGCAGCGAGAGGTGAGCGTCGATGTCCAGGGGCGCGCTGACGGTGTTGACGATCAGATCGAAGGTGCCCGCCAGCTCGGTGAAGGTCGCCGGGTCCTCGGTGGCGTAGTAGTGGTCTGCGCCCAGGCGCCGCCCGTCGTCCTGCTTCGCGAGGGTGCGGGAGAGGACGGTGACCTCCGCGCCGAGACCGTTGGCGAGTTTGACTACCATATGGCCCAGCCCGCCGAGCCCGACCACGGCTACCTTCTTGCCCGGGCCCGCGCCCCAGTGCCGCAGCGGCGAGTACGTGGTGATCCCTGCGCACAGGAGCGGCGCGGCGGCGTGGAAGGGGATCTGCTCGGGCAGGCGCAGGACGAAGTCCTCGTCGACCACGATATGGGTGGAGTAGCCGCCTTGGGTGATCGTGCCGTCGCGATCCACCGACCCGTAGGCCTGCGTGTTGCCGTTCAGGCAATACTGCTCCAGCCCGTCACGGCAGCTGTCGCATTCCCGGCAGGAGTTGACCATCGTGCCGACCCCGACCCGCTCCCCGGCCGCGAACCGGGTCACCTCTGCGCCGACCTCGGTGACGGTGCCGGCGATCTCGTGGCCGACGACGAGCGGATAGGCGATCTCGCCCCACTCGCCGCGGGCGGTGTGGATATCGGAGTGGCACACCCCGGCCCAGGCGATCTCGATCAGCACGTCCTTCGGACCGACATCACGCCGGGTGATCGTGGTCGCAGCGAGCGGATCGGCGGGGGCGAATGCGGCGTAGGCGTTGACGGTGCGCATCGGATTCTCCTTTGTGACAGAACAGGTGAGAGGGAGGGGGCGTGGCTCAGACGGCGACCGGGGTGGCCTTCCGGACGGGATGGCGGTCTTTGACGATGAGCACGCCCAGGGGCAGGAAGTACAGCGCGGCGATCGCCGCGCCGACGATGACCGGGCCGGTCGCGCCCAGCGCGGACTCCAGGGCGATACCGGCGATCGCAGATCCGATGGCGGTTCCGACGTTGAACGCCGAGGTCGCCAGCGCCGAGGCCAGGGTCGGTGCCTGGGTGGCGTAGGTGACGGCCTTGCCGATCAGGATCGGGTTCGTCGACATGCCGAAGAGGCCCAGGGCGAACACCAGGACGACCGTGATCACCGTCACCTGGGAGAAGAGCGCCAGGCCTACGAGCACGAGCAGGGTCGCGGTGGCGGAGGTGAACAGGACCCCGTAGGGGCGGAAGGAACCGATCCGGCCGCCGAGATTGGAGCCGATGAGCGCGCCGACGCCATAGGCCAGCAGCACCAACGGCACTGAGGACGCGGCCAGGCCGGTGTTCTCGGTCAGCAGCGGGGAGATGAAGCTGTAGACCGCCAGGGAGGAGCCGCACACGATCGCGCAGCCGGCCAACACCAGCCACACCCGGCCATCGCGCAGGGCAGAGAACTCAGCTTTCAGGGACGGCAGCGGCGCGTCGCTGGGATCGGCGGGCACCTGCTTGAGGATCACCACCGCGGCCACAAGCGCGAGAACAGCCAGCGCCCAGAACGGTCCGCGCCATCCGATGGCTTGCCCGGCGAACGCGCCGAGCGGCACGCCGATGACGTTGGCGAGCATGCCACCGCCGAGCACGATCCCCAGCGCCCGCGAGCTGAGTTTGGCTCCGACGGCTTTGGCGGCGACCACCGCTGCCACTGCCCAGAACGCGCCGGTGGCCAGGGCGGTGACGAACCGCATGCCCAGGATCAACGGGAAGCTCTCCGTCAATGCCACCACGACATGACCGATCGCGAACACGACCAGCGACAGGGTCAGGGTCAGGTGACGCTGGAGTTTCAGGGTCGCGATGGCCATCAGCGGGGTGCCCACGATCATCCCGATCGCGAACACGGTGATCATCAGCCCGGCGTTGGCCACGCTGACGCCGAGGTCGCCTGCGATCTCGGGCAGAATGCCGGCGACCATGAACTCGGTGGTGCCCATGAGGAGCACCCCGGCGGCGAGGACATAGACCACCAGCGGCAGCCGGGACGAGACAGGCGTCGCCTGCGCAGTTTCTTCGGACATGGGAAAAGGAGTGATTCTCTCGGTAGGAAACAGATGATGTCTGGGCTCGCTGCGTTCACACGCGAGAAATAGCAGCAGGCACAGCGAAGCCCAGGATCTATGGCATCACTGTTGCGGCCGTGGTGGGAGTCCCTGGTGATGGGGGTACTCCCAGGGTCTCCCAGGTAGAGCTGCTGCGTGCCTACGGTGGAGATCGAATTCCGTCGATCAGAGAGGAAAGTGATCATCTATGACCACGTTCGCCATCATCGGAGCCGGCCCGGGTCTCGGCCAGGCCGCCGCTCGCCGGTTCGGCCGTGAAGGATTCTCCGTCGCGCTCATCTCGCGCAGTCAGGACAACGTCGACGCTCTCGCCAAGGAGCTCGCCGACGAGGGCATCACCGCCCGCGGATACGCGGCCAACGCCCGTGACCCGCAGGCCCTGGGAGCGGCTTTGGATGCCGCCGCGAACGACCTGGACCCGATCGAGGTGCTGCAGTACAGCCCCAAGCCGGCCAAGGAGTTCATGAAACCGGAGCTGGAGACCACCGCCGAGGATCTCGTCGGCCCCATCGAGCAGTCGGTCTACGGGCCGGTCACCGCCGTCCAGCACGTGCTGCCGGGTCTGCGGGAGCTGGGCCGGGGAACCATCTTGTTCATCAACGGTGGCAGTGCCGTCACCCCCAGCGGAGGCGTGGCCGGGACCTCGGTGGCTTTCGCCGCCGAGAGCGCTTACGGCCAGATGCTCCATGACGCCCTGACCGGTGAGGGCATCCATGTCGGTCAGCTGATCATCCCGCGCGGCATCGGCGGTGGGGATGCTGACCACGAGCCCGACGCGCTGGCCGAGCGGATCTGGGAGCTGCATCAGAACCGCGGTCAGTTCCGGGTCTTCGTCGGCGAATGATGTCCAGGCGGCGTGCGCGCATCTCCTTGGCAGCAGTGGTGCTGGCAGTGAGCCTGGCAGGCTGCGCGGCCGAGGAGAACGCCCCGCCGTCGGCGACACCCACCCCGTCACAGGAGCAGACGCAGGCTCAGTCAGAAACACCGGCGCCCGAAAGTGAGGAGACCATGGCCGAAACGCCGATCCGCATCACCGTCGGCGAGGACCAGTTCGATGCCGTGCTGTGGGACAATCCCGCCGCACAGGACCTCATCGAGCAGCTGCCGCTGACGCTGGACTTCTCCGACTACGGCGGACAGGAAGTCACCGCCGAGCCGCCCCAGCCATTGACGATGGAGGGCATGCCCGAGGGTGAGAGTGCCCCGGCAGGCACGATCGGCTACTACGCCCCCGACGAGGTCGTCGTGCTCTACTACACCGACGTGCCCCGGTTCACCGGGATCGTGCGGATCGGTGAGATTCACGGCGATGTGTCGCTACTGTCCGGATGGGACAGCTCGCAGCCGGTGACGATCGAGGTGACCTCGTGATCCCCACGACAGCGCGCCGCGTAACCCTGGCCCTGGCCGCGATCCTGGCTCTCTCGTCGTGTTCGGCAGAGCCGGAAACCGGGTCTGCTCCGTCTGACCCTGTAGCGTCCGAGAGCGCCCCAGAGCAGCAGACCGACGAGCTCACCACGGTCGCCGAAGAGCTGGCTGCTCCCTGGTCGATCGCCTTCCACCAAGACACGGCGCTGGTCAGCGAACGCGATACCGGTCGCATCGTCGAACTCGACGATGACGGCGCTGCCCGGGAGATCATCGTCATCGACGAGGTCGCACCCCGCGGTGAAGGTGGGCTGCTGGGCATCGCGGTGCATGAGGACTACCTCTACGCCTACTACACCACCGATGCGGACAACCGCATCACCCGCTACCCGATCGATGGCGAACCAGGCGCGCTCAGCCTCGGGGAGGCGGAGACGATTCTCGACGGAATCCCGGCGGCGGGCTACCACAACGGCGGCCGGATCGCGTTCGGCCCCGACGGCATGCTCTACGCCACCGCCGGCGACGCCGGCACCACATCCAACGCCCAGGACCTCGACTCACTGTCGGGCAAGATCCTGCGCATGACACCCGAGGGCACCGTCCCGGAGGACAACCCCTTCGACCGCTCCCTGGTCTACAGCTACGGCCACCGCAACCCCCAAGGCATCGACTGGGACGAAGAGGGCACCATGTATGCCTCCGAGTTCGGCCAGGACACCTGGGACGAGCTCAACGTCATCGAGCCAGGCGGCAACTACGGCTGGCCAGAGGTCGAAGGCATCGCCGAAGACAGCGACTACACCGACCCCTTGCAGCAGTGGGAACCGGCCGTGGCCAGCCCCAGCGGCATCGCGGTGACCGAGGAGTCGATCTTCATCGCGAACCTGCGTGGCTCCCGGCTGATCGAGGTACCGCTGGATGATCTGGGCTCGTCGAGCGAGCATCTGGTCGATGAGCACGGGCGTCTGCGCGATGTCACCATCGCCCCCGATGAGTCGCTGTGGGTGCTGACGAACAACACTGACGGGCGCGGCGACCCCGGCGAAGGCGACGACCGCATCCTGCGCATCGACCCCGCATCGTAAGTCGCAGCCGACGAACCACGACGAATCATGACGAGGAGTTCCATGAAGACCGTCCCCTTCGGACACACCGATACCCAGGTGCCCAGCATCATCGCGGGCATGATGCGTATCGCCGGCAGCAGCGATGAGCAGATCCGCGAGCTGTACCGCACCGCGCGTGAGGCCGGGATCGACTTCTTCGACCACGCCGACCTCTACGGCTTCAACCACCCCGGCGGCGGCACCCACCTGTGCGAGCGCCGCTTCGCCGAAGCCCTGCAACTGAGCTCGTCAGAGCGCGAGCAGGTCACGCTGCAGACCAAGACCGGCATCATCGCCGACCCCTGGGGCTACGACCAGTCCTACGACCACATCGTCAACTCCGCCGAAGAATCACTCAAGGCGCTGAACACCGACTACCTCGATGTACTGCTGCTGCACCGCCCCGATGCGCTGGTCGAACCCGAGGAAGTCGCCCGCGCCTTCGATCACCTGGAGTCCTCCGGCAAGGTGCGCGCCTTTGGCGTCTCCAACCACACGCCGCGTCAGATCGACCTGCTCAAAACTGCGGTCACCCAGCCGATCGTGGCGAATCAGGTGCAGCTCTCGCTCACCCACGCGGCGATCATCGCTCAGGGTCTGACCTCGAACATGACCGGCTTCGAGGGATCGATCACCCGCGATGGCGGCGGCATCGTCGACTACGCACGGATCAACAAGATCACGCTGCAGGCATGGTCGCCCTTCCAGAAGGGCTTCCAGGACGGCGTGTTCTTCGACTCCCCGGACTACGCAGAGCTCAACGAGGAACTAGCCCGGCTGGCCGACAAGTACCAGGTGACACCGATCGCGATCGCCAGTGCCTGGATCACTCGCCATCCCGCGGGCATCCAGGTCGTGCTCGGCACTACCAAACCCCAGCGCGTGACCGACGCCGCGGCAGGCTCGGAGATCCCGCTGACCCGCGGCGAGTGGTATGGACTCGTTCAGGCCGCCGGGCACAACGTGCCTTGAACACCCAGGGGTCGTATTCGGAACTTGCTACGCACGCTTGTCTATCGCCGAACCAGTTCGCGCAGGTTTCCTGGATGCGTTCGGTGTCACCCCGCACACGTTCTTGTCGATCCTGCGTGCGCGGCGCATGGCTAAAGTAGTGCGTGAGACTGATCAGCCGATCAGCCAGATCTACCGGCAGGTCGGATGGCTCAGTCGCTGTCATGCCGCGATCATCTTCCGCCGCTACTTCGGAGTGAACGCGTCCGAGTACCGTCGCTGCGGGCTGCCGACCGCCAGCCTGAGCGGGACAGGCGTTGGCGTCGCCCGGGCCGCGAAAAGTGCTAACGAAAGTGCTAAGCAACGTGTATCCCGGGGTACCGCGGTGGAGTTATCCACAGGCGAGATGCTTTAGATCGTTGATTTTACGCGGCAGAACGCCCCGTCGAGATTCGAGGCGCGAGAGGGTCGAGGTCAGTTCAAGTCCCCCCTCGCGCACGAGCCGAGAGAAGGGCCCCGGAGGAATCTCCTCCGGGGCCCTTCTGCGTCTGCGAGGCAGAGAGACGGAACTCTGTGATGGTTGACACAGGGGCTTGCCATAAATAGTCTCTTGGGAAGACAAAACATGGGGTGGATCACATCGCGCCGACGAGGCGGGCCCGGCTCAGGTCGCCGCTCAGTGAGAGCGCTCCACTCCTGGATGTCTGACCGAGCACTCGATCTCAGGAGGAAACTCATGCCATCGCAGACCACCACGCGGCGACTCGCCGCCGCCCTGTGCACCGGGCTGTTGACGGTGTCACTGGGCGCGGCTGCCGCGCAGCCGGCTGCGGCCTACAGTCCGGACGGTGCGCAGGAGCAGAGCGCCCCGGGCAACTCCGGCAACGCCGGGCGCCCCGACAGCCCGGGCAACTCCGGCAACGCCGGGCGCCCCGACAGCCCGGGCAACTCCGGCAACGCCGGGCGCCCCGACAGCCCGGGCAACTCCGGCAATGCCGGACGCCCCGAGAATCCCGGCAAGCCGGACAATCCTGGGCGGCCTGGCGGTGACGACGCCGGGGCCGCGGAGTGCGCCTTCGCTCCGGAGGGCGGACGCACCGACTACGACGCCGGCCGGGACTCGCTGCGCGCCCACAGCGACGACGGCATCCGCATCGGCAATGTGGCGGCCGGCGGTGGCCACTTCGACGATGAGGGGAGCACCGACCCGTTCTTCGGGGAGGACGGCTACCAGGAGCATCTGGCTGCGGAGTACTCCTCGATCACTCATGAGAACTACCTCAAGTGGGAGTTCGTCCACCCCGAGGAGGGGGTCTACGACTTCGAGGCCGCCGACGCCGTCGTGGAGTTCGCCCAGGCTCATGACATGGACGTCCGAGGTCATGCGCTGTCCTGGCATTCGCAGAACCCCGACTGGCTGGAGGAGGGAGACCACAGCCCCGAAGAGCTCCGCGGGATCTTGGAGGACCACGTGCGGACTGTGGTCTCTCGCTATGCCGGCTGCATCCAGCAGTGGGATGTCGCCAACGAGATCTTCGGAGACGACGCCGACGCCACGATCCGCGACGAGGAGAACATCTGGATCCGCGAGCTCGGCGTCGAGGTCCTCGACGACGTCTTCCGCTGGGCCCACGAGGAGGATCCTGACGCGCTGCTGTTCTACAACGACTACAACGTCGACGGCGTTAACGCGAAGTCCGACGCCTACTACGACCTCGTCCAAGGTCAGCTGGAGCGCGGCGTCCCGGTCCACGGCTTCGGTGCCCAGACTCACCTGAGCATGAACTATGGCTTCGACGAGACCTACCAGGAGAACCTCGAGCGTTTCGACGCCCTGGGACTGCATACGGCCGTCACCGAGATCGACGTCCGCGGAGACGTCGGCGAGGACGACAGGATGAACGATGAGGACCGCGCCGGCGCTGCCGAACGGTTCGAGACCGTCCTGCAGGCCTGCCTGGAGGTGGATAACTGCAACTCGTTCACCATCTGGGGCACCTTGGACGCCCACAGCTGGGTGCCGGGGACCTTCCCGGGTGAGGGCGACGCGACCCTGCACGAGGGGGACTACGAGCGCAAGCCGACCTACTGCGTCATCCAGCGCACGCTGGTGGAGCATCAGGAGGGTGGAGACTCCTGGGCCGAGGACGCGGCCTTCGAGGAGTGCCGCGGCATCCTCGAGGAGGCCGGCGTCTGACGGACGCCGTGATCATCGGCCGACCCGAGGGCGTCTGGCCCGAGGATGACCGGCCGCCGAGCGCCGCTCGTGCGACGACGCCGGGGAGCCCCAACGGGGCTCCCCGGCGTCGTCGTGTCGGCGTCGTCCAGACCGCGGACCGGTGCGGGGGCCCTGGTGTCAGCCTTCCCCAGACTCCATGCGCCGCTTCACATCGGCCGCATACTTGTCCACGTACTCCTGCCCGGAGAGGCGCATGATCTGATACATGATCTCGTCGGTCACCGCCCGTTGGGCGAAGCGGTCCTCGGCGTTGTCGTGATAGGCCTCGAAGGTCAGCGGCTCCCCGATGATCACGCCCACCCGGCGGATCGACGGGAGCTTCTTGCCGATGGGCTGGACCTTGTCCGTCCCGATCATCGCCACCGGGATCACCGGGACCTGGGTCCGCAGGGCGAGACGGGCGACGCCGAGCTTGCCCCGGTACAGGCGTCCGTCCGGGCTGCGCGTACCTTCCGGATAGATGCCCAGCAGGGCGCCCTCGCGCAGGGCGCGCTCTCCGGCGTTGAGCGAGTCCTGGCTGGCTCGCCCTCCGGAGCGGTCCATGGGAATCTGCCCCGTGATGTCGAAGAACTTCCTGGTCACCCAGCCTGTGGGCCCCTGCTTGACGAAGTAGTCCTTCTTGGCGAGGAAGCGCACCGGTCGGGGGACCTTCACCGGCAGGAAGACGGAGTCCGAGAAGGACAGGTGGTTCGAGGCGAGGATCGCCGCACCCTCCTCCGGAATGTTGTCCAGCCCCTTGACCCAGGGGCGGAAGACGGCGTTGACCGCCGGGCCGACGGCGAAGGTCTTCGCGACGTAGTAGAACACGGGCCGAGGAGTCCTTCCTGGGCGGACAGGGGCAGTGACGACCGGAGAGGGCGGACCGCGCAGGGGCCCCGTCCTCATCCGAGCTCCACTGTAGTGCGTGGACCAGCGGCTACTGTGGTGCCATGCCTCACACGCGTGATGATCCCGAGCGGCCCGAGCCGGGCGCACCCGGAGTCCTCCTGCTCCACGGCTTCACCTCCACGCCCGCCTCGATGGAGCCGGTGGCCCAGGTGCTCCGAGAGGCGGGGTACGCCGTCGAGGTGCCCCTTCTGCCGGGGCACGGCACGCGATGGGAGGACCTGAATGCTACGTCTGCGGGGGAGATTCTGCGCGCTGCCCTCGCGGGCTGGGACCGCCTGGCGGCGCGACGGTCGCACGTCGCCGTCGTCGGACTCTCCATGGGTGGTGCGCTGGCGATGCATGTGGCCGCCCGGCGCGCGCCCTTCGCGGCCGTCACCATCAATCCCTGCCTGCGGCTCAAGCCCCTGCAGCTCGGGTTCGCTCGACTGGCCGGGGGAGTCCTGCCCTCAGTGGCGCCCGTGGCGGGCGACATCGCCAAACCTGGGGTGGTGGAGGAGGCCTATGACCGCACCCCCGTACGCGGCGTGGCCGTTCTCGGGCGGATCGTCGCCCACGTTCGTCGGGAGCTCGACCTCGTCCGCGCACCGGTGCTGCTGCTGAGATCGGCGACGGACAATGTCCTTCCTCGGGCCTCAGCCGATACTCTGGTGCACAGGATGGATCCGGGGAACCTGACCCAGGTGGTGCTGGAGCGCTCGCTCCACGTCGCCACCCTGGACCATGACGCCGACGCTGTCGGTCGGCTGACGCTCGAGTTCCTCGCCGCCGCGCGACGGGGCGAGGCGGAGGCGGGCCAGCCTATGACGCCGACACTCTCAGGGGAGGACGCATGACCCGACACCGTGATGACGAGCCCAGTGCCATCTTCAGCCGTGGAGGAGGTTCCCGGCCCGTGGGCCGAGCAGGCCAGGGGCCGCGCGACTGGTCCGTGGACCACGAAGCGCTCGAGGAGATCGACGACTTCCGGCCGCCCAATCCACGCAATCCGCTGGCCGGCGCCAAACCGGGGGTCGTACTCGGCGCCGTGCTGGCCGTCGGAGGACTCGTGGCTCTCCTGGTGCTGACCTGGCTGCCGGCGACGATGCCGTCCTGGACGGCCCCCGTGCTGATCGGTGTCATTCTGGCCGGCCTGGTCACCCTGTTCCTGCAGATGCCGCGCCACCGCAGCGGATCCGGCGACGGCGCGCAGGTGTAGTCGGACGCCTGAGGCCCGGACGCGCAGCGGGTCCGGAGCCCACGTGGACAGGACCCCGGTCGACTCATTAGTGTGAGTCGCACCACAAGGTCGTTACTACCTAGTAGAAATACCGGTCGGGGGCAGGCAACGAGCTCCCGGCCCGCCCCGGTCCGTCGACAGAGACAGAGGAGTCCCGTCGTGAAGGAAAACGTCGTTCCCCCGGCCATCGAGGTCCCTGCGGAGCTGAACACCACTGACCTGCTGGAGCGCCAGGTCGAGCAGGACCCGACCAACGTGCTCTTCGGGCGACAGCTGTCCCCGGGGGAATGGACCGACGTGACGGCCCGGGAGTTCCGCGACGACGTCGTGGCCCTGGCCAAGGGTCTTGTCGCTCGGGGCATCGATGAGGGCGGGCGGGTCGCGATCATGGCCCCGACCCGCTACGAGTGGACTCTGCTCGACTTCGCGATCTGGTACGCAGGCTGCATCACTGTGCCGATCTACGAGACGTCCTCGCCGGCGCAGGTGGCCTGGATCGTCGAGGACTCCGAGGTCAGCCTCGTCGTCGTGGATTCGGCCTCCCATGAGAAGGTCGTCGATCGCGCGGTCTCGCAGGAGAAGCTGCAGATCCCGGCCGGCGTGCTCCGCCTGGACAACGACGACCTGAATCAGCTGCGGGCGGCCGGGGCCGAGGTGGAGGACGCGGAGATCGAGCGACGGCGCTCGCGGGCGGGCCTGTCCGATCTCGCCACGATCATCTACACCTCCGGGACCACCGGCCGTCCGAAGGGCTGCGAACTCACCCACGGGAACTTCACCGAGCTGTCTCTGCAGACCACGCACTCGTTGGGGCACGTGGTCAACAAGGACTCCTCCACGGTGCTGTTCATCCCGCTGGCCCACGTCTTCGCCCGGTTCATCTCGGTGCTGTCCGTGGCGGCAGGCACCAGAGTCGGCCATACGGCCGACATCAAGGAGCTGGTGGACGACCTCGGCACCTTCCGGCCCACGTTCCTGCTGGCCGTGCCGCGCGTGTTCGAGAAGATCTACAACGCCGCGATGATGAAGGCCGAGTCCGAGGGCAAGGGCGGAATCTTCACCAAGGCGGCGCAGACGGCGATCGACTGGTCGAAGGCTCAGCAGGCCGGCAAGGTCCCCTTCGGGCTGAACTTGAAGCACAAGCTGTTCTCCAAGCTGGTCTACTCCAAGCTGCATGCCCGGATGGGAGGGCGGGTGACGCATGCTGTCTCGGGCGGAAGTCCGCTCGGGGCGCGGCTGGGGCACTTCTTCCACGGCATCGGGGTGATGATCATGGAAGGCTACGGTCTCACCGAGACCACCGCCCCGATCACGGTCAACACGCCGGAGAACTACAGGATCGGCACCGTCGGAGTTCCCCTGCCGGGCTGTGCCGTCCGGATCGCCGACGACGGCGAGGTGCTGGGCAAGGGCGTCTGCGTCTTCAGCGGCTACCGCAATCGCCCTGAGCTCAAGGACGAGGCCTTCACCGAGGACGGCTGGTTCCGCACCGGCGACCTGGGGTCGCTGGACGATGACGGCTTCCTGACCATCACCGGGCGGAAGAAGGAGATCCTGGTGACGGCGGCGGGCAAGAACGTCGCCCCGGCCCAGCTGGAGGACCAGATCCGTGCGGACGCGATCGTCTCCCAGGTGGTCGTCGTCGGCGACGGGCGACCGTTCGTCGCCGCTCTGGTGACCTTGGACGGAGAGACGCTGCCGCAGTGGCTCGAGCGGCACGGGATCGACCCGGAGACGCCCATGGGAGAGCTCATCCGGCGGGAGGAGATCGTTGCGCACGTCCAGTCGGTGGTGGATCGGGCCAACGAGTCGGTCTCCCGCGCGGAGTCGATCCGCACGTTCCGGCTCCTGGAGGAGGACTTCACGATCGAGTCCGGCCATCTGACGCCGTCGATGAAGATCAAGCGTCCGAGCGTCATGAAGGACTACGCGGAGGTCGTCGACGACCTGTATGCCCAGGCGGCCGCCGACCGGAAGGACTGACCCGGGGATCGGCGGGCGCGGCGGCCGGCCCAGGGCTGTGGCGCGTCAGTCCAGAATCTGGACTGCCCATGGTCGCATTGGGCCGGCCGCCGACGCCGGGCTAGGCTGGTGACGTGACTACTACGCCAGAGAAGACCCCCGTCCAGACCCCGTTGACCGCGCCCGGAGAGATCCTCCACACCGGTGCCGCCGACTATCCGGGTCTCGACGAGTGGCGCCGACTGCCGATCAGACAGCAGCCGGACTGGCGTGACCACCCGGACTTCGACGCCGCCGTCGGTGAACTCTCTTCGAACCCTCCGCTGGTCTTCGCCGGTGAGGTGGACAAGCTGAAGCGACGGCTGGCCAAGGTGGCTCAGGGCGAGGCCTTCCTCCTGCAGGGCGGTGACTGCGCCGAGACCTTCGCGGGTGCGACCGCCGACAAGATCAGCGCTCGGGTGAAGACTCTGCTGCAGATGGCCGTGGTGCTGACGTACGGCGCTTCATTGCCCGTGGTGAAGATGGGCCGCATGGCCGGCCAGTTCGCCAAGCCCCGTTCCTCGGACATGGAGACCCGGGGGGAGGTGACCCTGCCGAGCTTCCGTGGGGAGATCATCAACGGGTTCGACTTCACCGAGGAGAGCAGGCACCCGGACCCCAAGCGGATGGTGCAGGCCTACCACACCTCTGCGGCCACGCTGAACCTGGTGCGGGCCTTCACCGAGGGCGGATTCGCCGACCTGCGGGCCGTCCAGCAGTGGAACAAGGGCTTCATGGAGAACCCTGCCCACGCGCGCTATGAGTCCATCGCCGGCGAGATCGACCGCGCCGTGAGGTTCATGGAGGCCTGCGGGGCCGACTTCGACGGTCTGAAGCGCACCGAGTTCTACGCCGCCCATGAGGCGCTGCTGCTCGACTATGAGCGCGCACTGACCCGTATCGACTCCCGCACCGGCGAGCCGTATGTGACCTCCGGGCACTTCGTGTGGATCGGAGAGCGCACCCGCGAGCTCGACGGCGCACACGTGGACTACCTCTCCCGAGTGCACAACCCTCTGGGTGTGAAGCTGGGCCCGGGCACCACCCCGGAGGACGCCCTCGCACTGATCGACAAGCTCGACCCGCAGCGCGAGCCGGGTCGACTGACCTTCATCACGCGGATGGGGGCCAAGAACATCCGGGAGAAGCTTCCGCCGCTGGTCGAGGCCGTCCGGGACTCGGGGGCGAAGGTCGTCTGGGTCACCGACCCGATGCACGGCAACACCATCACCGCCAAGAACGGCTACAAGACGCGGCAGTTCGACGATGTCATGGACGAGGTCCGCGGCTTCTTCGAGGTGCATCGCTCCCTGGGCACCTACCCCGGTGGCCTGCACGTGGAGATGACCGGTGACGACGTCGCCGAGTGTCTCGGCGGTTCGGACATCATCGACGAGTCGGCCTTCGACTCTCGCTACGAGTCGCTGTGCGACCCCCGACTGAACCACAAGCAGTCCCTTGAGATGGCCTTCCTGGTGGCGGAGGCGCTCACCCAGGTGAAGTGATCTGATCCCTGCCGTCGCCACCTCGCCCGGCCTGCCCGTGTGGGCGGGCCGGGCGTCTCAGTCGCCCCGGAGCAGCTCGGCCAGCAGCGCCGAGGGCTCGGGGGCGTCGCCGTCTCCGAGGCTGGGGATCAGGTCCGGACTGAGCCCCAGATACCAGGCGAAGAGCACCAGCAGAGCACCGCAGATCATGATCACGGCGATCGTCAGCCAGGTGCGTGTGGGCGTCGGCCGGTCCAGGTCCACCAGCGGTCGCTGGCGTCTGCGCCGATCATCGCCGGACGACTCCGTGCGTCGACGCAGCCAGGTGGCCGGTCCACGCGCGAAGGTCCCGTCCTCGTGATCGGCGTCCCCCGCCTCCGGGTCTCGAACGGGCCGTGGAGCGCCGACCGCGGAGAACTCCGACGTCGGCTCGGCCGGCCCGTGGCCGGAGGAGGTGGGCCGTACCGGCGACATCACCGACGTCGCCTCGTCCTGCGGGCCGGAGGCGAGGGCCTGCTCACCGTCCTGGCCGGCGCCCGAGAGGTCCTCAGTGCCTACGTCGCCCTCGCCGGTGGCCTCCGGCAGGCGGAAGGCCTCGGTGGGAACCTCGGCCACGGTCTGTCGTTCGTCCTCATCGAGGGTGGCACCGGAGCGGGCATGCAGCAGGGCTGCGGCCACGTCGTCGTCCCAAGCGTCCGATTCCACGCGGGTGGGGAACTCCTCCTGGGCGCTGAGCGCGACGGTGGCGTCAGGATCCTGGGGAGTGGGGCCTGCGCCGGCGTCCGTCGGTGAAGCGTCCGATCCCGTCCGAGTCTCGGCCCCCTCGCCCGGTGCGGAGGGGAGCGCAGATCCCTCGGCCCCGGGGATGACCGCCGTGCCGGCGGGATCGGCCCCCGGGCGCAGCTCTTCGGCGGGGTGGTCTGCGCCGACCGGCTGATGGTCCAGCTCCTCGTTGGTCAGTCCTTCGCGGCACCTGACCACCAGTGCGAGCAGCTCGTCGGCATGCTTGGGCCGTTCCTCGACGGCGGGGCGTGTGGCCGCCCGGACGATCTCGTCCAGCGCGGAGGAGAGCCCGGGCACCGTGGATGAGGGCGCAGGGACGGTGGAGTTCACGTGCTGGAAGGCCACCCGGACCGGGGAGTCCCCGGTGTAGGGCTGCACGCCGGTGAGCATCTCATAGAGCAGGATCCCCACGGCGTAGATGTCCGCCCGTTCGTCGGCGCCCTCCCCGGAGAGGAGCTCGGGGGAGATGTAGGCGACTGTGCCCATGAGCGTGCTGGTGCCCGAGTGGTGGGTGGCGGCCCGGGCGAGCCCGAAGTCGGCGAGTTTGATCCGTCCGTCGCGGGAGACGAGCACGTTCTCCGGTTTGATGTCGCGGTGCACCAGCCCCGCCCGGTGGGCGGCGCCGAGGCCCTGCAGGATGGCTTCCGCGTAGGTCAGTGCCAGCCGAGGAGTCATGGGGCCGCGTTTGAGCAGCGTCCGCAGCGTCGCTCCGGGGACGTGCTCCATGACCAGGTAGGCGGTCTCTCGGGTCTGGCCCTGGTCCAGGACCTGGACGACGTTCGGATGCGAGATCAGGGCAGCGTTGCGAGCCTCCTGTTCGAAGCGCTCGACGACCTTGCGGTCCTCCGCCATGTGCGGGAAGAGCACCTTGAGGGCGACGTGACGGCCCAGGCGGGCGTCGCGCGCCAGATAGACCGTGGACATGCCGCCGCGGGCCACCCGGTCTTCGATCTCGTAACGTCCGTCGACGGTGGTGCCGATCCACGGATCCGACTGTTCGGTGCTCACTGGGTCCAGCCTAGCGAAGTCCCGGCGGTGCTCATCGGTTGCGCCGCACCAGTCGGTCGCTGACCTCCTGGAAGTCGTCGAGCACGTCCTCGGCGACGCCGGCACCTCGCAGCCTGGTGACCTCTGCGGCGCTGGTCTCCAGCAGGCTGTCGATGGTGCGCTCCACCTCGGCGACGGCGCCCGAGGCGGTGAGGATCTCCCGTGCCCTGGCCACGGCGTCCGCGGAGAGCTCAGGGTCACCGAGCATGGTCTCCAGCTCGGCCGCGTCGTCCGCGGAGGAGCGGAAGAGGCCGTAGGCGATGAGCTCGGTCCGTTTGCCCTCACGGAGATCGTCTCCCACGGGCTTTCCGGTGGTCTCGGGATCGCCGAAGACGCCGAGCAGGTCGTCGCGCAGCTGGAACGCCTCGCCCACGGGCAGCGCGGCGGCGGCCAGACCGCTGCGCAGGGCCTCAGGCGCACCAGCCAGCGCCGAGCCCAGGACGACGGGGTGCTCGGTCGAGTACCGGGCCGCCTTGTAACGCACGACCCGGCGAGCTCGGTCGATCGCCTGGGCCTCATCGGGGGCGGGCCCGGCCACTTCGGCCAGGACATCGAGGTACTGGCCGGAGATCACCTGTGTGTGCATCTGCTGGAAGCTCCGGCGCGCCGCGTGCAGAGGTTCCTCGGCGCCGTGGAGCGTCGTGGCCTCGACGAGTGCCCCGGCGAAGGACTCACCTGCCCAGGACAGCGCCAGATCGCCGGTGAGGATGGCGGCCGCGGTGCCGAAGTGCCCCTCGTCCCCGGCCAGACGCTCGTCGCGGTGCAGGGTCTCGAACCGGCGATGCGTGCTGGGCAGTCCCCGGCGCGTGTCGGAGCGGTCGATGACGTCGTCATGGACGAGGGCGGCCGCCTGGAAGAGCTCCAAGGACACACAGAGGCTGTCCAGCGCCGGGTGGGAGGCCGCGTCACCGCCGGCGGCCCGCCATCCCAACCACGCCAGCACGGGGCGGAGTCGTTTGCCGCCGCGTGCCATCGCCTCCAGGGAGTCGGCCAGCGGGGCGGCCTCCGGAGCGATGGCGGCCACCTCGGACCTGTGGGAGCTCAGCTGGGCGGCGACGCAGGCGGTGACGTGGGCGATGAAGTCCGAAGTCCGCACGCGGGAGACCTCCTGGTGGTGGGGCGATGGGGCCGGGGACGCCGGGTGGCCGGCGCGGCGGATGCCAGCCTATCCGGTCCGCCGAGTTCTGCCAGGGTCTGTCGGGAGGCGGCCGGTGCGCTGTCGGGGACTCGGCTGGGGGCGGGAGCTGTGGGGCGGCGGAGCGGGTGAGGCGACGGGCGTCACGTGTCGGAGGACCTGAGTACTCTGGGAGCATGCAGGCACAGCGCACCCGGCAGCCGGAGCGGACGCCCCGGGTCCTGGCCCATGTCGACATGGACGCCTACTTCGTCGAGGTGGAGCTGCTGGATCGCCCTGAGCTGCGCGGCCGCAAGCTCATCGTGGCCCAGGACTCTGGACGCTCGGTCGTGCTCTCGGCCTCCTACGAGGCCCGCGCCGACGGTGTCCGCTCCGCAATGCCGCTGGCCCGAGCAAGGCAGCTCAGCCCGCAGGCGCTGGTGCTGGCCCCGCATCAGTCCCGTTACCGTGAGATCTCCCAGGAGATCATGACGTACTTCTCTACGGTGACGGACACGGTGGAGCAGCTCAGCGTCGACGAAGCCTTCCTGGACCTCACCGGCGCCCGACGGCGACTGGGGTCTCCGGCGGAGATCGGAGCCCGGATTCGTCGAGAGATCCGGGAGATCTTCGGGCTCCCTTGCACGGTCGGCATCGCGGACCGCAAGTTCATCGCCAAGATCGCCTCCACCAGGGCCAAGCCGGACGGAATGCTTGTGGTGCCGCCGGCGCGGCGCCTGGAGTTCCTGCACAGCCTGCCTGTGAGGGCGCTGTGGGGAGTGGGCGGACGCACGGCAGAAGTGTTGGAAGGCCTGGGGGTCACCACCGTACGACAGCTGGCGGAGACGCCTGAGGACCTGCTTCGTCGGCGGTTGGGCGTCGCCGGCGCACAGCTGAGACGCCTGGCCTGGGGAGACGACGAACGGGAGGTGGAGACTCAGCGCGAGGAGAAGAGCATCGGTGCGGAGGAGACGTTCGCTGAGGACGTGTCGTCGACGGAGACGCTGCACGAGGAGATTCTGCGGCTCAGCCATCGCATCGCGGCCCGGCTCCGCGCGGCAGGGCTGTCGGCGCAGGGCGTCAGCCTGAAGCTGCGGTATCGCGACTTCGAGACTCTGACTCGCAGCACCACACTGACCCACCCGACGCAGTCGGCGCTGACCATCCGTACCCGGGCTGCGGGCCTTCTGGATCGTCTGGGAGCCCGCCCCCAGCCGGTCCGGCTCATCGGTGTGCGGGCTGAGCGGCTCAGCCGCGAAGGGGGTGCGCTGCAGCTCAGCTTCGACCGCGCGGAGACCAACTGGATCGATGCGGAGAACGTCCTGGATGCGGTGGCGCGGCGGTTTCCGGGAGCCGCCGTGGGTCCTGCCTCGCTGCTGCGTCCCGAGGGGCGCGGCAGCGAGGAGGGGACCAGCCAGGGCACACCGAGCGGCCGTGACGCGGGCACGGAGTGATCCCTGCTGAGCCGGCCCGGCGGCGGTGTGACAGCCTCTCAGCGGCACCTCTGGGCCGTGTGCGACGCGAAGGCCCTCGGCGCCGCGGTGCAGCAGCCGCTCAGGTTCGCACCCGCTCCGACCTGGGAGGGGAGCGAGTCTGAACGCCCGCTGGACGGACGGTCACAGCACGGTCACGGGGCGGATCACAGCTAGGTCTCGGGCGTGGCGAGACGGTAGAATGAGATTCCAGGCGAACCAGCTTGGACGCTGGGCGAAGAAGGACGTCCAGGGACAGCGACCGCCGGCGACTGCAAGGAGCCTCACGATGCCACTCTCGGAGCGAGAACAGCGCATGCTGAAGGAACTGGAGGAGCAGCTCCAGTCTGAGGATCCCAGCTTCGCGACCTCGATGCAGGAAGTCCCCACCGGGAAGGTGAACATCCGGAACCTGGTGCTGGGCCTTCTCGTGGCCGTGCTGGGTCTCGTCGTCCTGCTCTTCAGCATCTACAGCCAGTGGATTCCGGTCGGCGTCGTCGGATTCCTCGTCATGGGTGCGGGTGTCTATTTCGCGACCACCGGTGGGGCCAACAGTGGCGGGTCATCCCGCGGCGGTTCCGGCGGCGACGGCGGCGGGGGAGGCGGAGGCGGCCCCCGCGGCACGACTCCGAGCCCGTCGGGCTCGTTCATGAGCGGCCTCGAGCAGCGCTGGGAAGAGCGGCGTCGTCAGGAATGACGCCGCGTCACCGGTCGCGTGCCGTCGCCACGGCGTCGGCCGTGAGTGAGGCGTGAGCGACCGTCCCGCGGGACAGCGGCTGATCCGAGCGACTCCGCGACCTCCGCAGCTCACCGTGTGAAGGCACATGGCGCGCGGGACGGTGCCCCGTTCGGCGGCGTCGCGTGAGATGGCTGTGATATCGCAAGCCCTCCTGGGAACTCTCCCGGGAGGGCTTTCCTGTGCCTGCGGGCCACGCGGCGGGGTGGAAGACGCGCGAGGTGATCGGGGCCCTGGGTGAACGAGGCCCTGGGTGAATGAGCCCGTGGGTGAATGAGTCCGTGGGTGAACGAGGTGCTGGGTGGCACTGGATCATGCCCTGGGTGACCTGCGCTGCTCGTGCATGGTCGCGATCCGCCGTGTCCCGTCCCGGTGACCGGCGCTCTTCGCCGTCCTCCTCCACTTTCCTCCACCTTTCCTCCACTGTCGCGGTCTCAGGACCCCCGCGCCGTGGTCTCCGGGGCGTCAGATGCCGGCTCGAGCCCGTGTCCGGGCTGCTGCGTCCCGTCCGCGGAGGTGCGGGGAGCACAGGGTCCTCCACCTCCCTCCACTGCGCCCCACGGCTCAGATCCTCACGAAACTGCAGGTCAGAAGGATTCATGGGCTGCTCGGCGCCGTCGGTGGGGGTTGTCGAGGCGACGCGTGGGGGCGATTGGGTTGAAAGTGGGGGAAAGTGGGGTAAAGTGGAGGGCGTCAGAGGGAAGAGGGTTCCTGGAGGGCGAGACTGCACGGACATGTGAGGCGGTGGGCGCTGTGTTCCTCGGCACCTACACCCCGCGCATGGACGAGAAGGGTCGTCTGATCCTGCCCGCGAAATACCGTGACGAGCTGGCCGACGGCCTGGTCCTCACCCGCGGGCAGGAGCGGTGCATCTACGTGTTCAGCACGGACGAGTTCCAGAACGTGCACCGGCAGATGCGACAGGCCCCACTGACCTCTCGGCAGGCACGTGACTACATCCGCGTGTTCCTCTCCGGAGCTTCGGACGAGGCTCCGGACAAGCAGGGCCGCATCACGATCCCGGCGGCGCTGCGGGAGTACGCGGGACTCGATCGTGATGTCACGGTGATCGGTGCGGGGGACCGTGCCGAGATCTGGGACAGCGCGGCATGGAACTCCTACCTGGAGGAGAAGGAGTCCGAGTTCTCGTCGACCGACGAGGAGGCGATCCCCGGAATCTTCTAGGAGCACGGTCCAGGTGCACGGCGTCCCGAAGGCGCCGCAGCGGACCGAACACCGTGCGAAACGACGAACAGGCGAGAGGGTCCTTGGGCGAGTTCTCCAGCCGCTCCGAAGGCATCCTGACATCTCTTCCCCGGTGTCAGGCGGCCTCGGCGCGGAGGGGGAGCTGGATCAAGGATCCTCTCCGGCATCTGGAGGCGAACATGGCTGAGCGGGCCACCGGCGACCGGCACGTCCCGGTCCTGCGCGACCGCTGCATCGAGCTGCTGCTCGGCGGCGTGGCTGCGGTCCGTGCCGCCGGCCGTCGGCCCGTGGTCATCGACGCGACGCTGGGCATGGGCGGGCACACCGAGGCGCTCCTGGCGGCCGACGAGGACGTCCGGGTCATCGGTCTCGATCGCGACACCGAGGCGCTTGCGCTGGCCGGTGACCGCCTGGCTGTCCACGGCGACCGGTTCCGCGGCGTCCGTACCGTCTACGACCGTGCGGACGAGGTCGCCCGCGAGCAGCTGAGCTCCGACGAGGGTCTCGCCGGGATCCTGTTCGACCTCGGCGTCTCCTCCCTGCAGCTGGACGAGGCCGATCGTGGGTTCGCCTATTCCTACGATGCCCCGCTGGACATGCGCATGGACGCCGCCGAGGACTCCGCGGATGAGACCGCCGCCGAGCTCCTGGCGCGGATCCCCGAGCCGGAGCTGCGCCGGATTCTCAAGGAGTACGGCGAGGAGCGCTTCTCCGGGCGCATCGCCGGGCGCATCGTCGCGCGCCGCGCCGAGCGCCCCTTCCTGACCACCGGTGACCTGGCCGCCGTCGTCGATGCCGCGGTGCCCGCCGCGAGCAAGCGGACCGGCGGACACCCTGCCAAGCGGACGTTCCAGGCTCTGCGCATCGCCGTCAACCGGGAGCTCGACGTCCTCGAGGACGCGGTCCCGCGAGCCATGGACGCGCTCGACCTCGGTGGTCGCCTCGTGGTGCTCAGCTACCACTCTCTGGAGGATCGGCTGGTCAAGCAGGCCGTCGCCGCACGGACGAAGTCCTCCGCGCCGCCCGGCCTCCCGGTGGAGCTGGAGGAACACCGACCGACGTTTCGGGCGGTCACCCGGGGCGCGGAGGTCCCGGATGCCACAGAGATGGCGGAGAACCCGCGAGCCGCCTCCGCGAAACTGCGATCAGCTGAGAAGATCAGGGCGAGGAGGACCACGCGATGAGCACACAGGCTGTTCCCGAGTGGGAACTGTCAGCGACGCCCTCACCGGACGAGAAGCCGTCGTCTCTGGGCACCGCAGCACCGACGCTGCGGGCCCTGCCCAAGGTGCGTCGGCGCCACCGCGGTCTCACGGCGGGCATCATCGCTCTGATGGTGGCTGCCCTCGCCGTCGTCCTCGCGATCAACATCCACGTCTCCAACACCCAGTACCGCGTGGTGGAACTCACGCAGCAGCACCAGCTCCTCACCCAGCAGAACCAGGCTCTCGAGCAGCAGGTCCTGCACCTGCAGTCACCCCAGGTGCTCTCTGACAACGCCGTCTCTCTGGGCATGGTCATGCCTGCGGCAGCGGGCGCCTTCGAACTGGACGGCGGGACCGTCACTGGTCCCGCAGAGGCCGCCGACTCGTCCGACCGGCCCTCGAGCTTCGTCTCCACCCCGGTCCAGCCGGGAGATGAGGCCGCGCCCTCCCTGGACGTCGCAGAGGAGGCCGGCGGGGCGCCTGCCGGCTTGCTCGGCTCCGGCGCGTTGAACACCCTGACCCAGTCGACCCCGGGGCACAATGGTCAGCAGGCGGACAGCGAGTCCGCCGCCGACGACGGACGCGGGTTCAGCCCCGACCGGCTCAATGGCGGGACGATCCCCGCGCCCGGCCTCGACTGACCAGCCGGCCGGCCGTCTGTCCCGCCGGCGTCCTCACCGGACGCCGACCGACGAGCAGATCCCGGAGGTCCGCAGCAGCGATGGTGACGACTCAGAGCGTGGACGATCGTCGCACGCGTGATGGACGACTCATGTCCCAGCGCATGCGCATCGGACTCGCCGCCCTCGTCGCTCTGCTGCTCGTCCTCGGGGTGCGCCTCTTCCATGTCCAGGGGCTCGATCCCTCGGGCCATGCGCAGGCCGCCGTGTCCGAACGCCTCCGCAGCGTGCCCCTTCCCGCCGAGCGCGGTGAGATCCTCGACGTCGACGGGCGCACCCTGGCGACCAGCGTCCAGCGCTACGACCTGGTCGTCGATCAGCGGCTCATCGATGACTTCCGGGTCCGGGACGAGGTCACCGGGCTGTGGACGACGATGCCGTTGGAGACTGCGATCTCCGACCTGGCCTCGATCCTGGATGCGGAGCCGGAAGACCTGGCCGAGCGCATGGCGGGAGATCGGGCCTACTCCGTGGTCGCCCGGTCCGTGACCCCCGACGAACGCAGCAGGGCCTTGGATCTGGACATCCCTGGCCTGTACGCGGAGCCGGTCTCCCAACGGACCTATCCTGCGGGTGCCGTCGCTGGATCGATCCTCGGGTTCGTGGGCTCCGACGGCACTCCGCTGGACGGCATCGAGCTCGCCCAAGACTCGGCGCTGTCCGGCACGGACGGTGAGCGCACGTTCGAGATCGCCGGCGACGGGGTGAGGATCCCCACGGCCACGTTCGAGGAGATTCCGGCCGAGGACGGGCAGGACGTGCGCCTGACCATCGACCAGGACCTGCAGTGGTTCGCCCAGGAGGCCATCGCTCAGAAGGCCAACGAGTACAGCGCCCTGTGGGGCAATGTGACCGTGATGGACGTGCGGACCGGAGAGATCATGGCCATGGCCGACTCCGAGACGGTGGACCCGGCCGATCCCGGGGCCACGGACGAGCTGTTCCGCCGACCGCTGGCCCTGACCCAGGACTTCGAGCCCGGCTCCACAGGCAAGGGGATCACCTTCGCTGCGGCGCTCGAAGAGGGAGCGGTGGCGCCCACCGACGCGTTCACGGTGCCGAACCGGCAGGAGTTCGACGGCCAGGTGATCAATGACTCGATGCGGCACGAGACCTTCGACATGACGGCGGCCGGCATCTTCGCCCGTTCCTACAACACCGGCACGGTCATGATCGGCAACGAGCTCACGGAGCAGGAACGCTATGACTGGATGCGGCGGGTCGGCATCGGCGAGGACATCGACGTCGGCCTGACCTCGTCCGCGACGTCGGTCCTGCGCTCCCCGGAGGAGTGGGACGCCAGGCAGCCCTTCACGACCCAGTTCGGCCAGGGGTACACGACGACGGTCCTGCACAACATCAGTCAGTTCCAGACCTTCGCCAACGACGGCGTCCGCGTGGACCCCCAGCTCATCGACGCCTACATCGATCCGGACGGATCCGAGCACCCCGTCGAGAGCGGTTCGGAGAGGATCTTCTCCTCGGAGACCTCGCAGGAGATGCTCAAGCTGATGGAGGGCGTGGTGGACCACGGGACCGCCACGGGCGCCCAGATCCCGGGCTATCGTGTGGGCGGGAAGACCGGTACCGGGCAGGCGGCCGGAGAGGGCGGCGGCTTCGACGGGCATACGACGTCCTTCATCGGGGTCGCCCCGTTGGACGACCCGCAGTATCTGGTGGCCGTCACAGTGCATCGGCCCCAGGGCGAATGGCGGGATTGGACCGTGGTGGACACGTTCTCCGAGGTGATGTCCCACGTCCTGAGCACGCGGAACGTCCCGCCGTCGGGCGAGGAGTCGGAGTCCTACGACGCCTTCACCGGTGACGACCAGGACCGGCCATGGTGACTCGGTCCGACGGCGCCTGCGTCCCCCTGCAGGGCGCTGACGGGGCATCACGGCGGGTGTCATGCATATCGCATCGTGCCGGCGAGGCCGTCGGCGCCGAGCCGTGATACAACTTTCAACGGTCCGGCCCACAGGCGGAACCACCCCTCATCCCCCATGATCATCGACCGACCGGAACGAGAGGCCCGATGCCCAGCTCACACACCCCGCTCTCCGTCGCGGAGCAGGACAGCGTGTTCAGGCCCCGCCACGTGGCGGGAACCACGGTGGGTCGACTGGCCGAGGAGCTTCAGGCGACGGGCCATGAGCCGCTGCTGACTCCGGTGGGTCGGCGCGAGCACGAGACGCTGCTCACGGGTGCGGCGATGAATCCCCACGCCGTGGGGGAAGGTGACCTCTTCGTCGCCGTCAGCGGCGCCCGCGCCCACGGCGCGGACTTCATCCGTCAGGCGGTGGAGGCCGGGGCGACGGCCGTGCTGACCGACGCCGCCGGCGCGGACAAGGTGCGTGAGCAGGTCGGGTATCGGCTCCCGGTGCTGCAGGTGGAGGACGTCCGCCAGGCCGCGGGCCCCGCCGCCGCGGTGATCTACGGAAACACGCAGGACTCGGGGCCGTCCCTGTTCGGTGTGACCGGAACGAACGGGAAGACCACCACCACGTACTTCCTGCGCTCCCTGCTCGATACGCTGCACGGGAGGCGAGGACGGCGCACCGGGCTGATCGGCACCATCGAGATCAGTGCTGGCCAGGAGACGATCCCCTCGCAGCTGACCACGCCGGAGGCGGTGCAGCTGCACAGCCTCATGGCGCTCTTCCGGGAGCGTGACGTCGCCGCGGCCGCCATGGAGGTCTCCTCCCATGCGATCAGCTATCGGCGCACGGCGGGGCTCCACTACGACGTCGCCGGCTTCACGAACCTCACCCAGGACCACCTGGACCTGCACGGGTCCATGGAGGAGTATTTCGCCACCAAGGCCGAGCTGTTCACCCGCCGCAGGACGAGGACGTCCGTGATCACGGTGGACGACCCGTGGGGCCATCAGATGGCCTCGGTGGCCACCGGCCGGGTCGTCACCCTGGCCACGGCGGGCCAGGCCGCGGAGGTGGACTGGGAGGTGGTCGACGTCGCGCCCGACGGCATGGGGCATCGCTTCACCCTCCATCACGCCCGCAGCGGGGCCCGCATCAGAACCCGTACCGGCCTGCCGGGACTCTTCAACGTCTCCAACGCCGCACTGGCGGCTGTCATGGTCCTTGAGGCTCCGGATGTGCCCTTCACCCGCGAGGAGGTCGTCGACGCCCTTGAATCGGACCCGTTCACCATCTCCGTGCCGGGCCGGATGCAGGTCATCTGCGAGTCGCCGGCGGCGATCGTGGACTTCGCCCACAACCCGGATGCGATGATCCGCACCCTTGACGCAGTGGCCGCCACGAAGGGGGAGGGCCGGATCATTCTGGTCATCGGCGCCGCGGGGGATCGGGACCGTTCGAAGCGTCCCACCATGGGTGCGATCGCCGTCCGCATGGCCGATCATGTCATCGTCAGTGACGACGACCCCCACGGCGAGGACCCGGCACAGATCCGGGACGACGTCATGGCGGGGGCCCGTGAGGCCGTGGAGTCCGGTGGGCTGACCACTGGTCTGGAGGAGATCTGGCCGCGGGCCGAGGCGATCGAACGGGCCGTGGCCTCGGCGTCGCCGCGGGACACGGTGATCCTGGCCGGGCGCGGCCATGAGATCCACCAGGACTTCGACGGCGACCACCGACCGATCGACGATCGCGTCGAGCTCCGCGAGGCGCTGCTGCGCCATGGTCACCGGCCTCTGGAGATCCAGGACAGCACGGTCCAGGACAGCACGCCGTCCGGCCGTGCCCACGCGCCGGACGACGCCGGCTGAGCCCGCCCGCCGCCCGCGGCGCCTTCCGGGCGCGGTGGGCGCGCTTTCGACCTGACCGCCACGACCCCCACAGATCGGACCCGAGACAGCATGATCGAGCTCTCTGCGGCGGAGATCGCCGAGATCACCACCGGCCGCCTCGTCGGCATCGACGACCCGCAGGCGGTGATCGCCTCGGCGGCAGACACCGATTCACGCGCCATGGAGCCCGGCGCCCTGTTCATCGCCAAGCCGGGCGAGACCACCGACGGTCATCTCTTCATCGATGCTGCCCTCGCCGCCGGCGCGGTGCTGGTGCTGGCCGAGCGAGAGACGACTGACCCTCACGGCCGGACCCACCCTGCGGTCATCGTCGACGACGTCGTTGCGGCGATGGGCCGGCTCGCCGCGGAGATCGTCCGCCGGATCCGCGCGCATTCGCCGACCACCGTCATCGGCATCACCGGATCGGCGGGCAAGACCACCACCAAGGACCTGCTCAAGGGGATCCTCGAGGAGGAGGGGCCCACCGTCGCCCCGCAGGGCTCCTACAACGGCGAAGTGGGTGTGCCCCTGACGGTGTTCACCGCCTCGCTGGACACTCGGCACCTCGTCGTGGAGATGGGGGCCGACGGCCCAGGGAACATTCGGTATCTGGCGCAGATGGTGCGTCCCGACATCGGGGTGGTCCTGATGGTCGGTTCGGCCCATGCCGGCAAGTTCGGCGGGGCCGACCGGATCGCGGAGGTCAAGCAGGAGCTGGTGGAGGAGGTCGGCCCCGAGGGGACGGTCGTGCTCAACGACGACGACGCCCAGGTGCGCCGGATGGCCGACGCGTCCTCCGCGCCGGTCACCTGGTTCTCCTCCGACTCGATGGATGCGCTGCCGGGGGCGGTGACAGCACGGGACGTCCGCCTGGACGAGGAGGGGCACCCCCATCTGACCTTGGCCTTCGGTGAGGAGGTCCACGAGCTCGCCAGCGGACTGACCGGCGTCCACCACGTGACCAACATCTTGGCCGCCGCCGCGGCCGCCCGTGCGGCGGGCGTGGCCCCTGCGAGCATCGCGGCCCGTCTTGAGGGCCGGGGCCCGGGGAGCCGGTGGCGCATGGAGCGCACCGAGCGGCCCGACGGCGTGACCGTCATCAACGATGCCTACAACGCCAACCCGGAGTCGATGCGCGAGGCGCTGCGCACTCTGGCGATGATCACCCGACCTACGGGTCGACGGTCCGTGGCCGTGCTCGGCGCCATGTTGGAGCTGGGTGAGGAATCGATCATCCGCCACACGCAGCTCGGGGAGACGGTGGTCCGGCTCAACATCGATCGCACCCTGGTGGTCGGCGAGGAGGCCTATCCGCTCTACCGGGGGGCCGTTGCGGAGGGAAGCTGGGGCTCCGAGGTCCACTGGGTGGCCACGGTCGAGGAGGCCGAGGCCCATCTGGACCAGGAGCTGAGCGCCGGGGACGTCGTGTTGTTCAAGTCGTCGAACAGTGCAGGACTTAGACTGCTGGGAGACCGGATCGCCGCGAAGGGGTCCGCGGACGTCGACGGCGGGAAGGCAGGTGGCTCGTGGTAGCAGTGGTGATCGGCTCTGTGCTGGGCCTTGTCCTGACTCTTCTGGGCACCCCCTTGTTCATCCGGCTGCTGGTCAAGCGCGGCTACGGACAGTTCATCCGCGACGACGGCCCGACGTCCCACCACGTCAAGCGCGGCACTCCCACCATGGGCGGTGCGGTGATCCTGATCGCGGTGGTCGTCGCCTACTTCCTGGCGCACCTGTTCATGCTGCTCACTCGGGAGCAGACGTCGGGGCCCAGCGCCTCAGGGCTGCTGCTGCTCCTGCTGATGGTCGGCATGGGACTGGTGGGCTTCGCGGACGACTTCGCGAAGATCTCCCGGAAGCAGTCCCTGGGGCTGACTCCCTGGGCCAAGATCACCGGCCAAGGCGTGGTGGGCGTGCTGTTCGCCGTCCTGGCCCTGAACTTCCCGGACCACCGGGGCATCACGCCCGGGTCCACGGCGATCTCCTTCGTGCGGGAGACGGTGATCGATCTGGCCTTCGCCGGCCCGGTGCTCGGGGCGATCCTGTTCGTCATCTGGGCGAACCTCATCGCCACCGCCACCACCAACGGGGTGAACCTCACAGATGGGCTGGACGGCCTGGCCGCCGGTGCGACGGCGATGGTCACGGCGGCCTATACGATCATGTCGATCTGGCAGTCCAACCAGACCTGCGGTGCTGTGCGCGCCGTGGACAGCGTGTGCTACCAGGTCCGCGACCCCATGGACATGGCGCTGCTCGCCGGGATCATCACGGGCGCCCTGATCGGGTTCCTGTGGTGGAACACTTCTCCGGCGAAGATCTTCATGGGCGACACGGGATCGCTGGCACTGGGCGGCGCTCTCGCCGCCTTCG
This sequence comes from Nesterenkonia sp. CL21, assembly GCF_031705515.1. NCBI lineage: Bacteria > Bacillati > Actinomycetota > Actinomycetes > Micrococcales > Micrococcaceae > Nesterenkonia > Nesterenkonia sp. CL21. The sequence goes on from NZ_JAUTWR010000001.1 coordinate 483,231, forward strand.
CGATCCTGACCCACACGCAGCTGCTCTTCATCATCCTGGGCGGGCTGTTCGTGCTCATCACCCTCTCGGTGATCATCCAGGTGGGCTATTTCAAGATCTCCGGCGGGCGACGGGTGTTCCTGATGGCGCCGCTGCAGCACCACTTCGAGCTCAAGGGCTGGGCGGAGGTGACCGTGGTGGTCCGCTTCTGGATCGTCGGGGCACTGGCGGTCGGCCTGGGCCTGGCAGTGTTCTACGGAGAGTGGGTGCTCACCCAGTGAGCGTCGGGCAGGACAGCGCGCACGGCGCCCCGGACGGCGACGACCGCCGACGCCCGACGGTGCGACCGGACCTCATGGGCTGGGACGCTCCGTGGGAGGGTCTGCGGGTCGTGGTCACCGGCCTGGGCGTCTCCGGGTTCGCCGCGGCGGACACCCTCGTCGAGCTGGGCGCACAGGTCGTCGTCGTCGACGGCGGCACGGCGGAGAAGCAGCGGCGCGATGCGCAGACCCTCGAGATCGTCGGGGTCGCCGAGGTGCTGCTCGGCCCGGAGCACACCGCGGCGCTGCCGACGGTGGCCGGTGAGCCTGCCCAGCTGGTGGTGACCTCTCCGGGCTGGCGCCCTGATGCGTCGATCATCGCGGAGGCCTCCACGGCTGGGATCCCGGTCTGGTCCGAGGTCGAGCTCGCCTGGCGCCTGGGTCCGCGGCCCGGTGCGCGGACGCCGGAGTGGCTGGTCCTGACCGGCACCAACGGCAAGACCACCACTGTCGGGCTCCTCGAGTCCATGCTGCGGGCGGACGGTCGCCGGGCGGTCGCCTGTGGCAATGTGGGCATGCCGGTGCTGGATGCGATCCGCGATCCTGAGGGCTTCGACGCGCTGGCCGTGGAGCTCTCCAGCTTCCAGCTCCACTACACCGAGCTTCTGGACCCGGCGGCCTCCGCCGTGCTGAACCTCGCTCCTGACCATGTCGACTGGCATGGGGGATTCGAGGGCTACCGCGCGGACAAGGCTCGGATCTACGAGAACACGCGGGTGGCGTGCGTCTACAACGTCGATGATCCCGTCACGGAGGAGATGGTCGCCGACGCGGACGTCCAGGAGGGCTGCCGCGCGGTCGGCTTCACGACGGGCACCCCGGGGCTCTCGATGCTGGGGATGGTGGAGGATGTGCTGGTGGACCGTGCCTTCCTGGTCGAACGTCGTCACCAGGCTCTGGAGATCGGCCAGCTCGCCGACTTCGGCCCGGTGGCCCCGCAGCACCTGGTGGCCAATGCGTTGGCCGCTGCGGCCTTGGCGCGTGCCGGAGGCGTCTCGCCGGATGCGGTCCGGGAGGGCATCCGGGCCTATGAACCCGGCCAGCACCGCATCCAGCCGGTGGCGAAGTCCCAGGACGTGCTGTGGATCAATGACACCAAGGCGACGAACCCGCATGCTGCGGCAGCCTCCCTGCTCAGCTTCCAGGACGTCGTCTGGATCGCTGGGGGACTGCCCAAGGGAGTCGTCTACGACGACCTCGTGGCACAGGCGGCCTCCCGCCTCCGACACGTCATCCTGGTGGGTACAGACTCCTCCCAGCTGAGGTCCAGCCTGGCACGACACGCGCCGGGCGTGCCGGTGGTCGGTGGCCGTGTGGGTGATGATGGAGGCGCACCGCTGAGCCTGCTGGAGCGCCGCCTGGCGGGTGCCGACGGCGCCGAGGCGATGCGTGCGGCTGTGGAGACGGCCGCGGACGTCGCCGAACCCGAGCAGACGGTCCTCCTCGCCCCGGCCGCGGCGTCGATGGACCAGTTCGACTCCTACGGCGACCGGGGGGATGCCTTCATCGCCGCGGTGGCCGAGCTGATGGAGCGGCGATCCGCGCAGGGGACCTCGGAGCCCGGCCACGGACCGGCCGATCCCGGGCCCGCAGACATGAAGCCCGCAGACACGGAGCCTGCAGAGGGCGAGGAGCAGCCGCTGCGGCGGGCAGAAGACCGCTGAGCACAGCACCACCGATCAGGAGGACGGAATGGACGACCGACGACCGCGTCTCCCATCCGTCAGACGGTTCGCGCCGGAGGAAGGGTCGCATGGCTCATCCTCCGCGCCGGGGGCGCCCCGTGAGGCGGACGAGAGCGGTGTCGAGGAGTCGGGAGCACAGGCCCCGGCCCTGGGCACCCCGGCACGTGATGAGGCCGATACGACGACGGGGGCGGGCGAGACGCCCAGCCCCGAGGAGCTGCGCAGTCGGCTGCGGCTCGTCGAGGCCGGCCCGCCGGATCCGGCGGGTACGGCCGACTCTGCCGACCCTGCCGACCCTGCAGGGCCTGTCGGCTCGGCAGCGTCCAGCGATGCCGCCGGCCAGGCATCCGGAGAGCCTGGCAGCTGGAAGGCCGAGCGCGCCTCCCGCTGGTCTGCTCGGATCAGTCGCTTCTGGGGTTTCATGGAGGGTGGCAGCGCCCACACCAACTTCTGGCTCGTTCTGGGATCCACGCTGGCCCTGACCGCCATCGGACTGACGATGGTGCTGTCCTCCTCGTCGGTCGACGCCTTCGGCGAGTCCGGCAGTTCGTTCACCCTGTTCACTCGGCAGGCGATGTGGGCCGTCGGTGGGCTGTTGGGAATGCTGGTGATCTCCCGGCTCCCGGACCGATCCCTCGGTCTGCTGGGATGGGTGCTGATGATCCTCTCCGGCATCCTGCTGGCGCTGGTGGTCTTCACTCCGTTGGGCCACGAGGTCAACGGGTCGCGGAACTGGATCCGCATCGGCTCGATCGGCGGTCAGCCCTCCGAGCTGGCGAAGCTGGCGCTCGTGCTGTGGGGCGCGGCCGTGCTGACCCGCAAGGGCCGACTGGTCCGCCGGTTCGTCCATTGGGCGATGCCTCTGGTGCTGCCCGGCACCCTGTCCATCCTGCTGCTCGTGCTGCTCGGCGGAGATCTCGGCACCAGCCTGATCATCCTGCTGATGGTCGGCACGCTGCTGTTCACCGTGGGCGTGTCCTGGCGCTACTTCGTCGTGACCGCGGCCTCGGCGGTCATCGCCGTGCTGCTGCTGGCCTGGACCAGCGCCAACCGACTGTTCCGCATCCAGGCGTGGTTGGGGATGAACTGCGACCATGCGTCCGACCCCTGCCATCAGTCGCAGCAGGGGATCTACGCGCTCGCCACCGGCGGCTTCTGGGGTGTGGGGCTCGGCCAGTCCCGGCAGAAGTGGCACTACATCCCCGAGGTGGAGAACGACTTCATCCTCACGGTGCTCGGCGAGGAGCTGGGACTGTTGGGCACGCTGGTCGTGCTGCTGCTCTTCGGCGCGCTGATCGTCGGGATCTTCCGCATCGCCGCCAACAGCGACGACCGTTTCGCTCGCCTGGCCTGCATGGGCATCGCTGCCTGGCTGGTGGGCCAGGCCTTCATCAACATCGGCATGGTCACGGGGCTGCTTCCCGTCATCGGTGTGCCGCTGCCGTTCATCTCCTATGGCGGGTCGGCGCTGACCTGTGCCCTGCTGGCGGTCGGCGTGGTGCTGAACTTCGCCCACCGGCGTCGGCGGCAGGAACGTGCCCAGGATCCTGCCGATCCGAGGGAGGCCGCCCCTGCGGACGTCGCGACGTCCGCGGAGGGACCCGCCCCGGCGCCTTCGGCACCGGCCCGCGCGCCCCGCGGCGCTCCCCCTTCCGTGAGTCTCCCCACCGCACACCGTCGGCGCCCGGCGAGGATCCGCCTCGGCGCCGGCGACGACAGGAAGAAGGCCGACACACCATGAGCACTCTGTCCGTGGTCCTGGCCGGCGGCGGCACCGCCGGCCACGTCTCACCGATGATCGCGATCGCCCACGCCGTCGGGCGCCTCGCTCCCGAGGCGGAGGTGTCGATGATCGGCACCGAGACCGGGCTGGAGACCCGCCTGGTCCCGGAGGCGGGCTTCTCGCTGGACACGATCGAGAAGGTCCCCATGCCGCGTCGACCGTCGCGGGACATGCTGCGCTTCCCCGGACGCTTCCGGGCAGCGATCGACGACGCCGCAGAGATCCTCACCCGGCGCGGGGCCGACGTCGTGATCGGCGTCGGCGGCTACGTCTGCACCCCCGTCTATCTGGCCGCGCGCCGGATCGGCGTGCCGATCATCGTGCATGAGGCCAATGCCAGGCCTGGGCTGGCCAACCGCCTGGGCTCTCGGGTGGCGGCGTTCATCGGCGTGGCGTTCGAGGGCACTCCCTTGAAGGGGGCGCAGTGGGTGGGGATGCCCATGTCCCGGGGGATCTCTCAGTTGGACCGCACCGCCGCCCGCGCCTCGGCCCGTGAGGATCTGGGCTTGGAGCCGGATCGGACGACGCTGGTGGTGACCGGGGGGTCCTCCGGGGCTGCCTCGGTCAACCGGGCCGTGGCGGAGTCGCTGGATGACCTGCTGGCCACGGGAGCACAGGTGCTGCACCTGACCGGCCGGGACAAGGCTGTGCTCGGCGACGACGGTTCCCCGGTCCGCCGGGAGGGGTACCATCAGCGCGAGTACCTGGACGGCATGCAGCGGGCCTATGCCGCCGCCGACCTCATCATCGCCCGGTCCGGTGCCGCGAGCGTGTGCGAGATCGCCGCCGTGCGGCTGCCCGCTGTGTTCGTGCCGCTGCCGATCGGCAACGGGGAGCAGGAGCTCAACGCGAGGGAGCTGGTCGACGCCGGCGGCGCCCTGCTGGTCAAAGACGAGCACCTGACCAGGGAGTGGCTCGGCCGCAATGTGGTGCCTCTGCTGGAGGATCCGCGACTGCTGCGGACCATGGAGGGCCACGCCGCAGAACGCGGCATCACTGACGCCGACGATCGTATGGCGCAGGCGGCGCTCAACGCCGCCCGCCGGGAGGGACAGGCATGACCACCGCCACCGGCTCCGAGCCGAGCCCCGCCGGGGAGCCCGGCCGCGACCCGCTGACCCCGGCCCAGCTGGGGCGGGTGCATCTGCTGGGACTCGCCGGGGTGGGGGTCTCTGCCGTGGCACGCCTGCTGCAGGCGGCAGGAGTGCCCATCTCCGGCACTGACGGCAAGGAGCTGCCGGTCCTGGACGAGTTCCGTGCTGCCGGAGCGCCTGTCCGGGTCGGCTACCGGGCTGAGAACCTGTCCTCGGTGGAGGAGGAGACGGGGGAGCCGATCACCACGATCATCGCCTCCTCCATCGCGACGGCCGGAAACCCGGAACATGACGAGGCGGTGCGCCGCGGTCTGCGGGTCCTTCACCGTTCCGAGGGGCTTGCCGCCGTCATGTCGGGCCGCCGTTCCGTCGCGGTGGCGGGCACGCACGGCAAGACCACCACCTCCTCCATGACGACGGTGCTGCTCGAACAGGCCGGTCTCGAGCCCAGCTTCGCCGTGGGGGCGACGGTCGCCGGCCTCGGTGTCAACGCCGCCGCCGGCGGCGGGGAGTGGTTCGTGGCCGAAGCCGACGAATCGGACGGCTCGTTGCTGAACTATCGGCCCGAGGTGGCGGTCATCACCAATGTGGAGGCTGATCACCTCGATCACCACGGCACAGCCGAGGCGGTGCACCAGGTCTTCGTCGACTTCACCGAGCGCATCCTCGACGGCGGCGAGCTCATCATCTGCCAGGACGACGACGGGGCACGGCGCCTGCTGGCAGAGGTCAGCCCGGCACTGGCCAGGCGTGGCGTCACGGTCACCACCTACGGCTCCTCCGCGGAGGCGGACCTGCGCCTGGGGGAGCACATCGAAGCGGCCGTCGGCGCCCTGGGCCAGCGGTTCGTCGTCACGCGGGCCGGGAACGGTGAGGACTCCGGGGTGACCGCGGGCACGTCGGGGGTGCCGGAGCACCGGGAGAGCGCCGAGGTGCAGCTGGCCGTCCCAGGCCGTCACAATGCGCTGAACGCCCTCGCGGCCCTGGCCGTCGGCCTGCGGGCGGGCCTGGATCTGCACGAGGGCGCCCAGGCGCTCGAGCACTTCCAAGGGGCGGCCCGCCGTTTCGACCACCGGGGCGAGCACCGGGGTGTGCGCGTCTATGACGACTATGCCCACCATCCCACCGAGGTGGCCGCCGTGCTCGCCGCCGCCCGTTCCGCGGTGGGGGAGCACGGGCAGGTCCACGCGGTCTTCCAGCCGCACCTGTTCAGCCGGACGAGTCTCTTCGCCGAGGAGTTCGCCGAAGCCCTGGCCGCGGCCGACACGGTCGCCGTGCTGGAGATCTATCCTGCCCGGGAGGAGCCGCTGCCGGGAGTCACCTCGGGGCTCATCGCTGACCCGCTCTTCGCTCGGGACGACGCTCCACGGGGTGCCCGGATGGGCCGGGAGGACGCGGTGCGGGCGGTGGCCGACGCGGCCCGTTCCGGCGACATCGTCCTCACGCTCGGGGCGGGGGACGTGACCGCCCTGGGGCCGGACCTCGTGGAGGCTCTGCGCGGATGAGCCCCCGCCCACCGCGCCCACCGCGCCGACCTCGTCGACCGACGAGGGCCGCGGCGAGGCCCCCGTCGGTGGACGGGGACGCCGGCGCCGAGCCGCCACAGGACGACGTCTTCCAGGAGGCCCCTGCGCAGGAGACCGCCTCACGGGTCGCCGAGAGCGGCCCGGCAGGGGCCGGGCCCACCGAGGGGGACGTCGTCGTGCCTCTCGAGACCGAGATGCCGCGCCGATCACGGCGCACTGCCGAGGAGGTCTTCGAGGACCCCGGTGACGCGCCTCCGCAACGATCGAGCAGTCGCCCGGTCGCGGGGCCTCCCTCCGAGTCACAGGACTGGCACCTCGACGAGGACGACGACGCCGAGCCGCTGCCCTTCCCCGAGCCCGAGGTGGTCAGCACCCGTCGTCGCCGACGTCGTCGCCTCGGGTGGACGATAGGACTGGTCGGGGTCCTCGTCGCCGTGGTCGGGGTGCTGTACTTCTCGCCGCTGCTGACGATCCATCACATCCAGGTGGAGCGCAACGATCTGCTCACCGAGTCCCGCGCCCAGGAGCTTCTTCAGCCGCTGTACGGCAGACCGCTGCCACAGGTGGGCAACGCCCAGGTCCAGGAGCTGCTCGCCGAGGAACCGGTGGTGGACGACGTCGTGGTCCAAGGGGAGCTCCCGGACACGCTGACGGTGGAGATCATCGAGCATCCGCCGGTGGCGGAGGTCCTCGACGGCGACGAGCTGCAGTTCTACAACGAGCACGGCGAGGTGATCCGCACCTTCGCGGATCCGGAGGACCCCGAGGCGGACGACCACGCGACGCCGCGGATCAGCGAGGAGGCCGCCCTGCGGGACGACGCCGTGTTCAGCACCATCGTGGCCGTGCTGGGGGAGCTGCCGGCCAGCGCGCGCGAGGCCATGGACTCCGCGACGGCGGACTCGATCGACTCGGTCCGGCTGATCCTGGACGACGGCAGGACCGTCGTCTGGGGAGGAGCCGAGCGCGGCGCTGAGAAGGCCGTCGTCCTGGAAGCCATCCTGGCCTCCGAGGCCGAGGACTTCACGGAGGTCGACACGATCGACATCTCCACTCCGGACACGCCCGTGACGCGGTGAACTCGCCCGTCAGGGCTCCGTGGCGCGCCGCCGCGCCGGATGGTCGGGCGGTGTCCAGGCGGCGCCGGTAGAGTGGCGGGCAGAACAACCTTCGAGCCAGGTCGAACGTTCGCGGGATGCCTAAGGTTCAAGTGCAACTTGAACGTTGCCGAGGGTTGTGGACCAGCAGAAGAATGTCATGAGCACGGAGGCTCCCGTCTGCTCGACGAGCGCAGCGACGTCAGGGCTTCCCGAGCACCGGCCCGGTGTGACCGCGAACCATACCGGTCCGGCCGGGAAGTCCGACGGGTCAGCCGGAACAGCCCAGGCGGTTTCGGTGGATGGACAGTGAGGAGTCGCGCAGCGACTCAGCGGGCGACGGGGGTCTCCGTGCCCATGACGTGAGAGACGAGCAAGGGACACACAACGTGGCAACACCGAACAACTACCTGGCCGTGATCAAGGTCGTCGGCATCGGTGGAGGCGGAGTCAACGCCGTCAACCGGATGATCGAGGTGGGCCTGCGGGGCGTCGAGTTCATCGCCATCAACACCGACGCCCAGGCACTGCTGATGAGCGACGCCGATGTGAAGCTCGACGTCGGCCGCGAGCTGACGCGAGGTCTCGGCGCCGGCGCCAACCCGGAGGTCGGCCGACAGGCCGCCGAGGACCACGCCCAGGAGATCGAAGAGGTGCTCACGGGTGCTGACATGGTCTTCGTGACCGCCGGCGAGGGCGGTGGGACCGGCACCGGCGGTGCGCCCGTCGTCGCGCGCATCGCGCGCTCCCTGGGTGCGCTGACCATCGGTGTGGTGACCCGTCCGTTCACGTTCGAAGGCCGCCGCCGGGCGTCCTCGGCCGAAACCGGCATCGAGGCGCTGCGCGACGAGGTCGACACCCTCATCGTCATCCCCAACGATCGTCTCCTCTCGATCTCCGACAAGAACGTCTCGGTCCTCGACGCCTTCCGCTCGGCGGACCAGGTGCTGCTCTCCGGTGTCCAGGGCATCACCGACCTGATCACCACCCCGGGTCTGATCAACCTCGACTTCGCCGACGTCAAGTCCGTGATGCAGGGCGCCGGATCGGCACTGATGGGCATCGGCTCGGCCAACGGCGAGGACCGTGCGGTCAAGGCCGCTGAGCTGGCGATCGCCTCGCCGCTGCTCGAGGCCTCCATCGACGGCGCCCACGGCGTGCTCCTGTCCATCCAGGGCGGCAGCGACCTGGGTCTGTTCGAGATCAACGAGGCCGCCCGTCTCGTGCAGGAGGTCGCCCATCCCGAGGCGAACATCATCTTCGGCGCGGTCATCGACGATGCGCTCGGCGACGAGGCTCGCGTCACGGTGATCGCCGCAGGCTTCGACCAGGTCGACGCCACCTCGGCTCCTGCTCAGGCTCCTGCTCAGGCGGCGCCGCAGGCGTCCGCTCCGCAGGCGCCGCGGGCCGCGTCCCCGGCACCCGCGCAGCGTCCCGCCCCGGCGACCGTTCCGGGGACGGTCCCCGTCTCCGGAAACTCCGTGCCCGGGACCGTGCCCGTCCAGCAGCCCTCCCACGCCGCTCCGCAGCACCACGGCGGCGAGCACGACACCGCGCCGGTCCAGCGCCAGGCGCATCAGGGCCAGGAGGAGCAGGACATCCCGGACATCGTGGAGTCGGACTACACCGGCAGCCGCAGCGATGATCTGGACGTGCCCGACTTCCTGAAGTGACGACCCGTCGATGACGGAGGCTGGCGGCGTGGACTCGCTGTACTGGTGGCATGACACAGCCGCCGGAGGCGACGTCCACGTCGCCTTCACGTCTGTCAGGGCCGGCAATCTGGCCCGACACGTGGGCGATGAGGACGCCGAACAGATCGAGGTCCGCCGTCGCGCGTTGCAGCAGCGCATGGGTGTGGAACCGGGGACCCTCCGGTTCCTGGATCAGGTGCACTCGGCCACGGTGCTCGACGCCTCGGCACATCCTGCCTCTCCGGGCGCCGCACCGACCGGCGACGCCTGGTTCTCCCGGGCCGGCGCCGAGCCCCTGGCCATCATGGTCGCCGACTGCCTGCCGGTGCTGATGGTCGGCCGCACGGCGTCGGGCGGGACGTCCAGGGCCCCTGGCGGCGAGGCCCTGGTGACGGCCGCGGCGCATGCGGGCCGTGCCGGGCTCCTGGACGGAGTGCTGGAGAACACGGTGGCGGCGCTGCACGAGCATGGCGCCGAACGGATCCAGGCCTGGATCGGTCCGGGAGCCTGCGGCTCCTGCTACGAGGTGCCTGCCGCCATGCGGGACGAGCTGGCCGTGCGCAGGCCCGCGATCGCCTCCGAGACGACCTGGGGGACACCTGCTCTGGATCTTCGCTCCGAGGCGGAGGAAGTGCTGCGCGGCCGCGGCGTGGAGGTCCGCCAGCTGGCCGGCTGCACCATCGAGGACGACACGCTGTTCTCCCATCGGCGTGCACCGGGCGAGGGTCGGTTCGCGGGCCTCGTCTGGCGCGCACGCTGAGCCACCGGGCATCCGCACCGTCCCTGACCTAGAGTGGAGGGGTGGAACTGCACAGCACCTCATCGCCCGAGCTGGAGGACGACCGCACCGAGGAGCTCCGGGAACGGCTCGACGCCGTCCGAGCGCGCATCGATCGGGCCGTGGCGCTGGTCGGCCGGCGTGAACGCCCGGAGCTGATCGTGGTCACCAAGTTCTTCCCCGCCGAGGATGTCCTGCGGCTGCTGCATCTGGGCGTCACGGATGTGGGGGAGAACCGGGACCAGGAGGCCTCGGCCAAGGCGGACGCGGTGGATCGGCTCATCGCCGCCCACACCGCGGCCCATCCAGACCGGCCGCTCGCCCCACCGCGCTGGCACTTCATCGGTCAGCTGCAGTCCAACAAGGCCCGATCGGTCCTGCGCTACGCCTCCAGCGTCCACTCTGTGGATCGCTCCTCGCTGCTCAAGGCACTGCGACGTGCCGCGGCCGGCAGTGCCGAGTCTCAGGAGGCGGGGGCGCCGGCAGCAGGGCGGGCCCGTGAGGTCGACTGTCTCATCCAGGTGGATCTGCGCACCGAGATCCCCTCGGACGCTCGAGGCGGAGCACGGCCGGAGCAGATCGCGCAGCTCGCCGATTCGGTGCAGGCGGCAGAGGGCCTGCGGCTGGCGGGGCTCATGGCCGTGGCGCCGCTGGACGAGCCGCCCGGCCCGGCGTTCGCCAGACTCGCCGAACTGTCCGCGGAGCTGCGCACGGTGCATCCGGAGGCAGTCATGGTCTCAGCGGGAATGAGCAATGACCTGGAGGAGGCCGTGGCGCACGGCGCGACACACCTGCGCATCGGACGGGATGTCCTCGGGAACCGCCCGGCGCCGCGATAGTGTCGGAGACGCGCAGTGACAACCCCAGGACCTCCCGCCCTGCGTGCGATTCCTGCTCGAATCGAGCGGGGCGACGGAGGTCCCGACCTTCCCAGGAGTGACCTCATGGCCGGTGCATTCAAGAAGACCATGATCTACCTCGGCCTGGCCGACGGAGACGAGTACGAAGACGAGCGCGCACGCGCCGAGGAGCGTCCCGCGGCGCGTGCTGAGGCCCCCGCTCCGCGCCAGGGATCCGCCGCGTCGCGGGCTCCCGAGCCCAGTGCCTCATCGCTCCGCACCGGGCCTGTGGCGGCCGTCCCGGCCTCGAGCACCTCGCGGGGGTCCGAGGTCGTCTCGATCGATGCGGCGGCACACGGTGCAGGTGCGGCGAGCAGCGCACGGAACGTCGAGGCGCGGGGAGCCGCCGAGCAGGGGGACTCCTCCGCCTACAACAGCTCCAGCCTCGCGGTGGATCCCGAGTACCGTGCTCCGGTGACCCCCATCAAGCGTGCCCCCTCCTCCCGGGATGAGAGTTCCGCCATGCGTCGAATCACCACCGTCCACCCGCGCTCCTACAACGATGCTAAGGTCATCGGTGAGTCCTTCCGCGACAGCATCCCGGTGATCATGAACGTCACCGATATGGGGGAGGCGGAGGCCAAGCGACTGGTCGACTTCTCTGCAGGCCTCGTCTTCGGCCTGGGCGGGTCGATCGAGCGTGTGACGAACAAGGTCTTTCTGCTGACCCCCAAGAACGTGGAGGTCCTCGCCGAGGAGCGCGCGGCCGGCGATTCGCCGTCGTCCGCGCAGTTCTTCAACCAGAGCTGAGCCTCCGGGGCTGACACGAGGTCCTGCGGGGCATCTGCCCGAGCCCTGACATGACACCGACACTGATCAGAGGAACGACGCCGAACCGTGGACCTCATCGCCGCTCCGATCTATCTGCTGCTGACCGTCTACCAGCTGGCCCTGGTGATTCGGATCATCTTCGACATCACCCAGCAGTATGCGCGCCAGTGGCGCCCCAAGGGCCTGGCACTGGCAGTGGCCATGGCGGTCTATGCGGTCACCGACCCGCCGATCCGCTGGCTCCAGAAGCGCATCCCGCCGCTGAATCTCGGCGGAATCGCCCTGGACATGGGATTCATCATCGTCTTCCTGGGGGTCGTCATCGCCAAGATGGTCGTGCGCGGCATCGGCATGGCCTGATCAGGTCCTTCTCCGGTCCAGCTCCAAGCCTCGCTTGAAGGTTGAGGTCGAACCCCAGGCCGCGGACCGGGTATTCTGTCCGGTGACCGCTCGACATCCCCAGGACGCTGTAGGTCTGCGGGCCGACGATGGGCACCGCGCCTTCACGCTGAACCGCTTCTCGACGAGGTGACACTGCATGGCCCTGACTCCCGACGACCTCCTGAACAAGGAGTTCCCGGAGACCAAGTTCCGTCCCGGCTACGAAAAGGACGCTGTCGACGACTTCCTCGATGACGTCGTCGTCGAGTTCCGTCGCCTGATCCAGGAGAACGAGGATCTCAAGGCCCAGGTCGCGGCCCTCGAGGAGCAGCTCGAGGAGCACCCCGCGAACCTCGAGCCCGACGAGCTCAAGGACGCCGGCCTGTCCGGCTACGCCGGCACCGCCGCCGAGGTCACCGGGACGTTCGCACCGATCACCGAGGACTCTGACGCGGAGGCGGAGGTCGAGCCGGAGGCCTCCGAGGAGACCGACGCGCCGGAGTCGGAGGAGCAGCCTGAGGCTCCGTCCGCCCAGGACAGCGCCGTCACGGCGTATCCGGAGTACCCGCTGGGCACCCGGCCGGCCCAGCCGGCGCCTGAGGTGCAGACCGTCGACGAGTCCGGCGCTGACGCCGATGGTGTGGCCTCCACCGCCACCGGCGTGCTCGCGATGGCTCAGAAGCTGCACGATCAGTACGTCGCTGAGGGTGAGCAGACCCGCGCGGCCTACATCGCCGAGGGTGAACAGACCCGGGCGGCCTACATCGCCGAGGGCGAACAGACTCGCGCGGCGTACATCTCTGAGGGCGAGGAGACCCGGGCGGCGTACATCTCCGAGGGTGAGACCACCCGCGAGCAGTACATCACTGAGGGTGAGCAGACGCGGGCGGCCTACATCTCCGAGGGTGAGACCACCCGGGACCAGTACATCGCCGAGGGTGAGAAGACCCGGGCCGAGTACATCGCCGAGGCTGAGCGCAAGCGTGCGGAGATCGTGACCGAGGCGGAGACCCGCGCGGAGAACATGATCGAAGAGGCGGAGCTCACCTCATCCCGGACCCTGGCTGTCCTGGAGCGTAAGAAGGCCGACCTGGAGACCAAGGTCAGCGAGCTCACCAGCTTCGAGCGCGACTACCGAGCACGTCTGAAGGACTACATCGAGGGCCAGCTCGCGGATCTCAACAGCCGCGGCTCCATCGAGAAGGAAGCCACCGGCGCCGAGCTGTGAGCACCGGTCAGCTCCCTCCTGTGTCGACGCCCTCCTCCGCAGAAGGCCCGTCCCGCCGGGCGGCGGTCCTGACGGCCGCCGCCGTGGCCGTCCTGGCCTGGTCCACCGATCAGCTCACCAAATGGTGGGTCGAGTCGACCATGACACTGGGCGAGCAGATCGACGTGCTTCCGCCGGTGCTCTACTGGCGGTACCACCTCAATCCCGGCGCCGCCTTCTCCCTGGGCACCGACCACACCTGGTTCTTCACCCTGGTGATGTCCGGCGTGCTGCTGTTCGTCCTCTGGCACTCCCGCAGGCTTGGGGGATCGTGGCTGTGGGCGCTCGGCCTGGGAGGCCTCGCCGGAGGAGTGGCGGGGAACCTCACGGACCGACTCTTCCGGCCGCCCGGCTTCGGACACGGTGAGGTCGTCGACTTCATCGCCGTGCCGAACTTCGCGATCTTCAACGTCGCGGATTCGTTCATCGTCTGCTCCATGATCGGCATCTGCGCGATGCTGGTCTTCGGCCTCGACATCGACGGGACGCGCGAGGGGAAGGCCCGCGACGCTGAGGAGCAGGCCGACGGCGGCGAACCGGAGGAGGATCCCCGATGACCGGCCTCGAGGAGTCGTCGACGGTGCTCGTCGAGGTCTCTTCGGACCGTGACGGATCCCGTGCGGACGCCGTGCTCGCCGAACGTTTCGGCATCTCCCGCACGGAGGCGGCCGGCTGGCTCGCGTCCGGGGCGGCGGTCCACGCGGACGGGCGGCGCACGGGCCGTCCGGTGAAGAAATCCGAGAAGCTGCCGGCGGGCACGTCGCTCCAGGTGACGGTGCCCGTGCGGAACGACCCCCTGGAGGTGGTGGAGGACGTCGTGGAGGATCTTCACGTGCTGCACCATGACGATGACATCGTCGTCGTCGACAAGCCCGTGGGCGTGGCTGCTCACCCGTCGCCCGGCTGGACCGGGCCCACCGTGATCGGCGGCCTGCTCGCCCTGGGGGTCGAGATCTCCACCTCAGGCGCCCAGGAGCGCCGGGGCATCGTGCACCGGCTCGACGTCGGGACCTCCGGGATCATGGTCGTGGCGAAGACCGAACGGGCCTACAGCGTGCTCAAGGACGCCTTCCGCACCCGGACCCCCAGCAAGACCTATCACGCCCTCGTGCAGGGGCTGCCAGACCCGGTCGACGGCACCATCGACGCGCCCATCGGTCGGCATCCCGGGCACGAGTGGCGCTTCGCCGTCATCGAGGACGGGCGAGACTCCCGCACGCACTACCGGCTGCTCGAGGCCTATGGCCGGGCCAGCCTGGTGGAGGTCTCACTGGAGACGGGGAGGACGCATCAGATCCGTGTGCACTTCTCCGCCCTGGGGCACCCCTGCGCGGGTGACCTGACCTATGGCGCGGATCCGACCCTGGCGGCCCGACTGGGGCTGACCCGTCAGTGGCTGCACGCCTATGAGCTCGGCTTCACCCATCCCGCCTCGGGCGACTGGGTGAGCTTCCGCTCCGAGTATCCTCAGGACCTCGTGGAGGCCCTGCGCATCATCGAGGAGGTCTGACGATGTCCGGAGACTTCGTCCATCTGCACAACCACACCGAGTACTCGATGCTCGACGGCGCCGCGAAGATCGGAGAGCTCTTCGAGGAGACCCAGCGTCTGGGCATGCCGGCGGTGGCCACCACGGACCATGGATTCCTCTTCGGGGCCTATGAGTTCTGGAAGACCGCGCAGCAGTACGATGTCAAACCCATCATCGGCCTGGAGGCGTATCTGACGCCGGGCACGCACCGGTCCGAGCGTCGTCGGGTGAAGTGGGGCGACGGTGTGGCAGGGGAGAAGGACGTCTCCGGCGGCGGTGCCTATACCCACATGACCATGTGGGCCGAGGACACCCGGGGAATGCACAACCTCTTCCGGATGGGCTCCCTGGCCTCCATCGAGGGCTACTACTTCAAGCCGCGCATGGACCGGGAGATCCTCGAGACCTACGGCAAGGGCATCATCGCCACCACCGGCTGTCCGTCCGGGGAGATCCAGACCCGTCTGCACCTGGGGCAGTACGAGGAGGCCAAGCGGGCCGCCGGTGACTTCCAGGACATCTTCGGCAAGGAGAACTTCTACTGCGAGCTGATGGACCACGGGCTCGAGATCGAGCGAAAGGTCAAGGCGGATCTGCTCAAGCTGGCCAAGGAGATGAACCTCCCGCTGGTGGCCACCAACGACCTCCACTACACCCACCAGCATGACCACAAGGCCCACGGCGCGCTGCTGTGCGTGCAGTCGAACTCGACCCTGGACGATCCGAACCGGTTCAAGTTCGACTCCGAGGAGTTCTACCTGAAGTCGGCGGCGGAGATGCGGCATCTCTTCCGCGACTTCCCGGAGGCCTGCGACAACACGTTGGCGATCGCGGAGCGTTGCCAGGTGGAGTTCAACGAGTCGGCCTCCTACATGCCCCGCTTCCCCGTCCCGGAGGGTGAGACCGAGGAGTCCTGGTTCGTCCAGGAGGTGGAGAAGGGGCTTGCCTACCGCTTCCCCCAGGGAGTGCCGGACGAGGTTCGGAAGCAGGCCGAGTATGAGATCGGGATCATCACCCAGATGGGCTTCCCCGGCTACTTCCTGGTGGTCGCCGACTTCATCAACTGGGCCAAGGAGAACGGCATCCGCGTGGGGCCGGGCCGCGGCTCCGGCGCGGGATCGATGGTCGCCTACGCGATGCGCATCACCGACCTGGACCCGCTGCAGCACGGACTGATCTTCGAGCGCTTCCTCAACCCGGACCGTGTGTCCATGCCTGACTTCGACGTCGACTTCGACGACCGTCGTCGAGGCGAGGTCATCGACTACGTGGTGCGCAAGTACGGCGACGAGCGCGTCGCTATGATCGTCACCTACGGCACCATCAAGTCCAAGCAGGCGCTGAAGGACTCGGCCCGCGTGATGGGTGAGCCGTTCTCCACCGGCGACCAGCTCACGAAGAAGATGCCGCCGGACGCCATGGGCAAGCCCATGCCGCTGTCGCAGATCTATGACGAGAACTCGCTCCGCTACTCCGAGGCTGTGGAGATGCGGGAGTTCCTGGACTCCGATCCGCGGATGAAGGAGATCTTCGACCTCGCGTCGGGCCTGGAGGGTCTGAAGCGCCAGTGGGGGGTCCACGCGGCCGGGGTGATCATGTCCTCGGATCCGCTGATCGACATCATCCCGCTGATGAAGCGTGAGCAGGACGGCGCGATCATCACCCAGTTCGACTATCCGATCTGCGAGTCGCTGGGTCTGATCAAGATGGACTTCCTGGGTCTGCGGAACCTGACGATCATCTCCGACGCCCTGGAGAACATCAGGAACAACAAAGGCATCGACGTCGACCTGGAGACCCTCGACCTGGACGACCGGCCGGCCTATGACCTGCTGGCCCGGGGGGACACGCTGGGCGTGTTCCAGCTCGACGGCGGAGGCATGCGCTCCCTGCTGCGGCTGATGCGGCCGGACAACTTTGAGGACATCTCCGCGGCGCTGGCGCTGTATCGTCCGGGGCCCATGGGCGCGAACTCGCATACGAACTACGCGCTGCGCAAGAACGGCCAGCAGGAGGTCAGCCCGATCCATGCGGAGCTCGAGGAGCCGCTGGAGGACATCCTCGACACCACCTACGGCCTGATCATCTACCAGGAGCAGGTCATGGCCATCGCCCAGCGGGTGGCGGGCTATTCGCTGGGACAGGCCGACATCCTGCGTCGCGTGATGGGCAAGAAGAAGAAGGCCGAGCTGGACAAGCAGCAGGTCGGCTTCTTCGAAGGGATGAAGGAGAGCGGCTATTCGGAGGCGGCGGCCCAGGCCCTGTGGGACATCCTGCTGCCCTTCTCCGACTATGCGTTCAACAAGGCGCACACCGCCGCCTATGGGCTGGTCGCGTACTGGACCGCCTATCTGAAGGCAAACTATCCGGCAGAGTATCTGGCGGCCCTGCTCACCTCGGTGGGGGAGAACCGGGACAAGCTGGCCCTGTACCTGGCCGAGTGCCGCCGCATGGGCATCACAGTGACGCCGCCCAGCGTGAACGAGTCGGCGCTGACGTTCACCCCGGTCGGGGATGACATGATCCGCTTCGGCATGGGTGCGGTCCGCAATGTGGGCGCCAACGTCGTCGCCGGTCTGGTGGACGCCCGCCAGGAGAAGGGCGCCTACGAATCGTTCGCAGACTTCCTGCAGAAGGTTCCGCTGCACGTGTGCAACAAGCGCACGGTGGAGTCCATGATCAAGGCTGGAGCGTTCGACGAGCTCGGGGACACGAGGCGGGCTCTGGTCTCGGTGCATGAGCAGGCCATCGACCAGTCCATCGGGCAGAAGAAGAAGGAGGCCGAGAACCAGTTCGACCTCTTCGCCGACGCCGATGTGGACCTGGGCGACTCGGTGAAGGTCACGGTGCCCGACCTGCCCGAGTGGGACAAGAAGGACAAGCTGGCCTTCGAACGGGAGATGCTGGGACTCTATGTCTCCGACCACCCGCTGCAGGGCCTGGAGCGGGTCCTGGCCCAGCATGCGGACCGCTCGATCTCCTCGCTGCTGAGCGAGGAGGGTCCCCCGGACGGGGCGACGGTGACGATCGCGGGCATGATCACCACGTTGCAGCGACGCATCGCGAAGTCGTCGGGGAACCCCTATGCGAAGGTCGAGGTGGAGGACCTGGCCGGGTCGATCGAGGTCATGTTCTTCGGCAAGGCGTATCAGCCGATCTCGACGGTGCTCGCCGAGGACCTGGTGGTCGCCATCAAGGGTCGGCTGCAGCGGCGCGACGATGGCTCGGTGTCGATCTCCGCCCAGGAGATGATCGTCCCGGAGCTCGACGGCGAGGCCAACAGCGGACCGGTGGTGCTCACCGTGCCCAGCCAGCGAGCCAACGAGAAGGTCGTCACCCAGCTCGGCGAGGTGCTGCAGCGGCATCGCGGCGGCAACGAGGTGCATGTCCAGCTGCTCTCAGGCGACAAGGTGGAGGTCATGCGTCTGGGTCCGCAGTACCAGGTGACGCCGTCGCCGTCGCTGTACGGGGACCTGAAAGTCCTGCTGGGACCGAGCTGCCTGAACGGCTGAGGCACTACATCTTGTGGTGAATGATTTTGTCCGCTCTACATGTTGTGGATACAATCATGGCATCACAGGTCGTGGTCCGGTGCCCCACGATGAGGACGAGAGGAGGGTGCCGAGATGTTCTGTCCGTACTGTCGGCATGACTCCTCGCGAGTCGTGGACTCGCGCATGCTCGAGGACGGCTCCGGCATCCGCCGTCGGCGGCAGTGTCCCCAGTGCTCCAAGCGGTTCACCACCATGGAGACGACCTCCCTCAACGTGATCAAGCGCTCTGGCGCCGCTGAGCCGTTCGACCGCTCGAAGGTCATCAATGGTGTGCGCAAGGCCTGCCAGGGCCGCCCGGTCTCCAGCGATGACCTGGCCGTCCTCGCCCAGGAGGTGGAGGAGGCGGTCCGCGCCTCGGGCAATGCCGAGGTGGACGCCAACGACGTCGGCCTGGCGATTCTGGGACCGCTGCGCAAGCTCGACGTGGTCGCCTATCTGCGTTTCGCCTCCGTCTACCGGGGCTTCGACAACCTCGATGACTTCGAGGAGGCCATCGGGGAGCTGCGCCGCGAGGAGCTGCACCCGGTCGGAGGCGACCACACCACGGTGGTGCAGCCGCGCTTCGGTTTCCGCTAGACTTCCAGATGTACCGGCGGTGCTCTCTTCAGGGGAAGGTTGAGAGCACCGCCGGTTCTGTCATCTCCGGGCCTGTTCCGGGCCGTGAGGCCCGACTGTGTGTCGGCCCCTCTCAGCGGGCCAGCAGCGCCCGCAGGTCGGCGATCGCGGCGTCGGGATCCTCAGCGGAATAGACCGCCGAGCCGGCCACGAAGGTGTCGGCGCCCGCGTCCGCGGCACGCAGGATGGTCTCGGCGTTGATGCCGCCGTCGACCTGGATGGCGATCTCCCCGCCGAGGTCGTCGACCGCACGGCGGGCCCGTCGGATCTTGGGCAGCACCAGATCCAGGAACGCCTGGCCCCCGAAGCCGGGTTCCACCGTCATCATCAACAGCATGTCCAGCTCGCCGAGCATGTCCAGGTAGGGTTCGATCCCGGTGGCCGGCTTGAGCGCCATCGCCGCCTGGGCCTGCTGGGCGTGCAGCTCCCGGGCCAGGCGGACCGGGGCCTTCGCCGCCTCCGCGTGGAAGGTCACCGACTCGCAGCCCAGCTCCGCGTACTGCGGAGCCCAGATGTCGGGGTCCTCGATCATCAGGTGGATGTCCAGGGGCAGGTCGGTGGTCTTCCGGATCGACTCCACCACCGGCAGCCCGAGGGTGAGGTTCGGGACGAAGTGGTTGTCCATGACGTCCACATGCACGGCGTCTGCGGTGCTGATCCGGGAGATCTCCCGTGCGAGGTTCGCGAAGTCCGCGTTGAGGATGCTCGGGTGGATGCAGGGGGAGCGTCGGTGCTGGGCGTCGGCCGCCAGGTCGGCAGCAGGGTCGGCAGCAGGGCTGGCAGCAGGGTCGGCAGGAGTGTTCACGGGTCTGATCCTATGCGTCAGTCGGACTGGGTGGGGCGGAACAGGAGGGCGAAGAACATCGCATCGGTGCCGTGGACATGGGGCCACAGCTGCACCGTTCGGCTGTTCGTGCTGGTCTCGCCGCCTGCTTCGCGCAGGGGCTCGGAGCGGAGGAGCTCGGCCCCCTGCGGAGAGCTGACGGCCGTCATGGCGTCATGGGCGTCCAGCAGCCGCAGGCCCGGGCGACGCCGCAGCAGATCCTCGACCTGCACCACTGTCTCGGCCACATGCGGTGAACAGGTCACGTAGGCCAGCAGCCCGCCGGGCGCGAGCACATCGGCGGCGGCGTCGAGCAGATCCTCCTGCAGCACCGTCAGCTCCGCGAGGTCTGCGGGGCGGCGACGCCAGCGTGCCTCGGGGCGCCGCCGCAGGGCTCCCAGCCCGGTGCAGGGGGCGTCCACCAGGATCCGGTCGAACCCGCCATGGGTGGAGACCAGATCAGCCACGGCCGGATCCTCGCCGATGGTGCGGCCGTCGCCTTCGCGCACCGTCCAGGCGTCGGTCCGGATCGGAGCCAGGGCCTGGCGTACCAGCTCGGCGCGATGCGCAGAGGGCTCGTTGGCCACCAGCGCAGCGTCCTGCTCAGCGGCCAGCGCGGCCAGCAGGGCCGCCTTGCCGCCGGGGCCTGCGCACAGGTCCAACCAGTGTTCACCGGCGACGTCGGGGTCCACGGTCTCAGGGGTGAAGGAACCCGCCACGGCGCGGGCGATCCATTGCGAGCCGATGTCCTGGACGCGCAGCTCACCCTCGCGGACGCCGGGCAGGCGTCCGACGTCCCCTCCGCGGAACACCGCCGCCCCCTCGAGCAGGTCGCTGGGCTCCGCGCCTGCCGCCAAGGCGCCGGCGAGACGCGGCTCCCCAGCGGCGGGGAGGTCGACCAGATGCACCACCGGGGCGGCATTGTCAGCGGCGAGGGCGGCCTCCAGCTCGCCGGAGCGACCGTCGAGTCGCAGCGCCTGCTTCATGGCCCGCACCACCCAGGAGGGGTGCGCGTGCCGGAGGCCGAGGTCCTCGTCGGAGCCCGGCTCCAGCGACTTCTCCTCGGCAAGCCGCGTCATCCACGTCTCACGGTCCTCGGCGCTCAGGCGCCGCAGCACGGCGTTGACGAAGCCTCCCGGTCCGGCCCCGATCTCGGCGCGCACCAAGGCCACGGTCTCCGAGACGGCGGCATGGGCGTCCACTCGCATCCCCAGGAGCTGGTGGGCGCCGAGGCGCAGGGCATCGAGCACCGGCGCGTCGAGCGCGTCCAAGGGCCGGTCCACGCAGGCCGCAATGATCGCGTCGTAGGTCCCCTGGGCGCGCAGGGCGCCGTAGGCGAGTTCGGTGGCGAAACCTGCGTCCCGACGGTCCAGCCGGGCGCGACGGATCTCTCCGGGGAGTGTGAGGTTCGCGTAGGCGTCGTCGCGACTCACCGCCCGCAGGACTCGGAAGGCCACCAGTCGGGCGGGGTCGGCCTTCCTCCGTCTCCCGCTCGGCGCCTGGGCGCTGCGGCTGCGCGGCCGGGACCCGTCGGGGCCTCCGCGGTTCCGCTGTCGGCCGGTGGCGTCCCGGCGGTCCTCCCGGTGGTCTTCCCGGCGGCGACCGCCGTCGGCTCCGGGGGTGCCGTCTCGGCGTGGGCGCTGTCCGCTCATCGGTCCTCCCGGGACGTGTCGGTGGGGCGTGTGCTGGTGGTGGGGCCGTCGGGGGTGGGGGCGGCCGCCCCCAGCGTCACGCGGCCACGCAGCCCGCGGAGCCAGTCCGCGGCGGCGATCATCCGCTTGCCCGCAGGCTGGACCGCGCTGAGCACCACGCCCCCGTCGACGGCGCGGAGCACGACCTCGGGGTGCTGGGGCGTGCGATCCGCCGGGGCGAGCGAGACCTCGCCGGGTCGGGACCGAGCCAGCGGCTCCGGCAGCTCCGCCTCGTACACCCTCGCGGTGCCCAGCTTGAGCCGCTGGTCGTCGTGGAGGGTCCAGGCCCCCGGCTCCGGGATCGTCGCGTTGATGCGTCGGACCACGGCCTCAGCCTCCTGGTGAGGATCCACGTAGGCGTCCTCCCGGGTGAGCTTGCGGGCATGGCTCGGGGCGCCCTCCTGCGGGACCGGCACGGAGGCTCCGGTGAGGAGTTCGGGCAGCAGCGTGGTCAGCAGAGCGCCGCCGAGGCGTGTGAGGTCCTGCAGGACGACGCCGGCGCTGTGCTCGGGCGAGAGAGGGACTTCGCACATGGCATGGATCGGACCGGTGTCCATGCCGGTCTCCAGCTGGAAGACCGTCGCCGCAGCGGTGGCGTCCCCGGCGAGGATCGCATGCTGTACGGGTGCGGCTCCGCGGTGACGCGGCAGCGCAGAGTAATGCAGGTTCACCCAGCCGCGCGGGAGGGCCTCGAGCGCGGGGGCGGGCAGAAGGGCCCCGTAGGCCACGACCACCCCCAGTTCGGCGTCGAGGGCGGTCAGCTCCTCCAGGGTCGCCGCGTCGACTCGGTCAGCCTTGACCACGGGGACGTCGGCGTCTTCGGCGGCCTGCGCGACAGGGGAGGGGGTCAGCCGGCGGCGGCGTCCTACGGGGGCGTCGGGGCGGGTCAGCACGCCCGCCACCTGGACGCCGTCGTCCAGCAGGGAGCGCAGACAGTCGGCAGCGATGGGTGGGGTGCCGGCGAAGATGATGCGGCCCTGACGGGCTCCGGCGCGCAGGTCGGCGGGGTCCACGGCGCCATGGGCCTCGTGGAGGTCGTCCTCGGACAGGATCCGTGGTCTCGGTGCGGGGGTCATGATGTCCTCTCGCCTCAGGTGCGGGGTCCGGCGAAGAAGCTGCTTCCGGAGCCTGCGTCGTGGCGGGACTCCGGCCCGGCCCCGGCGGCTCGGCGCTGTGGCCCCTTCCCGCCCGCGGAGGGCTCACGCAGTGCGCGCATGGCGTGCCGGCGGTCCTCTCCGGTGAGCCTGTCGATGAACAGGCGGCCGTCGAGATGGTCGACCTCGTGCTGGAAGCAGGCCGCGAGGAGTCCGGCGGCCTCGACGTGCACTGCGGCGCCCTCGGGCGTCGTCCCGGTGAGGACGACGGTCTGCGACCGGTCGACGGGGGAGTAGACGCCGTCGACCGACAGGCACCCTTCGCGCAGCAGGTTCTCGCCCTCCGCCGGTCGGCTCGGCTCGCGGGGGGTGGGACCGATCGGACCGGTCAGGGAGAGCTCCGGGTTGATGACGGCGCCGCGGGAGCCGGCGGCGTCGAAGGTGAAGATCCTCAGCCCGACTCCGATCTGCGGGGCGGCCAGCCCGATGCCGCCGGCGGCGTCCATCGTCTGGTACATGTCCTCGACGAGCTGGACGATGCGTGCATCCAGCGCGGGGACCTCCTGAGCCGGGGTGCGCAGGACGGGATCGCCGAGGGTGCGGAGCGGGAGAACTGCCATGTCCTCGATCCTACTGCCGCACGGTGCTGGTCGCTCGACGCTCGGCGTGGTCAGGCCGCCGGTGTGACAGGCGGCACCCCGTCGCCTCCGGGGGCTTTCGCCGTCGACGTCGTCGCACCTGCCGACGCCGCTGCGGGCGGGGGTGCGAGCGGGCGCAGCGAGGGCCCGGCCTCAGCAGTCCGGCGTCCGTGCTCCCAGACCTGCCGCAGCGCCCAGAACTTGTGCCAGTGCGCCTTCAGCGCCGCGGGGGTCGCCTGGACGGGGACGACCTCCGTCTCCGAGACGGCCACCGCCATCAGAAGGCAGTCCTGTCCGTGGGGCCAGGGCTCCCAGATGCCGGCCTGCGCGTCGACCAGCCGCTCCTCGGCCTGCATGCCGGCCACCAGCTGCATGACGACGGATTCGCTCAGCGGCTTGGCGCGGCCCCTGCGGTCGAGGCCCTTGGTCTTGAAGTCGATCACGCAGGTCCGCCCGGCGATCTCGGCGATCAGGTCCAGGGTTCCGGCGTAGCCGATCGTGTGGTTCCAGACCGTGACCTCCGCGGCCAGGGGGCGCACCCCGTAGAGGTCCCACCATTCGTCGAAGCGGTCGGCGAAGGCGGTCTCGCCATGCTGGACCAGCGTCGCCCGCGCGGTGTCGACCTCGTGGTCGGTGCCCAGAGCACGCAGCGCGACCTGCTCCGCGTAGTGGTGGACGCGATCACCGCGTTGCGCCGCCGCGTCGCGGAACCGCTCGGCGGCCGAGGCAGCGTGACGGGCCAGGGTCTTCAGCTGGGAGGCGGAGCCGACGGCGGCGGCGAGGCGATCGTCCTGGATCAGTTCCTGGGTGGCCAGGTGGCCTGCCCATCCGGTGAGGTCCTTGTGCTCCTGGCCGATCACCGTGGTGATGGAGGGGACCTCGGGCGCGGAGGTGAGCGAGCGGGAGTACATCCGACCGAACTCGGTGGCGTGGGCGAGAGTGGGCTGTGTCATCGGGTCCAGTCTGCCACGCAGGCGTCTCGGGTCCGCAGGGAGGCCCGGACGCGTGTCCGGCGCTGCCCGCGCGTCGCCTCGGAGCGCGATGCGGCTCACCGGTGAAGCCCGGAACCCCCGGAATGACAGGGATCCGCCAGGTCACAGGCGGGTATGTGAGGGTGGTCACAGGGGCTCGATTGGACGAGGGGCCGAGGGCTGAGCTAGAGTTTCATGTCGTCGGAAAGCGGACAGCACGGACGGTCGAAAGGCCTTCCGGAATGCCGCGGAGAAGCCGATGTGCGGATGTAGCTCAGCTGGCTAGAGCATCACCTTGCCATGGTGAGGGTCGCGAGTTCGAATCTCGTCATCCGCTCGATGGGCTCGAAGGAGTCGATCCCGAATCCCGGAGACGGGGACGGTGGGGTGGCCGAGTGGCGAGGCAGCGGCCTGCAAAGCCGTATACGCGGGTTCGATTCCCGTCCCCACCTCGCTCGGCCCGCCTGCGGTCCGAACAGCTGAATAGGCGCGATTGGCGCAGCGGTAGCGCGCTTCCCTGACACGGAAGAGGTCACTGGTTCGATCCCAGTATCGCGCACTGAGTGGTCTATACTGATCACTCGTGCGGATGTAGCTCAGCTGGCTAGAGCATCACCTTGCCATGGTGAGGGTCGCGAGTTCGAATCTCGTCATCCGCTCAGCAGAAGGCCCGGAATCCCTCGTGGATTCCGGGCCTTCGTCGTCGGTGTGGCAGACTTGTCCCCGACACACTTCGTGCTCCGGGGTCGGTGAAAGTCCGAACCGGCGGTGAAAGTCCGCGACCCGAGCCGCCTCGGCGGCCTCGGTTGAACCGGTGGAACTCCGGTACCGACAGTCACAGTCTGGATGGGAGAAGCACGAAGGCCGGTCGACGGCGGTGCCTCTGGCGCACCCTCGACGTCTTTCCGGCCGCCGCGCAGGCATCGTCATCCCCGGAGCCGACTCCACCGTCGGGTCTGGGAAGGACGAGCTGCTGAATGGACGCCCTGCGCTGGCTTCTCGAGGCCGAAGTCCTGGTCTTCGGCAGTCCTCTGCTGCTCCGTGAGGTCCTCGGCAATGTCTTCGGCCTGGCCTGCGCCCTCGGCGGCATGCTGCGCCGTGTCTGGGCCTGGCCGGTGGGCATCGCCGGCAACCTGCTTCTGCTGACCGTCTTCCTGGGATCCTTCTTGGGTCTCAGCGATGACCCCGCGCTGCTTGGGCAGGCTGGGCGGCAGGTCATGTTCCTCATCGTCTCGGTCTACGGCTGGCACCAGTGGAGGTCGGCGCGTCGGGCGCAGCAGTCCGGCGGCGGAGTCGCCGCCGTCGCCCCCCGCTGGGCGCCCCCGCGTGCCCGGCTCGCCCTGATCCTGGCCCTGGTGCTCGGCACCGCCGCGCTGACGCCCGTGCTGCGTGCCCTCGGCTCCTATGAGCCGGTGTGGGCCGATGCGTGGACCTTTGTGGGATCGCTGCTGGCCACCTACGGCATGGCCCGCCGCTGGGTCGAGTTCTGGCTGCTGTGGATCGCGGTCGACGTCGTCGGAGTGCCGCTGCTGTGGTCGGCCGGCTACTACGCCTCCGCCGGAATGTACGCCGTCTACGGCGTGTTCACGCTGATCGGATTCATCGTCTGGAGCCGAGTCCAGCGACGTCAGACCGCAGACGTCGCGACGACTGGCGTCCGCCACGACGTCGCCGCAGACACCGGGGAGACCCCCGGCGCCCCGGGGGCGTCCCGATCACGGCCTCGGGAGGTGTCCCTCGATGGATGAACCGGTCGACGTCGTCTGCCCACCGGATCCCGCCGGTGCGCATGAGCAGACCATGCGGCTCGCGATCGAGGCCGCGCACCGTGGGCCGCGCGGCGCGAACCCCCTGGTCGGCGCGGTGCTGGTCTCCCCGGAGGGAGAGGTCCTGGCAGTGGGACACCACCGGGGGGCCGGACACCTCCATGCCGAGCGTGACGCGCTGCGTCAGGTCGCGGCGGGCGGTGACCACGGAGCCGTGGATCTCCACGGGGCCACGCTCTACTGCACGCTGGAGCCCTGCCGCCACCACGGCCGTCAGCCCCCGTGCACCGAGGCGATCCTCGAGGCCGGCGTGGGACGTGTCGTCTATGGGGCCGACGACCCGACGCCTGACGCCTCCGGAGGAGCGGCGGTGCTTCGCGCAGCTGGCGTCGAGGTGGTCTCCGGCGTGCTCTCCGGCCCTGCGCTCGCGGTCAACAACCGCTGGGCCCGGGCGCGCCGGGAGGGTCGGCCCTTCGTCACCGTGCACCTCGCCCAGAGCCTCGACGGGCGCATCGCCGCCGCTGACGGCACCAGTCAATGGATCACCTCATCGGCCTCCCGGCTGCACACGCACCGCATCCGGCGTCGCATCGACGCGATCCTGGTGGGCAGCAACACCGCCGAGGTGGACGATCCCCGGCTCACTGCCCGCCTGCCGGACGGGACCCTGGCCGACCGGCAGCCGCTGCGCTGCGTGATGGGGCGGCGACCGCTGGCGGAACGTGCCCGGCTGCGACAGGGGCGGCCCGAGGGAGACGGCTGGGTGCAGCTGCGCACCCACGACCCCCTCGAGGCGCTGCAGCGGCTGGGGGCGATCGAGCATGACGGGCATCCGGTCCGTCATGTGCTGGTCGAAGGCGGCTCCCGGGTGCTCGCCGCGTTCTTCGCCCAGGATCTGGTCGACGAGATCTTCGCGTACCAGGCGCCGCTTATCCTCGGCGCCGGGGCGTCCAGCGTGGGGGACATCGGCGTCACCACGCTGGCCGAGGCGAGGCGCTACACCCGCGATCAGGCGGAGGGCGGAGCAGTCCGGATCCTCGACGACGACGTCTGCGTCCATCTCCAGCCGGCAGAGGGCGCTCTGACCTGGCCGGAGCAGAGCACGGACCCGCTCAGCATCGGGCCGCGCGGCGCATCCGCGCCCACCCATCACGCATCGGACGCGGCGGCCGACATGGCCGGCGCCGGAGAAGACAGGAGCTGCACAGACCCATGTTCACCGGAATCGTGACAGGCGTCGGCCGGGTGCTCGAACGGCACCCCGACCCGGCCCGCGGGGTGGAACGGCTGACCTTCGAGGCGCCGGGACACGTCGAGGGACTGGCCC
The DNA here is from genome assembly GCF_031705515.1 of Nesterenkonia sp. CL21. Lineage (NCBI taxonomy): Bacteria > Bacillati > Actinomycetota > Actinomycetes > Micrococcales > Micrococcaceae > Nesterenkonia > Nesterenkonia sp. CL21. The sequence continues at coordinate 510,515 of NZ_JAUTWR010000001.1, forward strand.
TGGGAGGCTCGATCGCCGTCAACGGCGTGTGCGTGAGCGCCACGGCCATCGACGATGAGAACGTCACCGTGGACCTCATCACCGAGACGCTCAAACGCACCACGATGGGACAGCTCGGCGTCGGCGACGCCGTCAACCTCGAACGGTGCCTCCCCTCGGGAGCCCGGCTCGACGGTCACGTCGTCCAGGGCCATGTCGACGGGATGGGCACCCTGGTGGAGCGTGACCTCCACGACGGGCGCCACCGCTTCGCCGTGCCGCGGGATCTGGCACCCTTCCTGGCGGAGAAGGGCTCCATCGCCGTCGACGGCGTCTCGCTGACCGTCACCGCGGTCTCCGCACCCGGTGCGCTCGAGGCATGGTTCGAGGTGGGCCTGATCCCCACCACGCTCGCCGAGACGACGCTCGGCGGACTCGCAGACGGCGGCCAGGTCAACCTCGAGGTGGACGTGCTGGCCAAGTACACCCGCAGGATGCTCGACCTCGACGCCGAGGCGGGCAGCAGCACACTCGAGCGCGGCGCGGAGGGGCCCGCGCTCGTTGAGCCCGCGCCTGCGGCCTCCGCACCCGGTGCGGCCGTCACGCCGGCGGTGCGCCGTCCCGACACTCCCGCGCCGGTGCTCGACCCTGTGGAGGTCGCCCTGAACCAGCTGGCGAAGGGCCGCCCCGTCGTCGTCGTCGACGATGCCGACCGGGAGAATGAAGGCGACCTCATCTTCCCCGCGGCGGCGGCCACCGAGGAGCTCATGGCCTTCACGGTGCGGCACTCCTCCGGGGTGATCTGCGTGCCGATGAGCCGGGAGCGGGCCGACCATCTGCGCCTGCCTCCCATGGTCACCGACAACCAGGACCCCAAGGGCACCGCCTACACCATCAGCTGCGACGCCGCCTCCGGCATCACCACCGGCATCAGCGCGGCCGACCGCGCCCGCACGGCTGCGCTGCTGGCCGACGCCGCCTCAGGGCCCGAAGACCTCACGCGGCCCGGACATCTGTTCCCGCTCATCGCCGACGACGCCGGCGTGCTGGGTCGGGACGGCCACACCGAAGCCGCCGTCGATCTCTGCCGGCTCTCCGGGCACCCGGAGGTCGGGGTCATCGCCGAGCTGGTCCACGACGACGGGCGCATGATGCGACTGCCGGCGCTGCGCGAGTTCGCCGACGATCACCGGTTGGCGCTGATCTCCATCGCGGACCTCATCGCCTACCGCGGCGGCGAGCCCAGTCCGGAGGCCGTCATGGACGCCGTGCAGGCGTCCTGGGAGCACCCCGAGGAGGAGTCCAGCGCCCTGGTGACCTCTGGCCCCGTGGTGACCCTGCCCACCGACCATGGGATCTTCGCCGCCCAGGTATGGACCGAGCACTCGACCGGCCATGAGCACCTGCTGATCTCCGCCCGGTCCCGCCCGGCCTCCGAGGCCGGCGCCCAGGAGCACCGCCCCCTGATCCGGATGCACTCGGAGTGTGTCACCGGTGATGTGCTGGGCTCCCACCGCTGCGACTGCGGCACCCAGCTGGCCTCCGCCCTGGAGTCGATCCAGCGCGACGGCGGCCACCTGCTGTACCTGCGCGGCCACGAAGGCCGGGGGATCGGTCTGGCCAACAAACTGCGTGCCTACAAGCTCCAGGAGGAGGGCGCGGACACGGTCGAGGCCAATGAGATGCTGGGCCTGGCCGCGGAGCTGCGGAACTACACCGGCGCGGCGGCGATCCTGCACAGCTGCGGCATCACCCGCCTGAGGCTGCTGACCAACAACCCGGACAAGGTCGAATCCCTGCAGAAGGCCGGACTGGACGTCGAGCAGGTGCCGGCCGACGGTGTCGTCCATGACGAGAACCGCCGGTACCTGCGCACCAAGCGGGACCGGATGCGCCACCTGCTGGACCACTTGGGCCTGGAGGATCGTGAGGCCCGTGGCGCAGGGCATGACCTGCCGCCGGAGGAGCTGGTGGCCGACCATGAGGAGCCTGCGGAGCGCACGCGTCCGCTTGACGAACAAGGAGAGAGATGAGCAGCACCGGAACCCCTGAGATCGACGCCACCGAGCTGGAGCAGCTGCGCACCGCGGCCGCCGAGAAGCCCCTCCGTGTGGCCGTGGTGGCCTCCCGCTGGCACACCCCGGTCATGGACGGCCTGATCGCCGGCGCCCGTCGCTTCCTGGACGGCATCGGCATCCATGACGTGACCCTGGTCCGCGCCCCGGGCAGCTTCGAGCTGCCGGTTCTCAGCGCGGCCGCCGCGACGCGCCACGACGTCGTCATCGCCCTCGGCGTGGTCATCCGTGGCGGCACCCCGCACTTCGACTACGTATGCCAGGCGGCCACGGACGGGCTGGGCCGGGTGGCCCTGGACTCCGGCGTCCCGGTCGGCTTCGGCCTGCTGACCTGCGATGACGAGCAGCAGGCCCTGGATCGCGCAGGTCTGGACGGCTCGAAGGAGGACAAGGGCTTCGAGGCGGCGCATGCCGCCGTCTCCGCCGCCATCGAGGTGGCACGGCTCACGTCATGACGTCCCAGGTGACGCATCCGCGCAGGAAATCGTCCTCGACCCACGGAAAGGCATACCCTGGGACGGTGAAGAACTTCGACCAGCTCTACGCCGAACTCGCCGAGAAGGCCGTCGCCCGCCCCGAGGGGTCCGGCACGGTGGCTGCCCTCGACGCCGGCGTCCACAGCATCGGCAAGAAGATCGTCGAGGAGGCCGCCGAGGTCTGGATGGCCTGTGAGCATGAGACCGACGAGGCCGCCGCCGAGGAGATCTCCCAGCTGCTGTACCACCTGCAGGTGATGATGCTGGCCAAGGGGCTCAGCCTCGAAGACGTCTATCGACATCTCTGAGGGTCGGCCGCAGGCCGACGGCTCCGTGCACCACACCCGAACGACATCCGAACAGGGAACGACACCTCCATGCTGCGTGTAGCTGTACCGAACAAGGGCGCCCTCTCCGAGGCCGCCATGGCCATGCTCTCCGAGGCCGGATACGTCCAGCGCCGTGACAAGCGCGAGCTGGTCATGGTCGACGAGGAGAACGGCGTCGAGTTCTTCTACCTCAGGCCCCGGGACATCGCCGTCTATGTCGGCTCCGGGACCCTCGACGTCGGGATCACCGGACGCGACCTCTTCCAGGACGCGCGCGTGGACCATGGCGCCGAGGAGATCATGGGACTGGGCTTCGGCGGGTCCACGTTCCGGCTGGCCGGACCGGCTGGGCGGTTCCGCTCGGCCGAGGACCTGGCCGGCAAGCGGATCGCCACCAGCTATGACGGTCTGCTCAGTCGGTGGCTCGAGGACCAGGGGCTCGACGACGTGGAGGTCGTCCACCTCGACGGCGCGGTCGAGACCGCGGTGCGTCTGGGAGTGGCCGATGCGATCGCCGACGTCGTGGAGACCGGGAACACGCTCAAGGCCGCCGGCATGGAGACCTTCGGGGAGGCGATCATGCGCTCTGAGGCGATCATGATCTCCCGCCACGGGGAGCGTCCCGCCGGGACCGACCGGGTGACCCGCCGTCTGCAGGGCGTGCTCGTGGCTCGGCAGTACGTGATGATGGACTACGACATCCGTCGTGAGCACCTTCAGGCCGCCAGCGCGATCACCCCCGGACTGGAGTCGCCGACCATCTCTCCGCTGGCCGACGAGAACTGGGTGGCCGTGCGCTCCATGGTTCCGGCGAAGAAGACCAACCAGCTGATGGACGAGCTCTACGAGCTCGGCGCTCGGGCGATCCTGGTCACCTCCATCCACGCCTGCCGGGTCTGAGCAGGGAGGGCACACCACATGTCACTGGCCGTCAGAGTCATCCCGTGCCTCGACGTGGACGCCGGCCGCGTCGTCAAAGGCGTGAACTTCGAGAATCTGCGCGATGCGGGAGATCCGGTGGAGCTGGCGCACCGGTACAACGACGCCGGCGCCGACGAGCTGACGTTCCTGGACGTCACCGCCTCGTCCTCCGACCGGGAGACCACCTATGACGTGGTCACCCGCACCGCGGAGGAGGTCTTCATCCCGCTGACCGTCGGCGGCGGGGTGCGCACCCAGGAGGATGTGGCCACACTGCTGCGCAGCGGGGCGGACAAGGCCTCCATCAATACGGCCGCGGTGAACCGACCGGAGGTCATCGACGAGATCACCGACCGCTTCGGCTCCCAGGTCCTAGTGCTGTCCCTGGACGCCCGCCGCACCGATGACCCGCAGATCGCCTCCGGCTTCGAGGTCACCACCCATGGAGGTCGCCGCGGCACCGGCATCGACGCGATCTCCTGGTGCCGCGAGGCCTCCGCGCGCGGAGTGGGGGAGATCCTGCTGAACTCCATCGACGCCGACGGCACCCAGGCCGGATTCGATGTGGAGATGATCCGTGCGGTCCGCCAGGTGACCTCAGTGCCGCTCATCGCCTCCGGCGGCGCCGGCCGCCCCGAGCACTTTCCGGCCGCCATCGATGCCGGCGCCGACGCGGTGCTCGCCGCCTCCATGTTCCACTTCGGCCCGGTGGACATGATCGCCCGCGTCAAGGAGGCCATCCGCGCCGCCGGCCATCCCGTGCGCTAACGCAGCCCCCAGCACACCTCCCGCCCGCCCACCTGCCGAGGACCTCCCCATGACCACGACCCCGCTTCCCGCCGAGATCCGCCAGAAGGTCAGCTTCGACGACGCCGGCCTCGTCCCGGCCATCGCACAGGACGCCGTCAGCGGCGAGGTGCTGATGATGGCCTGGATGGATGAGGAGGCTCTCGCGGCGACGCTGTCCACCGGCCGGGCGACCTACTGGTCCCGGTCCCGCGGTCAGCTCTGGCGCAAGGGGGAGACCTCCGGACATGTGCAGCAGGTCCGCCGTGTGGCCCTCGACTGCGACGGGGACACCGTCCTGCTGACCGTGGACCAGACGGGCCCGGCCTGCCACACCGGCACCCGCACCTGCTTCACCTCGCGGGAGATCACCCTGGAGGGAGGTCGCGATGACCAGGTCTGATCGGCGCTTCGGAGTGGTGTCCCCGAGTGCGGAGGAGTTCTCCGAGCTCGCCTGCGACCACCGGGTCATCCCGGTGACCATGCGCCTGCTGGCCGACGGCCACACGCCGCTGAGCATCTACCGGACGCTGGCTGACGGGCGGCCCGGCAGCTTCCTCATGGAATCCGCCGCTCCCGGCGCTGCGTGGTCCCGGCACTCCTTCATCGGCGTGCGCTCGCAGGCCACCCTCTCCGAGCGTGACGGCCGGGCGGTCTGGCTGGGAGACCCTCCTGCCGGCACCCCGCAGCAGGGCACCACTGCTGAGGTGCTGCGGGCCAGTCTCGACTTCCTGGGCGGCGACAACGGCCGGGCACGCACGGTGGCCCTGCCGCATCTGACCTCCGGGCTGGTCGGGTACATCGGCTGGGAGGTCGTGCGTCACTGGGAGCGGCTGCCGCACCCGCCCGCTGACGACCTGCATGTGCCCGAGATGGCCATGAACCTCGTGAGCGACCTCGTCGTGCACGACAACCGGGACGGCACCGTCACCCTGGTGGCGAACGCCTTCAACCAGGACGGACGCGACTCCGGCGTCGAGCGGGCCTACGCCGATGCGGTGGCCCGGCTGGAGCGGATGCGTGCCGCGCTCGCCGAACCGGTCCGCCCCGGGGTCGCGGTGGCCCCGGCGGACTGGCAGGAGACGGTCGAACGAGATCTCGAGGACCGCGTCGAGCATGCCTGGGACCAGGACGAGTACCTGGCCACGTTGGGCAGGGCCAAGCAGGCGATCATCGACGGCGAAGTCTTCCAGATCGTGGTCTCCCGGCGCTTCCAGGTCGCCACGGAGGTGGACGCGCTGGCGGTCTACCGCATGCTCCGGCTGCTGAACCCCAGCCCCTACATGTACCTGCTGCACTTCGAGACTCCCGATGGGGAGCCCTACCAGGTGGTGGGCGCTTCCCCGGAGGCGCTGGTCACCGTGGAGGATGACACCGTGGTGACACATCCGATCGCCGGCACACGTCCGCGAGGTGACACCCCCGCGGAGGACGAGGCGCTCGCCGATGACCTGCTCGCTGATGAGAAGGAGCGTGCCGAGCACATCATGCTGGTCGACCTGGCCCGCAACGATCTCGCCAAGGTGTGCGTGCCGGGCTCGGTGCAGGTCACGCGGTTCATGGCGGTGGAGCACTTCAGCCATGTGATGCACCTGACCTCGCATGTGCAGGGAGAGCTGGCGCCCGAGGCCTCGTCCTATGACGTCCTGGCGGCGACTTTCCCGGCCGGCACCCTCTCCGGAGCGCCGAAGCCCAGGGCCCTCCAGCTGCTCGACGCCTGGGAGCCGGCTCGACGAGGGGTCTACGGGGGAGTGGTCGGCTATTTTGACCTCTCTGGGCGGATGGATGCGGCCATCGCGATCCGCAGCGCATTGCTGAAGGACGGCCGGGCCTACGTGCAGGCCGGCGGCGGCATCGTCGCGGACAGCGACGACGACGCCGAACGTCAGGAGACGGTGAACAAGGCCGCCGCGCCCCTGCGTGCGGTGCTGGCCGCCGATCGGCTCCAGGAGCAGCCATGAGCCGCCGCGCGGTGGTGCTGGTGGGCCTGGCCGCAGGCGTGCTGCTGCTGGCCTCGGCCACACAGACGTGGGTGACCGCCGTCGGGCTGGGGGACACCTCCGCGGCGGGCCAGGTGGAGATCCCCGGCACCGATGTCTCGGACACGGTGACCGCCATGGCCCTGGTCGGGCTGGCCTCCTCCGTGGCTGTGACGATCGCCCGACGCATCGCTCGACTCATCATCGGCGTCGTGATGCTCGCCGCGGGCGTCTCGGCCGTCGTGACGGTGGCCCGGGTGATCGCTGCGCCCGGGGAGGCCTCGCTGCCCGCCCTGGGGGAGGTCACCGGCACCACGGAGCTCGCCGGTGAGTATGTCCTCGGTCCGGCGGTGTGGGCTGGTCTGGCCGGTGCTGTGCTGCTGGCGCTGGCGGCGCTGGCGCTGCTGATCTTCTCCCCGCGCTGGCGGGATCGGTCCTCGCGGCGATACGCCACAGCCCGCGAGGCAGGCGCGGCGCCGCAGGAGGACCCCGATGAGTTCGACCTGTGGGACGGACTCAGCGCCGGGGACGACCCGACCTCCGAGCGTCGAGGCTGAGCCCGGCGGACTCTGTCACCGCCCCCAGCCTCCTCCTCTGCGCCGAGGGTCGGCAGACACGGCCTCTCCCGGTGCGCTCGTCACGCGCTGTCCCGACGGCGGAGTCTGCCGAACCTCGAGAAGGAGGCGCAGATCATGCGGTGGGTCTCATTCGCCGACGGCGACCTCCAGCTCGGCATGCTGAGACCACTGGCTGAAGCTGCCCGGGTACAGCACGGCGTCGAAGCCGGCCAGGTGGGCCGCCAGGGTGGCGTGGGCTGCGTTGACGCCGGAGCCGCAGTAGCTCACCACCGGCCGGTGGTCGTCCGCGCCGGCCGCCAGCAGCCGCTCACGCAGCGCCTGGGGCGTCAGGAACCGGCCGGCGGCGTCGACGTTGCCGGCCGTGGGGAGGTTCCGCGCCCCGGGGATGTGGCCGGCCCGCGGATCGATCGGCTCGTGCTCTCCGCGGAACCTCGCCGGTGCGCGGACGTCCAGCAGCACGGCGTCGGCAGGGAGCCCCTGGCTCAGCCGGGAGGAGAAGTCTCGCACGGACTCCAGATCGACGGCCGCCGCGGCAGCCGTGTCGGTGACGTCCCGCTGCGGGTCCTGAAGCCGGATCGTCGACGGCTCCGGGCGCACATCGCCTTCCTCCAGCGGCAGTCCTGCCCGCCGCCAGGCCTCCAACGCCCCGTCGAGCACCCGGACGTCGCGGACTCCGGCCCGGCGCAGCAGCCACCAGGCGCGGGCCGCGGCGAGGTTCTGCAGGTCGTCGTGGACCACCACGGTGCGTCCCGGCAGGAGCCCCCACCGTCGCGCGGCCTGCTGCAGCGTCTCATGCCGCGGGAGCGGGTGACGTCCTACGACGGCGGGACGCCCATGGTCGCTGAGCTCATGGTCCAGGTCCACGTAGACCGCACCGGGGATGTGGCCGGCGCGGTGGTCGGCGGAGCCGTCCGGCTGGTCGAGCCTCCATCTGACGTCGAGCACATGCGGCGGCTCGGCGGAGCCCAGCAGGCTGTGGAGCTCGTCGGCGGTGATGAGTGTCTGCATGACCACCACCCTGCTCCGAGACCCCTCCGCTGTCCAGCCCGCCGCCACGGCAGGGGAGACCACCTGGTCTGCACGGGAGGAAATCTGGTCGGGCCGCGGGGAGCAGGCATGGCAGAATGGATGCTGAGCTGAAGTGACCGAGAGAGGACTCTGATGACCACCACGCAGCAGCGGACCGTGCGCGATGTCGAGCAGCAGCCGGCCGTCGGCGAGCAGCCGGATGACGCCTTCATCCACTATGACCACATCGGTCACGGGTCGACCCCTGCCGCCTGGACGCTGAGCCTGACGCTGATCGTCGGCTCGATCATCGCCGGCATCGGCTTCGTCGCCGAGATCTGGGTCCTGGCCTACATCGGTGCGGCCTGCGTTCCGCTCGCCCTGATCTTGGGCTACGCCCTGAAGAAGGCGGGTCTCGGCGTCGAGATGGACAGCTCGTCGGTGCTGAAGCACGGCGAGGACCCTCGGCGCCACCAGGGGCCCGCCGTGCCGGACAACACCTCCGGCAAGGGCGAGCGCATCCCCGACGCCTCCACCAACTGAGCCGCCGGTGAACACCGAGACACCCGCCTCCGCCGCCGGAACCGGCACGGTGCTGGACGGCATCATCGCCGGCGTCCGTGAGGATCTGCAGGTCCGTCGCGCCGAGGTTCCGCTGGCCGAGCTCCGCGCCCGCGTCGCTGACGTCCCGCCGGCCCTCGACGGGCTGGCCGCGCTGTGCGGCGGCCGTGACGACGCCGCAGGAGTCCGCATCATCTCCGAGGTGAAGCGGTCCTCGCCGTCGAAGGGCTCCCTGGCCGAGATCCCCGATCCCGCGGAGTTGGCCCGGGCCTACCAGGCCGGCGGAGCCTCCGCCGTGAGCGTTCTGACGGAGCGTCGCCGATTCGCCGGATCGCTGGCGGATCTGGACGCCGTCCGTGCCGCCGTCGACCTTCCCGTCCTGCGCAAGGACTTCATGGTCGACGAGTATCAGTTCCTCGAGGCCCGCGCCCATGGGGCGGACCTGGTCCTGCTCATCGTGGCCGCCCTCGACGACACTCGGCTCCGGGACTTCCTCGCGCTGACCCATGAGCTGGGGATGGAGGCGCTCGTAGAGGCCCATACGGAGGAGGAGATCTCCCGCGCCGTCGACGTGGGCGCCCGCATCGTCGGTGTCAACGTGCGCAATCTGAAGACCCTCGACGTCGACGTGGCGCACTACGGCACCATGGCCCGCCATCTTCCCGATGACGTCGTCCGTATCGCGGAGTCCGGCGTGGACGGTCCGGACGTGGTCGCCGACTACGCCTCCCGGGGTGCGGATGCGGTGCTCGTGGGGGAGGCGCTGGTCCGCGACGGCGACCCTGCCGCCGCCCTGGGCCGCTTCCGAGCAGCCAGCCGCTCCTGACTCCGGCTCCCGGCACGGCGTCGCCGAGCGGCACGCACCATCACCTGAACAGGAGAACCCATGACTGCAGAGTCCGACTCCGCGAGCTACCGCGACGCCGCCGGCCCCTACTTCGGCCCCTACGGCGGCCGATGGATGCCCGAGTCCCTGGTCGCTGCGCTCGACGAGGTGGAGAGGACCTTCCTCGAGGCACGCGAGGATGAGGAGTTCATCGCGGAGTTCGAGCGGCTCTGCCGGGACTACACCGGTCGTCCCTCGCTGCTGGCCGAGGTCCCGCGGTTCGCCGCCGAGCAGGGTGCGGCCCGTGTGTTCCTCAAGCGGGAGGACCTCAATCACACCGGCTCCCACAAGATCAACAACGTCCTCGGGCAGGCGCTGCTGGCGCGCCGGATGGGCAAGACCCGGCTGATCGCCGAGACCGGGGCAGGCCAGCACGGGGTCGCCACGGCGACGGCGGCGGCGCTGATGGGCATGGAGTGCGTGGTCTACATGGGTGCCGAGGACACTCGGCGTCAGGCGTTGAACGTGGCCCGCATGCGGCTGCTGGGTGCCGAGGTCGTCCCCGTCGAACATGGCGCTCAGACCCTCAAGGACGCGATCAACGAGGCGCTGCGCGACTGGGTCGCCACGGTGGAGAACACCCACTACCTGTTGGGCACCGTGGCCGGTCCGCACCCGTTCCCGGCCATGGTCCGCTGGTTCCATCAGGTCATCGGCGAGGAGGCCCGGCAGCAGATCCTGCAGCAGACGGGGCGTCTGCCTGACGCCGTCTGCGCCTGCGTCGGGGGAGGGTCCAACGCGATGGGCATCTTCCACGGCTTCCTCGACGACGCCGATGTCGCCCTGTACGGCTTCGAAGCCGGGGGCGACGGTGTGGACACGGGTCGGCACGCGGCGGCCATCACGCTGGGCCGTTCCGGAGTGCTCCACGGTGCACGCTCCTACCTCATGCAGGACGAGGATGGGCAGACCGTGGACTCGCACTCCATCTCCGCAGGACTGGACTACCCGTCCGTGGGCCCGGAGCACGCCCACCTGGCCGACGTGGGCCGGGCCGTCTACGAGCCGGTCACCGACGCCGAGTGCATGACCGCCTTCGAAGCGCTCTGTCGCACCGAGGGGATCATCCCGGCCATCGAGTCGGCCCACGCCCTGGCGGGGGCGGCCCGGCTCTCGGCGCGTTGGACGGAGGAGGACGCCGAGGCCGCGGCGCACCGCATCATCATCGTCAACCTCTCCGGGCGCGGCGACAAGGACGTGGCCACCGCCGCCGAATGGTTCCGCCTGCTGCCGGGCCAGGAGGCCGAGGGTGCTGACGGGGAGACCGACGACCATGCCGGCCGCGCGCCGGAGACGGGAGTGCAGGCATGAGCGTGCAGACCAGCCGCGGGGCAGCTGCTCCGTCGAAGACGGCGACGGCCATCGAGGCCGCCCGTGCCGCAGGACGTTCGGCCTTCGTGGGCTACCTGCCGGCCGGCTACCCGGACCGTGAGACCTCGATCGCCGCGGCGATCGAGCTGGCCCGTAACGGGGCCGAGGTCATCGAGATCGGCATCCCGTACTCGGACCCGGTCATGGACGGGCCCGTGATCCAGCAGGCCACCACCCAGGTGCTCCGGCGCGGGTTCCGCATCGACGAGGTCTTCGAGATCGTCCGAGCAGTCACCGAAGCCACCGACGCCGCCGTGCTGGTGATGACCTACTACAACCTCATCGACCGCATGGGAGCCGAGGAGTTCGCCCGCCGTCTGGCCGAGGCCGGGGGAGCAGGGGCCATCACGCCGGATCTGATCCCGGACGAGGCCGAGGACTGGATCGCCGCGACCGACGCGTACGGTCTGGACCGGGTGTTCCTCTCCGCGCCCACCTCATCTGCGGAGCGTGTCGCCAAGATCGTGGAGGCCTCCCGCGGATTCGTCTACGGCGTGTCCCTGATGGGTGTCACCGGAGCTCGCTCGGAGGTCTCGGACGCCGCGGAACGAGTCGTCCGGGCCGCCCATGAGGCCGGGGCGGAGCGGGTCTGCGTCGGACTCGGCGTCTCCACCCGGGCACACGTGGAGGAGATCGGTCGCTACGCCGACGGCGTCATCGTCGGCACTGCGCTGGTGGCCGCTCTGCGCGACGGTGGCCCAGCGGCGGTCGGCCGGCTCGCCGGCGAGCTCTCCGGTCGCCCAGCACCGGCCTGAGGCGGGCGCCTCGCCTGTCTGCGGGGCGCGCCCGAGGAGTCAGCCTGGTCGCCATGATCAGCCTGACCGCTTAGACTGCACCCGGCCGTCCCGCCACCTCAGGGGCGGTCCAGCCCCACCACCGAGAGGACGACGCGTCAATGACTTCCACTGCAGCGGCGGCCGCGACCGACGGCGACCTGCTGGCGGGATTCCCCGCACCGCCCTCCAGCGGACTCGACCTGGGTCCGCTGACCCTGAACTTCTACGCGCTGTGCATCGTCGCAGGCATCGTCGTGGCGATCCTGCTGACCTCCAAGCTGTGGAAGTCGAGGGGCGGCAGCTCTGAGAACGTCATGGACGCCACCCTGTGGGCGGTGCTGCTGGGCATCGTCGGTGGACGGCTCTACCACGTCTTCTCCTCTCCTGACGCCTACTTCGGCCCGAACTTCGACGGCTCCGGCGATCTCTCGCTGATCCCGCAGATCTGGCGCGGAGGACTCGGCATCTGGGGCGCCATCCTGCTGGGCGCGGTGGGCGTCTGGTTCGCCTGCCGTCGCTACGGCATGAAGTTCGGCGCCTTCGCCGACGCCGTGGTGCCGGGGGTGCTGCTGGCCCAGGCCATCGGGCGCTGGGGCAACTGGTTCAACCAGGAGCTCTACGGCGGACCCACGAACCTGCCCTGGGGGCTCAATGTCGAGCTGGAGCACCGGGTGCCGCAGGTCTCGCACATGAGCGAGTCCACCCTGTTCCACCCGACGTTCCTCTACGAGAGCGTCTGGAACCTGCTGGGTGTGGCCCTCCTGCTGGTCCTCTACCGGCGCTTCCAGGTCAAACAGGGGCTGCTCGCCTGGACCTACGTGGCCTACTACACCTTGGGCCGCTTCTGGATCGAGAGCCTGCGCATTGACGAGCTCGACAAGTCCACCCAGTTCATCAACATCTTCGGGCTGGACTGGCGTCTGAACATGTGGGCCTCCGTGCTCACCTTCCTCGTCGCCGTCGTGATGCTCTACGTGCTGTGGTCCAAGCGGCCCCGCACCGCAGAGCAGCTGGCTGAGGAGCAGGAGGTCTTCCGCGCAGGGCATGGTCCTCGCGCTGAGGGGACCGACGCGGGCGAGGCGGAGCTGGATGAAGCAGAGACTGCGCTGGACGAGGCCGAAGCCGACGAGTCTGAGCTGGACGAAGCCGAAGCCGACGAGTCTGACGAGTCTGACGAGCAGGATGCTGCCGAGCCGGCCGATGCGGAGGACGAGTCCTCCGTGATTCCGGATGCTGAGACACCTGTGGCGGAGGACGGGCCCGATCCTCGGGAGGACTCTCGCAGAGAGAGCTGAACCACTCGGAGGGCCGCCGGCAAGGTCCAGATCGTGAGATGCGATTTGCTTCCGGGGTGCCTGCGCGCGGAAGATTGATCTGATCAGCCTGAGACTCAGGCAACACTGGTGTGCCCGTCGACTCGCACCCGTTGGCGACGGGCACCCGATGCTGGCGTCGGCCCATGCCGGAGCGCGCACCCCGCGCTCGGCCTGCGCGCCGCGACGCATGAGACGCATATCGAGGGCCCCCGACCGTCCACCACGCACGACGGCGGCGGTGCGGTCCGTCTGGTCGACCTGCGTCACTCCAGCTCATAAGGGGTCGATGATGTCCCCTCCCATGGAACGTCCGTATGCGGAGGAAGGAACACCGTCATGTCCACACAGGGATTGTCGGCTACGCACAGCTCGGCTCCCGCCGACGTCGCGCCGGGCGCCGACGACGGCGTCGTCAGCCCGTTCGTGCGGTTCTCCGCGTACCCGGAGAAGGCGGGGCTCTACAGCCCCGAGAACGAGCACGAGAACTGCGGGATGGCCGCCATCGCCACGCTGCGCGGTGAGCCCGGTCACGACATCGTCGACCACGCCCTGGTCGCTCTGCGCAACCTCGAGCACCGCGGTGCCGTCGGCAGTGACGTGGGCACCGGCGACGGTGCAGGCCTGCTCACTCAGGTGCCGGACGAATTCTTCCGGGCGGTGGTCGACTTTGAGCTCCCCTCCGCGGGCGAGTACGCAGTCGGCACGGCCTTCTTGCCCCAGTCCGAGTCCGAGCGGGAGCAGATGTGCGCCTCGTTGGAAGATCTGGCGGCGGAGCAGGGGCTGACGGTCATCGGCTGGCGTGAGGTCCCCATCGACGATTCGATGATCGGGACCCTGGCCCGGGAATCGATGCCGCACTTCCGGCAGCTGTTCGTCGCGCTGGCCGAGGAGGACTCTGAGGAGTTCCGCTTCTCCGCCTCCGGCACCCTGGACCAGCGCGCCTGGCGGCTGCGCAAGCGCGGCCAGAACCGGCTGGGCGTCTACTTCCCGTCGCTGTCGTCGAAGACGATCACCTACAAGGGCATGCTCACCACGGCGCAGCTCGAGCCCTTCTTCCCGGACCTCTCCGACGAGCGCTTCAAGACCACCTTGGGCATCGTCCACTCGCGGTTCTCCACCAACACCTTCCCCTCGTGGCCCCTCGCGCAGCCGCTGCGCAACATCGCCCACAACGGGGAGATCAACACCGTCAAGGGCAACCGGAATTGGATGCGTGCCCGCCAGTCCATGATGGCCGGAGAGCTGCTCGGCGAGGACCCTGAGTACCTCTTCCCGATCTGCACGCCGGGGGCCTCCGACTCCACGTCCTTCGACGAGGCCGCTGAGCTGCTGATGCTCTCGGGCCGTCCGCTGGCCCAGGCCATGCGCATGATGGTTCCTGAGGCGTGGGAGAACCATGAGTCCATGGACCCGGACCTGCGGGCCTTCTACCGGTACCACTCCATGCTGATGGAGGCCTGGGACGGTCCGGCGGCCATCGCCTTCACCGACGGTCAGCAGGTCGGCGCGGTCCTGGACCGCAACGGACTGCGCCCGGCGCGCTACTGGGTGACCGACGACGGGCTCGTGGTGATGTCTTCGGAGGTCGGCGTCGTCGACCTCGATCCTTCCACGATCGTGCGCAAGGGGCGTGTGGCTCCCGGCATGATGTTCCTCCTCGACACGGTCGAGGGGCGCATCATCGAGGACGAGGAGATCAAGTCCGGCTTCGCCTCCTCCCAGCCCTGGCAGGAATGGGTCGAGGAGAACCTCATCGAGCTGGAGGACCTCCCGGAGCGGCTGCACGTGCGCCACCCCACCGAGTCGGTCCGCCTGCGTCAACAGACCTTCGGGTACACGCATGAGGAGCTGCGCATCCTGGTCGGTCCCATGGCCTCAACCGGCGCGGAGCCTATCGGTGCCATGGGTACGGACACGCCGATCGCCGTCCTCGCGGACCGACCTCGGCTGCTGTTCGACTACTTCGTGCAGAACTTCGCCCAGGTGACCAACCCGCCGCTGGACGCGATCCGCGAGGAGCTGGTGACCTCCTTGGGGCTGCACATCGGCCCCAACGGCAATGTGCTGACCACGGAGAAGGTCACGGCCAAGCAGGTCGCCCTGGACTTCCCCGTCATCGACAACGACCAGCTCGCCAAGATCGCGAACATCCGCAGCGACGAGGGTCAGAAGATCGCCATGAAGGTGCGCGGTCTCTACCGGGTGGGCAGCTCGGAGGAGGAGTTCCGGCAGCGCATCCGTGACCTGTGCGAGCAGGTCTCCGCGGCGGTCAACCGCGGAGTGGGCTACATCGTGGTCTCCGACCGCGACTCCAATGCCCAGTGGGCCCCGATCCCCTCGCTGCTGCTGCTCTCGGCGATCCACCATCACCTGCTCAAGTCGGCCAACCGGACCCGTGCCTCGCTCATCGTGGAGGCCGGCGACGTCCGCGAGGTCCACCATGTGGCCTGCCTGATCGGCTACGGTGCGGCCGCGGTCAACCCGTATCTCGCCATGGAGTCCGCCGAGGACATGGTCCGGCGCGGGGAGATCACCGGGGTCACCGAGTCCCAGGCGGTGCACAACCTGCTCACCGCCCTCGGCAAGGGCGTGCTGAAGATCATGTCCAAGATGGGCATCTCCACGGTCGCCTCCTACTGCGGGGCGCAGACCTTCGAAGCGATCGGTCTGGCGCAGAACGTCGTGGACCAGTACTTCTCCGGCACCCACTCGCCGATGGGCGGGGTCGGCCTGGACGTCATCTCTGCGGAGGCCCTGGCCCGTCACGCCAAGGCCTACCCGCAGGACGGCAACGACCTCGGGCGCGGTGACGAGCTGGAGATCGGGGGAGAGTACCAGTGGCGGCGCGAAGGTCCGCCGCACCTGTTCAACCCCGAGACGGTCTTCAAGCTGCAGCATTCCACGAAGTCGCGTCGCTATGACATCTTCAAGCAGTACACCAAGGCGGTGGACGACCAGTCCCAGGCGCTGATGACCCTGCGCGGTCTCATCCGCTTCACTAGCGGCCGCGCCCCGATCCCGGTCTCCGAGGTCGAGCCGGTCAGTGAGATCGTCAAGCGGTTCAACACCGGGGCGATGAGCTACGGCTCCATCTCCCAGGAGGCTCACGAGACGCTGGCGATCGCCATGAACCGTCTCAAAGCACGGTCCAACACCGGTGAGGGCGGCGAGCACCCGGCCCGCCTGGTGGATCCGGAGCGGCGCAGCGCGATCAAGCAGATCGCCTCCGGCCGGTTCGGCGTCACCAGCCAGTACCTGACCCACGCTGATGACCTGCAGATCAAGATGGCCCAGGGCGCGAAGCCCGGCGAGGGCGGCCAGCTCATGGGGAAGAAGGTCTACCCGTGGGTCGCCGAGACCCGGCACTCCACCCCGGGGGTCTCGCTGGTCTCGCCGCCGCCGCACCATGACATCTACTCGATCGAGGACCTCGCCCAGCTGATCTACGACCTCAAGCGCTCGAACACGGGTGCGCGGGTCCATGTGAAGCTCGTGGCGCTCAACGGTGTGGGCACTGTGGCAGCCGGCGTGACCAAGGCCAAGGCCGACGTCGTGCTGATCTCCGGTCACGACGGCGGCACCGGTGCCTCTCCGCTGAACTCGCTCAAGCACGCCGGGGCGCCCTGGGAGCTCGGCCTGGCCGAGGCTCAGCAGACGCTGATGCTCAACGGTCTGCGCGAGCGCGTCACCGTGCAGGTGGACGGACAGCTCAAGACCGGGCGCGACGTCGTGATCGCCGCGCTGCTGGGTGCCGAGGAGTATGGCTTCGCGACCGCCCCGCTGGTGGTCTCCGGCTGCATCATGATGCGCGTCTGCCATCTGGACACATGTCCCGTCGGCGTGGCCACGCAGAACCCGGTGCTGCGTGAGCGGTACACGGGTCAGGCGGACCACGTGGTGAACTTCTTCGAATTCGTGGCCCAGGAGGTGCGGGAGTATCTGGCCGAGCTGGGCTTCCGGAGCCTGGACGAGGCGATCGGGCACATCGACGCCCTCGATCTCGACGACGCCAAGCGCCACTGGAAGACCGAGGGCCTGAACCTCGACGCAGTGCTGGGCGGCTACGACCCCGAGGACCCGACCGTCGAGGCCATGCTGCGCCGCACCGGCGGGCAGGACCACGAGCTGGAGAAGCACTTCGACGTCGCGCTGATCGAGCAGGCCCAGCCGGCGATCCGCCACGGACAGCACGTGCGCCTGGAGCGCAAGGTCATCAACACCGATCGGTCGGTGGGCACCATGCTGGGGCACGAGGTCACCAAGGCGCTGGGGCTGAAGACCCTCGACCAGGACACCGTCGAGGTGGACCTGGTGGGGGAGGCCGGCCAGTCGCTGGGAGCATTCCTGCCCCACGGCATCACGCTGCGGCTCTCGGGGGATGCCAACGACTACGTCGGCAAGGGCCTGTCCGGCGGACGCGTCGTCGTCCATCCGGACCCCACGGCACCGCTGCAGGCGGAGTCCAACGTCATCGCCGGCAACGTGATCGGCTACGGCGCGACCTCCGGCGAGCTGTTCCTCCGCGGGCAGGTCGGAGAACGTTTCCTGGTGCGCAACTCGGGGGCCACAGCCGTCGTCGAGGGCATCGGGGACCATGGCTGCGAGTACATGACCGGGGGCCAGGCGCTGATCCTGGGCCCGACCGGACGCAACTTCGGCGCTGGGATGTCCGGAGGCACGGCCTTCGTGCTGGACTTCGACGAGGACCGGATGAACACCCAGGCTCGCTCCGCCGGGGACCTGCTGCTCCTGCCGCCGGACGAGGAGGACCAGCAGATCATCCTCGACCTGCTCCGCCGACACCTGGAGGAGACCGGGTCGACCGTCGCCGAACGGCTCCTGGCCGACCCGGCGGGCGCCTTCGGCCGTATCACGAAGGTGCTGCCCCGCAACTACGACGCCGTGCTTCGTGCCCGTTCCACCGCCCTGGACGAGGGGCTGGATCCGAACGGGGACGAGACCTGGCAGAAGATCCTGGAGGTGACCCGTGGCTGACCCGCGCGGATTCCTGAAGCACCGTGAGCGGCAGGACCGGCCCTCACGCCCCGTGCCCGTGCGCATCATGGACTTCAAGGAGGTCTACGAGCGTCAGCAGAAGGGTGCGGTGCAGACGCAGGCGAGCCGCTGCATGGACTGCGGCATCCCGTTCTGCCACACCGGTTGCCCGTTGGGGAACCTGATCCCGGAGTGGAACGACCTCATCTGGCGGGACCAGATGGAGGAGGCCTCCTCGCGGCTGCACATGACGAACAACTTCCCGGAGTTCACCGGTCGCATCTGCCCGGCTCCGTGTGAGACGTCCTGTGTGCTGGGGATCAACCAGCCCGCGGTGACCATCAAACAGTCCGAGGTCTCCATCGCCGATGAGGCGATCGCCAACGGCTGGGTGGAGCCGGTGCTGCCGCAGCGGCTGACCGGCAAGACCGTGGCCGTGGTGGGCTCGGGACCGGCCGGTCTGGCGGCGGCCCAGCAGCTGACCCGAGCCGGTCACACCGTCGCCGTCTATGAGCGGGACGACCGTCTCGGTGGCCTGCTGCGCTATGGCATTCCGGACTTCAAGATGGAGAAGCACCACATCGACTTCCGCATCGACCAGATGGAGGCCGAGGGGACCCGCTTCTACACGTCCACCGCGATCGGTGAGGACATCACCTGGGATTCGCTGCGCGAGAGCTATGACGCCGTGGTGGTGGCCACCGGCGCCATGGTGCCTCGCGATCTGCCCATCCCGGGCCGTGGTCTGGACGGGGTGCACTTCGCGATGGAGTATCTGGTCCAGTCCAACAAGGCCCTTGCCGGAGACGACGTCCCCGAGCAGATCCACGCCGAGGGCAAGCACGTGATCGTGCTCGGCGGCGGCGACACCGGCGCCGACTGCATCGGCACCGCGCATCGCCACGGTGCGGCCTCGGTGACCACGCTGGCGATCGGTACGCAGCCGCCCGAGTCGAGGGCCGCCCACGAGCCGTGGCCCATGGACCCGAAGGTCTTCGAGGTCACCTCGGCCGACGAGGAGGGCGGGGAGCGTCGCTACTTGGCCTCCACCGTGGAGTTCCTCGGGGACGAGAACGGCCACGTGCGTGCGCTGCGCGTCGCAGAGACCCAGTACAACGACGACGGCTCCCGTACGCCGATGCCTGGTACCGAGCGCGAGATCCCCGCGGATCTGGTGCTGCTGGCCCTGGGCTTCACCGGGGCGGAGCAGGAGACGCTGTCCGGTCAGGGATCGGTGGAGTTCGACCGGCGCGGCAATGTCCAGCGTTCGGAGGACTACATGACCTCGGCCGAGGGCGTCTTCGCGGTCGGCGACGCCGGCCGCGGGGCCTCTCTGGTGGTCTGGGCCATCGCGGAGGGCCGGGCGGCCGCCAAGGAGGTGGACGAGTACCTCGAAGGGTCCTCCCGCCTCCCGGCGCCGGTGAAGCCGTCGGATCGGGCGATCTCGCTGAGCGGGTGAGCCCCGAGCCTGAGTGAGATAGGCTCTGTCATGTCGGCGCCCGGAATTCGGTGCGCCCTCCAGCTGGCCCAACGTCGTGCCAGGGGATCAGAAGATCGAACCGTCCTATACGACAAGGGTGAGGCATGAGACACGCGAAGATCGTCGCCACCTTCGGCCCGGCGACCGCCGGCTATGAGAAGACGCGCCAGCTCATCGAGGCAGGTGTCGACGTCGCACGGGTGAACATGAGCCACGGCGACTACACCGTCCATGAGGAGACGTACCGGACCGTCCGCGAGGTGTCCAAAGACCTGCGCCAGGCGGTGGCCATCTTCGCCGACCTCCAGGGCCCCAAGATCCGGCTGGGGCGTTTCATCGAGGGCGAGCACGAGCTTGCCGAGGGCGACCGCTTCACGATCACGGTCGACGACGTCGAGGGGACCAAGGAGCGCTGCTCCACCACGTTCAAGGGTCTGCCTGGTGACGTCAACGTCGGCGACACCCTGCTCATCGACGACGGCAAGGTCTCCCTGCGGGCGGTCGAGGTGACCGACACTGATGTGGTGACCGAGGTCGTCGTGCCGGGCAAGGTGTCCAACAACAAGGGCATCAACCTTCCCGGTGTGGCCGTCTCCGTACCCGCCCTGAGCGAGAAGGACGAGGAAGATCTGCGGTGGGCCCTGCGCATGGGCTTCGACATGATCGCGCTGTCCTTCGTCCGGGATGCCGCCGACATCGAGTCGGTGCACCGGATCATGGACGAGGAGGGCCGGCGCGTGCCGGTCATCGCCAAGGTGGAGAAGCCGCAGGCGGTCGACGCCCTTCAGGACGTCGTCGACGCATTCGACGCGATCATGGTGGCCCGCGGGGACCTCGGCGTGGAGCTTCCGCTGGAGGAGGTCCCGGTGGTGCAGAAGCGCGCCATCGAGCTGGCTCGGCGCTGGGCCAAGCCGGTCATCGTGGCCACCCAGGTCCTGGAGTCCATGATCGACAACCCCCGCCCCACCCGGGCGGAGGCCTCCGACTGCGCCAACGCGGTGCTCGACGGCGCCGACGCGGTCATGCTCTCCGGTGAGACTTCCGTGGGCAAGTACCCGGTCAAGACGGTGGAGACCATGGCCGCGATCATCGAGGCGACCGAGAGCAAGGGCCTGGGACGCATCCCCCCGCTGGGCTCGACTCCGCGGACCCGCGGCGGGGCAGTGACCCGCGCGGCGGCCGAGATGGCCGAGCAGCTGGGAGTGAAGTACCTCGCCACGTTCACGCGGTCCGGCGACTCTGCTCGCCGGCTCTCACGTCTGCGCCGGGAGCAGCCGATCTTCGCCTTCACGCATGTGGAGCACACGCACAACATCATGTGCCTCAGCTGGGGCGTGCAGCCCCGGTGGGTGGAGTTCGCGTCCCACACGGACAAGATGACCGCCCAGGTGGACAAGCTCCTGTTGGAAGAGGGCATCGCCCAGCCGGATGAGCTGGTCATCATCGCGGCCGGTTCGCCCCCCGGGCAGGCCGGGACCACCAACATGGTCAAGGTGCACCGCATCGGCGACATCCCGGAGGCCGCGGACATCGATTCCTTGCGCCGCGGCGACGCGCCGCCGAACCGCGAGCCGGTCGGCCCGTGGCCGGCCCGGAGCGCAGACAGCGCGCTCTGAGCGGAGCACGGCGGGGCTGATCCCGCTGGTGGACCGTAGACACGACGGAGCCCTGTGACGCCTGGACGTCACGGGGCTCCGGCGTGTCTACGACGTCGTGTCTGCGGCGTGTCTGCGGCGTGTCTACGACGTCCGGTCCCAGGCCCACCTGCGCCCCGGTTCCTACGGCCCGGGCGGTTCGGGACATGGAACCGCACCCGGGTCACCCCGGGTACTGCGGAGCCAGGACGAGGAACGCCGTTCCCGCCGCGCCTCCGAGCAGGCTGCCTGTGACGACCTCCAGGGCGCTGTGCCGCCTGAGCGTCAGGCGGGACCAGCAGACCAGCAGCCAGCCAGTTGCGCCCAGGACCCACCAGACGGTCCCGGACAGTCCCGCGGGAATGACGAGGCCGGTCAGGGCGCCGAGCACGGCGTGGACGCTGATCTTCAGCCTGGTGTTCACGATCATGACGATCAGCAGGGTGAGGATTCCGATCGCTGCGGCGAGTCGCACGTCGGCGGTGGTCGGCAGGATCACCAGCAGGGCCATGCCGAGGAGCATGGAGCCCAGCGCCAGGGCGTAGACCAGGTGCCGCTGCTCCCGGTGTCGCACGTGCAGATCCGTGGCGGCGCCCCGACGCACCAGCACCAGAGTGATCGTCCACGGCAGGGCGGCCAGGAACGTCACCGCGATCGTGGAGGACCACCACCAGGCGGGGTCAGTGGCCACCGCCACCTGGACCAACAGTACGGCGATCAGGGGAGAGGGACTCAGGACTTCGGTTACGATCCGGGCGAGACGGAGGAGGGCGCGGCGCGGCATCGTCCCCGATTCTATGCCGGACGGCCATCACCTCGTGCTGACGCCATGGGGCGCCGTCAGCGCAGCGTGTCCTCGGGCGGCGGCAGCGCCGTCGCCCAGGAGATCCACCCGTCGCGGGCCAGATGACGCTCGGCATCACGGAGGCCTTCGGCGCGGGCGGTGGCCACGGTATCGGTCAGCCACGCGTCGAAGGCGTCGGCGTAGGCCCGGCGGGCGGCGTCGATGTCCTGGCCCGGGCGAGGGCGGTGGTGCTGGAGGCAGCCCTCGGCGAACAGGGCACGGACCTCCTCGGTCGGCATGGGTCGTGTCGGTCCCATGGGTCTCCCCTCATCCTCCGCCTCGGGCCAGCGGACTCTGAGACTACGGCGGACCACTGACAACGGTCTGCGCCGCCGCAGGCACGGCGCCCTGCGGGGGAGGGCGGGCTGTGGGATCTTGAGCGGTGCGGCGGAGACTCGCTAGCGTCGGCGCAGGGGACGCCGACGGAGTCCGAGACCCTCAGGAGGTTCCACCCATGTCACGGATCACGGAGATCATCGAGAGCCACCCGAACACCCCCGATGGGCTGCACGTGCAGCCCCTCTCCGACTGCATCGTCGCCTGCCTCGAATGTGCGCAGGCCTGCACCGCCTGCGCCGACGCCTGCCTCGGGGAGGAGGACGTGGCTCACCTGGCCCAGTGCATCCGCACCGACCTGGACTGCGCCGACGTCTGTACGGCGACCGCCTCGATCCTGAGCAGGAGCACCGGGGGAGGCCTCGCGACGGTCCGCGCTGTGCTCCGGGCCTGCCAGGCGGCCTGCGCCCAGTGTGCGGCGGACTGCGAGGCGCATGCTCAGATGCACGAGCACTGCCGCCTCTGCGCGGAGGCGTGCCGGCGCTGTGAGCAGGCGTGCGCTGATCTTCTGGCCGTCATCGGGTGAGCCCACCGAGGGGGCACCTGGGGCGACAGACGGTGCTCGCGCGGATGCTTCCTGTGTCGCCGAGGTGCGTCCAGCCGACGGTCAGTGGGGCACCGGGCTTCGGTCAGGACAGGGCCTTAGGCTGGTTCTGCCTCATCAAGGTGCGAGTGATTCGGGCCCCCGAGGTCTGGTCGATGCAGCGTCCCCCTCACGCCGGCCAGACCCGGGGGCCTTCTCGCGTCCGAAGCCCACTCGGTCGGCAGGGGCGGCGCGCCGCCCCGTCGCCGGCGACTGCCGGCTCCGACACCGACGGTTCGGCCAGGGGACCCTTCTGGCCGCCAAGGGTGCTCCGACGGGATGGTCACGGTTCGGCATCCGCGAACACCGCACCTGTCCGCCGAGCATGGACACGCGTACATTCGAAGTATGTGGACACTCATCGTGGTATTGCTCATCGCCTGGGCGGTGCTCGCCATCGTGGGGTTCGTCTTTGAGGGCCTCATGTGGCTGGCAGCCGTCGGCATCGTACTCTTTGTCGGCACGTTGGTCGTCGGCTTCATCCGCCAGAGGGCTGGACGGGCGAACCCCACCGTCTGAGTCGGCGCCGCGCGCGTCATGCGTCGACGCACACCGCCTCGGCTCCATGGCGCCCTGTCACAGCTGCGGCACCGGGCCGCGGACTCTCCCGCGGGGTCACCGCCCGAGCCGCCTTCGTGACCTGCTTGACGGAGGGCCTGCCCTTCTCATAGCAGGCGTGGGGCGGACAGATGCCACGGCAGGTACGTCATGTGCCTGCCATGACGTCTCGTTGGCATCTCGCCAACAAATCCGGCTCTTTCGCCACCAATCGGCGTGTGATCCGCGTCATTTCGGTGCCCGAAGCGGGACTCGAACCCGCACACCAGAGGTACCGCATTTTGAGTGCGGCGCGTCTACCAATTCCGCCATTCGGGCTGGTGCCAGCACCGTCGCCGGGCCTGCAAGGACAACGCAGGCGCCTTCGAGGTGCCCCCACAGCATACCGGGCGATACCCTGAGGGGGACAACTGACCCGTCCACCTGTCGTCCGGCGTCGAGCCGGCGGCGACGACCTCATCCAAGGAGAACGGTGACTGAAGAGCAGCAGGCAGCCCAAGGCGCCGACGCCTCGGCAGAGAACGAGGGCCGCCGAGTCCTCGTGGCCGAAGACGAGACCCTCATCCGTCTGGACATCGTGGAGATCCTCACCGGTGCCGGCTATCAGGTGGTCGGAGAGGCCGACAACGGTGAGCAGGCCGTGGAGCTGGCCCGCGAGCATGTGCCCGACCTCGTCGTCATGGATGTGAAAATGCCGAAGATGGACGGCATCACGGCTGCCAAGACGATCGCGGAGGAGCGCCTCGCGCCGGTGGTCATGCTGACGGCCTTCTCCCAGCGGGACCTGGTGGAGTCGGCACGAGAGGCCGGCGCGATGGCGTACGTGGTGAAGCCGTTCACGGAGAACGACCTCATCCCCGCCATCGAGGTCGCGGCGGCTCGGTTCGATGAGATCCGGGCGCTGGAGGAGGAGGTCACCGATCTCGCCGACAAGTTTGAGACGCGCAAGCTGGTGGACCGGGCGAAGTCCCTGCTGACCACCAAGATGGGGCTGAGCGAGCCCGAGGCCTTCCGGTGGATCCAGAAGACCTCGATGGACCGTCGGCTCTCCATGCGGGAGGTCGCGGAGACCGTGGTCGACCAGATGGGCTGAGCTGGGCGGGGAGGGCACCTGGGCGCCATTCCCGCCGACGACGGGGAGCCTCCCGAGCGGTCACGACGGAACCGGTGGAAGCCCACGTGTCGGAGTGCCTACGAGTGGTGCGGGGAGCATCTGGAGTGGCAGGTCGAGCAGGACTTCAGGGGCGGCGGCCACGGCCGGGGTGCCGAGGCCAGATTCCTCCGTCCGGGCGGATGAGGGGACCATCACTCGTCTGCGGGGCCGGCTCATCTGATCCGGCGTGACGGGACCTCCTGGACGACCCGCTGAGCTGGGCGGCACCTCACGGATCAGCGGTGCCGTCCAGGTCGAAGTACGCCGGATGGTGTCGGCCGCAGCCGGGATTGAACCGCGCGGCGCAGGCGGTGCACCGGTCGGTGTCCAGATATTCGGCGATGCTGAATCGGTGTCGACAGACCCCGCACAGCAGCGCCTGGGCCTCTCGTCGGGCCGCGGGCCAGGGCAGCACCGGGTGGTCCTCCGCCTCGGCGTGGCAGTGCAGGCACGGGTACCAGCGTCCACAGCAGTGGAAACGGATCGCGACGACGTCGAGCGGCGACGCATAGTGCGCGCAGCGTGTCTCGTCGTCCACCACGGAACCGCCGACCTGGCCCTGCGGGAGCTCCCTGCGGACGGACTCCAGCTCGGCACCTGCCTCCTGGAGCATGGCCGTCACTGTGCGCACCGCCAGGCGGGCGTGGCGATCGTGTCGGCTCAGCGCCACGATGGTCCGCTGGGCCCGGACGCCGCCGAGCGGACGCAGCACGAGGCCCTCCCGGGGTCTGGTGGTGAAGCCGGGCAGGACGGCGGCGCCCATCCCGGAGACCACCAGGGACTCCACCAGTCGGTTGTCCCGCAGTCGGACCCGGCGGGGGAGAGCGGCTCCGAGCTGGTTCTCCATCGCCACCAGCACCATGTCGAACGGATACCCGTGGGGCACACCGATCCAGTCCAGGCCGGCGGCCTCCTGCGGGCCGATCATCTCGGCCGCCGCCGCGGGATGATCGGCGGGAAGGGCCACCCGGAGGGGTTCACGCGCCAGGACAGTGCAGGTGAGGCCTTCCGCCCCGAGGGGCACGTCACCACTGAGGCTGTGGGCGATGACGACGTCGGCGTCGTGCGCCCGAGCCGCGTAGTCACCTTCCGCGAGGTCGAAGTCGTCGAGGTCCAGGGTGATGCGGGTCTGATCGATGCGGGCCAGAAGGCCAGACATGAGAGCTTCGCCGGCGCTCGGCAGCGTGCCGAGGGAGACCACGCCGGCCGGCTGGCCGCGGCGCGCGTCGAGCGTGGACTGCAGCTGCGCCATGCGCTCGGCGATCTCCTCCGCCCCGGCGGCCAGCAGCTCTCCCTCCGGGGTGAGCCGCACGGTCCGGGAGCTGGGCTCCACGAGCGGCACCCCCAGGTCACGCTCGGCGGCGCGCAGTTGCTGGGACACCGCCGACGGCGAGCGATGAGTGGCCTCGGCGACGGCCGCCAGCGTGCCGCGGGCGGCGATTTCGCGCAGCAGCTCCAGATGTCTGTGCTCCATGCCGTCATCATCGCATCGATTCTTCAGTTCTGCTTCACCTGACCTGAAGAACTCTTCGCTGGTGCTGATGAGTCGTCGACGGAAGACTGGGGCCATGCCGATCCGTCACGTGGCCCTCGCCCTCGCTGTCGCCGTCCTGTGGGGGCTGAACTTCCTGGCCATCCATCTGAGCCTGGAGCAGTTCCCGCCGCTCTTCCTCGTCGCTCTGCGCTTCGCCCTGCTGGCGATCCCGACGCTGGTGCTCGTGCCGCGGCCCGATGTGCCGCTGCGCTGGCTGATCGGCTATGGCCTCGGGTTCGGGACCCTGCAGTTCTTCGGGCTGTATCTGGGCATGGCGGCTGGGTTCCCCGCCGGCCTGGCGTCCCTGGTGCTGCAGTCCTCGGCTCCGTTCACCGTGCTGCTGGGGGCCCTGCTGCTGCGTGAGCGGCTCAGCGGCCGTCGCATGACCGGGGTGGCGGTGGCCGTGGCCGGTCTCGGGGTCGTCGGACTGGCACGGGGCGGGTTGGACGGTTGGGTCCCGTTCCTGCTGGTCGTCCTGGGCGGGTTCGGCTGGGCACTGGGGAATCTCGCCTCGCGGCAGGCCAAAGCCGAGCGGCCCATGCATCTGGTGCTCTGGATGGCGGTGGTGCCGCCGCTGCCCATGCTGGCGCTCTCCCTCGCCGTCGAGGGACCTGCGCAGATCGGCGACGCGCTGGCGGGCGCGTTCACCGCAGAGGCGCTGCCGGCGTGGCTGGGACTGCTCTACACGATCGTCGCCGGCACGGTCGTCGGCTCAGGCGTCTGGGTGTGGCTGATGGCTCGGCATCCCGCCAGCACGGTGGCACCCTTCTCGATGCTCGTGCCGGTGGTGGGGTTCGTCGCCGCCTGGGCATGGCTCGGAGAGGTCCCGCTCCGGGGCGAGCTCGTCGGCGGCGTGCTCGTGGTCCTGGGGGTGCTGTGGGCCAACGGCCGATCGCGGCGCCGAGGCGACGAGGTGTGGGCGACGCCGTCTGCCGCCTCGACGCCTCCTGGCCGACGTCCCGCACCGTCGGGGCCGGTGTCGGACGATGCCGCCGAGCCTGTCTCACATACCAGAACGACGGCGAGGCTCATCCCGGCGCGTCCCCGGGCGGGTATACGATCTGGCTATGGCACAGAGCACCAGTGAGGACACTCCGTTCACCCCGCCGCAGCCGGTCACCGGGCCCTCCAGCGCGGAGAAGCCCCGCAGCTGGCAGGTCACCGACGGCTATACCCGCGCTCCCGCCCGCGGCATGCTCCGCGCCGTCGGCATGGGGGATGAGGACTTCGGCAAGGCCCAGATCGGCATTGCCAGCTCCTGGAACGAGATCACGCCCTGCAACCTGTCGCTGGACCGCCTGGCCCGCGCGTCCAAGGAGGGCGTGCACGCCGGAGGCGGCTACCCGCTGGAGTTCGGCACCATCTCCGTCTCGGACGGGATCTCGATGGGCCACGAGGGCATGCACTACTCGCTGGTCTCTCGCGAAGTCATCGCGGACTCCGTGGAGACTGTCATGCAGGCTGAGCGCCTCGACGGATCCATCCTGCTGGCCGGCTGCGACAAGTCCCTCCCTGGCATGCTCATGGCCGCCGCCCGGCTCGACCTGTCCTCGGTCTTCCTCTACGCCGGCTCGATCATGCCGGGTGTGGCACGGTTCTCCGACGGCACGGAGAAGGAGGTCACTCTCATCGACGCCTTCGAAGGCGTCGGAGCCTGCGCGCGCGGCACCATCAGCGAAGATGATCTCGACGTCATCGAGCGGGCCATCTGCCCGGGCGAGGGCGCCTGCGGCGGCATGTACACCGCCAATACGATGGCCGCGATCGGCGAAGCCCTGGGCATGTCTCTGCCGGGCTCGGCCGCGCCGCCGTCTGCGGACCGGCGCCGGGACAGCTACGCCCACCGCTCGGGCGAAGCCGTGGTGAACCTGCTGCGTCAGGGCATCACCACTCGAGACATCCTCACCAAGCCCGCCTTCGAGAACGCCATCGCCGTGACCATGGCCTTCGGAGGATCCACCAACGCGGTGCTGCACCTGCTGGCCATCGCCCGTGAAGCCGGCGTGGACCTGACCCTGGAGGACTTCAACCGCATCGGGGACAAGGTGCCGCATCTCGGCGACCTCAAGCCGTTCGGCCAGTATGTGATGGCGGACGTGGACCGGGTCGGGGGAGTGCCGGTCGTCATGCGGGCGCTGTTGGACGCCGGACTGCTCAACGGTGACTGCCTGACGGTCACCGGCAGAACTGTGGCGGAGAACCTGGAGGCCATCAACCCGCCGGACATCGACGGCAAGATCATCCGCTCGCTGGACAACCCGATGCACCACAACGGCGGCATCGCAGTGCTGCACGGCTCGTTGGCTCCGGAGGGGGCGGTGGTGAAGTCGGCCGGATTCGACGCCGAGGTCTTCGAAGGGACCGCCCGCGTCTTCGAACGCGAGCAGGCCGCCCTGAAGGCGTTGGAGGAGGGGCACATCCAGTCCGGCGATGTCGTCGTCATCCGCTACGAGGGCCCCAAGGGCGGGCCCGGTATGCGAGAGATGCTGGCGATCACCGGAGCCATCAAGGGCGCAGGACTCGGCAAGGATGTCCTGCTGATCACCGACGGGCGCTTCTCCGGCGGCACCACGGGACTGTGCATCGGCCACATCGCCCCGGAGGCCGTCGACGGCGGCCCCATCGCCTACATCGCGGACGGCGACCCCATCCGAGTGGACATCGCCGGGCGCTCCATCGACCTCGTGGTCGAAGAGGACGAGCTCGAGCGCCGCCGACAGGACTGGACCCCGCTGGAGCCTTACGTGACCACCGGCGTGCTCGGCAAGTACGCCAAGCTGGTCCGCTCGGCCGCCGAGGGAGCCTTCTGCGGCTGACGGTCCACACAGTGAGACGGGGTCATGGTCTGTTGACACCCGCCACACGCCGGGGAAGCATGGGGGCCATGCGTCACCTGCTACGAGTAGCCGTACTCGCCGCCGGGGGAGTCGTGGAGTGATCCACCTCCTCAGGGCGGCCCGAACCCTGCTCGACGAGGGCGGGTCGACGGCCGCATCCTGAGATGACGCGCACGCTCACCCCGGTAGAGAGCCCCAGCAGGGTCGCTTCTCTGTCGGGGTTCCTTCTTTCCGGGTTCCCGCATCACCCGCCCATGGGACAGGACAACAGGAAGTCAACGATGAGCAGAACACCTGCGACGAGCCCCGCGGCGATGGCCGCGAAGAAGCCTCGCCCGAGTCATACGACCTCGGCCGACCGCCGTCTCTACGGCCCCGGCCGTCCGGTGGAGCCTGTGGAGGTCACCGGCTCCGAGTCGATCATCCGCAGCCTCGAGTCGCTCGGCGTGACCGATGTGTTCGGCATCCCGGGCGGTGCGATCCTGCCGACCTATGACCCGCTCATGGACTCCTCCACGGTGAACCACATCCTGGTCCGCCACGAACAGGGTGCCGGTCACGCGGCCCAGGGGTACGCCATGGTGACCGGAGAGGTCGGAGTCTGCTTCGCAACGTCCGGGCCCGGCGCCACCAACCTGGTCACGCCGCTGGCGGACGCTCACATGGACTCGGTCCCGATGGTGGCCATCACCGGGCAGGTCAACGCCCAGGTGATCGGCACCGACGCCTTCCAGGAGGCCGACATCGTCGGCATCTCCACCCCGATCACCAAACACTCCTTCCTCGTCACCGATGCGGACACGATCCCTCAGGTCATGGCGGAGGCCTTCCACCTGGCCTCCTCGGGCCGACCCGGGCCCGTCCTGGTGGACATCACCAAGTCCGCGCAGACCGCGAAGACCACCTTCTCCTGGCCCCCGAAGATCGAGCTCAACGGCTACCGGCCGGTGACCCGCGGGCACGCCAAGCAGGTCCGTGAGGCCGCCAAGCTCATCCGTGAGGCCCGCCGGCCGGTGTTCTATCTGGGAGGCGGCGTCATCAAGGCCGACGCCTCCGAGGAGTTCCGGCAGCTGGCTGAATCCGTCGGTGCCCCGGTGGTCAACACCCTGATGGCCCGCGGGGCGTTCCCTGACTCTCACGAGCTCAACGTCGGGATGCCCGGGATGCACGGCACCGTGGCCGCCGTCGCGGCCCTGCAGCGCTCGGACCTGCTCATCACCCTCGGCGCCCGCTTCGACGACCGCGTCACCGGTCAGCTGGCCACCTTCGCCCCCGACGCGAAGGTCATCCACGCGGACGTCGACCCCGCGGAGATCTCCAAGAACCGCCTGGCGGACGTGCCGATCGTCGGCTCGCTGAAGGAGATCATCCCCGAGCTCGACGCCGCCGTCGCTGACCTCTTCGAGAAGGAAGGGGCCCCGGACCTGGACGGCTGGTGGCGCCAGCTGCGCCGTTTCCAGGAGACCTACCCGCTGGGCTGGACCGAGCCGGAGGACGGCGCGATCGCACCGCAGAAGGTCATCGAACGCATCGGCAAGGCCGCCGGTTCCGAAGCCGTCTATGTGGCCGGCGTCGGGCAGCACCAGATGTGGGCCTCCCAGTTCATCGACTACGAGCGTCCCCGGCAGTGGCTGAACTCCGGAGGGCTGGGCACCATGGGCTACTCAGTGCCGGCAGCCATGGGTGCCCAGGTCGGCAACCCGGACCGAGTCGTCTGGGCCATCGACGGCGACGGCTGCTTCCAGATGACCAACCAGGAGCTGGCCACGTGCGCGATCAACAACATCCCCATCAAGGTGGCCGTGATCAACAACTCCTCGCTCGGCATGGTGCGCCAGTGGCAGACGCTGTTCTATGAGTCCCGCTACTCGAACACCGACCTGAACACCGCCTTGAACCCCTCTGGCGAGGAGGTCGTCCGGATCCCGGACTTCCTGAAGCTGGCCGAGGCCTACGGCTGTGTGGGTCTGCGCTGTGAGCGCGAGGAGGACATCGACGACGTCATCGCGCAGGCCATGGAGGTCACCGACCGTCCGGTGGTCGTCGACTTCGTGGTGAGCCGTGACTCGATGGTGTGGCCCATGGTGCCTGCCGGAGTCTCGAACAGCGACATCCAGGTCGCGCGCAACATGACGCCGGACTGGGACGAGGAGGAGTGACCATGACCAGCCCTCAGCCGAACCCCGGCACGCAGCGCCGCACCCTGTCCGTGCTCGTCGAGGACGTGCCCGGTGTTCTGACCCGCGTCTCGGGCCTCTTCGCTCGCCGCGCGTTCAACATCGACTCCCTGGCCGTCGGCCCTTCCGAGATCGCCGGGCTCTCCCGGATCACGGTCGTCGTCGACGCCGATGCGGAGCTTCTCGAGCAGATCACCAAGCAGCTCAACAAGCTCATCAACGTCATCAAGATCATCGAGCTGGCGCCGGAGAACTCGGTGCAGCGCGACCACCTGCTGATCAAGGTCAAGGCCGACTCCCCGACCCGACTCCAGGTGACCCAGGCGGTGGACCTCTTCCGCGCCAAGATCGTGGACGTCTCCGTGGACTCGCTCACCATCGAGGCCACCGGCGCCCCTGACAAGCTCAACGCCCTCCTGGAGGTGCTCGAGCCCTACGGGGTGCGCGAGATCGTGCGCTCCGGCACCCTGGCCATCAGCCGCGGGTCGAAGTCCATGACCGACCGGGCGCTCCGCTGAGCGACCGGCTCCCATACGACATCCGAACAACTCACCCATCATCCAAGGAGATCTCGACGTGACTGACCTCTACTACGACGACGACGCAGACCTGGCGGTCCTCAGCGACAAGAAGGTGGCCGTGATCGGCTACGGATCCCAGGGGCACGCCCACTCGCTCTCCCTGCGGGACTCCGGCGTGGACGTGCGGGTCGGTCTGAAGGACGGCTCGAAGTCCAAGGCCAAGGCCGAGGAGCAGGGGCTGACCGTCAAGCCGGTGGCCGAGGCCGCCGCCGAGGCTGACATCATCATGATCCTGGTCCCGGACCAGCACCAGGCCGACGTGTACGCCTCAGAGATCGCTCCGCATCTGTCCGCGGGCAACGTGCTGCTGTTCTCGCACGGTTTCAACATCCGCTACGGCTTCATCACGCCGCCGGAGGACGTCGACGTCGCGATGGTCGCCCCCAAGGGCCCGGGCCACGTGGTGCGCCGCGAGTACGAGGCCGGCCGCGGAGTGCCGGCGCTGATCGCCGTGGAGCAGAACCCCTCGGGTCGGGCCAAGGACATCGCGCTGGCCTACGCGAAGGGCATCGGCGGCACGCGTGCCGGCGTCATCGAGACCACCTTCACCGAGGAGACCGAGACCGACCTCTTCGGCGAGCAGGCAGTGCTCTGCGGCGGCGCCTCGCAGCTGGTGCAGTACGGCTTCGAGACCCTCACTGAGGCCGGCTACAAGCCTGAGATCGCCTACTTCGAGGTGCTCCACGAGCTCAAGCTGATCGTGGACCTCATGGTCGAGGGCGGCCTGACCAAGCAGCGCTGGTCCATCTCCGACACTGCCGAGTTCGGCGACTACGTCTCCGGCCCCCGGGTCATCTCCCCGGAGGCCAAGGAGAACATGAAGGCCGTGCTGGCCGACATCCAGGACGGGACCTTCGCGAAGCGCTTCATGGACGACCAGCGCAACGGCGCCTCCGAGTTCGCGGAGCTGCGTAGGAAGAACGAGTCGCACCCGATCGAGTCCACCGGGCGCGAGCTGCGCAAGCTGTTCTCCTGGATCACCCAGGAGGACGACTACACCGAGGGCACCGCGGCCCGCTGAGCGGCTAGAGTGTGTGGGGTCGGGTCGCCGTGCGACCCGGCCCCACATGTCTGACCGCAGAACCCCCGACCATCAGCACCGAGAAGAAGGACACTGTGAGCAGCAACCGCCCCGTCGTCGTACTTGCCGAGGAACTCTCTCCTGCCACCGTCGAGGCCCTCGGGCCCGACTTCGAGATCCGTCAGTCCGACGGCACCGATCGTCAGCGGCTCTTTGCCGACGTCGCCGACGCTGAGGCGATCATGGTGCGCTCCGCCACCACGGTGGATGCCGAGGTGTTCAGCCACGCCCCTCGGCTCAAGGTCGTCGCCCGCGCGGGCGTCGGTCTGGACAACGTGGACATCAAGGCCGCCACGGCCGCCGGCGTCATGGTGGTCAACGCCCCGACGTCGAACATCGTCTCCGCCGCGGAGCTGACCTGTGCCCACATCCTGGGGCTGGCCCGGCACATCGCCCCCGCCACCCAGGCGCTGAAGGGCGGGGAGTGGAAGCGTTCGAAGTACTCCGGCGTGGAGCTGCAGGACAAGGTCCTCGGCGTCATCGGGCTCGGCCGCATCGGCGGGCTGGTGGCCGAGCGGATGAAGGCCTTCGGCATGGAGCTCATCGCCTACGACCCCTACGTCACCTCGGCCCGGGCCCACCAGGTCGGGGCCCAGCTGGTGAGCCTCGACGACCTGTTCGCCAAGGCGGACGTCATCACCATCCACATGCCCAAGACCCCTGAGACTCTGGGCATGCTCAACCGCGAGGCCTTCGAGAAGATGAAGGACACCGCCTTCGTCGTCAACGTGGCCCGCGGCGGTCTCGTCGACGAGGCGGACCTGGATGCCGCTCTGGCGGAAGGCCTCATCGGCGGCGCGGCCATCGACGTCTTCTCCTCCGAGCCGTCCACGGACCTGCCGTTCTTCGGTCGGGAGAACGTCGTCGTCACCCCTCACCTGGGAGCCTCGACGTCGGAGGCCCAGGAGAAGGCCGGGGTCTCCGTGGCGCGTTCGGTGCGTCTGGCCCTGGCGGGCGAACTGGTGCCCGACGCCGTGAACGTGGCCGGCGGCGCGATCGACGAGCTGGTCCGCCCGGGCATCCCGCTGGTCGAGAAGCTCGGCCGGGTCCTCAACGCGCTCGCCTCCGACGCCTTCACCGACATCGAGACGGAGGCCGCCGGGGAGCTGGCGGAGCACAACGTCGACGCCCTGCAGCTGGCCGCGCTGAAGGGGCTGTTCACTGACGTCGTCTCCGAGCAGGTCTCCTACGTCAACGCGCCCGTTCTCGCCGAGCAGCGCGGCATCGCCACCCGGCTGACGACCACGCCCGACGTCGAGGACTACCGCAACGCCCTCACCGTGCGCGGGGCCACCGCCTCCGGGGTCAACCTGGAGGTCCGCGGCACGCTGACGGGTCCCAAGCAGATCGAGAAGATCGTCGGCGTCAACGGCTACGACCTCGAGATCCCGTTGACCGACCACCTGGTGATCTTCGAGTACGCGGACCGCCCCGGAGTGGTCGGAGCACTCGGCCGCATCCTCGGCGAGGCGGAGGTCAACATCGCCGGAATGCAGGTCTCGCAGGACACCCGGGAGGAGCGGGCCCTGGCCGTGCTGGCCGTCGACGCGGCCCTGCCCGCCGGAGTCCTGGACACCATCGCCCAAGAGGTCGGGGCGGCCCTGGCCGCCGAGGTCGACCTCGAGGACCGCACCTGAGCCTGGACCGCGTCTGAACGGAGAGGAACTGAGGGACCACCTGAGATGTCTCAGCCTGCCTACTACCTGACCACGGCGATCACCTACCCCAACGGTGAGCCGCACATCGGCCATGCCTACGAGTACATCTCGGCGGACGTGATGGCCCGATTCAAACGGCTCGACGGCTACGACGTCCGCTTCCTGACAGGGACCGACGAGCACGGCCAGAAGGTCCAGCAGACCGCGGACCGTGAAGGG
Organism: Nesterenkonia sp. CL21; assembly: GCF_031705515.1. NCBI lineage: Bacteria > Bacillati > Actinomycetota > Actinomycetes > Micrococcales > Micrococcaceae > Nesterenkonia > Nesterenkonia sp. CL21. The sequence continues at coordinate 545,226 of NZ_JAUTWR010000001.1, forward strand.
ATCACCCCGTACGAGCTCGCCACGCGCAACGCTCAGGCCATCAAGAAGGTCGACGACGAGGTCCTCGGCATCTCCTACGACCGGTTCATCAGGACGACCGACGAGGACCACTACGCCGCCTCGCAGGCCATCTGGCGCCGCATGGTCGACGCCGGAGACATCTACCTGGACCGGTACGCCGGCTGGTACTCGGTGCGGGACGAGCGGTTCTTCGCCGAGGACGAGACCGAGGTCCGGGAGGACGGTGGACGCTACGCCGTCGAGACCGGCACTCCGGTGACCTGGACGGAGGAGGAGAGCTACTTCTTCCGGCTCTCCGCGTACCAGGAGAGGCTGCTGGAGCTCTATCGCTCCCACCCCGAGTTCGCCGCTCCGGCGAGCCGCTTCAACGAGGTCATCCGGTTCGTGGAGGGCGGTCTGGAGGACCTGTCGATCTCACGGACCACCTTCGATTGGGGCGTGCCGGTGCCGAAGGACCTCACCGCGGGGGACACGGAGCTGGACCACGTGATGTACGTGTGGGTGGACGCGCTGACCAACTACCTGACCGGTGCGGGCTTCCCGAACACCGACTCCGAGCAGTTCCGTCGTCGCTGGCCCGCCGACCTGCACATCATCGGCAAGGACATCTCCCGGTTCCACTGCATCTTCTGGCCGGCGTTCCTGATGAGTGCGGGGCTGGAGCTGCCACGTCGGGTGATGATCCACGGATTCCTGCACAACGCGGGCGAGAAGATGTCCAAGTCGGTGGGCAACGTGGTCGCGCCCGCCGCCTGGACGGAGATCTATGGGCTCGACGCGGTGCGCTTCTTCCTGCTGCGCGAGTTCCCGTACGGGCAGGACGGCTCCTACACGCATGAGGCCGTCGTCGGGCGCAAGAACTCCGACCTGGCGAACAACCTGGGCAACCTTGCGCAGCGCTCCTTGTCGATGATCGTCAAGAACTGCGACGGCGCACTGCCGAGCCCGGGAGAGCTGACCGCCGAGGACCAGGCGATCCTCGACCAGGCCGCGAGCCTGCTGGAGATCAGCCGGACCGCTTATGAGAAGCAGGACTTCCACAGGGCGTTGGAGCGGACCTGGTACGTGCTGGGGGAGGCCAACGCCTACTTCGCCGAGCAGGCGCCGTGGCAGCTGAAGAAGACCGATGTGGCGCGCATGGGCACCGTCCTGTGGGTGACAGCGGAGGTCCTCCGCCGAGTGGCCCTGCTGATCCAGCCCGTCATGCCGGAATCCGCCACCCGACTCCTCGACGCTCTGGGCGTGGACGCCGGAGGGGACGCCGGGGCCACCAACGCCTCCAACACCGGCCCCCGCAGCTTCTCGGCCTTCGGCGAGCAGCTGATCGGCGGATCACCGATCGACAGGCCCCAGCCGATCTTCCCCCGCCACGAGGAGCCCGCCGCCGTCTGACCCGTCCCCGCGGTCCGGGAGCGGCTCGCCCGGGCCGCGGTCTCAGATGCTGAGAGTCCCGACCTCCGCTCTCGCCGAGGCCCGCAGCGAGCACCTAGCCTGAGTGGCATGGCTGACATCGTTGCAGAGACTGCCGCCGGCGCGTCCGTGGACCCGTCCGGCACCACGTTCGACTTCGCCGTCATCCCCGGCGACGGGATCGGCCCTGAGGTGATCGCCGAGGCACGCCGGATCCTCCAGGCCGTGCTGGACTCCGCCTCCGTCGAGGCCACCTGGACCGAGTACTCGTTGGGCGCCTCCCACTGGAAAGACACCGGGGAGACCCTCTCGGAGGAGACCCTCGAGCGGCTGCGCGGTCACGACGCGATCCTCTTCGGGGCCGTGGGGGCCGACCCGCAGGACGCCCGCGTCCCCTCGGGACTCATCGAGCGTGAGCTCCTGCTGAAGCTCCGGTTCAGCCTGGACCACAGCATCAACCTGCGTCCCGCCCGCACCTATCCGGGCACCGCGACGCCGCTGGCCGGGGACCCCGAGATCGACTTCGTCGTGGTCCGGGAAGGCACCGAGGGGCCCTATGTGGGCAACGGGGGCACCATCCGTCGGGGCACCGCCCATGAGCTGGCCACCGAAGTTTCGCTGAACACCGCCCACGGGGTACGCCGTGTCGTCGCGGACGCCTTCGCCCGGGCCGAGCGGCGCCGCGGCCGACTCACCCTGGTGCACAAGCACAACGTGCTCACCCATGCCGGGGACCTGTGGCGCCGCACCGTCGAGGCGGCGGCCGCCGAGCACCCGGACGTCAGCTGGGACTACATGCATGTCGACGCCGCGACGATCCACATGGTGCAGGATCCGGGCCGCTTCGACGTGATCGTCACGGACAACCTCTTCGGAGACATCCTCACCGACCTGGCCGCCGCTGTGACCGGAGGGATCGGCCTGGCCGCATCAGGGTCCATCAACGCCGAGGGGACCGCTCCGTCGATGTTCGAGCCCGTCCACGGATCTGCACCCGACATCGCGGGGCAGCAGATCGCCGATCCCACGGCCGCTGTGCTCTCCGGGGCGCTGATGCTGCAGCACCTCGGTCTGACCGAAGCTGCGAGCCGTCTGGAGCAGGCCGTCCACGCCCAGCTGGCCGCCTGGGCGGAGGAGCCGGAGGGCTCCCGAGGGCTGAGCACCGCTCAGCGCGGAGAGGCCATCCTCAGCCGCCTCGGCTGAGGCGCTTCTCAGCGGCTCGGTCGGCGGTAGAGTGGACCGCATTCACAGAACGAGCGAAAGGCTGCTCCCATGAAGTTCGACGTCACGTCACACCCCGAGCCGACGCCGGAGGCCCGTCGCCAGCAGATCCTGGCCGACCCGGGCTTCGGCACGAACTTCACCGACCACACCGCGGTGATCGACTGGACCCAGGACGCCGGCTGGCACTCCGCCCGCATCGAGGCCTACGGCCCCATCACCCTAGATCCCGCCGCCGCCGTGCTGCACTACGCGGAGGAGATCTTCGAGGGGATGAAGGCCTACCGGCACGCAGACGGCGGCATCTACACCTTCCGCCCCTATGCCAACGCCCGGCGCATGAACCGCTCGGCCCGTCGGATGGCGATGCCGCAGCTCGACGAGGAGCTGTTCGTCCAGTCCCTGGAGGAGCTGCTGGCCCTGGACGCCGGTTGGGTTCCCTCCGGAGAGGGCGAGGCCCTGTACCTGCGTCCGTTCATGTTCGCCACGGAGGCTTTCCTCGGCGTGCGGCCCGCCCGGGAGTTCACCTACCGGGTGATCGCCTCCCCGGCGGGAAACTACTTCGGCGGCGAGCTCAAGCCCGTGCGCATCTGGGTCTCCCGCGACTTCGCCCGGGCGGCTCCCGGCGGCACCGGCGACGCCAAGACCGGCGGCAACTACGCCGCCTCTCTGGCCGCCCAGGCGCAGGCTTCGGAGCAGGGCTGCGACCAGGTGCTGTTCCTGGACCCGCTGCATGACAACGCCATCGAGGAGCTGGGCGGCATGAACGTCTTCCTCGTCACCTCCGATGGACGCCTGATCACTCCCGAGCTCACCGGCACCATCCTCGAAGGCATCACGCGGGACTCCGTCATCCAGCTCGCCAAGGATCGCGGCATGACGGTCGAGGAGCGGCGTGTGACCCTGGACGAGTGGGACCGAGGGGTCCAGGACGGCACCATCACGGAGGTCTTCGCCTGCGGGACCGCCGCGGTCATCACCCCGATCGGGGAGCTGCGCGACGGTGACCGCACCATCGCCTCCACCGGCACCGGAGACGTCACCCAGGCCATCCGAGACGAGCTGCTGGGCATCCAGACCGGCGTCGTGGAGGATCGCCACGGTTGGATGCACCGGCTCGCCTGAGAGCCCTGCCACACAGGATCCTGCCCGGGGCCTCCGCGAGGACGGGCGCCGGGGCGATAGGGTGGGATGCATGCGCATCGCACGTTTCGTCACCGACGCTGAGCCCGCCTTCGGAGTCGTCGCCGGAGAGCCCGGGCAGGAGACCATCACCGAACTCATCGGGGATCCTTTCTACCAGGGCATCCAGCAGACCCAGAACACCCATGACCTGCAGGATGTGCGGCTGGTCGCGCCGATCATCCCTCGCAGCAAGGCCATCGGGGTGGGCCGCAACTACGCGGACCACGCCAAGGAGATGGGCAATGAGCTGCCGGTCTCTCCGCTGCTGTTCCTGATCCCCAACACCGCGGTGTCCGGGCCGAACGAGCCCGTGACGCTGCCCTCCTTCTCCGAGGAGGTCAGCTACGAGGTCGAGCTGGCCGTGGTGATCGGCCGGATCTGCAAGGACGTGCCCGTCGAACGCGTCGACGACGTGATCTTCGGCTACACCGTCGGCAACGACGTCACCGCGCGCGACGCCCAGCGCAGCGACGGCCAGTGGGCCCGGGCCAAGGGATTCGACGGCTCGATGCCGCTGGGGCCCTGGATCGAGACCGAACTGGATCCCGAGGGCCTGCGCATCACCGGTCGCCTCAACGGGGAGACGGTCCAGGACGGCACGACCTCGGACATGGTCTTCGGCGTCCCCGAGCTCGTCTCCCACATCTCGCAGGCCTTCACCCTGCTGCCCGGTGATGTGATCCTCACCGGCACCCCCGCCGGCGTCGGGCTGGTCTCCTCCGGGGACCGCTTCGACGCCGAGATCGAGGGGATCGGCACCCTCGTCACCCATTTCCGTCGTTAGACCATCCACAGGAGCCACCACACCGTTATGAGCATCCCCGTCGTCGACGCCTCCACCCCGGTCCGCGTGAGATTCTGCCCCTCGCCGACCGGCACGCCCCATGTGGGCCTCATCCGCACCGCGCTGTTCAACTGGGCCTATGCCCGGCACACCGGCGGCAAGCTGATCTTCCGCATCGAGGACACCGACGCCGCCCGGGACTCGGAGGAGTCCTACCAGCAGCTTCTGGAGGCGCTGCGCTGGCTGGGCCTGGACTGGGACGAAGGCGTCGAGGCCGGGGGAGACCATGGCCCCTACCGACAGTCCCAGCGGGGCGAGATCTACGCGGACGTCCTGAAGCGGCTCCAGGACGCCGGGCATGTCTACGAGTCCTTCTCCACTCCGGAGGAGGTCGAGGCTCGGCACCGGGCGGCCGGACGTGACCCGAAGCTGGGCTATGACAACGCCGACCGCGACCTGACCGATGAGCAGATCGCCGCCTACCGCGCCGAGGGACGTGAGCCGGTGCTGCGACTGCGGATGCCGGACGATGACCTCACCTTCACCGACCTGGTGCGCGGGGAGATCACGTTCTCCGCCGGCTCCACGCCGGACTTCGTGGTGGCTCGGGCCAACGGCAAGCCGCTCTACACCCTGGTGAATCCCGTGGACGACGCGCTGATGGAGATCACCCATGTCCTCCGGGGCGAGGACCTGCTGTCCTCCACGCCGCGTCAGATCGCGCTGTACCGCGCACTCCACGACGTCGGGGTGGCCCGGCACATGCCGCTGTTCGGGCACCTGCCCTATGTGATGGGGGAGGGGAACAAGAAGCTCTCCAAGCGGGACCCGGAGTCGAACCTGTTCCACCACCGGGACCGTGGCTTCATCCGTGAGGGGCTCCTGAACTACCTGGCGCTGCTGGGCTGGTCGCTGTCGGCGGATGAGGACATCTTCACCGTCGAGGAGCTGGTCGAGCACTTCGACGTCGCCGATGTGCTGGCCAACCCGGCGCGCTTCGACACGAAGAAGGCCGAGGCGATCAACGGCACCCACATCCGCCGCCTCGAGCCCGGCGACTTCCGGGACCGCCTGGTGCCCTACCTGCAGGCGCTCGGTCTGGTCGGTGACGAGCTGACGGCCCGGGAGGCACGGATTCTCGACGGCGCGGCCCCGCTGGTCCAGGAACGGATCGCGCTGCTGGGCGAGGGGGCGGACATGATGGCTTTCCTCTTCGTGGCGGACGCAGAGCTCGTCATCGAGCCGAAGGCCTTCAGCGGTTTGGGGGAGGACGTGCTCGGCACCGTCGACGCCGCCGTCGCCGCTCTCGACGCACTGAACGACGACGCCTGGACGACGGAGGCCATCGAGGAGGCGCTGCGCACCGCACTGGTCGACGGCCTCGGGCTGAAGCCGCGCAAGGCGTTCGGCGCCGTGCGCTCGGCGGTGTCCGGTCGGAAGGTCTCCCCACCGCTGTTCGAGTCGATGGAGCTGCTGGGTCGGGAGTCCTCGCTGGCGCGTCTGGCCCGCTTCCGCGCCGAGGTCGCCGCCCGATGAACGCCTGCGGGGTGCTCTTCGACGTCGACGACACGCTTGTGGACCTCGAGAGCGCGATGCGCGCGGCGTTCCGCGACCTGGCCTCGGCGCATCTTCTCCAGGAGGGGACGGTGTGGGAGGACGCGGCCTGGGAGGCTGCGCTGGGCACCTTCTGCGAGGACGCCGGGGGCCAGTACGCGCGCTATCTGGCGGGTGACCTGAGCTTCCTGGAGCAGCGGATCGCCCGCGTCCGGGACGCCTACCGGGCGGCGGGAGCGCCCGTGCCGGACCCGCAGAGCCTGCTGCGGTGGGAGGACGAGTACGAGCAGGTGGTCCGTCGCCGGTGGCGTCCGTTCGACGACGTGCCGCAGGCGCTGGACCGCCTGCGGCACGCGGGTGTGGCGGTCGGTGCGGTGACGAACAACGTGGCGGACTATCAGCGGGAGAAGCTGCGCATCGCCGGTCTGGAGAGCATCGAGGTCGTCGTGGGCACCGACACTGTCGGCGCGGTCAAGCCCGATGCGGCGATCTTCCATGAGGGGGCGCGACAGCTCGGGCTGGCTCCTGAGCAGTGTGCCTATGTGGGGGACAACCCCGTCGTCGACGGCGCGGGCGCGCGGGAAGCCGGACTGGTCTCCGTACTGGTAGATCGGCGGGACCTCGTCGACGCTCCTGCCGGTGTGACGAAGGTCTCCACGCTCGAGGCCGCCGTCGATTTTGTGCTCGGGGCACCTGCTCGTGTAGAGTAGCTTCCCGTTGCGGGGCGCACGGAAACCTCGAAGGAGCGATCCTCAAGGGCCGAATGTCCGGCAGACGCCGATGGGCTATGGTGTAATCGGCAACACAGCGGTTTCTGGTACCGTCGTTCTAGGTTCGAGTCCTAGTAGCCCAGCTCGATCCGTTCTGCGGATCGAAAATCCAGTGGAGACACTGGTGCGGCCCTCGGAGACGAGGGCCGAACAATGACATAGGGCCCCATCGTATAGCGGCCTAGTACGCCGCCCTCTCACGGCGGTAACGCGGGTTCGAATCCCGCTGGGGTCACGGTTGGTGGTCTCTCATCCCTGCGGGGGTCGGAGACCATCTCTCCGTCAGCTGTCTGCGCAGGCGGCTGGAAAAGTGAATATGGCCCCATCGTATAGCGGCCTAGTACGCCGCCCTCTCACGGCGGTAACGCGGGTTCGAATCCCGCTGGGGTCACCATATTCGGAAATGCCTCGGATCTTCGGATCCGGGGCATTTCTCGTCGGTGGACATGGCAGAAGGCGGCGACCTCTTCCCGACAGCCGAGGACTTCCCTAGGATGCATGATGTATCGCTGAAAGGTGGTCCATGTCCCGCGCAGGCTCGGCCATTGTGCCAGGCGGCGCCTCACTCAGCTCCTGGGAGGCCCAGCGCCGGCAGGCACAGGAGCACTGGCAGTCATGCCCGGCACCCGCACTTCTGGTCGAGGGAGAGCATGGGCTGGCCCCGGAACGGATGGTCCACCAGATCGCCCGACGCACCGAGACGCACCTGGTGGAGATCCACGACCTCCACCGCCTGCCACGGCTCGGTGACCTGAGCGACCTGGGTGACCTGGGCGACTTGGAGGGCCTCCAGCACGTCGGCGACCTGGCCGACGCCGAGGCGGCCCGCGCAGAGGCCCCGACGACGGCGCTGCTGCTTCGTGACATCACTCGTCAACCTCCTGCCCACCTCGAGGCCGTCGACGCCGTGCTCAGAGCCGGCGCCGTCCCGGTGGCGGTCACCGCCCGCCCAGGGCCTGAGTACGGGCACCGGTTCGTCCGCGCAGCCGGTCAGGGCAGAGGGCTGCGCCTGAGGATACGTCCGCAGACCTTCCACGACACGGCGAGGACGCTGGCGGAGATGCTCGGGGCCCCTCCCACCGCCGCGCTGGCCCGCCTGATGCACCAGCATTCCCAGGGACGGATCCTCGAGCTGGAGAACCTCGTGGCGATCGGTACAGCCGAGGGCTGGATCGTCGACTCAGCCGGACGAGCGGCGGTCGCGCGGCTGCCTGCCTGGACGGATCGACGCACCAGGTCGCTCGTGGTCGACCGGCTCGCCGCGGCTGTCGGAAGTGACGGTCTGGAGGTGATGCGGCGGCTCGCCCGACGGGGCCCCCGTGAGCTGGAGGAGCTTCTGCACGGCGACCAGCCCCCTGAGGCGGTCTTCGCCCTGGAGGCCGAGGGTCTGGTCCGCCTGACGGGACGCACTGCGTCGCTGACGCACGCTCTGCATCGGCATGCCCTGCGGGAGCCGGGGGCGTCCGCGGGGAACCCCACTGGACGGGACGTCGCTGGACCCGGCGGCCCCGCACAGGACGAGGGCCACGACGCCCTCGTCGCGGCCGCGGCTCTGCTGGGCGCCGGAGAGATCACCGCGATGCACGTCGCGCTGCTCAGTGCCGACGGATCGGGGACCGGCGAGCCCTGCCCGCCAGAGCCCGGTGCGGGGCGTCCTCCGGGCATGGTGGCCGAGGCGCTGGACTCCCGAGTGCGCTGTCTCTCCGCTGCCGCGCTGGCGGCCACCGGAGAGATGCACGCCGCGTTGGCGCTGCTGGGCCCGCCGCACGCCGACGTGCGGTCCGCGAGCCTGCCCGGGACCCTGCATGCCTTCATCCGATGGGGCCTGCTCCAGGACAGGATGGGACGCCCCCATCACCTCGGGACGGGTTCTGAGACCGGACTCGCCGGACGACTGCGGTCCTTCCACGATGGGGGTCCGCGGGAGTGCCTGCGCCGATTCTCGCCACCGGCGCGGCGCCCCGCGGAGGACTCGTCCCGCGGAGGAGAGCAGATCCTCCCCGATCTGGACGCCCGCCGTCTCGAACGCTGTGTCGCCCTGGCCTTGGAGGCCTACGCGGCGGCCCAACTGGATGAATGCGCGCGGGCCCGGGAGTCGCTGGCGGAACTGGAGGCGATCGGCGAGCCGGGCGTCCCGGTGGTGTGTCTGTCCTGGGTGACAGACCGGATGGGCGTCGCCCGCACTCTGCTGGACCTCAGCCTGCCGACGGTCCCCGGGGCCTTCCGGGACCGGCAGCCTCCTGAGCGGATGCTCCTCACAGCCCAGGCCGCCGGTGCGGTGGAGCTCTTCGCGGAGGTCGCCCGCGGCACCCCTCCTGAGGAGCTGCGGGAGCGCCTGGACGACCTGTGGAGCCAGTTCGAGGCCGAGGGGCCGATCGGGCATGTGACGCGTAAGCATCTGGAGGCCCTGGACTTCCTCGTCGACGGCGACAGGTCCCGTCAGCTCCAGGGCCCGCCCGGAGCGTCGGTGGCGCTCGTCGGAGAGAGTCTCGCGGATCCGTGGGTGACGGTGATCGTCGAACTCGCCCGACTCCTGCATGCCCCGGTCGAGGAGCTGACGGCGACGCTTTGCGCTCGCGGAAGACGGACCGAGGCGCTGCCAGGGGTGCGCAGGCTCATGGTTCGCTGTGTGGCGCTGCGCCGAGGCCATGACCTGCCGAGGACCGCGCTGGTGGAACTGAGGCGAGCGTGCCGACGTCTGGACGTCGAGACCGAGCTCGTCGATCTGCTGACCGCGCATCTGGCGGATGATGATGCGGCGAAGGACGAGGCCGAGGAACACCTGCGACGCCGACGTCCGCACCTGCGGCCGAGGCTGGAGGGCTCCGGCCTCGGCCCGGGTGGTCCCGTGTGGACCCAGGCGCGCATGCTGCTCTCGCCCAGGGAGCAGGAGATCGTCGAGCTGCTGCTCCGGGGGCTCTCTTCGGCCGATGTCGCCGATCGGGCCGGGATCAGCGTCAGGACGGTGCAGACGCATGTGCGGCATGTGTATCGCAAGCTGCGGGTGACCTCCCGCACTGAGCTTCGGGCGCGGCTGATCAGCAGGAGCACGCCATGATGCTGCCCTCTCCGCTGCTCGTCGACGCCCCAGACCTCCGCCCAGACCGCGCGATCGCGGATGCGGTGCTGGGGTCGCACCCGCGTGATGTGGTGCTGGCGCTGATGCCTGCCCTGTGGGGAGCCGAGGAGCTGGTCCTGCGGCTCGGCGAGCGGGCACCGCTGCATCGACTCCACGACGCGACCGCGGGCATCCCGCCCGGGCACCCGACAGGCGGGCTGCTCGTGCTGGACGAGCCCGCGGGCCAGGACCCGTCCGCCCTGGAGGCCCTCATCGCGTCCGCCGCGCAGGCCCGTCACCGGCTGGTGATCCCCCTCCGGAGCGACCTCGACGTCCCCGCACCCGTCAGGGCCCACGGGGGGACGGGGAGGGTCGTCCTCGCGGGCGTGCGCAGCCTTCGTCCCGAACAGGTGGTCGAGGCGATGGTCCGTCACCTGGAGGGGCCAGTGACGTCTTCAGCGGCGCGCCGTGTCGTGATGCTCAGCGACGGACAGCCGCAGGCGGTCCGGATGGTGCTGGAGCGCGCTCGACGGACGGGTGTCCTCCACGCCGTCGACGGGGCATGGCGGTGGCGGTCCCAGGACCAGTCCTTCCGGTGGGCCTTGGCCGAAGGGCTGCCCGAGCTGCTGGCGGGCCTCGACGCGGCCGAGCATGAGCTGCTGCGTGTCATCTCCTGCGCTTGGAGGCTTCCGGAGTCCTGGGCGGTGGGGCGTTTCGGCGTCGAGGTGGTGGACAGCCTCCTGGCGCAGGGCCTGATCTCCGCGACGGACGGCACCCCGCACGGTCCCACCGTGCTCGCGGTGAGGTCGGGGATGCTGGGTCTCGGGCTGAGCACGGAGCTGCGGCCGGCAGAGGACGCTCGGCTCTGGTACACGGCCGGGTCCGCCGTCCACCAGGAGGCGGTCGGTCCCGCCGCCCAGGCCGGGATCGCCTGGTGGGCCGCTCGAGTGGGTCGGTCGATCCCGGCCGGAGAGGCCCTCGGCGCCGCCGAAGCCGCACTGCAGCGGTCCTGGCCGCGGGCGGCGCTGAGCATCCTCGACGCCGCCGCGGGGCAGCCCGACGGTGCGCGGACAGCTGCCCGGGTCCGCAGCCTCCTGGGGCTCGGCCGCGTCAGGGAGGGAGTGCGGCACATGGAGGATCTCGTCGACGCCGCGCAGCCGCCCCTGACGCCGGGGTTCACCGCGGTGCTGCGTGAGGTGCTCCTGCTCGCTCGTCGACTCGAGATCTTCCGTCCCGAGCTCGTCGGTCCGGTGCGGCGTCGGCTGTCAGCCGCTCTCGGCCCCTCGGCGACTCCGAGCATCGACCGGGTCACCGTGCTGCTCGAGGAGCCCTGTTCGGCCGGCGCCGCAGACCCGGAAGGGCTCGGGGAGGTGCGTCAGTGGCTTCGCGAACTCGGTCGGGTCCGCGAGGAGGCGCCGCGGGACGAGGGCGTGATGGCTCAGCTGATCATCGGCACTCGACTGGGGCTGCGGCGGCATCCGGACTTCGGCAGACTGGTGCTCTCCTCGCTGGTCGACGAGCTCTCCGCCGACGGCGGCAGCCCGGACGTGGAGGAGTGCGCCCGCGCGGTGCTGCAGATGCTGACCATGATCGCCGGTTGGCGCACGGACACTCTGCGCCTCGAGCTGGAGGCATGGCGGCACGCCGACGGCGATGCCGGCACGGCCCTTGCCGTGGACGACATCATCGGCGCCGTGGCGGCCATGCAGGGGGACCGCATGGCCACCGCCGCGCAGCTGGCCGTCGCAGCGCTGGAGGCGTGGTGGGAGGACGATCCCTACGGCCTCGCGGGGTTCGCCGCAGCCGTCCACGCCGCCTGCGCCTCCTACGTGGGCCCGGTGCGCCACCGGCAGGCTCGCGAGCTCCTGCAGGAGGCCACGCAGGGGGAGGGACGCTCGGTGACGTGCGGCGAGACGGGTCTGCCGGAGCTGCGCCTCATCTCCGAGGGGATGGCGCTCATCGGCGGCGGCCCGCCGGCGCAGGAGGTGGCCCACCAGCTGGCGAGCCTCGGAGCGAGGGCCCGAGCCGCAGGGGAATGGGCGCAGGAGCAGCAGCTGCTGCTGCTCAGCGTGCTCAGCGGGTGGCCGCCCGCCGCGCAGGCCATCCTCAGCTCCTCCTGGGTCCGATCGGGCGGCAGGGCTCGGATGATCGTCCTGCTCGCCGAGGCGATGACGACCGATTCCGGAGATCGTGCGCTGGAGATCGCGGAGACGCTCCTGGACGCCGACGCGGAGTTCTTCGGCTGCTCCATCCTGCTGGTGCGTTGGCAGTCTCGGGCCGAGCTCGACGTCGGCCAGCGCGCTCGCCTCGTCGGGGCGGTGCGCCGGGCCCAGCGGTCCGCCCCGGAGGCGTCCTGGGTGTTGGGTGCCTTCACGGAGCTCGCCCTGAGCCTGCGGGAGCACCGGGTCCTGACCTTCCTGCAGGAGGGGTTGAGCACGCGGGAGGCTGCCGCGGAGCTCCACCTCTCGCCGCGGACGGTGGAGGCGGTGGTCTCCGGGCTGCTGCAGCGCTTCTCCTGCCGGAACCGGCTGGAGCTGCTGCAGCTGGGACTGGTGGAGGACGAGCCGCCGGCACAGGACCAGCAGACGGCGGAGGCCACCGGCCGCGGGTGGCCCCTGGCAGGCCCGCCAGGTGCGGGGTGATCGGTGAGCCTGACGGGCGGCAAGGACCGGGGGAGGGGTGCCGGGGTCTGCATGGGATCATGGAGACATGTCTGACCTGCGCCGACAGGACTCGGCCCTCTCCGCCGACGGCTCCGTCCATCCGGCCCCGGTGCCGCTGAGATCTGACGCCGGGGCTCACACCGATGCTCACACTGATGCTGAGACTGATGCTGACACTGATGCTGACACCGTCGGGCGGCTGGGTGAGGACCGCGTGCTGTCCGCCCTGCGCGAGGTCATCGACGCCCACAACCGTGAGGCTCTCCGCGCCGAGGCCGCCACGCAGAGCCGGGCCGCCGGAGACGCCGCCGTCGGACCGATGCCGGTGGGACCGGGTGACGACGCCGCGGTCCTGCAGCTCGCGGACCATCGGCTGGTGGCCACTACGGACACCATGAGCGAGGGCCAGGACTTCCGGCACCGCTGGTGGTCCGACCCTGCGCAGGAGGCGCGGAGCGTCGGTGTTAAGGCCGCCGCCCAGAACCTCTCGGACCTCAGTGGCATGGGGGCGCGGCCGACGGCTCTGCTGGTCAGTCTGACGCTGCCCCCGAGCACCGCCGTGTCCTGGGCGGTCGGCGTCATGGAGGGCATCTCTGAGGCAGCCTCGGTCGCCGGTGCGGCGGGATGCCTGATCGCGGGCGGGGACCTGGGCTCGGGGGAGACGGTGTCCGTGACCATCACCGCGTTGGGGCGTCCTGCTGGTGCCACGAGCCTGCTGCGCGACGGCGCCCGTCCGGGAGACCAGCTCGCCGTCTGCGGAGCACTGGGGCATGCGGCGGCCGGCCTGCGCCTGCTGGAGTCCGGGCTGCAGGCTCCCGAGCCGACGGAGGGGCTCGGCGACGGGATGCTGGAGGCCTGCCTGAGCGCTCAGACCTGCCCGGCCCCGGACCTCACCGCGGGACCGCGGGCGACCGCCGCCGGCGCCACCGCCGGCATGGACGTCTCGGACGGGCTGCTGCGCGACGCGGCCCGGCTGGCCCGGGCCTCCGACGTCGCCCTGCTGCTCGACACCCATGCGCTGCGGGAGCAGGCCGCCGCTCTGGAGGGGATCGCCGACCGTCTGCGGCCCCGAACGGGTCAGGATGTCCAGGAGGTCCCTGAGACGCAGGAGGCCCACCCTGCGCCGTCGTCGGGGGCCCTCTCGGAGGTCGCGATGACGGCCCTGCGGCTCGTGCTCCACGGCGGCGAGGACTACGCGCTGCTGGCCACCTTCCCAGGTGGGTCCCCGCTGCCCGCGGGGTTCCGCCGCATCGGCGAGGTGCGCAGACACGACGGTGCCCCCGGCGTGATCACCGGGGGCACCGTCGAGCGTCTTGTGGACGAGGGCTGGGACTCCCTGCGCGAGTCCTGATCCGCTGGCGTCCTGGGCCGCCCGTGGTCCGAACGGCGCCATCCGGGCTGGCCCTCAGCCGTGGCCGGACCCAGTCATGGCTGGGTCTCAGTCCTGCGGGAACATCCGGCCCAGCTGGGCGAAGGTCCATCCGGCGGACTCCCACTGGCCCGCGTCCAGCACGTGGCGCGCGTCCAGGAAGTTCCTGGCAGCCACCACGTCCTCCAGATCCGCGGGCGTGAGGGCCTTGAACTCGTTCCACTCGGTGGTGAGCACCACGAGGTCGGCGTCCCGGGCCGCCTCGGCCAGCGAGTCGACGTATCCGAGCCGGGGGAAGCGCTTCGCGGCGTTCGCGTTGCCCTCCGGGTCGTAGACGAACACGTCGGCGCCGGCGTTGAACAGGCGGTTGGCCACATCCAGACCGGGGGAGTCCCGCACGTCGTCGGAGAGCGGCTTGAACGTCACGCCGAGCACGGCGATGCGCCGCCCGGCGAGGTCGCCGAGGATCTGTTCGGAGAGGGTGACCACGCGCTCGCGGCGACGCAGGTTGATCTGGTCCATCTCGTTGAGGAAGGTCATCGTGTGGTCCAGGCCGAGCTCGGAGACACGGGTCTGCAGGGCTCGGATGTCCTTGGGGAGGCAGCCGCCGCCGAATCCGACGCCGGCGTTGAGGAACTTGCGGCCGATGCGGGTGTCATGGCCGATGGCGTCCGCCAAGGTGCGGATGTCGCCGCCCACGGTCTCGGTCACCTCGGAGAAGGCGTTGATGAAGGAGATCTTGGTGGCCAGGAACGCGTTCGCGGCGACCTTGACCAGTTCCGCGGTCTCGAAGTCGGTGCTGACCCAGGGGGTCTCACGGCCGAGCGCCTCGGCGTAGACCTCGCGCAGCACGGCCTCGTCGGCCTCGGAACCGACGCCGACCACCAGCCGGTCGGGGCGGAGGGTGTCCTCCACGGCGAAGCCCTCGCGCAGGAACTCGGGGTTCCATGCCAGCGAGACGGAGACGTCGTCGCGGGACTCCTCGGCGATGAGGCTGCTGAGCCGACGCGCGGTGCCCACCGGCACGGTGGACTTGCCGACGATGAGGGAGTCCTTGGTGATGGCCTGAGCCAGGGAGACCGCGGCGGTGTCCACGTAGGTCAGGTCGGCCCCGGTGCCGCCGGCCTGCTGCGGGGTCCCGACGGCGATGAAATGGACGTCCGCCCATCCGCCGACGGCCTCCAGGTCAGTCGTGAAGCGCAGCCGGCCGGAGTCGACGTGGCGGCGGATGAGCTCGGGCAGGCCGGGCTCGTGGAAGGGCAGGTCTCCGCGGGAGAGATGTTCGATCTTCTCCGGGTCGACGTCGACGCCGACGACGTCGAAGCCCAGCTCCGCCATGCAGGCGGCGTGCGTGGCGCCCAGATATCCGGTACCGATGACACTGATGTTCTTGATCACGGACCCATCATAGGTGGGAGGTGACCGGCAGTGAGGGACGGCCCTGTCTGCGGCCTGTCTGTGACGGCTCGGAGCCCGGTCAGTGCCGTCCGAGATCCTCCCCCAGCCCGTGCTCGGCAGCGTCCGGGTTCTTCCTCACCAGCTCGGTCAGCTGGTGGGCGGCCTGGACCACCACCTCGGCGTGCTGGCGGCCCGGCTGCCTGGTCAGCCGCTCGATCGGGCCGGAGATGGACACTGCGGCGATCACGCGTCCGGAAGGGCCACGGACGGGGGCGGAGACCGATGCCACTCCGGGCTCCCGTTCGCCCAGGGACTCGCCCCAGCCGCGCCGCCGGACGCCGGCCAGCACCGTGGGGGTGAACCGGGCGCCCTGCAGCCCCTCGACGAGGCGCTCATGGTCCTCCCAGGCCAGCAGGACCTGCGCGGCGGAGCCGGCCTTCATGGAGAGCTGGGTCCCCACGGGGATGGAGTCGCGCAGGCCGATGGGCCGCTCCGCCGAGGCCACGCAGACGCGGGCGTCGCCCTGGCGGCGATAGAGCTGCGAGCTCTCTCCGGTGGCGTCCCGCAGCTTGAGCAGGATGGGGCCGGCCGCCGAGACGAGTCGGTCGTCTCCTGCGGCGGAGGCCAGCTCCGCCAGGCGGGATCCGATCACGTAGCGTCCCCGCACGTCGCGGCTGAGGAAGCGGTGGTGGATCAGCGCGGAGGCGAGTCGGTGCACGGTGGGACGCGCCAGCCCGGTGCACTCCACGAGCTGCGCCAGGGACGCCGGTCCGGCCTCCAGGGCGTCGAGGATCATCACGGACTTGTCCACGACGCCGATCCCGGACGGAGTGTGCAGCGGCCGCGGCGGATCCAGGGGAGGCTCGGTGGGCCTCGTGCGCGGCGGGGTGCTCGGCGAAGCCCCGGCCCGGGCGGAGGCGGGGCCGGTCGGTCGGGAGGCGCCGGATCGGGGAGCGCCGGATCGAGGGCTGGACATGGTCGACATCATACTGCGAAAAGCCCGGAAATCTCAGATAGTGAGACCTCGTGTCGCTGTCGGGGAGAGCACGGGACGCGCACACTCCTCTCTGCCGACCGGGCGTGTTCAGATAGTGAGACCCGGGCCTGCAGGTCTGGATACCATCTGGCATCGGTGCTTCTGTAGTGGTATAAGGCCGATTTCAGGAGGACCCCATGGCGGACAAGCCGCTGACGATGGCGGAGAAGGTGTGGCGCGAGCACGTCGTCGTGCCCGGTGAGGAGAAGGGCGGGCAGCGCACGCCGGACCTGCTCTACATCGACCTGCACCTCGTCCACGAGGTGACGTCGCCGCAGGCCTTCGAAGGGCTGCGGCTGGCCGACCGGCCCGTGCGCCGGCCTGATCTCACGATCGCCACCGAGGACCACAACACCCCGACCCTGGAGATCGACAAGCCGATCGCCGACCCGATCAGCCGCAAGCAGGTCGACACGCTGCGTGCGAACGCCGAGGAGTTCGGCATCCGGCTGCATTCGCTGGGCGATGACGACCAGGGCATCGTCCACGTCGTGGGCCCGCAGCTCGGACTCACCCAGCCCGGGATGACCGTGGTGTGCGGAGACTCCCACACCTCCACCCACGGAGCGTTCGGAGCTCTGGCCATGGGCATCGGGACCTCCGAGGTCGAGCATGTGCTGGCCACCCAGACGCTGTCGCTCAAGCCGTTCAAGACCATGGCGATCACAGTGGAGGGCACGCTGAAGCCGGGAGTCAGCTCCAAGGACATCATCCTGGCGGTCATCGCCAAGATCGGCACCGGAGGCGGCCAGGGCTATGTGCTCGAATACCGCGGCTCGGCGATCGAACAGCTCTCGATGGACGCCCGGATGACCATCTGCAACATGTCGATCGAGGCCGGCGCCCGAGCCGGCATGATCGCCCCCGATGAGACCACCTTCGACTACATCAAGGGACGTCCCCACGCGCCGCAGGGCGCGGACTGGGACGCGGCCGTCGAGAACTGGCGTGCGCTGCGCACCGACGACGGCGCAGAGTTCGACGCCGAGGTCGTGATCGACGCCGATGCGCTCGAGCCCTTCGTCACCTGGGGCACCAACCCGGGCCAGGGCGTGAGCCTCTCCGACACGGTGCCGGCTCCGGAGGACTTCGACGACCCCGTGGACCGGGAGTCCGCCGAGCGGGCCCTGAAGTACATGGACCTCGCCCCGGGTACGCCGATGCGGGACATCCGGGTGGACACCGTGTTCCTGGGATCCTGCACCAACTCGCGGATGGAGGACCTGCGGGCGGCCGCCGGGATCATCCGCGGTCGGGAGAAGGACCCTCAGGTGCGCATGATCGTGGTCCCCGGCTCCCAGAGGGTCCGCCTGCAGGCTGAGGCCGAGGGGCTGGACCAGGTGTTCAAGGAGTTCGGGGCCGAGTGGCGCTTCGCCGGGTGCTCGATGTGCCTGGGCATGAACCCGGACCAGCTGCAGCCGGGGGAGCGGTGCGCCTCCACCTCGAACCGCAACTTCGAAGGGCGCCAGGGCAAAGGTGGTCGCACGCACCTGGTGTCTCCGGTCGTGGCGGCGGCCACGGCGGTCCGCGGCACGCTCTCTGCGCCGTCGGACGTCCTGTCCACTGAGCCCCAGCCGGCCTGACCAGCGTGCCCCGACGAGGAGCTGACATAGCTATGGAACCCATCATTCGACACACCGGCGTCGGCGTGCCGCTGCGCGCCTCCAACGTCGACACCGACCAGATCATCCCGGCGGTGTACCTGAAGAGGATCACCCGCACCGGATTCGAGGACGCTCTGTTCTCGTCCTGGCGCAAGGATCCGGAGTTCGTCCTGAACCAGCCGGCCTACGCCCAGGGCACGGTGCTGGTGGCCGGCCCCGACTTCGGCACCGGCTCCTCCCGGGAGCACGCCGTCTGGGCGCTGAAGGACTACGGCTTCCGGGTGGTCGTCGCCTCCCGCTTCGCCGACATCTTCCGCGGCAACTCGGGCAAGCAGGGGCTGGTCACCGCTCAGGTGGCCCAGCCCGACGTCGAACTCATCTGGAAGGAGCTCGAGAAGGAGCCCGGCGCCGAGGTGCAGGTCGATCTGGAGGCCCGCACCGTGCGCTGCGGCTCGGTCGAGGCGAGCTTCGAGATCGACGACTACACGCGCTGGCGCCTCATGGAGGGGCTCGACGACATCTCCCTGACCCTCACCCGGGCGGAGGACATCGAGCAGTTCGAGGCCACCCGGCCCGAGTGGAAGCCGAAGACGCTGCCGGCCAGGATCTGAGACGGCTGCGGGTGTGACGCGGATCGCCGTCATCCTGGGGATCTGCTGAGTGCGAGCTGGACATCCGGTCCGTCATGGAATCGTTGCCTTCCCCCACGGCGGAATTGTCCGGGGGAGGCGTCCGGGTTGGATACAGTGGCATGGCTACATCTCCTGTGCTTCACGAAGGGACCGTCGAGTCACTATGGCCAAACTGCTCACCATCCAGGGTGGAAAGCCCCTCGAGGGCAGCGTCCGCGTCCGCGGCGCGAAGAACCTCGTTCCGAAGGCCATGGTCGCCTCTCTGCTCGGCAGCGAACCCTCGGAGCTCCGGAACGTCCCGGAGATCAAGGACGTCGAGATCGTCAAGAATCTGCTGACCATCCACGGCGTGACGGTCGACGTCGACCCGGAGACGGGGGACCTCACGCTGGACCCGCGCCGGATGCGCAACGCCGAGCACTCGGAGATCGACACCCACGCCGGAGACTCGCGGATCCCGATCCTGTTCTGCGGTCCGCTGATGCACAAGAACGGTGAGGCGTTCATCCCCGATCTCGGCGGGTGCCGCATCGGAGACCGTCCCATCGACTACCACCTCGAGGTGCTGCGCAACTTCGGCGCCGTGGTGGACAAACAGGTCACGGGCATCCACATCACCGCTCCGAAGGGCCTCAAGGGTGCCAAGCTCGACCTGCCCTACCCGTCCGTGGGGGCCACGGAGCAGGTGCTGCTCACGGCCGTCATGGCCGAAGGCATCACGGAGCTGAAGAACGCGGCGGTCGAGCCGGAGATCCACGATCTGATCGCCATCCTGCAGCAGATGGGCGCGATCATCTCCGTGAACACCGATCGCACCATCCGGATCGAAGGTGTGGACCGACTCAGCGGCTTCAAGCATCGAGCCATCCCGGACCGCAATGAGTCGGCGTCCTGGGCGTCGGCGGCGCTGGTGACCCGTGGTGACATCTACGTGCGCGGAGCGGCCCAGCGGGACCTGACCGCCTTCCTGAACACCTATCGGAAGATCGGCGGCGAGTTCGAGGTCGACGACGACGGGATCCGGTTCTGGCATGCCGGCGAGCCGCTCAAGCCCTTGGTGCTGGAGACCGACGTGCACCCGGGCTTCATGACCGACTGGCAGCAGCCCATGGTCGTGGCCCTCACTCAGGCCCACGGCGTGTCCATCGTCCATGAGACGGTCTATGAGAACCGCTTCGGCTTCACCGAGGCGCTCAAGCGCATGGGGGCCTCCATCCAGCTGCACCGTGAGTGCCTCGGGTCCAATCCCTGCCGCTTCGGCCAGCGCAACTTCCTCCACTCCGCTGTGATCTCCGGGCCGTCGGAGCTGAAGGGCACCGACATCGACGTGCCGGACCTGCGCGGCGGCTTCTCCCACCTCATCGCCGCGCTGGCGGCCCAGGGCACCTCCCGGGTCACCGGGATCGAGATCATCAATCGCGGCTATGAGCGGTTCATCGACAAGATCGCAGGACTCGGCGCCGACGTCGAGATGACTGAGCGCTGAGCCTCGGTAGGCTTCTGTCTGTGACTTCCCGACGAGACGACGCGCCCTCGCTGGGCTTCCGCACCGCCGCCGCCGTCGTGCGCCCTGCCCTGAACCTCGTGATCGGCAAGCAGTGGGACGGGCTCGACCGGCTGCCCCGGCAGGGGTACATCGTGGTGGCCAACCACGTCACCGAGATCGACCCGCTGGCCGTGGCCCACGCGGTCTACAGCTCCGGGAGCACGCCGCACTTCCTGGCGAAGGACGCCCTGTTCCGGGCTCCGGCGCTGGGGACCCTGCTGCGTCGGCTCCAGCAGATCCCGGTGGCCCGTGACCAGCGGGACGCCCAGTCGTCGCTGACCGTGGCGGGTGAGGTCATCGCTCAGGGCGGGGCTATCATCATCTATCCCGAGGGCACGCTGACGCGGGATCCGCAGCTGTGGCCCATGCGTGCGAAGACCGGGGCGGCGCGTCTCGCGCTGACCACCGGAGCGCCGGTGGTGCCGATCACCCACTGGGGCGTCCAGGACCTCCTGGCGCCCTACGGCCGCGTGCCCACGGTGCTGCCCCGTCCGCGTTATCGGCTGCTCGTCGGTGACGAGGTCGACCTCTCGGACCTCCGGGAGGGCCCCATGACCCGCACGGCGCTGGCCCGGGCCACGGAGCGCATCGAAGATGCGCTCACGGCCGGCGTGGCTGAGCTGCGCGGTGAGGAGCCCCCTGAGCTCATCTGGGACCGTGCCCTGCGCCAGCGTGTTCCGCGCCGTCAGATCGAGGAGTCGTGATCCATGAGCGCACAGAGCGTCAGACCGTCCACCGGGGCTCCTGAGGGAGCGCCCGGGGCCGCACGCATCGCCGTGCTCGGCGCCGGCAGCTGGGGGACCACCTTCGCCAAGGTCCTCGGCGACGCCGCCGTGGCCTCGGGGGCCCCTGCGGAGATCGTGCTGTGGGCTCGCCGCGAGGAGATCGCCCGTGAGATCACCGAGCGACGGACGAACTCCACCTACCTGGGGGACATCGTCCTGCCTCCGGGCATCCGCGCGACCACCGACGTCGCCGAGGCCGTCACCGGTGCCGAGGTCGTGGTGCTGGCGGTCCCGGCGCAGTCGCTGCGGTCGCACCTGGCCGCCGTCGGTGCGGCGTTGGGTGAGCGTGCCGTGCTGGTGTCCCTGATCAAGGGGCTCGAGCGAGGCTCGGACATGCGCATGTCCGAGGTCATCATCGAGGAGCTCGGCGTCGGGGCCGATCGTGTCGCCGTCGTCTCCGGCCCGAACCTCGCCATGGAGATCGCCCGCCAGGAGCCCACCGCGTCGGTCGTCGCCTGTGAGGACGCCGCCGTCGCCGAACGTGTCGCCGCGCTGTGCAACAATCCCTACTTCCGGCCCTACACGAACACCGACGTCGTGGGCGTGGAGATCGCCGGCATCGTGAAGAACGTGATCGCCCTGGCCGTGGGGATCTGCGACGGACAACGGCTCGGAGACAACTCCAAGGCGTCCGTGATCACCCGCGGCCTCGCCGAGACGACCCGTCTGGCGACCGTGCTCGGCGGTCGTCTGGAGACCTTCTCCGGCCTCGCGGGGCTAGGGGACCTGGTGGCGACCTGCGCCTCTCCGCTGTCCCGGAACCGGACCGCGGGGCGTCTGCTGGGAGACGGCCTGTCCGCGGATGAGGTGACCGCCGAGCTGACACAGACCGCCGAGGGCATGAAGTCCGGATCGGCGGTGGTCGACCTGGCCCGCCGACATGGTGTGGAGATGCCGATCTCCGAGGCCGTCGTAGCAGTCCTGGACGGATCCCTGGCTGTGGACCGGATCGCCACCCTCCTGCTCGCCCGAGACCTCAAACCCGAAGGGAAGTGACTCCTTCCATGTCCGAGAGCACCGTGCCGCGCACCACCGTCGATGACGGACTGCGGGTGGCTGCCCAGGGCTCGAGCGCCCGTCCGCGCGTGCTGGTCCTCTACGGCGGGCAGTCCTCGGAGCATGCCGTCTCCTGTGTGACGGCCGCCGGAGTGCTGAAGGCCGTCGACGGGGAGCGGTTCGATGTCGTGCCGGTCGGGATCACCTCGAACGGGCAGTGGACCCGTCCGGCGGTGGACCCCCGCACCCACACCTTCGCCGACGGCGAGCTGCCCCGGGTGCGGCCCACCGAGTCCACCGTGGCCCTGCACGGCGCCTCCAACGGCACCGGGGAACGTCGGTGCGAGCTCCTGGAGGTCGGCCCGGCGGGGAAGACGTCCTCCCTGGGTCCGGTGGACGTCGTGCTGCCGCTGCTGCACGGCCCCTTCGGCGAGGACGGCACGGTGCAGGGGCTGCTCGAGTCGGTCGGCGTGCCCTATGTGGGAGCTGGGGTGCTCGCCTCCGCCGTCGGAATGGACAAGCACTTCATGAAGCTGGCCTTCGAGGCCGCCGGGCTGACGGTGGGGCCCTATGAGACGCTGACGGCCCGCCAGTGGCGCCGAGACCCGGGGGCAGCCCTCCAACGGGTGCGCGGCCTGAATCTTCCGGTGTTCGTCAAGCCCGCTCGGGCCGGGTCCTCGGTGGGGATCACCCGGGTCGATGCCTGGGAGCAGTTGGAGGAGGCCGTCGCCCTGGCCCAGAAGCATGACCCGAAGGTCGTCGTGGAACAGGGGATCTCGGGCCGCGAGATCGAATGCGGCGTGCTGGACGGCCATGACGGTCAGCCGCCCCGGGCTTCCCAGCTGGGGGAGATCGTGGTCCACGACGGCGGCGAGTCCCACCAGTTCTATGACTTCACGGCCAAATACACGGATGCTGCGGCCGCCGACCTCAGCTGTCCTGCCGACCTGCCTGTCGAGGCGGCCGAGGAGATCCGGCGTCAGGCGGTCGTCGCCTTCGAGGCGGTGGACGCTGAGGGGATTTCGCGGGTGGACTTCTTCTACACCGACGACGGCGACGTCGTGATCAACGAGATCAACACCATGCCGGGGTTCACGCCGATCAGCATGTATCCGCAGATGTGGCACGCCACCGGGATCCAGTACCCGGAGCTCATCGCCGAGCTCATCACGCTGGCCCTTCAGCGGCCCGTCGGCCTGCGCTGACCCGGCCTGCGCTGATCCGGCCTGGGCTGCCCCGGCCGGGACGGCGGAGAGGCCGCCGCGCCCGAGCGTCAGGGTCAGTGATGGGACTCCGCATGGTCGGAGTCCGCCGAGTCCTCGGTCACCGCGTCCGAATCCTCGGTGCCCTCGATCTCCTGTTCGGTGGACGTGCACCCGCGCGTCTGCTCCACCCGCTCGACGGCCGTGGCCAGGGCCAGCATGACGGTGGAGGACGGGATCTCGTCGACGTCGAGAAGGACCTCCACCGCGGGCTCCCGGCCGTAGCTGACCAGTCGCCAGTCCGACCCCTCCTCCTCGACGGCGAGCCAGTCGACGCCGTCGGCAGTCACACAGTGCTCCGGGCTCGGTCCGGGCGGCTCGACGCCGCATCTCGCCACCACGCGGCTCGGGTCGCCCCAGACCGAGGTCCCCTGGGAGTTGGTCTCCCGCTGGTGGTGTCCGTCGATGGTCTCCGGCAGCGCGAGCATGACCTCTGCACAGACCGGGTCGGAGGCGTAGGGGGCGGGCTCCACGGTGGCGGCGCCTCCGGGGGCGCACGAGCTCAGCACCAGCGCGGCAGGGGCGAGCAGCATCGCCGTCTTCCGTCGCCCGGCGGGCGACGCTGACCAAGGACGCATCCAGCTCCGAGCCGGGGCGGACGGTCCGGTGTACGAACCGGTTCCCGGCCGAGCACGCAGTGAGGCACGGGAGGATGCGCGGAACCTTGCTGGGGACGAGGCGGAGCTCATGGAGGACACGCTAGCGGAGGACTGCGGACTGAGGATGCAGCGCCGCTGTCATGGCCTGTCACAGTTCTGGCATATCCTGGAACGACGTCGACCCATCCGTTGCACGTCGACCGCCGGACGCCGTGTGCGGGCATAGCCCGCCGTCCGGGGGCATGGGCGCGCTCAGCTGAGGAGAACACATGGCAGAAGAGACCGTCGAAGAGTCGCGCCGGCGCAGGAAGCGGCGCAGCCGGCTCACCATCGGCATCGTGCTGGGGTCCCTGGTGGTGCTGGTGGCAGGTGCCCTGGTCGCTTCGCTGCTGTACCTGAACTCGCTCTCTCGCAGCTACGAGGAGAACGTCCAGACGTTCGGGGACGAGGAGACCTTCCCCGATGAGGCGGACCGTCCGGAGAAGGACGAGGACGACGAGTCCATCAACATCCTGCTCATCGGCTCCGACGACCATGGAGGCTCCGGCGAGTCGGAGGACCTGCCCCGTGTGCCGCAGGGCGGACGCTCGGACACGATGATGCTGGTGCACATCCCGGCGGACCGGGACAGCGTGCAGGTCATGTCGATCCCGCGTGATCTGTGGGTGGAGGTGCCGGGCCACGGCTGGCACAAGGTCAACGCTCCGCTGGCGCTCGGTGGGATCTCGCTGACCGTCCAGACCCTGGAGGGCCTCTTCGACGCGCGGATCGATCACATCGCGTCGGTGGACATGCTCGGCTTCATCGGCCTGGTGGACGCCCTCGGCGGCGTCGACGTCAACTCCAGCTACCCGGAGTCCTTCACAACCGGTGAGGGCTACACCTTCGAGCCCGGGGTCCAGCACATGGACTCTGAGCAGGCGCTGTCCTTCGTCCGCCACCGCGCGACGTTCCCTGACGGCGATCTCCAGCGCGTGCGCAACCAGCAGGCCTTCATCCGCGCCGTGATCCAGGAGTCGGTCTCCCCGTCGAACCTCACCAACCCGGGGCAGGTGCAGGACATGGTGGAGACCTTCGCACCCCACCTGGTGGTGGATGAGACCCTCGACTCCTCGACGGTGGCCTCCCTGGGCTGGCAGATGCGCGGCGCGGTCAGCGACATCCAGCTGTTCACCCTCCCCACCGGGGACTCGGGCCGATCGGCGGACGGCCAGTGGATCTGGAACCAGGACACCCAGGCGATCTCGGAGATCTCCGAGGCGCTCAGCGATGGCACGCTGCAGGAGTACGTGGACGACAACGACCTCTGAGGGCACCGCCGCGAGGCGGAGTCCGACAACCGGGGTGGTGGGGTCGGCAGGACCGGAGGAGGGCCATGAGAGGAAAGGTCAGAGGTCGGCAGGCGGTGCTGGCATGGTTCCAGCTCGCCGAACAGACCCTGGAGTCCCGCCGCGGACAGCTGGACCGGCTCAACGTCTTCCCGGTGCCGGACTCGGACACCGGCGCGAACATGCTTGCGGCCATGCGGACGTGTCGCGCCGCGGTGGAGGCATCCCGGGAGGATGACCTGGGGGCGCTGCTGGCGACGGCAGGATCGACGGCGATGGTCGAGGCCCACGGCAATTCCGGGACCCTGCTGGCGGTCCTGCTCTCCGGCATCGGGGAGCCGCTGCACGGGCATGAGCGGCTCACCGTGCCGGGCCTGGCCGACGCCCTGGAACGAGGGAGCCTGCGGGCCTGGACCGCTCTGTCCGAACCGGTGGCAGGCACCATGCTCTCCGTGATCGATGCCGTCTCCGAGCGGGTCCGAGCCGGTCTCGCCGGTGCTGCGGAGCTGGAGAGCCGCGCCGCCCTGGAGGGGAGCCTCCGTGAGGCGATCGCGGCCGGCAGGACCGCCGTGGCCGCCACCGTCGACGAACTGGACGTGCTGCGCCGGGCGGGCGTCGTCGACGCCGGAGGCACCGGACTGCTGCTCATCCTGGACGCCCTGCGCGCGACCGTGTGCGGCGAGGAGCTCGACGACGACCTGCTCGACGGTCTTCCGGGCCTGCCCGGTGCACCCGCTGCGGGCGGCGCGCGAACTCCCGAGGGCGACCTCCACGGACGGAGCGTCGGCCCTGCCGCGCCGGCGAGGGAAGCACCGGGTCCTCCGCTGGTGGAGATCATGGCCACGGTCCGGCTCGACCCGCTGGGGGCGGCCTCTCTGCGCCACCGTCTGGACGAGCTGGGGGACTCGGTGATCATCACCCCGGTGGACGTCGAAGCGGATGCCGCCGGCGCGTACCGATGGCGCATCCACGTCCACACCGCACGGCGCGGACCGACCTCCGAGGCCATCCGATCGGCCGGCTCGGTCGAGGCCCTGACCCTCACGGAGCTCGGCGCATGACGGCTCACGGATCCGTCCAGGGCCCGGAGACCCCGCTGGGTCGACTGCTGGGCGACGCCTCGGCGCGGACCCTGGAGCGGGAGCTGAGCCTGCACACCGCCGAGGACCTGCTCAACCACATCCCGCGTCGGTGGGTCGAGCACGGGCAGCTCTCCTCTCTGGCGGAGCTCCGCGAGGACGAACACGTCACGTTCGTCGCGCGGGTGGTGAGCGCCTCGAAGCGTCGCATGCAGCGGCGTCGCGGGTTCCTCGTGGAGGTCGTGGTGGAGGACGACGACGGCGTCCGGCTCCAGATGGCGTTCTTCCAGGGGCATCAGGCCTTCCGTGACCTGACCTCGGGCGCCCGGGCGATGTTCCACGGGAAGGTGGGCAGCTACGGCGGGCGCCTCACGCTGAACAATCCCGACTACTCGGTGCTCCCCGAGGACGGGGACGTCGGACCGGGAGCTGACTCCCGTGGTCCGGCGGGCGTTCCGCTGCCCGGCGAGGGGCAGTCGACGCCGGTGCCTCTGTATCCGGCCACGGCGAAGGTCTCCAGTTGGGAGATCTACCGGTGTGTTCGTCTCGTCCTGGACATGGTGGATCTCGACGCCTGGCCGGATCCGGTCCCCACGGAGGTGTCCGAGAGTGAGGGCCTGCGCGGACTGGCGACGGCGTATCTGCTGATCCATCGGCCCGCTCGTCTGGAGGACCCCGCCGAAGGGCTGAAGCGACTTCGCTTCCAGGAGGCGTTCCTGCTGCAGGCTCTGCTCGCCAGGCGCAGAGTGCTCGCCGGCTCCGGGGTCGGGCGTCCCGCCCCACGCCGGGAGGACGGCCTGCTCGGCGTGTTCGACGCCGCCCTGCCGTTCACCCTCACCGAGGGCCAGCGCCGCTGCGGGGAGCTGATCGCCGAGGACCTCTCCGGTGCGGCGCCGATGAACAGGCTTCTGCAGGGCGAGGTCGGCTCGGGAAAGACGTTGGTGGCGCTGCGAGCCATGCTGCAGGTGGTCGACGCCGGCGCCCAGGCGGCACTGGTGGCGCCCACCGAGGTGCTGGCGGCCCAGCACGAAAGGTCCTTGCGGGGCATGCTCGGAGCTTTGGCGGGCACGGATCTGCTCTCGGCCTGGGACGCCCCTGACGACGCGCCGGCGGTCACCGTGACCCTGCTGACGGGGTCGATGAGCACGGCGGAGCGGAAACAGGCGCTGTTGGACATCGCCTCCGGCAGGGCCGGCATCGTGGTGGGGACCCATGCTCTGCTGGGGGAGAAGGTGCAGTTCGCGGACCTCGGCCTCGTCGTCGTCGACGAGCAGCACCGGTTCGGCGTGGAGCAGCGGGACGCCCTGCGGCACCGGTACCCGGTGACCCCCCATATGCTCGTGATGTCGGCGACCCCCATTCCCCGGTCGGTGGCGATGACGGTCTTCGGCGATCTGGAGCTGACGATGCTGGCCGGCCTCCCGGCCGGCCGCCAGCCGATCCGCACCCATGTGGCGCGGATGACCCAGGGGCCTCGGATCATCGGCAGAGTCTGGGAGCGGATCGCCGAGGAGGTGGCCGCCGGACATCAGGCCTACGTGGTCTGTCCCAAGATCTCCGAGTCGGACCAGCGTGAGGACCCGGCCACCGGTGTGCAGATCGAACAGGACGCCTCCGTCGAGCTGCTGGCGGACCGGCTGGCGGAGCATCCGCTGATCGGCCGGCTGCGACTGGCGAGCCTGCATGGCCGGATGGACTCCTCCGAGAAGGAGGAGGTGATGACGGCCTTCGAACGCGGCGAGATCGACGTGCTGCTCTCCACCACGGTCATCGAGGTCGGGGTCGACGTCCCCAACGCCACGGTGATGGCGGTGCTCGACGCTGACGCCTTCGGCATCTCCACCCTCCACCAGCTGCGGGGCCGGATCGGACGAGGCTCCGCCCAGGGGCTGTGCCTGCTGGTCACCCGGCTGCCGGACGGCCACCCGTCTCTGGAGCGTCTGGAGGAGGTGGCCGCGCACAGCGACGGCATGCAGCTGGCCCGGCTGGATCTGCAGCGCCGTCGGGAGGGCGATGTGCTCGGGGCCTCGCAGGCGGGACGGAGCTCCACGCTGAAGCTGCTGCGCATCGTGCGCGACGAGGGGATCATCAGCTCGGCCGCCGACCATGTCCAGGCGCTCACCGCGAACGACCCTGGATGGGAGGGCCATCCGCAGCTGCGGGAGGCGATCGACTCCTGGATCGCGCGCAGCGACGGCGCCGACGCCTATATTGAACGCGGCTGAGGCGCCGGAGACGACGCCGGAGACGACAGGGAACCGGAGACCCACCGAGAAGGAGGACCGCCGTGGCGCGGATCATCGCGGGCACGCATAAGGGACGTCGTCTGGCGGCCGTTCCGGGGGAGGGGACGCGTCCCACCAGCGACCGGGTCAAGGAATCGCTGTTCTCCCGGCTGGAGGGCTATGACGCGATCGGCGACGCCGTCGTGGTGGACCTGTTCGCCGGCTCCGGGGCACTGGGACTGGAGGCGCTGAGTCGGGGTGCCCGTCGCGCGGAGCTGGTGGATCGGGCCGAGCCGGCGCTACGGACCCTGCGACGCAACGCGGCCCTGTTCGACGCCGGGGCAGTCACCGTCCAGAAGTCCGAGGCGCTGCGCCATCTTCGCCGCCGGGAGGGCGAACCGATCGAGCTGCTGTTCCTGGATCCGCCCTATGCCTTCACCGAGCAGCAGCTCGCCGAGGTGCTCGCCGCCGCGGTGCCGCAGCTGCATCCGGCGGCCACCGTGGTGGTGGAGCGGGAGTCCCGCAGTCCGGAGCCGCAGTGGCCCGCTGGACTGGAACGGTTCCAAGATCGTGCGTACGGCACCACGCGGCTCTGGTTCGCGGAGCCGGCCTGAGCGTGCGCCTCTCCGCCGGATGATCTCAGCGGCGGCTTCGCCCGTCAGGGGCTTCGGCGTCGGTCAGAGGCCGAGCCATTGCCGCAGCTCGTCTCCGGTGAGGACGTCCCCCGGATGGGGGCCGGCCGCCCATACGGCTTCGGCGGCCCGGGTGGGCACCGGCTCCCCGAGGGCGGCGACCACCAGGTTCCCCGCCGTCGCGCCGGCGAGCACGTCGGCCGGGGCGGTGACCAGCAGCCGGGAGGGGTCCGCGCCTGCGGCTGCGTGGAGGATCCGCCGGATCAGGGGCCGGGCGAAGTGCAGCCCCGGGTCGTCGCCGAGGTTCATCACCAGCACCCCGTCATCGTCCACGGTGCGAGCCACGTGGGCGCAGAACGTCGCCGAGGTGAGCTGGTCCGGAGCGTGCGCGCCGTTGAAGAGATCGACGACGACGGCGTCGTGACGCTCGCCCTCGAGCTCCCCGCCGTCGGCCAGGGCCGCCGCGGCGTCGGCGACCACGGTGCGGGGGCGGGTGCGCATGGGCAGATGCTCGAGTACGAAGTCCATCAGCTCGGGCTCGAAGTCCAGCACGGTCTGCTCAGGGGGCGGCAGCCGGCGCTGCCCGGCGCGGTGCTCCACCCATCGAGGCAGGGTCAGGGCGCCGGCGCCGAGATGCAGCACGGACCAGGGCCGCTCCGCCGACCACCCCGCCAGCGCGTCCAGGACGGCGGCGATGCGCAGCGTGTAGTCGTGGAGCAGCCACCCTGGGTCGTCGGTCTCCACATGGGACTGCTCCACGCCGTCGATGGTGAGCATGACCCCGGCCTCGGTGAGCTCGTCCTGGCGGAGCTCTGCCACGGTCCCGGAGGCGGAGAGACGGATGCGTCGGGGGAGGCGGGCGCGGTCCACAGGAATCACTCCAGGGCCGCGGGGAGGTGGGTGCGCAGGCGGCGCACCGCCTCTTCGAGGGTCGCAGGGTCCTTGCAGAAGGCGAACCGGACCAGATGTTGGAGCTCGTCGTCGAGGGAAGCGCGATGCTGGATGGTCAGCGCGGAGACGGGGATCGCGGCGACGCCGGCCCGGCGGACCAGAAGATCGCAGAACGCCGGTCCGGGAAGGTCGGTGATCGCGCGGATGTCGGCGACCACGAAGTATCCGGCCTCAGCGCGGTGCGGGCGCAGTCCCACGTCGGCGAGGCCGGCGCGCAGCAGGTCGCGTCCCGCGGCGAGCTCGGCGACGTTCGCGGCGAAGAATCCGTGATCGTCCCGCAGCCCCTGGGCGACCGCCCACTGGTAGGCGGGACCGGAGGAGAAGCTCAGGAACTGCTTGACGCCGCGCACCTGGTTCAGCAGCCGCGCGGACCCGGTGACCCAGCCGACCTTCCAGCCGGTCACGGAGAAGGACTTCCCGGCCGATCCCACCGCCACGGCGACCTCGTCGGCGCCCGGCACGGCCAGGATGGTCTGATGCTGGTGGGCGGCGTCCTCGAAGACGAGATGCTCATAGACCTCGTCGCACATGATGCGCAGGCCGTGCCTGCGCGCGATGTCCACGATGCGCCGCAGCTCCTCCGCACTGAAGACGGTGCCGGTGGGATTGTGCGGGGTGTTCAGCAGGATCAGCGACGTCCGCTCGGTGACGGCCGCTTGGAGCGCTTCGACGTCGGGCCTGAAGTCCGGCCCCCGCAGCGGCACCCCGATGAGCTCGGCCCCGGCGAGCGCCGCGCAGGCTCCGTAGGAGTCGTAGTGGGGCTCGAACGTGAGGACTTCGGATCCGGGCTCGGCGAACGCCAGGATCGCCGCGGTGATGCCTTCCGTGGCGCCCGTGGTGATCATGACCTGGTCGACGGGGTCCAGCTCCACGCCGTAGCGGGCCCGGTGCGCATCGGCCACGGCGGCCCGAAGCACCGGCAGCCCCGTGCCGGGGGCGTACTGGTTGGTCGGTCCGACGTCGGGGTCCGTGATGGCTTCGGCCGCGGCGTCGGTGAGCCACCGGGGTCCGTCCCGGTCGGGGAAGCCCTGGCCGAGGTTCACGGCTCCGTGGTGCAGCGCCGCCGCAGTGGTGCGTTCGTAGACGGTGGGCAGGACGCGCCCGGAGGCGAAGTCATAGGTGTTCGCGCCGATGGACGCCTTGACCCACAGGGGGCGGTGGTCCAGGGGCGCCCGGGAGGCCGTCGCGCCTCCGGCCTCGGCGGCGGACTCGCCACCGGTCGCGGAGCTGGGGTCAGGGCGGGAGAGCATGCCTCCCATCGTAGACAGTTCCTGCTCGACACTTCCTGCTCGGGTCTTCCCGTTCGACATCCGGCAGACACATCGCCGTCGGCTCCCACTCGGCGGTGATCACCTGCAGTAGGGTCCTGTACATGCAGTCTGCTGTGTGCCCCGGATCATTCGACCCCCTGCACAACGGGCATGTCGAGATCATCGCCCGTGCCTCGAACCTCTTCGACGAGGTCATCGTCGCTGTGTCCCCGAACATGCACAAGGCCCCGATGTTCTCGGTGGAGGAGCGCATGGAGATGGCGCAGGAGACCTTCTCGTATGTGCGCGGCGTGACGGTCAAGCCGCTCGGGGAGGGGCTGCTGACGGAGTTCTGCCGTGCCCACGGAGCCAATGCGGTGGTCAAGGGGCTCCGCGACGCGAAGGACCTGGCCTATGAGACGCCCATGGCCACGATGAATCGCCATCTCTCCGGCCTGGAGACGGTCTACCTCCCGGCGGACGGCCGGTACACGCATCTGTCCTCGACGCTGATCAAAGAGGTGCACCGCCTCGGAGGGGACGTCTCGGAGCATGTGCCGCGCGCTGTGCAGCGGCGGCTCGCCGACCGGCGTCATGAGAGCTGACCGGGGGCGGGGCGACGTCGGCGCCGTGTTAGATTCCCGGATACCAGTGTCGTCCAGTCCAGAGAGAGGTCGAGGAGCACCATGAAGCCGATCACCAAGGCCGTCATCCCCGCGGCGGGTCTGGGGACCCGTTTCCTTCCGGCGACGAAGGCGATGCCCAAGGAGATGCTGCCGGTGGTCGATGAGCCGGCCATCCAGTACGTGGTGGCTGAAGCCTCTGCGGCGGGCCTGGACGACATCCTGATGATCACCGGGCGGAACAAGCGCTCGCTGGAGGACCATTTCGACCGGGTCCCGGCGCTTGAGGCGACGCTGGAGGCCAAGGGCGACGAGGAGAAGCTCGCCGCCGTCCGGGAGGCCACCGAGCTGGGGGACATCCATTATCTGCGACAGGGCGATCCCAAGGGCCTCGGGCATGCGGTCCTGTGTGCCCGCCAGCACGTCGGCGAGGAGCCCTTCGCCGTCCTGCTGGGCGATGACCTGATCGACTCGCGTGATGAGCTCCTGACCACGATGCTGCAGACGCAGCGTGACCTGGGAGGGTCCGTGATCGCGGTGATGGAGGTCCCGCTCGAGGACATCAGCGCCTACGGTGTGGTCGACACCGGTGGGCGGGGGACCGGGCAGGCCGAGAACGGCGACACCGTGGTGCCGGTGACGCGGCTCGTGGAGAAGCCGCCGGCCGAGGAGGCGCCGTCGAACCTGGCGATCATCGGCCGCTATGTGCTTCATCCGGCGATCTTCGACCAGCTCGAGCAGACCCCTCCGGGGCGGGGCGACGAGATCCAGCTGACCGACGCCCTGGAGGCGATGGCGCAGCGGCCCGTCGAGGAGGGCGGCGGCGTCCACGCCGTCGTGTTCCGCGGACGTCGCTATGACACCGGGGACAAGCTCAGCTACATCAAGGCCGTGGTGACCCTCGCCGTGGACCGGGAGGACCTCGGCCAGGACCTGCGGGGCTGGCTCAAGGAGTTCGTGACCCAGCTGTGAGCGTCAGGGCGGTCGCCGAGCCGCCCAGGTGCTGACGGGTCGCGACACGCCTGGAAGGGCGCCGTCCCAGGATTCGTCAGCGGCGCATCGTGTGGGATAGACTGGCACGTCGGTCCACAGGATCGAAGTGTTCGTCGTCCTCAGGGAGTGTCCACCGTGGTTGCACCGCGCGGAAGCCACCTGGTGATCGATGTGAAGGAGCTCCGGGACAGGCCCGGCACCCAGCAGCATCTCACCAGGACCGTCGGCGTGCCCGCGGAGTTCTCCACAGTGCTGGTGGGATTCCGCCAGGGCGAAGACCTCGAACTGGACCTGCGGCTGGAGTCGGTGCATGAAGGTGTGCTGATGACCGGCACCGCCTCGGCACAGGTGGCCGGCCAATGCGGACGCTGCCTCGATGAGCTGGGCTACCCGCTCACCGTGGACGTCATGCAGCTGTTCACCTTTCCGGAGCGCGCCGCTCAGGCGTCCGGAGAGGCTGAGGACGAGGACGAACGCCTCATCGGCGACGACCTCACGATCGACCTGGAGCCGGTGCTGCGGGACCTGATGGTCTCGGCGCTGCCGTTCCAGCCGGTCTGCCGCGAGGAATGCCCCGGGCTGTGCTCCCAGTGCGGTTTCCGCATGGAGGACGACCCCGAGCATTTCCACGAGCAGATCGACCCCCGCTGGGCGGCCCTGGCCGACCTGCGGAACGGGCTGGACGAGCCCGAAGACTGACCGAGACTCCATCGGGGAGGGGCGAGCGTCCCTCCTGCTGACCTGACCGACACCGAGAGAGAAGAGAGACACCGTGGCTGTTCCGAAGCGGAAGAAGTCCCGTGCCAACACCCGTCACCGTCGTTCGCAGTGGAAGGCCCAGGCGCCGACGCTGGTCAAGACGGTCGAGAACGGTCGTGTCGTCTACAGCCAGCCGCACCAGGCCAAGCTCGTGACCGACTCGGCCGGCACCCCGCTGTTCTACGAGTACAAGGGTCGCAAGGTCGCCGACGCGTGACCTCAGCGGCTCCTTCCGACGGTCCCGTCGGAGCGGACGACCATGAATCATTGGTGAAGAGTCTCGGGGTGCACATCGCCCCCGAGACTCTTCGCTGTGCCCTGACGCACCGGTCCTACGCCTACGAGAACGACGGGATCCCCACGAACGAGCGCCTCGAGTTCCTGGGCGACTCGGTGCTGGGCTATGCCGTCACCGACTATCTGTTCCGGACGTATCCGGACCTCTCCGAAGGTGACCTGGCCAAGCTGCGCTCTGCGCTGGTGAGCACCCGGGCGCTGGCGCGCATCGCCCGAGGCCACGACGTCGGCCCGCACATCAGTCTCGGAACCGGCGAGCTGCGGACCGGGGGACAGGACAAGGACTCCATCCTCGCGGACACCATGGAGGCGCTCATCGGAGCCGCCTACCTCTCGACCTCCTTCGAGACCGCGCGGCGCCTCGTGCTGCGACTGGTGGTGCCGCTGCTCTCCGACGCCCAGGCCATGAGCGCCGGTAAGGACTGGAAGACCACCATCCAGGAGATCTCCGCACAGCGTGACTTGGGCGAGGTCCGCTACGTGATCGAGGATTCCGGCCCCGACCATGACAAGACGTTCACAGCCACGCTGACCATCGGCGGCGAGTCGTATGCCTCCGGCACCGGCAAGTCCAAGAAGGAGGCCGAGCGGGAGGCCGCCCGCCTGACCGCTTCGACGCTGTCCACCGGCTCCGACGGCGACGACGTGCTGCGCGCCGTCCTGGACCGCTGACCCTTCGGACCCGAACGCCATGCCGGAGCTTCCTGAGGTCGAGGTCGTCCGACGCGGGATCGCCGACTGGGCGACCGGCCGGGTGATCACCGCCGTCGACGTCCATGACGAGCGCAGCCTCCGACGGCACGAGCCGCGGATCCCTGCAGGACCGGAGTCCGCAGTCGGCACACCGCCTCCCCTCGGAGAGGATTTCCGTACCCGGCTCGTGGGGCGGCTGCTGGAGATTCCGCAGCGGCGCGGCAAGTACCTGTGGATCCCGCTCGGGCCGTCGCCGGCCGACGAGGGTCCCTCGACGTCGCAGGACGCCGCCTCCACGGCCACCGCCCGCCCTGCCGTCCCTGTGGCGGAGGAACAGCCCTCCGCGCTGCTGGTGCATCTGGGGATGAGCGGCCAGGTCCTTGTCGAGGACCGCGACGCTCCCGTGGAGAAGCACCTGAAGATCTCGTTGGACCTCAGCCCCCGTGCCGGGGCTCCCGAGCAGCTGCGCTTCGTGGACCAGCGGATCTTCGGCGGTATGCAGGTCAGCCCTCTCGTGCCGGCCGACCACTGGTCCGGAGCCGTCCCTGCTCCGGTGGTCCACATCGCTCCGGACCCGTTCGAGGACCTGGTGTCCTCGGAGGGGCCGGCGGCGGAGGAGACCGCGGCAGAGAGGCTGTTCCGGGCACTCCGACGCCGGCGTTCCGGGCTCAAGCGCTCGCTGCTGGACCAGACGCTGATCTCCGGGATCGGCAACATCTACGCGGACGAGGCGCTCTGGAGAGCGCGGCTGCATTTCGCCCGGCGCACCGAGACCATCACCCGGGCTGAGGCTGGCCGTGTCCTGGCCGCCGCCCGCGAGGTCATGGAGGAGGCGCTGGCCGCCGGAGGGACGAGCTTCGATGCGCTCTACGTCAACGTCAACGGTGCCTCGGGCTACTTCGACCGGTCCCTGGCGGCCTACGGTCAGGAGGGCCGGCCCTGTCCCCGATGCGCTGGAACGCCCCGCGCGGGCGTGATCCGGCGCACAGCCTTCATGGGGCGATCCTCCTACTGGTGCCCCACATGCCAGCCCAGACCTCGGCGCGGACGCTGGTGACTCTCCTGCGGTCCGCTAGCATGGCTGGGATGGTCGCGGGGCGGCAGGTCGTTCCGCGGCTCTGCGGCGTGCGCACCGGCTCGCCGATCGTCCGATCGTTCCGTTCCGAGGGGAGGCCCCGTGGCCGACCATGACTCCGCCGCAGGGCGACAGCCTCACCGGCCCCGCCGGGCCAAGCGGCTCAGCGAGACCGCTGCGTCGGCCGCCTCCGCATCCGAGGCTGCGCCGACCCGCCCGTCGGCCGACGCCTCGGACGAGAAGCGGACGCGACGACGCCGGCGCCGCCGGATCGCCGGCTGGTCGTTGGTCGCTGTGACCGCAGTGGTCGTCGTGGCGGTGGTCGCCGCCGGGCTCTATCTGCGTCAGCTGCAGACTGACTTCGACGAGAACCGCAACGTGCTGCAGATGGACCTGGAGGACGAGACCGCCGACCGCACCAACGACGGCGTGATCAACATGCTGCTGCTGGGTTCCGACAGCCGTGGTGAGGGCCTCGACCTGGCGGAGGTCAAGGGTGAGGACGGGGAACGCTCGGACACCATGATGTTCGTCCACATTCCGGCCGACCGCTCCGGGGTCTACGTCATGTCGATCGTTCGGGATCTCTGGGTGGACGTCCCCGGGCATGGAGAGGGCCGCATCAACTCGGCCCTCGACGCCGGGGGGTACGAGCTGGTGATCGACACCGTCGAGGAGCTGCTCGACACCCATATCGACCACATCGGGATCATCGACTTCGACGGCTTCGAGGAGCTGACCACCGCACTGGAGGGTGTCTACGTGGACAACCCGGTCGCGTTCTCCGCGGGCCAGCTCAACCCCTCCTTCTACCCGGAGGGCACCATCCGTCTCGAAGGGTCGGACGCGCTGCGCTATGTGCGCGAGCGCAAGTCGTTCCTCGAGGGCGACTTCATGCGCGTGCAGAACCAGCAGCGTGTGGTCCAGGCGATCGTCGACCGCTTCCTGAGTGCGGACACCCTGACCAGCCCGCAGCGGATCTCCGACGCCGTCAACAGCATCGTCCCGTACCTCTGGATGGACGAAGGGCTGGACTCCGGCACCGCGGTGGACTACGCGATCCAGCTGCGGGACCTGCGGTCCCAGGACATCCACATGTTCACCATCCCCACCGGCGAGCCGACCGTGACCTCCGGCGGAGCGCAGGTCCTGCTCAAGGATGAGGAGGCCCTCGAGCTGCTGAGCCGCTCGCTGCGCCAGGAGAACATGGACGGCTTCTTGGAGTACCTGGATTCCCAGGAGGAGCAGGACGCGCCCGAGGACCTCACGGTGGACCCGATGGAGGACCAGGAGCCGGGGCAGGGTGAGCTCACCGAGGAGGAGTCGGCGGAGGGCCTCGTCGAGGATGGGGCGGAGGTCACTCAGCCGTGAGGCGCCTGCAGCTGCTCACCCATTCCTATTGGCCCGAATCCACGCCGCCGCAGCGACGCTGGCAGCGGCTCACCGCGTCCTTGGTGGAGGAGGGGTGGGACGTCGACGTCGTCACCCCCTCTCCGGACCCGCGGCTCACCCCGGATCGCGGCCCGGCAGGGGAGCCGCCCCGGTCGGCCGCGTCGGGCCCGGCCGGGGAGCGGGTCCTGCGGCTCCCACGCGTCCTGCTGCCGAACTCGCGGATGGGGAGGTTCGCCTCCGACGCCGTCGCCTCATTGCTGATGGCACCGCGGGCGCTGATGGCGCGCCGCCCTGACGTCGTCGTGGCCACGGTGCCCGCCCTGCCGGTGATCTGTGCGGGCTGGGCGGCGGCACGCCTGCGGGGCGTGCCGCTGGTGGTGGACATGCGGGATGCGTGGCCGGAGCTGGCCCGCGAGGCCGGTGTCCGCGCCGGGCCTGCCGGACGACTGATGGAGGCTGTGGTCACCGGGGTGCAGCGCGACGCGGACCTGGTGGTCACGGTGACGCAGGGCTTCGCCCGACGCCTGGCAGAGCGGGGCGTGGAGCGGGTGGCCACGGTCAGCAACGGTGTGGATCTCGACGGCGTCCCGTCCCTGGAGCACCGTGAGCGGGAGCCCGGCAGCCTGCGGGTCGCCTACCTGGGCAATCATGGAGAGAGCCAGGCCCTGGAGTCCGTGATCGACGCCGTCCGCGCGGTGCACGCCGCTGGAGAGGTCACGGTGACGCTGCGCCTCATCGGCTCCGGGACCCAGAAGCCGCGGCTGCAGGAGCGGGCCGGCGACTGCCCGGCCATCGAATTCCATGATCCCTGCCACGGCGAGGCCGTGTGGGAGCACTGCCGCTGGGCGGACACGCTGCTGGTGAGCCTGCGCACCGACTGGGCCTCCTTCGCCTGGACGGTGCCTTCGAAGACCTTCGAGCTGCTCGGTCTCGGCAAGCACATCACCGCCGCGGTGACCGGGGAGGCCGCCGAGATCCTGCGGCAGGCAGACAACGTCACGGTGCTCGATGACGCGGTGCTCGATGACGCGGTGCTCGACGGCGCCGACGCCGACGCCGGCTCCTGCCCTCGGACCGCTGATCGCGCCGACCGGCTGGCGGCGACCTTCACGGACCTGGCCCGGGACCCGGCCTCCACCCCGATCTCCCGGAGCGGGCGTCGCTGGGTGGCCCAGCACGCGGATCTGCCCGGCCTCGGTCGCCGCTACGCCGGACTGCTCGCCGACCTCGTCGGAGACACCGCCGAGACGGTCGACCCGCGAGCTCGCAGCGCGCGCGGCCCGATCGACTGGGACCGGCTGTGGATCTGTGTGTGCACCTATCGGCGCAACGATCTGCTGGCCGAGCTCCTGACGTCCCTGCAGGCCCAGCGGGCGCCGCAGAGGCCGCATCTGCTGGTGGTGGACAACGATCCGGACGGCGGCTCCGAGGAGACGGTCCGGCGCCTCTGGCCCGGGGCCAGGTGGGTGCACCAGCCACGTCCCGGGATCGCGGCGGCGCGCAATGCGGCTCTCGACGCGCTGCCGGACGATGCGGATGCCGTCGTGTTCCTCGACGACGACGAGCGGGCCCATCCGGACTGGCTCGCGGCGCTGGTGCGCACCGCAGATCGGTCAGGAGCGGACACGGTCTCCGGTCCGGTGCGCTCCGTGATGCCGGCAGGTGCTCCCGCAGAGGCTGCCGGTGAGGGCTTCATCCGCCGCATCGATTTCCCCACCGGACCGTGGAGGTATCGACCCGCCACCAACAATGTGCTGGTCCGTGCGGACTGGTTCACCGGTGAGCCGGCGTTCCGGTTCGACGAGGACTTCAACTTCAGCGGCGGGGAGGACTCCGAGCTCTTCGGGCGCCTTCAGGCCGCCGGCGCCACCAGCTGGTGGTGCGCCGAGGCCGTCGTGGAGGAGGACGTTCCCGCGGAGCGCGCCACCCGCGAGTGGATGCGCGCGCGCGGAGTGCGCGCCGGACATGTCCGGGCGAAGAAGGCCGTCAAGGCCGGGAACTCGGCCGCCCGGATCACCGGCGAGGCCGTGGCCCGCATCGGGCTGGGCGCCGGCCGCGTGGCGCTGAGGCGTCTGCGGGGTCAGTCTGTGACCTATCAGGACAGCCTGTGGCTGCGCGAGGGAGTCGGGATGGTCCAGGCCGTCACCGGGCGCGCCCGCGAGGAGTACGCTCGCTGAGCTCCTCGGCCGTGTCCTGCGGAGCGACGGCGTGTGTCGCTGGGCGCTGGGGGGACGGATCCTGCGCTGCGGTGTCCTGTGTCTCCGTGTCCTGTGTCGCGGAGTTCCGGGCCGCGGGGTCCTGTGGCACGGACTTCCGCGCGGCCGGGCTCTGCAGGGCTCGGTCC
This sequence comes from Nesterenkonia sp. CL21, assembly GCF_031705515.1. Lineage (NCBI taxonomy): Bacteria > Bacillati > Actinomycetota > Actinomycetes > Micrococcales > Micrococcaceae > Nesterenkonia > Nesterenkonia sp. CL21. Next base: position 584,760 of record NZ_JAUTWR010000001.1, read on the forward strand.
ACGGCATCTTCGGCGGCCATCACCGACTCCCACGGTCCGTCGGCGGCCTCGAGCCTGCGCTGGTCCTCCCGAAGGTCGGCCATCATGGCGAGCTGCGCCGTCGGCTCCGGCTTGATCGTGCGCCGGTAGACTGCGCCGAGGGCACGCCCGGGCGGGGAGCCTTTGAAGGAGCCGACCTTCGCGGAGGCCTCTGCGCGCAGACGGTCCCGGGCCGCGCCGAGCGCCGGGCGCAGCGCCGCCGGGGCTGGGAGACGCCCCCGGAGGACCTGCTGCGGGTTGGCCAGCCCGAAGAAGCGCAGCGCCTTGGGGGAGCGCCACCGGTGGGACCAGGGATCGGGGACGTACTCCATGATGATCTGGCGGAGGATCTCTTCGGCCTCGCGGCGATGCACCGGGGCGACACGCGTCAGCTTCCACAGGTACCAGGTGACCAGGAAGTGCTCGAACCGGGTCTCCAGGTAGTCCTGCATGAGGCCGGTCTCGCGCAGCCAAGCCGCGCGCGCGGCCTCCAGGATCTGATACTTCCGGAAATACTTGGGAGTCACCACATTGACGATCGAAGTGTCCACGGCGCCGTAGTACACGTAGACCGGGTCCGGCACCGCCACGTAGGCCTTGGTGTGGTGCAGCATCTGCTGGAAGAAGAAGGTGTCTTGGCCGGTGGCGCCCACCGGCTGGGTGAGGCCCAGACTCTTGAGCCAGTACGTCCGGGCCACCAGTCCTTCGATGCTGGCGGGCCGGAACTTCACCGCCCGCAGGGACCCCGCCTCGGGGCGGCGAAGACCGTCGGCCTCGGGGATGCCGGCGTTGAGCCACCGGTGCACGTCCAGCACGGTGCGTCGGTGGGTCCAGGTGATCTGGGTGCCGAGGGCGAAGTCGGCCTCCTCGGCCTCGTGGAGGCGCTCCATGAGGTGGATGTAGCCGTCTTCGTGCTGCTCGTCGTCGGGATCCAGGTAGGTCACGAACGGCGTGAACGTCAGCTCCAGCCCGGTGTTGCGGGGCCGGGAGGCGGAGCCGGATCCGCCGGGAGCGTGATGGAACGCGGAGACGTTCGGGTAGGTGCGGGCCAGTTCGTCGACCACCGCCGCGGTGGTGCCGTCGGTGGACCCGTCGTCGATGAGCAGCACATGCATCTGCTCGAAGGAGGCCGATCGCCGCAGCGAGGCGAAGGCCTTGTGCCGCAGATGGTGTCCGTTGTTGTAGATGGGCACGATGACCGCCAGCTGCAGGGCATGGTCCTCGGCCGTGCTGCGGAACATCCGCCGGGCCGCCGCCAGACTGTCACCCTCGGGCGTCCGCTCCTTGAGCGCCGGCTCCTCGTCCGAGGCTGAGACCTCCAGGGGGTGGAGTCGATCTGCCTGGCGCCTGTCCGTCCGGGGCTGGACGGTCGACTGCGGATGGACCCGATGCTGAAGGTGGTCGAGCGCGTAGGCACGTTCGTCCTGCAGGGCGGAGGCCAGCTGCTGGGGCCCGGTCAGAGCTCGGCGGGACAGCGATCCCTCCGCGATGCGGTCCGCGGGGCGATGCACGGCTGCGAGTTCGAGCGCGCCGGCCTGCCCACCCAGCAGGTCGAAGCGGTGGTGGCGGTGGGCGAGAGGATCGGTGGAGGCGGCATCGCCGTCGAGCTTGACGGTCAGGCCCGCAGACTGGAATCTCAGCGCGGCGGTGTGGTCGGCCACGTACTCGGGGTCGTAGCGTCGGGCGGGGGAGACCGGCAGCAGGATCTCGGCCTCGGCGGCCCGCTGCGGGAGCTCCTCCCAGCTGACCACGTCGACCGCGCCGCGGCTCTGAGTCGCGAAGTCCGTGCGCAGCTGCTCGGTGGGGGCTTCGGCCACCGCGAGCACCCGTTCACCGGGCAGCTCCACAGTGAGGCCGACGATGCGGGCCAGCCGCGCCAGCAGGTCAGCGCCGTGGTTCTCGAGGAACACCTGGCGGACGCCGTCCCCCTGCGCCCGGCGGAGGGTCTCCAGGTCCAGGTCCCGCAGCGAGGCCGCCACCTCCGTCGCGGAGTTCGCGATGCGCACCTGCGGATGGTAGGAGTTCAGACCCTGATTGTAGGTCGAGAGGACCAGGGTGCTCGCCGCCTGGAGCTCGAGCGCCCGGTTGGCGAACATGGTCTGGCTGGCCAGCACGGAGTTCAGATTGATCGCGACGTCGGTGACCCTCTGCAGATCCATGAGTCGGCGATGGTCGATCGCGGGCACGCGGTAGGGCCAGTACTCATAGGGGAGGAGCTGGTTGGGGGTCGGCACCTCGACGTCGTGATAGCGGTCCACCACGGCCAGCGGACGACCGGCCTGGAGCACGCCGTCGAAGATCCAGCGCGCGTAGGCGGCCCGCTCCGGGTACTTCCGGCCCATCCAGGAGCCGGCGAACAGGACCGGGCGGCGGGCCGAGGACCAGTTCGGTTCCCCCGCGGCGGGCCGGGATCCGAGGGGGGAGTGCAGCAGCGGGTTGACCGCGAAGGGCATCACCTCGATGCTGCGCGCCCCGGGGCAGTCGTGCTGGTAGGACTCGACCATCTCGGCGGCCGTGGTGAGGATGTGCTCACAGGCGCGGGCGACGTCGAGGAACTGCCGGTAGTCCGGCGGATCCTCCTTGCCGTAGTAGACCGTGGGCACACCGGCTCGGCGGTAGGCCGGGATGAGGGTCTCGGTGAGCAGCCGGCGCCGTCTGCGCGCCTGCGCACCCGTCACGTCCCAGGAGCTGCCGTCATGGCCGCGCCAGGTGGCCGCCACCAGGAGCACGTCCACGTCATGCAGGTGACGCCGCCACGTGGTGGGAGTCAGCGGGATGAGCTCGGCGATCCCTGAGAAGGTGTCGAACAGGAACCGGTCACAGATGATGCCGATCCTCAGTCGGAGCCGCGGCCGGGTGGCGCCCTCCTCCGGCGAGGGCAGGGCGGCGGCTGCCTCGAGAGCCTCCTCGATGGCGCGGCGAGCCGTGGCGCGGGACTGGGCCGACTCGGTGATCGGCGTGTCGGCAGGGTCCTGCTCGGCGGCACGGGCACGCATGGCCGAGGCCCGGCGGCCATGGGCCTGGGCCAGCGGGGCCCAGATCTCAGGGCGACGGGTGCGCGCCAAGGCGGCGGCGGCGTCGTCATGCGCGGAGGCGGCGGTGATCAGGCTCGCCGAGGTGGAATCCTCGGGAGGCTGCTCCGTCGGATGCTGCTCCTCGGGGCGGGGAAGCTCTGAACTCATCACTGTCGAGGGTATCCCGACACGCGCCGGGATCGGTGGCGGCGCGTCGGTTTTGGCCTCAGCGGAGCGCATTGCTAAGCTGGGTGATCGTTGCGACGACGGTCGCGAACGGGGATGTAGCTTAATGGTAAAGCTTCGGTCTTCCAAACCGACGACGCGGGTTCGATTCCCGTCATCCCCTCCACGCTAGAACCCCCGGAATCATGCGGAAGTAAGCGCATCGAGGGGGCATCCCACGAGGCCCCATGACCACGCGAAATACCCCCTCGCACAGGGTGTCATGGACACATTGTGGACACACAGAGGTCACGCTGCGCGGTACGCGGCGTCGAGCTGTCCGGCCATGTCGAACAGGTCTCGGTCGAACATTCCGCCGTACGTATCGAGGGTGAGCATCGCCGTCGCGTGCCCCGCCAGCCGTTGGACCACCTTCACGTTGGCGCCGGAGGCGATGGCGATGCTCACGGCGGTGTGCCGCAGGTCGTGGATCACGATGGAGGGAAACAGAGGGTCCTCTGCCTGGCACTCCTCGATGGCGGGCTCGAGCACCCGCTCCCGGAACCATCCGTTGCGCAGGACCCCTCCGCGAGGCCCACGCCACAGGAGGTCCATGGGGTCCACCTCCGGCAGCTTCTCAGCAACGCTGGGGAGGATCGGGACCGTTCGCGGCTCCTTGCTTTTCACCTGGCCGAGCTCGAGCCTGCCGTGAACGTTGGACCAGGCGCGCTCGATGCGCAGTCGGTCGCCCCTCACGTCGCCTCCCCGCAGGGCCGTAAGCTCCCCCCAGCGGGGGCCGGAGGTCCCTGCCAGTAGGATCAGCCCCTCCCACTCTCCCGTCGCCCCGGCGAGGCGCTTGAGCTGGCTCATGGTCAGCGGGCTATGCGGACGCTTGCGGCGCGGGGATGGCAAGCCCTCCTGCTTGCCCAGCCTGCCGAGAACGGGGTTGGAGTCGATCAGCCTGAGCCTCACGGCATGGTCCATGATTCGCCGCAACAGCTTGCCCGCCTCAGCCCGAGGCCGAGGGCCAGCAACGCCCCCTCCGCGCCTCGCGGGCATGGATTCCACCCACTGCTCCACTTCGCCTGTGCGAACGGCGGAGAGGGGCACGAGGCCCCATCGGGGCTCCACGTATGCCCTCCAGGACCACTCGTAGTCCGCCACTGTGCGCGGAGAGGCGGGTCCACGGCCATCCGTCCCCACCTGAGTCACGCGCTCAAGATACTTCGGCCAGACCATGCCGACTGTCGTTCGTTGCGCAAGTGCGGGGTCGGTGGCGCCCGCGCTGGACGCCTGGCGCCTGGCGTCGGAATCGTAGTCCAGTGCCTCTCGCTTGGTGGCGAAGCTCTTGCGCACGCGACGTCCGGCGCCGTCTCGATAGTCGACAGTCCAGGGCTTCTTGCTGTTCCGGGGATTCTTTTTCACTGCCATGAGGCAAGAGTATGACGTGTCATTGGCATGTCGTCAATCACGCAAGTGTCGGAGGATGGCGCCCAACGACGGCCATATACCGTCCACCGGCTAGCCATTGTCACCGTATAGTTGATAGCCGATTGAGAGGAGATGTCATGTCACGACTGAAAGTTCCCATCCATCTTGAGCGGGCTGCCACCTGGCTCTCCGGGGCCAGCGTCGTCCCGCTCCTTTACCTCCCATTCGCTGGCGACCACAAGATGTGGTTCACCCTGGCCTGGCTGGCGCCGCTGGCGACGGCGGTGGTCCTCTTCGCCCGAGCCACATGGCTCCGGGAGGAGATGGAACCCCTGCTGCGCGAGATGCACGAAGCGCAGGCCGAAATCTACGAGGAGGAGGCCAGGCTTGGCCGAAGCCACGACTGAGGGCGCGCCCCACAGGAGCGTCAGTCAGCTGAGCAGCTACGCGAGCTGCGGTGAGGCATTCCGCCTCGAGCGAATCGCCAAGGCGCCCGCCCGCCCCGCCGCCTGGTTCGTCCAGGGGCACGCAGTGCACGAGGTCATCGAGCACTGGGAGAACAGCGGGCGGGGAATGCGGGTGGAGGACCTCGAGGACCTGTACCTCACCAGCTACCGCAACGAGGCCAACAAGCTCGTAGAGGCGTGGCCCGACGAGCAGCACTGGATGACAGGCGGGCGCAAGAAGGGGTTTGACGACCTCAGCGACCGAGAGGACAAGGGCTGGTGGCAGGTCCTCGAGTATCTCAACTGGGCCAGGACGCAGGATCACCTGTGGCGGGTCGTTGAGAGTGAGCGCAGCTTCGACCTCGAGCTGGGAGGCATCCCGGTCAGGGGATACATCGACCAGGTCGTGGAGTGGGGCGACGGCTCCATCGAGGTGCGAGACCTCAAGACCGGCGCCAAGACCCCAGCGTCCAACCTGCAACTCAGCGTCTACAAGCTGGCGCTAGAGCGGGCGGGCATGGAGGTCTCGCGGGCCAGCTACCTCAAGCTCCCGAACCCCAATGCGCGCAGTGCGGCGGGCAAGGAGTGCCAGCTCATCGAGGTGGACCTCGACGGCGAAGGCACCAACGGCGAGCAGGTGCTGGCGCAGATGTTCCGCGACGCCGACTACGGCATCCGGGAGCAGGTCTTCCTGCCAAACCCCACGGACGGCTGTGAGCGGGTCTGCGGCGTGGCCCAGTGGTGCCGAGCAAAGGGCCACATGGCCGCAGCGCAGGCCCACACAGCAGGACTCAGGAGCTACTGAGCTCCTGAACGACAACTTCATATCGGTTCATCACTACCACTTCAACTAGGGGAGATACCTTGAACGGATTCCTTTCTGCAGCACAGTCCGCCTCCGGCAAGTTCATCAAGCAGGGTCAGCGGTTTGCGAACCCCGGCGACTCCGTGACCCTCGAGGTTCGCGGGCACACCTCGCGCCCGAAGATGATCTTCGGCACCTCTGAGCCCGAGGTCGACAAGAACGGCAACCAGATCATGGAAGAGATGATCGAGGGCCTCGACTACGACGCCGAGTCGGAGGAGGAGGCGCAGGTCGTCCTCGCAGTCTCCAAGTTCGCCCAGAAGCGGGCCATCGGCAAGGCCCTCATGGACGCCGGGGTCTCGTCACTCGAGCCGGGCGGCATCCTCAAGCTCACTTACACCGGGCTCGGCACCCCGGCGCGCCCCGGCGCACACCCGCCGAAGCAGTTCGACGCCGAGTACACCGCCCCCGAGCCGGGCGACACTCCGTGGGGCGCATGACGCCACGCTGAGCGAGTCCAGGACCGGGAGGGTCACAAGCTCTCCCGGTCTGGGCCACCAGACTTCAACAACTAGGGGAGAGGAGCGCCATGCGCAATTGGGAGAGCGCATATGAGAGCAGCGTCCTGAGTGACGAGCCCGGCGAGTGGCTCGTGCGAGTGGAGGACGAGCTGAGCGGCGCCGAGTACGAGCTGACCGTGCTATCAAGCGCTGAGGACGGAGCCGTTGACGCCGCCCTCGAGGAGGCGCAGGCCCTGCTGGGTGACGAGGTCGCCCGCGCAGGCGAGGAGCGCGACTACATGCTGACTGCAGTGGGGGTTGAGCGCATTGGCTAGGAGCTGGAAAGAGCTGACACTCAAGGCCATCGCTGCGCTCGAGACGCATGAGGACAGCGTGGCAATCGGGGACTGGGAGGCGTACGTGGGCGACCTCTCGGACATTCAGGAGGAGGCCGACCGCCTCCGCGCTCGTGAAAAGCCGCAGGCGGTCAACTACCAGGTGCCCGTGCAGCTGACCTTCACCCATGGGGGCATCACCTACGAGGTGACGGCCCAAGAGGCGACCGCGACCCACGAGCACGAAGTCCAGGGCGCCCCGCTGACGCGCATGGAGTTGGAGCTGGGGGGCGTGGCCTCCTTTGCCCCCGTGAGCGTGGAGGCGCAGTCCCTTATGCGTGACGAGGAGGTCGTCCACGAGTTCGAGGTGGGCTACCTGGCAGTGCTGGGCGGGGTCGACCAGCTCGTGGTCATGAACGTCTGGGCCACCGACCATGGCGAGGCCATCTACGCAGCAGAAGCAGAGGGCGCCGAGCGCATCGAGTACGTGAGGAAGGTGGACGAATGAACATCGAGATTAAGGCGTGGTGGTCCATCGAGCAGGACCGCAGGGGCTGGTGGGCGAAGCTCACGACCAAGCCGAAGGGTGGCGGGGAGGTGCTTGACGCCGATTACTTCGAGACGCTGCTCGGGGCGGTTGGCCACATCGCTCGCATGGAGGCAGAGCAAGGGGAGGGTGCATGAACATCGACGTCTTTGAGGAGAAGCTGAGCCACTTCGCCACGCTGAGCCGAGTGGCTGGCGAGCTCGAGGGGCTCGGCAGTGACGACTCTGCTGAGCGGTGGCTCGAGAGCGCCAGGCAGGTCATGAACGAGCTGGCCGAGATGGCCAGGTCGACCAACGAGGCCCTCGTCGTGGCGTACGCGCAGTTGCGCGAGAGCCAGCCCCTACCCACGTCCTGGAGTGCTGACAAGCTGACCGTGGATGGCTCCATTCGGGCTGACCGCATCGTGGTCGAAAAGCCTGCGCTCGAGGACATGGGCGAGGGGTCGAAGATTCGGATTCTCGAGGTGGACCGGGAGTGGTCCACAAACTCCGTGGTGCCAGTGGTGGCAGAGCATGACGGCACCAACACGGCCCCGTGGCGCATGGAGAGTCCAGTGGGGTTCATCAGCAACATGTTCATCCTCGACTACGAAGTCATTGAGTTCATCCCCAAGAAGGAGGACGCATGAACACGAGCGAACTGACACGAGCGCTGGCGAAGGAGCGCGTGGACCACGCACTCGCACTGGCCCAGTGGTCCGGCATGCAGGCCGAGTTCGGCAACTCAGAGCTCGCCTCCAGCCTGTCCGAGGATGCGGCGCGGGTTGGCCTGAGCATCATCGAGCTGCTGCCCGAGGAGGAGGAGTCCTTTGAGGTCGAGCTGGAGCTCGAGGACGAGGAGGGCGAGACCCTCACCCTGGACTTCGAGCTGGATGACGCGAATCTCGCCGAGTTCGAGAGCTTCTTCATCGCCGAGGGGGACGAGGTCGGCGCATCCGTCCGCCTGATCCCCGTGGGGCAGGCCCGCGAGGTGGCGCCCGATGCGGACTTCGAGCAGGCCGTGCGAGACGCCGCCGCCGAGCAGCTGGGCAAGAGCCTGCCTGCGACGAAGCCCGCGCTCAAGGACATGGGCCAGGGCTCCCTGATCCTGATCCTCGAGCTGGACGCCCAGCAGGCGGACAACTATGGCCAGATCGACCTCCCGGTCGAGGCGATGCACGACGGCGACCCCGGCATCCAGTGGGAGGTCGAAGGGATCGGCTGGCTGGACTCCGGTGACATCCTCGACTACGAGGTTCTTGAGTACGTCCCGAAGGAGGATGCATGAGCGAGGGAGTATCAACCCCCTATGAACTGACCCTGAAGGCGGACAAGGGCTACGACGCACCGTGGCTGCGCATTCAGGCCGAGACGGTGGAGCAGCTGCATGACCGCGTGAAGGCCGTGCAGGAGGGCGCCGTGTTCTCCACGCTGGGCAATGCGGCGAAGGACTTCCAGGCTGCGTACCAGCTCGGCAAGCAGCTGGGCGCGGAGCCTATGAGCCCGCCGCAGGAGAAGAAGCCCGCACCGGCTTCCGCGAAGCCCGCCGAGACCAGCGAGTCTCCATGGCCGAGCGAGCCCGGCCTCACCGATGAGAAGCCCAAGGAGGAGGCGAAGCCTGCCGCTGCTGGCGGTCGGCCGAAGCCCGCCTGGAAGAAGTAGAGGAGCCTCGTTGGCAAGTCTGATTCAAGCACTACGCAGGACTGCCGACGCGGGGGAGCCGATCAAGTCCCCACTCCAGGGGCTCGAGCGGCTCGGAGCCACCATTCGCCGGGGTCAACTGACACTCATTGCTGCTGGCCCCGGCGGGCTCAAGACCCTCCTGACTCACGCCATGGTCCACCACGGCGACAAGACGGGCAAGAACTCGGTGCTGTACTTCAGCGCCGACACCGGCCCGGACGTGATCTACAAGCGCGCAGCTGCACTGGCCACTGGCTACGAGCAGTCCGAGGTTGAGCGCATGGAGGAGGCGAAAGCCTCCGAGGCCATCCAGGCCAAAGTGCTGCGCGAGTCCTCGCACATCGACTTCGACTTCACCACCTCGCCCACGCCCTCGTATATCGAGCGGCGACTGGATGCCTACGTGGAGCTCCACGGGGCCTACCCCGAGGTGATCGTGGTCGACGTACTCAAGGACCTGTCGGACCCGGAAGATGCGGACGAGTTCCGCGCTCTCGAAGACGCCACGCAGTTCCTGCGCAACCTGGCGTTCGAGACGGGCGCGGCCTGCATCGCCCTCCACCATGTGGGCGGCGAGTTCGAGAACGGTTCTGCCAAGATTCCGCTCTCCGGCGTGCGCGGCAAGATCACCAAGACCGCCAGTCTCATTCTCACCCTTCACAGGCCCGAGGAGCAGTACCTCCACGTGTCTGTGGTGAAGAACCGGAATGGGGCGGCGGACGCCAGCGGTGGACGCATGGCGCGACTGAGGGTTGACCCCGGTCGGATGCGCATAGAGGAGTGACGCTCCTCGAAACAACTAGGGGATACACAAGTGAAGATGAGCAAGTACGTGATGGGTCTTGACCTGTCACTCACCTCAACGGGTGTCGCAGTCGTGGACTGGGAGGACGCCATGACTATGGCGTGGACCCTCCCGCTGGACCGCAAGGTCAAGGGCGACTATCGCCTGGTGCACCTCAGCAAGGACCTGGAGGGCCTGCTGCGACAGTGGGAGCCCGCTCTGGTGGTACTGGAGGACCTACCTACCCACGCCAAGAGCGCAGGACTCACGGGCCGGGCGCAAGGCGTGGCACGAGAGGTCCTGCGGCGACTGGACGTGCCGTACATGAGCACCTCGCCCGCCACCCTCAAGAAGTCCGCCACCGGCTCCGGCCGGGCCGACAAGCAGGGCATGCGCGAGGCCGCAGAGATGCAGTCGGCGCGGGCTCGCAGCATCCTGTCCAACTCGGACGAGGTGGACGCCTATTGGCTGGCCCAGATGGGCCTCGAGTACATCGGGCTGGAGAACAGCCTGATCTACCCGGAGGTCGTCAAGCTCAAGGAGGAGAAGTGATGATCGTTTTGTCTTTCGCAGTTCTCGCCGGGCTCGCAGCGGCATTTGTCGGATTCATGCTGTGGGCGGTCGGCGAGGGGATTGTCTTCAGCGACACAGTGTCCGACGCGGGGATTCTCACCATCATCGGCGGCGCGATGCTCGCTGGCACGGCACTCCTGGGCATGGCCGGAGCCTTCATCCTCGCAACCTTCTAGGGGGCGGCGTGGCGGACGAGAAGCCGGACATCCGCCAGGTCGTGGAGCACTACTACGACCTGACCGTCCACCAGTCCCACGGGCGCGTGAAGGTGAACTGCCCGGTCCACCTCGACCGCCACGCCTCCGCGTCCGTGGACGTGACCAACAATCGAGCCCGCTGCTTCGGCTGCGACTGGGGCGGCGACAGCTTCGACATCATCATGAGGGAGGAGGGCTGTGATTTCCCGACCGCTAAGCAGCGAGCAGAAGAGCGAGCTTGGCTCACAGGCGACGGCATATCAGGCCCAGCTGCAGGACCATGGGGAGGCCATGGAGTACCTGCTGAGTCGCGGCCTGACAGAGCAGACCGTCGCAGACGCCAGGCTCGGGTACGTAGGAGACGCCGCTCCTGAGCACCAGCAGGTGCAGGGCCGCATCTCGATCCCATACCTGACCACCTCGGGCGTGGTGAAGCTCCGCTTTCGGGCCATGCCCTCGAGTGGGGCGAAAGCGAAGTACATGGACCTCGGCGGCGCCGACGTGAAGATGTACAACGCGCTGGCGCTGGCCCGAGACCAGACCGGCAGCACCGCGTACATCACAGAGGGCGAGATGGATGCCCTGATCGCCCAGCAGCTGGGCTACACCGCAGTCGGCATCGCAGGGGTGCAGGGGTGGCGCGACCACTTCGGCCTCATGCTCGACGGATTCGAGAACGTCGTGATCCTCGCGGACAACGACGACAAGGGTCAGGGCGCAGAGTTCGGCGACATGCTCGCCAGCAAGCTGGGCAACCGCAGCGTGAAGGTGGTCCTAATGCCAGCCGGGCACGACGTGAACAGTGCCTACGTGGACGGCGGGGCCGAGAGCCTCCGTGACTGGATTCAGGGCTCCTTCTGAGCCCGCAACAACTAGGGGAGACATGACCGAGAAGAACACTGCTGAAGCCCAGGCCGATGACGAGAAGGTTGAGCCCATGCTAGGCCAGCACGCTGACCGCGCATGGCACCCGGACGGGGTCAACGGCTTCACCGTGGGGCTCCGCTTCGTCCCGTTCCTGAAGCGAGTCTTCGCCCGCCTGTGGTCAGGGGTGAAGCGAGACCGCTACGAGGTGATCCTGGAGACCGGAAGCCGGAACCAGTTCATCCTCGACGGAGGGTGGCGGCTGTCGCCCCGCATGAGCCTCGTGGAGCTGCTGGCAGAGAACGAGGGGCCGAGCGACCTCGTGGAGACGCTGAAGTTCATCGCAGCTGCCTCCGACGTGGACGCCCTGCACCCCCTGGCCGTGAACCAGGCAGAGCTGCAGCGCTACCACTCGCTGGTCACTCCGGGGGCGGTCGTCATCCTCGATGACGACGTGGAGGCGTACACATTCGGCCTCCAGCGCGTGCTGATCCCCGAGGGAACCCGCGTCGAGGTGACGGACGTCCTCTTCGACAGCGACAACACCATCGTCATCGAGGATGCATCGGGGGAGAAGGCAGCCGTACGAGCCTTTGACGTCACCCCTGTGATCCTGGCGGAGGTCGACGGGCGCGACCAGAACCGCATGCACGTCTGGAACGGCGACGACTGGACCTACGCAGGGGAGGCTGAATGAGCTTGGCGGATGAGCTGGATGAGATTGGGCCGGACGCTCGCGGGGATGCGGTGGCGCGGGCGCTCGGCCGACTGAGCCACGAGGACTGCGCGGCGTGGCTGGGAGCCCTGGACTCCGGCGACTACAAGCACACGACGCTGGCGCGACTGCTGAATCAGTACGCCCACTCCAGCGTGACGGGCCGACAGGTTGGCCACTTCAAGGAGAAGAGGGGTGCATGGCAGTACTGAAGGAAGAGCTCGAGGCCACAACGCAGGCCCAGCTCCGCAAGGAGGCTGAGGCCCAGATTCCGAAGGCGTGGCGGGCTCGTGAGCGAGTCCGCGAGGACGGCTCCAGGGAGATCGTCTCCCGCCCCTACAGCGACGCTGACGGGGTCACCGAGGAGTCCCTGCTGCGGGACCACGGCTACGACCCGGAGCACTACATGCTCCCCAATGGGTGGAAGCAGTCCTCATGGACGGCCTATCGCCCGGAGGCGTACCGCAAGGTGAGCGAGGGCGAGGATGACCTCGACGCCTTCACCTTCACGGCTGTGGCCTACAAGTTCGACGTGGTGGAGCGCACCAGCTCCAAGTCGGACATCGAGGGCCTGCTTCGGATGATCGAGGGTCTTCCCGTCATCACAACCCTCGGCAGTCGCAACTTCTCGGGCGGAGCCTTTGTTCATGCACTGGGTGACCCTCAGCTCTACAAGCTCGAGAGCCCCGTCGAGGAGACCGCCCAGCGGGTCATTGACCACATTGACATGGGCGTGGAGAGCTACATGGACATGGGGCCACATCGCCCCGGCCATGTACACATCGCCTGGCTGGGCGACTGCATCGAGGGCGTCGTCTCTCAGGGCGGCAAGAACCGTTGGCGGACCACCGGCACCCTCACCGAGCAGGTGCGAGTGCTCCAGCGGCTCATGATGTACGCGATCAAGGCGTACGCCCCGCACTGCGAGAAGCTCACCGTGGCCTCCGTGCCCGGCAATCACGACGAGGCGTCGAGCCGGGACCTCCAGACGCGGATGGACGACTCATGGGCCGTGCAGGCCCTGGTCTCCGTGGAGGATGCCATCGCCTTTTCCGAGTCAGACGCCTTCAGACACGTGGAGTGCTACGTTCCGGGGCCTGACCAGCAGTCGGTGGTGCAGGAGCTTGGCGGTGCCATCGTCTGCCAGGTCCACGGCCATCAGTTCCGCATCGGCAAGGAGTACCAGTGGTGGCAGGGCCAGACGTTCGGAGGCCAGCCGGAAGGCAGGGCGACGATCCTGCTGCATGGCCACCAGCACCACTTCACCGTCGAGGAGCAGGGCCAGCGCATCCGCATTGGCGCCCCGGCACTCGAGACGGAGAGCACGTGGTGGAAGCACAAGACGGGCACGCCGGGCAACCCCGGCTCCCTGTTGCTGACGATCAACGGCGGGCGCATTCAGTACATGGAGCGCCTCACGACCAAGGGGGATGAATGAGTCGGGCTGGAAGTGTGCAGGACTGGAAGATCATGTGCATGACCGGATTCACGCTGGGGGTTGCCAGCAACGGCCTGATGCACCCGCCTTCAGAGGAGACTCTCGAGGCATTCGAGAAGCTGCTGGATGGACTGATTGAGGCCGCGAAGGCCGAGGAGCGCAAGGAGGACGCATGAGTGGGAACTACGACAGCATCGAGGACCTGCCGAGATATCACCGCGCCGATGCCGAGCGTGTCGGGCTGAATCAGACTCTCCGTGACGCCAATCATGAGGCAGCCACGATCCTGGACCTCATCGACCTGGAGAAGCGGATGGAGGATGCTCTCGGCAACGAGCGAGTCTTTATGCGCCGCCAGTTCGATGACCGCGAGGCGGACCCGAGGGACTGGTCGGTGACGCGGCGGACCTTGCATCCCAACCTGGAGGATGAGCTGGATCGCACTGACAAGGTCAGCGTTTGCGCCGCCGTGGCGAGCGGGCTCTCCCTCATCCTCGGCCTCGTGGCCCTGCTGCTCGCAATCTTCCTCTAAGGAGCTCTATGACCGACATGATCGAAGTCGAGCGTCGAGCCGAGACGCTGGAGGAGTTCACACTTCTCCATTGGGACACGGTACAGGACGTGGCGCAACAGGTCTACCGCCGCTACCACGTCTCAACCGCCGAGGACCTGGCGGGAGACCTGTGGGTCGAGGTCACCCGGACCTTTGACAAGGCGTTCAAAGACCAAGGCCCGGAGGCGGTGCGCAAGCGCCTGTACCGCGCAGCCTCGAGGCTCCAGAGCCAGGAGCAGATCGACTACATGTACTTCTCCGGCGCGTATATCTACACGCCGCGTGAGGTGCGGGCCTACCTCGAGACCTGCGCATGGGCGCCAGAGGACGAGGTGCCCGACGTGGACGCCCGAGTCGACATGCAGCAGGCATTCCAGAAGCTGCCGCCGAAGCAGCGCCTGGCCGTCTACAAGCGCTTCGCCCTCAAGGAGCCCGCCTCCGCCCTCAGTGAGGCGGAGAAGCGCAACGAGGAGCGCGGCGTCGACAACATCACTCACACGCTGAACCGCTGGGCGAAGGAAGTCCCGGAGAAGCTCGACGTCCCGGCGGTACTGGATGAAGTGGAGCAGGCCACCACTGGCCTGCCGGGCAAGGAGCTCTATCGCGGAGCGCGGTGGGGCTACGGCAACGAGTACGGAGGAGAGCAGAGATGAGCAAGATGCACCGAACCCTGGACGTAGGACCGCTGGGCGCGCTAAGCATGATCGGCGGATCGCTCGGCGTGACGGCGATTGCCGCGTGGTCGATGAGCGGATGGTACGGGCCGATCCTCGCCGTCTTCGCCGGAGCCGTGACGCTCTTTACCGCAATGCTCATGGCGTCCGAGCCGGTGCAGGAGGATGATGGGCTTCTTTGAGCGCCATGGGCGCCATCCATACATCATCCTCGAGGGGATCGACGGCACCGGGAAGTCCACGCAGGTGGACATGCTGGACAGGCACCTGATATTCAGCCACGGCTGCCATCCGTCCCTCGCATCCGAGCCGCACTTCATGGAGACGGCGGACCACGCCCACTTGGCCCACACTGCCGACGCGAAGGCTCTCGCGTATGAGGTTGACAGGATGGACGCGGAAGAGGGCCTAGTGGATGCCATCCGCGACGGGTATCCGGTCATCCAGGACCGCTCCTTCTACTCGACCCTGGCCTATCAGAACCCCTCATGGGAGATTGCAAACTTCCTGCTCAGACCGCGTAAGCTGGAGCCGGACCTGGTCTTCCTGCTGGACATGCCCGCAGTGGCTGCCAGGAGCCGCCTGGAGGCCCGAGGGGCACTGGATGGGTACGAGGCCAGCGTCGAGTACCAGGAGGCCGTCAGGTGGCGATACAGGCAGCTCCTCGTGGGCAACCACAAGGCGCGGCTCGTGGATGCCACGCAGCCAGCGGAGTCCATCGCCTCGTACATCGCCAGCGAGGTTGACAAAGTCATGACATTATGAGAGGGTGCCGGGCATGAAGAAGAGGGGGATGGCGGCGCTCGTCGCCACGTTGATGCTTGTCGGGTGCTCCGGCTCCGACCCGGTGGGCTTCAGTGACATGACATACCCGGAGCGCCAGGCATGGCTGCACGACCTGCAGCACTACGAGAGCACTGCAGGCATGGACGATGCCGAGCTGCTGAGCATGCGCGACCTGATGCCAGCGTGCGGCGAGGACCACGACAGCGTGCAGGGCTCCTGGTATAGCCTCCTCTACGGCCCCCCGTCCTATGTCGCCCAGAGCGACATTGACGAAGCTGGACCGGAGGCCATGCGCGGTTACCGCGCCAACATGGCAGTCCGCATGCAGGTGTCCGTCGCCCATGAGTGCCCTGGCGAGTGGGGCAAGCTGCAGGACTGGCTCGAGCATCACGATCTGGACTCCCTCTAAACGACAAAAAGCCCCCTCACTGAGAGGCCATTACGGCTTCCCGGTGAGGGGGCTTTTTCGTGTTTCTGGACCCTTATGCTCCGAGCCCCTGGTCCGGCTCGTCGCCAGTGTTGGCGTCAGCCAGGCCCGGCGCGCCGAACCCGAAGACTGCAGCCAGCAGAAGGGCCACATCTCCGGCGATGTCCTCGTTGAGGAATCCGAACGAGATGAGCAGGGGGATCAGGGCCATGGAGACCCGGTACAGATACTTCCGCGTCTTGCGGTCCTTGATGAGCTTGTCAGTCATGACGCCTCCTTGTCAGGGATGAGTGGGGATGCCGAGCATGCGGCAGAACACTGGGCCGGGCACGCCGTCCACGACGCCCTGATAGGCGCCTCCACGGTTGCGCTGCTGCAGCTCCGTCACGCGGTCCTGGGTCAGGCGGCGGTAGTCGCCGTCGACCTGGAGCTTCGTGCCCTTCCAGCCATTCATGGCGCCCTGCAGCCGCTTCACCCACTCGAAGTGCGCGTCGGTCACACTGCCCCAGTGGCCGTCAGCCACGAGGCCCCCGAAGAGCTGGGCGCCCTGATAGGTCTTCACGCGGTCGGCGATGAACTTCCGGCGCTTGTAGCCAGCCTTGTCCAGGCGGGCCGTCAGCGTGGCATTCGGGTGCACGTGCTTGCCACTGGAACTGGAGCCGCCGCTGGAGGACGATCCGGAAGATGCGGACGGCGTGACCGGCGAGTCCTTGCCGATGCTGACGCCCTTAGAGGCCAGCCACTTGATGGGGTCGATCCATCCCGGAGCGCCGAGGCGCGGAGCCGCATGCACGGGGCGGTCGTGGTTCTGGGCCACGCCGAAGTGCAGGTGCACCCCGAAGTCGTTCATGGTCCGGTTGCCCGAACCACCCATGATGCCGATAACCTCACCGGCCTTCACCCGCTGGCCGGGCTTGACCCGGATCGAAGCAAGGTGGCCGTAATAGGTGCGCATCCGGTCGCCGCCGATATTCCCGTGGTCCAGCCAGATGGCGAACCCGGAGTGGTACGGGACGACCGTGCCGCGCCCAGTACGACGGACAGTGCCGTCAGCCGCCGCGTGGACCGTCACGCCAGTCTGTCCGACTCGGGGCGGAGCGTAGTCAGCCCCAGCATGCAGGGCGGTGCGGCCATTCAGGGTGCGCTGGCCGAAGGCGCTGGTGAACCGGCACCCTGCGGGCACCGGGGAGCTGAAGGTGGTCACTCTTCCTCCTCTGCGTCAGCGGGGACTCCCTCGCCGCACGCCTCGTCGCCAATCTCGTCGTCAAGCTCTGGGACCTCGATGAGGTCCTTCTCGTCGCTCATGTCTCCTCCTCGTGCGAAGACCCCCTCTGGGAAGCTCTGAGAGCCTCCTGGAGGGGGTCTTTTCGTGTTTCTGGGGCACTGGTCAGCTGAGCCCGGTGGGACCTAATGGCTCGCCGTCGCGGATCACGCGGATGGACCACGGATACACGGGGCGCGAGCCCTCGTAGTTGTGGTTCTCCCACGCCTCAAAGAGGTCCAGCCAGCGCATGAAGCCTGCGATGATGTCGCGGCTGCTGCGATTCTCGGCGGACAGCCGGGAGTTCTCGGCCTCGAGGTGCAGGTTCTCCTGCTCGAGGCTGGCCACCTTCTCTTCGAGGACCTCGAGCCGCCTGGACAGGCTGTCGTACAGAACCTGCTGGTGATTGGCCTCAGACTTGCGCTTGACGCCCTTATATCCGATCCACGCAACGGCGACCGTGACCAGGGCGCCGATTGCTCCCTGCAGCCACTCTGGCCCGCCGCTCGCTTGAACCTCGGAGGCGGAGCCCGCGATTGCCAGAATCATGCAGCCTCCTCGCGGGTGCAGCGGTCGATCAGGGTATTCAGGTCGCCTGGGTCCTCAACAGGCTCGACCTCGGGCACCTCGTCGGGCTCGTCGTCCCCCAAGGGGTTCACGGGGTTGCCCGTGAGGCTATGAAGGAATCGAGCCTTGCGCCTACGGACCTCCGGGAGCAGTGGCTCCAGGACTGCGCGAGCCTTGGCCCTGTCCTCCTGGGCCATGAATGCCTCGCCGCCGTGGTTCTCCACCGACTGCGGCCGCTCCTCCACGGTCATGGTCGCGGGCCTTGCGCAGATGCTGGCCTTCGTGGGGCAGGCGCACGCCATGCGGCTGCGAGCCTTGTCGCGGCACCTGGCCAGCAGGGAGTCGCAGTCCCGCGTGGCGCCGATGGGCTCCATGACCGCGCGCCGGGCGGCGAGGGCGCCCCGGAGGGCAGGGGATCGAGGGTCCTCGGCTGTGCCCTCTTGGAGCGCCCGGAATACCTCCGACTCGCGGGCCACCTCCCGATGCTGAAGGACGGCGAATGCCTCGGTCCATGCGTTCTCGCCGGTGCGCTCGTCGGGCTCGGGCTCTGTGCCCAGCGCTGCCACTCGCAGGATGGCCTCGAGCGTGTCGATAGCATCCGTGTGGCCGAGCAGCTCGGACCACGAGGCGATGGCGTCGAGGTCCACTTGGTGCTCCTCGCCTATGCCATCGCCCGCCACCCATCGCGCGACTATCAGCGGGCGCTCATCGTCTGCTGACGCCTCGATAGTGATGTCCATGTTGTCTCCTAGTTACTGCCAGATGCCCAGGTAGTAGACCCAGGTCTGCACGTCGCCGCCGTTCTCGTCGGGGGCGCGCACGATGTAGCGGAACGAGCTCGCACTGACGCCAGCTGACGACACGATGGAGGTCCTCCAGTTGTCGTACCCCAGGCCGGTGTTGGCGACATGGGACGAGAGGATCATGCGCCGCACGCCAGAAATGGCAGGCGTCCCGAACGTCACCGTGGAGCGCGTGGCCGCGCCGGGCGACAGGGTGCTGGATGAGGTGGTCCCCACCGTGAACGTGTCGATCCCCGCAGGCTCGTCAGGCATGCGCCCCTGGTACCGGGTGCGCGGGCCGTCCGGGATGATCCCGGCGTGCTGCGTTGAGGACGACGTGAGCACGCGGACGCCGCCAGCTAGCGTGTTGATCTGACTGCCCCATGCGCTGATGTTGCGGGAGAACTCGCCGTGGGTCGCGTGGAAGCGGCCCGTGCGGATGTCGCCATGTACCCGCAGCATGGAGCGCAGCTGCGGAACGTCGCTCGTTCGGCCAGGGCTGATGCGCATCTGGCCGTTGTCGTCCACCCAAATCTTGGGGGTGATGACCTGGTTCGAGTTGTTCGGCTGAAACTCCAGGTAGGCCGTCTCGAACTGCGAGGTGACCTCGCCGGGGCTATCGGCGTCCTCCCACCCAGTGGTGAGCGTGACGGTGCCGTAGTCGATGTTGACGCCCTCGGAGCCGGAGCCCGAGTCGAATCCAGCCTCGATGCGGCCCGTGAGCACGTTGTTCTGGCCGTCGAGCCGGATTGACACGTCGCCGCTGCCGTCGTAGATCGTGAAGTCGCCACCAGGGTTGAGCTTCCATCCCTGGTTGTTCGCGCTGTGGGACTGGACCAGCGGCGAGGTCATCACGTGGCCCTCGTAGCTGTTGGCCCTGATCTGGTCGGCGTCAATCTCGATGAATCGACCCGTACCAACTGCGAGGTCCTGCATCTTGGCGGAGTCGGCGGCCAGGTCCTGTGTATCCACATGGGGAGCCTTGACCGCGCCGTCCTCGATGAGCACAGAGCCAGTCATCGGTCGCACCGTCGGGTTGGCGATGATGAACTGTCCGCCCGTGTACCCCTGGAGTCTCATCTGGAGGTAGAAGTACGCCTCGCCGTAGTCGTCGCCCCAGATGCTGCCCTCGACCCGCGACCAACCGCCACCTTGGTCCGTCATGATGTTGTAGCTGGTCCCGTGCGGCCCCATAGTGCCGGACTGGTACGCGCCGGTTTCGTCGGTGCGGATGAACCATATGCGCGCATCATCGGCGCCTGACGCCGCCGCAGAGTTTCGGTACACGTCGAACGAGTAGTAGTACTGCGTGCCAGGCTGCAGCACCCACGGCCGCTCCTGATTGGAGACGTAGATGTCCCCGCTCGAGAGGTTCGAGTGCAGGTAGACGGCGCGACCCCGGCTTGCAGTGCCGAACTCTGGCTCGGCGGCGCCGCTGGTTGTCCACCACTCAGTGTCCCGAAACTCAGGGTCACCAATCATGTTGTCTATGTTGGTGATGCGCAGCTTGGACGCCGAGATGGTGTTGTTCTTCAGCAGGATGCCGTCGATCATCGCCTCGTCAGCGTCGAGGAGCCGCGCCCGAAGGAGGTTGGTCTCGAGTCGGTCAATGAAGCCCGTCTCCGCCGAGAGGTCGATGGTGTCGATGTGGCGAGCCTTGATGCTTCCATCCACCGTCAGCTCGCCGTTGTTCATGCGGGTCACGTGAACGTTGCCAATGCCCC
This sequence comes from Nesterenkonia sp. CL21, assembly GCF_031705515.1. Taxonomy (NCBI): domain Bacteria; kingdom Bacillati; phylum Actinomycetota; class Actinomycetes; order Micrococcales; family Micrococcaceae; genus Nesterenkonia; species Nesterenkonia sp. CL21. The sequence continues at coordinate 605,027 of NZ_JAUTWR010000001.1, forward strand.
GCGAGGCGCCGGTGGCGCCAGAGCCCTTGATCCACTGGAAGCTCCCGATTGCCGCGCCCTCGGGGACGGTGACAATCGTCTCAGCCCATTGCTGGTTGCCTACGGACTCCCAGCGGTAGTAGTCCGTCCACAAGACGCCGTTCTGGTCCCCGTCCTGGAAGCGCACGCGGAAACGAAAGTCGTCGCTGGCGCTCCAGCCTGCGTAGCGAAGAACCTGCCAGCGAATCCGCAGCTGCTCGCCCGGCGTGACCTTGATCCACCTGTTGGCAAACAGGTGCCCGCCGTACCACAGCTGCGACCCCTCGCTGAGGTTGTCCGGGTTGAACCGAACGAACTGCGTGTGGGGGTCGCCCCAGTCCGCACTCACCAGCTCCCAGGTGTTCGCAGCATTTGAGTACCAGCCAGGCAAGTCCTGGGCAGGGTCGCCAGGCTCGTAGAAGGTCTCGAACGTGAGGTCTCGGACCAGGTTGTGCGGGTCCGTGATGGCGAGGCGGTGAATTGTCTCGTCGGCCCGAGCCAGCCCGTCCGAGATGTCCTGCTCCAGCGAGTCCTGGCGGTCTCGCAGTCCGTCAATCGCCTCGGGGTCCCACTCATCGTTCCACTGCTGGCGGAAGTCATTGAGGTCCGACTGCACGTCAGAAACCGCGCCGCTGAGGTCCTGGTCCAGACGCTCCATGCGCCCGTCGAGCTCCTTGAGCTCCTCGCGGATGGACTCGGCGTCCACTGGGAGGGTCGGGGTCACGGTCACCGTCTCGGACCACGGGGACTCATTGCCCGTAGTGTCGACGGAGGTTAGCCAGAACTCGTGCGGGACGTCGAAGGCGAGGGCGCCTGTCGTCTGGCTCCCTTCCTCCATGAAGCGGGCCAGGCGTCGCGGGTCTCCCGGCTCACCCTCGGGGTCGTCCACTGGGTGCATCTGACGCACCCAGGCGAAGACATGCGACAGGTCCTCGGGGATCGGTCCAGTCAGGCTCCCGTTCCAGCCGAACGTCACGTAGCCCTGGTTCTCATCCACCACGGGTGCGGTGGGCGTAGGCGGGGGAGTGAAGTCGGTGGGGAGGGTGAGCTGCAACGGGGTGGACCAGCGGGAGTATCGCCCGTTGCGGTCCACCAGCCGGATGCGGAACTCCCAGCGGGCGCCAGCGACCAGGCCCTCAACGGCCACCTCGAGCTCGCCCGTGTAGTCCTCTACGGCGAGACGCTCCCATGCGGTGCCCTGGTCCAGGTTGCGCCCGTGGAGTTCGTACTGCTGCCAGTAGGGCTCAATGTCGCCAGGGTGCTCGGGCGGCTCCTGCTCCGCCTCGGTGAGCTCGTCGTCCTCGTCGGGCAGGTCCAGCTCGTCGTCCAGCTCGGGGAACTCTTCGTAGTTCTCATCGACCTCCGCCCAGCTGTCCACTGGGTCGAGCATCTGCGTTGCCATTTAGGCTCCCTCGTATTCCTCGTCGTCCATGTAGTCCTCGGCGTCGGCTGCGTCGTCGTACAGCTCGGCGTCCTCGGGCACGGGGACGTCTGCAGTGGAGACCTGCGCGGACACGTGCACCTGGGGGCGCCCGGCCTCGTTGAAGCGCACGCTGGCGCCCAGGGAGGTAATCTCCGGGGCGCGCAGGGCGGACTGAGGCAGCTCGCCAGGGTCCAGTGCCGGGTTCATTGGGATCAGGCCCTGGATGTGGTCAGAGCCGCCCGTGATCTTGTTCAGGGTGCGGGCGTACTTGACCGGGCGGTTCGTGGTGCGCGTGCCAAGCCGGACGGTGGCCACGATGGGGTCCTCGTCGCTCTTCTTCTCCACGATGATCTGAGTGACCTTGCGGGGTGCGTTCCCGTCGTGGTCGTAGACGGTGACGGTGTGCCCCGGCTGGTAGTCCAGCATCGGGAGAGGGCCGCTGGGCCTGACGATGGTCTGCCGCGAGGAGTCGATCACGTAGCGGTTGGCGCGACGGTCGCGCTCCTCCTGCGTCAGGCTGATCGCCGTGTCCAGGTCGGTGGCGTCGGACTCGCTAATGCCGCCCTCCCACAGCCCCCAGGGGGTCTGGTTGGCGGCGCGGTCGCGGTGCCGGTACGTGTAGCGGTTGAGCCCCGTTGAGTCCAGCACGAAGCTGACCGTCTGGTGCTCAGAGTGGTCAACCTCCTGCGGAGCCTCCAGCACGTCGACACCCAGTCGGAGAGAGACGCGCCGGGTCTGGTCGACCTCGAGGCCCCCCTTGCGCACCAGACGCAGGTTGCGGCCACCGCCTCCGGGGGCAATTCCGCCCATCTGCCAGTCCAGGATGCCCTTCTCGCGGAAGTCCTGAATGACGTCCCAGATGCTCGAGTTGAGAGGAATCTCCCAGTTCTGCTGCGGAGCGAAGCTGGTCCAGGCTCGGTCCTTGCTGTCATGGGTGCTGGTCCAGGCGCGGTAGATGCCCTTGGCGATGCGGACGCGCAGGGCGTAGGGGCTGTCCGGCCAGCCGGGGGTCGATTCCCCATGGTTCACATACCCCGCGTCACGCTCGATACCCTCTCGCCACAGGGTCGTGAGCACGCGGCCCGGCGTCCTGTTGTGGAAGTGCCGCGTGCCGTTGCGGGAGCTCTCGCGCGCTGCGCGCTGGGCTGACGCCAGGTTCGACTGCGCCCTGCGCATGGCCCGGCGCGCTCGGTCGATCTGAGGGCCAAGCTCGCGCAGGGTCTCCTTGTCCGACTGGGTCATGCTGTCGCCGCTCGTCATGGAGAGGCGCACGAACTTCCCACGGTCAGTGGAGTACCACCAGAGCGAGCCATTGCGTGCGGCGTCGCTGACGATGGAGCGGCCGCGAGCCTTGCCCTGTCGAGCAATCCAGGTGACGCCACGGACTGCCCAGTTGGGGCCGTGGTAGATGTCTGGCCAGTGGGCCTCCTGCACGCGCTTCGCGGTGCGGTCAAACTGGCTCATAAGGGACTCGTACTCGGACTCAGCCTCGTCGTACCGCTCCTGGGCCTGGTCGAGCTCGCGGTTGAGCCGGACCGCCGTGTTGAACTGGTCGGCCACGCGGACGCGAATCTTCTCCAGCAGCCAGGAGATGCTGACACAGGTGAAGCTGATCTTATTGGTCTCGTCCACCATGTCCTCAAGGTGCTTCATGACCATGAATCGCGAGTTGGGCGGCTCGAGCCATGCCTCGCGGCGGGGGTCCCACCAGCGGAGGACAATCTCGTAGTTGCCGGTGGCCAGCTTGGCGACCGCCGGGTCGTCCTTGTAGGTGGAGAAGGTCAGGGCGTTGTGCTCCGAGCCGTCGCCGTAGGAGGCCGAGATGTCGAAGGCGTAGCGAATCGGCTCGCGGACGGACTCCCGCGCCGGAGTGTCCGGGGCGTTGATCCAAAGCATGATGTCGGGGTCGGTGGCGACCCCTTCGTCCACATTGGGGACAGTTGTCATTTGCGTTCCTCCATTGCGGCGGGTGAAGGGTGCTCAGAAGAAGCGGGGGTTGTACCGGATGCGCACCTGGCACGCCTGCGGAGCGTTGATGGTGATGCGCCCGATCCGGTCGCCGGAGCTCGAAACTCCGGGGTTGACGAGCAGGGCCGAGCCCTGGGGGCGCCCGAGCTCCGAAATCATCTGGGCGTCGTTGAGGTTCGCGCCCCAGTTGGGTCCCGTGGCGGTCCCAGCGAGGGAGGACATGCGGGACTCCATGTCGAGAATCCACCAGGACTCAGTCCACCGGGCCAGCTCGAACCCGACACCTGCGGTGTTCTTGAAGCTGGTGCCCGCCTCTAGGCGCCCGTCAGCCGAGCGGACAGCCAGCATCGCGTCCCACACTGGGGCGGTGCCCATGGGGAGGTCGACTGCGGTGTCCGCGTTGGCAGGAACGTCGACGCGGACCTCCTGCTGCTCGGTCAGCCAGGTGCCCTCGGGGTTCTCAAAGACCAGGTCGTACTCTGCCCAGCGGGCGTCTCGGTCCACCTCGGCCTCGCTGGAGGAGAGGAAGCGGCCCGTGCACCACTGCGTGCCCATGGTCTGGTCGGCCTCGCCGTAGGGGAAGTGCTCGAAGTCGGTGAAGGTGCGCTCCAGCCGCAGCTGACCGAGCCCGGCCTGGTTGCCGATCTGAGTCCTGAACATGAACTCGTTGACGTTGGCCTCGATGAAGCTCAGTCGCTCCTCCCAGCTGCCGCCCATCTGCCCGTAGCGCGGGTCTCGCGGGTCTGAGCACACTGCGACGAATCGCATGGCCAGGCGCACGGTGCGCGGCTCGATGGGTGCGAACTGGGCCAGCGACTCCCCGTGCTGGCCAGGCCGGGTGAAGCGCGTGGCCCGGAGGCCGGGGAACTGGGGCAGCAGGGCGGTGTCCGTGCGGAGGTGCCAGGCCCCAGGGAAGGCTGCAGTAGGGTCGTCCGCCCACCGGGCATCGGTGCACTTCACGCCCTGAATCACGTAGTCGAATGAAGACAACGCAAATACCTTTCGTAGGTGCGCAGAAGGCCCCCTGGCGGCTCGGAAGAATGTCCTTGCCGCCAGGGGGCCTGCGCTCTATGGGAGGCCCGCAGAAGGGCGCTCAGACCCCCGCGAAGGTCTCGTCCCCGGAGGAGACGAACTCGAGGGAGCGCTGCAGGCGCCTGCTGTTGGACTCCTGCTGCGGGTAGTAGTTCGTCTGGTTGATGACGACCCGACCCTCGGTGGAGCCAGTGTCACCACCCACCACGCCGCCGTCCTCGAAGGCTCCGAGCCTGCGGCCCGTCTCCTCCCAGATGGCGAGGGAGCGAGCCCGCTTGGACGCAGCCAGCGGAATGTATGCTTCGCCGCCCGTCTCGGGCTCAGCCCAGATGCGGTACGTGGTCGACGGCTTAGCGATCTGCGCCGTGTGATTCTCGAAGCCTCCGTCAGCGAATGCCTTCACCGAAGGGAAGATGTTGCCGTTGGCGGAGCGCACCGACTTGATCGCTGCGGCAGCTGCCCCGACGCCGGTAGCCACTGCCCGGATGCGGACGGTGCGGTTCGGGATCGACAGAATCTGTCGACGCGCATTGGCTGCCACGCGAGAGATTCCATCCAGCGCCATGAGGCGGGACTGCCACTGCTGCGGGATGGCCTGGACCGTCCGCATGGCAGCCTCGGCCAGCCGGATGAAGACGACCTGGTTTCGGACGTCCAGAGTCGAGTGCCAGCTCTCCGGGATGTTGCGCACGGAGGACTCGGCTTCGCCAGCGCGGCCCCAGATGTCGCCAGCCGCGTTGAGCGTGGAGGTCTCGCTCTTGGGGATGCCGACGATGGCCTCGCGGGCGTCGTGAGCCCGAGACCAAACGTCGCCCTGTGCGGTGAGCGTTGAGACCTCGCTCTTCGGGATGCCTCGGATGGCCTCGGTGGCGTCACCGGCCCGGCTCCAGATGTCACCCCGCGCGCGCAGCTCGGAAGCCACGTGCGGCGGGATGTTGTCCAGTGCCAGGCGAGCGTTGTCCGTGCCACCCATGAACTCGGCGAGTCCGTTGAGGGAGACATGCGGAGAGGCCGTGCGGAGGTCGAGGTCCGTGACCGACTGAGTGAGGAAGTCAATCTCGGGCGTCGCCTGGTCATCCAGCTCGACAAAGGGCCGAGCCTCCTGGCCGTTCAGCAGGTCGAGGTTCTCGACCAGGTCCTTGATCCGGGTCTCGGCATCCTCTGGGTCATCCAGGCCGAGGGCGATGCGGATTGACCGGTCCAGGTTCTCGATAGTCTCGGCAAGGTTGCCGATGGTCTCCTGGAGGGTCTCGCCCCCATTCTCGTGGAACTCGACCGTCTTCTCCCAGTCGATCCCTTCCATCCCATCGAAGATGTCCTGAAGGGCCTGCTTGGCTTCGTCGGGGTTGGCCCCCAGCCACGCCTCGGCGGTCTCCTGATCCCACTGCACGAGCAGCTCGTAGGCAGAGTCGACATCCTCCGTCTGGAGGATTGCTCCGAGGATGGCGGCGTAGTCGCCATTGTTCCACTCCTCACCCATGCCCTTGATTCGAGCCAGCGCCTCGACCGCATTGTGGTCGTTGGCATCGAGGGTGGCGAGCCACTCGTTGGCCTCGAAGTTCATCAAGACCAGCTCGAGGTTCGACACCGCCAGGTACGCCTGGTCGGGGTTGGCGGCGATGAACGCCATCCACTCGGCCTGGTCGATCTTCAGGCCAGCCTCGTTGAGCTTCGTGAGCCCGTCGTAGGCAGCCTCAATCTCGCCGTCAGCCAGGTTGGTCAGCTGGAGCACGACCTCGAGGTCGTCAACGTCCTGGAGCTGCTGCATCTCAGCCCGGAAAATCTCGGCTTCCTCGTTCGACATCTTGGCCGACGAGATGAAGTCCTCGATTGCTCCGTCGATGCTCTGGTATGCCTCCTTGCCTGCCTCGATGGCGTCGGCGTGGTCCGCGCCTGCGTTGATGGCCTCGTTGTACGCATCCAGGGCTCGGGACATAGCCAGGTCGTGCAGTTGCTGCGTCCCCTGGATAGCCAGGTTCTGCCGCTCTGACATGGACTCGAAGTCCTTGGCGATGCCGTCAGTCGAGCTGCCGACCACGCGGCCGGTCTCCATGACGCTGTCCTGCGCCATGTTGTTGGCGGTCATCATCGCACCCTCGTAGTGCGACCATGCCTCCATGGCGACCTCAGCCTGGCGGTACGCCTCGCCGCCCATCATCTGCATGGCGGTGCGCATGCCGGAGAGCTGCTGCTCGATATTGGCGCCGTCAGCCCCGATCTGGGCGATTGCCTGCGAGAACTGCCGCGCACCCTCGGAGCCCTCATAGAAGGACTCACCGTTGCGCTTCATCTCGTCCGCCAGCGCACGGGCGCCTGCGGCTGTCGCGGGCAGGGCATCTGCGGCCTCATCGGTGGCAGCCGCCCACATGGCAAACTTCGCCTGGCCCAGGTCAAGCGCATCGCTAGTGGCGTTCAGGTCCTTGAGTAGGTCCCCAAAGAGGTTGTTGCCAAAGAAGCGAAGGCCGTCGCCCTGCTCCATGATCTTGTCCACCTGCTCGACAGACAGCCCGAACGCCTCGGCTGCGGCTCGAACGTCATCCATGCCGATCTCGGCCTTCTTCATGACGGCGTCGATGCCACCGATGGTGCCCTCCGCCTGCTTCCAGGCGCGGGCGTACTGGTCGAGGCTGTCGGCGTGCTTCAGCCACACCTCCGGGTCGCCCCCGGATGCGAGGTCATCCAGCATGTTGGAGAAGTCGATGTTGGCGCCAACCTCGTGGGCGGCACGGCTCAGCGCAGTCATCGAGTCGGCCATCTCGTCAATGACCTGAGACCGCAGCATCGCCTCGTCGCCCTCACGGAACGCCTCGAACATGCGCTCACCCGCCTGCTCGGCCTCGGCTGCGCGCTGCCGAACGAGGCCGATGGACGTGATGAGTCCGACCAGAGCAAGTCCTGGCGCGCCTCCGATGAGGCCGTACATGCCTCGAAGAAGACCTGCGGTGCCACGTGCGGCAGTCCCGAGCGCCTGAACGGCGGGGGTTGCCACAGTGCGCATGGAGGTGGCCACGCTTGACGCCGCCGTGGCTGCAGCGGACTGCAGGCCAAGGAACGTCGAGCTCCAGCCCTGTCGCGTGAAGACGCGCTGACCGATGGTTCCCAGCGTGGCGTTCACTCGACCGGCTGCCCGCTCAGCGGACTGCTGCATGCCAGTGAATGCCAGGTTGGCGTTGGCGGTCATGCGACTCCAGCCGGACTGTGCCCCCGAGCCGATGCGGCCAATGGCCGTGTTGACGCCGGAGATGGCACGCTCCGCGTTGGCGCGTGCGCCGTCGAGGGTGAAGGCGCGACGCAGAGACTCGCCAGTCCGCTGGGCCTGCTGCTGGACTCGCTGCAGGGCGGTCAGCTGGGCATTCAGGGGTCCAGTGAGCCGGGAGGAGTCCACGATGCGCTGGTCATAGAAGCCCATGAGGCGGTCGTATCGACCTGCCCCCATCGACCCCATGGCCCTGCGCTGAGCCTCGCCCAGGTTGCGGATGTTGCGCTGCGCCGCGATGAGCGAGGCGTTCATGCGGTCCATGGATGCTGCCCCACCGGCCGCGTAATTTGCGATGCCCGCGAGGGGTCGCTCTGCCGCTCGCCCCAGGGAGGCGAACCCGGTGCGCATGGCGCCGAGAGTGCGGCCAAACACGGTCTGTGCCGTGCGGGCCTCAGTGGCCATCACGCGAGACATCCTGCGGGACGCCTCTGCCGTGCGGTCGAAGCGCGTGGCCACGCCAGCGAGGGCGTTGTCCACGGCCTGAATCTGCGCCACGTAGCGCGGCCCACCGAAGGCTCCGGCTTCACGCGCCCTGTTGGCCCGATGGAAGGCCTCCAGCTTGGTCGCCGCCCGGCCCACGGCGTTGCCGAAGGCGGGGAGCCAGCGGGTCATAACCGCCAGCATGGAGAGGAAGACCTGCATCTGCCCCGGCAGGCTGTTGAACCAGCCGAAGAGCGTTTCCAGCACAGGGAACACGAAGGTGTTCAGGTTGTGCCGGACGGTGTGGCCCATGTTGTCGATGAACTGCGTCAGCGGGTCAACCATCGCCACCAGGTAGGGGCCAAGGCGAGTCGCCGCGTCGGAGAACATGCCCATGAGGGTGTTGATCCCCGGCGCCATCTCGCGAATGATTTCGCCGACCAGCGTGCCCAGCTCACCAAGCACTGTGCCGATGGACTGGAAGGCAGGCTCGAGGGTGATGAGCGAGTCGCGCACGCCCTCGAAGAGGTCGACCGATCCGCGCTGGAACACCGGGTTCTCGATGATTTCAGCCAGGCGGAACAGGCCCTCTCGGGCCACCTCACCGATGGCGATGGAGAGGCTGCGCGCCCACCAGTGGGCCTCCATGAATGCGCCAGCCAGGCGCTCAACACCCGTCCAGGTGTCACGTGCGCCGATGGCCATGCCCTCGAAGATGTTGCCCATCTGGACCTGCCATGCGGGGTCCTGCATGACATCACGCGCCCGCTCAAGGCCGCGCACAAAGGCGGGGAGGCCCTCGATGCCAGCGCGGCGGGCAGCCTGCGTCAGTCCAGCGAAGATGCCGCCGAGTGCGCCAGAGGCCCGGACCAGCTGATGGATGACATTGACGCCCTGGGTGATCCAGCGCTCAATGTGGCCCATCTCGATGGCCCACTGAGTCCACTGATTCAGGCCGCTCATGAGCTGGCCGAAGTCGTGGCCCAGCCGGGGAAACAGGCTGGAGGCTCGCATGCCGACGCTCACGAAGGCGTCGACCAGCTCAACGGCACCATCGGCGATGCCCTCGAACATGTTGTTGATGTTCTTGAATGCGGCGCCCAGCTGCCCCGACTCGGCCCAGGTCTGCGCCAGGTCGAGCATGCGAGAGAGGCCGTCGCCGTAAATCTGCGCCGTGCGGTTCATGTTCTCCTCGAGAACAGGACCCACGGTCTCGGTGAAGCGAGTGATTTCGTCCGCCATCTCGCCCCAGAAGCCGTCCTGGACGGACTCGTTGACAGCCTCGGAGAGGTCATTGATGGCGTGTACTGCGCGCTGCGCGTTAGGCGGGAGCTCCTCGAGCGCGCCGGGGATGCCCTCGAGCGCGTCGCCGAAGCCGGACCAGATCGTCCGGTGGACGTGGAAGCCAGCCCATGCCGCCAGAATGGCGGTGGGTGCGGCTGCGATCAGGCCGAATGCGCGGCTCAGGTCGGCTGCAGTCACCAGCGCTCCGCCGAGGGCGTGGCCGATGACGTTGACAGCCGATCCGATGATCGTGCCCATCGCGGCGATCTTCGTGCCGTAGACGTCGAGCTGCTGCGTGAGCTTCTCGAAGGTCTCGATCATCTCGTCCATGTCGCCCAGACCGGCCATGGAGCGCAGGCCACCGCGCACGGTGTTCCAGGCCCTGCGGCCCAGGTCCACGCGGAGGCGGACCACGCGGTCCCGAGAGAGCGCCAGCAGCTGGGCCTCGACGGCCAGCCAGCCGCGCAGAACCGGACGCATCTCGACGCTGTAGGGCCGAGAGCCCACCATCTGGAGCTGCGCCAGGGTCGCCAGCAGGGAGCTGCGGTCCACGCGAGTGCGGACAGGGATGGGGCGGACGGCAGTGCGCATCGCCGCGTTGGCAGCTGCGGCCGAGGTCATGTCAGGGTTGGCCTCGAGGTCGACGCCGACCCCCTGGGCCTCCAGCTGCGTGCGGAAGCGCTCGAAGGTAGCCTCTGCCGAGGTGGTAGAGAGCTCGAGCTCTGCCTTCAGCTCGTCAATGCGCTCCTCGAGGCGGTCGAAGTCCTCGGAGTTCACACCGAGCTTCACGTCCTCCATGGAGCGCTGCATGCGGCGCATCTGCTCGCTCAGTCGGTCGACATCCTTGCCCATGGAGCGGGTGTCGTCGGACATCTGGGAGAACGCCTGCATAGCGCGCTCAATCCCGCGAAGCCGGTCGTCAAGATCAATCTCGGCGTCCACCTTGATGGGGCGCCGGTTCATGTCGCGCTCCGCCTGCTGCTTTTCTCGCATGGCCTGCGAGCGGTCGAGGTCGACCTCGCCCTCTGCGGTGATAGGACCCTGACGCCGGATGTCGTTCTGCGCCCTGCGCCGGAATCCGTCAGCGTCGGGCTCGACCTTGATGTAGACGGAGCCGATCTGGCGTGCCATGTGAATTCCCTTCTAGAGACGGGGAAATCCCCGCCCATCGCTGACTCAGCCGGGCCATCCGAAGACGGCCATGGCGTCCGCGACGGACGGGGACTCTCCTGCCTGCTTGCGTGTCTGCGCAGGCGTCTGCTGCTTGCGCTCTTGGGCCTCTCGCCACGCGGGCGGGCCAACAACGTCCTGCTCGGGCGGGGTCTTCTTCCATGAGGGGACGAAGCGCAGCAGGTCATTCAGGGTGTTGAGCTGCCCAGCGGCGAGCTCGCGGTCGAGGGTGGCCCACTGGCGCATCTCCCAGCGCTCTGTCTGGGCCTTGCGCTCCTCGGACTCCTCTTCGTCAGACTCGGGGGCCTTCCCGTTCTTGCGCCTCCAGTCGAGGAGGACGACGTATCGGGACTGGCGGGGGAGGTCCTTGACCATCGCCAGGATGGTCGAGACCGTCTCGTGCCCCACGCCGTTGAGCCATGCGTTGAGGTCAAGGCCCCAGTACTCACGGAGGTCTAGGTAGAGCTCCTCTGGGGCCTCACTCAGGAGTCGCCAGAGGTATCGGCTTCCCCCAGGCGGGTCTCCTCCGAGAATCCGGCGAACAGCTGCTTGATGAACTCCTTGAAGTCGCCCTTGAGCGTCCCGCGCAGGCCGTCAATGAACTCGTCGTAGAGCTCCTTGTCCTCGGCTGCGGAGCGGAGGGCGCGGACCAGGCGCTCGACCATGACGCGCTCGAAGGTCTGCTCCTGCTCCTCCTCGGAGAGAATCTCCTTCAGGAGGTCCTCGATGGACAGCTCGGAGTCCTCGGACATTGCGCCGAGGGAGAGGATGTCCAGGGCCTCCGAGACCTCCTTCTGCTCCTCGTCCTCGAGGCGGAGGAAGTTGCGCAGGGTCAGCTGCACCTCCTCGCCGTCCATCTCGATGTCGAGCACGGCGTTCGGGTGCTCCTCGTTGATCTTCTTCAGAAAGTCCTGGGGCTTCAGTGCCATGGTGGGGCGCCTTTCATTCCGGCGGGTTGGAAGACTGCGGCGGGTGTGAGAAAAGAGCGGTGGGGGCCACCCGCCAGGGACCCCCACCGCTAGTCAGAGAGAGCGAAGGGTCAGGAACCCTCGCCGTCCTCGCCAGAGCCGTCGTCAATGCCCTCCACGACGCGCGGGGGGATGAAGCGGTAGGGCGAGGTGGAGTCGCCATCCGACATCGGCGTGACCTCCAGCGGGAGCTGGGTCAGCGACTCGGTGTCCGAGATGGAGATGGACTCGGCGGCGATGAAGGACGCGCGGGAGGCATAGATGCCGCCAACGGTCTCGCCGTCGAAGAACAGGAACAGCCAGGCGCGCTCGGTGGCCACCGGGGTCTCCGGGACCTCGATGTCGCCGTCGTCGTTGATCCGGGCGTTGGAGCCCAGGGCCAGCTGCAGGCTGTCGGTGTCGAACTGGAGCAGGTTGATGGTGAAGCTCTCAGTCCGGCCCGAGACCGAAGTCTTCAGGGCGCGGCGCTGCAGAGAGCCGAGCTGGGTTCGCTCGCCACCCTCCACATTCGAGGAGAGGATGTCCTCGAGGGAGGTGTGGCCCATGTGCTCCCACTCCGGGCCAATGTTGGCCAGGTCGGTCGGGCGCGGAGTCCCCACCGGGGCGGTGTAGAAGTGGCCAATACCAACCTTGAGAACTGCGTCGTCGGCCAGAGCCATGTGTTACTCCTAGGGAAGTTCGGAGGAGCCCTTGTTGGCGCCCTCCGGGACGGAAAGAAAGGGGTTCGAGTAGGTCTTGCTGGGGCGGATGAGGAGCCGGTAGCGGGCCTCGTAGCGCGTCACGGAGTTGGGCAGGCGTGCGTACTGCACGGCGTGCGTGGTGGTTGCCCAGTCGCCTTCTGGCCTCGAGTAGTTCGAGTTGCTGACCTTGTTGATGACCCCGAGTCCGGGGTAGTCGGTCTGCTTGAAGAAGGCTTCGTAGATCGCGTGGCGGCAGGCTTCCTGCAGCTGGGAGGCGACGATGTCGCGGTTCGGGCCATCGGCGAACGTGTTCAGCTCGATGATTCCGCTGCGCGCCCAGGAGTCCTCGGGGGTCTGGTACGCGACCATGCCCGCCCGGTTCGCACTGAGCGGCACGACTGCCGGGAGGTCCATGCCCTCCGAGTAGCGGTCGTAGATATGCACGTCGTCGCGGTCCTTGAAGTAGTCCCGCAGGACCGCCAATATGAGGTCCTCAAGCGCCCCGAATACTGGGTAGACAGTGGGCCTTGAGGCCATGCACTACCTCCGTAGTCCGAAGGCTCGATGAAGGATGAACAGGCCGGGGTATCGCTTCCCCTTGACCTGGAAGGGGGCCAATGGCCCGTCGACGCCGATGCCGGTGTGGCCGTACTCGATTGCCGTCGCTGCCACGTCGCCGTTGTTGGAGACGAGGTGGACGGAGTAGTCGAGCTTGTGGCCAGCGGCAGGGCCGCGCACGTCGATGCTGGTCGAGGTGCCGGGGTAGTTGGCCTGGTGGACGGCGAGGATGCCGCGCGCTTTGTTGCCAGCGAGCATGGCCTGCTTGCGGACCTCTGACTTCACGCGAAGGTGGTGGGAGACGATGTCCTCGACGCCGCCCTTGCCCATGCCTCCGCGTGGGTAGTCGACGGCGCCGACCAGGCCATCCACCCAGTAGACGGTGGGTCCGCCAGCCATTACTCAGTCCTCCGCACGATCAGGGGGACTTCCTCGATGTCGGCAATCTCCGTCGCCCCGAGGTTGGCTCTTGAGCGCAGCTTGAACTCCCAGTGGGACATGGAGCGGGATGGGCCTGCGGACCACCGGGGCGGCTCGGCCATGTCGTACTCGATGCCATTGAGGAGGCAGCGCGACCATGTCGCCCCAGCCCGCGAGGGGAAGGAGCGGGTGACTGCGCGGAGAATGTCGACGTCGATCTGCCCGTGCAGGTCCGCGACCTGGGAGCGATCCTCGGAGGTGGTGACCTTCATTCGGATCGGGTTCTCCAGGTCAGGCTCGTACTCTTTCGAGCCGCGATCTGCAGTGACCTGAATGACCGGCCAGACGACCAGCGCCTCGCGCCCCCTGTCGAGTAGGTGGGACCACATAGGCCCTCCTCTCAGAAGTAGGGGAACGGCTTCGGGGGGTTCTCCTCGCTGCCGTATCCGCTGTAGGGCACGTAGATGGCGCCCCGGAGGCTCGTGTCGGATCGGGCGGACCAGGCGCTGGGCTTTGTCACCTGCGCGTGGCTAATGCCGGTGCGGCGCGAGAATGCCTTCACCTGGCGAATCTCCGCCTCGGTGAAGGCGGCACCCATCACGTACTCGTCGCCCCTGCGGAGGCGTGCGCTGTCGGCAGCCTCCTCCGCGAAGCCGCCTGGGTTCATGAACCCTCGGGCAGCTGCGCGGAGGACGATGTTCACCACGCCAGCCGGAACGGTCTGGACGGTCCACATCTGGTTGCCGTGCGCCCGCGCCTCCGCAGAGGCGTCAGAGAGCATCTCGTCCGCCAGGGCAATCTCTTGATCGGTGGAGATAGGCTCGGGCAGTCGCGCCTCGAGCCGGTCGCGGGAGGCGAGGGGCTCCTCGCTCATGTCACCCTCCTAGAGGTTGCGGGCGGAGAGTGGGTCAGGAGCCGTCGCCACCACGAGCAGCGACAGTGCCCAGAACGTTCGGGTAGTCGCGGCCCTCCGGCAGAGTGCCCTCGAACGGCAGGCCGTTCCAGACCTTGGCGAGCTCAGAGTCGGCGTCGGCTCCCTTGCGGGAGGTCGGACCGGCCGAGGACCCGTCACCCGGCTCCCAGCCGCCAGTGCCGTCGCCGAAGATGATCTTGGCGCCGCGCAGGAAGTAGGTGTCCTCGCCGACGAGCTTCTGGGTCTCGTCCTCGTTGATCTGGACGAGCTTGTCCTCCACGTGGCGGAAGCCGTTCCAGGTGGACCAGGTGGAGCGGTCGACCTGGTAGGCCGAGTCGTAGTCCACGATCCAGCGCATGGCGACACCGTTGTGGTTCGCGTGCGCGCCCTTCACGGCGCCCTCGGGGATCGAGGGGGCGTGGTTCCAGTACATAAGGCCGGTCGAGGAGATGATGAGCGCCTCGTCGGCGGGGATCGCCAGGTCCTGGACGATGGTGAACCCGGCGTAGTTGCCGAGCACCGCGTTGGCCAGGGCGCCGCCAGAGGCGTCACCCTGCAGGCGGTCCAGTCGGTTCGACTTGCGGATGTCCGACGCGACGCGGGAGCCAACCAGCGCAACACGCTCGGAGAACGGCACGCGCATGCGGTTGAGGGCCTCCCCGGCGTCCACGAAGGCGTTGAAGAAGACATCCTGGCCGACCTCGCGCAGCGCCTTCTGGGCCTCGGGGGTGGTGTCGACGCCGATCCCGACCTCGAAGGGAAGGTCGCGCAGAATGCCGAGGGCCTCGTGGTCGAGCTTCTCGGCGACAGCCTTGGTCTGGGCGGCGGTCAGTCGACCGAAGGAGCCCTCGAGGTCGTACTCCTTCTGCTCGTCCGTCAGGGCCACCGAGCTGTACTTGTTGTCAGCGTTGACCGTGATCGGAACCAGCGTCTCGGAGTAGACGTCGGTCTTAATCGGCTCCGTGCGCGGGTTGCGCCAGCCGTAGGTGCGCACCGGCAGGGTTCCGGGAATGCGGACCATGATGGTGTCGTCGGCGGCGTTGTAGAAATTGTCCGGCTGCTCGACGGTAAACAGGGGCAGCACAGAGAGCTGCTCCTCGATGAGCTCAACGCCAGTGTCGGCGATGACCTGCGGCTTGGTAACGCCGTGCTCCTGGTAAGGCATGGGGGTCCTTCCAATAGGAAACCCCCGGCCCTATGTGGACCGGGGGTTGAGGTGTGAGAAAAGGGGGTGAATGGTCAGCGGCGGTAGTGCTTGCGCACCGCAGCCTTCATGTCCTCGATGGACTTGGGCTTGTCGGCGGGCACGCGGCCACCGCTGGGGGGAGCAGGAGGAGGAGTGGCGCCCTTCGGGGCGTACTGGGAGAGAGTCTCCGCGTGCGCCTCCAGAGACTCCTTGTCGGAGCCCTGAAGCAGTGCGGCCAGGTCCTTCGGGAGCTTGTACTCAGCCGCCACGTTGGCCTTGAGGTTCTCCACCTCCAGGGTGTGCACCTTGGCCTCGTAGTCGTTGATGAGCTCCTGTACCTCCTCGGAGGTCTTGGCCTCGGCCAGCTTGGCCTTCAGGTCGTCGTTCTCCTGCTTGATCTGCTGAGCAGTCGTGCGCTTGGCGGCAGCCTCCTTGCGGAGCTTCTCGACCTCAGCCCGAACCGGGTGATCCTCGGCGATGCCCTCCCACAGGGGGGAGCCGCCGTTCACTTCCTCGGTTGCCTCGGTCGCCTGACCTGCCTGCGCCTCTTCAGCGTTCGGCGCCTGCTCATTGCCGGGCTCCTGGCCCTCTACAGTCTCTGGCATTACTCCTCCTGGGAACGTTCTGCCTGCTCGATAAGTTCTCGGTTGCGCTCCCGAATCCGGCGACGGAATTCCCGCTCGTTCCTAACCTCTTTCCAGATGCGCAGGAACTCTTGGTTCTCCTCGGGAAGGTCGACTTCGTCGGAGACGTTCTTCCATCGGATGATCGGGTAGCAGTTGCAGTTCGGGTGGACCTTGCGGAATCCACCGTCACGGGTGAGCCCACCCATCGCGCTTGCGACGGAGCGATAGGTGAACCCTCTCGACGCCAACATGGCGCAGAAGCCACATGGGGTCATCGAGGTGCCACGGGCGACTGCCATGACGTAGTCGTCAAAGCTGGCAGCCCATTCCGTGATCTTGCGGGCGGAGTCGGCGCTGAGACCGTGCACCTCGCCCGCGAGCTTCTGTCCGACAGTGCGGTGCTCGCGCTCGAGCTTCTCGTCGGAGCTGTCGTCGCCGAGCTTGCGTCGCCGCTCTCGGGACTCTTCCTCGGCGGTCTCGCGGAGCATCTGCTCGACGCGGCGCCGAATGTCATCGAAGTTTGAGTCACCCCTCCAGCGCATGTTGTCGCGCTGAAGCCGGTTGTCCTCGCCCCACTCGTCCAGGAAGCGCTGGATGGCCCGGTCCACGACCTCGCGGTCCAGGGCGTCGGAGCGCTCGTTGCGCCCCTCCTCGAGGTAGCCGCTGTCGCGCAGCTCGCGCTCGAAGCGCTTCACGTTCTCGTCCATGTCATCGGACTCGTCCTCGCCGAGGAGGGCTGCATCGTTGAGGCGGTCGAGGAAGTTCTGGCGGAGTCCGTTGAGCGTGTCGTTGTGCTCCTCGCGCCCGTCCACAGGGCCGAACTGCCGCCCACTGTCCAGCGCTCGTGCGTACTGGTAGTAGGCGATGGCCAGGCGTCGGGCCATGCGGCGCGCGGCTGCGGTGACGACGGCCAGGTCCTGGGCGAGGGCGGGCTGGGCGCCAGGGCGCAGAGGTGCGACCCTGGCGACCCACCAGCGGAGAGTGAGGTAAGCGGCTGCGTTGTTCAGCCGAGCCTGTGCAGCCCGGTAGGCCCGAAAGGCTTCCTGGAACTCCACTCAGTCATCACTCGTCCTCTCCAAGATCAATGCCGTCTCCGGTCGGGGGCTCCACGGCCTCGCGCATGTTGACGTCATCGACGCTGTCCGGGACGTCGAAGCCTGCCTCGTACTCCTCCTCGCGCAGGCGCTCCCAGCGGGCAATCTCCCCAGCGGTAGTGCCGGGGAAGCGAGACCAGAGGCCGCGCACGGGAATCTGCAGGGACTCCGCACCCTTGGCGAGAGCGTCAACCTGGGCGCCGAGCGTGTGCTCCTCCATGTCACGCCAGCGGACCTCCGCCTCGTACTCCTCGTCAGGGCCGACGACGCCGAGGTCGATGGCCACGAGGTGCATGAGGTCGACAATCGCCTGGCCCCATGCCGTCTTCAGGACGTGGGCGAAGCGCTGCGTTTGCGACATGGCAGCGACCAGCGTCTCGGCGGAGAGGTTGGACATGTTGCCCAACAGGGAGTGAGGGGGAAGCTGGCCCTGAACAGCGAACGAGCGAATGTCGTTCTCGCGGGCCTCGAGGAAGCCGTCCAGCGGGGTCTCATCCATGGTCCCGAAGCGGGCCTGGGGGTCATCCGTCTGGAGGAAGGTGGACTGGTCAATGGGGACCGGGCGGTACATCTGGTTGCCGTCAGCGTCGACCTTCGGCTCGCCGTTCTCGTCCAGGATGGGGTCGCCCATCATCCCGGACGCCCAGCGCACCTTGAACGCGCTGAAGGACTGGGTGGCCAGCAGGTCGAAGCTGGTCTGATTGATGCGATCCTGTGCGGGGATCAGCATCTCGACCACGCCGCGAGAGACCCCCTCGTCGTCCACCATGCAGGGCAGGCGACGCATGGGCGTCTTGCCGAGGCCGTGAGGGTACTCGCGGGGATTTGAGAACTCGCCGGTCTCGTCCATGTCCCAGTGCACTGTCTTCTCGGCGTCGTAGTAGACGGCGAGGCCCGGCTCCTGGAAGCGCGGGTAGTGCTTGATGGTCATGGCGAAGGCCGGGTGAATGTCGTTCACGGGGTCGTGGTAGAAGGCCACCGTGTTGCGGGAGCTCAGCAGGCAGAGTCGGGGCTCGCCGGTGCCGAGGTTCTCCACGGAGATGTAGGCGCCGCCGTACACGAGGGAGGAGGTGAAGGCCGAGGTCTGCCGGGACTTGAACCCGGAGTTCTCCCAGACCTGCCACTCCTCTGGGAAGTCCTCCTCGTTGCGCCGGAAGCCGTCAGCGAAGGACAGCTGGGCGGGGATGTTGACGGCCAGGGGGATCAGGTTGGTGATGGCCCGCTTGCGAAGGGCGCGAATCTCGGCGCGCTGGTCGCTGGGGGCGTATGGGTTGGCATGGGCGCCCCGCCAGTAGTCGCACATGAGGTCGTAGTGGGTCTCATCCTCGGTGATCTGGCGGTACATCTGCTCCATGCGAGTCAGCAGCTTCTCGCCGTCGGTCCCATCGAGGTTCCGGGGGTTCTCGCCCTCGCGCTCGAGCTGCTCGCTAATGGTTTGCATACTGTGAACTCCTCAGCATGCGGCGCCGGTACTGGGTCTTCTTCTTGCCCTTCTCGATCCATGCCGAGAGGGCGGCGAAGGCCACGTAGGACGCCACCATGCAGTCGATCTTGCGGGGGGAGCCGCGCTTCTCCTTGCGGGCAATGAGGCCCTTGCCGTTGTGGCCCATCTGGGCGTTCAGGGCGTGGACTCGGAGCACGGGGTCCCCGTTGTGCTTGAGCGTCTTGTCGCGGATGGCCTGGCGGTACGCCTCGAAGAGCCGGGAGATTTTCTCCTTGGACTGGCGCATGTCGAACGCGACCTTGGACATGCTGGTGTCGCTGACCTCCAGCTGCTCGCCGTAGAGCTCTGACCACTTGGCGATGTAGGACTCCCAGAGGTTCACGTCGGCGTAGAACGCCTTGACCGTGTACTCCGCGAAGCACATGGCCACGGCCTCATCGAAGGCGTCTTGGTCGACATGCCAGTGCTCGCCCTGTGGGCCTTCTGGCTTCTGCTCGACCAGCACCGGGACGATGAGCTTGTCCTTGATGCGGATGGCTACCAGTGCCGTGGCGTCATCGGTCTTGGATCCGTCGAAGCCCAGGACAATCTCGTCTCCGCGCCGCAGGTCCCGCAGGTCGCCGATGGCGCCGGGGTCCTTGGCTCCGTCCCACTCGTCGGGAGTGAAGAACTGGGACTCGGAGGTGACGATCTGGTTGTAGTACATGCGCCGCGTACGCGACGGTGGCCTCGATCCGTCGAGGACTCGAGTCACTAGCGACTTGATGTTGCGTCGCTGCCACCAGGCATCCCCGATGATGCGCTCCATGATGAAGGGCACCCACTCGGGGTCCAGCGGGGCCTCGGGGTGCGCCTCGCGGCTCATGTAGAGCCAGCCGGAGGGGGAGGCGAGGCCCGCCCAGACCTTCTCCTGCTCGGTGCGGATCGTCTCCGCCACCGAGTCCTGGCCGGGCGCGTAGGCGTTGGTGATCTGCATGATCCGGGAGCCATATGTCTTGCCGACGTTGTCGAATACGGTGTCCCAGAGGTCGCGGCCACCATTGGAGGTGGTCCAGTGCTGCGTCTCGTTGGCCAGCACGAAGGTGACTCGGTTGCCTTCGGCGGACTGCGAAGCCGAGCCGGACATGTAGAGCGTCCGGCGCCCATGGTCCGCGTAGATGATTTCCTTCTGGACGTCCATGGTGTAGCGCTCTTTGAGCTGCTTCGTGACCAGCTTGGGGAACATCTTCATCGTGTTCCGGGTCTGGTCCTTGGAGACCGCCAGCAGCTGCACCCAGGCATCGGGCTCCTCTCGCGCCACCGGGTTGCCGTTCTCGTCCCAGTGGGAGAAGCGGCAGGGGCCGACGAGCTCGATGAGGCAGACGACCGCCGCGAAGGGGTCCTTTCCCGCGCCCTTGAACGCCTGGTAGAAGACATTGGGGTAGAGCCAGTCGCCGTCATCGTCCAGGGCGTACATCCATGCGAGGATGCGAACCTGCTCGTTGGTCAGCTGGAGCCGCCCGGTGCCCTCGATGGCGCCGAGGTTCTCCTCGGCCCAGATGGCCGCTTGCAGGCCGATGGTGCGCTCCGGCATGAGCCAGCGCCCCTGGTCGTCCTTCTTCCAGATGGGGCCGATGTCGGTGGGCGGAAAGAGCTCGTCGGCTGCCTCCTGCGAGGGCGTGACGCCGGTTAGATCGACGGCCATTCACCCTCCTTCAGTTGTCAGCCGGTCGCGTTGAGGCGGTCCATCATCGAAGCCACCTTGGAATCCATGTCCTCCACCCGCTCTTCCTCCTTGGGGGCGTCGAGCTCAATGGCCATGCGGCGTCGCGCACCTTCGGTGATGCCGAGGTCTGCGCTGAACATGGAGAGCACCGCCTGCAGCTGCATGGCTGAGCGGCGCGGGGAGTCTCGGTAGTCGTTGAGCTCTCGGCATGCCAGCCAGAGCCACTCAACTTCCGTCTGCTGGTAGAAGGCGGCGATGCCGGACTCGGCGAAGCTCTCGTAGAAGTTGATGATCGCTTCGTCCCACTCGGGGTCTGGGTCGCGCCAGTAGTAGGGGAGGGCCTCGCCCTTCTTGAGCTCGAGGCCCTCCTCGGTGGTCTTGTTGCGTCGCGTGCGCTCCTCCGAGCGCTTCGGCATCGGGCCTCGCTTGCCCATGGGGTTTCCCTCCCTCAGAATCCTTTGTTCTCGCGGGGCTTGGCGTCCCGCCAGTGCGTCCTGCCGGGCGTCTGCTCCGGCTTGCGTTTGATCATGGCCCGCAGCTGTCGCAGCTCCCTGGCGCGCGCTGCGCCACCCTCTGAGGAGGACTTGCGCGCATGGCATGGGGTGCAGATGGCCTGCAGGTTCTCGTCGCTGTGGTCGTCGCCAGCCTTGATGTGGTCGACCTCTGTCGCCTCGGCCCCGCAGAGCTGGCAGGCGTAGGCGTCGCGGCGCAGGATGCGCACGCGAGTCTGCGGCCAATCGCTGGGGAGCCGGGAGCCTCTGTCGCTGGACTCCCAGGCCATGTCAGGGCCGTTCGCAGTCGTCAGGGGTTCTGCAGCAGTCTTCCTCGCCGCAGCCCGCCACGAGCTCCCATGCGTCCTCCACGAGCTCGTCCAGCTTGTAAGGGTTGAATCCGGTGAAGGTGTCCCGCGTCGAGCTCTCGACCACCGGGGCCTGTGCGAGGCCCCGATCCTTGAACTCGAGCAGCTTGTCCGGGTCCAGCGTGAGGTCGCGCTCCTCATACGGGATGCCGTTCTTGTCCAGGTGTCGCTTGACGGCGTTGCACTGGACGCAGTTCGGCTTGGACCAGACAGTGATCAAGGGGGTCTCCTTCAGAGAGTCATGAGGCGCCTCGGTGGGCGCCAGGCTTGCCTCCGCTCGAGTCGGGGCCTTCCGTCAGGGTGTGCCTCCACGCTGGGACCGTCCATGTGGTCAACCAGGCTGAAGGTCGGGTAGATGATCGGCCCGCCGCCAGCGTCTCGCCAGGCATTGCCGATGGAGTAGTCGGCGGGACCCTTCTGGAGGCCCGCCAGGACGCTTGAGACGCTGTGGTGCGGGACCGAGTAGGCCACGCCATGCAGCAGCTGCGGAAGGACCAAGTAGGAGGTCCTGGCCGCGTCTGAGGCGATGAGACTCAGGGCGATCTGCTCCTGCCACTGAGGCGGACGACCCGTGCCCAGGTACAGGGAGACCAGGTCGTCTGGGAAACGCTCCAGGAGGCCCGATGCGGCCTCTCGGAAGCCCTGGCAGGGGAGGGCGTCCTCCTCTAGAACCAGGACCCTCTCGTCCTGGCCCTCGGCCCACAGCAGGGCGCGCTCGTGATTCCAGAGGCTTCCGTGGTGACCCTCGTCAATGAACAGACCCTCGGCCTCGAGGGCATCGGCGAGGCGCGTGGCGACTGCCTGGCGCTCGTGGTGTCCAACGACGGCGATCTTCACGTGAAGCTCCTGATCCCCTCCAGCGTCGTCAGCTGCGAGAAGCGCAGCCAGCGGTCCCAGTTGCGCTGATACGCGGGGTCCGTGGAGCGCTCTTCCCGAGTTGAGGCGGGAGGGTGGTAGAGGTGGAATGCGGGGCCGGAAACGCGCTCGGGGGCGCCAGCGGCCACCTTGCAGGCGTGCCAGAACGCCTCATCCTCGGCGCCCCAGTGGCGGTACCCCTCATCGAATCCGCCCACGGCCTCGAAGACTGCGCGCGGAACTGCCAGGCAGATCGAACGGGTCTCGCCATCCTTCTTCTTGACGCTCGACGCGCGGCCCTTGCTGCGGTCGCCCGTCTCGAGGATCGTCTGCGTGCTGGCCTCGGAGAGCATCTTGACCTCGGTCAGTGCCGAGACGAGCTTTCCGGTCTCTCGAGCCGCCTCCACGGCTGCGTCCAGCTGGGCGTCGGGCACCCAGGCGTCGCCGTCACTGATGACTGCCACGTCCCAGTTGCCCGCGATGCGAGCAGCCGTGTTGAGCGCTGCAGCCCTGTTGAACGGACCCCAGGGGTGGAGCCCCTCGATAAGCTGGTAGTCGCTCCTGTCGGCCCACACAGCCTCCTGGAGGAACTTCCAGAGCTCGTCCCGGTGGCCGCCGTCAGGGCGACGGGGGACCAGGACCGGAACCGGCGTGGTGCGGAACTCGGCGTAGCGGGGGAGTGATGCGCGATCCACGTACTGCCAGAGGCTGTGAGCCTTGTGCGAGCGGCTGCTGATGCCCTTCTCGTCCTGGTCGCGGCAGTAGAGCGCGGGGGCGATGACATCCTGGAATGGGTACTTTGTCAGCCCGGCCTCGTTGACACGGAGGCTGAAGTCTTCATGCCAGCCGCCGCGCTTCCCGAAGGCGCAGTGGAAGCCCCCGACCTCATCCACCGCTGAGCGGTGCACGTAGAGCATGGGGCCTCGGCTGCGCTCGAAGGCGCGGTGCTGGCCGTCCCTGCGGAGCTCTCGGATCGGCCAGTGGTCCGGGGCCGAGGGGAACTGGTACTGCAGGTGGGGTTCGGGGGAGGCTGCGTAGGGAATCCACCATCCACCCTCAGTGGGGTAGGTGTCATCATCGAAGAGGAAGAAGTGCTCGACGCCCGCCTCGTAGAGCGCCTCGAGGCAGCGATTCTTGGCGCTAGGGGCTCCCAGGTTCTGCTCGAGCTTGATGAGCTCCCACGGGGCCTCTGGGGCCACGCTGGTGTCGGACCCGTCGTCCACCACCACGGCCACCGCGCCGGGCGGCAGGAGGGGCGTCAGGCGCTCCAGGGTGTCTTGGAGGATGGCGTCACGACCGTAGGTGGTGACCGCAATCCCGACTCGACCTGTCGGCATGTCGCCAGCCTCGTCCACGATGGGGACGTAGCGGATGCCGTCGATAGTCACGTCGGGCATGGCGGTGGGAACCTCTCGTCGCAGGCTTGATGAGCGCCACCCGCAGGACTCGAACCTGCAACCGGCGGTTTTGGAGACCGCTGCTCTTCCAGTTGAGCTAGAGTGACTGATCCCCGCAGGCCACTGAAGCAGCAGTGGACGAATCCCCCGCGAGGGCGCCTGGGTTGGGTTATGAGCCCGTCGGGCGCAGCTCCCCAGGCAGGACTCGAACCTGCGCGCCGCCGATCAACAGTCGGATGCTCTGCCACTGAGCTACTGGGGATTGGAAAGGGAATAGCTTGCTATTGGCTATCCATTGGCGTGACTGATATCATGACAACATGGACAAGCGCTACGAAACCAAGCATGCCGAAGAGCTCACGGGCAACCAGCTGCACCTGCGCGCCGAGCGAGAGAAGCACAGCCTGACCCGCGAGGAAGTGGCCCAGACGCTGGGAATCAGCTCTCGTACGCTGATCCGCTGGGAGATTGAGCCGGAGTCCTTGAGTACGCGGAACTACGAGCGAGCCCTCCAGGCAATCGAGGCCCTCAGCGACAAGGTCGACTACGGCGTCAACCTGCGCGTCGTGCCACTCGTGGACCTCGCCAGGGAGATAACCCGAAGGCTCGAGGAGGCTGACAAGGCCAAGAGGGCCTTCGACTCCTTCATGTGAGCCATGACCCAGAGGGGGCTCCAGGCCCCACAGGGGAGCAGGGGAGAGGGGGAGGCTCCTGGGCAGAAGACCGAGCCGCACCCTCTAGGCCATGACTTACCTACGAAGCCCCAGACGCAAGCCGCTGACCCGCTAGTCAGTGCGCGGTCAGAACCGCCGCTTGCGCCTGGGGCTTCTGTCTACCCTTGGCCGAGGCCCGTGAGAAAGCCTTGACCAAGGAAGGTTGTGAAGGGGCCTACAACCCCTAGAAGATTCTGAATTGTTCTCTCATAGGTACTCTGGATGTCGGTGGGCTCAAGAGGCCCACACGGGGCGGCTGGCGCCGCCCCTCTGCCCGGACCTGACCAGACCCAAGAAGAGCCCCTAGGCCCTCCATAGGTACAGGGGGTGTCGGAGCCCTTAGAAGACCCACAGAGCCTTTAAGGACCCAGAGAACTCCAAGGGCTCTAAGAGTCCAAGAGGGACTAAGAGGAAGTAGAGGCTCCTAAGAGCCCTAGAAGACTCAAGAGGAACTAGAAGCCTCTAAGGGCTACAGAGAACCCAAGAGGAACAAGAGTCCTAGAGGCTCTTAATCCCTAGAGCCCCTTAGCCTCTTAACCCCCTTACCCCCTCATAGGTACTCTGGATGTCGGTTGCTTTGCAGGCCCTCATGCTGCCCTGGGCCAGGCCCAGGTGGCTCGAGCCCTTGCTCATGTCCAGGCCCTCGCCCCGACTCGCCCCACAGGCACCCCTCAGCAGCCCCGTGAGCCTGCCTCCGGGGCTCTCGTTTTGCCTCTCGAGCAATCACCCACACAGGGTCTCCGTCGCTTCTCAGGGGCTCTCAGACGGGCTCTGTAACCCGTACGCATAGCCGCGTGCTGAGACGCAGCGGTGAAGGAGGTTCCCCGAGGGGGGTTGCCCCCGCCCCTTTGGGTGGTGTATCACGCGGGCGCATGCATGACGCGGGCACGTCACGCGCGTACGCGGGGGTCCGCACGCGAGGGTTCGCGAAAGCGATTTGCGCAATGTTGCAGCAGCGACGTCGTGAGCGCAGCAGCGCAGCCGGGGGGAGCGCAGCGCAGCGCCGGAGCGCTGTGCGCCGTTCTGCGGGCCTAGCAGAGGCGCTACCCACCACACACCCCACCGGACCCCTGCGAGGCCGTGAGGCGGGCGCACAGCGCCGCACAGCGGCACTCCTGCCGTCGCCCGGTCCACGCGACGCATACGCGCGTCGCGGTGAACTTGTCATGACGCGGTCGTCATTCCGGCTTGACATTGGCATGCCGATGGGCTTAGTGTGGAGTCATCGCCACAGGGCGACGGCAACTTCACAACCAAACAGCAGCCGGGTTGACAATGGCATGACACTCCGCTAGAGTGGTCACCACGGACAACGGGACACGGTAAGGGGCTTGACCTCCAATGAGGCGACTCACGAGAACGGTCCACCGTCCATGGCTCACAGGCCAGGTTGACAACGGCTAGCCAAACGGTTAGAGTTGATGACAGATCGGATCACACCGGTCACGGATCGAACTGCTTCGGTCCACAGAATTTCAGAGTTTGACAATGACATGACACTCTGCTAGAGTGGAAGTCACAAGCCGGGTGAGAGACGGCGAGTCGCGAAAGCGGCGGACGTTACTTGGAAACTGAATAGCGACGAACCGAGTTGGTTCGGGGGGATGGCGGTTGACCTGTCCCGTGTTGGCCCCCGTAGACACCGCGCAAACTGTGCTCGCACATTGCTGGAAAGAAAGCTTAAAGGCGCTAGGTTATACTCGGCGGCACGTCGCCACAGAATCACTATTGATTCTGCCTTGGTCTCAGCTCACAGGTTGTAGACTTGAACTGAGACCTTGGCTGAATCCATAAGGGTTCAAATGAAATGCAATTCAACTAGGGGAGAGTGATAGGAATAGAGTTCAATTCGTCATCATAGTCAGACCCAATGCAACTCAACTACTACTGTTATCGGAGGGTTGCACCTTGGTCCACGAATTAAGGTGCTTCCCGCTGGGAACAGTCCAGCATTGACGAAATAGGGGATAGAAATGAACAACGCAATTATCACCGAAACTGACGCGCTTATCGGCAAGGCCATGAGCTTCGTCTCAGAGTTTGACCCGGCTGACCAGGTCATGCGCTCCGAGTCGGAGCACCTGGACGGGCTCGCCTACGACGAACTGTTCTGGCAGATGTCAGCGATTGTCACCCTCATGGCCGAGCTGAACGAAATTGACCTCATGAGCGTGGGTGCTGACACTCGGGGCGACATTAAGGACGTGCTTCACGGCCTGGAGCGGGTGCAGCTCCCCCTGCTGGGCGAGTTCTCTCGCCGCACCGAACGGGAGGGTATCGAGTTCATGTCAGCCGCACTGGGGAGCTTCCGAGGGGTGCAGGACAATGAGCGGGGTTATGGGACCGCGACCTGGGAGCAGATCAATTGGTGATCGGCCCGCACAGGTGATCTAGTTGGGCATCACTGCCCAGGGACCTTGTGTCCCTGGGTGGGAGTGTCTACCTATATCAAATGGTGACATGACAATGGCAGGTGAATGGCTTGCCAATGGAACGAAAGACTAGGGGATAGTCATGAGCGACTGGAAGATCGACCTCGGCGACGCGGGCACCGACGTGAAGGGTGCCATTCTGGACCGGCTCACGGTGCGCGGCGACGCGGGGGAGGTGGACTACTACGGCGAGAACCTGGAGGACCTGGCCGAGTTCATCGCCGAGGACCACGCCTACCACCTCCGAGGGGAGTTCACGGACGACGACCTCACGGAAGCTATTGACGACGCGCATGACAAGTACATGGGCGACGACATTGTGGAGTACTACGCCGAGTTGATTGAGGAGACTGAGCAGCCGTCATCCCTGGCGGTCCGGTACTCGCACATCATCGCGGAGCAGATGGCCGAGGATGCCGAGACGGCGGGGGAGGTCGTCGAGCACGGAACGACCTGGTTCCGCACGTACTGAGCGCGCATCACTGGCCAGGGGCCATAGGTCCCTGGCCGGGAGTGTCCGCTTAGGGCAGCAATAATCAACACGAAATGACTAGGGGATAAGTCATGGACACTGCACTCAAGACGTCGACCGGCGACATTTCCGCACAGGGGTTCGCATGCGGCTACGTCAAGACGATGACGCGGCGCGACGCTGAACGCATCGTCGCCGCGCTCAATGAGGCGACTCCATGAGGCGCGCGGGAGCCGTGGCGACTATCGCCGTCGCCGCCATGAGCCTAGGCGTCGTGAGCGCCACCGATAGCGACAGTTGCCGTGAGGCTGTGGACGCTGCGGACCGGGTGGTCGGCCACTATGCCGAGTCTATGGGTATCGCCCATGAGGTGATCCGCGCCGAGGTCCGTGGAGACCTGCGCACCGCTGACGCTGAGCTGACGCGGCTAGAGGATTACCGAATCGACATGCTCATTCCAGCACTGGATGAGCACCACAAGATCAAGACGGAATGCAAGGGAGAGGAATTGTGATGGATAGGCGAGACGAAGCAATCGAGCAGCTGAACAGCCGAGTAGGGGAGAAGCTGGCCGAACTGGTGATCGACCTGGCGGCGGCGCTGGGAGGTCGTCCCGAGTGGGACGGCGCGGATGAGTTGGAGTTCATCGCGTCCGAGCTGAACCGGGCGCTGCGGGACGCCGACCTGCCGCGCGTGGACTCCATCTCCCGTGAGGTGCTGGAGTTCTGGCAGGAGGTTGAGGGATGACGGCAAGCCTGAGCGAGGCCATGCGTGGCGCGCGTGAGCTACTGAAAGAGTACGACGCCGACCCCTATCCCAACATTGAGTCGTCGGAGTGGCTGGCCGGGCAGCTGCAAGAGTTGGTCGAGGCTGTGGAGCGGGAGGTCCTGGCATCGTCAGCTTGACGCATGTCATGACGATGTCATACAATCAATAACGATTCGGCTACATGGCTAACAGGGTCTAGCGCAAGTACGACACGCCGTTGACCTTAATGTTAACGTCTTGATGCATCGCATCACTTGAGGAGGGAAACCATGACCAACTGGTCATACACACGTCTTGCCAGCGGCACGACCGTGGATGTCTCAACGACCATCGACACGGACGGCAAGGAGGTCATTCTCGTGGACGTCTACGTGAACGACACCGCCCGCACTGGAGAGACGGTGCTCCGGGTTCACTGAGCCCGAACAGAAGAATGCCCCGGCATGGGGCTAGCACTCCATGCCGGGGCAGCGCATTGAACAACTAGGGGATAGTGCTAATGCACTCGAAAGGATACAGGTCTGCCATGAGCGACGCAATTATCACCGTCGAGGAGTACGCCGGGACCGAAGAGACCGGCGTTGACTATGGGCGTCTCAAGACGTTCACCACCGCCAACCACATGCGCCGCAAGGGGAGCTATGCACCCATGCCGAAGGCGTGGCTGACTGAGGTTGAAGAGGTGCTGGACCGTGGCGCCGCGCAGGTCTCACGGATTGAGGTGGCCTGAGCGTGGGCAGCAAGGGGTCAGCCGGGCGCATGGGCGCCACGACGACCGAGCGGCAGATCGAGAAGATGTACCACGTGCGCCGGGGCAGGCCCTACGACGAAGTGCGAGAGTGGCTGGCGGGCGAGGTGACCTACCTTGTCGAATGGGAGCACATGACCCACGCCGAGGCAGCGCACGAGATGGAAGTCCGCCGCATGCCGGTGCCGCCCGGAGGGTGGACGACAAGCGCGGCGCTGGAGCTTCACGCCGAGTCCATCGAGCGCCGCGAGGCATATGCTCCGACGCTGGAGTCCGACCACTGGCTGGATGAGGACGAAGGAGACGGCCGCGCTGAGCGCCTGGCGGGAGAGCTGGAGGCTCAGCTTGGACTCCCGATGGAGGCCCCGCGCGATGCTTTCGGCTGGACGCCGGAAGAGCTAGACGAGGCAGCCGCGCTAGCCGCAGAGCTCGTGCAGTACGTAGACACTGAGCCTGTCAGCGGAGCGCGGCTCGGCCAGAGAATCCGCAAGCATGACGCCGCACTTGCGGCATAAGACGCAAGCAACTAGGGGATAACCGCATATGCGAATCAATGTAGGCCAGCTGCACGCTGGAAACATCGGTCAGACCGTGACCATTGACACCTATGACGACCTGACCAATGAGGAGTCCGTCGTCACGGGAATTCTTGAGGGGATCGAGCGGGACTCCACGCGATCAATTCTCACCGTTGCGGGCGATGAGTTCCCGCTGGCCCTGAACGACTCGGTAGACATCGTGCGCTCCATGGTGCTGGATCACTTGGTCCGCACTGAGCACCAGGTGGAGGGCGCGATCCGCGAGGTCATCCGGGATGAACTGCCCGGACTGCTGCGGGAGACGCTGCGCGACCTGCTGGTGAGCGACGAGGGGGTGGCCGCATGAGTGAGCTTCCTGACCACACATGGGGTGTGCTGATCGTCGGCAAGGACGGCGCGCAGCGCATCGTGTTCTGCGACAACTTGAGCCTGTCTGAGGGCTTCCTGAGCTTCCTGGACATCGACTTGGAGCTGGGTGAAGCCCAGCTCATGGGCGGCATGAACGCCGAAGACATCGCCAGCTATTCCGTGCTCCCGACCGCTGACGCATGGGAGACATGGGTGGAGGGCGGCGTCGAGGACCCGCATGGCACCTTTCTGACCTCCGACTGGCTAGCCAGTGACAGCCTGGCGGACCCGTCCAACCCATACCAGCGCACGGAGGACAAGCCGGAGCGCCAGCCGTCCCCCTTCCACGGCGGAAAGCTGAGGATCGGGGGCAAGAAGTGAGCGCGGCCAACGTTCACCCGAAGCTGCTGGCCGAGTTGATCGACAACGCCGTGGAGTTCTCGACCTACAAGGGGCCGAGTGACTTCAACGACACGATCTACCTGCGACCGGAGGACGGTGCGCTGACGGCCTACGGCTTCCATCTCTACGCACTGCTTCGAGAGTCGCGCGAGGTGGAGGGCATGGAGCCTGGCGACGGGCTCATGGTGGACCGCTACGAGGTGGCCGACTTCGCCAAGGCGCTGCGCAAGGTGGATGGATTCGGGCGCAAGGACACCGCCGTGCAGGTGGAGCTGGGGAGTCGCTTCACCGTGACGCACGGCGACCAAACGCTGGTGGACCTGGGAGAGTCCCCCTCCGCCGAGAACCTGGGGTCGACTGCCGAGCACGTCGGGCTCTACGAGCTGGCGGATGAGTGGCTCGGGCGCGAGGACCGCGAGGTTCGTGGCGTCCGACTCACGAAGGACATGGCGCAGAAGCTCACCAAGATCAAGACCGGCAAGCCGCCGTCTGACGTCGAGGTGTGGGAGATGCGCGCAGTAGGAGACAAGGGCGCCATGCGCGTCCGCATCGGACAGGCCGACGTCTACTTCATGTCGGCGCGAGGAATCATCGAGATGGACTGACTGCAGTCCGCACTGAACAACTAGGGGAAAACGTGAACATGGACTACACGAGCAACACTCACCCACTGCAGAAGCGCGACGGCGACGCCGGGTTCGACCTGGCGGTGAACAACGTCGGGGGAGTGAGCATCGAGCCCCACGAGACGGCTCTGGTGGGCACTGGGGTCAGCGTCTCCATCCCCGCAGGCCATGTGGGCATGGTCGTCAGCCGGTCATCCATGGCGCGTGAAGGGCTGGTAGTGGCCAACTCGCCGGGCATCATCGACGCCAACTATCGGGGCGAGGTGGGCGTGCTGCTGCACAACCGCAATGACTACGGGGCTGAGCTGGACCACGGCGACCGCATCGCGCAGCTGCTGATCCTCCCGCTGGCCGACGTGACTGCGGTGCGCGTCGCCGAGCTGGACATGGATACCGAGCGGGGCGACGGCGGGTTCGGCTCCACCGGACTGAAGGTGGTGGCCGCATGAGCAAGAACGAGAAGACCCTGGCGCAGCGGCGAGAGTCGGGCGAGGGGGTCGAGGCGGTCGAGCAGGAGCTTGACAACTTCGTTGAGCACAACCTGAAGGCATGGCTGAGGCCGCGCGTGGCGCGCATCGGTGAGCTGCTGGATGAGAACCGAGAGCTGCGGATGGAGATCGACGAAGCCCGCGCCGAAGCGGAGGAGCTGCGGGAGGGAAGTCGCATCCTCCGCGAGGCGATGGAGGATGCCGCCCCTCATCGTGATGAGCTGCGCGCTGATCTGGAGCGGGCGCTGGCCGCACAGGCCCCGGACACCACGGTTCCGCGAGTGATCACCCCGGACGAACTTCGAGACGGGCAGACCGTGGCGGTCAAGGATGCCGCTGGCTCCTGGAGAGCCCTGAGGTCGAAGGGCAGTGCCCTGGTCACTGATAGCGGCGCAATGGCGCTGACGGTGGGCATGGCCCGGCGCATCGTCCTGCTGGCCGACGCGCCAGTCCCGGACCCTGAGCCGGAGCCGTGGAGGCCGAAGACGGGTGACGTGGGCATCGTGACGCACTTCCAGGGCGACGTGCTGGACGGGCCAGTTGCGGCGTGGTTCGACGGCGAGTTCTGGGTGCGCGTGGACAGCCGTGACTGGCCGGACGGGGCGGGTGCCGCCTACCCCCACGAGGTCACCGTCGTCCGCGCAAAGGTGGTGCCGGATGAGTTCCACGACTGGATGGAGCGCACGGCCGATGAGATCGCGCGCTGCGCAGCCAAGGACCTCATCACGGTGAGCGTACGGCACGGCGAGCTGCTCCTGCTCGGCGAGGACCTCACGCGCAAGCAGGCCGTGGTGCACCTGAAGGAGCACTTCGGCGACTCTGACCTGCCGTGGAATGCCTCGCTGGAGCTGTGGCTCAACGACGGCAACTTCACGCCGCGAGCGCTGGGTGCGGTGTGGCGCAAGAACAAACCAACTGGAGGCCGATGGGGCCTGACGGGGGAGGAAGAATGAGCGAGCGTCCGAAGGGACACCTTACGGTAATGCGGGGCCTGCCGGGCTCCGGGAAGTCGCGGCACGCGGGATTTCAGGCCCTGCTGCACGATGAAGTGGCCGTCGTCTCGCGTGACTCGATCCGGGCCATGCTCAAGCCGTGGGGCTACGAGCAGGACGAGCACGGGCAGCTCTACGAGCAGGCGATCACTGAGATTCAGGAGGCTGCCGTCTCTCGCCTACTGAAGGACGGGCGCGCGGTCATCCTGGACGACACCAACCTGCCGCAGCGCCGAGTGCGCACCTGGTTGGGATTCGCCGAGAATCATGGCGCCACCTGGGATGTCTATGACTTCACGGATGCGAGCCTGGAGGTGTGCCTGGCCCGGAACGCCGGGCGGGAGAGGCCGGTGCCCTCGAGGGTTATCGGCAACATGCACGAGCGCTTCGTGAAGGGCCAGGCGGTCCCGATTGAGTGGGAGCCGCTGCGCACCAGCGACGCCGTGCAGGGGGAGCCATATGAGATGCCGTCCGGGAAGCCCTGGGCGGTCATCGTGGACATCGACGGGACGCTCGCCAAGATGAACGGCCGCAGTCCCTACGACTACAGCCGGGTGCTCGAGGACCTGCCGAACTGGAACGTGATCGACCTGGTGGAGGACCTTGCCGTCGCTGGCAGTGAGGTCATTCTCATGAGCGGTCGCCCGGAGTCCTGCCGGGTCGACACCCAAGAGTGGCTCGCCCGCCACGGCGTGGGCTACAGCGCCTTGCACATGCGCTCCAACGAGGAGTACGAGCAGGGCGTCCGCGACGACAAGGTGAAGCTGCGCCTGTTCAACGAGCACGTGCGCGACAACTACCGAGTGATGGCCGTGCTGGACGACCGGGACCGCGTGGTCCGCATGTGGCGGCAGCTTGGCCTGACCTGCCTCCAGGTCGACTATGGAGACTTCTGACATGACAATGTCTTAGACAAGGAGATGACGATGTCACTGCGAAATGAGCTGCATGAGGCAATCGTGGAGATTGCCCGCAATGCAGCACCTGGGCCGGGCAAGCCCGATGAGATTGCCCCGAAGGTCCTGGACCTTCTCGAGCTCAAGGAGCAGGACTCCTGGCTCACCGACCATGACGCCACGCAGATCAAGGTGAAGGCGACCGAGTGGGTCGCGGCAGCCATGCACTACACGAGCGTGGGCATGCGAGGCGAACACGCCTCCACCGACGAGAAGGCCGATGCGGCCATGAAGCTCGAGCACTCGCGCTCCGTGTTCCACCAGCGCGTGGGCCTGGCCCAGAAGAAGGAGGCGTGATGGTCTTCGTTGTCATCTGCATTTGGCTGGTGGTCGCGGCCGTTTGGTCCCTCCTGGCCATCTTTGCCGCCGCCCTCACTGAGGACGGGCTCGACGCCGACAGTGACGGTCGAGTCATCACTGTCGCCATCGCCTCCGGCATGCTTGCCGGGATGGCGGCGACCATGTTGACGCGCGATATCTACCAGTGGGTGCTCGCATGATGGGAATACTGGTGGGCCTCAGCATCATGGTCTATGTGGGGGGTGCCATGACCGCCCTTGGCATCGGACTCATCTACCTCTTTGACGACTGGGACAGCGAGCAGGCCCGAAAGGATCGCGCGCTGGGCTATCGCCTCGTGTGCGGCGGCTTCCTGGCGTGGCCGCTGATGCTCGGCAGGGTTGCCCACGAGCGCCTGGCGCAGGCGCGCGAGGAGATGGAGGGGCGGCGATGAGTGACGCCATGCTCACCCGCCAGGAGGTTGCGGAGCGGCTGGGCGTGAGCGTCCGCTGGCTTGAGGAGCACCGCGCCGATGGTCCGCCATTCGTGAAGTACAGTCACAGGGTGGTGCGTTACCCAGAGTCTCGACTCGAGCAATGGATGCGCGCCCGACTTGTCACATAATGGACACACAGATAGCCTGGATCGGCGGAATGGCGGGGAAGTCCTCACGGTCTTCCAAACCGACGACGCGGGTTCGATTCCCGTCATCCCCTCCAACTCTGCTCTGAGGTTCCCTCGAGTTCCCCTCTCGGTCTCCAACGAGGAGCGTGCATGCGAGTCCCCGGTCGTCGAACGTCGCGGGAGCAGGATTCGCCGCCGAAGGTCTTCCTCGTCGTCCAGCCGACCGTCTCGCACTACCGGGAACCGCTGCTGCGCCGTCTGCTTTCCAGCACCCGCCTCGATGTCGACCTCGTGGGACGGTACCGCAACTCCGAGGGCACGGCGGCCGACCGTATCCAGTCCGCCTCGGAGGAGCTGCTGGCTCAGGTCACCCCGCTGCGCTTCCTCTCCTGGGGCGAGCTGTGGTGGGAACGCGGCCAGGTGCGGGACGTGCTCTCCGGCCGCCACGACGTCTACGTCCTGGCGGGACGGATCTATACGCTCTCGGCGTGGGCCGCGATGCTCGCCGGCAAGCTCACCGGGCGGACGGTGCTGCTGTGGGGGCACGGCTGGAAGCGTCCCGAAGCCGGGCTGAAACGTCGGCTGCGTCTGGCCTTCTACGCGCTGTGCGACGGTCTGCTGGTCTACGGCGACCGGGCCCGCGAGCTGGGCGTCTCCTACGGGGTCCCCGCGGAGAAGATCGCCGTGGTCTACAACAGCATCTACGCGGAGGACCAGATCGCCGCTGCACCTGCTGACGCCGACCCGCACGCCGCCGACCAGCAGGACGCCGACCCGCAGGACGCCGTCGGCGCGCCCGAGGCGCCGCGCCGACCCACTCTGATCTACAGCTCCCGACTCACCACCCGGCACCGTCTGGACACGCTGGCCGAGGCCCTGGAGCTCATGCCCGCCGCGGCGCGTCCTCGTGTCCTGGTGGTCGGAGACGGCGTCGAGCGTCCCCGCCTGGAGCGACGATTCGTCGAGGCCGGCGTCGACGCGGAGTTCCTGGGTGCGGTCTACGACCTGCCCACGTTGCGTCAGCTCTACGCACGCGCCGACGCCGCGGTGTCCATCGGCGGCGCGGGCCTCAACGTCACCCAGGCGCTCAGCCTGGGCGTGCCCGTAGTGGCGGAGGACGGCAACCCGGACTCGTCTCCGGAGATCGAAGCGGTCATCGACGGCGAGACCGGACGGCTCTACCGCAGCGGAGATCCGGAGTCGCTGCGGCAGGTCCTGCAGGAGCTCGTCGATGACCCAGCCGGTCTGCGGCGCATGGGTGCCCGAGGACTCGAGATCATCCGGGACCGGTACACCGCGGAGCGACACGCGGAGGCGATGGAGGCGGCGATCCTGGCCTTCCTGGACGCCCGCCGGGCGCCCAGGAAGGCCGGCAGCCGCTGAGCGGCCCCGGCAGGCGGGATCAGCGTGCCGCCGTGCGGGCCCCAGAGGCCTCCAGCATCGCGTCGAACTCGGCTGCGACCTCAGCGGCGGCGTCGTCCTCACGCCAGGTGAGCCGGGAGACGACCCAGGCGGCCAGCGTGGCCAGCACGAAGCCGGGGACGATCTCGTAGAGGAACCCGGACAGCGCGTCGACGTTGCCCCAGATGCCCACGGTGACCGCCCCGGTGATCATCGCGGCCAGCGCACCGGCCATGGTCAGGCGGCGCCAGTACAGGCTCAGCAGGATGACCGGCCCGAAGGCGGCGCCGAAGCCCGCCCAGGCGAAGCCGACCAGATCCAGGATAGTGGAGTCGGTGTCCAGGGCCAGCAGCGTGGCGATGATCGCGACCGCCAGGACCGCGCCGCGGCCCAGCATCAGCTGCTGGCCTCTGCTGGTGGTGCGGCCGAACGACAGGTAGATGTCCTCCACCAGGGCGGAGGAGCAGACCACCAGCTGGGATGAGATCGTGGACATCACGGCCGCCAGCACCGCGGCGAGCAGCAGCGCGGCGACGAACGGATGGAACAGCGCCTGCGAGAGCAGCAGGAAGACCTGCTCCTCCCGGCCGTCCTGGGTCAGGTCCACGCCTTCACCGTGGAAGTAGGCGATGCCCACCAGTCCGGTGAAGATGGCCCCCGCGCCGGCCAGGGCCATCCAGCCGATGCCGATGCGGCGGGCCGCCGGAGCGTCGGCGGCCGAGCGCATGGCCATGAAGCGGACGATGATGTGCGGCTGGCCGAAGTACCCCAGACCCCAGGCGGCCGCGGAGATGATGCCCAGGGCGGAGGCGCCCGCCAGGAAGCTCATCCGGTCCACCTCGGCGCCGGCCGCGGTGGCCTGCACGGCGTCCGCCGCCGACACCCCGGAGCCCACATCGCCGACGCCGCCGAGGACCACCACGGCGAACAGCGGCACCAGCAGCAGGCCCAGGAACATCATCGTCCCCTGGACCACGTCCGTCAGTGAGGCGCCGAGGAAGCCGCCCACCAGCGTGTAGACGACCGTGACGCCGGCGACGATGAGCATGCCCTGCAGGTAGTCCAGCCCGAAGGCCACGGTGAAGAACTGTCCGCCGGCGACCAGACCGGAGGACACATAGAAGATGAAGAACGCCAGGATGATGAGCCCGGCGATGATCCGCAGCGCGTGGTTGCCGGTGCGGAAGCGGGCCTCCAGGAAGCTGGGGATCGTGATGGAGTTGCTGGCGACCTCCGTGTAGGCGCGCAGGCGCGGTGCCACGAACTTCCAGTTCAGCCAGGCACCGATGGTGAGCCCGATGGCGATCCACGCCTCGACGAGCCCGCGGGCATAGATGGCGCCGGGAAGCCCCATCATGAGCCAGCCGGACATGTCGGAGGCACCGGCGGACAGGGCGGCCGTGGAGGGCCGGAGGTTCCGCCCGGCGAGCATGTAGTCGGTGAGGTCCGTGGTGCGGCGGTACGCGTAGTACCCGATGGCGACCATGCACGCGAAGTACAGGATCACCGCCACGAGCTGGACTGTGGTGTTCGCGGTCTCGATCATAGGGGCGAGTATCGCACCCGGTGACCTGTCTCACCGAACAGCGCCGCGCGGGCGGAGCCGCGGCGCCGATCAGTCCCGCGGCGTGAGGATGATGTTCGTCATCCGGGCCGTGGACAGCCGCCGACCCTGCTCATCCCGCATGACGATCTCATGCGAGGTCAGCGTGCGCCCCAGGGTGATCGGAGTGCACGTCCCGGTCACCACGCCGTCGGTGACCGCCCGGTGGTGGGTGGCGCCCAGCTCGGTGCCCACCACCGCGTTCGGCAGGCCCAGGGTGAGCCGCACATGCAGGATCGCCGCCAGAGACCCCAGCGTCTCGGCGAGGACCATGTGAGCCCCACCGTGGAAGAGCCCCATGTTCTGCTCGTTGCCGGCCACCGGCAGCGTGGCGACCACCCTCTCCGGGGTCATCTCCTCGAAGTGCAGCCCCATCTTCCGACCCAGCGGGGCGACCCCGTGGGGTCCCATCAGACCGTGCAGGTGCTCCGGGACTCCGGCGGCCTGCAGGAGGGCGGTCCGCTCGGCCTCATCGGGCAGGCGGCTGGGCACGGGGGCCATGTGTGTCTCGGCGCTGCCGGCAGGCGCGGCGCCGGCGGTGAAATCTCCACTCATGCCCACTAGAGTTGCACTGTGAGCCCGAAGAGTGAAGCCAGCCCCCAGCCGTCCTCAGCCGCCGCCGCCGACGCCGGGGGTGAGAAGCTCCTCGTCATCGACGGTCATTCCATGGCCTTCCGGGCCTTCTACGCCCTGCCGCCGGAGAGCTTCATCACCGACTCCGGGCAGTACACCAACGCCGTCCACGGCTTCACCAACATGCTGCTCAAGCTCATCCGCGAGGAGCAGCCCACGCATGTCGCCCTGGCCTTCGACCTGGACACCCCGACGTTCCGGCACGAGTCCTATGACGAATACAAGGGCGGGCGGGACAAGACCCCGGAAGAGTTCCGTGGCCAGATCGCGCTCATCAAGCAGGTCGCCGCCGCGATGAACATCCCCGCGGTCACCGTGGAGGGCTACGAGGCCGATGACATCGTCGCCACCTACACGACCCTGGCGGAGGCGGCCGGCTGGGAGACGCTCATCGTCTCCGGCGACCGCGACGCCCTGCAGCTCGTCACCGACCGCACCACCCTGATGTACCCCACCTCCGGCCTGTCCAAGGTCACGCTGCTCGACCCCGCCGGTGTGGAGGCCAAGTACCTGGTCCCTCCGGAGAAGTATCCCGACCTCGCGGCGCTGGTGGGCGAGACGGCCGACAACCTCCCGGGCGTGCCGAAGGTCGGCCCCAAGACCGCCGCCAAGTGGCTGGCCCAGTACGGCTCGACCCGCGAGATCATCACCCAGGCCGACCAGATCGGCGGCAAGGTCGGCGAGAACCTCCGCGCCGCCGTCGCCGACGTCGAACGCAACCTCGAGCTGAACCGGCTCGTCTGCGACCTGGACCTGCCCGTGGCCCTCGAGGACACCGCGCTGACGCTTCCCGACCGTGAGGCGATCGAGCCCCTGTTCGACGCCCTGCAGTTCAACCAGATCCGCGAGAGGCTCTTCGAGACCTTCGCCCAGCGGTTCCCGGACGCGGAGGTCGCCGCCGAACCGACGGAGGCGCTGCCCGCACTGCGCCTGATCACCGACGCCGAGGAGCTGACCGGTGCCCTGGAGGCATCCCAGGGCCCGATCGCGGTCGCCCTGTGCCTGGACCGCAGCGGCGAGAGCCTGTCCACCAAGGCCAAGCGGGACG
Organism: Nesterenkonia sp. CL21; assembly: GCF_031705515.1. Lineage (NCBI taxonomy): Bacteria > Bacillati > Actinomycetota > Actinomycetes > Micrococcales > Micrococcaceae > Nesterenkonia > Nesterenkonia sp. CL21. Next base: position 643,378 of record NZ_JAUTWR010000001.1, read on the forward strand.
AGGCTGCCCGCGTGGCGGAGGCTCTCGCCGTCGTCCTCGTCCCCGAGGGGGCCGAGGAGGCGCTCGCGGTCTCTCTGGCCGAGGCGGACGCCGCACTGGAGGGTGCGCTGGCGGACTGGCTCGCCGATGCCGAGCGGCCCAAGCTGATGCATGACCTCAAGGACGCCGGCCGTCGGCTGGCCCGCAGGGGTCTGCGGCTGGCGGGGGCCGTGGAGGACACGCTCATCTCCGGGTACCTGATCCAGCCGGACCGTCGGAGCTTCGCCTTCGCGGATCTCGTGACCCAGTACCTCGGCACCTCCACCGAGCCGAAGGACTTCATCGGCGGCGCTGAGGACGACGGCGCAGCTCCCGACCTGTTCTCCGCGCAGGACGTCGTGCCCGGCGTGAACCGCAGCGACTTCGACACGGCCGCCCTGCACGGGATGCTCCTGCACCGACTCAGCGCGGTGCTGCGGGAGCAGGTCGCCGGACGGGAGGCGACCACGCTGCTGCAGGACCTGGAGATCCCGCTGGCGGAGGTGCTGCTGCAGATGGAGCTCACCGGCATCGCTGTGAGCCGGGACCGCCTCGAGACGCTCGACACCGACTTCGCCGCCTCCATCGGCGCCTCCGCGGAGGCCGCCTACGCCGTGGTGGGGCATGAGGTGAATCTGGGCTCGCCCAAGCAGCTGCAGACTGTGCTGTTCGAGGAGCTGGGCCTGCCGACCACGCGCAAGACCAAGACCGGCTACTCCACCGATGTCGAGTCCCTGCAGGACCTGCTGGTCAAGACTGAGAACGAGTTCCTCGTCCACCTGATGGCCCACCGGGACGCCACCAAGCTGCGGCAGACGGTCACCGGGCTGCAGGGCTCCATCGACGACGACGGGCGCATCCGCACCACCTACGCTCAGACGGTCGCGGCCACCGGGCGGCTGTCCTCCCTGCATCCGAATCTGCAGAATATCCCGGTGCGCACCGCCGCCGGTCGGCGCATCCGGGACGCCTTCGTCGTGGGCGAGGGGTACGAGGCCCTGATGACGGCCGACTACTCGCAGATCGAGATGCGCATCATGGCTCACCTCTCCGGGGATCAGGCGCTCATCGACGCCTTCCGCGCCGGCGAGGACCTGCACAGCTTCGTGGGCGCGCGGGTCTTCGGCGTCGGCACCGAGGAGGTCACCGCGGAGATGCGCTCCAAGGTGAAGGCGATGAGCTACGGCCTGGTCTACGGCCTCTCCAGCTTCGGCCTGTCGAAGCAGCTCGGCATCGGAGTGGATGAGGCGCGGGATCTGATGAACGAGTACTTCCAGCGCTTCGGGGCGGTGCGCGACTATCTGCGTGAAGTGGTCGAGCAGGCCCGCGCGGACGGCTACACCTCGACGCTCTACGGACGCCGCCGGTACCTGCCTGACCTGACCAGCGACAATCGGCAGCTGCGCCAGATGGCCGAGCGTGCGGCGCTCAACGCCCCCATCCAGGGATCCGCCGCGGACATCATCAAGCGCGCCATGCTCGATGTGGACGCCGCCCTGCGCGCGGAAGGTCTTGCCTCCCGGATGCTGCTGCAGGTCCATGACGAACTCGTCCTCGAGATCGCCCCGGGGGAGCGGGAGGCTGTCGAGCGGCTGGTGGTGGAGCGCATGGGAGCCGCCGCGGAGCTCTCCGTGCCATTGGACGTCAACGTCGGGGTCGGCTCCTCGTGGCACGAGGCGGCGCACTGATGCCTGGCCACGACGTTCCCGGGGCATGCCGCTAGGCTGGGCCTGTGACCACCATGACTCCCCGCTCCTCAGCATCTGACACACCGGCTGTGCCTCGCCCGCCGGCCGTCGCCCCGCTCGCCGACGGTCTGCGCGTCGAGACGTTCCCGATCGAGTCCGACGCCTCAGGCGGCGGACGGGCGACCGCCTTCACCCGGAGCGTGGCCCAGGGGTTCTATGAGGGGTGGCTCTCCTCCGCCAACGTCGAGCGTTGGCAGGAGTCCTTCGTAGAGGACGGCCAGGTGCTCACCGGCGTCTACGTGGACCCCGGCCACGCCGCCCTCGAGCCCTGGGGCGGGGCCCTGGAGCGCCTCGGGCACGGGCCGGAGCATCCGGTGGGGACGTTTGTCGAGTGGGACAAGACCCTCAACCTCGGGGCGGGGCTCCTTCCGGCCCGCCTGATCTCCGGAGTGACCGTCAACCCGGGCTTCCGGCGTCGGGGGATCCTCAGCCACATGATGACCGCGCGGCTGGCCGCCGCAGTGGACGAGGGCCTGCCGGTGGCCGCGCTGACCGTCTCCGAGGGCGGCATCTACGGCCGCTTCGGGTTCGGCGCCGCCACCCGGGAGCAGCGGATCCGGCTCAACACGACGCCCGCCGGTGACGGCTTCGCGCTGCGCTCCGCACCCACCGGCACGGTCCTGCCGGTGGACCCGACGCGGCTGGGCGATGTCCTCGCGGAGGTCTTCGCCGTCCAGCATGCCCGTGAGCGCGGCTCGGTGGGGCGCCACGCCGCCTACCGGAACTACGCCACAGCCCGGTGGAGCCGCGACGATGCCGCCTCCTGGGATCGGGCCGTGCGGGGCATCGTCCACGTGCGCGAGGACGGAGAGATCGGTGGCTGCGCCGTCTTCCGCTTCTCCGGCTGGGACAGCGAGCCGCCGACGATGGAGCTCATGGACATGGTCTCCCGGGACGCGACGAGTCGTCTTGAGCTGTGGCGCCACCTGGCGGAGATGGACCTGGTGCGTCGGGTGACCTTCTCCCGCGCTCCGCTCGAGGATCCGCTGTCCCATGCGCTGGTGAACCCCCGCGCCCGTGAGGTCGTCGGGGAGACCGATGTGCTGTGGGTCCGTGTCCTCGACGTCGCGCAGTGCCTGCAGGCTCGGGACTGGGGCGCGGACGAGCAGATGCTGCTGCAGGTCGAGGATCGGCTGGGCATCGTCGACGGCGCCTACCGCGTGGAGGTCCACGAGGGGTCGGCCCGGGTGGAGGCCCTCGTGGGGGAGCCGTCACCGTCGGATGTGGGGCACCGGCTGCCGGTGGTGACCCTCGATGCCGAGACGCTGGGCTCGCTGCTGCTCGGCGACGTCTCAGTGCGCGCCCTGCACGCCGTGGGTCGCCTCGCCGTGGACGGGGGAGCGACCGAGGAGCAGGAGCTGCTGGCCCGTCTGTCGGCCAGCTGGGACCTGCCCACGGCGCCGCACTGCGCGACGCACTTCTGATCGGTCGGCTGCGGCCGCCGTCGGGGCGATCCGACCGTCTCTGGGTGCCGTCGCACGGCGGATCAGGACCCGGCCGCCGCCCGGTTGAACCCGATTGGCCGCGCAGTATAGACTGGGCGGGCGCGTTCTGCGCACAGAGTCGAATCAGACCTCTGACACTGATCCTGCTCGGCCCTGACGCCCTGTGGCGCCTGGGCCGGCAGTCTGTCATTCGTCCGTCGCTCAGTGCATGGAGAACCGTGCACTGACCAGTCCAGCACACAATCCATATCGGAGCCCCTACTACATGACCACCACCGCAACCGCCCCGCAGGTCGCCATCAACGACATCGGCACTGCTGAGGAGTTCCTCGCCGCCGTCGACGAGACCATGAAGTACTTCAACGACGGCGACCTCGTGGAAGGCACCATCGTCAAGGTCGACCGTGACGAGGTCCTTCTCGACATCGGGTACAAGACCGAGGGCGTCATCCCGTCCCGCGAGCTGTCCATCAAGCACGATGTCGACCCGGACGAGGTCGTCGCCGTCGGCGACCAGGTGGAGGCTCTGGTCCTCACCAAGGAGGACAAGGAAGGGCGTCTGATCCTCTCCAAGAAGCGTGCGCAGTACGAGCGCGCCTGGGGCGACATCGAGCGCATCAAGGACGAGGACGGCGTCGTCTCCGGCACCGTCATCGAGGTCGTCAAGGGCGGCCTCATCCTCGACATCGGGCTGCGCGGCTTCCTGCCGGCCTCCCTGGTCGAGATGCGTCGCGTCCGCGACCTGGCCCCGTACATCGGTCAGGAGATCGAGGCCAAGATCATCGAGCTGGACAAGAACCGCAACAACGTGGTTCTGTCCCGCCGGGCGTGGCTGGAGCAGACCCAGTCCGAGGTCCGCTCCTCCTTCCTCAACAAGCTGGAGCGCGGCCAGGTCCGCACCGGCACCGTCTCCTCGATCGTCAACTTCGGTGCCTTCGTGGACCTGGGCGGCGTCGACGGTCTGGTGCACGTCTCCGAGCTCTCCTGGAAGCACATCGACCACCCGAACGAGGTCGTCGAGGTCGGCCAGGAGGTCACCGTCGAGGTCCTCGAGGTGGACATGGACCGCGAGCGTGTCTCGCTGTCCCTGAAGGCCACCCAGGAAGACCCGTGGCAGACCTTCGCCCGCACCCACGCCCTCGGCCAGATCGTGCCCGGCAAGGTCACCAAGCTGGTGCCCTTCGGCGCGTTCGTGCGCGTCGAGGACGGCATCGAGGGCCTGGTGCACATCTCCGAGCTCGCCGTGCGCCACGTGGACCTGGCGGAGCAGGTCGTGTCCGTCGGCGAGGAGCTCTTCGTCAAGGTCATCGACATCGACCTGGAGCGCCGCCGCATCAGCCTGTCGCTGAAGCAGGCCAACGAGGGCGTGGACCCCGAGGGCACCGAGTTCGACCCGGCGCTGTACGGCATGGACGCCGAGTACGACGACGAGGGCAACTACAAGTACCCCGAGGGCTTCGACCCGGAGACCAACGAGTGGATGGAGGGCTTCGAGGAGCAGCGCGCTGCCTGGGAGGCTCAGTACGCCGCCGCTCAGGAGCGCTGGGAGGCCCACAAGAAGCAGGTGGCCGCCGCCATCACCGCCGACGCCGAGGCCGTTGCCCAGGCATCTGTGGGCGGCAGCAGCAGCAGCTCCAAGTCGTCGGAGCCGGCTCCGTCCAACTACTCCTCGGCTCAGCCGACCGAGGACGCGGGCACCCTGGCCTCTGACGAGGCGCTGGCCGCTCTGCGGGAGAAGCTGACCGGCAACGCCTGATCCGCACGGATCTGCTGAGTCGCTGAAGGCCCCGTCCCACCTCTGGTGGGGCGGGGCCTTCGTCGTGGGCGGCGGCGGGCCGGGCGACGCCGGGTCAGCGTCGTCTGGTCGACTCGGTGACGGTGAAGGTCGGGTTCCGTGCGAGCTGCCGGGTGGGGCCCACCCGGCGTTCGAGGACCGGCCGGTGTCGCAGGTGGGAGTTCCAGACGCACACCAGGTGGCCGCCCGGAGCCAGCACCCGACCGGCCTCGGCGATGAGCCGGTGGGCGACCGTGGGGTCCACCGCGTTGCCCCGGTGGAACGGGGGGTTCAGCAGGATGGTGGAGACGGAGCCGTCCGGCCAGCGGGACAGCCCGTCGTCTCGGACGGTGCGGACCCGGTCGGCGACGCCGGCCGCCTCGGCGCTGAGCCGCGTGGAGGCCACGGCGGAGGCGGACTGGTCCACGGCGGTCACCTGAAGGTCGGGGTCACGGAGGGCCGCCCACACGGCGATGGTGCCGTTCCCGCAGCCCAGGTCCAGCAGTGTGCCGTCGGCGGAGGGCAGCGCCTCGGCGGACCCGTCGGCCAGAGTGCTGAGCATCAGGCGCGTGCCCGGGTCCAGGCTGGTCCCGCCATAGACGGCCCCCTGTGCGTGCAGCGTCAGCGGCGGCGGGAGGCCCAGGTCGGAGACCCCCGAGTGGTCCTGACGTCGGGGGAACGGGGCGATGCGTCCCCGGCGCGGTCCTCGGGCGGTCAGCACACGGGCCTTGCCGCGGCCGCGCCCGGGCACCACGTCGGTGAAGCAGGCGGCCAGCACCTCGTTCATGGAGCGGGTCATGTGCTTGTCCCGTCCGCCGGCGAGCAGGACGACGTCGTCGGCGGCGTGCTCGGCCACCAGCCAGGTCCAGTCCTGAAGGGTCTCCAGAGCACGGGGAAGCGGCATCAGCACGGTCCGGGCCCCGGCGACCAGCTCCTCGGTGACGCCGCAGGTCCGGGGGAGCGCCTGGAGGCTGTCGGTGAGACCGTGCCGGACGGCGTTGGCCTGTGCGGCGAGCTCCCCGCTGCGGGCGTCCTGACCCGTGCGCAGCGTCAGTGGGCGCAGCTCCGGCGGCGCGGCCAGCAGGCTCAGCGTCAGTGCGCCCCAGCGGTCGTCGGCCACGGCGACGGCGTCGCGGGGATGTCCGGCCGTCCACCAGGCGGCCGCCGTATCCAGCAGCAGCCGGTCGGCGGCATCGGCGCCGGGCCCTTCGGGAGGGTGCTGATCGAGGTCGTCGAGGAGCGCGAGGGACGTCAGGGCCGAGGGCCGGACCGCCGGCGTCCGGCCCTCCGGCACAGGGGACGCGGGGACGTCAGAAGGGCTCATGGCCTCTGCTCCACCCAGATGTGGCCGTCCTCCTGCAGGCAGGGGCGCCCCGAGCTCAGCTGGGCGAGCCGTGCCTCGAGGTCCTCGCGGTCCTGGGCCGTGTCGTCGACGGCCAGGCTGAGCCGGGCGGTCGCGTCGGTGCTGTACTCGGTGCTCATCACGGTCACCCCTGCGGCCCGGAGCTCGTTCTCCCAGCGCCCGACGACCGCGACCGGCGCCGGCAGACTCACCTGGCGCAGGCGACGGCGTCGGCGCAGCAGGCCGTGGGCGCGCGCCTGCTCGACCGCGGCGACCACGGAGTCGGAGTAGGCGCTCACAAGTCCGCCGGCGCCCAGCAGAGTGCCGCCGAACCAGCGCACCACCACCGCGGTGACATCCGTGAGGTCCTGTCGTCCGTCCATGGTGGTGGCGTGTGTGAGGGCCTCCAGCATCGGTGCCCCGGCGGTGCCGGAGGGCTCCCCGTCGTCGTTGCCGCGCCGGAGCTCCTGGGACGGTCCGATCACCCAGGCGCTGCAATGGTGCCGAGCGGTGTGGTGTTCGCGGCGCAGCCGGTCGACCAGCGCTTGGGCGTCTTCGAGCGTCGGGGTGCGTCGGAGCACGGTGAGGAACCGTGACTTCCTGCGCTCCAGCTCGACGACGACCTCGGCGTCCTCGGTGAGGAGGGTGCTCAGGCGGCCGGCGAGGGAGGGGCTCATGGGCCACCAGTCTAGAGGAGCTCGCCGAACCTGCTGGCATTCAGGTGATGATCAGCCGATGTTCAGGAGTCATTGCGGACCATCATGAATGCCGTTCTCGTGAGGGGATGATCCGCGGCGAAGATGACATGCGGAGGGGTGCCGAGGGCCTGGTCGCGGGAGGCGACGGCCCGTAGAGTGTACGCATCCACCTGGGGCTACACGCCGTCATCGGTGAAAACGTGAAAACAATCCCATATTCTCCTACGGTGAGTGACACGTTCCGGAACACCGAGACCGCACCTTGAGATCGGCGCCCCGGACACCAGGCAGACCGACGAAAGGCATCCTGATGCTCGAAAGGTTCCACGACCTGTTCAGACTGCGGACAAGCCCTGTGGTGTTCTTCGCCTCGGCGGCGATCATCCTGGGATTCGTCGTGCTCACCCTGCTCAACCCGACCGGCATGGGGGAGTTCTTCGGCACCGGATCGGGGTGGATCTATGACAACCTCGGCTGGTTCTACGTCTCCGGCGTGACGATCTTCCTGCTCTTCCTCATCTACATCGCCCTCGGACGCTTCGGACGGATGCGCCTCGGTCAGGACGACGAGACCCCTGAGCACTCGGACGTCTCCTGGTTCGGGATGCTCTTCGCCGCTGGGATCGGAACGATCCTGATGTTCTGGGCCGTGGCCGAGCCGGTGAACCACTTCGCGAACCCGCCGCGGGGCATCTCCGCGGACGAGGCCGCGGAGATCGTCGACGGCGGAGGCAGCGTCGACCCCACCACCGTGGTCGGCGGCACCGCGGAGGCGGCGTCCGAAGCGATGGGCTTCACGCTGTACCACTTCGGACTGCACACCTGGACGATCTTCACGCTTCCCGGCCTGGCGTTCGCCTACTTCATCTACAAACGCAACCTTCCCCCGCGAGTGTCCTCCATCTTCCAGCCGCTGCTGGGGGAGAAGATCCACGGACCGGCCGGGAAGGCCATCGACATCCTGGCGATTGTGGGCACCGTCTTCGGCGTGGCGGTGTCGATCGGTCTGGGTACCATGCAGATCAACTCGGGTCTCGCGGAGCTCTTCGGCATCGACGAAGGGGCGCTGTCTCAGATCATGATCATCACCGCGGTGACGATCGTGGCCCTGATCTCTACGCTCCTCGGGGTGAACCGAGGCATCAAGCGGCTCTCCAACTTCAACATCTGGGTGGCCATCGCGCTGCTGGTCTTCATCCTGATCACGGGGCCGACCGTCTACCTGTTGCGCGGCATGATCGAGTGGACGGGCGTCTATGCGGCGATGCTGCCCGAGCTGGCGTTCTGGAACGACACGATGGCGGACACCGGCTGGCAGAACGGCTGGACCATCTTCTACTGGGCCTGGACCATCACCTGGTCGCCCTTCGTGGGGATCTTCATCGCCCGCATCTCACGGGGACGCACCGTCCGGCAGTTCGTGGCCGGAGTCCTGGGGCTGCCCACGGCGTTCACCATCATCTGGTTCGGCGTCTGGGGCACCGGAGTCTTCGACATCGAGATGCACGGCGACGGGGGCCTGGTGGAACGCGTGGTCGGCGAAGGAGACATCCCCGGGGCGCTGTTCGCCTTCCTCGGCGACTTCCCGCTGGTGACGTTGACCTCGGCGGTCGCGATCATGCTCGTCTCGATCTTCTTCATCACCTCCATGGACTCCTGCGCTCTGGTGCTCAACGACATGTCCTCAGGCTTCGAGGGCAAGGTGCCGGCCCATCAGAAGGGCTTCTGGGCGGTGTCCATCGGCCTGATCGCGGCGATCCTGCTCACCGCCACCGGCGACGGCGGCCTCGAGGCCCTGCAGAACGTGGCCATCGTGCTGGGCCTGCCCTTCTTCCTGCTGGGCTATCTGATGATGTTCAACCTCTCTCGAGCTATGCGGGAGGATGCCGGAGAGGTCGGCTACCTGCGGACCCGTCGCTGGCTGAAGACCCTGCCGCCCGAGGAGTACGAGCGCCGCATGGAGGAGGCCGACGACTCCCTGGTCGAGGCAGTGGTGGCCCCCGACTTCCAGGAGGGCACCCAGCCGGAAGGCGCCCCGGAGGTGGAGCACGTCGAGCAGCCGGAGATCGTCGAGGAGTATCGGATCCGCACGGGAGAGACCCCCTTGGTCGACCCGACGGACCCCGACGGCGTCCGGCGCTGAAACGGGCAGGGGCACGGCGGGTCGGACCGCGGTCCGACCCGCCGTGCCCCTGGACCTCGCCGCCTGTTCCCCTCACCGGTGCCGGAGGCGCAGCGGAGCCCCGTCCCGGGGGACGTTGGTGATGTTGCGCAGCCGCGTCCCGGCCGGCCGGTCCGCCACCGGATCCACACGGCGGAGCACCTCTCTGAGGACCTCCACGCCCTCCATCTGGGCGAAGGCCGCCCCGAGGCATCGGCGGACGCCGCCTCCGAACGGGATCCAAGCCCCCGGGTCGTGAGTTCCGTCGAGGAACCGCTCCGGGGCGAAGTCCTCCGGGTCCGGCACGAGCTGCGGATCCATCTGGGTGAGCATGATGGCCGGGGCCACGGTGACCCCGGCAGGGATCCTCCAGCCGCCGATGTGCTGCTCGGTGCGCAGGGTGCGTGCCACGAAGTCGATGATGGGGTGCCGCCGGATCGCTTCCTTCAGGCAGGCCTCCAGGTAGTCGTCGTCTCCGACGTCGGCGGCATGCCCCGCCCTGCGCCGCACCTCGTCATGGCGGCCGAGCTCATGCAGGGTCCAAGCCAGCGCCGAGGCCGTGGTCTCGTACCCGGCCAGCACCAGGGTGATCAGCTGGTCGCGCAGCTGGGCGTCGTCCAGCCCGGCGTCGATCAGCATCGACAGCACGTCATCCCCCGAACTGCCGGCTCCCGAACCGCCGACTCCCGATCCGGCGTCGGGTCGGGATCCGTCCTCGGGTCGGGCTCCCGAGGGAGCCGCGGTCCGGCGGGCGGCCAGCTCCTCCGCGATGATCTCGTCGAGCTGCCGCAGGTTCCTGCGCTCGGCGCGCCACGGAGGAATCCCGCGCAGTCGGGGATACAGCCAGCCCAAGGCGACCACCGGCCCCACCTCCACGAGCCGCAGCACCCGCGGCCGAAGACGTTCGAGACGGTCGGCCGAGGTCACGCCGAACACGACGTGGAGCATGATGTCCAAGGTCACCGCGCTCATCCGGTCCAGGGCGTCGATCCGGTCTCCGGGCCGCCAGCCGGAGACCTCCGCGGCGACCAGGCGTCGGACCGTCTCTCGGTGACCCTGGACCGCACGGGGTGAGAACGCGGGCATCAGCGCTCGGCGCAGGGCCCGGTGATCCTGGCCGTCGGTGAGCATGACCGACTGATCACCCATGGCGGCACGCAGCACCTCATTGCCCCCGGCTCCGCTGAACTCCCAGGAGTCGCCGGCGAAGATCTGACGGATGTCCTCAGGGTCCGAGAACAGCACGACGGTCTGCGGACCCGGCAGCAGCCGGAGCGTGAAGGTGGAGCCATAGCGGGCACGCAGCCGAGGGAAGGCACGCATCCTTCCGCCGTAGGTCATCAGGGTCTGGGCCGTGGCCGGCAGGCGAGGACCGGGTGGAAGCGTCATGGGCGGATTCTTGCATAGACTCGTCCCATGACCCGACCTTCCTCCGCCCGCCGGCCCGGCCCCGGCGGCGACCCGGATGTGGAGTCACCTGCGCCCTCGACTCCGGCCCCCGGGCCCGGTGGCACCGTGCTGGTGGGCCTGACCGGAGGGATCGCCTCCGGGAAGTCGGCGGTCGCTCAGAGGATGGCCGCCCGGGGCGCCGTCGTGATCGACGCCGACGTCCTCTCCCGCTACGCGCTGCAGCCCGGGGGTGAGGGCCTGGCGGAGGTCGTCGAGGCCTTCGGAGAGTCCGTGCTGACCGCCGAGGGAGCGCTGGATCGGGCCGCGCTGGGCGCGATCGTCTTCTCCGACCCCGAGGCGCGTCGGCGGCTCAACAGCATCGTCCATCCCCGGGTGCGTCAGCAGGCTCGGGCGCTGCGCGAGCAGGCTCCGCCCGGCAGCGTGGTGGTGGAGGACATCCCCCTGCTCGTCGAGACCGGGCAGGCCGACCGCTTCGACCTCGTCGTGGTGGTCCAGGCCCCGGAGGAGGAGAGGGTCCGCCGCATCGTCGAGGATCGGGACGGCACCGAGGCGGACGCCCGAGCGCGGATCGAGGCGCAGGCCACCGATGCGCAGCGCGCGGAGGTCGCCGACGTCGTGCTGGACAACTCCGGGAGTCTGGAGGATCTGGAGGCTCGGGTGGACGAGCTGATGGACCGGCTGTCCCGGTCCGACCGCGGAGGTCTCATCGGCCGAGCCTGAACGGGCGTCGCGGGGCAGGGCGCCCGGACAGTCCGGGATGAGCGGTCCGGATCAGCTGTGCGGGATCGACGGTCCCGGATCGAAGACATCTTCGAGCGTGAGGCGGTAGGCTGTCCTGGGGGCCGGAACCTGGCCCGCGAGACCCATGGACGGGAGGCGAGTGGACGATGTCTCTGGCGCCGAAGATCAGCCGCACAGTGGCTCCCTTCGAAGTGGTCAGCCCCTATCAGCCCTCCGGCGACCAGCCGAAGGCGATCGAGGAGCTGGCCGAACGCATCGAAGGCGGCGAGAAGGACGTCGTGCTCATGGGCGCCACGGGCACCGGCAAGTCGGCGACCGCCGCGTGGCTCGTGGAGCGGGTGCAGCGCCCGACGCTCATCATGGTGCAGAACAAGACGCTCGCCGCTCAGCTGGCCAACGAGTTCCGCGAACTGTTGCCGCACAACGCCGTCGAGTACTTCGTCTCCTACTACGACTACTACCAGCCCGAGGCCTACGTTCCGCAGACGGACACCTTCATCGAGAAGGACTCATCCATCAATGAGGAGGTCGAGCGGCTCCGGCACTCCGCCACCAATGCGCTGCTGACCCGCCGGGACGTCGTCGTCGTGGCTACGGTCTCGTGCATCTATGGTCTGGGCACTCCGGAGGAGTACATCGCCCAGATGGTGCCGGTGCGGCGTGGGGACACGCTGGACCGCGATGATCTGCTGCGCCGATTCGTGGGGATGCAGTACGTGCGCAACGACACCGACTTCCACCGAGGGACCTTCCGGGTGCGCGGGGACACGGTGGAGATCATCCCCATGTACGAGGAGCTCGCGGTGCGCATCGAGTTCTTCGGCGACGAGATCGAGGCGATCCACACCCTCCATCCGCTCACGGGCACCGTGGTGCGTGAGGAGGAGGAGATGTACATCTTCCCCGCCAGCCATTACGTGGCCGGCGACGACCGCATGGCGAAGGCCATCACCGCCATCGAGGACGAGCTGCGCGAGCGGCTGGCCGAGCTGGAGTCCCAGGACAGGCTGCTGGAGGCCCAGCGGCTGCGCATGCGCACGACCTACGACCTCGAGATGATGCAGCAGATGGGTTTCTGCAACGGCATCGAGAACTACTCGCGGCACATCGACGGCCGGCCTCCGGGATCCGCTCCGCACTGTCTGCTGGACTACTTCCCGGACGACTTCCTGCTGATCGTCGACGAATCCCATGTCACGATCCCGCAGATCGGCGGCATGTACGAAGGGGACATGTCCCGGAAGCGCACACTCGTGGAGCACGGGTTCCGTCTGCCGTCGGCGATGGACAACCGGCCGCTGACATGGGACGAGTTTTTGGAGCGGATCGGGCAGACCGTCTACCTCTCGGCGACTCCGGGCCCCTACGAGCTCGGCATCTCCGACGGCGTGGTCGAACAGATCATCCGCCCCACGGGACTCATCGATCCCGAGGTGGTGGTGAAGCCGACGAAGGGCCAGATCGACGACCTGCTCGGCGAGATCCGCCAGAGGACGGCGCGCGACGAACGGGTGCTGGTCACCACGCTGACCAAACGCATGGCCGAGGACCTGACGGAGTATCTGCTGGACCACGGGATCAAGGTCGAATACCTCCATTCCGACGTGGACACCCTCAAGCGTGTGGAGATCCTCCGCGACCTGCGCAGGGGCGTCCACGACGTCGTCGTGGGAATCAACCTGCTGCGGGAGGGTCTGGACCTGCCGGAGGTCTCCCTGGTGTCGATCCTGGACGCGGACAAGGAAGGCTTCCTGCGCTCCACCCGTTCGCTGATCCAGACGATCGGCCGCGCCGCCCGCAACGTCTCCGGACAGGTGCACATGTACGCCGACCGGATCACCGACTCCATGCGTCAGGCCATCGACGAGACCGAACGGCGTCGGCAGATCCAGAAGGCCTACAACGATGAGCACGGCATCGACCCCAAGCCGCTGCAGAAGAAGATCGCCGACATCACCGACCAGCTGGCCCGCGAGGACGCCGACACGGCGGACCTGCTGCAGGGCATGGGCGGGCTGGCCACCGGCTTCGAGTACGGCAAGGGCCATCGCGGCTACACCGGGTTCGAGGGCTCCGCCTCGGGTGCGGCCGCACAGGATGCCGGGTCCCCGGAGGCGGCTTCGGCGGGAAGCATCGCGTCGACGACGCCGGCGGCCGACCTGGCGGACCTCATCGAGCAGATGACCGGGCAGATGCACCACGCCGCCGAAGAGCTGAACTTCGAGCTGGCCGCCCGGCTCCGGGACGAGATCGGGGACCTGAAGAAGGAGCTGCGCCAGATGCAGCAGGCCGGACACGACTGAGCACGGCCAGGGATCCGGTTCCTGGCTCCTTCAGGGCCCGCCCGCGCCTGCGGGTGTATGCTGATCTCTGCGTGAGGGAGTATCCGTCAGCGGTGTGCACGTCAGCACGCGGGTCGTCGTCGACCTGCCGGGCACAGCGGTCGGGAGCCGGCAGATCCATCAGGATCGCGCAGGCGTCCGGGGGAGAGACTCGCGAGGACCACCCACATCCTCGTGACTGTCGAAAGGACCCTCTCCTGTGGAGATCACACCCCTGGTCTGGGGACTCACCATCCTGCTCATCGTCGGCCTGCTGGCCTTCGACTTCGTCTTCCACGTGCGCCAGGCGCACATCCCGAGCATCCGGGAGGCCGCGGTCTGGTCGGCCCTCTACATCGGCGCTGCCCTGGCCTTCGGACTCGTGTTCCTCGCCATGGGCGACCCTGCCCTGGCCACCGAGTACTACGCAGGCTATGTCACCGAGAAGGCGCTCTCGGTGGACAACCTGTTCGTCTTCCTGGTGATCATCGCCAGCTTCAACGTCCCCCGGGAGGACCAGCAGAAGGTCCTGCTGTTCGGCATCGTCTTCGCCCTGATCGCCCGCACCGCCTTCATCCTGGTCGGGGCCGGCCTCATCCATGCCTTCTCCGACGTGTTCTACCTCTTCGGCCTCATCCTGCTGGTCACCGCCGTCCAGCTGCTGAAGAAGGGCGCCGCGGGAGAGGACGCGGCCGAGGAGGCGGACAACATCATCATTCGTCTGGCCCGGCGTTTCCTGCACACCACCGACCACTACGACGGCGACCGGCTCGTCACGCGGGTGGACGGGAAACGGATGCTCACGCCGATGCTGCTGGTCATGGTGGCCATCGGCGGCACCGACATCCTCTTCGCCGTGGACTCGATCCCGGCGATCTACGGGCTGACCCAGGAGCCGTACATCGTGTTCGCGGCCACGGCGTTCTCGCTGATGGGGCTGCGGCAGCTGTACTTCCTGATCGACGGGTTGCTGGACCGGCTGGTCCACCTGTCCTACGGTCTGGCAGTGATCCTCGGCTTCATCGGGGTCAAGCTGGTGCTCCACGCCCTGCATGAGAACAACCTGCCGTTCATCAACGGCGGCGAGAACGTTCCCGTGCCGGAGATCTCCACGGGGCTCTCGCTCATCGTGATCGTCGCGGTGCTGGCCGTCACCGTGATCAGCTCGCTGCTCACCTCGGCAGCCCGCGCGCGGCGCGAGGACGAGGAGCACGCCGCGCAGAGCTCATGAGGGAGGCGTCTCCTGAGCGGAGCTGCCCGACGAGCGTCTCATGTGGAGTACCGCGTTGACGGCGCCTGAGCCTCCTCGGAGGCGTCAGCCCGGCCGTCCCGGGCGCCTGCTGAGGCGTCAGTGCGGTGCAGCAGCTCCCGCAGGATCCTCGCTCCATCGTCGTGCAGACCGTCGTGGTGGAACTCATCGGTCTCCCACACGCTGAGCCCGCGGACCCGGGAGGCGGTCTCCAGGGAGAGCTCGCGGGCCACATAGACGTCGTCGGTGTAGACGGCGGCCGCCGTGGGGACCTCGTTCCGTGCCAGCTGATCCAGGTCGTAGAGAGGCTCCCAGTCGTCGACGTCGGCCAGTCGGTCTGCGGCCTCCGCCAGGGGTGCCAGCGCGGGGTCCAGCGCCAGGTGGTGGCGCAGGATCATCTCTCCGGTGAGCATCGGGGAGGTCCGGGTCGGGCAGAACTCGGGGTGGTCTTCGAGCACGCGCTCAGCCGCCCAGCCGGTGTCGCCGCGGCCGTCCGTCATCTCGGCGGGCTGACCGTAGATCGATTCGTGCATCACCGCATACATGGGGGCCGCTGCGAAGGAGATCTGCTGGTGGACTGCGTGCAGGAACGTGTCGGACAGCGCGTCCGTCCCCGGCGCGACGAAGGCCTCCTCGAGCAGGTAGTGCAGAGAGTCGGCCCGCGTGTTCCCACCCAGCAGCATGCCCACCGACTGCAGACGGGGGACCGTCAGCGGGGAGCCGTCCGGCAGGAGCACCTCGTGGCGGCGGAGGTGATCGACGATCTCGTCCAGCCTGTCGCGGTCCTCGGGGAACCGGGCGAAGTGCTCCCGGTTCCGGGCCGCCATCTTCGCGTAGGTGGCTTGGTACACCCGGTCGGCGTGGCCCGTCAGAGGAGGAAGGCCGCCCGTGATGAGCGCCCTGTCCAGTGAGTCGGGGAAGAGGGACAGATAGGTCAGGGTGCAGAACCCGCCGAAGCTCTGCCCCAGCACGCTCCAGCTCTGCAGGCCCAGGTGCCGACGGAAGGCCTCGGCGTCGTGGACGATGGCGTCAGCCCGGAAGCGTCGCAGATAGGCGGCCTGCTCCGCTGCGCGGCCCCTGCGGAGCACCGAATGGCGGGTCAGCGGGGTGGACAGGCCGGTGCCTCGCTGATCCAGCATCAGGATGCGGAAGCGGCTGCCGGCCTCCTGCATCCACGCCGGGGTCCGCGCCGGACGGGTGCCCTTGCCGCCGGGCCCGCCCTGCAGAAACAGCAGCCAGGGCATCCGGGCCACGTGGTCCTCACCGCGGGCGGCGGCCTCCGGCGTGACGAACTCACGGGCGAACAGGTCGAGGCCTTCACCGTCGGGGGCCGCGTGGTCCAGGGGGACCCGCAGCCGGTGCTCCGTCAGGCGGGTGCCGTCGAGGAGGGTGCGGACAGGGGAAGACGTCGAGGTCATGCTGTCTCTCTCTGCTGGCCGGTCCCGCTCTGTCGGCTGGCCGGGCGTGCGTCGTCGTGGGGCTCCTCAGCGGTGCTCTGCCGCTGAGGTGGGACGATGGGAGCTGACTCGGGCGAGGTGGTCAGCTCCCACCGCGGATCAAGTGTGGCACACGGCACATCCGGAGGTCATCCCGCCGGACTGGTGGGCTGCGACGACGGTCAGGCTGCCGGCTCGTGGTGGACCTCGCCGACGTGATCGACCAGCACCACCGGGGCGCCGACCTCGTCGGAGGAGGCCAGATCGATCCAGGCGTGGATCGCCCAGTCGTGATTGCCGTCGGCGTCGTCGAGGACCTGCACCGCCCGCCAGAAGCCCGGGCGGCCCTCCGGCGACTCATCGATGCGGATGAGCGCCGGGCCGCGGGAGGAAGCATCGGTGAACACATCGTCGTAGACGTCGAAGAACGTGTCCATGGCCTTCCCCCACCGTTCGGCGTCCCACCCGGAGTCCCCGTCGAGCTGCTCGAGCTGCTGCTCCTTCTCCTGGGCGAAGAGCTCGGCCCGCAGGAACATCGCGTTGCGCACCATCACGCGGAAGGCCCGCACATTGTGGGTCACGCCCTCCGGTTCTGCCGGCGCCTCGGTACTGAGCTCGAGATCCTCCGCCGTGGAGTCCTCGGCCCCGGAGGCCAGCCGCTCCCACTCCTCGAGCAGCGAGTTGTCGGTCTGGCGGATCATCTCGCCGAGCCACTCGACCAGATCCTCCAGCGTCTCGGTCACCTTCTGCTGCGGCACGGTCTGGCGCAGCGCCTTGTAGGCGTCGGTGAGATACCGCAGCAGCACCCCCTCCGAGCGGGTGAGCTGATAGTGGTTGACCATGTCGACGAAGCCGAAAGCCCGCTCGACCATGTCCCGCACGACCGCCTTGGGCGCCAGCTCATGGTCGCCCACCCAGGGCGCCGAGGTCCGATACACCTCGAACTGCTGGGTCAGCAGCTCGCCCAGCGGCTGGGGATGGGTCATCTCATCGAGGATGCGCATCCGTTCCACATAGTCCACACCCTCGGCCTTCAGCTCACCGATCTTCTCGGACTTGAGCTTCTTCACCTGGGCGCCGGTCACCTGATACGGAGTCTCCAGGATCGCCTCGATCACGGAGATGACGTCCAGGGCGTAGGTCTCCGACTCCGGGTCCAGGAGCTCCAGCGCGGCGACGGCGAAGGGGGCCAGCGGCTGGTTCAGCGCGAAGTCGTCCTGCAGGTCGAGCGTCAGGTCCACTGTGCGCCCGTCCTCGTCGGGAGCCTCCAGTCGCTCCAGCACGCCAGCGGTGAGCAGCTCCCGCAGGATCTGCAGCGCCCGCCGCTGGAGGATCGCCTGCCGGGCCGGGGTCTCGTCGGAGCCGCGGATGAGCCGACGCATGGCCAGGATCGGGTCCTCAGGGCGTTGCAGGAGCTGCAGCACCATCGCATAGCTGATCTGCATGCGTGAGACCATCGGCTCCGGCGTCGCCTCCACGAGTCGGTCGAAGGACTTCTCCGACCAGGAGACGAAGCCGTCGGGCGGCTTCTTCTTCCCCGTGGAGCGGACCGCCTGGGCGACCTTCTTCTCGTCGTCCCCGTGCTTGGCCCGCGCCTTGCGCAGCGCCTGCTCGTTCTCGATGACATGCTCGGGGGCCTGCACGACCACCCGGCCCTCGGTGTCGAAGCCGGCGCGCCCCGCCCGTCCGGCGATCTGGTGGAACTCACGGGCGTTGAGCTGGCGCGTCCGCTCGCCGTCGTACTTGCTCAGGGCGGTGAGCACTACGGTGCGGATGGGCACGTTGATGCCGACGCCGAGGGTGTCGGTGCCGCAGATGACCTTCAGCAGCCCGTCCTGGGCGAGCTGCTCCACGAGGCGCCGGTACTTGGGGAGCATCCCGGCATGGTGGACGCCGATGCCGGACCGCAGCAGCCGATTGAGCACCTTGCCGTACCCCTTGGCGAAGCGGAAGGTCTCCAGGCGCTGCCGGATGCGCTCCCGGTCCTCCTTGCCGGCCACGTTCAGAGAGGCGAGCCCGGCGGCACGTTCCGCGGCCTCGCGCTGGGAGAAGTGCACCACGTAGACCGGCGCCTGTCCGTCGGCGACGAGGTCCTCGAGCTTGTGCTGCAGCGGCGTGGTGGAGTACTCGAAGTGCAGCGGCACCGGACGCTGGACCGAGGAGACGGTGACGACGTCTCGGCCGGTCCGCTCGGCGATGCGGCGCTCGAAGCGGCTGGTGTCGCCGAGGGTGGCGGACATCAGCAGGAACTGAGCCTGGGGAAGCTCCAGCAGGGGCACCTGCCAGGCCCATCCGCGCTGGGGGTCCGCATAGAAGTGGAACTCGTCCATGATGACGGGCCCGACGTCGGCCTCCGTGCCGTCGCGCAGAGCTTCGTTGGCCAGGATCTCCGCCGTGCAGCAGATGATCGGGGCGTGGGCGTTGACCGCCGAGTCTCCGGTCACCATCCCGACGTTCTCCGCGCCGAAGATCTCCACGAGCGCGAAGAACTTCTCGGAGACGAGCGCCTTGATCGGAGCGGTGTAGACGCTGCGTTCGCCGCGGCACAGGGCGAAGAAGTGGGCGGCCGTGGCCACCAGGGACTTCCCGGAGCCGGTCGGGGTGGCCATGATGACGTGCCGCCGGTCCGCGAGCTCCAGGACAGCGTCCTCCTGGGCGGGGTAGAGGGTGATCCCACGCTGGGCGGTCCATCCGGTGAAGGCCTCGACGAGGCTCTCGGGGTCGGGGACGCCGTCCGCAGCGGGGACAGGACGCAGGGAGTCGAGTCGCAGGGCCGCCACTACCAGCCGCGCTCCCGCCACGCGGCGAGCTCGGGCCGTTCCGCGCCCAGCGTCGTGGGGTCGCCATGTCCGGGGTGGATGACGGTGTCGTCCGGGAAGGCCGCGAAGAGCCGCGCCTCGACGTCGTCGATCAGCGTGCGGAAGTCCTCTGCGCTCCAGGTCTTTCCGACGCCGCCGGGGAACAGCGAGTCTCCGGTGAAGATGTGGGTGGGGCCGTCTTCGACGGGGTACACGAAGGCCACCGAACCAGGGGTGTGGCCGCGCAGCTGGATGACGTCCAGCGCGATGCCGTCATACTGCACCAGGTCGCCGTGGTCGACCCGACGGTCGATCCGCACGCCTTCGGCCTCCTCGATCGCACCGGCGTCGTCCTGTCCCGCGACCGTGTCCACGTCGGCGGCGAGCTCGGGCAGCGCGCGGATGTGGTCCCAGTGACGATGCGTGGTGAGCACGGCGCGCAGCTGCGGCGCGCAGGGGGTGTCGACGGCGGCTTCGGCCAGCATCGCGCGGATCGCCGGGACGTCGTCGGCGGCGTCGATGAGCACCTGGACCCCGGACTTCTTCGCGGTGAGCAGGTAGACGTTGTTGCTCATCTCGGAGACCGCGACGCGGCGGACGGTGATCGCCGGAAGGTCATGGATCAGAGAGCTGTCGGTGGCCATGGGTGACAGTCTATGGTCTGCTGTCGATCAGACGCCATGGCGATGCCGAGCCCTCGGCCGGATCCTCGGCTGCGCTGTCCCCGAGCGGCACATCGAGAAGGTGCTCGAGTGCATCTCGGAGCCCCTGCGAGTCGTCGACCACGACGTCGGCGCCGGCCTGTTCGAGCTCCCCGGCCGGGGCGCTGCCCCACCGCACGCCGACACAGGGGATCCCATGGACCTGGGCGCCCTCGACGTCGAAGATCCGATCCCCGACCATCGCCGCTCGGGGCCGAGAGGGGCCGCCGCTCGGATCGCGGTCCGAGGCGCGGGCCACGTCCCTCAGTGCGGCCGCGAGGATCGGCGCCTTGCCGGCATGGGGCACGGTCTCGTCCGGATCCGAGCCTGCGACGACGTCGACGGCGCCCGCCAGGCCCTGGACCTCGAGCAGTCGCTCCGCCAGCGGCTGCGGCTTCGAGGTGGCCACCGCCAGGGCGACGCCTGCCTTCCGCAGGTCGGCCAGGAGCTGCCGGAGTCCGGGGTAGACCTTGGAGGCCGCCATGCCGTGGGCGAGGTAGCCGGCTCGATAGTGCGCCACGAGGCCCGGCAGCATCTCGGTGGTCACGCCCGGCAGGGACAGCAGGCTGGCGGCGAGCGGCGGGCCGACCATGCCCTCCAGCGTGGGCTGGTCGGGCACGTTGATCCCGTGCGCGGCCAGGGCCGCGGCGATGCCGCCGGTGATCGAACCGGCGGGGTCCACGAGGGTGCCGTCAAGGTCGAAGAGGACGAGGGGAGCGCCGTCGTCTGCGGAGGGCTCGTCGTCCTGCAGGGCGGGGGAGGTGGGGCGGGTCGTCACGCCTCCATCCTGCCATCCGGGTCCGTGCGGCCGGCGAACGGCCCGGGTGATCGAATATTTGTTCGATCGAAGGTGCGGGCATACACTGGTGCGCGTGTCTGAGCCAGTTGCCGCGATCGACGGCGCCGTGATCGAATCCGTCGACGACTACTACAGCCGGGGTGCGCGCCGGAAGTCCGGCGCCAACGGCACCGTGGGTCGTGCCGAGGCGGACCGCATCGTCGTCCAGGGGGCCCGGGAGCACAACCTGCACGACGTGGCCGTGGAGCTTCCGCGCAACGCCTTCATCGTCTTCACCGGCCTCTCCGGCTCGGGGAAGTCCTCCTTGGCGTTCGACACCATCTTCGCCGAGGGGCAGCGGCGGTACGTCGAGTCGCTCTCGGCGTACGCGCGCATGTTCCTCGGGCGGGTGGACAAGCCCGACGTCGACTTCATCGAGGGGCTGTCGCCGGCGGTCTCCATCGATCAGAAGTCGACCTCGCGGAACCCGCGGTCGACGGTCGGAACCGTCACCGAGATCCATGACTATCTGCGTCTGCTCTGGGCCCGCATCGGCGTTCCGCACTGCCCCGTGTGTGGAGAGCGGATCGAGCGGCAGACCCCTCAGCAGATCGTGGACCAGATCCTGGACCTGCCGGTGGGAGCCCGCTTCCAGGTCCTGGCGCCGGTCGTGCGCGGGCGCAAGGGCGAGTTCAAGGACCTCTTCCGAGACCTGGCCGGACAGGGCTTCGCCCGGGCCGTGGTGGACGGCGAGCAGATCCAGCTCAACGACCCACCGGTGCTCGAGAAGCAGATCAAGCACCACATCGACGTGGTCATCGACCGCCTGGTCATCCGGGAGGGCATGCGCCAGCGGCTCACCGATTCGATCGAGACGGCTCTGCGTCTGGCAGAAGGACGAGCGGTGATCGACCTGGTCGACCTGGCGGAGGACGGCTCGCCGGAGAACCCCGAGAAGGTGCCGGACGGCCTCGAAGGCCCCAAGCTGCGCAGCTTCTCCGAGAACCTGGCCTGTCCCAATGAGCATCCGCTGTCGATCGATGAGATCGAGCCGCGTTCCTTCTCCTTCAACTCGCCCTTCGGCGCCTGCCAGACCTGCTCGGGCATCGGCTCTCGGCTCGAGGTGGACGAGGAGCTGGTCATTCCGGACGACACGCTCTCCCTGGCCGACGGAGCGATCGCCCCCTGGAACCGGGGGAAGGCCTCCAGTGAGTACTGGCTGCGGCTCATCCGCGCGCTGGCCGAAGACCTCGACTTCTCCCTGGACGTCCCCTGGCGAGAGCTTCCCAAGAAGGCCCGGAAGGCGCTGTTGCACGGGCGGAACCACAAGGTGGTCGTCCAGTATCGGAATCGCTTCGGCCGGGAGCGGAAGTACTCCACTGGTTTCGAAGGCGTGCTCTCCTACATCCATCGCAAGTATGAGGAGACGGAGTCGGACAACGCCCGGGACCATTACGAGCAGTACATGCGTCAGGTGCCGTGTCCGGACTGCGACGGGCAGCGCCTGAATCCCGCCTCACTGTCCGTCCTGATCGAGGGTCGGTCCATCGCCGAGGTCTCCCGCAGCCCGCTGGACGAGATCGTGGCGTTCTTCTCGGGTCTGAGCCTCTCCGCCAGGGATGCGACCATCGCCGAGCAGGTGCTCAAGGAGATCCTGGCGCGGCTGAACTTCCTGCTGGACGTGGGCCTGGGATACCTGAACCTGGAGCGGGCGGCCGGCACGCTCTCCGGCGGCGAGGCGCAGCGCATCCGGCTGGCCACGCAGATCGGCTCCGGGCTGGTGGGTGTGCTCTATGTGCTCGACGAGCCCTCGATCGGTCTGCACCAGCGCGACAACACCCGACTCATCCAGACGCTCACGCGTCTCAGGGACCTGGGCAACACCCTGATCGTCGTGGAGCATGACGAGGACACCATCGGCGAGGCCGACTGGGTCGTCGACATCGGTCCGGGAGCCGGAGAGCGCGGCGGACGGATCGTGCACTCCGGATCCGTGGAGGGCCTCAAGGCCAATGAGGAGTCCATCACCGGCGACTATCTGGCCGGTCGGCGCGCGATCGCCGTGCCGCCGTCGCGGCGCCCCGTGGACCCCCAGCGCAGCCTGCGCATCGTCGACGCCCATGAGAACAACCTCGCCGACGTCAGCGTGGACATCCCGCTGGGCGTCTTCCTGGCCGTCACCGGAGTCTCGGGCTCCGGGAAGTCCACCCTGATCAACGAGATCCTCTACAAGTCGCTGGCCAACAGGCTCAACAACGCCCGGCAGGTGCCGGGGCGGCACCGTCGCATCGACGGAGTGGACCATCTCGACAAGGTCATCCACGTCGACCAGAGCCCCATCGGCCGCACCCCGCGGTCCAACCCGGCCACCTACACCGGCGTCTTCGACCACATCCGGAAGCTGTTCGCTGAGACGCAGGAGTCCAAGACCCGCGGATACCAGCCGGGACGGTTCTCCTTCAACATCAAGGGGGGCCGCTGCGAGGCCTGCTCCGGCGACGGCACCCTGAAGATCGAGATGAACTTCCTGCCGGACGTCTACGTGCCGTGTGAGGTCTGCCAAGGGGCGCGGTACAACCGCGAGACGCTCGAGGTGCACTACAAGGGGAAGAACATCGCCGAGGTCCTCGACATGCCGATCGAGGAGGCCGCAGAGTTCTTCTCCGCGTTCGCGCCCATCGCCCGGCACCTCACCACGCTGGTGGACGTGGGCCTCGGGTACGTGCGCCTGGGTCAGGCCGCGACCACGCTCTCCGGCGGTGAGGCCCAGCGAGTGAAGCTCGCCTCGGAGCTCCAGAAGAGGTCCAAGGGCCGCAGCATCTACGTCCTGGACGAGCCCACCACTGGCCTGCACTTCGAGGACATCCGCAAGCTGCTCGGCGTCCTGCAGAGCCTGGTGGACAAGGGCAACACCGTGGTGACCATCGAGCACAACCTGGACGTCATCAAGTCTGCCGACTGGATCATCGACCTCGGGCCAGAAGGGGGCACAGGCGGCGGAAGGATCGTCGCGGAGGGGACTCCCGAGGCCGTCGCCGCGCAGGCGGACCACACCGGTTCGCACACGGGTCGCTTCCTGGGGCATCTGCTCTGATCGACCCCGTCCTGCGGGCGGACGGCGCCCGGGCGACGCCCGGGCGGAGGGTGGCGGCGGCACAGCAGCCGCTCCCGCCCGGTGACCTGCGCGCAGGGCCGAGGCGGTGGCCGTGACGGGCCTCGCACCGGGTACACTGAACCGCGGCCCAGCACAGACGGCGCCCTGCGCCCGGCGACTCGAAGGATCAGCACGTGAGCACAGACCCCACCGCGCCCGCCCCGAAGCGCGTGGTCACCCACGATGCGATCCGCAAGGCGTTCTCCGCCTACGTGAAGCTCACCTGTCGCCCCACGATCACCGGGCTGGAGAAGGTCCCTGCCGAGGGGGGCTTCGTCGTCGCCAGCAATCACCTGTCGTTCCTGGACTCGGTGCTGATCCAGGCGATCTTCCCGCGGCCCGTGAGCTTCTTCGCCAAGGCTGAGTACTTCACGCAGCCCGGGATCAAGGGACGGGCCATGAAGATCTTCTTCGAGTCGGTCGGGTCCGTGCCGGTGGAGCGGCAGAAGAAGTCGGCGAGCGTGGAGGCGCTGCACCAGCTGGGAGACATCGCCGCCTCGGGCCACGGCGTCGGGATCTACCCGGAGGGCACCCGCAGCCGGGACGGGCGACTCTACCGCGGCAAGAACGGAGTGGGCTGGCTCGCGCTGGCCACCGGACTGCCGGTGGTGCCGGTGGGACTGAAGGGGACCGAGAACCTCCAGGCGCCGGACTCCAACCGCGTGCGCTCGGCGGCGTTCGAGATGCATGTGGGCGACCCGCTGCACTTCGAGCACATCGGCCAGCGCCATCCGCTGCCGGTGCGTCGGGAGGCGACGGCACGCGTCATGGATGCCATCGCCGCGCTGACCGGGCAGGAGCGCGTCGACACGTACAACAGCCCGCCGGCGGACAGGGACGACGCCGACGCCGATGGCTGATCCCGCCTCCTACCGACCCCGGCCGGGAGAGATCCCGACCTCGCCGGGCGTCTACCGCTTCATCGACCCGCACGGTCGGGTGATCTACGTCGGCAAGGCCAAGAACCTGCGGGCCCGCCTCAACTCCTACTTCGCCCGCCCTGAGGGGCTTCACCCCAAGACCTACGCCATGGTGCACACCGCCTCCCAGGTCGAGTGGACGGTGGTCGGTTCCGAGCTGGAGGCGATCCAGCTGGAGTACACCTGGATCAAGCAGCACACGCCGCGCTTCAACATCATGTATCGGGACGACAAGTCCTACCCGTACCTCGCCGTCACCATGAACGAGAAGTTCCCCCGCGTGCAGGTCATGCGGGGCGACCGGCGCCCCGGCGTCAAGTACTTCGGGCCCTTCCACCCGGCCAAGGCGATCCGCGAGACCGTGGACACCATGCTGCGCGTCTTTCCGGTGCGCAGCTGCTCCGCCGGGGTCTTCCGTCGTGCCGAGGCGTCGGGCCGCCCCTGCCTGCTGGGCTACATCGACAAATGCTCCGCTCCTTGCGTGGGACGGATCAGTCCGGAGGACCACCGCCGGCTCGCCGAGGAGTTCTGCGAGGTCATGGCCGGGCGTCCCGGCCCGCACATGCGCCGCATCGAGACCGAGATGAAGGAAGCCGTCGCGGAGCTCCGCTACGAGGACGCCGCCCGGCATCGGGACGATCTCGAGGCTCTGCGACGGGTCTTCGAACGCAATGCGGTCGTGCTGTCAGAGGAGACCGAGGCGGACATCTTCGCCTTCGCGGAGGACGAGCTTGAGGCGGCCGTGCAGGTCTTCCATGTGCGGCAGGGACGGATCCGCGGGCAGCGCGGGTGGGTCGTGGAGAAGGTCGAGGAGACTGACGCCGCCGGCCTGGTGGAGCAGCTCCTGCTGCAGGTCTACGGGTCCATGGAGGACGCCGAGCGGATCCCGCGGGAGGTGCTCGTCCCGGAGCTGCCCGAGGATGCGGAGCAGCTCGGCGCCTGGCTGCGGCTGCGTCGCGGAGCCGCCGTCGACCTGCGCGTGCCGCGGCGTGGTGACAAGGCCGCTCTGCTCGGCACGGTCCGAGAGAACGCGCAGCAGGCTCTGATGCTGCACAAGGCCCGGCGCTCCTCGGACCTGACCACACGGTCCCAGGCGCTGCGCGAGCTGCAGGAGGCTCTGGACGCCCCTGACGCGCTGCTGCGCATCGAGTGCTTCGACATCTCGCACACGTCGGGGACCAATGTGGTGGCGTCGATGGTGGTGATGGAGGACGGCCTGCCGAAGAAGAAGGACTATCGCCGGTTCTCCGTCCGGGGGGACGCCGCCCGGGACGACACCAGCGCGATGCGGGACGTCATCACCCGGCGGTTCTCGCGCTACCTGGACGACCAGATGCGGCTCGACGCACCGGGCGGGGAGCCCGCCGTCGTCGCGGACGACGGCACGGCGACTCCTGACGCGTCGGACGTGCCCGACGCTTCTGCGGGATCCGGGCCGGTGGAGGACACGACGGTGGATCGTGAGGGGAGCCGCTTCGCCTATCCGCCGAGCCTCGTGGTCGTCGACGGCGGCCAGCCTCAGGTCGCCGCGGCCCGTGAGGCCCTCGATGCCCTGGGGATCACCGAGCTTCCGGTCATCGGTCTGGCCAAGCGGCTCGAGGAGGTGTGGCTGCCCGACGACGACTTCCCTCTGGTGCTGCCGCGCTCCTCGCAGGCGCTGTACATGCTCCAACGCATCCGTGATGAGGCCCACCGCTTCGCCATCTCCTACCACCGCAGCAAGCGGTCCCGAGAGATGACCGCATCCGCGCTGGATGAGGTGCCTGGGCTGGGGCCTGCGCGCCGGAGGGCGGTCGTGGAGCATTTCGGCTCGGTGGCACGGATCCGACAGGCCGGCGTGGAGCAGATCGCGGAGGTGCCCGGCATCGGGGAGGCCACCGCCCGACGCATCCTGGAGCACCTGGCCGACGAGGATCAGCACGGATCTGGCGCTCCAGGTCAGGCCGGGGCCTGAAGCGATTGTTGAGGGTGCCGCCGGGGACGTAGGCTTCCTCCTATGAGCGATGGACTGATCCCGGTGAAGCCTCCCGAGAACGAGCTGCTGATCGTGACCGGCATGTCGGGCGCCGGCCGCACCACCGCGGCCCATGCGCTCGAGGACCTCGGCTGGTACGTGGTGGAGGGGCTCCCCGCGGAGCTCATCGGGACGATGATGGATCTCATCGCGAGGAACCCCGGATCCGTGGAGAAGCTCGCGGTGGTCATCGACGTCCGGTCCCGCGGCCCGTTCAGCGACATGATGGACGCCCTCGGGCAGGTCCGTGCGGCGGGTCTGACCTACCGGATGCTGTTCCTCGACGCCTCGGACGAGCTCCTGGTCCGGCGCTTCGAACAGGCGCGCCGCCCGCATCCGCTCCAGGGGTCCGGACGGATCCTCGACGGCATCGTCGCCGAGCGGGACATGCTCAAGGAGGTCAAGGCCGGAGCCGAGGTCGTGGTCGACACCACGGAGCTCAACGTCCACGGGCTGGCCCGGGAGATCACCGAGATCTTCACCGACGACGGCCCGATCCAGCTGCGGCTGAACGTGATGAGCTTCGGCTTCAAATATGGTGTGCCGGCCGATGCGAACTTCATCGCAGACGTCAGGTTCGTACCCAACCCGCACTGGGTGCCGGAGCTGCGGCCGCTCACCGGACTCGACGAGCCGGTCCGCGAGTACGTGCTCGTCGACGAAGGTGCCGGCGAATTCGTCGACCGGTACGTGGAGGCGCTCAAACCCGTGCTGGAGGGGTACCGGCGGGAGAACAAGCACTATGCGACGCTCGCCGTGGGCTGCACCGGGGGCAAGCACCGCTCGGTGGCCATCTCCGAGGAGCTGGCCCGTCGGCTGGCCCAGGTCCCCAATGTCACGGTGAACACCGTGCACCGTGACCTGGGGCGTGAATGAGCATGGCCTCCTCCTTTCCGGCCCCCCAGTCGACCGGGCCGGTGCCGATCGTCCCCTCCACGGCCGAGTCCCGGGGCACCCATCCCTCGGGCCGCCGGTCGTTCCGTGTCTCGGCGCTGGGCGGCGGGCACGGTCTCTCCGCCACACTGGCCGCGCTGCGGATCATCGCGGCCGAGCACCTGACGGCCGTCGTCACGGTCGCCGACGACGGCGGCTCTTCGGGGCGCATCCGACAGGACATGGACGTGCTGCCCCCGGGAGATCTGCGCATGGCGCTTGCGGCGCTGTGCGATGACACCGAGTGGGGGCGCACATGGGCGCAGGTCATGCAGCATCGCTTCCGCTCCCGGGACGGTGTCACCGGCAGCCTCGATGACCACGCCATGGGCAATCTGCTGATCGTCGCGCTCTGGGAGCTCATCGGTGATCCCGTCGACGGTCTGCGCTGGGCCGGGGCGCTGCTGGGCGCGCGGGGGCAGGTGCTGCCGATGTCGCGTGAGCCACTGACGATGTCCGGCCTGGTGCATCGCCCCGCCGCTGACGGGCAGGAGCCGTCAGCGCCGATGCGCGTCTCCTCCCAGGTGGAGTTGGCCCGGGCGGGTCAGCTGGGCCGGCTCACCGATGTGCGGATCCATCCCGAGGAGGCGCAGGCGTGCAGCGAGGCGGTCACGGCGATCGAACTCTCGGACTGGGTCGTGTTCGGCCCGGGGTCCTGGTACACCTCGGTGCTGCCGCATCTGCTGCTCGAGGATCTGCGAGCGGCCCTGTGCGAGACCGAGGCGAAGCGGTGTATCGTGATGAACCTCACAGCTGACACCGATGAGACCGTCGGGATGACGCCGGCGGATCACCTCGAGGTGCTGATCGACCATGCCCCTGAGCTCCACGTGGACCGGATCATCGCCGACCCGGACTCCGTGCGCACGGACGACCGTGCCGCCTTCGAGCAGGCGGCGGCGCGGCTCGGGGCGCGCGTGGGCTATCACCGGGTGCGCAAGGAGGATGATCCTGAGGTCCATGACCCGCTCCGGCTGGCGATCGCCTTCGACGAGGTCTTCGGCTCCTGACGGGCGAGGGCGCGGGTCGCCTTGGGGGTCGGGGGAGTCGCGCGGATCACACCCTCGACGCCGTGCCCAGAACCATCCAGTAGCATGTCGGAGCCCGATGCCGTGCTCACCGCGACAGAAACCACCGGAGGAACGTTCATATGGCGCTGACCGAATCGGTCAAGGAAGAGCTCTCTCGCCAGGAGGTCTCCACATCCTCTGAGCGCAAGGCCGAGGTCTCGGCCATGCTGCGGTTCGCCGGCGGACTGCACATCATCTCGGGGCGCATCGTCATCGAGGCGGAACTGGACCATGCGGCGACCGCGCGCCGCCTGCGTGCCGCGATCGCCGAGGTCTACGGACACTCCAGTGAGATCATCGTGGTCTCCGGGTCGGGCCTGAAGAAGGGCAGCCGCTACGTGGTCCGGGTGGTCCGCGAAGGCGAGGCCCTGGCGCGACAGACAGGCCTGCTCGACGCCCGGGGTCGCCCGGTCCGAGGGCTTCCTTCAGTCATCGTCAACGGGTCGGTGGCTGATGCGGTCGCGGTCTGGAGGGGCGCGTTCCTGGCTCACGGATCGCTCACCGAGCCGGGGCGTTCATCCTCGCTCGAGGTCACCTGCCCCGGACCGGAGGCCGCGCTGGCGCTCGTGGGCGCCGCGCGTCGCCTGGGACTCACGGCGAAGGCCCGCGAGGTGCGTTCCGTGGATCGCGTGGTGATCCGGGACGGCGACTCGATCGCCCAGCTGCTGACCCGCATGGGCGCCCATCAGGCCCTGCTGGTGTGGGAGGAGCGACGCATGCGCAAGGAGGTGCGGGCCACGGCGAACCGGCTGGCGAACTTCGACGACGCCAACCTCCGGCGGTCGGCGCAGGCCGCCGTCGCCGCGGGAGCCCGGGTGCAGCGGGCGCTGGAGATCCTCGGCGACGAGGCTCCCGAGCACCTGAAATATGCCGGTGAGCTGCGCCTGCAGCACAAGCAGGCCTCCCTGGATGAGCTGGGTCGGCTCGCGGAGCCGCCCATGACCAAGGACGCCATCGCCGGACGCATCCGTCGTCTGCTGGCGATGGCCGACAAGCGGGCGCAGGAGCTGGATGTGCCAGGCACCGAGGCCAACGTCACTCCTGACATGCTGGAGACCTGAGGGGCGTGGCCCCGCGATAATTAGGAATGCCTAAATCTTTCTCTCGTGAGGAAGTTTCCTCCCGTGGTGAACATCGGCTGTCATAGTCGGTAACCCCTTATGCGTTCTGGGTCGGAGTCATAGGATTGAGGGCGAGCGGGGCTCGACGCCCCGGCCCGATGAATCCCTGCTGCAAGGAGCACCGCATGGCTGAGTACACGCTTCCTGAACTCGACTACGACTACGCCGCGCTGGAGCCGCACATCTCCGCGCGCATCATGGAGCTGCACCACTCCAAGCACCACGCGACCTACGTCAAGGGCGCCAACACCGCGCTGGAGAAGCTCGCTGAGGCCCGGGAGAACGGCGACTACGGCACGACGCCGAAGCTGCTGAAGGACCTGCAGTTCAACCTCGGCGGGCACACCAACCACTCGATCTTCTGGAAGAACCTCTCTCCGGAGGGGCAGGAGCGTCCGGAGGGTGAGCTGGCCGCCGCGATCGACGAGTACTTCGGCTCCTTCGAGAAGTTCCAGGAGCAGTTCACGCAGGCCGCGCTCACCATCCAGGGCTCCGGCTGGGCGATCCTGGCCTTCGAGCCGATCGGCGGCAACCTGGTGATCGAGCAGTTCTACGACCAGCAGAACGGCGTCCCCGTGGCGACCGTCCCGCTGCTGATGCTGGACATGTGGGAGCACGCCTTCTACCTCGACTACCAGAATGTGAAGCCGGACTACGTCAAGGCGTTCTGGAACATTATCAACTGGGAGGACGTGGCGCGCCGTCTCGAGGCCGCACGCTCCGGCGCGGCTTCGTTGATCACTCCGTGACTCAGTGCCGGGATGCTCGCCCGGCGCCCCTGTCCTGAGGTCCACATGTCGGACTCATGCCGATCGGCTCACACACGATGCGCTGACATGTGACAGAATATGAGCTGATAATTCAAGACTGCGTTCTACGGACAACCTGAGAACAACGATGTTGTTGGGGGTCAGTGGCACTGGGTGAAGACCCGGGCCGCTGATCCCCAACGTGTTTCTCGGGGCCGTTCCGCCGCCCTCGGCCGCGCGGGACGACAGCACGCAGGATCCGCACCTCATCGGTCCGCCGACCCGGCGGACGGAGAAGTCAAGGAAGGGAACCCATGGCGACGAAGATCGCGATCAACGGTTTTGGACGAATCGGCCGCAACGTGCTGCGTGTGATCGAGGACCAGGGCCATGACCTGGAGCTCGTGGCGATCAATGACCTCACCGAGCCCGGCCAGCTGGTCAATCTGACCAAGTATGACTCCGTCCTCGGCCGTTTCCCCCAGGACGTCTCTCTCGACGGCGATCACCTCGTCGTCGGTGACCGTCGGATCCGTCTTCTCTCGGACCGCGACCCGGCCAACCTGCCGTGGGGCGAGCTGGGCGTCGACGTCGTCCTGGAGTGCACCGGGTTCTTCACCACCAAGGAGACCGCCGGCAAGCACATCGAGGCCGGCGCCAAGAAGGTCATCGTCTCCGCCCCGGCCAAGGGCGTCGACGCGACCCTGGTCGTGGGCATCAACGAGGACACCTTCGACGCCGCGAACCACACCGTGGTCTCGAACGCCTCCTGCACCACCAACTGCCTGGCCCCGCTGGTGAAGGTCCTCAACGACGAGTTCGGCATCGTCGAGGGCCTGATGACCACGGTCCACGCCTACACCGGTGACCAGCGCCTGCACGACGCCCCGCACAGCGACCCGCGCCGGGCCCGGGCGGCCGGCGTCAACATGGTTCCCACCTCGACGGGCGCCGCCGCCGCCATCGGCGCGGTCATCCCCGAGGTCGACGGCAAGCTCGACGGCTACGCCGTGCGTGTCCCGGTGATCACCGGATCCGGCACCGACCTCACCGTCACCGTCGAGAAGGACGGCGTGACCCCCGAGGACGTCAACGCGGCCTTCAAGAAGGCCGCCGAGGGCGAGCTGGCCGGCATCCTGGCCTACAACGAGGACCCGATCGTCTCCTCGGACATCGTCGGAGACTCGCACTCCTCGATCTTCGACGCCCCGCTCACCAAGGTCATCGGCCACACGGTGAAGGTGTTCTCCTGGTACGACAACGAGTACGGCTACAGCTCGCGCCTGGCCCAGCTGACCGTGCATGTCGGCTCGAAGCTCTGACACGCCCGCTGCCGCAGCTGACGACTCAGTGACCGAGGCCCCGCCTGCCCGACCGCCTGCGCGGACGTGGTCGGCGGGGCCTCGGCCGTTCCGCCCCTCCGACCGATTGGTACTCTGAACCCCATGACTGCCTCCACACTGGACACCCTGCTGGCCGACGGCGTCTCCGGCCGCCGCGTCCTGGTCCGATCGGACCTCAACGTGCCCCTCGACGGCGCGACCGTCACCGACGACGGCCGGATCCGTGCCTCCCTGCCGGTGCTCGAGAAGCTCGCCCAGGCCGGTGCCAAGGTGCTGGTCACCGCCCATCTCGGCCGCCCGAAGGGCCAGGTCGACCCGCAGTTCTCGCTGGCGCCGGTCGCCGCCCGCATGGCCGAGCTGAGCCGAGTTCCTGTGCGCCGTGCCGAGGATCTGGTCGGCCCGTCCGCGCAGGAGAACGCCGCCGAGCTTCCCGACGGCGAGATCCTCCTGCTGGAGAACGTGCGGTTCGACCCCCGCGAGACCTCCAAGGACGACGCCGAGCGGTCCGCGCTGGCCACGGAGCTGGCCGCCCTGACGGGGGAGGACGGCGTCTACGTCAATGACGCCTTCGGCGCGGTGCATCGGCGTCACGCCTCGGTGGCCGACATCACCGAGCAGCTGCCCGCTTACCAGGGAGACCTGGTCCGGGACGAGCTGGTCGTGCTGGAGCGGCTGACCGAGTCCCCCCAGCGGCCCTACACCGTGGTTCTCGGCGGGTCGAAGGTCTCGGACAAGCTGGCCGTCATCGAGAACCTCATGTCCCGGGCGGACACGCTGCTGGTCGGCGGCGGCATGGTGTTCACCTTCCTGAAGGCCCAGGGATACGGCATCGGGAACTCTCTGGTGGAGGACGACAAGCTGGACACGGTCCGCGGCTTCCTGGCCGCGGCCGAACGCCACGGCTGCCGGATCGTGCTGCCGACCGACATCGTCATGGCCTCCGCGTTCTCGGCCGACGCCGAGCACGAGGTGCTTCCCGTCGAGACGCTCGAGTCAGGGGCCCACGGGGCGGCCGCGCTGGGCCTGGACATCGGGCCGGAGACCGCTGAGGCGTTCTCCCGCGAGATCGCCGACTCCAACACCGTGTTCTGGAACGGCCCCATGGGCGTGTTCGAGATGGAGGCCTTCGCCGCCGGCACCGCCGCAGTGGCCCGCGCGCTGACCGAGACCGAGGGCTTCACCGTGGTCGGCGGGGGAGACTCCGCGGCCGCCGTACGCAGCCTGGGCTTCGAGGAGGCCGCCTTCGGCCACATCTCCACCGGCGGCGGCGCGAGCCTCGAGTACTTGGAGGGCAAGTCCCTGCCGGGCATCGAGGCTCTGCAGCGCTGAGCGCCCAGCCTCACCGACCCCACCACATATCCGTCGCTGGACTCCACCGCTGGAAGGATCACCTGACTCATGACCGCTCAGAAGGACGGGCAGTTCGTCCGTCGCCCGCTGATCGCAGGCAACTGGAAGATGAACATGGACCATATGCAGGGCATCGCCCTGGTCCAGAAGCTGGCGTGGACGCTGGATGACGCAGGACACGACTACGAGCGTGTCCAGGTCTCCGTGTTCCCGCCGTTCACCGATCTCCGCGGTGTGCAGACCTTGGTCACGGGAGACAAGCTCTCCCTGGACTACGGCGCCCAGGATCTCTCGGAGCACGACTCGGGAGCCTACACCGGAGACATCTCCGGTCAGTTCCTGAGCCGCCTGGGCTGCTCCCAGGTGCTGATCGGGCACTCGGAGCGCCGGGAGGTCCATGGTGAGGACGACGCGCTGCTCAACCGCAAGATCCGCGCCGCGCTGCGCCACGATCTGGCGCCGGTGCTGTGCGTCGGCGAAGGGCTTGAGGTCCGGCAGGCGGGGGACCACGTCTCCCACACACTGGCGCAGCTCGACGGCGCCCTGGAGGGGCTCACGGCCGATGAGCTCGGCGAGCTCGTGGTCGCCTATGAGCCGGTCTGGGCCATCGGCACCGGTGAGGTCGCGGGACCGGAGGACGCGCAGGAGATGGCGGCCGCGGTCCGTGCGCACCTGGCCGAACGGTATTCCGCAGAGTTCGCCGACGGCGTGCGGATCCTCTACGGCGGCTCGGTGAAGGCGAAGAACGTCGCCTCGATCCTCGCCGGGACCGACGTCGACGGTGCGCTGGTCGGCGGTGCCAGCCTCGAGGCTGAGGAGTTCGCCAACATCGTCTCGTTCGAGAAGCACATCGACACGGGCCACGCGGGCTGAGTTCCCGCGTTATCCTGGTAGCTGCTGAAACCTCCACCGTCCACGAAAGGCCGCTGTGTCTGCACTGACCATCGCTCTCCAGGTCCTCCTGGCCGTCATCAGCCTGCTGCTGATCCTGCTGATCCTGCTCCACAAGGGGCGCGGCGGCGGAATGTCTGACATGTTCGGCGGCGGTGTGACCTCCTCGCTGGGCTCGTCCGGCGTGGCGGAGCGGAACCTCAACCGCCTGACCATCGCCCTCGGTGTCTCCTGGGGCCTGATCGTCGTGGCCCTGGGTCTGCTCATCCAGGTCAACGTGGACATCTGATCCTCCGCTGAGCCGTCCTCCGGGACCGCGCGGGATGGGGCCCGTGACCCGACCGTCCGGTCGGGTCACGGGCCTCATCGCGTGTCCGGACGATTCGTCATCACGCTGACGGGACGCGTTCATCCTGCCGTCACCACCGGTGGACACCATAGGGGGATGCCACGAGACCTGCTCACCTCCCCGCGACGGGCTGGTGATGGCTCAGCGCCCCCGCGGCGGGAGGAACGCCTCTTGGTCCACCTCAGCGACCTGCAGGTGGGCGCTCCCGGCACGGACGCTCTGGGGTCCTTGGAACTGCTGGTCGAGGAGCTGACGCAACCTGCCGCCATCGGCCGACCGCCCGATGCGGTCATCATCACTGGGGACCTGGTGCACCAGGGGACAGCCGAGTCCTATCCGATGCTTGCGGCGGCGCTGCGGTGCGTCGAGACGCGACTGGCGGCTCCCGTGCTGTGTGCTCTGGGTGACCATGACGACGCCATCGCAGCCAAGGCGATCCCGTCGTTGCGTGCTGGGTCCTGGACGGTGCACCGTCTGGGCCCGCTGCGGCTCGTGCTGCTGGACAGCGGCCGGGGACGCCTGGGGGAGGCTCAGCTGCGCTGGATGCGACGTCGACTCGCCACGGACGCGCCCTGGGGAAGCGTCGTGTGCCTGCACCATCCACCGGTGGCGACGTCTCTGGCCTCCCCGCCGCCGTTCCCGTTCCCCAGGAACGGCGTGGCGGACGCACTGAGGGCGGTGGTGGCCGACGCCTCGGCGTTCACCGAGGCCTTGGAGGGCACCGACACCCGGGTGGTGCTCGCCGGGCACGGGCGCCACGCGCTCATGGGAGAAGTCGCCGGGGCGGGCCTCCTGGCGGCTCCGTCGTGGGCTCGCCAACGGCAGTACGTCGTCGTGTCGATGTCGTCCCGATGCTGGTCGGCGACGGTGCGCACCGTGGGGGCGGACCGGACCGTCGAGCCTCAGGTCTGAGCGTGCCCCGCGGCTGCGCGGTCCACGTGCCAGACGGTCTCACGGGCACCACGGGCGTTCTTCGCCGGGATCTCGGTGACCTCCGTGGTCTCGTCTGCTGCGCGGCGGACGGCCTCGGCCTTGTCCTGGCCGGCGACGACCAACCACACCCGCTCGGCGCTGTGGATCGCGTCGAACGTCAGAGACACCCGGGGCGGCGGTGGCTTGGGGGAGTCGTCCTCTCCCACAGTGGTCCGGCCCGTCACCTGCAGAGCGGCCTTGCCCGGGAAGAGGCTGGCGATGTGCCCGTCGGGCCCCACGCCGAGCAGGATGACGGCGAACCGCGGGAGGTGCAGCCCCGCACGGCCTCCCTCAGGGGCGTGGAGGGCAAGCTGTTCCGCATAGAGCTCAGCCCCCGCCCGCGGGGAGGCGGCGTCCTCCGAGGACGGCATCCGGTGGATGTTGGCCGCCGGCAGGCCGTGCTCGGCCACCAGCAGGTCCAGCAGGGCCTCGTCGGCCTGCTGCGCGTTGCGCTCCGCGTCGCCGGCTGGGAGCAGCCGCTCGTCGCCCCACCAGAGGTGCACCGCGGAGAGGTCAAGTCCTTCGGCGGCTCCCGAGCGGAAGAGCCGGGCGGCCTCGACGAGGGTGCCGATGCCTGCACCGCCGCCCGTGAGCGCCACATGGGCCGCGCCGTCCTCGGCCACGGTGCGGCGCAGCAGATCGATCAGACGCTCCGCCACGGCTCGGCACAGCGAGTCCTTGTCCTCGAAGAGCTCGGTGCGGGGCGCTGCGGCGGCGGTGTTCAGGGGCACGGTCATGGAGGCGGCCTCTCTGCTGGGGTGACGGGGCATCAGATCGCGGACTGCTCCACACAGGCGCGCAGGTCGGTCTCGGGCAGGCCCCGGGTGAGGACCTCGCCGAAGACCTCGTCGGCGTCGAGCCGACGCATCTCCTCGGACAGGCAGTCCTCCAGCGTACGGTGCGGCAGCGGCACCCGCTGCACCGGGGCATCCTGGAGGTGCAGGGACGCGATGTCCCCCACGGGCCGGGAGAGTACGACGTCGCCGTCGGGGGTGTGCAGCCGCACGGCGCTCAGTCCCCGGTCCACCGTGTGGCGGGTGAGCGTCACCGGCACACCGAGGGCCAGCTGCAGCCAGGCGGCCAGCAGCGCCGAGGACGGCAGCTCCGGGGCCGCCTCCACGGTCGCGCCGGTGACGTGCTCGGGGTCCATCGTGTCCAGGATGCTGGCCAGCTGGATGCGCCAGCCGGTGATCCGCGTCCAGGCGAGGTCCGAATCGCCGTCGTGATAGCTGCGGGCCACCGTGTGCAGCGCCTCCAGCGGACGGGAGGCCCGCGCGGTGTCGGTGATCCGACGGTGCGCGATCCGTCCGATGGGTGTGCGGCTCACGTCCTCCGGGATCTCATCGGCCCACCACGCCACGATCGGCGCATCGGGCAGCAGCAGCGCGGCCACCATCGACTCGTTCTGCTCGGCCAGCTCACCGGAGGCGCGCAGCACGATGACCTCGGAGGCTCCGGCGTCTCCGCCCACGCGGATCTGGGCGTCCAGCCGGGTGTCGCCCGCGGCGTCGCCGGTGGCGAGCACGATGATGCGGCACGGATGCTCCCGGGAGGCCAGGTTGGCCGCCGCGATGGCCGGCTCCGCGTTCTCCTCGGAGGCCAGGATCACCAGCGTCAGCACCCGCGTCAGCGCGACGACGCCGCCGGCCTCTCGCATCTGGTTCAGCTGCTTGGACACCTTGGAGGTGGTGGTGTCCGGGATGTCAACGATCACAGGTCATCTCCTCGTCTCGCGCGCCTACGGCCGGCGCCAGGTGCGTCCGTCGCGGGCCAGCAGCTCGTGGGCCGACGCGGGCCCCCAGCTGCCCGGAGCGTAGGGCTCCGGCTGCTCGTCGAGGGAGGCCCAGTGCTCCTCGAACGGGTCGAGGATCTTCCAGGACAGCTCGACCTCCTCATGGCGGGGGAACAGCGGAGGCTCGCCGAGCAGCACATCCAGGATGAGCCGCTCGTAGGCCTCTGGACTGTCCTCCGTGAAGGCGTGGCCGTAGCCGAAGTCCATGGTCACGTCGCGGACCTCCATCTGGGTCCCCGGCACCTTGGAGGCGAAGCGGATCGTCGCGCCCTCATCGGGCTGGACGCGGATGACCACCGCGTTCTGGCCGAACTCGTGGTCGTCGTGGTCCAGGAACAGCAGATTGGGTGCCCTCTTGAAGATCACCGCGATCTCGGTGACCCGGCGCCCCAGTCGTTTGCCGGCACGCAGATAGAAGGGCACCCCGGCCCAGCGGCGGGTGTTGATGTCCAGCTTCAGCGCCGCGAACGTCTCGGTCCTGGACTCCGGGTTGAAGCCTTCCTCGTCCAGGAACCCGACGACCTTCTCGCCGCCCTGCCAGCCGGAGGCGTACTGCCCGCGGGCCGAGGCGGCGCCGAGGTCCTCGGGGAGAGTGACGGCGGCCAGCACCTTCTCCTTCTCCGCGCGCAGGTCGCGGGCGTCGAAGGAGATCGGCTCCTCCATGGCCGTGAGCGCCAGCAGCTGCAGCAGGTGGTTCTGGATGACGTCGCGGGCCGCGCCGACGCCGTCGTAGTAGCTGGCACGTCCGCCGATGCCGATGTCCTCGGCCATGGTGATCTGCACGTGGTCCACGTGCTGGGCGTTCCAGAGGGGTTCGAACAGCTGGTTGGCGAAGCGCAGGGCCAGCAGGTTCTGGACCGTCTCCTTGCCCAGGTAGTGGTCGATGCGGAACACCGAGTCTGAGGGGAAGACCTTCTCCACCACGCGGTTCAGCTCCCGGGCGGAGGCCAGGTCGTGGCCGAACGGCTTCTCGATGACCACTCGGCTCCACGGCGTGGAACGCCCGTTGCGGGCGGCCGTCTCCTCCTGGCGGGAGGCGAGGCCATGGGCGGAGAGCTTCTCACAGACCACGTCGAAGGAGTTCGGCGGGATCGACAGGTAGAAGGCGTGGTTGCCTCGGGTCCCGCGGGACTCCTGGACCTCCCGCAGCGTCTCGCCCAGGCGGGCGTAGGCGTCGTCGTCGTCGAATCCTGCGGCCGGGACGAACCGCAGCCCCGCGGAGAGCTGGTC
This sequence comes from Nesterenkonia sp. CL21, assembly GCF_031705515.1. Classification (NCBI taxonomy): domain Bacteria; kingdom Bacillati; phylum Actinomycetota; class Actinomycetes; order Micrococcales; family Micrococcaceae; genus Nesterenkonia; species Nesterenkonia sp. CL21. Next base: position 681,886 of record NZ_JAUTWR010000001.1, read on the forward strand.
CCACACCCGCTGGTCGAAGCTGGTGCGCGCCGAGGCCTTCACATGGTCGAGGACCTCGGCGGCGAACTGCTCGTGGGTCCAGTCTCGGCGGCCGAAGCCCACCAGGGAGAAGCTCGGCGGCAGCAGTCCTCGGTTGGCGAGGTCGTAGATCGCCGGCAGCAGCTTCTTCCGGGCCAGGTCACCGGTGACGCCGAACATCACCATGGCGCTGGGCCCGGCGATACGGTTCAGCCGCCTGTCGCGGACATCGCGCAGCGGATTGCCTCCGCGGGAGGTGCGGCTGCTGCGCGGGGTGCTCCGAAGGGTCGGATTCATGCGAGCTCTCTCTGTGTCTCTCCTGGTCAGGGCAGGATCTGGACCGTGGGTCAGGACAGGGCGTCGACGGCGTCGAGCACCTGCTGGAGCCCGGCGGCGCGGTCGGTCAGATGCAGCTGGAGCACCGGCATCCCGTGACCGGCCAGCACCTGGGCGTCACCGGCCGCCTGGGCGCCGATGAGCTTCTGCAGGGTGAACGGCCGGCCGGGGACCTCGAGGTCCTCGGCGGCGTCCGCAGTGATCTGCAGGAAGACGCCCACGTGGGGGCCGCCCTTGTGGAACTGGCCCGTGGAGTGCAGGAAGCGCGGCCCCCAGCCGAAGGTCACGGGTCGTCCGGTGTGGGCGGCGAACTGCGCGCGCACATCTTCCAGACGCGCCTCGGAGGTGCGGTCCAGGTACGCCATGACGGCCACATAGCCGTCCCCGGGCACCTGCGCGAGCAGGCCGCGCAGGGCGGAGCCCAGGTCCTCGCCGACCGGTGCTCCTCCGGCGGTACGGATCTCCACGGCACCGTCGGTCACGGCGTCGCCGGCTTCAGGCGCGGGGGAGTCCAGCAGACCGCGGGCCGCGGTCTTGGCGGACTCCACGTCAGGCTGGTCGAAGGGATTGATGCCCAGCAGTGCCCCGGCGACGGCGGTGGCGACCTCCCAGAGCACGAACTGCGCCCCCAGGCTCCCGCCGGTGCGCACGACATGCGGGGTGACGACGGTGTCCGCGGTGTCGCCGTCCACCGAGGAACCCTCCTCGGCGTCGGCGTCGACGATCTGCACCACGAGCACGTCGTCCAGCTCGCGGGTGAGCTCCGGCTCGCCGTCGGAGACGATCACCGGCAGCACGCCGGTGCCCTCCTTGCCGGTGGACTCGGCGATGAGCTGCTCGATCCATGCGCCCAGGCCCACCAGCGGGGAGCCGGCGTCGGTGATGACCAGCTTGTTGCGCAGCGGCTGGGTGCCGCCGATCGCGGAGCCGAGCTGCAGCCCCGGGTTGGCGTCGTCGTCGCCTGCCAGGACCGTGAAGGCCTCCTCGGCGTCGTCGAGGAGGGCCTCGATGTCGGCGCCGGCCAACCCGGAGGGGACGAGGCCGAAGGCGGTGAGGGCGGAGTAGCGACCCCCGACGGTGGGATCGGCCTCGAAGACCGCCCGCACCCCGTCGGCCGCCGCGGACTCGGCCAACGGGGAGCCGGGGTCAGTCACGACCACGGTGCGGGAGGCGGCGTCGATGCCGGCCGCGGCGAACGCCGCGGAGACGATCCGGCGCTGCGAGTCGGTCTCCACGGTGGAGCCGGACTTGGAGGAGACCACCAGCACGGTGCGCTCCACAGCCGTGCCGACGACGGCGGCCACGTGCTGCGGGTCGGTGGAGTCCAGTACGGTCAGCTCCACCCCCTCGGTGGCGCAGATGACTTCGGGGGCCAGCGACGATCCGCCCATGCCGGCCAGCACCACACGGTCGACTCCTTCGGCGGCGAGCTGGTCACGCAGCTCGGCGATGCGGGGGAGCAGCTCCCGGGAGTCGGCGAACAGGGACACCCAGCCGAGACGCTTCGAGGCCTCGTCCTCGGCGGCCGCACCCCAGAGGGTGTGGTCCTGGGCGGCCAGACGGCTGGCGAACTCGTGGTCGATCAGTCCAGGGACCTGGGCGTCCACGGCGTCGCGGGCGGCCCCGCGCAGGGTGAGGGAGAGCGAACTCATGGTGTGCATCCTTTCGAAGCGGAAGCTGCCGGACGGGTTCGGGGAGTGCCCTCGCCGGCGCGGGCCGCTGACGGGAGCCCCGGAACGGCCGACTCCGCGTCAGCGAGGGTCAGAGATGGAGCGGGGAATCAGGGGTGGAGCAGGAGGAGGCGCTGTGGCTGCGGCGCCGGGTCTCGTGGAGCAGAGGCTGGTCCGCGGCGAGCGGACGCCGTGGGGCGGGCCGGGGGACCGGCCCCGTGGCCCGGGAGACGCCGCGGTCTGCGGCGTCTCCCGGGCGTCCGGGGACGGTCGAGTCCGTGGGAGGGTCAGGCCACCACGCGACGCAGACCCGCGTCGATGGTGCCCAGCAGGCCTTCCCAGGACTGCACGAACTTGTCGAGCCCCTCGGTCTCGAGGGTGTCCACGACGTCGCGGTAGCTGATGCCGGCCGCGGCGATGCCGTCGAGGACCCGGTTGGACTCCACGTAGGTGTCGGTCATCGTGTCGCCCTCGACCACGCCGTGGTCGGCCAGCGCCATGAGGGTCTTCTCCGGCATGGTGTTGACCACGCCGGCGGCCACCAGCTCGGTCACGTACAGCGTGTCCGAGAGGTTGGGGTCCTTGGTGCCGGTGGAGGCCAGCAGCAGGCGCTGGGGGCGCGCGCCGCGATCCGCCAGCAGCTGCCAGCGCTCGGAGCTGAACGACTCGCCGGCGATCTGGTGGGCCAGCCGGGCATTGGCGAGTGCCGCGGCGCTGCGCAGCTTCTCAGTGCCCGGCTTGCCCTCCTCCGCAGCCAGCTCCAGACGCTTGTCCACCTCGGAGTCGACGCGCGAGACGAAGAAGGAGGCCACGGAGTGGATCGTCGAGATGTCCTTGCCCTCGGCGTGGGCCTTCTCCAGTCCGAGCATGAACGCGTTGATGACCGCGCGGTACCGCTCCAGGGAGAAGATCAGCGTGACGTTGACGCTGATGCCCTCGGCGAGCACTGCGGCGATCGCCTCGATGCCCTCCACCGTGGCGGGGATCTTGATCAGCACGTTCTCACGCCCGACCGCCTCCGCGAGCTCCTTGGCCTGCGCGATGGTGCCCTCGGTGTCGCGGGCGAGACGGGGGTCGACCTCGATCGAGACCCGGCCGTCCACGCCGTCGGTGCGCTCGTAGACGCCGGCGAAGACGTCGCAGGCCTGGCGCACATCGGCGGTGGTGATCTCGAAGACGGCCTTCTCCGCATCGGCGCCGGCGGCGGCGAGCTCGCTGAGCTGCTTCTCGTAGGCCTCGCCCTTGGCCAGAGCGTTCTCGAAGATCGTCGGGTTGGTGGTCACACCGACCACGTGGTGGCTCTCGATGAGCTCGGCCAGCGAGCCGGAGTCGAGACGCTCGCGGGAGAGGTCGTCCAGCCAGATGGAGACGCCCTGGTCGGAGAGCGCCTGGGTGTTCGGGTTCGTCATGGGTATGTCTCCTGATGACATGTCAGCGGGCGACGGCGTCGCCCTGGGGGTCGGAACTGCGGGGCGGCGGTCAGCGCGCGGCCGCGACGGACTCCTCGGCGGCCGCGGCGACGGCCTCGGAGGTGATGCCGAACTCGCGGTACAGGGTCTGATAGTCGGCGGAGGCGCCGAAGTGGTCGAGGCCGACCACGCGGCCGGCGTCGCCGACGAGCCGGTGCCAGCTCATCGGGTGCGCCGCCTCCACCGCCACACGGGCCTTCACCGAGGAGGGCAGGACCTGCTCCCGGTACGCGCCGTCCTGCTCTGCGAACCACTCCAGGCAGGGAGCGGAGACCACACGGGCGGCGACGCCCTTGGCGGCCAGCTGCTCGCGAGCCTCCACGGCCAGCGGCACCTCGGACCCCGTGCCGATCAGGATCACATCGGGGGTGACGGCCTGGCCATCCCTGACGGCCTCGGCGAGCACGTAGGCACCCCGGGCGGCCCCCTCGACCGAGCCGAAGGACTCCGCGGTCGCCGCACCCTCCCCGCGCTCGTAGGTGGGGATGCCCTGACGCGTCAGCGCCAGGCCGGCCGGACGGTCCCCGCGGCGCAGCACCTCGCGCCAGGCGACGACGACCTCGTTCGGGTCACCGGGACGGACCACGTCGAGTCCCGGGATCGCCCGCAGGGAGGCGAGCTGCTCCACCGGCTGGTGGGTCGGGCCGTCCTCACCGAGGCCGATGGAGTCGTGGGTCCACACGAAGATGGAGCCGATCCCCATCAGCGCCGCCAGGCGGATCGCCGGACGCTGATAGTCGGAGAAGATGAGGAAGGTGCCGTTGTAGGTGCGCAGCGGCGTCGAGAGCTGGATGCCGTTGGTGATGGCCGCTGCGGCGTGCTCCCGGACGCCGAAGTGCAGGTTCCGGCCGTAGGGGTTGCCGGAGAACTTCGAGGTGGATCGCTCCTCCGGAACGAAGGAGGGGGAGGCCGCGATCAGCGTGTTGTTGGACCCAGCCAGGTCTGCGGAGCCGCCCCAGAGCTCGGGCAGCACGTCGCCGACGGCGTTGAGGACCTTGCCGGAGGCGGCGCGGGTGGCCACGGCCTCGCCGGCCGGGAACTCGGGGAGGCTCTCCTCCCAGCCCTCGGGCAGCTCGCCGGCGGTCAGGCGGTCCAGCAGCGCGGCGGCCTCGGGGTTGGCCTGACGCCAGGCCTGGTAGGACTGGTCCCACTCGGCGTGGGCGGCGGCCCCGCGGTCCACCACCTGGCGGGCGTGGGCGAGGACCTCGTCGTCGACGGCGAAGTGTGCCTCGGGGTCGACGCCGAGGACCGTCTTCAGCGCGGCCAGCTCGTCGCCGCCGAGCTTGGCGCCGTGGATGCCGCCGGTGTTCTGCTTGGTGGGGGCCGGCCAGCCGATGATGGTGCGCAGGCTGATCAGCGAGGGCTTGTCGGTGGTCGCCTTCGCCTCGGCGATGGCACGCTCGAGCTCGGCCACGTCCTCGACGTAGTCGCCGGTCTTCAGCCAGTCGACCCGCTGGACGTGCCAGCCGTAGGCCTCGTAGCGGGCCGAGACGTCCTCGGTGAAGGCGATGTCCGTGTCGTCCTCGATGGAGATCTTGTTGTCGTCGTAGATGACGACGAGGTTGCCCAGCTGCTGGTGGCCTGCGAGCGAGGAGGCCTCGGAGGTGACGCCCTCCTGCAGGTCGCCGTCGGAGGCGATGACCCACACGGTGTGGTCGAAGGGGCTCCCGCCCGGAGCGGCGTCGGGGTCCAGCAGACCCCGCATGCGGCGCTGGCCGTAGGCGAAGCCGACGGCGGAGGCGAGCCCCTGGCCCAGCGGGCCGGTGGTGATCTCCACACCGTCGGTGTGGCCGTACTCGGGGTGCCCCGGGGTCAGCGAGTCCCAGGTGCGCAGGGCCTTGATGTCGTCCAGCTCCAGGCCGTAGCCGGAGAAGAACAGCTGGAGGTAGAGAGTCAGCGACGTGTGCCCCGGAGAGAGGATGAACCGGTCACGACCGATCCAGGTGGGATCCTTCGGGTCATGCCTCATGACCTTCTGGAAGAGCAGATAGGCGGCGGGAGCCAGCGACATGGCCGTACCGGGGTGGCCGGAGCCGACCTTCTCGACGGCGTCGGCGGCCAGCACGCGCAGGGTGTCGACGGCCCGCTCGTCGAGATCGCTGAAGACGGCGGAGTCGTTCACGGCTGTTTCGGTCACTGAGGTTCCTCCAAGGTTTTGACGGATGACAACGAGGCTGCACATCGTCGTGCCGCGCGTGTCCAGACTACCGGGGTCGAGCATATGTGTCTCGCATCATGTGGGGATTGCCGTTTGCTCACGCGAGCGCATGGGTGAGGTGAGAAGGGGTGGGTGGGTGCTCCGATCGCGCGTCTGGCCAGGCGAGACGAGGACTTCCGCGGATTCTCGGGAATCTCCATGGGGGTGAGGGCAATGGGAATGCGGTTTCCGATTTCTTCGCCAGGGGGCGTCATCGGAGGGAACATGCTCAGATGAGCGGCGCACATGAGCGTGCAGAAGGGTCAGTCGAGACCGAGCGCGAGGGACACCAGCTCCAGGGAGCGGTGTCGGATCACCAGGTCGGACTGCTCCGCCAGGGCAGGCTTGGCGCAGAAGGCGACGCCGACGCCGGCGGCGGCGACCATGTCCAGGTCGTTGGCGCCGTCGCCCACGGCCACCACGGAGGAGGCGTCGACGCCGTCCTCGGCGGCCCAGCGGAGCAGACGGTCCCGCTTCGCCGCACGATCCACCACGGCGCCGGCCACACGACCGGTCAGGCGGCCGGCCTCGATCTCCAAGGTGTTGGCGTCGGCGCGGTCCAGGCCCAGCCGATGCGCCAGGGGGTCCAGGACCTGGACGAATCCTCCGGAGACCGCGCAGGCCGTCCAGCCGCGACGCTGGAATCCGGAGATGAGCCGTTCGGCGCCGCAGGTGGGGGAGACCGCGTCGACAGTGGAGTCGATGACCGACAGCGGCAGGTCCTGGAGCGCGGCGACCCGCTCGTGGAGCGAGGCCGCGAAGTCCAGCTCTCCGCGCATCGCCCGCTCCGTGACCTGGGCGACCTCCTGCTCACGGCCGGCATGCCGGGCGAGCAGCTCGATGACCTCCTGGTCGATGAGGGTGGAGTCCACGTCCATGAGCAGCATCCGCGGACCCGGCGGGCGCATGGCCGCCGGAAGGACGGTGGTGGTCACCGCGGCCGCGCCGTCGAGGCCCTCCTCGCCGAGGCCCTCGGCCTCCAGCAGGTCACCGATGCGGTCCGCGACGTCCTGCAGCAGGGCGATCAGCAGCTGCGTGCCGTACGAGTCGTCGGCGTCATCCAACGTCACCGACCAGCGGGCCACCTCGACCTCGCCGTCACCGGCGGCGTCCCGCACGGCCACCGTGCGGGACTCGACGCTGTGCACGGCCCCGCGGCGCTCCAGCTCCGCAGTGAGCGAGCGCAGCAGCGGCACGTCGAGGCGCCGGGCGGCGATCATCGCGACGGTGCCGGGCGGCAGATCCGGAGAGGCGGGAGCCTCGGTGGAAGGTGCTGACGAGGGGCTGGGAGACACGCGGCCGGAGGAAGCAGTCATAGTGCGACCAGGGTATCGGGCTTCGATAGTCTGGGGCTCATGAGTCTTGTCCTCGACATCCAGGGCGTCAGTGTGCGCCGCGGCCGGAAGCATCTGCTCGACGACGTCACGTGGACCGTGGGAGAGGACGAGCGTTGGGTGGTGCTCGGCCCCAACGGTGCGGGCAAGACCACTCTGCTGCAGATCGCCGCGGCGCGTCTCCACCCCACCCAGGGGCAGGTGGGCATCCTGGACGAGCGTCTCGGTGCGGTCGACGTCTTCGAGCTGCGGCCGCGCATCGGCCTGTGCTCCAACGCCCTGGCCTCCACGATGCCGACCCGGGAGAAGGCCCTGGACATGGTCGTCACCGCCGCCTACGGGGTGACGGGCCGCTGGCGCGAGGAGTACGAGCGCCTGGACGAGCGCCGCGCCTTCGAGCTGCTCAACACCTGGGGAGTGGGCACCGTCTTCGACCGCCCCTTCGCCACCCTGAGCGAGGGGGAGCGCAAGAGGGTGCAGATCGCCCGGGCATTGATGACCGACCCGGAGCTGCTGCTGCTCGACGAGCCGGGAGCAGGGCTGGACCTCGCCGGGCGGGAGTCGCTGGTGCACCGCACCGCCGAGCTCGTGGCCTCCGAGGATGCTCCCACCACGGTGCTGGTCACCCATCACCTGGAGGAGATCCCTCCGGGCTTCACCCACGTGCTGCTGCTCCGCGACGGCCGGTCGGTCGCCCAGGGGCCGATCGACGAGGTGCTGACCTCGGAGAACCTGTCGACCACCTTCGACATGCCGCTGGAGCTCCACACCCGCAACGGGCGCTTCTCGGCGTTCGCCGCCTCCCGTTGACGTGGGCGTGGACATCTTCGGGCTGGGCCTGGACCAGGTCCTGATCATCGCGCTGGCCGCCGTCTGGGCCGGGGCGATCAACACCGTCGTCGGCTCCGGGACCCTGGTGACCTTCCCCGTGCTGGTGGCCATGGGCTTTCCCCCGGTGACGGCGACGATCTCCAACGCCATGGGGCTCATCGCCGGGAACATCACCGGCACCTGGGGCTATCGACGGGAGATCGCTCAGGTCGGTGGGACGCTGCTGCGTCTGGTGCCGGTCTCGCTGCTCGGTGGCGTGGTCGGTGCCCTGCTGCTGCTGACCCTGCCCGAGGAGGTCTTCGAGACCGTCGCCCCGGCGCTCATCGTGGTCGCGCTGTTCTTCGTGATCTTCCAGCCGCGGCTGCAGCGCTGGGTCCGGGCCCGCAAGGCCGCCGAACAGGAGCGCCGCACCGAGATCGCCGTGCAGAACGGGGAGGCTCCGCCGCCTGAGCGGCCCGAGGTGGGCCCGCTGCTGATCGCCCTGGTGTTCTTCGCCGGCGTCTACGGCGGGTACTTCGTCGCGGCCCAGGGCGTGCTGCTGGTCGGCATCCTGGGGGTCTTCCTGGCCGCGACCCTGCAGCAGGCCAACGCGGTCAAGAACGCCCTGGTCCTCACCGTGAACCTCACCGCCGCGGTGAGCTACCTGTTCCTGGCCATCGACCGGATCGAGTGGATCGTGGTCGCGATCATCGCCGTGGGCTCCACCATCGGCGGCTTCGCCGGAGCCTGGGTCGGGCGGCGGATGAAGCCGCTGGTGCTGCGCCTGGTGATCGTCACCCTGGGCGTGGTGGCCCTGGTCGTCATGATCCGCAACCTGCTGGGCGCATGAGCGGCGGCGTCTCCGGGCCCGAGCGCGACGCTGTGGCGTCGGTCCCCAATCCGATCGTGGTGCTGGACTCCGCCGATGATCCGCGGGCCACGGACTACCGGTCCCTGACCGACGCGGCGCTGCGGCGCCGCCAGGACATCGCCCACGGAATGTACATGGCGGAGTCCAGCCAGGTGGTGCGCCGGGCGGTCGACGCCGGGCACCGGCCACGGTCCTTCTTCATGGAGCACCGTCACTTGGCCGGTCTCGCCGACGTCGTCGCCCGCTGGCCGCAGGCGCCCGTGTACCTGGGGGAGCAGCAGGTCCTGCAGGACATCACCGGATTCCATCTGCACCGTGGCGCGCTCGCAGCGATGCATCGGCCGGCCGAGCTGCGTCTGGACGAGGTGCTGGACGGCATCGATGCGGATCAGAAGGACGCGCGCCTGCGAGTCGGGATCCTGGAGGATCTGACCGACCACACGAACGTCGGGGCCGTGTTCCGCTCGGCGGCGGCGCTGGGCGTGGATGCGGTGCTGCTCTCCCCGGCGTGTGCCGACCCGCTGTACCGGCGGGCGATCCGGGTCTCGATGGGGGCGGTGTTCCAGATGCCGTGGACCCGGGTCCACCCGTGGCCGGACGGCCTGGCGTCCCTGCAGGCCGCCGGCTTCGTGGTGGCCGGACTCTCGCTGGGGGAGGGCTCGGTGCCGCTGGACGACCTGGTGGCTCAGGACCACAGTCGGCTCGCCCTGGTGCTGGGCAATGAGGGAGACGGGCTGCGGGAGGAGACCGAGCGGCGTCTGGACGCGCGGGTGACGATCCCCATGATGCGCGGCGTGGACTCCCTCAACGTGGCCGCCGCCTCCGCCGTGGCGTTCTATTCGACCCGGTGACCCGCTGTTCGACCCGGTGATCCGCTGTTCGACCCGGTGACGTGCGCGGCGCGGAGGCGTCGTGGTCAGACTGTGGTCGGACTGTGGTGAGACTGCGGTCAGACTGCGCCGAGGCGCAGCCACCGTCCCTCGGAGACGACGTCGACGTCGCCGTCCACCACGCGGATCGCGGTGTCGTCATCGATCGCGTAGGCCCCTCCCGTGAGAGTCTCGGCCCATTCCGCGGCCTTCTCTGCCGTCTGATGGTCCCATCCCGGGTAGTCCAGATGGGGGAAGAGGGAGAAGTCCACGAACCCGAGCGTCTGATCGTCGCCGCGCGGCTCGGGCCAGGTCACGAAGCGCTCGCCGATCCGCGGCGTCATCACCATGCTGCCCGCACTCATCCCCACCCAGACGGTCTCTGACAGCTCGGGCAGGACCTCGGCGAGCCCGGAGGTCCTCATCCAGTGGCACAGGTACATCGTGTCACCGCCGGCGGCCAGCAGGACATCGGCCTCCTGGACCCAGCCCAGCCAGCGCTCACGGGCGATGCTGGGCAGCGCCGTCAGCTCCAGGACGCCGACGGAGCCCCACCGTGCGTCGATGAGACCTCGGCCCGCCGGACCCTGTCCGGCGATGCCCTGCCAGGTCATCTGCGGCGTGCACGACGGATGGCCATGCATCGCAGTGGGGATGTACAGCGCCCGGCTCTCGTCGGTCGGTCGGCCCAGCACGTCGGTGAGCGCGGACCGGATGGTCGCGTTGGTGATGCCTCCGGAGGTCAGCAGCAGCTTCATCAGGTCCTCCAGGGTCTCTCAAGGGATGGCTCCGTGATCTGATCCTGCCAGAGGGCACGGCGGCGGGGGAGTGCTGGACGTCCGCGCTCCGGCTCACAGGCTCATGGGTCCATGACCTGTGCCACACTGGTGCGCATGCGCATCGCACTGACAGGGTCCTCAGGCAAGCTCGGATCTGTGGTGGCCCGCGAGCTCCGTGCCGCAGGCCACCGGGTGGTCGGGCTCGATCGCGTCGGGGAGCGCGATCCTGACTTCGTCCAGATCGACCTGATGAACTACGGCGAGGTCGTCGACGCCCTGACCTCCGTCAACGACACACACGACGGAGTGGACGCGCTGGTGCACCTCGGCGCCATCCCCGCTCCGGGGCTCGCGCCCGACGTCGCCACCTTCCACAACAACATGCTCGCCACGTTCAACGTGTTCTGGGCGGCGACGAAGCTGGGGATCACGCGCATCGTGCATGCGTCCAGTGAGACCGTGCTGGGCCTGCCGTTCGACGTGCCCCCGCCCTACATCCCGGTGGACGAGGAGTACCCGGCGCGCCCCGAGTCGGTCTACTCGCTGGTGAAGCACCTCGAGGAGCAGATGGCGATCGAGCTCGTCCGGTGGAATCCGCAGGTGTCCATCACGGCCCTGCGCTTCTCCAACGTGATGTGGCCCGAGGACTACGCCGCGTTCCCCTTCGATGAGGATCCGCGGCAGCGCAAGTGGAACCTGTGGAGCTACATCGACGCCCGTGACGGCGCGCAGGCCGTCGAGAGGGCGTTGCAGTCCGCACCTGCCGGCTTCGACCGTTTCATCATCGCCGCCGCGGACACCGTCACCACGCGCAGCAACGCCGACCTCGTGGCCGACGTGTTCCCCGACGTGCCGATCCGCGGCGACCTCGGTGAGCACGACACGATGCTCTCCATCGCCAAGGCACGCCGTCTGCTCGGCTTCGAGCCACGGCACACCTGGCGCCCATGACCCGTGGCGACACGATCGTCGTCGGGGCCGGCGTCGCCGGTCTCACCGCAGCCCGGCTGCTCGCCCGGGCCGGGCGGTCCGTCATCGTGCTGGAGGCCCGGGACCGCATCGGTGGGCGGGTGCACACCGCCCACGGGCTCGACCTCGGGGCCAGCTGGATCCACGGGGTGGACGACAACCCGGTGGCCGCGGCCGCGGCGGCACTCGGCATGCCGATGATTGAGTTCACGGTGGGCGGGTACCAGGTGGACGGCCGCCCGATCGCGTACTTCGGGCCCGACGGCGCGCGTCTGCCGGTCGAGGAGGTGCGGGCCTTCGCGGCGGACGTGCATGCGATCGACCGGGAGCTCCTGCCGTTGATCGAATCCTCCGGCCCGGCCGACTCGTACCACGACGTCACCGAGGCCGCCCTCGCTGCCCAGGCGTGGCCCCCTGATCGCGCCCAGAGGGTCCGCGAGCATCTCGCGCACCGCAGCGAGGAGCAGTACGGCGTCGGGATCGAGGAGCTCGCCGCGCACGGACTCGACGACGATGAGATCATCGGCGACGAGGTGATCTTCCCCGGCGGCTATGCCGCGCTGCCGGCGCATCTCGCCTCCGGACTCGACGTCCGCCTGAAGCATCCGGTCTCGCGGCTCGTCTGGGGCGGCGACGGCGTCGTCGCCGAGACCGACCGGGGCAGGTTCGCCGCGGACGCCGCGGTCCTGACCGTTCCTGTCGGTGTGCTGAGGTCCGACCTGCTCCGGGTGGAGCCCCCGCTGCCCGAGCCGGTCTCCACAGCCCTCGGGCGCCTGGAGATGAACGCCTTCGAGAAGATCATCCTGCGCTTCCCGCACCGGTTCTGGGACGAGGAGGCCTATGCCCTGCGACAGCTGGGACCCGCAGGGCACTGGTGGCACTCCTGGTATGACCTCACCCGGCTGGACGGCGTGCCCACCCTGCTGACCTTCGCCGCCGGACCGGCCGCGCAGGCCATCCGCTCCTGGAGCGAGGAGGAGGTCGCCGAGTCCGTGCTGAATCAGCTGCGACGGCTGCATCCGGACGTCCCCGCTCCCACCGAGGTGCACGTCACCCAATGGAGCGAGGATCCGTTCGCCCAAGGGTCCTACGCCTATCTGCCGGTCGGGTCCCGACCGGAGGACCATGACACCCTCGCGACTCCGGTCGGCGGTGTGCTGCACCTCGCCGGCGAGGCGACCTGGAGCGATGATCCAGCGACCGTCACCGCGGCCCTGTGCTCCGGTCACCGCGCGGCCGAGAACGTGCTGGGCCGCCCGATCCCGATCTGCGAGACGTGGGCGGGCGCGGGCGGCGGGGCCGCCGCAGAGCAGGAGACGGGGGCCTGAGGGTGCCCGGAGGAATCGGGCCAGGGGAGTTGGGTCGGCGGACCGGTCTGGGATAGCATGGTGTGCTGGTCCGCAGAGGGCCCCCTGATCCACGAGCTTCTGGCAAAACCCAGCGGCAGACACGAAGGACATCCGAACCATGAAGTCTGACATCCACCCCACCTACGGGCCGGTCATCTTCCACGACCTCTCCTCCGGCGAGAAGGTCCTGACCCGCTCGACGGCCACCTCCGAGAAGACCATGGAGTGGGAGGACGGCAACACCTACCCGGTCATCGACGTCGAGATCTCCGCGGCCTCGCACCCGTTCTACACCGGCAAGCAGCGGATCATGGACTCCGCCGGTCGCGTGGACAAGTTCAACAAGCGCTTCAAGGGCTTCGGCGGCAGCAAGTGACATGGCGCCGCCGCCCCTGACGATCCGTCGGGGGCAGCACGGACGAGGGCCGCGGCATCTGCCGCGGCCCTCGTCGTGTCTGCGGGCGCACGACCGGCCCGTGCACCGTCGCAGGCCCCTCAGGAGTGCTGTCTCGTGCACCGGCTGTGCCCAGCGTCAGTAGGATGGAGGCCGTGACGAGCGAACAGCAGAGCAGCGCAGGTCAGGCATCCGCAGGTCAGGCGTCTGGAGGTCCGGCGTCCAGTGTCCCTGCGCCGGCGGCAGGCCCGGTGGATCCCACCGCGTCCACCACCCGGCACGGAGAGTACAAGGTCGTCGGCGGCAAGCTGGTGGTGGTCGATCTGACGGTCGACGAGGAGGCCGGGCGCATCGCCGCGGCCTCGGTCAACGGTGACTTCTTCCTGGAGCCCGACGAGGCGCTCGAGGACCTGAACCGCTCGCTGGTCGGGCTCGACGTCGGCTCGACCCGTGAGACCATCGCCCGCGCCGTGGAGGCCGGGCTGCCCGTGGATGCGCAGATGGTCGGATTCGACGCCGACGCGGTCGGCGTCGCGGTCCGGCGGGCGCTCGGGCACGCCACCACCTGGACCGACCACGAGTGGGAGATCCTGCCGTCGGTGGCGCTGCCGATCGCGGTCAACGTGGCTCTGGATCAGGTCCTCACCGAGGAGGTCGGACGCGGTGCCCGCCCGCCGCTGCTGCGGCTGTGGGACTGGAACGAACGTGCCGTGGTCATCGGCTCCTTCCAGTCGCTGGCCAATGAGGTCGACGCCGAAGCGGCCCGCGCCACGGAGACCACCGTGGTGCGTCGCATCTCCGGAGGCGGCGCGATGTTCATGGAGCCCGGCAACTGCGTGACCTATTCCCTGTGCTTCCCGCAGTCCCTGGTCGACGGCATGAGCTTCGCGGACTCCTATCCGTTCCTGGACTCCTGGGTCATGGAGGCGCTGCGAGAGATCGGCGTGGAGGCAGCCTACAAGCCGCTCAACGACATCGTGTCCGCCGCCGAGGGCGAGGGACAGGGGCGGAAGATCGGCGGGGCCGCTCAGAAGCGTCTCGCCAACGGTGGGATGCTGCACCACGTCACCATGAGCTATGACATCGACGCGGCGAAGATGCTCCAGGTCCTGCGCATCGGCCGGGAGAAGATCTCCGACAAGGGCATCGCCTCGGCGGTCAAGCGGGTGGACCCGCTGCGCAGCCAGACAGGACGCAGCCGCCTGGAGATCTTCGAGACGTTCATGGAGGTCTTCGGCCGCCGCTACGGCGCGCGCACCGCGGAGATCCGTGAGCACGAACTGGCTCGCGCGCATCAGCTCGTGGACGAGAAGTTCAGCACCGAGGCATGGACGGCGCGAGTGCCCTGATCGGCTCGGCCCGCACACCGCGGCTCCCAGTGAGAGGCAGGTCACTCGATTGGTGGAGCGCCTGGAGGCCGTGCTAGAGTCTCATGTCGTTGCCGCAAGGCATTCACCCCCTGCGCGGGTGGCGGAATAGGTAGACGCGCTAGCTTGAGGTGCTAGTCCTCTATTAATGAGGGTGCGGGTTCAAGTCCCGCTCCGCGCACGACTCGAGACCCCGGTCTGATCAGGCGAGATCCTGACCAGACCGGGGTCTTTCGTCATCCAGGCCAGCGGCCCGTCCTCGGCGTGACCGGTGGCTCACAGGGAGGTGGTCAGACGCCGCGGCACCAGCGATCAGCAGGTCGACCGGCGTCACGTCCCGGCCGTCGTGGGAATCCCTGGACGCATGCCTCGACCTCGCGCGGCGCGTCCCCCGACCCCCGCTCAGCCGGCGGAGAGCATCCGGCGCAGGTCCGCGGTGTCCTGGTGGTCCACTGCCTCGCAGATCCGTAGTCCCGCTGCGAGGTGCGCCTCGGCCTCGGTGACCCGGCCGGTGAGACGGCACGTCTCGGACAGCCCGCGGTGGGCCCGCAGCTCCTCCTCCCAGGCGACGCCGGCGTGTTCCAGGGCGGCCCGGTGGTGCTCCTCGGACGCGGTGAGTCGGCCCAGGTCACGGAATACCTCCGCCAGACCGTTGTGAGCGGTGGCGAGGCCCAGAGACACCTGGTGGGCCTCGGCGAGATCGAGTGCGTCGCGGATCTGCCGCACCGCTTCCTCGGTCCGGCCCTGCTGCCACAGGGCGGTCCCGCGCCAGGCCAACGTGGCAGAGGCCTTGGGCCACCTGCCGAGCCGCTGGGACAGCTCCAGCGCCTCCTCGGCGGCGTGCAGTGCGCCCTGGGGATCGCGCCGTGCCACCTGCACCGCGGTCATCTCGTTCTGGGGGCCCAGACGGTACCGGGGTCGGTCGGCGGGCTCGGCCTGCTCGGCGAGGGCCAATGCCTCCTGGAGGAGGGGCATCGCCAGATGGGATCTCCCGGTCCACCGGCGCATGGTGGCCAGGTTCGTCAGCGGGTGGATCACCGTCGGGAGCTTCAGCCGGCGGTAGATGCCGATGGACTCCTGGAGATGATGCACCGCCTTCCCCAGGTCGCGCTCTGCGGCATAGGCGCCGGCGAGGAAGTTTCGGGAGGCTGCGGACCTCTCGTCGTCCTCGATCCGCTCGGCGATCTCCAGGGAGGCCCGCAGGTGCTCCCGCGCCACGGATGGCCGCCCGCGGCGCAGCGCCAGGATGCCCAGGTTGTGCTGGGCCGTATCCTCCCCGGAGGGGCTCCCCTGGGCCTGGGCGGCGCGCAGCGCGGCCCGGTGCAGGCGTTCCATCTCATCGTGACGATGATGCTCGTCCAGGTGACGACGCAGCAGGGCGGAGAGCTGCGGCGCGAAGTCCAGGGGGCCGTGCGCGGCCGCACGTTCGGCGGTGGCCAGCAGCGTCTCGAGGGTGCAGTCCAGCCAGCGCGCAGCCGAGGCGCGATCGTTGAAGAGCGGAGCCACCGTGCGGGGATCCTGATGATCGACCGGAGTGACCATCGCCTGCGCTGACCGGGCGGTCCTGAGCTGCTGCTCGCAGTACGCGGCGAACGCCTCGCCGAGGGGTCGGCCCCCGTCCTGGACTGCTGCGAGTTCGCGGGCATAGTCGCGGACCAGGTCGTGGAGCATCAGCCGCCGCGGTGGCAGCCTGTCGACCAGATGTGCGCGCACCAGCGAGTCCACCGCACGGGCGGCGGCTCGCCGTTCCAACCCCGTGACGACGCGGACGCTCCGCAGGTCATGGCTGTGCCCCGGCAGATCGCCCAGACGGCGCAGCACCAGGTGCGCATCGTCGTCGAGCCGGTGGACCGACCGGGCGAGGACCTCCCGCAATGACCCGCTGCCGGAACGGCGGGAGAGTGCGCCCAGGCGGCCGTCGGGCGCGCGCAGTTCCGCGAGGAGGTCCTGCAGCCGGTCTGCTGCCTGATCACGGACGAGGTCAGCGGCGAGCCGCACGGCCAGTGGGATGCCGCCGCACGCCTCGGCGACCTCCGTCAAGGTGTCCGGTGAGAGGGCGGCCGCGTCGCCGCCGAGCTCCTCGGTGAGGAGATGCCGCGACTCGGCCGTCGGCAGGGGCCTCACGGGCACGCGGAGAGCGCCGTCGGTGACGGCGAGTCCGGACAACGCATCTCTGCTGGTGATCACCACCTGACAGTGGTCCGTGCCGGGGAGCAGGGGACGGACCTGATCTGCCGTCGCCGCGTCGTCGAGCAGGATCAGCATCCGACGTCCCGCGACCCTGGACCTGAACATGGCGGCCCGTTCTGCCGTCGACTCGGGCAGCTCCCTGGAGTCCAGGCCCAACGCACGGAGAAACCCGCCGAGCACGCGTTCCGGGGGCAGCGGAGCGTCCGGGCCGAAGCCGCCCAGTGCGGCGTAGAGCTGACCGTCAGGGAAGGTGTTCACTGCTGTGTGCGCCCAGTGCAGGGCCAGGGTCGTCTTCCCGACTCCGCCGCCGCCGGTGAAGGCGATGACCCCTGCCCGTGAACGGACGGCGTGATCCACCAGAGCCAACTCGTCCGTCCTGCCGCAGAGCCGGGCCGGGGGACCCGGCAGCTCCGAAGGCCTGCTGACCTGCTGGATCTGCACGTGCGCCTCGGGCGGGTCGGCGACGCCGTCGGCGGCTCCGGAAACAGCCTCTCCGGCCTGATGCGGCGCAGGGGCGACGCCGCTGAGGTCCCGGCCGTCGAGCACATCCTGTTCCAGGCGGCGCAGGCGGACGCCGGGCTCCACGCCGAGCTCCTCGGCCAGGGTGCGCCGGGCGTTCCGGTAGGTGGCCAGCGCATCGGCGCGGCGGCCCGTCAGCGCCTGCCCGAGCATCTGGATCTCATAGAGGCGTTCCCGCAGCGGATGCTCCCGCAGCAGCGCCGGGAGCTCCGCCGTCACCGCGTCGGTGCGCCCGCGCACGATCTCCGTGTGGTGCAGATCCTCCAGAGCGCAGAGCCGCAGCTCCTCCAGGCGCTCCGCCTCCCCGGTCAGCAGCGGATGGTCCAGCCCCTGGTAGGGGCGTCCCGTCCACAGGTCCAGGGAGGTGCGCAGCAGGTCCACGGCACGGGCCGGATCTGAGGCCATCACCTGGTGGGCCTCCCGCATGAGCCGACGGAAACGGTCCGAGTCCAGGTCGCAGCCCTGCGCCGCAAGGCAATAGCTTCCGCCTTCCGCCGTGATGGCGACGCCTGGGCCCAGCGCGCGCCGCAGGCGGTGCACATGGGTCTGCATGCGGTGGGTGGTTCGGGAGTCGGTGAGTCCGCCCCACAGCGCATCGATGATCTCGTCCACGGACACCGGCCGGCCGGCGTGGACGAGCAGCAGCCCCAGGAGCAGCCCCTGCAGGCCGGTCGGCGTCCAGGAGGGGCCGTCGGGCCGACGCACCTGCACGGGCCCCAGGACGTCGAACACCACCACCGGAGATCTCCACCTCACGAGCCGACCATCGGGATGACAGCACCATACCTTCTGCCGGACGCACGACGACGCGGGCGATAGGGTGGTGCCATGACTGACGCACTCGACCCCGCAGCCCTCGCTGAGCAGGACGTCGTCGACTTCTGCCGGGACCTGATCCGCCTCGACACGACCAACTGGGGCAACGGCCGCTCCTACGGGGAGCGGGCGGCCGCCGAGTACTGCGCCGAGATCATGCGGCGTGCAGGACTCGAGCCGCAGATCTTCGAGTCGGCGCCGGGTCGGGCCTCCGTGGTGGCGCGACTGGCCGGGACCGACCCTGAGGCCGGGGCCCTCGTCGTCCACGGCCACCTCGACGTCGTCCCCGCCCAGGCGGAGGACTGGCAGGTGGACCCCTTCGCCGCCGAGGTCGTCGACGGCATGATCTGGGGCCGCGGCGCGGTCGACATGAAGGACATGGACGCCATGATCCTGGCCGCCATGCTCCGCATGCACCGCGAGGGCCACCGGCCCGTGCGGGACATCATCTTCGCCTTCTTCGCCGACGAAGAGGACAACGGCACCTACGGAGCCGGATGGCTGGTGGAGAACCACCCGGAGATCTTCGCCGGCGCCACCGAGGCGATCAGCGAGGTCGGCGGGTTCTCCACCGAGATCGCCGGCACCCGGGCCTACCTCATCCAGACCGGAGAGAAGGGTCTCCACTGGACGAAGATGATCGCCTCCGGCACCGCCGGACACGGTTCGGCCGTCCAGCACGACAACCCCGTGGTCACCCTGGGGGAGGCGGTGGCCCGCATCGGCGCCCACGAATGGCCGATCGAGTACACCAAGACGACCCGGGCGCTGATGGAGCAGCTCTCCGAGCTCACCGGCATCCCCTTCGACGAGGAGGACCCCTCGGCGCTGCTGGAGGCCACCGGCAGCACGGCCAAGTTCATCGCCGCCACGCTCCAGAACACCTCCAACCCCACAGCCCTCGACGCCGGCTACAAGCACAACGTCGTGCCTGGGACGGCCGAGGCCCTCGTGGACGCCAGGACCCTGCCCGAGCAGGACGAGAAGGTCGCGGCGACGCTGCAGGAGCTGGCCGGAGAGAAGGTGCGGTTCGAGCTGCAGAAGGGCGGGCCCTCCCTGGAGGTCCCGTTCTCCGGGGTGCTGGTGGAGGACATGGTCGCCTCCCTGCGCGCCGAGGACCCCGACGGCGTCGTGCTGCCCTACATGCTGGGCGGCGGCACCGACAACAAGCATCTCTCGGCACTGGGCATCGCCGGCTACGGCTTCGCGCCGCTGCAGCTGCCGGCCGAGCTCGACTTCACCGGCATGTTCCACGGAGTCGATGAACGGGTGCCGGTGGACTCGCTGATCTTCGGCGTCCGGGTCCTGCACCGGTTCCTCGCCGCGCAGTGAGGGCACAGGACATGACGATGGCCACCCACCCCGACGCCGCCGTGCGTGACCGCGTCGCGGCCGTCCTGACCCCCGAGCTGCTGGCACGGATCCACGAGCGCGCCGCCGGCTACGACGAGCGCAACGAGTTCTGCCACGAAGACCTCGCGGAGCTCATGGACGTCGGATACCTCCGCGCTCTGGTGCCCGAAGCCGACGGGGGCCTCGGCTGGGACCTGCCCACGCTGGTCGCCGCTCAACGGCTGCTGGCCGCGCATGCGCCGGCCACAGCGCTCGCGGTCAACATGCATCATGTCTGGGTCGCCGTGGCCCGGCAGATGACCGCGAGCGGCCATGGGGAGTTCCACCCGGTGCTCCGGGAGTCGGCAGCAGGGGAGATCTTCGCCTTCGGGATCTCGGAACCGGGCAACGACGCGGTGCTCTTCGACTCAGCGACCGAGGCCCGGGTGGACCAGGACGGCGCAGTGAGCTTCACCGGCACGAAGATCTTCACCACGCTGGCGCCCGTGTGGACTCGCCTGGGGCTGTTCGGCAGAGACGTCGAGGGCGGTGATGCGCCGTTGATCTTCGGCTTCCTCGAGCGGGAGGCGCCGGGCTGGCGGAGCCTGGACGACTGGGACACCCTCGGCATGCGGGCCACGCAGTCCCAGACCACGGTCCTGGAAGGTGCCCGGGTGCCCGCACACAGGATCGTGCGGCGTCTTCCCGAGGGGCCGAACCGGGATCCGCTGGTGTTCGCGATCTTCTCGTCCTTCCTGGGGCTGCTCTCGGCGGTGTACACAGGGCTGGGGGACCGTGCTCTGCAGCTGGCCGCCCGACTGGCGGAGGACCGGAGGAGCCGCATTACGGGGGAGTCGCTGAGCCAGGACCCGGACATCCGATACCGGCTGGCCGAGGCCCAGCTGCAGCAGCTGGGGTTGGACGCTCAGCTGCGTCAGCTCTCCCGCGAGATCGAGGACAGGGTCGAGCATGGTGACCTGTGGTTCCCGCGGCTGGTGGCTCTGCGCACCACGGCGACCCGTACGGCTCGAGCGGCGGTGGACGCCGCGCTCCACGTCAGCGGCGGAGGCCAGTATCGCCGGGGGAGCGAGCTGAGTCGGCTGTATCGTGACGTGCTGGCGGGGGTGCACCATCCGTCAGACGACGAGTCCGCGCATCGGACGCTGGCGACGTCGTTGCTGGGGCCCCTCGACGGCTGACCCGCCGGTGTCCGCGCCGCGGCCTCAGAGTGTGGCCCGGACCTTCATGATGCGGCGCCGCAGCCAGTACTTCCGGACGCCGCCGGTGTAGATGCGGCTGCGCCGCAGCTCCCACTTGCCGTACTCGGCGTGGTCCGCCAGGCGCCGCCGGACCTCCTTCAGAGACTCCCGGGGCTGGCAGGTGATCACCAGGTACTCCCAGTTCGGGCCAGAGGCGTTGTCGGTGGTGTAGCGGGCGGCTGCGGGGGACGGGATCGCGGAGAACTGCTGAGACATTCCGGCCGATCACGCTCGCTCTCTGATGTGCGACTGAAGGCGATGTCAGCGCGGCATCGCCTCTGCGATTGAGTGCACCTTAGCACCTGGTCACATCCGTGTCGTCAAGGGTGTGCCGATCATGTCCCGAATCTCTCCGAGAGGTCTTACCGAAACCCTCGGGCGTTGGTACCGTGTGGGCTATGAACATGGATCCCCGCGTCGCACTGAGCACGCTGACGAACGCTCTCGAAGAGCATCTCTCTGCTTCACTCAACCGCCGCGGCGAGGAGGACCCGGCGGTGGAGTCGGCCTTCTACGGGGTGGCCGACGCCTTCGAGGCCTATGAGGACGCCCTCTTCGCGGCCACCGGGGAGGTCACGCCCCTGGACCTCTATGACGAGGACGATGACTCCGACGACGTTCTGGACGAGGACGACGAGGACGATGACCTCGAGGAGTCGCTCGACGACGATGACGACGATGAGGACGACGACTTCGACGACGAGGGCGGACCCGACGACGAGCCTCGGCAGTAGCCCGACCGGGGGCACGTCCCGAGGCGGTTCGCGCGGGGCCGTGGGGGATCTCACCCGACGTCGTGGTCAGGCAGGACGCCCAGGATGATCTAAGCTCAGCCTGTGCAGTGGATAGAAGCGATCATCCTGGGGCTGGTCCAGGGCCTCACCGAGTTCCTCCCGGTGTCCTCGTCGGCACATCTGCGCATCGTGGGGGAGTTCCTCCCCGGCGCGGCCGATCCCGGGGCGGCTTTCACCGCGATCACTCAGCTCGGCACCGAGACCGCGGTGCTCGTGTACTTCTGGCGCGACATCGTGCGCATCCTGCGGGCGTGGTTCGCCGCGCTGGCCGGACGGCTCTCCCACCGCGACCCCGACGTCCGGATGGGGTGGCTCATCATCGTGGGCACCATCCCGATCGTGGTGCTCGGGCTGCTCTTCGAAGAGCTGATCGACACCACCTTCCGCACGCTGTGGCTGGTCGCCACCATGCTGATCGTCTTCGGCGTGCTGCTGGCCGTGGCGGACGCCTACGGCCGACAGCGCAAACCGCTGGCTGAGCTCTCCATCCGCGACGGTGTGCTCTTCGGCTTCGCGCAGGCGCTGGCACTGATCCCGGGCGTGTCCCGCTCCGGCGGTACGATCACCGCCGGGCTGCTCATGGGCTACACCCGTGAGGCCGCCGCCCGCTACTCCTTCCTGCTGGCCGTGCCCGCGGTCTTCGGCTCGGGGCTGTACAAGCTCGTCGGGTCCCTCGGCGAGCAGCAGGGCCCGTACTCGATGGCGCAGACGATGGTCTCCACCGTGGTCGGGTTCTTCGTGGCCTATGTGATCATCGGGTGGTTCCTGCGCTACGTGTCCACGAACTCGTACACGCTGTTCGTTAACTACCGCATCATCGTGGGGCTGATCGTCTTCGTGCTGCTGGGCCTGGGCATCATCCACGCCTGACCCGTGATCGTCGGCATGCCCAGGGCGGAAATACCCTGGCCAGAGCCGACGTTGTCCACTGACCGGACTGCCCGTGCAGAAAGGACCCCGCCGCGTGAAACCCTGGACCTCCCCGGCCGTGCCGCCCCTCCCACCGCTGCCGGAGGCCCTGCAGCTGCACGACACCGCCGGTGGCGCCGCCGTCGACGTCGTCGCGCGGGACGGGATCGGGTCGCTCTACGTCTGCGGGATCACCCCGTACGACGCCACACATCTGGGACATGCGAACACCTACGTCCAGTTCGACCTGCTGGTCCGCTATTGGCGGGCCTGCGGACTGGACGTGCGGTACGTGCAGAACGTCACCGACATCGACGACCCGCTGCTGGAGCGAGCCCGGGACACCGGCGTGGACTGGCAGGCGCTGGCCGAGGAGCAGACCGAGCTCTTCCGCACCGACATGGAGGCCCTCGACGTCGTCGCCCCGGACGTCTACCTGGGCGCCGTGGAGTCCATTCCCGACGTCGTCGCCGACGTGGAGTCGCTGGTGGCCCTCGGCGTGGGGTACGCCGTCGTCGTCCCGGCCGAGGAGCTGCCTGCCGGAGTGGACCATGGCGAGGACGTCTACTTCGACATCGCCGCGGCGGAGGCTCGCACCGACTGGCGCCTCGGCAGCATCGGCGCCTATGACCGCGCCACCATGGAGCAGCTCTTCCCGACGCGCGGCGGGGATCCGCAGCGGGCCGGGAAGCGCGATCCTCTGGATCCGCTGCTGTGGCGTGCCCGCCGGCGGGACGAGCCGTGGTGGGAGGGTGGTTCGCTCGGCGACGGTCGTCCCGGCTGGCACATCGAGTGCTCGGTGATCGCGCGGCGTCATCTCCCGGCCCCGTTCACGGTCCAGGGAGGAGGGTCGGACCTGCGCTTCCCGCACCACGAGTTCTCCGCGGCCCATGCCACGGCGGCCGACGGCGTCCCCCTGGCCGAGACCTATGTGCACACCGGCATGGTGGGCCTGGACGGCGAGAAGATGTCCAAGTCGCGCGGGAACCTGGTGCTCGTCTCGAAGCTCCGGGAGCAGGGGGTGGATCCGCGGCTGATCCGCATCGCGCTGCTGGGCCAGCACTGGCGCCATGATTGGAGCTGGACCGAGGAGCACCTCGAGCAGGCCCGTGCCCGGCTCACCCGCTGGGAGGAGGCGCTGCGCCGTGCTCCCGCCGTGCATGAGGGTCCGGCGGACACCGCAGAAGACCTGCAGTATGCCCTGCATGCGGCACTGTCGCTGAACCTCAACGGCCCTGCCGCGCTCGACCAGGTCGACCAGTGGGCTGCCGGGCACATCGCCGGCGGCACCGGGCAGGACCGGGTGCGCGCCGTCGTCGAGTCGATGCTGGGCATCCGACTCGGCTGACGCGGGAGCCGGCCCGACGGGCCGGCGTCAGGAGTCGCCGGGCTCGGGCGGCCGGCGACGGCGCAGATACCGTTCGAACTCGCGCGCGATCGCCTCGCCGCTGGCCTCCGGCAGATTGGGGGTGTCGGTGGCCTCCTCCAGCCGCTGCACATACTCGGCGATGTCGGTGTCCTCCTGAGCCAGCTCGTCCACGCCGCGCTCCCACGCCTCGGCGTCCTCGGAGACCTCCTCGACGTCCAGGGTCAGCCCGAGCAGGTCTTCGAGCTGCCGCATCAGGGCCAGCTGGGCCTTCGGGGAGGGCGCCTGACCCACATAGTGCGGCACGGCCGCCCACAGCGAGACCGCGGGGATGCCGGCCTGGTTCGCCGTGTGTGCCAGGACTCCGACGATCCCGGTGGGCCCCTCATAGGTCGGCTCGTCCACATCCAGGGCGTCCTGCAGAGCGGGGTCCTCACTGGACAGTGCGGCAGGGATGGGCCGGGTGTGCGGCACGTCCGCCAGCAGCGCGCCCACCAGCACGATCGCGGCGACGTCGTGCTCGGCGGCCTTGGTCAGGATGTCGGCGGTGAAGGCCTGCCAGCGGAAGCTCGGCTCCACGCCGTTGACCAGCAGCAGGTCCAGTTCACAGGTCTGCGGGCGGGCCCGGTAGATCTTCGTCGCGGGCCAGACGATCTCCCGGTGCGACCCGGTCCGACGGACCCGCGGGCGGGTGAACTGGTAGTCGTAGTAGTCCTCGTCGTCGATGCGCTCGACCAGCTCTCCGTCGGCGGCCGTGGTGATGGAGCGCACGGCCGAGGAGGCGGCCCCGCCGGCGTCGTTCCAACCCTCGAAGGCCAGCACCATCACGGTGGGCCGCTCGTCTGCCACGTCGGTGGACTCGCGGAGATGCCGGGCGAACCGGGCGGCGCGGGCCTCGGTCTGCTCGGGTGCGTCCTCGGGCTGGTTCTGCTGATCCACAGCTCTCACACTAGCTCCGGCCCTGGGGGGAGGGAAGTGCTGACGTGGGCGTGTGACGTCCGCGACGGCGTGCCGCGCGTCATCACGCCTACGATGGAAGCATGCATTCTGAGACCTCTCCCGGCGCGTCCCGACGGCTCCAGGCCGTGTTCTGGGACATGGACGGCACCCTCGTCGACACGGAGCCCTACTGGATCGCCTCCGAGTATGAGCTCGTCGCGGCCCACGGCGGCTCCTGGAGCGACGAACAGGCCCACTCGCTGGTGGGCCAGGCTCTGACGCACAGTGCCGCCGTGCTGCAGCGTGCCGGAGTGGACCTGTCGGTCCGTCAGATCATCGACCATCTCATCGGACAGGTGGTGGAGAGGGTCCGAGAGCAGATGCCGTGGCGTCCCGGCGCCCGCGAGCTGTTGGAGGACCTCCATTCCGCGGGAGTGCGCTGCGCCCTGGTGACCATGAGCGAAGGGCCGCTCGCCCGTGAGGTCGTCGCCGCCCTGCCGGAGGGGAGGCTCGAGTTCATCGTCTCGGGAGACATGGTCAGCCGTGGCAAGCCTGACCCGGAGGCCTACCATGTGGCGTTCGAGCGGATGGCGGCCGACCATCCGGAGCCTCTGGAGCGCGGACGCTGCCTGGCGGTGGAGGACTCGGTGCCCGGCACGGCCGCCGCCGCGGACTCCGGGATCGTGACCCTGGCGGTGCCGCATATGAGTCCGCTGCCCGAGTCGGGACGTTGGCACACTCTGCCCACTCTCCGCGGCCTCGACGCCGATGGGTTGGACCAGCTGATCTCGGTGGCTCCCGGCTCGGCCATCGGCTCGCTGGCCCGACCATGAGACCTCGAACGGGACGGGGCGGGATCACGGTCGCCCGCGTGGCCGGCACACCCGTGCGGCTGCAGTACTCCTGGTTCCTCATCGGCGGGGTCATCGTGATCCTGTTCGGACCCCAGGTGGCCCGCATCTTCCCCGAGCTGGGGGTGTGGGCCCACCTGGTCGCGGCCGCCTATGCGGTGCTGCTGCTGCTCTCGGTGCTCGCCCATGAGCTGGCCCATGCGCTCACCGCCCGTGCCTTCGGCTGGCCGTCCACCGAGATCGAGCTGAACCTCTGGGGCGGTCACACCCAGTTCCTCACCCGGGAGGCGACTCCCGGGAAGTCGTTGGCCGTCTCTCTCGCCGGGCCGGCGGCGAATCTGCTGATCGCCGCCGTGGGCTGGGCGCTGATCGAAGCCCTGGAGCCGGTCGGGGTGCTCGGCATGCTCGCCTCGGTCACCGTGCTCGTCAACTTCCTGGTGGGGCTGTTCAACCTGCTGCCGGGGCATCCCCTCGACGGCGGGCGCCTCGTGGAGTCCGCAGTCTGGCGGGCCACGGGGAGTCAGGACCGCGGGATGCTGGCGGCCGGCTGGGCGGGCCGCGCCGTCGTCGTCGCCCTCGCCGCGACGGTCCTGGTCCTGGCCGCCACGGGTTCGCCGCGGATCAGCCTCGTGCTGGTCGTCGTGGCGACGATGGTGTGCTTCTTCCTCTGGCAGGGTGCTGGGGATGCGGTCCGGACGGCCCGAGCTCGGCTGACGCGTCAGCGGCACGACGACGGCGGAGGCGGGGCCGGCGGGCCTCAGGGCCCCGGGGAGCGATAGGCTCGAGATGACGAATGCGTCGGCGCCGGCACCGGTCCGTCGTCGCGCCACCAGACCCCCACGACGAGAGTGAGATCCGTGAGCACCAACCCCGAGTCGGCACCGACAGGCCCCGCGGACGAGCAGGGCGCTCCGATCGGCGTGCACATGCGCAAAGGCCCGCTGCGGCCGGGCCAGCGCGTGCAGCTCACCGACCGGAAGGGGAAGCCCAGCACCATCACCCTGCAGCGCGGAGGTGAGTGGCACACCCACCAGGGGGTGCTGCGCCATGACACGATGATCGGTCAGCCCGAGGGCATCGTGGTGGCCAACGACGCCGGCCACGAGTACCAGGTGCTCCGCCCGCTGCTGAACGACTTCGTGCTGTCGATGCCGCGCGGCGCCACCGTCGTCTACCCCAAGGACTCGGCCCAGATCGTCCAGGTGGCTGACGTCTTCCCCGGAGCGCACGTCATCGAGGCCGGGGTGGGCTCGGGTGCGCTCTCCCTCTCCCTGCTGCGCGCCGTCGGAGATCACGGCACGGTGCACTCCTATGAGCGTCGTGAGGACTTCGCCGAGATCGCCCGCGGCAACGTGGAGGCGTTCTTCGGCCAGCCGCATCCCGGCTGGAAGGTCCTGGTGGGCGACATGCAGGAGCAGGTGCCCCACCAGGAGAGCGCCGGAGCGGCGGATCGGGTGGTCCTGGACATGCTGGCCCCGTGGGAGTGCCTCGACGCGGTGCGGCATGTGCTCGCTCCGGGCGGCGTGTGGGTCAGCTACGTCGCCACCGTCACCCAGCTGTCTCGGCTCGCTGAGGCGATCCGCGCCTCCGGGGCCTTCACCGAGCCGGAGGCCCACGAGACGATGTTGCGCACCTGGCATCTCGACGGTCTGGCGGTGCGCCCGGACCATCGCATGGTGGCTCACACCGGATTCCTGCTCTCGGCCCGCAGACTGGCCGACGACCAGACGCCGCTGCAGCTGAAGAAGCGGGAGAAGCAGTCCGAGGTCACCACGGAGGACATGCAGGCCTGGCTCCCGGAGGACGCCGTTTGGGACGAGGAGACGCTCAAACGGCGCACCGTCACTGGGCGCAAGGCCCGCAAGGCCGCCGCCCACTCACAGAAGCTCGCAGAGGCCGCGCGCGGCGCCGACGACCCAGCACCGTCCCAGGAGCCGTCACAGGACACTGTGCAGGACACTGTGCAGGACACTGTGCAGGACACTGTGCAGGACGCCGCCCAGGACACAGCGGACACAGCCGAGACCGGCCGCGGGCCCCGGGGCGGGGCCGTGGAGCAGGAGGAGACATGAGCCCAGACGCCGCACAGGGACCGCCCACTGGAGAGTCCTCGCCGGCAGAGGCCACGGCCGAGCAGCTGCAGGAGCGCCTGGAGCGCGCCCACCGGCAGCTCGACTCGCTGCGCCAGCGCAGCCGCCAGCTGGAGCAGCAGCTGCAGACCGCCGGGAGCACGAACCAGCGGATGGCTCGACTGCTGGAGACCACGCGGAACCAGATGGACGAGCTGCGCACCGCGCTGCACGCCGACGGCCAGGCACCCTTCACCTTCGGCACCGTGATCGGCTACCGGCCGGCCCATGAGCTGGTCGAGGGACGGGAGATCGACGCGGCCACCGGACCCGGGGCGGACATCCTGCACGGCGGCCGGAAGATGCGGGTCAGCGTGTCCCCGCTGCTCGACCCCGAGCAGCTGCGGCCCGGGCTTGAGGTGCTGCTCAACGAGCACCTCACCGTGGTGGCGGTGCTGCCGGCCGAGGACACCGGGGAGCTCGCTCGGGTCAAGGAGGTGCTGCCGGACGGTCGTCTGGTGGTCTTCATCCGGGGCGAGGATGAGCGTCTGGTGCGCCTCGCCGGTGACCACGAGACTCCGGTGCGGGTCGGCGACGCCGTCACGGTGGACCTGCGCACCGGCACCGCGACCGAGGTGGTGCCGCTCTCCGAGGTCGAAGACGTCGTGCTGGAGGAGACGCCGGACGTCTCCTATGCGGACATCGGTGGTCTCTCCGAGCAGATCGAGCAGATCCGCGACGCCGTCGAGCTGCCGTTCCTGCACGCGGACCTCTACCGCGAGCACGGGCTCAGCGCGCCTAAGGGAATCCTGCTCTATGGCCCTCCGGGCTGCGGAAAGACCATGATCGCCAAGGCCGTGGCCTCCTCGCTGCAGGGCGTCGAAGCGCCAGACGGCGCGGGGGCCCCCGGGACGACGTCGGCCCGCAGCTTCTTCCTCAACATCAAGGGGCCCGAGCTGCTGAACAAGTACGTCGGCGAGACGGAACGTCATATCCGGGTGATCTTCTCTCGGGCGCGGGAGCGGGCTTCGGCGGGACACCCGGTGGTGGTGTTCTTCGATGAGATGGAGGCGCTGTTCCGCACGCGCGGCACCGGCGTCTCCTCGGACGTGGAGACCACGATCGTCCCGCAGCTGCTGGCGGAGATCGACGGCGTCGAGTCCCTGGACAACGTCATCGTCATCGGCGCCTCCAACAGGGAGGACATGATCGATCCGGCGATCCTGCGCCCCGGGCGCCTGGACGTGAAGATCCGAGTCCGCCGTCCCGGCGCCGCCGGCGCCCGGGAGATCCTGGGGATCCATCTGGGCGGTCGGCTGCCGCTGCGGGCCGACTATGTCGCGCAGAAGGGCGGGCATGCCGAGGCCGTGGAGGCGATGGTCGACGCCGTCGTCGACCGGCTCTATCCGCAGGACTCGGCGGCGCGTCTCCGCCTGGTGCACGCGGACGGCGCCACCACGGACTTCACCGCCGCGGACTTCATCTCGGGAGCGGTGCTGAGCAACATCGTCGACCGGGCCAAGAAGTCCGCCATCAAGCAGTTCCTCGCCGCTGACCGCAGTGTGGAGGCCAAGGGGCTCTCGGAGGAGCAGCTGTTGGCAGCGGCCGAGGCCGAGCTGCGTGACCAGGAGGACCTGGTGAACACCGCGGACCCCCAGGAATGGGCGCGGGTGCTCGGCGCCGCCCCGTCCCCGGTGGTGCGGGTCGAACGACTGGCCGGAGGAGCCCGATGAGCGTACGGCGTCTGATCGGCATGGAGACCGAGTACGGGATCCATGCCCCGAACAACCCCCGGGCGAGCCACGTGGCCTTGTCCATCGAGCTGGTCAACGCCTATGCGGCGGCGGTCACGGAGGACGGCGGCGCGGTGGCCGGCACGGAGTGGGACTACCGTTCGGAGTCCCCCCTGGTGGACGCCCGCGGCTGGGTGCTGCCCCGTTCGGCGGCGCATCCGAGCCAGCTGACCGACACCGGCGAGGCCCTCGAGGGGGTCAGCGGGGGAGACCCCTCCCCGGCCGACGTCCCGGTGCGGGCCACGCCGAGGACCGCCTCGACGGCGAGTCCCGCAGACCTCTCGGAAGGACAGGAGGACAGTGGGGACTCGGAGTTCCATGCGCCGGGATCGGCGCACTGGCGCGGCGACTTCTTCGAGCTCCGGGAGGGGCAGCCGCAGCTGCTGATGAACCTGGTGCTGACCAACGGGGCGCGGTTGTACGTGGACCACGCCCACCCCGAGTACTCCGCGCCGGAGACGATCGGCGCCAAGCGCGCGGTGCTCTATGACGTCGCCGGGGACGTGATCGTCCGGCGGGCCGTGGAGCGGCTCGCTCGCGAGGAAGGCAGCCCGGAGCTGCTGCTCTACAAGAACAACACCGACGGCAAATCCGTGTCCTACGGCGCCCACGAGAACTACCTGGTTCCCCGGGAGGTGCCTTTCGATCAGCTGGTCGCCGGGCTGATCCCGTTCTTCGTGACCCGGCAGATCATCTGTGGAGCCGGTCGCGTGGGCATCGGTCAGCGAGCCTCTCGCAGCGGCTTCCAGATCTCTCAGCGGGCCGACTTCTTCGAAGAGCAGGTGGGTCTGGAGACCACGGTGCGGCGCCCCATCATCAACACCCGGGATGAGCCGCACGCCGACGCCGACCGGCATCGGCGCCTGCACGTGATCATCGGCGACGCGAACATGAGTGAGTACTCGGCCTGGCTCCGCGTGGGCACCACGGCGCTGGTCCTGGACCTGATCGAGTCCGGTCGGGCTCCCCAGCTGCGCCTGCACGACCCGGTCGATGCGCTGAAGGCCGTTTCGCATGACCCGAGCCTCACCACCACGGTGCGCACCAATCGGGGCGAGATGACCGCCCTGCAGATCCAGCGGCTCTACCTGCGGGCCGCGGCCTCCCGGGCGGCCGAGAAGTCCGGACCGAAGTCGGCCCACACCGCCCCGGACACCGAGACCGCGGAGGTGCTCGAGGCCTGGGAGACTCTGCTGGAGGACCTCGAGAACGACCTCACCCTGGCCGCGGACCGCGTGGACTGGGTGGCCAAGCTGACCCTCATGGAGTCCTACCGTCGGCGGGACCGGCTGGACTGGGATGCCCCGCAGCTGAAGCTCATCGACCTGCAGTACGCCGACCTCCGGCCGGAGCGCGGGCTCTACCACAAGCTGGCCCGGGCCGGGCGGATGCGGCGGCTGTTCACCGACGATCAGGTCGCCTGGGCGGCGGCGCACCCGCCCGAGGAGACCCGGGCCTGGCTGCGCGGCCAGCTCGTGTCCCAGCATGCCGACCACGTGGTCGGCGCCAGCTGGGACCAGATCCTGCTGCGTCCCGATCCGCTGGGACGCGTCACGCGTCTGACGATGGCGGAGCCGACCCGCGGCTCCCGTGCCGACGCGGAGCCTGTCCTGTATGCCGCCGAAGCCCCTGAGGACCTGGTTGCCGGGCTGCGCCGTCTGTTGGAGTCCTGAACGCCCCGTCAGGCCCGGCGGGACACGCAGAAGCCGCCGGCAGTCGTAGACTCGGAAGTCAGTCCGTCGCACGGCGCCCCGCCGTGCGGAGAAGGTCCCGGACCCCTGGTGCTCGGCGCCGGGTCCGGGACGAGGAAGGGAGACATCATGGCCACTCAGCCGCAGCGCCGTCCCGGCCAGACCGAGCAGGACACCCCGGGAGCCCCCGGGGACGGTGGAGCGCCGGCCCCTGCCGGCGGAAACGCCCAGTCTCAGGCACGGGCGGAAGAGCTCGACAGCCTGCTCGACGAGATCGACTCGGTGCTGGAGAGCAACGCCGAGGAGTTCGTGAAGGGATTCGTCCAGAAGGGCGGTCAGTAGCAGCATGGAGCGTCGCGTCTTCGGCGTGGAGACCGAGTTCGGACTGGCACACCACGGCCAGGGACGTCGCGGACTGGCGCCGGACGAGGCCGCCCGGTACCTGTTCCGTCCGGTGATCGACTGGGGGCGCAGCTCGAACGTCTTCATTCCGAACGGGTCCCGGCTCTACCTCGACGTCGGATCCCATCCGGAGTACGCCACCGCCGAATGTGATGACCTGCTCGACCTCATCGCCTCGGACCGGGCGGGGGAGCTGATCATGCATGACCTCGGCCAGCGGGCCGAGGCGGCGATGGGCGCCGACGGGCTTCCCGGATCGGTCTACCTGCTGAAGAACAACATCGACTCGCAGGGCAATTCCTACGGCTCGCACGAGAACTACCTGATCCCTCGGACCACGCATTTCCGGCGACTGTCCACCGTGCTGCTGCCCTTCCTGGTGACCCGCCAGATCATCGCCGGTGCCGGGCGCATCGTCCCCGCGACGGAGGACGCACCGGCGCACTACGCCTTCTCGCAGCGTGCCGACCACATGTGGGAGGGCATCTCCTCGGCCACCACCCGGTCCCGTCCGATCATCAACACCCGGGACGAGCCGCATGCCGATGCGTCGGTGCATCGGCGGCTGCATGTGATCGTGGGCGACTCGAACATGTCGGAGACCACCCAGCTGGTGCGCTTCGGTGCGACAGACCTCGTCCTGCGCATGATCGAGGCCGGCCAGCCGCTGGGAGACCACGAGCTGGAGAACCCGATCAGCGCGATCCGCCACATCAGCCACGACCTCTCCGGGCGCGCGACGGTGCGCACCCGCGACGGCAAGCGCGTGACGGCTGTGGACGTGCAGGCCGCTCTGCTCGAGAAGGCGCGCCGCTTCGTCGCCCGGCACGGGGCCCACCACGACAGGGTCGAGCAGGTCCTCGACCTCTGGGGCAGAGCCGTGGAGGCGGTCGCCACCGGCGATCACTCACTCATCGACCGGGAGATCGACTGGGCCATCAAGAAGCGGCTGATCGACGAGGTCGCCGCCCGCTCAGGGCTCGACCTCGGGGCGCCCCGGCTGGATCAGATCGACTTCGCCTACCATGACATCCACCCGGAACGGGGCCTGTTCCACCTGCTGGTCCGACGGGGCCGCGCCGAGAGGCTGCTCGACGACGCCCGCCTGCGCCGGGCGATCACCGACCCGCCCGCGACGACGCGTGCCGTCGTCCGGGGGCGCTTCCTCTCAGCGGCTCGTGCCCACGGCGTCGGCCACACCGTGGACTGGGTCCACCACAAGCTGGTGGACCGCCCCTTGGAGGCGGTCATGGTCAAGGATCCCTTCGTGACCGAGGACCCTCGGATCGAGACGCTGCTGGCTCGCCTCGGCGGCGAGCTGCTCGAGCTGAACCCCGCCGAGCGGGAGGCTCAGTCGGTGCCGCTGGCGCTCAGCGAGCGCTACGTGCGGACACAGCCCGCGGCACCGCCCGAGCCCCCGCTGGTGTGATCGGCGCACGGGCTCGACACGGAGGAACGGCACGCGGCCGTCCAGCGGGACCCTGTACAGTTCACCCTGGCGAGAACACTGGCGGGACCACCGTCTGCCCCGATCAACACTGGAGGACACCCTTCGTGCGAAAGAAGCATCACGCCGCCCTGGCCGCCCCTGCCGTGCTGCTGCTGGCCGCCTGCTCCGGCGACGGCCTCGGCGACACCTCAGCGCTGTCGGGGATCGACCTGCATTTCACGGATGAAGGCGTCCCGGAGGTGCTGATCAGCAACCCGGTCGAGGCGGACGAGGAGTCCTCGGTGATCCTCTCCCAGGGCGATGGCGAGGAACTGGATCCGGAACAGATCCTGCACGTCTCCTCGGCGACGGTGGACCCCTCGAGCGGTGCCGTCCAGCAGGAGAACTTCAGCGAGGATCTGCCCTCCTTGCTGTTCCTGCCGATGATCGAGCAGCAGAGCGAGTTCATCTACGATTCGCTCATGGAGACGGGCGCGACCGTCGGCTCCGATCTGGCCCTCTACGAGCCGGGAACGCCGGAGACGGGCGGCGTCGACTCGTTGATCATCCTGCGCATCGATGATCAGGTTCCCGCCTATGCCACCGGTGAGGAGCAGGAGCAGAGCGGCGACCTCCCGGAGATCACGTCTGTGGAGGGCGAGGCTCCCGAGCTCGCCGAGGCGCCCGGCGACGACGAGGACGCCCCCGAGGAGACCGCGAGCGAGGTGCTGATCGCCGGCGACGGCGAAGAGATCGGCGCCACCGACCAGGTCGTGGTCCGCTACACCGGGTGGAAGTGGTCCGACGGCGAGGTCTTCGACTCGGCCTGGCCCGGTGTGACCGCCGGGGCCGCGGAGGACGATGAGGCCGATGAGGACGATGAGGCCGATGACGCCGACGACTCCGAGGACGAGGCCGAGGGGGAGGAGACCCCGCCGGCACCGCCCGCGAGCTTCCCGCTGGACAACCTGGTCGCCGGATGGGCCGAGGGTCTGGAAGGCAAGCATGTCGGTGACCGCGTGCTGCTGGTCATCCCGCCGGAGGAGGGCTACGGGGAGTCCGAGGGCCACGAGCTCCAGGACGAGACCCTGATCTTCGTCGTCGACGTCATCGAGGCCGCACCCATGCCGGAGCAGACGCAGCAGGAGATGCCCGAGCAGCCGGAGCTCAGCGAGGAGGAGCTTGAGGAGCTCCAGGAGATGCTCGAGGAGCAGGGCGCCGCGGAGAGCGGAGCCGACGACGCCGATGCTGAGGGCGACGCTGAGGATGAGGCTGAGGACGACGCTGAGGACGATGCCGGCGACGACGACGAGTGAGAGGGGCCCCGCGGCCGCCGGTGCGTGACGGGCGCTCCGTGAGGACCCGACCCTGACGATCCCACGCCCCGGGGCCCGACCTGATGGTCCGGCCCCGGGGCGTGTGCCGTCTCTGCTGTGCGGTCTCCGATAGGCTGGATGCAGAAGATCCCTGTCGGAGAGGAAACAGCACCTATGTCTTTCGGTCAGCGCACCTACGACCGCACACGCCCGGAGATCGACTTCCCCGGAGACACTCCGCCTGAGGAGCTCGTCGTCGAGGAGCTCATCCCCGGCGGCGGCCGCGCCGTCGAGCCGGGCGACCAGGTGTCGTGCCACTACGTGGGGGTGTCCTGGTCCACCGGCGAGGAGTTCGACGCCTCCTGGAACCGTGGCCAGCCGTTGGACTTCACGGCCGGCGTCGGACAGGTCATCGCAGGCTGGGACCAGGGGCTGATCGGGATGAAGGAGGGCGCTCGGCGGCGTCTGGAGATCCCGCCGCACCTGGCATACGGCGAGCGTGGCGCCGGTGCGGCCATCGGGCCGAACGAGACCCTGATCTTCGTGGTCGACCTGGTCCGCGTCCGTCGAGCCGGCTGATCCGCCGTGGTCGGGTATCGCCACCGCAGCCGAGGCGGGCCGGACCGGATCGGCGCCGAGGGGCAGGGGGGCTTCGTCTACGGGACGACGCCGCATGCTCCTGAGGCGGAGCGACAGGACGCCTTCGCCGACACCGGCGTCAGCCGCGCGCTCTCGCTGGCGGCGACGCTGATCGACGCCGCCCCCGTGGGCCTCTCCAAGGCAGAGATCCGGGAGCGGGTCGAGCACTACCGTCCCGAGGGCGAGACCTCCCGGGAGGCCTTCGAGCAGCAGTTCAACCGGGACAAGCGGACGCTGCGGCGGCTCGGCATCGACATCACGTCCCTGGGTTCCGAGGACGAGGGGCGGGACGGCCACGGCGGTGACCACGACTTCCGCTACGTCATCGATCCGGAGGCCCACGGGCTGCCCCCGTTGCGGATTCCGGCGGACGAGGTCATCGCCCTGCGGCACGCCGAGCTGCTGTGGAGCGGGACCCGAGCACAGGCGGCCATACGGCAGGCCGCCGGCGCGCTGACGGCCCTGCAGGCCTCGGAGCCGGCGGGCGACCGTGCCGCGGCCGCTTCGACTGCCGATCCGGAGGCCGCCCAGGTGCCCGGCGCTCTGCCGCCTCCGGCATCGGTGAGACTGGGTCTGGCCGACGACCACGTGCTCGACCACCTCGGGACCCTCGCCGACTCCCTGACGACTGCGGCAGTGGCGTTCACCTACAGTCCGCGAGGCCGGCATCGCGCCCAACAGCGCCGCACGGTGCCGTTGGGCGTAGGCTCCCGCGGCGGCTGGTATCTGGTGGGCCACGATCTTGACCGCGACGCCGTCCGTGTCTACCGATTGGACCGCATCCGTGGCGACATCACCCGGCTCACGGCGCCGGACGATTCCGTCAGGACCGTCCTGGAGCAGATCGCCGACGGCCGCATCGACCCCCCGCAGGTGACCCGCGAGCAGCTCGAGACCCTCGGCCCGGCCCACGGGACGGAGACGGTGGAGCTGGAGGCCGACGCCGACGTCGCGGCCACCTTCCTGCCGCATGCGCGTCACGATCCTGTGTCTTCTGAGGCGTTCCACGACGAAGCTGTCCGACTCACGGTCGAGACCACGCTCCACGACAGCTTCCTGGGGAAGATCGCCGTCGCGCTGCCGCGGGTCCGGGTGCTCTCCGGGGAGCGACTCACGGCGCTGGTCCGGCGTCACCTGGAAGCTGTGCGCCGGGCGCATCGGGACAGCCCGGTTCCGGCGGAGGAGCTGAGGGCGCCGCGGACCTCGACGACCAACGACGCCGGAGCGAAGATCGCCCGGGTCATGTCGATGGCCGCCTACCTGCACGCCACCGGCGGTGCACGGGCCAGCGATCTGCTGGAGCGCTACAGCATCACGCCTCGTCAGCTGCACCGGGATCTTCTCTCCCTGCAGCAGTCGGCCGCCTTCGATTCCGCGCAGTTCGGGCACTACATCGACATCGACCCAGAGCTTCCGCTGACGCGTCGCGTGTTCGAGAAGCAGCTGCTGGCAGAGGACCCGGTCATCCGCATCGCCCTGCCGGGCCCGCGGCTTCAGGACACGCTGGGGCGTCCGCTGCGGCTGACCGCACCGCAGGCGCTCTCGGTGCTGATCGCCCTGGAGGGTCTCATCGCCTCCCAGGATCCGGACACCGAGCCGGTCCGGCAGGCCGCCGCGCGCCTGCGCGACAGGATCCGTGCGATCGTTCCGGCTGAGCTCGACGCCACTGCCGCCGAGCTGAGTGTGGCCTGGCAGAGCGCCGACGAGTTCGGCCACGAGGCCGTTCTGCGCAAGGCCCTCGACGGCGAGCACGCCGTCGAACTCCTCTACGAAGATGTCCAGAACCGCCGGACCCGTCGCGTCGTGGACCCCGTGACGCTGCTGCACGACGGCGCCCGCACCTACCTGCGGGCCTGGTGCCGGTCGGTGGAGGGGGAGCGGAACTTCCTGCTCGGCCGGGTGCTGGACCTGACGCCGATGCCGGACACGCCGCTGAGCGATCAGGCCCGCGCGCTCGCGACCGAGCCTGCGCGCCGCCCGGAGGTCCCTCGTCGTCGCGATGACGAGCTCGTGATCCTGCGCTTCGCCCCCTCGGCGGCGGCCGACGCTGATGCCTGGGCGCCCGTGCGGGAGGTCTGGGGAGAGGACGGCGCGCGGACGGTGGAGGTCGCCCTGCGCAGCGGGTCCATCGCCGTCGATCTGGCGCTGCGCTCCGGGGGCGACGTCACCGTGCTGCAGCCGGAGGAGCTTGCCGGGGAGGTCGTGCGTCGAGCCGAACGGGGGCTGGCGGCCCTGGGCGACGGTGCGTCCAGCTCGGTGGAGTATCCTGGGGGCCAGACGAAAGGACGCACTCCATGAACATCACCGGTTGGCAGATCGCCATCATCGCCCTGCTCATCATCCTGCTGTTCGGTGCGCCGAAGCTTCCACAGCTGGCCAAGTCCGTGGGTCAGTCGATGAGGATCTTCAAATCCGAGGTCCGCACGATGCAGGACGAGTCTGACTCCAAGGACCCCGAGACCGGCGACGCCGAGCGTCCCGCGGTGGAGGGCCGTGTGGTGGACCCCACCGACACCCCGCGCGGCAGCTCACAGCACCGCCGCGACCACGCCTGAGGACC
This sequence comes from Nesterenkonia sp. CL21, assembly GCF_031705515.1. Classification (NCBI taxonomy): domain Bacteria; kingdom Bacillati; phylum Actinomycetota; class Actinomycetes; order Micrococcales; family Micrococcaceae; genus Nesterenkonia; species Nesterenkonia sp. CL21. The sequence goes on from NZ_JAUTWR010000001.1 coordinate 719,192, forward strand.
GATGGCAGGGACGCACGACGACGCTCCCCGCACCTCATCGCCACGACGTCGCAGGAAGTCGAGACGCCGCAGAGACCCTGAGGGGAAGATGCCCCTGAAGGAGCATCTGCGCGAACTCCGCAATCGGCTCATCAAGGCCTGCCTGGGGATCGTGGTCGGTGCCGTCGCGGGGTTCTTCCTCTATGACACGATCTTCGCGCTGCTGAGCGCGCCGGTCATCGGTTTCGACGATGTGGACCGCAGCACCGAGATCGCCTTCAACACGGTCGGCCAGCCGCTGGACCTGATGATCCGCATCTCGCTGTTCGTCGGGATCGTGATCTCCTCGCCGGTGTGGCTCTACCAGCTGTGGGCCTTCATCATGCCCGGGCTGCAGAAGAAGGAGAAGCGCTACGCCCTGGGGTTCATCGCCGCCTCGGTGCCGCTGTTCGTGATCGGCATCGGCCTGGCCTACGTGGTCCTGCCGCAGGCCATCCGATTCTTCTTCACCCTGAACCCCGAGGGCACGTCGAACATCATCGCTCCGGACGTCTATTTCACCTTCGTGCTGCACCTCTTCCTGGCCTTCGGGGTCGCGATGGTCATCCCGGTGATCCTGGTGGGAGTGAACATGATGGGGCTGATCACCGGGCGTCGGGTCCTCAAGAGCTGGCGGGGGACCCTGATGTTCATCGCGCTGATCTCGGCCATGGCGGCCCCCGGCGGCGATGCGATCACCATGTTCTTCATCGCCGGTCCGCTCGTGGTCCTCTTCGGGGTCGCGATCGTGCTGTGTCTGCTCAATGACAAGCGCCGGGAGAAGCGGGTGGCCGCTCGCGAGGCCGCCACCGAGGATCTCATCACCCGCACCTGAGCGGGGTGCGGATCGTCTCTCCGTGAGAGATCGTCGCCGAATCAGGGGGCGATCTCTCACGGAGAGACGATCTTCTGCGGGCCGCAGGGGCGAGGACTGATCAGCCGAGGACTGGTCAGCCCAGGTCCGCCCAGCCCGGTACTGCCCAGTCCCGCCCAGCCCAGCCCAGTTCTGCTGAGCCCGGTCTACCGCCGTGCCGACTGCTGGGCGCGCAGACTGCGCAGCAGATGGTCCTGTTCCTCGATGAGCAACCGCCGCAGCGCCGCCGGAGCGTCCTGATGGGCGGCGAGCCAGTCGGCCGTGCGGCGGGCCGTCGGGTGCTCCTGAGGCTTCTCTCCGGCCGTCAGGTCCTGAGCGCCGGGGAACAGCCCGGCGACCACACGCGTGGCCTGACCCTGGCTCATCCGCTCCCACACGTCGACGACGGCGGCGAAGTAGTCCTCCTCATAGGCGTCCACGAGCTCGGCCGGACCGCAGCGGAAGCCCTCCACCGTGGCGGTGAGGTGATCGTTGGACAGTTCCTCGCCGTCGTCGTCCCGGCCGGAGATCGCCTGGGCGAAGGCCTCCTTCTTCACCGCGGGGCGAGGGCGGGCTGCCAGCGCGAGCCGGTGGGCGATCCGCCCGCGCGCCGTGGTGCGGCCGGCCAGTTCGGCGTCGAGGGCGTCGCGCTCCACCCGTCCGTGGGTGGTGAGCGCCTGCAGGAACGCCCAACGCAGCTCCTCGTCCAGCGCCAGGCCGGTGATCCCCAGGGAGGCGGCCTCGCCGTCGAGCAGCGCCGCCAGCAGGTCCAGCTGTGCGGGCGTGCGACGCGAGATCGTGGCCAGGGTGCGGGCCGCTGCGCGCTGGCGGTCACCGCCGTGGCACTCGGCGATGAACTCGGCCAGGCGGGCGGCGAACTGCTCCTGCAGCCGCTCCCGCTCCCCCGCCGGCGTGAAGGCCTCCAGGGCACGGTCGCTCTGCCGCAGCAGCGCCTGGACGACGACGACCTCTTCGATCTGCAGGCCCAGAGTCATCACCGCTTCCAGGAACCGGGCCGCGGGCAGCTCGCCGTCGCGGACCATGGACCACAGGGCGGCCCACACGGTGGCACGCGCGAGCGGGTCCTCGACGGGGTGGGTCAGTACTGCCGCCACGGATTCCGGATCCAGGCTGAGCTTGGCGTAGGTGAGGTCCTCCTCGTTGGGCAGCAGCAGCCGCGGAGCACCCGTGGCGGGGAGGGTCAGCTCCTGGAGCACGCGGGGGCCCTCGAGGGCGATGCGTTCTGATCCGGTGCGCCGCAGGGCCCCGGTGGTCTCGTCGAGCACGTGGACGCCGACCTCCACGACGTGCGGACGGCTGATCGGTCCACCCGTGGCGGGATCAGTGCCGCGCTCCTCGACCACGACGCGGCCGGCGTCGTCCACCGATGCGGCGAGCTCCGGCACGCCGGCGGTCTGCAGCCAGGCCGCGGCCCAGCTGGTCATGTCGCGGCCGGAGACCTCGCCGAGCACCGACAGGAAGTCGTCCAGGCTCGCGTTGCCGAAGGCATGCCGGACGAAGTACCGACGGGCAGCCTCGCGGAAGGCCTCGCGGCCGACGAAGGCCGCGAGCTGCTTGAGCACCGAAGCGCCCTTGGCGTAGGTGATGCCGTCGAAGTTCTGGTCGGCCGCCTCCAGGTCGGTGATGTCTGCGACGATCGGATGCGTGGTGGGCAGCTGGTCCTGCACATACGCCCAGGCCTTCCGGCCGTTGGCGAAGGAGATCCAGGAGGTGGTCCAGTCGGTGGCCTCGTCCACCGCCAGTGACCCCATGTAGTCGGCGAAGGACTCCTTGAGCCACAGGTCGTCCCACCAGCGCATGGTGACGAGGTCGCCGAACCACATGTGAGCCATTTCGTGCATCAGCGTGTTGGCTCGGGTCTCGCGCTGGGCGTCGGTGGCGTCGGTGTCGAAGACGTACTTCTCGGTGAATGTGACCAGGCCCGGGTTCTCCATGGCGCCGAGGTTGTACTCGGGGACGAAGACCTGGTCGTATTTGCCCCACGGGTAGGTGAAGGCGAACTCGGCGTGGAAGAAGTCCAAGCCTGAGCGGGTCAGTTCGAGGAGCTCCTCGGAGTCGAGGTGTTCGGCCAGGGAGGCTCGACAGAGCACCGCCAGCGGGACCTCGATCGGGGACTCTCCCTCCACCCCGCCCGCCCAGGAGCCGTCCACGCGGTGGTACGGTCCGGCGAGCAGCGCGGTGATGTAGCTGGACATCCGTCGCGTCTCGGCGAACCTGACGCGGACCAGGCCTTCACCGTCGAGCCCTGCGGCGGTGCCGGAGACCGAGTCCCGGGAGACCTCCGCGCCGTTGGACCGCAGCTCCCAGCTCTGGGGGCCGATCAGGGAGAAGCGGAACGTGGCCTTCAGGTCCGGCTGCTCGAACACGGGGAACACGCGCCGGGAGTCGGCGGGCTCGTACTGCGTGTACAGGTAGACCTGCCCGTCGGAGGGGTCCACGAAGCGGTGCAGGCCCTCCCCGGAGCGGGAGTAGCGGGAGGAGGACCGGATCTCCACCACGTTCTCGGCCGCCAGCTCGGGGAGTCGGATCCGTGCGGAGCCCACATGGTCCGCCGGGTCCAGGCGAGCGCCGTTGAGGATGACCTCCTCCACCGCGGCGCCCAGATAGTCGAGGAACGTCTCTGCCCCGGGCGAGGCGCTGCGGAACAGGATCCGGGTGGAGACGGGATAGGTCGAGGCGCCCTCGGCGGCGGCGCCCGAGAGGTCCACGTCGACCTCATAGGCGTCCACCGTCAGGTGCGCAGAGCGGGACGCGGCCTCGTCCCTGGTCAGGTTCTCCTCCGCAGCCCGGGGGAACGGGGTCTCCGCTCCGGGGGATGCGTCAGTGTCAGTGATCGTCATGACCCCATTCAAGCCGCATCCGACGGGGCGGGCAAAGCCGGGTCGCGACCCCGGTCCGGCCCTGTGCAGCCCAGTCCGGCCCTGTGCGGCCCTGCCCGCCCCGTCTCCGAGCCTCAGCGTTCCGTACGTCGCCCCCGACGCTCCTGCTGGCGCCGCTTGAGCAGGATCTTCTCGTCCACGGGTGCGTCCGAAGAGGCGCGGAGCACGCGGTAGTGCTCCATCGCTTCCTCCTGACGCAGCTGCTCGGCACCGGATGCGACCTCCATGCGCACATGATCGGCGGTGTAGCCGAACGAGTCCACGATGTCCTGCGCCAGCGGGCGCAGGCGGGCCAGCAGCCGGTTGATGTAGGGGCTCAGCGTGCGGGCCCTCTGGGAGGAGATCCGGCCGTTGAGCAGATACCAGTCCAGGTTCTCCTCGATCCTGGTCAGCGTGTAGACGTCGCGCAGCCAGGTCAGCACCTGACGGGTCCCCGCGTGCTCCACTCCGTCCAGCGCCTCGGTGAAGGACTCCCAGATGAGGAGCTCGGCGTGGGCCGTCGCCGCCTGGATGATCTCGTGCTGGTGCTCGTTGAAGGTGGCGGCCTGCTCGGCGGCGGGCTTGCGGGCCACGCTCCGCAGCTCCCCGGCCACATCGGTGACCATCTGCCGGACCCGGTCGGTGAGCAGATCCCGCTGCACCTCGGTCTGCTTGAACCAGTTCGCGCTGCGACGCTCGTCGCCGGTGTCCTGCACGGACTGGATCGCCCGCCGCAGGCCGAAGCGGTGCAGCACCGTCGACTGGGCCTGCGAGGCCACGTACCGGGACAGCGCCCCGACGTCGGCGTCCTTGAACTCGGCGGCGAAGTCGCTGAGCAGCCGCTTGGCCACCAGCTGCAGCAGCACGTTGTTGTCACCCTCGAACGTGACGTAGATGTCGAGGTCCGCGCGGAGCGTCGCGAAACGGTTCTCCGCGATGAACCCTGCTCCACCGCACGCCTCACGGGCCTCCTGCAGCGTGTCCAGGGCGTGCCAGGTGGCGATCGGCTTGATGGCCGCGGCCAGCGTCTCGAGCTCCTGGCGGTTCTCGTCGGAGTCGTCGGCGCCGGAGAACACGTCCTCGAACTTCGCCAGGAGCTTCTCCTGGGCGAAGGTCAGTGCGACGGTGGTGGCCAGGCGAGGGATCAGCCGGCGCTGGTGCAGCTGGTAGTCCATGATGACCTCCTCCTCCACGGGGGAGGAGGCGTTGAACTGGCGCCGCTGGTTGCCGTAGGTGACGGCGCCGATCAGGGCCAGCTTGGAGGCCGCCACTGAGGCGCCGGACAGCGAGACGCGCCCCTGGACCAGGGTGCCGATCATGGTGAAGAACCGGCGGCCGGGGCTCTCGATGGAGGAGGTGTAGGTGCCGTCGGCGGCGACGTCCCCATAACGGTTGAGCAGGTAGGTGCGCGGGATCCGGATCGAGTCGAAGGCGATCCGACCGTTGTCGATCCCATTGAGGCCGCCCTTCTGGCCGTCGTCCCAGATGGTGATGCCCGGCAGCGGCTGGCCGTCGTCGTCCCGCAGGTGGCAGTAGAAGCAGTGCACCCCGTGGTTCACGCCCCCTGTGATGAGCTGGGCGAAGACGACCGCGTCCTTGCCGTCCACGGCGGCGTTGCCGAGGAACCGCTTGGTGGCTGCCGTGAACGGCGTGTGGAGCACGAACTCATCGGCGGCCGGGTCGTAGGTCGCCGTGGTGCCGATGGAGGCCACGTCCGAGCCGTGGCCGATCTCCGTCATCGCGAAGGCGCCCGGCACGCTGAGGTCCATGATGCCCGGCAGGAAGCGTCGGTGATGCTCCTCGGTGCCGAGATGCAGCACGGCGGAGCCGAACAGTCCCCACTGGACGCCCGCCTTGATCTGGAGCGAGGGGTCGGCGGTGACGAGCTCCTCGAAGGCGGCGATGTTCCCGCCCGGCGCGTCCTGGCCCCCGAACTCCTTCGGGAAGGCGCGGTGGACCGCATCGGCGGCGACGAGCTCGTGGAGCTGACCGAGCACGCGCTCGCGGTGCTGCTCCTTGGTCAGGCCCTCGATCTTATGGAACCGGTCCTCGGCGGCGAGGGCGCGAGAGACTCGGCGGGTGTCCGCCCACCGTCCGAGCAGAACCTCCTCGAGGAGACCGGTGTCCAGGGATGGTGAGGACACCTCGTGTTCAGTAGTGTCAGTGGTGGTGTGACTCGTGGTCTGACTCATGGTCCGACTCCTTACGCCCGCGTGGGGAGTGTGACAGTGATGATCAACACAGATAGTCTAAGATACTGAGCAGTAATAAAGACAAGTCCTGGTCCACCGACTGGAGGAGAACCCCTCGTGACCACCACTGACCGGACGAGCGCCCAGACACGCACCGTCCAGACGCGCGACGTCGTCGTCATCGGCGGCAACCGCATCCCCTTCGCCCGCGCTCACGGCGCCTATGCCACCGCATCGAACCAGGACATGCTGGCCTCGGCCCTCAACGGCCTCGTGGCGAGGTTCGGGCTGCAGGGACAGCGGATCGGGTCGGTCGCCGGCGGCGCGGTGATGAAGCATTCGAAGAACTTCAACCTGGTGCGGGAGTCCGTGCTGGGCACTCCGCTGGATCCGGCCACGCCGGCCACCGACGTCCAGATGGCCTGTGCCACCGGCATGGAGGCCATCGGCTCGCTGGCGGACAAGATTCGGCTGGGCCGCATCGAGTCCGGCATCGGGGCCGGGGTGGACTCCATCTCGGACGCCCCGATCGTGGTGACCGACGCCCTGCGCCGGATCCTCATGGAGGCCAACCGGGCCAAGACGCCGGGACAGCGGCTCAAGGCGTTGGCGAAGATCCGTCCCGGGCACCTGGCCCCGCAGGCTCCCGGCGTCAACGAGCCCCGGACCGGGATGTCCATGGGGGAGCACATGGCGGTGACCGCCCACGCCTGGGGCATCGGGCGTCAGGAGCAGGATGAGCTCGCCCTGGCCTCCCATCAGAACCTGGCCGCCGCCTATGACGACGGCTTCTTCGACGACCTGGTCACCCCCTTCAAGGGTGTGCAGCGGGACACCAACCTCCGTGCTGACTCCACGCTGGAGAAGCTCGGGAAGCTCGCCCCCGCCTTCGGACGCGATCTGGGGGAGGAGGCCACCATGACGGCGGCCAACTCCACCGCGCTGACCGACGGCGCCTCCGCCGTGCTGCTCGGTTCGACGGACTACGCCGAGGCCCACGACCTGCCGCAGCTGGCGACCTTCGTCGACTATGAGCAGGCCGCCGTGGACTTCGTGGACGGTGCCGAGGGGCTGCTGATGGCTCCCGCCTATGCCGCCGCCCGGATGCTGGAGCGCAACGGCCTCACCTTCGAGGACTTCGAGTACTTCGAGATCCATGAGGCCTTCGCCTCGACCGTGCTGGCGCAGATCGCCGCCTGGGAGGACGAGGAGTTCTGCCGCGGGAAGCTCGGCCTCGATGCGCCTCTGGGGCGCATCGACCGCAGCCGGCTCAACATCCACGGCTCATCCCTGGCCGCGGGCCACCCCTTCGCCGCCACGGGCGGACGGATCGTGGCCACCCTGGCCAAGATGCTGCACGGCAAGCCGGGCAAGCTCGGCTTCATCTCGGTCTGCGCCGCAGGCGGGCAGGGCATCACCGCGATTCTGGAAGGGCGGTGAGCAGTCCATGGCACGCGACACCTACACCGAGTTCGCCAATACGCCGCTGGGGCGCCGGCTGACCTCCGCCCTGGGCCTGCCGCAGCCGGCCAGGCTGCGACGGCATCGACCCGGCGCGCCCGTGGTGCCGGGGCCCGTCGTCGTCGTGGGAACAGGGACGGTCTCGGATGAGATCGCCTCACTGCTGCTGACGTGGGACGTGGACGTCCGCCGGCATGTGGAGCCCCGCGAGCGGGTCTCGGCCGTGATCGCCTGCTTCGACGCGATCTCCACTCCGGCGGACCTGAGCGAGACCGCACTCGGCCTCGGTCGGATGCTGAAGCAGGTCGCACCGTCCGGGCGGGTCGTCACGGTCTTCCGCAGCCCTGATGCCGCCTCGGACCCGGCGCTGCGGGCCGCACGCAAGGGCGTGGAGGGCCTCACCCGGTCGTTGGCCCATGAGATGCGGGCCGGCGCGACGACCAACGGACTGGTCCTCGCTGAGGACCTCGACGCCGGCGCACCCTCCGTGGCAGGAGGGCTGCGCTTCCTGCTCTCCGGGCGGTCGGCCTTCGTCTCTGGGCAGTTCCTCACCGTGGACTCCGTCAACGGTGTGCTCCCTGGGGACTGGGATCGCCCCCTGGAGGGTCAGGTCGCGGTGGTCACGGGCGCGGCCCGAGGGATCGGCGCCTCCATCGCGGAGGTGCTGCATCGCGACGGTGCCCAGCTCATCGTCGTGGACGTCCCCGCGGCGGGCGAGCAGCTCGCCGCCACGGCGAACCGTGTCTCCGGCACGGCCCTGCAGCTGGACATCACGGCCGACGACGCCGGGGAACGCATCCTGGCCCACGCGCGGCAGCACTATGGCCGGCTGGACATCGTGGTGCACAATGCCGGCATCACCCGCGACAAGCTGCTGGCCAACATGGACCCGGCGCGGTGGGACTCGGTCATCGCGGTCAACATCGAGGCCCAGCTGCGGATGAACCGCGCGCTGCTGGCCGATGACCTGTTCAACCGGCCGGAGGGCACGTCCGGGCCGCGCATCGTCTCCCTGGCTTCGACCTCGGGCATCGCGGGCAACCGGGGGCAGACCAACTACGCGGCCTCGAAGGCTGGGGTGATGGGCATGGTGGCGGCGAGCTCAGCTCAGCTGGAGGCTCGTCACGGGACCATCAACGCCGTGGCGCCCGGGTTCATCGAGACGGAGATGACGGCGAAGATCCCGTTCGCCACGCGTGAGGTGGCCCGACGCCTGAACTCCCTCAACCAGGGAGGCCGTCCCGACGACGTCGCGGAGACCATCGCGTACCTGGCGTCCCCTGCGGCCGGCGGCACCAGCGGACTGACGCTGCGTGTCTGTGGTCAGAACCTGGTGGGGGCCTGAGCCGGTATGACTGATCGGATCGAGGAGCAGAGCACAGGTCCTGTCGACGTCCGTCGGATCGAGCTGCCCGCGCTGAAGGACATCTACGTCCACGCCGGCTGGGAGTCCGCCCGTTCGGCCGTGGCCCCACGATCCTCGGGGGCCGCGGACGAGCTGCCGGGGCACGCCGTGGTCGCGCGGCATCCCGGTGCCTCGGCCCAGCAGCTGGAGCAGTACCGCCTGCTCTTCGGCGGGGAGCCCTTCGACGGCGTGCACCGTCGGGGCCTGCCCTCGGTGCTGGCCCACATCCTGGCCTTCCCGGTCCAGATGGGTCTGCTCGCCGAGGAGGCGTTTCCGCTGCCGCTGATGGGCATGGTCCACCTGAGCAATACGGTGGAGCATCGTCGCCGGGTGACGGTGGACGAGCCGGTGCAGATCAAGGCCTGGACCGAAGGTCTGCGCCCGCACCGGCGCGGCACACAGTTCGACGCCGTCGTGGAGGTGCTCGCGGACGCCGCGGACGTCGGGCGCCCCGCGGAGTCGGAGGTGCTGTGGCGGGGGGTGTCGACCTATCTGAGCCGGGGCGCGCACCTGGCCGGTCGCCCGGGCGACGGTGAGCCTGAGAGGCAGCCGGAGTCGTCGGAGCGTGAGGAGTTCATTCCGCCCGCCAAGACCGGACAGTGGCGTCTGGGCGCCGACATGGGCCGCCGCTATGCCGCCGTCTCCGGAGACTGGAACCCGATCCACATCAGCTCCGTCAGCGCCCGCATGCTTGGCATGCCCCGGGCGATCGTGCATGGCATGTACGCCGCCGGCCGGATGCTGGAGGGGCGTGAGCCCGACGACGCGGGGCACCGGTGGCGCATCACCTTCGAGGCACCGATGCGCCTGCCCTGCACCGTCGCCTTCCACGCCGAGCGCCGAGGCGTCGATGCCTCCGCAGGTCAGGTTGTGGAGACCTTCACCGGATGGGATCCGCGCAAGGGGCGCCGACACTTCACCGGAGAGCTCGCCAGTCCTGCCTGATCCGCAACCCGCAGGTACGCAGACACCGGCCGGGCCCCGTCGAGACATCGACGGGGCCCGGCCGCTGTCGACCCTGCGTGGGGCGGCCGCCGCGTCGCGAGCACGGTCACCTCGTCCGAGTCCTGGACACCGCCTAGGATGGAGACATGGCAGCGGCACAGCGCGGGGCAGGACAGCGAGGAGCAGGGCGACGGGGGGCGGGGCAGCGCACCCAGGGCGGAGGCTCCGCCGGGCGCAAGGGTGCGTCACCACGCGCCGGTGAGGACTTCCGTCTCGTCGAACCTGCGCCGCTGATGCTGCTGCGTGGACCTGAGGACTATCTGGCGTCCCGCGCGATGGACCGTATCAAAGCCACGCTGCGCAGTGCTCACCCTGACCTGGAGTACACCCGGCTCGACGTCAGTGCGGCAGCCCGCGGCGAGCTGGCCACCGTGGCCTCACCGTCGCTCTTCGGCGAGGCGCGCCTGATCCTGGCGGAGGATCTCGCGCAGATGAACGACGCCTTCCTGGAGGACGCCCTCTCCTATCTCGGGGAGGCCCCTGACGCCGAAGTCACCGTGGTGATGCGTCATTCGGGCGGCAACCGGGGCAAGAAGCTCCTGGATGCGATGTCCGGGCGAGCCGTCGTCGTCGACTGCGCGGCGGCGAAGTCCGACACGGACAAGATGGACTTCCTCCGGCGCGAGTTCCGTGCCGCGGGTCGGGAGATCCAGCCCGACGCCGCCCGAGCACTCGTGGCAGCCGCCGGATCCTCCCTGTCGGACCTCGGCGGAGCCTGCCAGCAGCTGATCCGGGACGTGCCGGGAGCGATCACGGAGGAGGACGTTGACCGGTACCACGGCGGCCGGGTGGAGGCGACGGCCTTCAAGGTCGCCGACGCGGCATTCGACGGGCGGCGTGACGCCGCCACCCGGCTGTACCGCCACGCGATGGCCACCGGAGTCTCGCCGATCGCCGTGACTGCCGCGCTGGCCCGCAAGGGGCGCCAGATCGCCGCCCTGGTGGACCATCGGGGCAGCGCCGACCGGTTGGCCTCGGACCTCGGCGTGCCTCCCTGGCAGCTGCGTCAGGCCGCCGAGACGGCCCGACGCTGGCAGTCCCACCGGGCGGCGGCCGCCGTGGAAGCGGTGGCACGCGCCGACGCGGAGGCCAAGGGAGCTTCCCGGACGCCCGAGTACGCCGTGGAGCGCGCCATCGGGATCATCGCCGGGTCCGTCGGGCGGTGAGTCCAGCGTCGGCACCGCCCCAGGTGAGACGAGCCCCGTGTTCTCTGCTACGATCTATAGGCAGTGTCTACGGCCCTCGCGGTCGGCACTCCCTGCGGCAGAGAGCTCTCTGCGCGGCGTCAGGCCCCTCTGCCTGATGACGTCGCGCATTCGCCATGGCAACCCCACGCCACTCAGTCTGTCTTCTGCCGCCCAAGCAGGGATGCAGCCCTCACCACACAGTGAACCCAGACAGAAAGACAACACGTGGCAAACATCAAGTCTCAGAAGAAGCGCATCCTCACCAACGAGAAGGCTCGCCTGCGCAACCAGGCCGTCAAGTCCGAGCTGAAGACCGCGGTGAAGAAGGTCCGCAAGGCCGTCGCGGCCGAGGACAAGGACGCCGCGCTGGCGGCGCACCGCGAGGCCGCGCGCAAGCTGGACAAGGCCGTCTCCAAGGGCGTCATCCACAAGAACCAGGCCGCCAACCGCAAGTCCGGTCTGGCCGCCAAGGTCAACGCGCTCTGATCCATCCCGGATCACGCTCGTCTCCGCAGCCGCGGAGTCGGGTGCCGCGGGCCCCGTCGCACATGGTGCGGCGGGGCCCGCGGCGTCCGGGTCGCGTCTTCCGGGCGCCGAGTCCGTCCTCCGCACGGTGCTGCGCCCGTTTCATGGAAGAATGGAGCGTCAGCCCGACATCCCGTCCCCGAGGGAAGGACCACTCGCACGTGTCTCCGAAGGCCCGCACTCCTCTGGTGCCCGCCGCGACCGATCCTGGCGTGATCCGGAACTTCTGCATCATCGCGCACATCGACCACGGCAAGTCCACACTCGCGGACCGCATGTTGCAGCTGACGGGAGTCGTCCAGCCCCGCGAGATGAAGGCCCAGTACCTGGACCGCATGGACATCGAGCGTGAACGGGGCATCACCATCAAGTCCCAGGCGGTGCGCATGCCCTGGGAGCACGACGGCGAGACCTACGCCTTCCACATGATCGACACGCCCGGCCACGTGGACTTCTCCTATGAGGTCTCCCGCTCGCTGGCCGCCTGCGAAGGGGCGCTGCTGCTGGTGGACGCCGCCCAGGGCATCGAGGCCCAGACGCTGGCGAACCTGTACCTGGCCATGGAACATGACCTGACGATCATCCCGGTGCTGAACAAGATCGACCTGCCGGCGGCCCAGCCCGAGAAGTACGCCGAGGAGATCGCCCACCTGATCGGCGGCGACCCCGCCGATGTGCTGCGCGTCTCGGGCAAGACCGGTGAAGGCGTGGAGGAGCTCCTGGACCGCATCGTCGAGGAGATCCCCGCCCCGGAGGGCGACGCGCAGGCACCGGCACGCGCGATGATCTTCGACTCGGTCTACGACACCTACCGCGGCGTGGTGACCTTCGTCCGCGTCGTCGACGGCAGTCTTGGGCATCGCGAGCGCATCAAGATGATGTCCACCGGAGCCACCCATGAGCTGCTCGAGATCGGCGTCTCCTCCCCGGAGCCGGAGCCGACCAAGGGGCTCGGCGTCGGAGAGGTCGGCTATCTGATCACCGGCGTCAAGGACGTGCGTCAGTCCAAGGTCGGTGACACCGTCACCTCGCAGGCGAAGCCTGCCGACGCGATCATCGGTGGCTATGACGAGCCCCGCCCGATGGTGTTCTCGGGGCTGTTCCCCATCGACGGCTCGGACTTCCCGGTGCTGCGCGAGGCGCTGGAGAAGCTGCAGCTCAACGACGCCGCCCTCAGCTTCGAGCCGGAGACCTCGGCGGCTCTCGGGTTCGGGTTCCGCGTCGGGTTCCTCGGCCTGCTGCATCTGGAGATCACCCGCCAGCGTCTGGAGAGCGAGTACAACCTCGACCTGATCTCCACCGCGCCGAACGTCATCTATGAAGTCACGGCGGAGGACGGCGAGGTCCACGTGGTGACCAACCCCAGCGAGTTCCCCGACGGCAAGGTCTCGGAGATCCGTGAGCCGGTGGTCGCCGCGACGGTGATCGTCCCCAGTGAGTTCGTCGGAGCTGTCATGGAGCTCTGCCAGGCTCGTCGCGGCACCATGGAGGGCATGGACTACCTCTCCGAGGAACGTGTGGAGCTGCGGTACAGGCTTCCCCTGGCGGAGATCGTCTTCGACTTCTTCGATCAGCTGAAGTCCCGCACCAAGGGCTACGCCTCGCTGAACTGGCAGGGCGAGGGTGATCAGGCGGCCGACCTGGTGAAGGTCGACATCCTGCTGCAGGGGGACAAGGTGGACGCCTTCTCCGCGATCACCCACCGCGACCATGCCTATGCCTACGGAGTGAGGATGGCCTCCCGTCTGAAGGAGCTCATCCCGCGCCAGCAGTTCGAGGTTCCGATCCAGGCGGCCATCGGCTCGCGCATCATCGCGCGTGAGAACATCCGCGCCATCCGCAAGGACGTGCTCTCGAAGTGCTACGGCGGAGACATCAGCCGCAAGCGCAAGCTGCTGGAGAAGCAGAAGGAGGGCAAGAAGCGCATGAAGATGGTGGGCACCGTGGAGGTGCCTCAGGAGGCCTTCATCGCTGCTCTGTCCTCCGACGAGGGTGGCGGCGAGAAGGGCAAGAAGTAGGCAGTGCCTGCCACGCTTCCGGTGGGCGATCCGGTCCCGGCCGACGGCGCGCTGCCCGCGCGGGTGCTCGCCGGGCTGGGCGGGCGCGCCTCAGCGCCGCTGGGGCTGTACGTGCACATCCCCTTCTGCTCGGTGCGCTGCGGCTATTGCGACTTCAACACCTACACGGCTGAGGACCTCGGTCCGGGTGCGTCCCGGGAGTCCTACCCGGAGACGCTGATCCGGGAGTTGGAGTTCGCCGCGGATCTGCTGGCACGCGCCGGGGCGCCCGAGCGCCCCTTGAGCACGATCTTCTTCGGCGGCGGCACCCCCACGCTGCTCCCGGCCGAGTCCCTGGCCCGCATCCTGGAGCGCGCCCGGTCCCTGTTCGGGGTGGCCCCGGGGGCGGAGGTCACCACGGAGGCGAACCCCGACACCGTGGACGAAGCTACCGCCGCCGCATTGGCCGAGGCCGGATTCACCCGGGTGAGTCTGGGCATGCAGTCGGCGGTGCCGAAGGTGCTGCGCACACTGGACCGCACCCATGATCCTGCCAATGTCACCCGTGCGGTCGACGCCGTCCGGAGCCAGGGCCTTCAGGTCAGCCTGGACCTGATCTATGGCACGCCGGGAGAGACCTTGGAGGACTGGCGCACCAGCCTGGAGACTGCGGTCGCGATGGATCCGGACCATGTCTCGGCGTACTCGCTGATCGTGGAGGAGGGCACCGCGATGGCGGCGAAGGTCCGCCGCGGCGAGCTGCCCGATGTGGATCCGGATGACCATGCGGACAAGTACCTGCTCACCGACGAGCTGCTGAGCGCGGCCGGACACCAGTGGTACGAGGTCTCGAACTTCTCGCGGGATGAGTCGACCCGGTCGCAGCACAACCTGAACTACTGGCGGGACTCCGACTGGTGGGGTGCGGGGCCGGGCGCCCACTCCCACCTGGGCGGACTGCGCTGGTGGAACGTCAAGCACCCCGCCGCCTACGCCCAGCGGCTCCACCAGGGCATCACCCCGGGCCACGGCAGGGAGCTTCTCGACGACGACGCACAGGCGCTGGAGCACCTGATGCTGCGCCTGCGGATCGCCGAGGGCCTCGACGTGGCCGAGCATGAGGCGCTGCCTGGGGCTCGACGCCTCGACGACGGAGTCTTGCGGGCCCTGGTCCACGAGGGGCTGGCGCAGGAGGGACCGTTGAACCCGGATGAGCGGAGCCCGCGCGGACGGGTGGTGCTCACGCTGCAGGGCCGCCTGCTGGCCGATGCGGTGACCCGTCGCCTCAGTGGATGAGGCGCAGGTTCATCCGGTACCGGTAGGGGCGACCCTTGTTGCACTCGATGCCCGCCACGAGACCTGAGATCGTCATCACGACCCACAGGAAGACGGCGACCAGTCCGAAGATCCACCCGATGGCGGGGATCAGCGCCAGCACGTAGCAGACGAGCATCACCACGGTCAGCGGCAGGGTGAAGTTCAGGGCCTCCTTGGACTCCTGTGCGGTGAACGGACCTCGGTCCCGGAACACGAGGTAGATGATCAGCGACGGCACGCAGCCCATGAGCCCGCCGAAGTGGGACAGCGTCGCCCAGCGACGGTCCTCCGAAGGGGTCAGCGGCAGCGCCGCGTCGGCGGAGCCCTCGACGCGCTCGGAGTCCCCGGCGTGCTGGCGGCGTCGGTCCGCAGGCCGGTGACGGTCGCCCGAGTTCGGCTGCTGCGGATGTGGCGGCTCGGACTGTGGCACGGCGCCCCTCTCTGATGCTCGTGGGATGGCGGTCGTGCGGACCCGGGGGGCCTGCACGGATGAGGCAGATTCTACCGCCCCCTCCTGGACGTGGGCTGCCGGCGACACCCCCGCGGAGCCGCCGGGCGCAGGCGTCAGCCGGTGACGAAGTCGATGAGCTCCTCGACCCGTCCCAGGAGGGCCGGTTCCAGGTCGGTGTAGCTGGAGACCGTCCCCAGGATCCGCTTCCAGCCGGCGGCGATGTCCCGCTGCCCGGAATGCGGCCAGCCGAGTGCCTGGAGGGTGCCCACTTTGATGTCGATGTGCCGAGGGATGTCGGGCCAGGCCTGAAGTCCCACGAGCTGGGGCTTCACCGCCTGCCAGACGTCCACATAGGGGTGGCCCAGTACTGTCACGTTGCCGGCCGCCCCCGGCATGGACATGGCCTCGGCCGCAATGCGGCTCTCCTTGGAGCCCGGGACGAGGTGGTCCAGCAGCACACCCACTCGACGGTCCCGGCTCGGTCCGAACTCCCGCAGGGCCCCGACGAGGTCGTCTGCGCCGTGCAGAGGTTCGACGACGACTCCCTCGAGCCGCAGGTCCTCGCCCCAGACCTTCTCGACCAGTTCGGCGTCATGGGTTCCCTCCACCCAGATCCGGGAGGCCCGGGCGACTCGTGCCCGGGCGCCCTCCACAGCCAGCGAGCCCGATGCGGTGCGGCGGGGGCCCTGCGGGGCGGTGCGAGGCTTCGGCGGGACCAGCTCCACCGGGGCGCCGTCGTGCAGGAACCCGTGCCCCAGTGGGAAGGCCCGGCTGCGGCCGTGGCGGTCCTCCAGGCGGACCACGCGGATGCCGCCGGCCGCCTCCACACCCACCACGGCACCGACCCACCCCGACTCGGTCTCCTCCACCACGGTGCCGTGGTCGGCGGGGAGCGGCGGGACCTCACGGTACTGGGCGCGACGCCGTTCGGCCATGTCCGCGGGGCCCCAGGCGGACCAGTCGGTGGGGAAGTGAGGAGATGTCACAGCCCGGGAGCCTAGCAGCGGCGGCGGCGACTTCGGCGGATCCCGACGACACGCGCTAGAATTGGCACTTGTCGCAGGAGAGTGCCAATCGCCGCCGGGAGAGGAGACCAGCGATGTCTGACACCCGTCGCCTGCAGGTGCTGCGTGCGATCGTGGAGGACTACGTCCAGACCCAGGAGCCTGTCGGGTCCAAGGCGCTGGTGGATCGCCACAACCTCGAGGTCTCTCCGGCCACCATCCGCAATGACATGGCCTTCCTGGAGGCCGAAGGCCTCATCGCGGCCCCACATACCTCCGCGGGCCGGATCCCCACCGACCAGGGGTATCGGCTCTTCGTGGACCGCATCACCGAGGTCCGTCCGCTGTCGCGGGCCGAGCGTCGCGCGATGGACACCCTGGTGGAGGCCGCAGACGACCATGACGCCATGCTGGAGCAGACCGTGCGTCTGCTGGCCATGCTCACCAACCAGGTCGCCGTCCTGCAGCACCCCCAGCAGTCCACGGCGCGCATCCGGCACATCGAGGTCCTGTCCATGGGGCCGCTCAAGGTGCTGGTGGTTGTGATCCTCTCCTCCGGGAAGGTGGAGCAGCGGATGGCCACACTGCCGGAGCCTGTGGACGACGATTCGCTGCAGGTGCTCGGTCAGCGGCTCGCCGGGGAGCTCCACAACCGGTCCGCCTCGGCGCTGCCGCTGCCGGTGGACCGCCTGCTCGGCTCGGTCGAGCCGTCGCTGCGCTCCAGCCTCGCGATCGTCGCCCACACGGTGGAGGCGGTGCTGGAGTCCGGACGGGTGGATCGCATCATCATGGCCGGCACTGCTAACCTCGCCAGGTCTGACCGCGACCTGGGCCCCTCGCTCGGTCCCGTCCTGGAGGCCCTCGAGGAGCAGGTGGTCCTGCTGCGCCTGCTCACCGAGATGGAGCAGGACCGCCGTGGCCTCTCCGTGCGGATCGGTCATGAGACGAGCCATGACTCGCTGTCCGAGACCTCGGTGGTCGCTGCGGAGTACGCGGTCGGCGACGGCGGCGACGCCGCGAAGCTCGGCGTCGTCGGGCCCACACGCATGGACTACGGCTCCACCATGTCGGCGGTGCGAGCCATGGCACGGTACCTGTCCCGGATTCTCTCTGAAGGGTGAGAAGTGACTGACTACTACGAGGCGCTCGGCGTGAGCCGAGAGGCGTCGACCGATGAGATCAAGAAGGCGTACCGGAAGAAGGCGCGCAGGCTGCATCCGGATGTGAACCCCTCGGAGGACGCCGCCGATCAGTTCAAGCTCATCGGACGCGCCTATGAGGTGCTCTCCGACCCGGAGAAGCGCCGCAACTATGACGCCACCGGTGACGAGAACGGCCGGTCGCCCTTCGGCGGCGGATTCGGGGGAGGGGGCCAGGGCTTCGGCGGCTTCAGCGACATCTTCGAGACGTTCTTCGGCGCCGGAGCCTCGGGTCCGGCCTCCCGCACCCGGCGCGGCCAAGACTCCCTCATCCGCGTGCGCATCGATCTCAAGGACGCCGTGTTCGGCACCACCAAGGAGGTGGAGATCGAGACGGCGGTCACGTGCTCTGTCTGCCATGGCTCGTGCACGCGGGAGGGGACCAGCCCGACGACCTGCCCCGACTGCCACGGTCAGGGCCAGGTCCAGCGGCCCATGCGCTCCATCCTGGGCACCGTCCTGCAGACCGAAGCCTGCGCTCGGTGCTCCGGCTTCGGCAGCATCATCGAGGACCCGTGTCAGGAGTGCGACGGACAGGGCAGGGTGCGCGAACGCCGCACGCTGAAGGTCAAGATCCCCGCCGGCGTGGACAAAGGCAACCGCATCCACCTCGCCGGGGAAGGGGAGGCCGGACTGGCCGGCGGGCCGCACGGCGACCTGTTCATCGAGGTGGACGTCCGGCCCCACGACGTCTTCACCCGACGCGGGAACGACCTGCACGCCACCGTGTCCATCCCCATGACGGCCGCCGCCCTCGGCACCACGGTCAGTCTGGAGACCTTCGACGGGACCGAGGAGATCGAGGTCAAGCCGGGCACGCAGTCGGGCGAGGTGCTGACGCTGCGGGACCGCGGTGTCGCGCACCTGCGCGGCGGCGGCCGCGGTGCGCTGAAGGTGCATCTGAAGGTCGAGACCCCCACCAAGCTGACTGATCGCCAGCGCGAGCTGCTCCGTGAGCTGGCCGCCGAGCGTGACGAGGAGCTGGGGGAGTCCACCACGGAGCACCGGGGGATGTTCGCCAAACTCCGCGAGGCCTGGGACAGCCTGTGACAGCTCCGCTGTTCCACCTGGCGCCGGGACGGCTCGACGGCGTCTCCTGCGGCGACCACGTCCGGCTCGACGGCGCGGAGGGCCACCACGCGGCCACGGTGATGCGCCTCGAGGTCGGGGAGGAGGTCCACCTCTCCGACACGCGCCGGCTGCGGGTCACCGGATCGGTGGTCGAGACGGGGGCCGGTGTGCTGACGGTGGAGGTCTCCGCCGTCGAGGAGGAGCCTGACGAGCGTCCCCGTCTTGTGCTGGTCCAGGCGCTGGCGAAGGACCGTCGGGACCTGCAGGCGATCGAGTCCGCCACGGAGCTCGGCGTGGACCGGATCGTGCCGTGGCAGGCCGAGCGCTCCGTGGCCCGCTGGAAGGCGGGTCGGGAGGCGAAGAAGCACGCGGAGTGGGTCTCGACGGTCCGGGCCGCGGCCAAGCAGACGCGCCGCACCGCCGTCCCCGAGGTGGAGCAGCTGCACACCACCGCGCAGTATGCGGCGGCAGCTGCCGCGGATCCGCGGCGGGCCGTCGTGGTGCTCCATGAGTCTGACGAGCACACTCTGGCCGGCGCGCTGCAGGACGTCGATGCTTCCAACGTCGAGGAGCTGCATCTGCTGGTGGGCCCGGAGGGAGGGATCTCGCGGGGCGAGATCGAGCGGCTGGTCGCCGCAGGTGCTCGGGTGGCGCGCCTGGGGCGCACTGTGCTGCGTTCGTCGACGGCAGGGCCGGCCGCCCTGGCCGGCGTACAGGTGCTGCTGGGCAGGTGGGAGCGCGAGGAAGCTCCCGACGACATCACCAGTAGACTGAGCACCGATGACTGATACTCCCTTCACCCCCGCCGACTCCACCTCCGGTGTGGCCGCCGGCGCCGCGGCCTCTCCGGTGGGCAGCATCGAACGCACGGTGCACTTCGCCGACTCCGACACGATGTTCCGTGCCCTCGGCCCGCAGGATCTGGCGATCCGCATCCTCCAGGGCATCTGCCCGGCGGCGTCCATCGGCCTGCGGGACCAGCTGATCACGGTCGCGGGCCCCGAGCAGGACGTCCGGCAGATCGTGGAGATCCTCTCGCAGCTCAAGAGCCTGGCGGCCTCCGGCACCACGGTGGGCGAGGAGATCGTCGAGCAGGTCGCGACCATGGTGCGGGCGAACCAGGCCGGAGCCTCCGCCCGGATGATCACCACCAATATCCTGTCCCACCGGGGCAAGACCATCCGGCCCAAGACGGCGAACCAGCAGACCTATGTGGATCAGATCGACGAGGCCACCGTGGTCTTCGGGATCGGACCCGCCGGCACCGGCAAGACCTACTTGGCCATGGCCAAGGCCGTACAGGCCCTGCAGGCCAAGGAGATCAACCGCATCATCCTCACGCGGCCCGCCGTCGAGGCGGGGGAGAGGCTCGGGTTCCTGCCGGGCAGCCTCAACGAGAAGATCGACCCCTATCTGCGCCCTCTCTACGACGCGCTGCACGACATGATCGACCCGGAGTCGATCCCGCGGCTCATGGAGTCCGGGATCATCGAGGTGGCTCCGCTGGCCTACATGCGTGGCCGGACGCTCAACGACTCCTTCATCATCCTCGACGAGGCCCAGAACACCACCGCCGAACAGATGAAGATGTTCCTGACCCGGTTGGGCTTCAACTCCAAGATCGTGGTCACCGGAGACATCACCCAGGTGGACCTGCCTCATGGCACCGACTCGGGCCTGCGGACCGTGCTGGACATCCTCGACGGCGTCGAGGGCATCACGATCTCCCGCCTGGGCTCCCAGGACGTCGTCCGGCATCAGCTCGTGGGCCGGATCGTCGACGCCTATGAGTCCTTCCAGCAGCGGCAGGACAGCCGACGTTCCACGGGGACAGGCGGTGGGCCCCAGGGCGCTCGTCGGAGCCCGCAGGACCGACGGCGGCCCCGCAGCGAGAGGACCGCCATGGCCGAGGACGAGCGCTGATGCCGTCCTCGGAATCTGCCTGCACGCGGCCGGCGGGTGTGGCGATCAGCGATGAGTCCGGCTCCTCCGCGCTGGCGGAGGACGTGCAGGAGATGCTCGGGCGCCTCACCGGGATGCTCTATGCCCGGCTGCATCTCTCTCGGGAGGTCGAGCTGACCGTGACCCTCGTCGACGAGGCCCGGATGGCGCAGCTGCACCTCGACTGGATGGACCTGCCCGGTCCCACCGACGTGATGAGCCTGCCCATGGACGAGCTGCGCCCGGGCACCGCCGAGGAGCCCGTGGCCGAGGGCATGCTCGGTGACATCGTGATCTGCCCTGAGGTGGCGCGGCGGCAGGCGGAGGCGGCCGGACACGGGACCGGTGACGAGCTCGCCCTGCTCACGGTCCACGGGGTCCTGCACCTGCTCGGACACGACCATGTCGAGCAGGACGAACGTCAGGTGATGTTCGCGCTCCAGGCACGGCTCCTGGAAGAGTTCCTCGGGCGACGGGCCCCGACCCCGACCGTCGACGGACCATGAGCAGCGTTCTGCTCGCCCTGGCGGGTCTGCTGTGCGCCGCCGTCGCCGCGGTGCTCTCCACCGCCGAGGCCGCCTTCATGCGTCTCTCCCGGCGCGAGGCGGAGGACATCGCAGAGAGGCAGGGCTCGCGAGCCGTCCAGAAGATCCTGCTGGAGCCGGTGCCGCACACCGTGGCGCTGCAGCTGTGGCGGTGGATCTTCGCCAGCGCGGCGGTCGTGCTGGTCACGGTGGCGGTGCTGTTCCTCCTCGATGACGTCGCCCTGGCAGCCCTCGTCGCCGCGCTGGTGCTGCTGGCCGGCGGCGTCGTGCTGGCCACGCTCTCTCCACGCCGACTCGGGCGGGCACATCACCTGGTGGTCTCTGCCGCCACCGCCCGACTGGTACGGGGGCTGCGGCTGGCGCTCGGCCCCGTCCCGGTCGTGCTGGCCCGCGTCGGCGCCCGCATCGCACCCGGCACGGATGACGCATACCAGGGGTTCTTCGATGACGAGGAGTTCCGAGAGTTCGTGGCCCGTGCCTCCGAGACGGACATCCTCGAGGACGCCGAGGCAGAGCTCATCCAGTCCGTCTTCGACCTCTCCGCGACTCGGGTCCGGGCGGTCATGGTGCCGCGCACGGACATGGTCACCGTGGACACCGGAGCCACGCTGCCGGAGGTGATGACGTTGTTCCTGAGGTCCGGATACTCGCGTGTGCCGGTGGTGCGCGGATCCGCCGACGACATCACGGGGATGGTGTACCTCAAGGACGTGGCATTCCTGGAGCACCAGCTGCGCGCCGGCGAGGTCTCCGATGAGTTCCGCGGCCGGACCGCGGACACGATTACGGTGGACGAGGTCCAACGTGACGTGCGGTACGTGCCCGAGTCCAAGATGGTCTCCGAGTTCCTCTCCGAGCTGCAGCGGGAGTCCACGCATGTGGCCGTCGTGGTCGATGAGTACGGCGGCACCGCCGGTCTCGTGACCTTGGAGGACCTGATCGAGGAGATCGTGGGGGAGATCGTCGACGAATACGACGTCGAGTCCGCCGAGGTGGAGGAGCTCGAGGACGGACGCCGTCGCCTCGCGGCCCGCATGGCGGTGGACGACTTCGCGGACCTCTTCGACCTCGACCTCGACGACGAGGACGAGGTCGACACGCTCGGCGGGCTGCTCGCCAAGACTCTCGGACGAGTGCCGATCGCGGGCTCCGAGGTCGAGATCGACGGGGTCGTGCTGCGGGCCGACCGTCTCGAGGGTCGACGCAACCGGGTGAGCCATGTGCTCGCCTGGGAGGTCGAAGGTCGCCGCGGGGCCCGGGCCGGGCTCGGCACCGAGGACGCCCCCGAGGTCTTCGCCCATGAGGCCCAGGATCGTCGGGAGGCCGACGCGGAGGCACGCACCCCCGGACCGACCACCGCCACAGGATCGGCCGCTCAGCACGACGCCGACCAGCACGACGCCGACCAGCACGACGCCGGAGAGCAGGACGCGCAGGACCGGCACGACCCACACGACCAGGACCACAGGACCGACCGGCAGGAGCAGCGGTGAGCACCGACGCAGAGATCACCTTCGCAGAGCATGATGAGAACCACCGCGCGGGATTCGCCAGCTTCGTGGGGCGCCCCAACGCCGGGAAGTCGACGCTGACCAACGCGTTGGTCGGCTCGAAGGTGGCGATCACCTCCTCGAAGCCCCAGACCACGCGCCACACCATCCGCGGGATCGTCCATCGGGAGGATGCCCAGCTGGTCCTGGTGGACACCCCGGGTCTGCACCGGCCCCGGACGCTGCTGGGCCAGCGGCTCAACGATCTGGTCATCGACACGCTCTCCGAGGTCGACGTGGTCGGCTTCTGCCTGCCGGCGGACCAGAAGATCGGCCCGGGGGACCGGTTCATCGCCGGGCAGCTGACCAAGGTCCCGCATAAGCCGGTGGTCGCCCTGGTGACCAAGACCGACACCGTGCCGCGGGATGCCCTGGCCGAGCAGCTGATGGCCGTGGACCAGCTGGGCCGTGAGCACCTCGCCGGCGAGGGCCGCCAGGCTGACGGCTTCTCCGCCATCATCCCCGTCTCGGCGGTCGCGGGGGACCAGGTCGACGTCGTCGCCGATGAGCTGGCGGCCATGATGCCGCTCTCCCCGCCCCTGTACCCGCAGGGGGACCTCACGGACGAGCCCGAGGCGGTGATGGTCGCGGAGCTCGTCCGGGAGGCCGCTCTCGAGGACGTCCGGGACGAGCTGCCGCATTCGATCGCCGTCGTCGTGGAGGAGATGGTCCCCCGCGAGGGCCGCCCGGAGGACCGCCCGCTGCTCGACGTCCGGGTCAGCATCCACGTGGAGCGTGACTCGCAGAAGGCGATCATCATCGGCCGCCGGGGCGCGCGGCTGAAGCAGATCGGCACACAGGCCCGCGAGGGCATCAAGAAGCTGCTCGGGACGCCCGTCTATCTGGATCTCCACGTCAAGGTCAGCAAGGACTGGCAGCGGGACGCCAAGAAGCTGGGCCGTCTGGGATTCTGAAGGCCCGGGGCACCAGGCGTCCTGCCGGTCCACACTCTGGAACGTCCGGCGTCAGGTCATGGGCAGCGCGCAGATGACGTGCTAGCGTGAGAGACGTGCTGACTTTCACGACCGCACCGCGACTACTACAGCTTCTCCGCCGCAGCGGGGACCAGCTGTCGCGCGTGCAGCACATCATCCACGGCGCAGCATCCTGACGAGCCGAACCCCGTTGCGGAGTCTCATACCCCGGTCCTGCTGACCGGCGCCTCGGCTTCTCGACCGCACTCTCTCGACCCAAGGATGAACCATGCGCACTCTGCAGCAGACCTCGCCGATGCCATATCACCGGTACGTGCCCTTCCAGGACCAGATCACCGTCTCCCTGCCGGATCGGACCTGGCCGGACAAGGTCATCACCTCCGCTCCGCGGTGGTGCGCCGTCGATCTCCGTGACGGCAACCAGGCGCTGATCGATCCCATGTCTCCGGAGCGGAAGCACCGGATGTTCGACCTGCTGGTCGCGATGGGTTACAAGGAGATCGAGGTCGGATTCCCGGCGGCCTCGCAGACGGACTTCGACTTCGTGCGGCAGCTCGTCGAGCAGGACCGCATCCCCGACGACGTCTACATCCAGGTCCTCACCCAGGCCCGGGAGCACCTCATCGAGCGGACCTTCGAGGCGATCGACGGCGCCCCACGAGCCATCGTCCACCTCTACAACTCCACCTCGGTGCTGCAGCGCGAGGTCGTCTTCCGCCAGGACAAGGACGGCATCGTGGACATCGCCACCCAGGGTGCCCGCCTCTGCCTCAAGTACGAAGAGCAGATGCGTTCGGGCACCGAGGTCGTCTACCAGTACTCGCCGGAGTCCTTCACGGGCACCGAGCTGGAGTTCGCCGCGCACATCTCGGACGAGGTCGTCGACGTCTTCGGCGCCTCCCCGGAGAAGAAGGTCATCGTGAACCTGCCGGCCACGGTGGAGATGGCCACGCCCAACGTGTACGCGGACTCCATCGAGTGGATGCACCGCAATCTGCGCAACCGCGACTCGATCATCCTCTCCCTGCACCCGCACAACGACCGGGGCACCGGCGTGGCCGCCGCCGAGCTGGGCTACATGGCCGGGGCGGACCGCATCGAGGGATGCCTGTTCGGCAACGGTGAGCGCACCGGCAACGTGGACCTGATCACGCTGGGCATGAATCTCTTCAGCCAGGGTGTGGACCCTCAGATCGACTTCCGGGACATGGACCACATCCGCCGCACCGTCGAGCACTGCAACCAGATGCCGGTGCCGGAACGCTCCCCGTACGGCGGCGATCTGGTGTTCACCGCCTTCTCCGGCTCTCACCAGGACGCCATCAAGAAGGGCTTCGAACACATCGAACGGAGGGCCGAGGAGCAGGGACAGGACGTCGCCGACGTCACCTGGGCTGTGCCGTACCTGCCCATCGACCCGAAGGACATCGGCCGCAGCTATGAGGCGGTCATCCGGGTGAACTCGCAGTCCGGCAAGGGTGGGGTGGCCTACCTGCTGAAGTCGGAGCACGGGATCGATCTGCCGCGCCGTGCCCAGGTTGAGTTCTCCCAGGTCATCCAGCACCGTGCAGATGCCGACGGCGGCGAGGTCTCCGGGGAGGAGATCTGGCAGGTCTTCCGGGACGAGTATCTGCCGGTGGACAGCGCGGCCCGCCGTTGGGGCCACTACCGCATCGGGGAGGTCCGCACCTCCTCGACGGCGGAGGGCGCCTTCTCCATGGACCTGCAGCTGCAGACCAACGGGTCGGTGGTCGAGCATCACGCCGAAGCCAACGGCCCTGTCGCGGCGCTGGTGGAGATCCTGGGCCGCGACGGCGTCGACGTCCGGGTGCTCGACTACACCGAGCACGCGATGAGTCAGGGAGGCGACGCCCAGGCGGCGGCCTTCGTGGAATGCGCCATCGGGGATCGCGTCCTGTGGGGCGTGGGCATCGACCACAACACCACGGCGGCCTCCCTGCAGGCGGTGGTCTCGGCGGTGAACCGAGCGATCCGCGACACGGAGTCGTAGACTCGATCCGTGGCCGGATCGACCTTCGCCTCGCGCAGCTATCGCGACAACGCCCTGATCCTGCGCACCCGCAACCTGGGGGAGGCGGACCGCATCATCACGATGCTCACCGCCGAGCACGGTCTGGTGCGCGGCGTGGCCAAGGGTGTGCGCCGGACGTCGTCGAAGTTCGGCGCCACCCTGGAGCCGTTCATGGTGGCCGACGTGCAGCTCGTCCATGGGCGCAGCCTGGACATCGTCACGCAGGCCGTGTCGAAGGGCGCGTATGGGGCGATGATCGTCGCTGACTATGAGAAGTACACCAGCGCGCACATCATGGCGGAGGCGGCCGAACGGTTGACCGAGTCTGATCCCGAGGACAGTCGGCCGCAGTTCCGGCTGCTGCACGGGGCGCTCTCTGCCCTGGCCCGTGGGGTGCACGCTCCGGACCTGGTGCTGAACTCCTATCTTCTGAGGGCTCTGAGCACCGCCGGATGGGCTGTGACCTGGACCGCCTGTGTGGCCTGCGGCCGGCCCGGCCCCCAGCCGGGGTTCCATGCGGGCCTCGGGGGGCCGGTCTGCCCGGACTGTCGTCCGCCCGGGACGCGGACTCTGGCTCCGGCGACCACGGATCTGCTCCACGCGCTGCAGCACGGATCGTGGCAGAGCGCATCGGAGGCCGCTCCGGAGGCACGTCATGAGGCCTCCTCCGTGGTGACCAGCTACGTCCAGCATCATCTGGAGCGGAGACTCAGCTCGCTCGGGTGATAATGGAGTCCATGGCTTCACAGCGCAGCGCCGCCCGGCGCCCGTACTCGGACCCCTGGCCCCATCGCGACGGCGCACGACCCCCGACGCTGCCGAAGGAACTGATCCCCCGCCACGTGGCCGTCGTCATGGACGGCAACGGACGGTGGGCGAACCAGCGCGGACTGCCGCGCACCGACGGCCACCGGGCCGGCGAGGCCTCGCTGATGGAGGTCATGGCGGGAGCGGTGGAGATCGGCGTCGAGCATGTCTCCGTCTATGGCTTCTCCACGGAGAACTGGCGCCGCTCGCCAGAGGAGGTGCGCTTCCTCATGAACTACTCGCGGGACGCGCTGCGTCGCCAGAGGGACGTCCTGCACGACTGGGGCGTGCGCATCCGGTGGAACGGGAGGCGCCCGCGGCTGTGGCGCTCGGTGATCAAGGAGCTGGAGGCCGCCGAGGAGCAGACCCGGGGCAACGACCGGTGCACTCTGACGATGTGCGTGAACTACGGAGGCCGGGCCGAGATCACCGACGGTGTACGGCGCATCGCCGAGAAGGTCGCGGCCGGGGAGCTGAATCCGGCCCGCATCCGCGAATCCACCATCGCGGCGCACCTGGACGAGCCCGATCTGCCGGACGTGGACCTCTTCCTGCGGAGCTCGGGGGAGCAGCGCATCTCGAACTTCCTGCTGTGGCAGTCCGCCTATGCCGAGATGGTCTTCCTCGATGTGCTGTGGCCCGATGTGGACCGCACCACGCTGTGGCATGCCATCGAGCTCTATGCTCAACGGGATCGCCGCTACGGTGCGGCCGTGGACCGGGTGGCCCCCTCGGCAGGATCGGCGGGGTCGGCCGACTCGGCTTCCGGGGCGTAGGCCCGCAGCCACCGGCGCACCTCGTCGAAGGCCTGCAGCCGGACCGGTTCGGGAGAGGCGAAGACGTCGTGCATCGCCCGGGCGAGTCGCACCACGGTGACGCGGCCGCCCAGCCGGACGGCACGGCGCGCCAGCAGCTCCACATCCAGGACGATATCGGACTCGCGCAGCTGATCCTTCCATTGGCGGCTGTACACCGTCTGAGTCGACAGCAGCACCAGCACCGGCTCCTGGACGTCGAGCCCGTCGTGGACCTGACGGTGCCCCGCCAGGACTGCACGCAGCCATCCGGCCGGCATGGGAAAGGACTGACGGGGCCGCCAGAGCGGGTGCAGGCTCCACTCTCCGTGGGCCTGGTCCGAGAGGGACTGCCAGTAGTTGTCCACCCGCGGCAGCCGCAGCGGGCGCCGGGGATTCAGATGGCTCAGCGGCGCGAGCAGACCTTCGACGGCGGCCCGTGCGGCCGCATCGCCGGGCAGCTCCAGCCACGGACTGTTGAGGATCAGGCCCGAGGCGCGGCCGGGGTGCCGGTGCGCCCACAGTGCGGCGACGAGTCCGCCGGTCGAGTGGCCGTGGATCAGGGGTGCCGGGGCCTGAGGATGCTCGGACCGGATGACCTCCAGGGCGGATTCGAGGTCGGCGTCGTATTCGACGAGGTCATCGATGTACCCCGGAGTCTGCCAGCTGCGCAGGCTGCGTCCGTAGCGTCGGAGGTCCAGTGCGTAGAAGGGCCGACCCGCGGCGGCGAAGCAGCGGGCCAGCGGAGTGTTGTAGAAGTAGTCGGACCAGCCGTGCAGGTGCAGCACCGGCGCGAGCGGACCGCCGTCGTGGGCGGTGTCATGGGCGGTGCCGTGCTTGGGGGCTCCGTCGTAACGGACCAGCGTGGCGCTGAGCGGTCCCTCCTCGTCCTCGCCCAGCGGCAGGGTACGCCTGACACATCCCGGCAGGATGTCGGGAACCCAGTCTCCGGCCGGAGCGTCCTCCATCAGGCCCTCGGACCCGAGGGAGGGGTCGGGCGAAGAGTCGTGCGGTGCTGAGTCGTGTGGTGCTGTGTCGTGCGTGTGCGCCATTCCACCATCTTAGGGAGCCGCCGCTGACATGCGCCGCCGGGCTTGAGGGGCGGCCCGTCCTGCGCGGTGGCCGACATAGGATAGGACCATGCCTGGAGAGAACATCGCCGCTGAGAATCCCGCAGCATCCGCCCCCTCCGCCGCCACGCCCTCGGAACCCACTCGGGCCGCGCGACGCGCGGCCACCGCGGCCGAGGCCCCGGATCCGCTGTACTCGTTCCTGTTCCGCCGGGTGTTCTCCCGCATGGACCCCGAAGATGCGCATCACCTGGTGGTCCGTGGGCTGCGCCTCGCGGAGTCGCTGGGGGCCACCCGCCTGCTGGAGAAGGCCACTCGGCCAGCGCCCGAGCTGGAGCGCCACGTCCTGGGACGCCGCTGGCCGTCGCCCTTCGGCCTGGCCGCAGGCTTCGACAAGGGAGCCGTGGCGGTGCTGCCGCTGGCGGCCCTGGGCTTCGGACATGTGGAGATCGGCACCGTGACGGCCCAGGCGCAGTCAGGGAACGCTCGGCCCCGGCTGTTCCGGCTCCTGCAGGACCGTGCCCTGATCAATCGCATGGGCTTCAACAACGACGGCGCCGAGGTGGTCCGGGGGAGACTCGACGATGTGCGTCATCGGATCGAGAACCTGAAGTCCGCTGGGAGGCACGCTCCCGTGGTGGGGGTGAACATCGGCAAGACGAAAGTCGTCCCACTCGAGGATGCAGTGGAGGACTACCTGCTGTCTGCTCGCCGGCTGGCGCCGGTGGCCGACTATCTGGTGGTCAATGTGTCCTCGCCGAACACCCCGGGTCTGCGCCAGCTGCAGGACATCGAAGCGCTGCGCCCGCTCCTTGAGGCCGTCGGACGGGAAGCTGACTCCGTAGCCCGGCGTCACGTGCCGCTGCTGGTGAAGATCGCGCCGGACCTGGCTGACGAGGACGTCGACGCCGTCGCCGACCTCGTGGCGGATCTGGGGCTCGACGGCGTCATCGCCACCAACACGACGATCTCCCGGGAAGGGCTCCGCTCGTCGCGCCAGGCGGTCGAGAAGGCCGGGGCGGGCGGACTGAGCGGGCCGGTGCTCGCCGCACGCTCCGTCGAGGTGCTGCGTCGGCTGCGTGAGCGTCTGCCGGAGGAGACCACGGTGATCTCCGTCGGTGGAGTGGTCGGCGCCGAGGACGTCGCCCAGCGGCTCCGGCACGGCGCGGACCTGGTGCAGGGCTACAGCGCCTTCATCTATCAGGGACCGCTGTGGGTCCGGCGCATCAACCGTGGACTGGCCGCGATGGCGCCGGAACGCCTCAGGCGGGAAACTCGCCGCGGCTGACCAGCGGCTTGGGGAGGCGCAGACGGCGGATCTGCAGTGCGCGCATGATGGCGTAGAAGCGGACCCCCTTCTCCTTCTCCCCGAAGCGCTCTTCGATCTTCCGGCGCACGCTGCGGGCCACCCACCAGCACTCGATGAGCACCACGAGCACCAGCAGCCACAGGAACTGGCTCATGATGATGCGCATCTGCTCAGGCACGGCGAGGGAGACGAAGAGGAACAGCAGCACCACGATCAGCATCCACTCGCCGACCCCGGTGCGGGCGTCGATCCAGTCCCGCACGAATCGGCGCTGGGGGCCCCGGTCCCGCACAGGCAAGTAGCGCTCGTCGCCAGTCTCCATGGCCACGCGCTGCTTCTCCCGCAGCTGGCGCATGTGCTCGCGCTGGGCCTGCTTGGCGGCGCGTCGGTCGTCCGGCACCAGTGGGCGCTTCCTTGCGGCCACCTGGTCCTTCCGCCGGGGCGTGGGCTGCCCCTTGGGCTGGGGGAGGCGCTTGTGCGCCTCCTGCTCGGCCTGTTCGGCGTCGCGGTGGGCGGCCTCGGCCTCTTCCTGCTGCTTCTTCTTTCGTCCTAGCACCGTGCCAGTCTACCGGGAATGATCGCGGACTCCTCCGGCGTTGATACGGTGAGACCCAGAGACCGACCCAGACCGACACCCGTCGAGATCGGAAGAGGTGCACGGATGACCACTCCCACCCAGGACACCACCGCGGAGGCCGCTCCGGAGGCCCAGGAGATCGCAGGAACCGTGGAGGGGCACAAGCCTCACCAGGTCGAGCTGACCGAGACGGCCGCCCAGAAGGTCGCTTCGCTGCTCGAGCAGGAGGGCCGTCAGGACCTGCGCCTGCGTGTGGCCGTGCAGCCCGGCGGCTGCTCGGGCCTGATCTACCAGCTGTACTTCGACGAGCGCCTCCTCGACGGTGACGCGCTGCGTGAGTTCGGCGGCGTACAGGTCGTGGTCGACAAGATGAGCGTGCCGTACCTGGAGGGCGCCACGATCGACTTCGAGGACTCCATCTCCAAGCAGGGCTTCACGATCGACAACCCGAACGCCGGAGGCTCCTGCGCCTGCGGCGACTCCTTCCACTGAGACTGCGCAGGAGACTCCGTGTAAGAGAGGCCGCAGGGACCCGGGCCGCGCGCCAGCGCGGTGCGGGCGTCGGCCGAACGGGCTCCTGCGCCTGCGGCGACTCCTTCCACTGAGCGACGCGCCTGAGCCACGTCGACTCGGCTGACCGATCAGCATGCTGGTGGTCGACGCCGACGTCGGCGTCATATTTGTGACACGGGCCGACGCAGGGGACGGCTGAGCCGGCCGTCGTCTCCGAGCTCCCGAGAACTCCGCCTCTCCCGCGTTTCTACGCGGCGTAGAAGCGGAGTTCTCGTGCATCTGCCCTGGTCACCACGGAGGTCTCCGGAGGATGCTGGCGGCGGTCACAGCGGTCTCCGCCGTGTCATAGCCGAGGCGGGTGGGGGGCGAACTACTACAGTTGGTAGTAATCTTGTCGTCGAAGCGTCCAAGGCCGTCCAGCGCAGCTCGTCCCCGTGCGACCAGCAGTCCACAGGACGGCCCCATAACGTGCCGATCGCATTCGCACACCGAGGAAGAGGAAGGGCCGTCTGTGAGTTCGCAGAAACGAACCGGCAGCCGAGGCCAGCGCGCCGTCAAAGGGATGGTGCTGGCCACCGCGGCGGCACTGGTGCTGACCGGCTGTTCGGAGCAGGTCCAGCGTGGCTGGCTCCCCGGCAGCCGTGAGACCACCAGCAACACTGCTGAATTGACCGACCTGTGGGTCAACTCCTGGATCGCAGCGCTGGCTGTCGGTCTGCTGACGTGGGGCCTCATGCTGTGGTGCATGGTGGCCTACCGGCGTCGTAAGGGTGAGACGGGCTACCCGCGCCAGCTGGCGTACAACATCCCGCTCGAGATCATGTACACCATCGTGCCGCTGGTCATGGTGGGCGTCCTGTTCTTCTACACCGACCAGGTGCAGCGCTCCGTGGATGAGCCGAACGAGGACCCGGACCTCGTCGTCGACGTCCGGGGCAAGCAGTGGGCCTGGGACTTCAACTACAGCTACGACGGCGACGAGCGCTACTTCGCCGGCACCCAGGCTCACCTGACCGGTGAGGATGGCGTGCGCGACACGCTGCCGACCCTGTACCTCCCGGTCGACCAGTCGGTCACGTTCGAGCTGAACTCCCGCGATGTCATCCACTCGTTCTGGATCCCCGCCTTCCTGCAGAAGCGCGACATGGTCCCCGGACGCACCACCGAGATCCACCTGACTCCTCAGGAGGAGGGCAGCTTCGACGGCAAGTGCGCCGAGCTCTGCGGTGAGTACCACTCCGAGATGCTGTTCAACGTGGAGGTCGTCTCCGAGCAGGAGTTCCGCGACTACCTGCAGACTCTGCCCGAGGGCCACCTGGGTGACGAGTACGACCGCAACATCAACCTTCACGACGACGTGACCGCGACCGAAGGGGACTGATCGTGGCGACCTATGAATACACCGCTGACGAACGCGCGGTCGAGTCGCGCGTCGTACCCCGGTCGAAGGGGCGCATCGTCGTCAACTGGCTGACGACGACCGACCACAAGACGATCGGGTACATGTACCTGATCGCCTCCTTCCTGTTCTTCTGCATCGGCGGCGTGATGGCGCTGATCATCCGCGCCGAGCTCTTCGAGCCCGGCATGCAGCTGCTGCAGACCAAGGAGCAGTACAACCAGCTGTTCACCATGCATGGCACGGTGATGCTGCTGATGTTCGCCACGCCGCTGTTCGCCGGTTTCGCCAACGTCATCATGCCGCTGCAGATCGGCGCTCCCGACGTCGCGTTCCCCCGGCTCAACGCCCTGGCGTTCTGGTTCTTCCTCTTCGGGTCGCTGATCGCCGTCTCCGGCTTCCTGACCCCGCAGGGGGCGGCGTCCTTCGGCTGGTTCGCTTACGCGCCGCTGTCGGACACCACCTACTCGCCCGGTGTGGGTGGGGATCTCTGGGTCTTCGGCCTGGCGCTGTCCGGGTTCGGCACCATCATGGGTGGTGTCAACTTCATCACTACGATCATCTGCATGCGTGCTCCCGGCATGACCATGTGGCGCATGCCGATCTTCACCTGGAACACCCTGATCACCGCGATCCTGATCCTCATGGCCTTCCCGCCGCTGGCCGCAGCGCTGTTCGGCCTGGGGCTGGACCGACGTTTCGGCGGGCACATCTTCGACCCGGAGTCGGGCGGCGCCATCCTGTGGCAGCACCTGTTCTGGTTCTTCGGGCACCCTGAGGTCTACATCATCGCCCTGCCGTTCTTCGGGATCATCTCGGAGATCCTGCCGGTGTTCAGCCGCAAGCCGATCTTCGGCTACAAGGGTCTGGTCTACGCCACGATCGCCATCGCGGCGCTGTCGGTGACCGTCTGGGCGCACCACATGTACGTCACCGGTGCGGTCATGCTGCCGTTCTTCGCGCTGATGACCATGCTCATCGCGGTCCCCACCGGGGTGAAGTTCTTCAACTGGATCGGCACCATGTGGCGCGGATCGATCACCTTCGAGACGCCCATGCTGTGGAGCCTCGGATTCCTGGTGACCTTCCTGTTCGGTGGTCTGACCGGCATCATCCTGGCCTCGCCGCCCCTGGACTTCCACCTCTCCGACACGTACTTCGTGGTGGCGCACTTCCACTACGTGGTCTTCGGCACCGTGGTCTTCGCGATGTTCGCCGGATTCTACTTCTGGTGGCCGAAGTGGACCGGGAAGATGCTCAACGAGCGTCTGGGCAAGATCAACTTCTGGATGCTCTTCATCGGCTTCCACGGGACGTTCATGATCCAGCACTGGCTCGGCGTCATGGGCATGCCTCGCCGGTACGCCGACTACATGGTCGAGGACGGCTTCACCGCCATGAACCAGTTCTCCACGGTCTTCTCGATGATCCTGGGCGCCTCCCTGATTCCGTTCTTCTGGAACGTCTGGATCACGCACCGCAAGGGCCGCAAGGTCCACGTGGACGACCCGTGGGGCTTCGGAGGCTCCCTGGAGTGGGCGACCTCCTGCCCGCCTCCGCGGCACAACTTCTACTCGCTGCCGCGGATCCGGTCCGAGCGTCCGGCGCTGGACCTGCACCACCCGGAGCTCTCCGACCGCCACAGCCTGCACACGCCGGCTGGCAAGGTGTTCGGTCCCGCTGATCAGAAGGACAAGGCAGGTATCTGATGAAGACGAACGCTGGACTCTTCGGCCTCCTGGGTGTGTTCGTCCTGGTGGTGGCCTTCATCTACGGATTCATCACGGGCTTCGAGGAGCTCGCGGGCTTCCCCCTGCTGCTCCTCACCGCGGGACTGGGCTTCATGCTCTGGTTCTACCTGAGCCTGACGGCGAAGCACTCGGAGGTCATGGACGCCGACAACGCCGAGGGTGAGATCCATCAGCAGGCCGGCAACTACGGGGACTTCGCGCCGTGGAGCTGGTGGCCTCTCGGCCTGGGCTTCTCCTGCGCCTTCGTGTTCTTCGGCATGGCCTTCGACTGGTGGGTGGTGTTCATCGGCGCCATCCCGGCCATCTTCTTCGTGACCGGCTGGGTGCTGGAATACAACCGGAAGCGTTACGCCCACTGACCCGATCAGGCGGGGCTGAGCGCCCCTCCAGGGCGAATGTCGCCCCGCATGCCGCGCGACGCCCGTCGGCGCCTTCAAGGCCCGGCGGGCGTCGGCGTGCGTGCCTCCACCGTTAGGATCTCTCCATGACCATCCGTCCCATCACCATCCACGGCGAGCCGGTGCTGCATCGCCGAGCCGCAGAGGTCGAGGCCATCGACGACACGGTGCGTCAACTGGTCCAGGACATGTACGAGACCATGGATGCCGCCCACGGGGTGGGCCTGGCCGCCCCGCAGATCGGCGTCGGGCTGCGGATCTTCACCTATGCCTACGCCGACTCCGGCGACGCACCCTCACGGGGAGCGTTCATCAACCCCACGCTGCGGCTCATCGGCAAGGTCTCGAAGACCGCGCCCGACCCCGATGAGGAGACCGAGGGTTGCCTCTCGGTGCCCGGATACGGCTTCCCGCTCAAACGCAGCGACCACGTGGAGATCTCCGGGCTCGATGAGGACGGTCAGCTCAGACGGCTCGAGGCCACCGGCTGGTTCGCCCGCATCATGCAGCATGAGTACGACCACCTGGACGGGTATCTCTACGTGAATCGTCTCGATCAGAAGTGGGCACGCCGCTGGAAGAAGGCGATGAAGAAGGAGGGGTGGACCCAGGAGGGGAACACCTGGATGCCCGGCGTCGATCCGGACCCGTTCGGCCACGGTGAGCATGAGGACGAGGACTGACCGACGGTCAGTCAGCGAGACCAGCTGCCGCGAGCAGCCGTCGGGAGCAGACGTGGGAGCCGGCAGCCCGGCTCAGCCGCGGCTGAACTCCACCCAGCTCTCGAGCACGCTGTGGGCGGCTCCTGAGTCCAGGGCTTCGGCGGCGCGGTCCCTGTTCGCGCGCAGACGGTCCAGCACGGGGCCTTCGGCGCTCTCGTCGGCGGCAGTGAGCCCGGCTGCGGCATTGATCAGCACGGCGTCCCGCACAGGCCCCCGATCCCCACGGAGCACCCGCCGGACGATCTCGGCGTTGTCGTCTCCGTCGCCTCCGCGGAGCGCGTCCACCTCCACCTGGGCGACTCCGAAGTCGGCAGGGCGGATCTCATGGTGCTCCACGATGCCCTCCCGCACCTCCCAGATGTCGGTCGGGGACGACGTCGTGATCTTGTCCCGGCCGTCCTGGCCACGGAACACCAGACCCCGGGTCCCCCGCGCGGCCAGCACCTGGGCCATCTTCGGGGCCAGGCCGCGGTGGGCACAGCCCAGCGCCTGGGCGTCCACGTGAGCGGGGTTCGACAGCGGGCCCAGGAAGTTGAAGATCGTGCGGACGCCGAGCTGTCGACGCGTCGGGGCCACGAAACGCATCGAGGGGTGGAAGCTCTGGGCGAAGAGGAACGTGATGCCGACCTCGGTGGCCGCCTGGGCCACACGCTCGGGGCTCATGGCGAGGTCCACGCCGAGCGCCTCGATGACGTCGGCCGCGCCGGCGGTCGTCGAGGCGCCGCGGTTGCCGTGCTTCACCACCCGGGCGCCGGCCCCGACGGCCACCAGGGAGGACATCGTCGAGATGTTGACCGTGCCCAGACGGTCGCCGCCGGTTCCCACGATGTCGAGGGTGGGACCGGGGATGGAGATCTCCACAGCCTTGGCCATCATCGTGGACGAGAGCCCGACGAGCTCCTCGGCCGTCTCTCCCTTGGCCCGCAGTGCGATCAGGAACCCGGCGATCTCCGCATCGGTCAGATCGCCTCCCATGAGGCGCTCCATGGCCCAGCCGGAGGTCTCCGCGGTGAGATCCTCGCCGCGGAGCAGGGCGTCCAGCAGATGCGGCCAGGTGGGCTGTGAGGCGGGGGAGGTCTCAGTCACCGGACCAGGATATCCCGGGCCCCGACACGCCGTTTCTCTACATTTCGTAGAAATTTCTGACACATTCTCGCGGGCCTTGACCTTGGTACTTCCTGGGAATGACGGGGATCGCCGGTCTGACAAGGAACTGGGGGAGGCGCCACACCCGCTTCGTCGATGGCGAACGGGCGACGATTCAGGCAATAATGTCTTCGTGACGTCTGCAACCCAAGCCCCCAATGCTCCGGCGCGCACGCTGCCGAACCGCCCGAACATGGTGTCCGTGGGCACCATGGTCTGGCTGACCAGCGAGCTCATGTTCTTCGCCGGCCTGTTCGCGATGTTCTTCACTCTGCGCTCGACGCAGCCCGAGATGTGGGCGGAGTACAGCTCGCGACTCGACATCACCCTGGCCACGATCATCACGGTGATCCTGGTGGCGAGCTCCGTGACGGCGCAGTTCGGAGTGTTCGCCGCCGAGCGTCACCAGCCCCGCCGCACCGGTTCCCTGATGAACATCAAGAACTGGGGCATGGTCGAGTGGTACATCCTCTCGTTCATCATGGGCGCGATCTTCATCGCTGGTCAGAGCTTCGAGTTCGCCGAGCTGGTCAGCCACGGCGTGGCCGTCCAGACCAACTCCTTCGGCTCCGCCTTCTACATCACCACCGGCTTCCACGGCCTCCACGTGATCGGCGGGCTCATCGCCTTCCTGTACGTGATCGCCCGGGCGTACTTCAGCGTGAAGTTCACCCACAAGGAGGCCAGCGCGGCCGTCGTCATCTCCTACTACTGGCACTTCGTCGACGTCGTCTGGATCGCCCTGTTCGGCATCGTCTACATCCTGCCGATGTTCGTCTGACAGGCGTGCCGCTCCACGCTCGACGGACGACGACCATCCATCATCCGCACCTTCGCCCGCAGCCACCGCAGGCGGGCCCGCACCGAGAAGTTAGGAACCGGCACGTGAAGGCACTCTCACAGAAGCGCCGCCACCCCTTCGCAGGCGTGGCACTGCTCCTCCTGGGCCTCCTGATCACAGGAGGCCTGTATGCCGCGGCCACGACCATCAACCAGGCTCAGGCCAGCCAGGAGGCGGACGGGTACTCCGCCGCGGACGTCGATGAGGGCGAGCGCCTCTTCGTGGCGAACTGCGCCACCTGCCACGGCATCAACGCCGAGGGGACCGATGCCGGGCCGTCGCTGATCGGCGTCGGCGCCGCATCCGTCGACTTCCAGGTCGGCACCGGACGCATGCCGATGCAGATGCAGGGCCCCCAGGCCCAGGTCAAGCCTCAGCAGTTCAACGACGAGCAGACCATGCAGCTGGCCGCCTATGTCGCCTCCCTCGGCGCAGGTCCGGCGGTGCCCGCCGAGGAGTACACCGATGCCGACGAGGGCGACGCGTCGCGCGGCGGTGAGCTCTTCCGCATCAACTGCGCCATGTGCCACAACGCGGCGGCCGCCGGCGGCGCACTGACCGAAGGCAAGTACGCCCCGTCGTTGCACGGGGTGGACGAGCGGCACATCTATGAGGCCATGCAGACCGGTCCGCAGAACATGCCGGTCTTCAACGACGCGAACATCCCCCCGGAGGACAAGCGCGACATCATCGCCTTCCTGAAGACCTATGACTCCCAGGGAACTCCGGGCGGCTTCGCGCTCGGCTTCCTCGGTCCGGTGTCCGAAGGTCTCTTCATCTGGACGGGGGGACTGGCGATCCTGATCGCGTCCATGGTCTGGCTGACCTCGCGCTCCTCCTGAGCTGCCGGCCGCGGTGAGCCGCAGACGCCGCACACGCACCCACTACGCAATCACTCAAGCAAAGGACGAGAACCATATGGGCGAGCACGGTCACGGCGACCCGAAGGAGTCGGGCGCCGTCATCACAGCCGGTGACGGGGAGTCGGGCAGGTACGCCATCGACAACCCCGGTCTGCCGCCGCACCGCCCGCGGGTGGCAGATGAGGACCCCAAGGCCGAGAAGCGCTCCGAGCGCCAGGTGGCCACGCTGTTCCTCATCTCGATCATCGGCACCGTGATCTTCTTCATCGGGTACTTCGCCGTGGAGCTCAGCGAGGACCTCCACGCCCTGCGCCTGCAGAACACCCTGTTGGGCGTCGGTGTCGGCTTCGCGATGCTCGGCATCGGTCTGGGTGTGGTCCACTGGGCCAAGACGCTGATGCCCGACCACGAGCTGGTCGAGGACCGCAAGCCGCTGCGGAAGGAGGCGGACCGTCAGGAGGCCGAGCAGATCATCACGGACGTGCTCGAAGAGTCCGGCATCAAGCGCCGTCCCCTGATCCGCAACACCCTCATCGGCGCGGCGGTCTTGGCGCCGCTGCCGTTCATCCTCACGTTCCGGGACTTGGACCGCTCCGAGGACTTCGGCGTGGAACGCATGCGCCACTCGCTCTGGGAAGAGGGCGTCCGACTGGTCCGCGACCCCACCGGCACCCCGATCCGTGCGGCTGACATCACCATCGGCTCGGCGATGCACGTGATCCCCGAGACCCTGCGTGAGGTCTCCGGCCACGCGGACCGTCTGTCCGAGAAGGCCAAGTCCGTGGTGCTCGTCGTCCGGATGAACCCCGACGACATCCAGCAGGTGACTCCGGGCCGTGAGGACTGGACCTATGACGGCATCATCGCCTGCTCGAAGGTCTGCACGCACGTCGGCTGCCCGGTGGCTCTCTACGAGCGGCACACGCACCACCTGCTGTGCCCCTGCCACCAGTCGACCTTCGACGCGGCTCAGGAGTTCAAGGTGGTCTTCGGCCCGGCGGGCCGCCCCCTGCCTCAGCTGCCCATCACCGTGGACGAGGAGGGCTACCTCATCGCCCGCAGCGACTTCACCGAGCCTGTCGGCCCGACCTACTGGGAGCGTGGCTCCACCGACCCCGAGGGTGATTACAACGCATGAGCGCCAGCACAGAGAAGTACACCGAGGCCCAGTACCTCGAGGCAGAGCAGTACGAGCCTGAGACGCGCACCGGACGCATCGCCAATTACGTCGACCAGCGGGTCGGCGGCACCGGCATGGTCCGCGAGTTCGGTCGGAAGATCTTCCCGGATCACTGGACGTTCATGTTCGGCGAGGTGGCGCTCTACAGCTTCGTCATCCTGATCCTCTCCGGGACGTTCCTGACGTTCTGGTTCGATCCCTCCATGGCCAGCACGCGATACGACGGCTCGTATGCGCCGCTGCAGGGTCTGGAGATGTCCACCGCCTATGCCACCGCGCTGGAGCTCTCCTTCGACGTCCGCGGCGGACTGTTCATGCGCCAGCTGCACCACTGGGCGGCGCTGCTGTTCGTGATGGCCATGTCCATCCACATGCTGCGCGTCTTCTTCACGGGGGCCTTCCGCAAGCCGCGTGAGCTCAACTGGGTCGTCGGCTGCGCGCTGCTGATCCTGGGCCTCGGCGCCGGCTTCACCGGCTACTCGCTGCCCGATGAGGTGCTCTCCGGCAACGGTCTGCGCATCATCGACGGCATCCTGAAGGCGCTGCCGGTCGTCGGAACCTACATCTCCTTCTTCCTCTTCGGTGGAGAGTTCCCAGGCGGAGAGGTGATCCCGCGGCTGTACGTGCTGCACATCATGGTGATCCCGGCGCTGATCCTCGTGCTGATCGCCGTGCACCTGTTCATGGTGGTCACCCATAAGCACACGCAGTACCCCGGCCCGGGGCGCACGGAGCGCAATGTCGTCGGCTACCCGATCGGCCCGGTCTACGCGGCCAAAGCGGGCGGCTTCTTCTTCATCGTCTTCGGCATCCTTGCGGTGATCGCCGGGACCTTCCAGATCAACGCGCTGTGGAACTACGGGCCCTATGACCCGTCGCCCGTCCAGGCTGGAGCCCAGCCCGACTGGTACATCGGTCCGTTCGAAGGCGTCCTGCGCCTGATGCCCGGGTGGATCGGAAACATTCCGCTGGAGTTCGTCATCCCGACCCCGTGGGGCGGGAACTCGGTGGCGACGCCTGTCCTCATCCCGCTCCTCCCGGTGGCCGTGATGTTCCTGGTCATGTTCATCTGGCCCTGGCTGGAGGCGTGGATCACCGGGGACAGGAAGGAGCACCACATCCTAGACCGTCCGCGCAACGCTCCCACCCGGACGGGGATCGGCGCGGCGAGCGTGACCTTCTACTGCATCATGTGGGGCATGGGCTCCAACGACCTCATCGCCACGCACTTCCACCTGTCGCTGAATGACATCACCTACTGGTCGCGTGTGCTGATCTTCGTCGGCCCGATCATCGCCTTCATCCTCACCAAGCGCATCTGCCTGTCCCTGCAGCGCAAGGACCGGGAGACCGCGCTGCACGGACACGAGGCCGGCGTCATCGAGATGCTCCCGCACGGTGAGTTCCGTGAGAAGCACACCCGCCCGTCCGACTACGAGCTGTACACGCTGGTGGCCTTCGAGTCCCCGGCGCCGTCCGGTCCGCAGCCGAACGCGAAGGGGCGGATCACGCGGACGGAGAAGCTCCGCGCCAAGCTCAACCACTGGTTCTTCCAGGACCGTGTAGAGCCGGTCAGCCGCGAGGAGTACCTCGAGGCACTGGAGCACGACCACCACGGCGACGGCCACGAGGGCGGTCTTGAGGCGACGGATCGTCGGTCCATCGAGGCCAGCCACTGAGTCGCACGTGGGTCCGAGAGGACCCACGGCGCTCAGCGCCTTGTGCCGGAGCTGACGACGGCGGGGCCGCACTTCCTTGGGGAGGTGCGGCCCCGCCGTCGTATGCTGGGGCGCCTCAGCTGCGGCGGGTGATGGCGCGCAGGCGGTCGAGTCGTTCGGCGACGGCGCGTTCCTGCCCGTTCCCGGTGGGTCGGTAGTAGTCCACTCCGACGAGGTCATCGGGGGGATACTGCTGGGCCGCCACATGATGGGGCTCGTCGTGGGCGTAGACGTAGCTGCGTCCGTGCCCTAGACGGTGAGCCCCGGCGTAGTGCGCGTCCCGCAGATGGAGCGGGACCGGCCCGCCCTTGCCGGCGCGGACGTCGGCGATGGCGGCGTCGAGGGCACGGTAGGAGGCGTTGGACTTCGGGGCGGTGGCGATGTGCACCGTCGCCTCCGCGAGGAGGATGCGCGCCTCGGGCATCCCGATCAGCTGGACGGCCTGGGCCGCCGCCACGGCCGTCTGCAGCGCGCTGGGGTCGGCCATGCCGACCTCCTCACCGGCCGCGATCACCAGACGACGGGCGATGAACCGGGGATCCTCTCCGGCGACGACCATACGGGCCAGGTAGTGCAGTGCGGCGTCGGGGTCCGAGCCGCGCAGGGACTTGATGAACGCGGAGACGATGTCATAGTGCTGGTCCCCGTCGCGGTCGTACCGCTGCACGGCATGGTCCATCGCCTGCTCGGCGTCCTCGGAGGTGATCGTGATGGTCCCGAGATGTCCTGGCGTGGCCCCGCCCGCTTTGGGGGAGTCTTCCTCGGGCGAGTCCGCCTCGGGGGAGTCGGAGTCGCCTGGGTCCGCCTCGGGGGAGTCCTCGTCCGAACCTGCGTCGTCGGTCCGGGCGGGTGCATGCTGCTCCGCCCGCCCGGCAGCCACCGCGGCGGCGGCCTCCAGAGTGGTCAGCACGCGGCGCGCGTCGCCGCCGGCCATGCGCAGGATGTGCCCGCGCGCCTCAGGATCCAGCGTGAAGGCGCCGTCGAGGCCGCGCTCCTCGGCCAATGCCCGGT
The DNA here is from genome assembly GCF_031705515.1 of Nesterenkonia sp. CL21. NCBI lineage: Bacteria > Bacillati > Actinomycetota > Actinomycetes > Micrococcales > Micrococcaceae > Nesterenkonia > Nesterenkonia sp. CL21. Next base: position 760,858 of record NZ_JAUTWR010000001.1, read on the forward strand.
CGATCAGTCCCGAGAGGTCCTCGTCGGTCAGCGGACGCAGGGTCAGCAGCAGGGACCGCGAGAGCAGGGGGGAGACCACGGAGAAGGACGGATTCTCGGTGGTGGCGGCGACCAGGATCACCCAGCCGTTCTCGACTCCGGGAAGCAGGGCGTCCTGCTGGGCCTTGTTGAAGCGGTGGATCTCGTCCAGGAACAGCACGGTCGTCCTGCCCCGCAGGTCTCGGTCCTCGAGGGCCTGGTCCATGACGCGGCGGACGTCCTTGACTCCGGCCCGGATGGCCGAGAGCTCCACGAAGGTGCGGGACTCGCCACGGGCGATCACATGGGCCAGCGTCGTCTTGCCGGTGCCCGGCGGGCCGTAGAGGATCACCGACGAGGCACCGGCGGGACCCCGCGAGCCCTCCGCGAGCACGCGGAGCGGGGAGCCCTGCTCCAGCAGGTGCTGCTGCCCGACGATCTCGTCGAGGTGGCGTGGACGCATGCGGACGGCCAACGGCACGTGCCGTCGTCGACCGCCCTCCTCCTGGTGGGATGCGGCCGAGAACAGATCGCCGGTCAGAGGGTCGGTCACCGGAGCTCCTCGTAGACATGTTCGAATCGGTCGGATCCACTCTACCGTCGTGACGGCCCGGGCAGGCACTGCCGCGGCGCGCCCGCCCCGATGCGCCCTGATATACCCCGTACAACCTCGGCGCAGGTGCCAGAATGGTGTCCATGCGTGCCGTGATCCAGCGAGTCTCCCGTGCCCAGGTCCGCGCCCGAGATGCCGAGGGCGGTGAGCATGTCGACGGGTTCGACGGAGAGGGTCTGGTGGTCCTCCTCGGCGTCACCCATGACGACACCGATCACCAGGCTCGCCTGCTCGCGGAGAAGACCTGGCGGCTGCGCGTCCTGGACCAGGAGCTCTCCGCCGAACAGGCACAGGCCCCCGTGCTTGCGGTCAGTCAGTTCACCCTCTACGGGGACGCCAGGAAGGGGCGACGGCCCTCATGGAGCAGCGCCGCCCCGGCGGCGGTGGGCGAGCCCCTCTATGAGCGCTATGTCCACCATCTGCGGGCTCTGGGCGCCGTCGTGCACACCGGGATCTTCGGAGCCCACATGGAGCTGGAACTCGTCAACGACGGCCCCGTCACACTGCTGCTCGACACCGAGGAGCTGGAGCGACCCCGACGCAGCTGACCGCAGTTCAGCCCGCGCACTCGCGCGGATCCTTCACACGGGGACCTGCACACGGATCCTTCACACGGGGACCTGCACAGCATCAGGCCCGGCCGGAGAAGACTCCGGCCGGGCCTGATGTCATGCTGTCGCCAGAGGACAGGCGGACGCAGGAAGGGTCATGTCCTGGGTCAGGACGCCGCCTCCACCGTCTGCTTCGGGGTGCCGTCCGATGCCCCGTCCTTCGGCTCGGGACGGGCGTCGACTCCGGCCTCCTTGCGCTGCTGGGCAGTGATCGGCGCCGGTGCGGCGGTCAGCGGGTCGAAGCCGCCACCGGACTTCGGGAAGGCGATGACCTCGCGGATCGAGTCCTCACCGGTCAGCAGGGCAACGACGCGGTCCCAGCCGAAGGCGATCCCCCCGTGCGGAGGCGCACCGAACTTGAAGGCGTCCAGCAGGAATCCGAACTTCTCCCGGGCCTCCTCCTCGGCGATGCCCATCACGGCGAAGATCCGCTCCTGCATCTCGCGACGGTGCACACGGATGGAGCCGCCGCCGATCTCGTTGCCGTTGCAGACCAGGTCGTAGGCGTAGGCCAGCGCCTCACCGGGGTCCTGGTCGAAGGTCTCGGCGAACTCCGGCTTCGGGGCGGTGAAGGCGTGGTGGACTGCGGTCCAGGCGCCGGAGCCGACGGCCACGTCGCCTGCCGCGGTGGCCTCGGCGGCGGGTTCGAACATGGGGGCGTCGACGACCCACACGAAAGACCAGGCGTCGTGGTCGATCAGGCCGGTGCGCTCGGCGATCTCTACGCGAGCCGCTCCCAACAGGGCGCGGGAGGTCTTGACCTCTCCGGCGGCGAAGAAGATGCAGTCGCCGGGCTTCGCGCCCACCGCCTCGACGAGGCCGGCGCGCTCCTGGTCGGAGAGGTTCTTCGCCACCGGGCCACCCAGTTCTCCGTCCTCCGAGACGAGCACGTAGGCCAGACCCTTGGCCCCTCGCTGCTTGGCCCATTCCTGCCAGGCATCGAGGGTGCGGCGCGGCTGGTCGGCACCGCCGGGCATCACGACCGCGCCCACATAGGGGGCACGGAACACCCGGAACGGCGTCTCTGCGAAGTAGTCGGTCAGCTCCACGAGCTCCAGGCCGAAGCGCAGGTCCGGCTTGTCGGTGCCGTAGCGCGCCATCGCCTCCCGATAGGTGATCCGCGGCAGGGGAACCTGAAGCTCGACGTCGATGAGGCGCCACAGCCGCCGCATCAGGTCCTCCGTCAGCGCGATGATGTCCTCCTGGTCCACGAAACTGGCCTCGATGTCCAGCTGGGTGAACTCCGGCTGACGGTCGGCGCGGAAGTCCTCGTCCCGGTAGCAGCGGGCGATCTGGTAGTACTTCTCGAAACCGCCGACCTGCAGCAGCTGCTTGAACAGCTGCGGGGACTGCGGCAGTGCGTACCAGGAGCCGGGGGCCAGGCGGGCGGGGACCAGGAAGTCGCGCGCACCCTCCGGCGTCGACCGGGTCAGCGTCGGCGTCTCGATCTCGGTGAAGTCCTGCGTGTGCAGGAACTCCCGGGCCACACGGTTGGCCTCCGAGCGCAGCCGCAGGGCACGCTGCGGTGCCTCGCGGCGCAGATCGAGATAGCGATGCCGCAGGCGCGCCTCCTCACCGACCTCCACGTGCTCGTCCACCTGGAACGGCAGCGGGTCGGCGGTGTTCAGCACCGTGACCTCGTCCGCGATGACCTCCACCTCGCCGGAAGCCAGGTTCGGGTTCTCGTTGCCCTCCGGGCGGCGCTCGACCGTCCCGCGGATCTGCAGGACGAATTCATTGCGCAGCGGGGCGAAGTCCTCCTCGTCCCGCACGACGACCTGGGCGACGCCGGAGGCGTCCCGCAGGTCGAGGAACGCCACGCCCCCGTGGTCGCGACGGCGGGCGACCCAGCCCGTCAGCGTGACAGTCTGTCCGATGTGCTCGGCGCGGAGTGCGCCGTTGTGGTGTGTGCGAAGCACGATGTCCTCCCTGGAGGGCCCGCTGTCGGTCCGGGTTCTGCCGGCCGACCTCGGTGCTGCCTCTGTCCTGGGGCCTGATGGGCCGATGTCTGTAGCTGTCTGGATGTGTGCTGATGTCGTCGTGTGCTCTGCTGCGCCGACACGGAGCGTCGGCGACCGGGGTCAGCCCGCGGGAACCACCCGCGGGGACAGATCCTCCTGCGGCGGCGTCCAGGTCTGCGGATCGGCCGAGACCTGGTCCCCGGACCGGATGTCCTTGACCTCGTGGCGACCGTCCTCGTCGGTGAACCAGACGAAGGGGATGCCGCGTCGATCCGCGTGACGGATCTGCTTGCCGAACTTCTCGGCCCGCAGCGCCACCTCCACGTTGATCCCGCGTCCCCGGAGCGTGTCGGCGACGTCTTGGGCGGATCCCCAGTCCTCGTCTGTGCGCAAGGCGATGTAGACCACGCTGGGGACCGAGCGACTGGCGGTCAGGTGTCCCTGAGCCAGCAGGCGAGAAAGCAGGCGGGTCACGCCGATGGACAGCCCGACCCCCGGGAAGGTGCGCTTCCCCTTGGAGGCCAGGGACTCGTAGCGTCCGCCGGAGCAGACCGACCCGAGAGACTCATGACCGACCAGGACGGTCTCGTAGACAGTCCCTGTGTAGTAGTCCAGCCCGCGGGCGATGGACAGGTCGGCCACGGCCCGCCCGGGGACGCGGCGCTGAAGCTCGCCCATGACCTCGGCGAGCTCGGTCAGGCCGGCCTCAAGCAGCTCGTGCTCCCCGCCGAGAGCCCGGACCTGGTCCACGAAGCTGAGGTCCTCGGTCCGGATCTGTGCCAGCGCCAGCGCCTTCTGCGCCTGCTCCTCCGTCGCGCCGGCCGTCTCAGCCAGCTCGGCGGCGACCTTCTCCGGGCCGATCTTCTCGAGCTTGTCGATGGCCCGCAGCACCGCGGCCGTGTCCTCCAGGCCGATCGCGAGGTAGAACCCCTCGGAGAGCTTGCGGTTGTTGATCCGCATCCGGAAGTCGCCGATCGGCAGCGACTCCAGCGCGCGCGCCATCACCACAGCCAGCTCGACGTCGCAGCGGAAGGGCAGCGAGCCGTCACCGACGATGTCGATGTCTGCCTGGGTGAACTCGCGGGACCGGCCCTCCTGAGGGCGTTCTCCGCGCCAGACCTTCTGGATCTGGTAGCGACGGAAGGGAAAGGAGAGATGGCCGGCATTCTCCACCACATACCGGGCGAAGGGCACCGTGAGGTCGAAGTGCAGTGCGAGGCGAGCCTCGGCGTCCTCGTCGGCCTGCAGCCGCGAGACGCCGTAGATCTCCTTGTCGATCTCTCCCTTCTGCAGCAAGGTGTCCACCGTCTCCACGGCTCGGGACTCGATGGAGACGAACCCGTGCCGCTCGAAGACCTCCCGCAGGGTGTCGAGCACATGGAGCTCCACCAGACGCTCGTCGGGGAGCCACTCGGTGAAGCCGGAGAGGGACGTTGTGCGTGCCATGCGGGGTGGGCGCTCCTCACTGGAGGTGACGGGGTCGACAGACCGGTCCATCATAGCGGCCGCGTCGCAGGTCGTGTGCGGTGCCGGTAGGGTGGTGGCCATGAGTCCCGCAGTCAGACCCGGACACCACGAGACCACTCTCGACGAGGCGCGGCAGATGGCCCGCGTCGACGACGACGGCCACGTCTACGCGAAGGCGCCGACGGCGTCGGGCGCGCCCGAACCTTCCGCCGCGCAGGATGCGTCCTCGGCCCAGACGCCCGCGCCGACGCCTGAGGCCGAGCAGGTTCCTGCCACTGAGCAGGCAGGGCCGGCAGATCAGGCAGGGGCAGTCGCCCCCCGGGAGCAGTCGGAGCAGCCGGAGGAGATCCGGAGCACCGCGCAGCCGGCCGCCGATGAGGTCTACGTCGGCCAGTACCCCGGCGCGACGCCGGAGGAGGCTCTGCAGTACTTCACCCGGAAGTTCGACGACCTCTTTGACCGCGCGCTGCTGCTCAAGGCCCGGGTCGAGGCGTCCGCCGACGGGGCCAAGGCCCTCCGAGAGAGCCGGGAGGCGCTCCTCGAGGAGCTCGACGGCGGAGCCTGGGTGGGCGACGTGGCCGCTCTGCGCGGCATGCTGGACGAGCTGGCCCACGGCATCGAGGCCCTGGCGACACGGGAGAAGGAACAGGCCGAGCAGGCTGTGGCCGAGCACCTTCAGGTCCGGGAGGGGATCGTGGCGGAGGCGGAGGCGATCGCCGCCACCGATCCCGCCGCCCAGCATTGGAAATCGGCCCAGCAACGCATGAGCGAGCTCTTCGAGGCGTGGAAGGCGGAGCAGAAGAAGCCGCCGCGCCTGACCAAGGCTCAGGAGGACCCCTATTGGAAGCGGTTCCGGGCCGCCCGGAGCGCATTCGACAAGGAGCGTCGGGCGTTCTTCAGCCGCCGGGACAAGGAGCACTCTGAGGTCAAGCGCATCAAGGAGGAGCTGATCGTCCGCGCCGAGGAGCTCCAGCACAGCACGGACTTCGGACCCACCACGAAGGCCTACCACCGCCTCATGGACGAGTGGAAAGCGGCAGGCCGAGGTGCACGCCGCAGCGACGACGCCCAGTGGGCGCGTTTCCGGAAGGCGCAGGACGTCTTCTTCGCTGCGCGGGACGCGGCCAACGCCGAGATCGACGCTGAGTACCAGGCGAACCTGGAGGTCAAGGAGCAGCTCCTGAAGGAGCTGGAGGCGCTGATGCCGTTCACCGCCCCCGAGACGATCCGCGACCGCTACCACGCGCTGCTCGAGCGCTGGGATGCGGCTGGGCGAGTGCCCCGGGGCGACGTCAAGCGGATGGAAGGGGCTCTGAAGCGGGTCCAGGACGCCTTCCGGGAGGCCGAGGAGGCCCATTGGCGGCGCACGGATCCCGAGACGGTGGCGCGCCAGAACTCGATGCTGCACCAGCTCGACGAGACCATCGCCGGCCTGGAGCAGGAGCTCGAGCGGGCGCGTGCCCACGGCGACGCCCGGACCATCGCCGAGGCGGAGGAGGCTCTGGAGGCCCGCCGCAGCTGGCGTCGGATGATCGAGGAATCGGCCTGATCCTCCGGTCCGCCGGCCTCCCGGAACTCGGATCACGAATAGATTACAATCGCATCGACATGTGCCGCCGACACCAGTGAGGACCCCCGCGTGAGCGATGACATGCCGCATCAGGCGGGCTCCCGCCGGCGCCGCCGTGAGATCCGCGAGGCCCGGGAGCGTGCCAGGGCTGAGGAGGAGAGGCAGGCCGCGGAGGCGACGCCTTCGGGGCGGGTTCCCTTCGAGCAGGCCATCGGAGCGGCCGGCGCCACCGCGGGGGAGGGCGTATCGGAGGCACCTCGCGCGGCGACCTCCGGGGAGGCCGAGTCTGTCCAGGACGCGCCCGTCGCCCCAGTGTCTCCGGCCGAGGACATCCTCGGCCCGGAGGAGCACGTGCTGGAGGAGCACGTGGAGCACGATGCGGACGGCGCACCGCTGCTGATCACGTCCTCCAGCTACGGGCGGGGATATCAGACGGTGACGCCGCTCGACACGGGCACCAGCCGAGAGATCCTCACGCGGCGTCGCGAACGTCGGCGTCGCCGCAACCTCACGCTCGGACTCGTGTTCGGAGGCTTCGCCGCACTGGTGGTCATCTTCGCCGTGGTCTTCAACGCGGTGTTCGGCGGGCTGCTCTCCGGCCCCGAGGACTACGAGACCCAAGCCGGTGACACGGTCACGTTCGAGGTGAACCCGGGCGAGGGCTGGGAGGTCGTCGGCCGACGGCTCGCTGAGGAGGGGATCATCGCCAGCCAGGAGGCGCTGCGCGACGCGCTGCGCAATGCGGACGATCTCGGAGTCCTCCAGGCCGGGGAGTTCGAGGTCCGGGAGGAGATGCCGGCCGCCGATGCGGTCAGCGCGTTGACGCCGGATCGTGAGGCCCAAGGGGTCGTCTGGATCAACGCCGGTTGGCGGATCGACGACGTCTTCTCTGCGGTCGCCGAGGCCACCGGGATCCCTGAGGCCGACTTCCGTGAGGCCGCCGAGGATCCCGCCGACTTCGGTCTGCCCGAGGAGGCGGAGACCCTGGAGGGCTATCTGGCGGCCGGCGAGTACCGCTTCAGCCTGGAGGAGGACCCGGAGCCTGCCGAGGTCCTGCAGTCGATGGTGGACAGGACGTTCGACACGCTGGAGGACGTCGGCATCACCGACGAGGACGAGCAGTGGCGAGCAGTCATCATCGCGTCGCTCATCACCGGAGAGGCCAACCACTCCGAGCCGGAGGACTACCGGGTGATCGCCAGTGCGATCGAGAACCGCCTGGACCCGGACAACACGGAGACCGGAGGCCTGCTGCAGATCGACGCCTCGGTCAACTATGGCCTGGGACGTTCCGGAGACCTGCACTTCACCGAGGAGGAGCGGAGGGACCCGGACAACGAGTACAACACCTATGAGCATCAGGGCCTGCCGCCCGGCCCCATCGCCGCGCCGACGCCCGGCACGCTGGAGGCCGCCGTCGACCCCGCCGACACGGACTACTACTACTGGGTGACCGTGAACGTCGAGACCGGCGAGACCCGCTTCAACGAGACCTACGCGGAGCATCTGGACGACGTCGCGGTGTTCAACCAATACTGCGACGACAACCCCGGCGTCTGCAGCCCGGCCGAGGAGGAGGCCGCCGAGGCTGAGGTGGAGGAGGGCGAGTGACCCCCTCCCGAGCCGCGGTGCTGGGGCACCCCATCGGTCACTCCCTGTCGCCGGCCCTGCACGGGGCCGCCTACGCGGTGCTGGGGGTGGACATCGCCTACTCGCGCCGCGACGTCGACGTCGCGGGTCTGCCGGACTTCCTGACGGGGGAGGGGGCGCAGCCCGGCTGGGTCGGCTGGTCCGTGACCATGCCGCTGAAGTCCGCCATGGTCCCGCATATGGACGTCGTCTCGCCCCGGGTCGAGACTCTGGGGGTGCTGAACACTGTGGTCCACGGGCCTGACGGGCTCGTCGGCGACAACACTGACGTGGACGGGATCGTCGTCGCGCTCCAGGAGGCCGGCCTCCTGGCGGCCTCGGGCCGGTTCGGCGTGATCGGTGCGGGCTCGACGGCGGCGGCCGCCTTGGCGGCGGCGGCTGAGCTGGGCTTCACCGAGGTCTCCTCCTATGCCCGCTCGGCGGCGCGGGCGGCCTCGCTCGAGCCGGTGGCCGAGGCCTTGGGACTCCGCCTTCGGCGGGAGCCCCTCGAGGCTCTGCCGCGAGACGTCGCCGGCCAGGAGCTCGGCGCGGTGGTCTCGACGCTTCCGCCTCGTGCCGCGGACGACCTCTCCGCGCACCTGCCTCGTCTGGGGCGCCGCCTGCCGCTGCTGGATGTGGCCTATGACCCCTGGCCCTCTGCGCTGGCGGAGTCCTGGGAGCGTGCCGGCGGACAGGTGGTCTCCGGGCTGGCCATGCTGCTCCACCAGGCGGTCGAGCAGGTGCACCGGTTCAGCGCGGGCACCCCGCATCCGGCCGCGGATCTGCCCGCAGTGGAGCACGAGCGGATGGTCTCCCGCATGCGGGCGACGCTGCCCTTCTGAGCCGGCGCGCCGGGTCGCCCCCCAGGCGTCCACGAGGCGTCCACCAGGCGGAATCACGTCCGATGACGCCGTCGTGCGCCCCCGGGACGTGGCATCATGGAGGCCATGTTGCGCTGGTTGACCTCCGGAGAATCACACGGCCGTTCCCTCGTCGGCATCATCGAGGGCCTTCCCGCCGGGGTGCGGCTGAGCACCGAGGCGGTCCAGGACGCCCTGGCGCGTCGTCGTCTCGGCTACGGGCGCGGAGCCCGCATGAAGTTCGAGAAGGACCAGGTCAGGCTGCTGGCCGGAGTCCGGCACGGTCTGACCATCGGCGCTCCGGTGACCATCGAGGTGGGGAACACGGAGTGGCCGAAGTGGGAGAAGGTCATGTCGGCGGACCCGGTCGACCCCGCCGAGCTCGAGGGACTCGCCCGCAACGCCCCGCTGACACGGCCGCGTCCCGGCCACGCCGACTACACGGGCATGCAGAAGTACGGATTCGAGGAGGCCCGCCCGGTCCTGGAGCGTGCTTCGGCGCGCGAGACCGCCACGCGGGTGGCGCTGGGCTCCGTCGCGCAGTCGTTCCTCCAGGACCTGGGTATCACCACGGTCTCCCACACCACCGCGATCGGGTCCGTGGAGGTCCCTGAGCAGGTGGAGACCCCGTCGGCGAGCGACGTCGAGCGTCTCGACGCCGATCCGCTGCGCTGCACCGATCCGGCCACCAGTGAGCGGATGGTCGCGGAGGTGGACGACGCTCACAAGGCGGGCGAGACCCTCGGCGGCGTGGTCGAGGTCGTCGTCGACGGCCTGCCTCCCGGGCTCGGGTCCTACGTCCACTGGGACCGGCGCCTCGACGCCCGGCTCGCCGGTGCGCTGATGGGCATCCAAGCGATCAAGGGGGTGGAGGTCGGTGATGGCTTCCGCACGGCGCGGCGGCGCGGCTCCCAGGCGCATGACGAGATCGAGCCCGCCGGCTCCGCGGTGCGCCGCGCCACCAACCGGGCGGGAGGCATCGAAGGGGGTATGAGCATCGGCACCCCGCTGCGGGTGCGGGCCGCCATGAAGCCCATCGCCACGGTGCCGCGGGCCCTGCGCACCGTGGACACGGCGACCGGCGAGCCGACCACCGCCCACCACCAGCGCTCGGACGTCTGCGCCGTCCCGGCCGCCGGCGTCGTGGCCGAGGCGATGGTCTCCCTGGTGATCGCCCAGGCCGTGCTGGAGAAGTTCGGCGGCGACAGCCTCCCAGAGGTGCGGCGGAACCTGGAGTCCTACCTCTCCGGGCTCCCGGAGCTCGGCTCCGACCCGCAGCGTGCCGGCACCGACGGCGATCCGCTGCAGGCGCCTGCCGCGATGCAGGACTGACAGCGGAGCGAGACTGATGGTGGGAACTGGACGCACCCAGGATCTGGCGCGCAACATCGTGCTCATCGGGCCGATGGGCTCCGGCAAGTCCACGGTGGGATCGGCGCTGGCCCGTCGGCTGGGCCGGCCGCACGTCGACACTGACCACTTCTTCGTCGCACGTCATGGCAGCATCGCCGAGTACTTCACCACGCACGGCGAGGAGGCCTTCCGCGCGGAGGAGGAGAAGGTGGTCGCCGAACTGCTGGACTCGCCACGCCCGTCCGTCATCAGCCTCGGCGGCGGCTCGATCCTCAGCCCGCGGACCCGTGAGACGCTGAGCAGTCAGCTGGTCGTGATGCTGGACCTCACCGAGCAGCAGGCGCGGCAGCGTCTCGGCGACGGCTCCACACGCCCGGTCCTCGGGGACGACCCGGTGTCCTCCTGGCGTCGGATCTACGCAGAGCGTGAGGCCCTGTATCGTGAATGCGCGGACGTCGTCGTTCCGCCTGCCGAGGGGACGATCGACGAACGAGTCGATACCATCGTCTCGGCACTCCGTGCCGTCCACTGACACACCCCGAGGAGAAGACCTCACTCCATGAGTCCGCAGGCAGACCCAGCGCCCGAGAACACTGCACCCGAGAACACTGCGCCCGAGAACCCCGCCCCCGAGAGCGCCTCCTCTGAGGGTGCCTCCCTCGAGAGCACCACGCCCGACGGCGGCCCCGCGACGGGCGCTGAGCCCACGGTCATCACCGTCGGCGAGGGCCGCGGCACAGGTGGCCAGGAGCTCGGCTACGACGTCGTCATCGGCAACGGCCTGCTCGGGCGCCTGCCGCAGATGATCGGATCCCAGGCCGAGCGTGTGCTCGTCATCCACCCCCGCGCGCTGCGCGCCACCGGCGACGTCGTCCGCGAGGACCTGGAGAACGCCGGCTACAAGGCGGTGGTCGCAGAGATCCCGGACGCGGAGGAGGGCAAGCACATCCAGGTGGCCGCCTTCTGCTGGCAGGTCCTGGGCCAGAACGACTTCACGCGCTCCGACGCCGTGGTCGCCGTCGGTGGGGGAGCGGTGACCGATGTCGCGGGCTTCGTGGCCGCCACCTGGCTGCGCGGGGTGCGAGTGGTCCACATGCCCACCACGCTGCTGGCCATGGTCGATGCCGCCGTCGGGGGCAAGACCGGCATCAACACGTCCGAAGGCAAGAACCTGGTGGGCGCGTTCCACCAGCCCGCCGCAGTGCTGGCTGACCTGGACACCCTGCTCACGCTGCCGCGCAACGAGCTCGTCGCCGGTCTCGCCGAGGTGGTCAAATGCGGCTTCATCGCTGACGAGAAGATCCTGGAGATCATCGAATCGTCGCCCGAACAGGCACAGAATCCGCATTCGCATCAGCTGCGTGAGCTCATCGAGCGGGCCATCCGGGTCAAGGCTTCGGTGGTCGGCCAGGACCCGAAGGAGTCCGGGCTGCGCGAGTCGCTGAACTACGGGCACACCCTGGCCCACGCCATCGAGCTGGCCGAGCGCTACCAGTGGCGCCACGGGGCGGCGGTCTCGGTGGGCATGGTCTTCGCCGCGGAGCTGGCTCGCAGCCTGGGGCGCCTGGACGACGCCACGGCCGACCGCCACCGGTCGGTGCTGACGTCTCTGGGCCTGCCGGTGACCTACCGGGACGACCGCTGGAACCAGCTGCTCGAAGGCATTCGCCGGGACAAGAAGAACCGCGGCGATCAGCTGCGGTTCGTGCTCCTGGCAGGGCAGGGTCAGCCCGCCACCGTGGAGATCCCTGACGCCTCGATCCTCTTCGCCACGTACCAGGAGATCGCGGAGTCGGACGAGGGCACCACGGTCTCCCTGTAGAATCGACAACCGCGCACAGCCGTGCCGTGTGCCGACCGGCGCGCGGACACCCGCATCCGATGTGAAGAAGGGCAATCAGTGGCCACCTCCAACGACATCAAGAACGGTTCCGTCCTCAAGCTCGAGGGCCAGCTCTGGAACACCCTGGAGTTCCAGCACGTCAAGCCTGGCAAGGGCGGAGCGTTCATCCGGACCAAGCTGAAGAACATCACCTCCGGCAAGGTCGTGGACAAGACCTTCAACGCCGGCGCCAAGGTGGAGTTCGCCACGGTGGACCGCACCAACTACCAGTACCTCTACGCCGACGGCGACGACTACGTGTTCATGGACCTGCGGGACTACGACCAGATCACCGTTCCGGGCTCCGTCGTCGGGGATGCCGCGAACTTCCTGCTGGAGTCCCAGGAGGTCAGCATCGCGCTGCACGAAGGCACGCCGCTGTACCTGGAGATGCCGCCGTCGGTGGTCCTGGAGATCACCTACACGGAGCCGGGCCTGCAGGGCGACCGCTCCTCGGCCGGGACCAAGTCCGCCACCCTGGAGACCGGCCACGAGATCCAGGTGCCGCTCTTCGTCGACCAGGGCACGAAGGTCAAGGTGGACACACGGTCCTCCGAGTACCTCGGCCGTGTGACGGACTGACCCGTGGCCCGTCGAAGCAAGGCGCGCCGCCGTGCGTTGGAGGTCCTCTTCGAGGCGGAGCAGCGTGGAGCCGAGCCGCTCGAAGTCCTCCGGGTCCGCCGGGAGAAGGCCGATCTCGTGGTCGATGACTACGTCGTCACCGTCCTCGACGGCGTCGTCTCCCACCGCGAGCGGATCGACGAGCTGCTGACCACCTACTCCCGGGGCTGGAGCCTGGAGCGCATGCCGCGCGTGGACCTGATGGCGCTGCGCATCGGCGCCTGGGAGCTGCTCTACAACGACGACATCCCCGACGGCGTCGCCGTCGCCGAGGCCGTGGCCATGGTGCGGGAACTCTCCACGGATGAGTCCCCGCCCTTCGTCAACGGAGTCTTGGGGCGCCTGCAGAAGCTCAAGCCGACCCTTCTGGACTGACTCTGCTCCCGGCTCCGCGGAGCGTCACCGGGGAGAGGTTCCCGGGATCCGGTAGAGTGGGTCCGAACAGCTGAATATCCTGCTGTCTCCTTTAATGATCGTCCCGTGAGGCGAGGAAGGAGTCGCCTGGTGACCACACCAGAGACCTCACAGGTCATGTCCGCCCCTGATGTGGAGCGGGCACTGACGCGCATCGCGCACGAGATCGTCGAGGCCCATCGCGGCGTCGACGGTCTCCTGCTGCTCGGCATCCCCCGCAGGGGTGTCCCGTTGGCCCGTCGCCTGGGTGAACGGCTCGCCCGCATCGACGGGGCCTTCGACCCCGTGCGTGGGGTCGGCTCCCTCGACATCACCATGTATCGGGATGATCTGCGCACCGGCAGCGCACGCACCCCGGAGCCCACCCGGGTGCCCGAGGCCGGCGTCGACGACGCCACCGTCGTCCTGGTCGACGACGTGCTCTACTCCGGCCGCACCGTCCGCGCCGCGCTGGACGCCCTCTCCGCCCTCGGGCGCCCCCGTGCGGTGCGCCTGGCCGTCCTGGTGGACCGCGGCCACCGCGAGCTCCCGATCCGTGCCGATCACGTGGGCAAGAACCTGCCGACCTCCCGGGACGAACGGGTCTCGGTGCGCCTGGCCGACGTCGACGGCGTCGCCGCCGAGGACGAGGCCGTGCTCATCGAGAGGGGGCCACGCCCATGAGGCACCTGCTCTCCACCGCGGACCTGTCCCACAGCGACGCGCTGAGCATCCTCGACACCGCCGAGGAGATGAGCGCGGTGGCCACCCGCGAGGTGAAGAAGCTCCCCACGCTGCGGGGTCGCACCGTGGTGAACCTCTTCTTCGAGGACTCCACGCGGACGCGGATCTCCTTCGAAGCCGCCGCGAAACGACTCTCCGCGGACGTCATGAACTTCTCGGCGAAGGGCTCCTCCGTCTCCAAGGGCGAGTCGCTGAAGGACACCGTCCAGACCCTGGAGGCCATCGGAGCGGACGCGATCGTGATGCGCCATTGGGCCTCCGGCGCCGCGGCACAGCTGGCGGCCTCGGGTTGGACGGACTGCGCGGTGGTCAACGCCGGAGACGGCACCCATGAGCATCCCACACAGGCGCTGCTGGATGCGCTCACGCTGCGCCGAGGCTGGGCCGCTGGGCGGGGCCACGGGCCTCGTGGCACGGACCTGACCGGTATGCGGGTGCTGATCGTCGGGGACATCCTGCACTCTCGGGTCGCCCGCTCCGGCGTGTGGCTGCTGAACACTCTCGGCGCCGAGGTCGGCCTCGTCGCCCCGCCGACCCTGCTGCCTGTGGGTGTGGAGCAGTGGCCCGTCAGCGTGCACTACAGCTTCGACGAGGCGCTGACCTCGGGACCGCACGCCGTGATGATGCTGCGCGTGCAGGCCGAACGCATGGGCGGAGCCTTCTTCCCCACACCGGCGGAGTACACGCGCCGGTGGGGCCTGACCGACGAGCGCCTCGCACGGGTGGAACGTCTCGACGGCCCCGGAGGGGACGGAGCCATGATCCTGCACCCTGGGCCGATGAACCGAGGCGTGGAGATCTCCGCAGCCGCCGCCGACTCTCCGCTGAACCGTGTGCTCGACCAGGTCTCGCACGGAGTCTCGGTGCGCATGGCGGTGCTGCACCTGCTGCTTTCACAGAGTCACGACGACGGGAGTTCCGCATGACCGACCACCTGATCCTCGGTGCCAAGATCCTCGGGGAGACGACTGCCGACCTGGTGCTGCGGGACGGGAAGATCGCCACTCTCGGGGCCGACACGGCCGCGCCGCGGGAGGGCGTGCCGCTGGAGACCATCGACGCCACCGGCCTCATCGCGCTCCCCGGCATGGTGGACCTGCACACGCACCTTCGCGAGCCCGGGCGCGAGGACGCCGAGACCGTGGAGACCGGCAGCCGCGCGGCTGCCCTGGGCGGCTTCACCGCCGTGCACGCCATGGCGAACTCCTCACCGGTGGCGGACACCGCCGGCGTCGTCGAACAGGTCCACCGTCTGGGGCTGGAGTCCGGTTGGACCGAGGTGCATCCCGTGGGGGCCGTCACGGTCGGGCTGGCCGGTGAGAACCTGGCTGAGCTGGGCGCGATGGCCGAGTCCTCCGCCCAGGTCCGGATGTTCTCCGACGACGGCATCTGCGTGCACAACCCGATGCTGATGCGTCGGGCACTGGAGTACGTGAAGTCCTTCGACGGATTCGTGGCCCAGCACGCCCAGGAGCCGCTGCTCACCGAGGGTGCTCAGATGAATGAGGGCTGTGTGTCCTCGGTGCTGGGGCTTCCCGGCTGGCCGGCAGTGGCCGAAGAGGCGATCATCGCCCGTGACGTGCTGCTGGCTCAGCACGTGGAGTCGCGTCTCCATGTCTGCCACGTGTCCACGAAGGGGTCGGTGGAGATCATCCGCTGGGCCAAGGAGCGGGGAATCGACGTGACCGCCGAGGTCACTCCGCACCACCTGATCCTCACCGAGGAGATGGTCCGCAGCTTCAACCCGGTGTACAAGGTCAATCCGCCGCTGCGCACGGCTGAGGACGTCCAGGCGCTGCGCGAGGCGCTGGCCGACGGCACGATCGACGTCGTCGGCACCGACCACGCCCCGCACCCCACGCAGCTCAAGGAGTGCGAGTGGCACCAGGCCGCGATGGGGATGACCGGGCTGGAGACGGCGCTCTCGGTGGTGCAGCACACGATGGTCGAGACCGGCATGATGGACTGGCGGCGCTTCGCGGAGGTCACCTCG
Source organism: Nesterenkonia sp. CL21 (assembly GCF_031705515.1). NCBI lineage: Bacteria > Bacillati > Actinomycetota > Actinomycetes > Micrococcales > Micrococcaceae > Nesterenkonia > Nesterenkonia sp. CL21. The sequence goes on from NZ_JAUTWR010000001.1 coordinate 776,573, forward strand.
GTGCGTCCGGCGGAGATCGCACGCCACGGGCACCAGGGCCGCCCGCTGGCCGTCGGCGAGCCTGCGAATCTGATCCTGGTGGACCCGCAGGCGCGCCGCACCGTGCGTCCTGAGGAGCATGCCACCAAGGGCCGGAACTCCCCGTTCTCCGGCATGGAGCTGCCGGGCCGGGTCCACTCCACCTTCCTGGCGGGACACCGCGTCGTCGCCGACGGTGCGCTGCAGACCTCGCTCACCGGCAGAGAGGCGGACTGACCCCGCATGACGCAGGTCTATCTGAACTACTTCTATGTGTCCTTCGCGATCATCGTGGTCGCGGCCCTGATGCTCTGGTGGGGCTGGCGAGGACGCAAGAGACGACAGGCCGGGCTGCCGGAGCCGGCCACGATCGTGCCGGAGATCATCGACGCCGAGCCGCTGGCCGCCGGCGAGGGCATGGTCATCGGCACGGTGAAGGCCTCGGACTACCTGGACCGCGTGGCCGTGCACGGCCTGGGGATCCGCACCGACGGTCGGATCGAGGTCCATGACCAGGGTGTGGCCGTGTTCCGTGCCGGAGCGCGGAACTATCTCATCACCCGAGACCAGCTGACCCATACGCGCACCGACCGCGGGGTGGTGGGTAAGTTCGTCGAGCGCGACGGCGCCCTCATCATCGGCTGGAAGCTGGGGGAGGAGTCCGTGGAGACGGCCTTCCGTGCGCGGCACGCCGAGGCCCATGAGCAGCTGCTGAGCCACTTGAAGAGACTGACCGAGGAGTGAACCCACCTATGAGCACCATCGATCCTGCCCTCCTCGTCCTCGAGGACGGCACCGTCCACGAGGGGACCGCCTACGGGGCCCGAGGCTCCCGTCTGGGGGAGGCGGTCTTCGCCACCGGCATGACCGGCTACCAGGAGACCCTCACCGACCCGTCGTACGCACGTCAGATCGTCGTGCAGACGGCCCCGCACATCGGAAACACCGGAGTCAACGACGAGGACCCGGAGTCCCGCCGGATCTGGGTGGCCGGCTATGTGGTCCGTGACGCCGCGCGGCGTCCCTCGAACTGGCGCAGCCGACGCAGCCTGGACGAGGAGCTCGTCGCGCAGGACGTCGTCGGGATTCAGGGAGTGGACACCCGTGCGGTGACCCGTCATCTGCGCACCGCCGGCGCCATGAAGGCCGGCATCTTCTCCGGGGAGGCCGCTTCGCGTCCCGTGGCGGAGCTCGTCGACGAGGTCCGGTCCCAGCCGTCGATGAAGGGCGCACGCCTGGCCGAGGAGGTCACCACGGAGCAGGCCTACGTCGTGGAGCCGTCCGGCCACGGCTGGCAGGGGGAGCCCCTCGCCGTCGTGGCCGCGCTCGACCTCGGCATCAAGACGATGACGCCGGTCCGCATGGCGGAGCGCGGACTGCGCGTCCACGTCCTGCCGGCGACGGCGTCCTTCGCGGACATCGAGGCCGTCTCGCCCGACGGCGTGTTCCTCTCCAACGGCCCCGGGGACCCTGCCACGGCAGCCACCCAGGTGGGCCTGCTGCGGGAGGTCCTCGACGCCGGAGTGCCGTTCTTCGGGATCTGCTTCGGCAACCAGATCCTCGGCCGCGCGCTGGGCTTCGGCACCTACAAGCTGCCCTTCGGGCATCGCGGGATCAACCAGCCGGTCATGGACCATCTGACCGGCAAGGTGGAGATCACCTCGCAGAACCATGGCTTCGCGGTGGACGCACCCGTCGGGGAGACCACCACCGCCCCGGAGTCGCGATACGGCCGCGTGCAGGTCAGCCACTCCAGCCTCAACGACGGCGTCGTGGAGGGGCTGCGCTGCCTGGACATCCCGGCCTTCTCGGTGCAGTACCACCCGGAGGCCGCCGCCGGACCTCACGACTCCGCCTACCTCTTCGACCGCTTCGTCGAGCTGATGAAAGTGAAGGACAATGCCTAAGCGTCAAGACCTCAACTCCGTGCTGGTCATCGGCTCCGGCCCGATCGTCATCGGCCAGGCGGCAGAGTTCGACTACTCGGGGACCCAGGCCCTGCGCGTGCTCAAGGAAGAGGGCATCCGCGTCATCCTGGTCAACTCCAACCCGGCAACCATCATGACCGATCCGGAGTTCGCCGACGCCACGTATGTGGAGCCGATCAGCCCCGACGTCGTCGCCAAGATCATCGAGAAGGAGCGTCCCGACGCGATCCTGCCCACTCTGGGCGGGCAGACGGCGCTGAACACCGCCATCGCGCTGGACAAGGACGGCGTCCTGGAGAAGTACGGCGTGGAGCTGATCGGGGCGAACATCGCCGCTATCGAGCTCGGTGAGGACCGCGAGAAGTTCAAGGGCGTCGTGGAGCGCTCGGGCGGCGAGTCCGCCCGTTCGCGGATCGTCCATTCCATGGAGGAGGCGTTCGAGGCGGCCGAGGACCTCGGCTACCCGATGGTGGTGCGGCCGTCGTTCACCATGGGAGGGCTGGGGTCCGGGCTCGCCTACGACGCCGAGGACCTGCGGCGCATCGCCGGGACGGGACTGCAGTACAGCCCGACCACGGAGGTGCTCCTGGAGGAGTCGATCCTCGGGTGGAAGGAGTACGAGCTCGAGATGATGCGCGACGCCAACGACAACGTCGTGGTCGTCTGCTCGATCGAGAACCTCGACCCGGTGGGTGTGCACACCGGCGACTCCATCACCGTGGCCCCGGCGCTGACGCTGACCGACCGGGAATACCAGAAGCTGCGCGACATCGCGATCAACGTGATCCGCGAGGTCGGCGTCGACACGGGCGGCTGCAACATCCAGTTCGCAGTGGACCCGGCGACCGGGCGGGTGGTCGTCATCGAGATGAACCCCCGGGTCTCGCGCTCCTCAGCGCTGGCCTCGAAGGCGACCGGGTTCGCCATCGCCAAGATCGCCACGAAGCTCGCGGTGGGCTACACCCTCGACGAGATCCCCAACGACATCACCCGCAAGACCCCGGCGAGCTTCGAGCCCACGCTGGACTACGTGGTGGTGAAGGTCCCACGTTTCGCCTTCGAGAAGTTCCCGGCCGCCGACACCACGCTGACGACCACCATGAAGTCTGTCGGTGAGGCGATGGCCATCGGGCGGAACTTCAGCGAGGCGCTGCAGAAGGCCCAGCGGTCCCTGGAGCAGCGGGGCTCGGAGTTCGACTTCACCCCCGCCGGCCAGGAGGAGCTCGCCGAGCTGCTGGAGAAGATGGCCACGCCGACCACCGAGCGTATCCACCAGGTGCAGCGTGCGCTGCTCTCCGGGGCCAGCCTGGAGCAGGTGCACGAGATCACCGCCATCGACCCGTGGTTCCTGGACCAGCTGGAGCTGATCAACGAGACCGCCCAGACGATCGCTGAGGCACGTGAGCTCAGCCCGGAGGTGCTGCGCACCGCCAAGCGGCACGGCTTCTCGGACGAGCAGATCGGCGCCCTGCGCCACATGGACCCCGCCGTGGTGCGGGGTGTGCGCCACGCACTGGGCATCCGGCCGGTCTTCAAGACGGTGGACACCTGTGCGGCCGAGTTCGAGGCCTACACGCCGTACCACTATTCGTCCTACGACCGTGAGGATGAGATCAGCGACCACGAGAAGCCCTCGGTCATCATTCTGGGCTCGGGGCCGAACCGGATCGGCCAGGGCATCGAGTTCGACTACTCCTGCGTGCATGCCACCATGGCGCTGCGGGATGCGGGCTACGAGACCGTCATGGTCAACTGCAACCCGGAGACCGTCTCCACCGACTACGACGTCTCCACACGGCTCTACTTCGAGCCGCTGACCCTGGAGGACGTCCTGGAGGTCATCGCCGCCGAGGAGCGGACCGGCGGCGTCCACGGGGTGTTCGTCCAGCTCGGCGGTCAGACGCCGCTGAAGCTCGCCCAGCAGCTGGCCGACGCCGGGGTGCCGATCCTGGGCACGTCGCCGGAGGCCATCGATCTGGCGGAGGACCGTGGCGAGTTCGACCAGGTGCTGCGGCAGGCCGGGCTCATCGCGCCGAAGAACGGCACGGCCGTGAGCTTCGAGGACGCCAAGCGGGTGGCCGACGGCATCGGCTATCCCGTGCTGGTGCGGCCCTCCTATGTGTTGGGCGGACGCGGCATGGAGATCGTCTACGACGAGCCTGGACTCGCCCGGTACATCGCCAATGCGACCGAGGTCACTCCCGAGCATCCGGTGCTGGTGGACCGGTTCCTGGAGGACGCGATCGAGGTCGACGTCGACGCCCTCTTCGACGGCCGGGACCTCTACCTGGGCGGTGTCATGGAGCACATCGAAGAGGCCGGGATCCACTCGGGCGACTCGGCCTGCGCCCTGCCTCCGATCACCCTGGGACCGGACGTGCTGGAGCGGGTCCGGGAGGCGACCGCCGCGATCGCCGCCGGCGTCGGGGTCCGTGGCCTGATCAACATCCAGTTCGCCGTCGCCTCCGACGTCCTCTACGTCATCGAAGCCAATCCGCGGGCCTCACGCACGGTGCCGTTCGTCTCCAAGGCCACCGGCGTGCAGCTGGCCAAGGCCGCCGCGCTGATCGGCACGGGCGTCTCGATCAGCGAGCTGCGGGCGGGCTCCGGCCACCCGGCAGGCGGGCTGCTGCCGACCTTCGGTGACGGATCCCTGCTGCCCCCGGGCGCCCCGGTGTCCGTCAAGGAGGCCGTACTGCCGTTCAACCGGTTCCGCACCCCTGAGGGGCGTGTGGTGGACTCGCTGCTGGGTCCGGAGATGCGCTCCACCGGTGAGGTCATGGGCATCGACAAGCACTTCGACACGGCCTTCGCGAAGTCTCAGCAGGCGGCGAGCAACCCGCTGCCGACCTCCGGCAAGGTCTTCGTCTCGGTGGCCAACCGGGACAAGCGCGCCGTCATCATGACCGTCAAGCGCCTGGTGGACCTCGGCTTCGAGGTCGTCTCCACCGGGGGCACCGCGGACGTGCTGCGGCGCAACGGCCTGAACCCCTCGGTGGTGCGCAAGATCGCCGACGCCCCGGGGGAGGGGGAGACCATCCTCGACCTCGTGGAGTCCGGGCAGATCGACCTGATCGTGAACACGCCCTCGGGTGGGGACGCCCGCAGCGACGGCTACGAGATCCGTGCGGCGGCGACGTCGGTGGGCACTCCGGTGATCACCACGGTGGCGGAGTTCGGCGCCGCGGTCCTGGCGATCGAGGCGCTGCGCCAGTTCAGCTGGTCGGTCACCTCCCTGCAGGACCACGCGGCACGGCTCGCGGAGCTCTCCTCATGAGCGAGCGCCCTCCGCAGTTCGGCGCACGGCTGGCCGAGGCGATCCGTCGCCACGGTCGGCTGTGCGTCGGCGTCGATCCGCACGCCGCTTTGCTGACTCAGTGGGGCCTGGCCGACGACGTCGCCGGGCTCCGGGAGTTCGGCCGCCGCGTGCTGGATGCCGCGGTGGGTCGGGTCGGCATCATCAAGCCGCAGGTCGCCTTCTTCGAGCGGTTCGGGCCTGCGGGCCTGAGCGTGCTGGCCGAGCTGCAGCAGGCCGCCCGCCGGGAGGGGCTGCTGGTGATCGCCGATGCGAAACGGGGCGACATCGGTTCGACGATGGCCGGCTACGCCGAGGCGTGGCTGGACCCCGACGCCGCCCTCGCCGCCGATGCGCTCACCGTCTCCCCGTACCTGGGCTTCGGTTCGCTGAGCCCCGCCGTCGAGGCGGCCTGCCGCCATGGCGCCGGGCTGTTCGTGCTGGCGCTGACCTCGAACCCCGAAGGGCGGGAGGTCCAGCTGGCACGGGACGCCCACGGGACGGTGGCCGCAGGCATCGCCGCTCGGGCCGCCGCGGAGAACGACGTGGTCGACGACGGCGCCCTGGGAGACATCGGCCTGGTGGTCGGCGCGACGACGGCGGGCCTGGCGGAAGAAGCAGGTGTCGACCTGACCGCAGGGGCGATGCCGCTGCTCGCTCCGGGATACGGGGCGCAGGGGGCGACGGCGCAGGACCTGCGGCGAGGCTTCGGCCCGGCTCACCGGCAGGTGGTCGTCAACTCCTCCCGGGGGATCCTCGCGCACGGACCCGACGTCGCCTCGCTGACCGCTGCGATCGACCGCACCGTGGCCGATCTGGGCGACTGACCGTCCAGGTCCGTCTGGACGCTCGACCGCGCCGCGCCCGGGGCTGTCGCCGCCTGATCTGGGGGAACTGGCTATTGCCCCTGGGCACAAATGAGGCTAGATTCTGCCACATGTCATAGGCGGCGCAGCAGAGGAGAACACCGTGGCCCTGCGAGAACTGAGCAAGGAAGAGCGCGACATCGCCCGGCAGAAGGCCCTCGCGGCCCGGATCGAGCGGGCCGAGCTGAAGGAGGCCTTCGGAGCGGGGAAGATCAGCTTCGACGACGTGCTGGCCAAGGCCGAGACCTCCGAGGCGGTGGCCCGGCTGAAGACTGTGGAGCTGCTGGAGGCGCTGCCCGGCGTGGGGAAGGTCACGGCCGCCCGGACGCTGGAGGATCTCGGGATCTCCGAGAACCGGCGCATCGGTGGACTCGGCGTCAAGCAGCGGACCGCTCTGGCCCGACATCTGGCTCAGCTGGCCTGAAGCGGCCCGCGTGCTGCCCCGCGTCTCGGTCGGCGGGGCCTCGTCCGGACGTTAGGATGGACGACATCCTGATGCCCAGGCTTGAGGTGCGTCGGTCCTGCTCCGGCCGGGACTGTTCCGCCTCGGCCCACCGACCACACCGAGGTTCCGCGGCCGCCGTCGAGCGGCTCGGACCGCGCCGAGGAGTCCACCGCAGTGAACGAGCCCAAGGTCACCGTGCTCGCAGGCCCCACGTCTGTGGGGAAGTCGACGATGAGCCGCTACATCCGAGAGAACTATCCGCAGGTCTGCTTCTCGGTCTCTGCGACGACCCGCGATCCGCGACCGGGGGAGGCTGACGGCGTCGACTATCATTTCGTCGCGCCCGAGCAGTTCGACCGCCTGGTGGAGGAGGGCGCCTTCCTCGAATGGGCCACCGTCCATGGGCGGCACCGCTACGGGACCCTGCGATCCACCGTGGAGGAGGCCCTGGGCCAGGGACGCAGCGTCCTGCTGGAGATCGACCTCCAGGGGGCCCGGCAGGTGCGGCGGACCATGCCCGAGGCGCAGTTCGTGTTCCTCTCGCCGCCGTCGTGGGACGAGATGGTGTCTCGCCTCACAGGGCGGGGTACGGAGGGGCCCGAGGAACAGCAGAGGCGCCTGGAAACCGCTAAGATGGAGCTTGCGGCAGAATCGGAGTTCGACGTCACCGTGATCAACGACGACCTCGACCGCGCCGCCGCCGAACTCGTCGCCCTCATGGGCTTCCAGAAGGACGCCGTCTGATCGACGGCCCACCACACGCGACCGACAAGGACCTTTCTTCCGTGACTGAGCAGCTCGAAGGCATCATCGACCCGCCGATCGACTCCCTGATGGGCAAGAGCGACTCGAAGTACGCCCTGGTGCTCTTCGCCGCCAAGCGCGCCCGCCAGATCAACGCCTACTACGCGCAGCTCCACGAGGGGCTCTTCGAGTACGTCGGCCCGCTGGTGGACACGAAGCTCAACGAGAAGCCTCTGTCCATCGCTCTGCGGGAGATCGACCAGGACCTGCTGGTCAACCACCCCGCCGAGAACCCGGCATCCTGACCCTACGGTCCGGAGAGCACCGATCGACCTGATGCGCATCGTCCTGGGAGTCAGCGGAGGCATCGCGGCCTACAAGGCCGTGCACCTGGTGCGACTGCTCCGTGAGGACGGCCATCAGGTCGACGTCGTTCCGACCGCCGCCGCGGAAGAGTTCGTGGGCCGTCCCACGTGGGAGGCCATCAGCGGGCGGAAGGTGAGCACCTCCGTCTTCTCTCATGTGGACGAGGTGCGGCATGTCCGCCTCGGCCAGGAGGCGGACCTGGTCGTGGTGGCACCGGCCACCGCCGACCTGATGGCCCGGGTGCGGGCCGGCATGGCCGATGATCTTCTCACGTCCACGCTGTTGGCCACCGAGGCGCCGGTGGTGCTCGTGCCGGCCATGCACACCGAGATGTGGCGCAACGCCGCCACCGCCGACAACGTCGAGATCTTGCGTCGGCGCGGGGTCGACGTCATGGAGCCCGCTGTCGGGCGGCTGACAGGCGCCGACTCGGGTCCGGGCCGGATGCCCGAGCCCCACGACATCCACGCGCACCTCCGCAGGGTCCTCGCCGAGGGCCCTGGTGACGCAGACCCGGGGCCGCCGTCGGGCGCCGTGACCCCGTCGGAGGGCCCGCTGTCCGGGCGGCGCGTCGTCGTCACCGCGGGGGGCACCCGCGAGCCGCTGGACCCTGTGCGATACCTGGGCAACCGCTCCTCCGGGAAACAGGGACTGGCACTGGCCGAGGCCGCGCTGGCCGCGGGTGCGCAGGTGCACCTCATCGCCGGGGTGATGGACGTCCCGGCACCGGCGGCTCAGGACAGGCTGACGGTGGAGACCGTCGAGACGGCCGAGGAGCTGCATGCCGCCGTCGAGTCCGCGGCCGCCGCAGCAGACATGCTGCTCATGGCGGCGGCAGTCGCCGACTTCCGTCCGGCCAACTATGCCGAGGCCAAGATCAAGAAGACCGACGACGGCACGGACCCGGTCATCCACCTGCAGCGCAATCCGGACATCCTGGCCACGACGGTGCGGAGGCGCGCCGAGCGAGGGACCGGTCCCACCGTCATCGTCGGCTTCGCCGCCGAGACCGGCGACGCGGAGAACGATCCGCTGGACCTCGCACAGGCCAAACTGCTGCGCAAGGGATGCGAGCTGCTCGTGCTGAATCGCGTGGGCCGGAACCTGGTGTTCGGTCAGGACGACACAGAGATCCATATCCTGGCGTCCTTCGGCGTCCAGGGGCTGCTCGGAGAGTCTGAACCCGTCCACGTGGTGGGCACCAAGCAGGAGGCCGCCGGCGCCGTCGTGGACCGTGCCGCCCAGCTGCTCTCCCGCCAGGTCCGCTCGCCTTACGCTCTGTGAAGCCGCTGGCTGACCGGCCAGCCTCGACGCTGGCCGCTCGCGTAGGATGAGCCGGTGACCAACACCAGCGCTGCCTCTTCTGACATGCCCCTGCCGCAGGGACTGCGGCTGTTCAGCTCCGAGTCCGTGACCATCGGTCATCCGGACAAGATCTGCGACCAGATCTCCGATGCGGTGCTCGATGCGATGCTCGCCGTAGACCCCGACTCTCGGGTCGCGGTGGAGACCCTCACCACCACCGGCCTGGTGCATGTCGCCGGGGAGGTCACCACCTCGGGGTATGTGGAGATCCCGCAGATCGTGCGCTCCACGTTGCTGGACATCGGCTACGACTCCTCGGCCAACGGCTTCGACGGCGCCCGCTGCGGCGTCTCCGTCAGCATCGGCCAGCAGTCCCCGGAGATCTTCGCCGGCGTGTTCAACTCGATGGAGGCCCGCGGCGGAGCCGAAGATCGCCGGGACGCCCAGGGAGCCGGCGACCAGGGCATCATGTTCGGCTACGCCACCAACGAGACCGACACCTATATGCCGACGCCCATCGCGCTGGCCCACCGTCTCTCGGCCCGGCTCACAGAGGTCCGGCAGACGGGTGAGCTGGACTATCTGCGCCCCGACGGCAAGACCCAGGTGACGGTCGGCTACGACGGAGCGCGACCCGTGAGCCTGGACACTGTGGTGGTCTCCACCCAGCACACGCAGGAGACCGTCCAGGAGCAGCTGCACGCTGACATGTCGGAGCACGTGGTGGCGCCGGTGATCGAGGCCTCCGGGCTGGACATCTCCGCGGTCTCCGAGATCATCAACCCCTCTGGGCCCTTCGTGGTCGGTGGTCCGGTGGGCGATGCCGGACTCACCGGCCGCAAGATCATCGTCGACACCTACGGCGGCTTCGCTCGGCACGGAGGCGGCGCGTTCTCCGGCAAGGACCCCTCCAAGGTGGACCGCTCGGCCGCCTACGCGATGCGCTGGGTGGCGAAGAACGTGGTCGCCGCCGGGCTGGCCGAGCGCGCCGAGATCCAGATCGCCTACGCCATCGGCCGGGCGCGTCCGGTGGGCATCTATGTGGAGACCTTCGGCACGGAGACGGTGGATCCGGCGCGCATCTCCGCGGCCATCGATGAGATCTTCGACCTCCGCCCGCTGGGGATCATCGAGGATCTGGACCTCAAGAGGCCCATCTATCGCGAGACCGCCCGCAACGGCCACTTCGGCCGTGAGGGCGAGAACTTCCCCTGGGAGCGTCTCGACCGTGTCGAGGCTCTGAAGTCGTACTTCGGCGCCTGAGGCCCGGCGACCCTGCAGCACGCGGCCCCCGCCCACCCCAGGGCGGGGGCCGCGTGCTGTCCTCCCCGCCTCTGTGTCCGGTGCGGCCTCTGTGTCCAGTGCGGCCTCTGCCGTGCCTGCACCGGCACCAGACGGCCACCGGGGACTTCGTGCCTGTCAGCCCGGGCGCGTAGCATCATCCGGTGAACAGGTCCCAGTGCCGTGGAGGGAGACAGGCGATGACGGAGCGGGAGGACAGCCAGCCGGCGCTCCTCGACGCCCTGGCTCCGCCGCCGCCTGCGCGTCTGCCGGCGGGGGCGGCCCCGGAGCTGCCGGTGGCGCGGGTGCTGCTGGACTCCGGAGTCCCGCATCTGGACCGAACCTTCGACTATGTGGTGCCGCGGGACCACGACGCCGCCGTCGTGCCCGGGGGGAGGGTGAAGGTCCGTTTCTCCGGTCGCGAGATGCTGGGCTTCGTCGTCGAGCGCTGTGAGGCGGCGGAGACGGCGTCCCGGCTCTCTCTGATCCACAAGGTGGTCTCGGCGGTCCCGGTGCTGTCCCCGGAGGTGCTCCAGCTGGCCCGGCAGGTGGCTGAGCGCGGTGCCGGGGTCACGTCGGATGTGCTGCGGGCGGCGATCCCCCCGCGCGTGGCCCGGGTGGAGAAGGAGTTCGCCGGGCTGACCGCCCCGGATCCGGTGTGCGACCCCGAGACCCCGAGACCCCGCCAGGCGGCCCTGGCGCTGACCGGCTATGGGGAGCAGAGCTGGGTCGCCCAGATCCTGGACACGGTGCGTCGCTGCCTGGAGCAGGACGGCGATGCCGTGGTGGTCCTGCCCGATGCGCGCGACGTCGGGCAGGTGGCGGAGGCGCTCGAGCACGTGTGGGGCGCGGAGCAGGTGGCCCGGCTGACCGCCGACGTCGGCCCCACACCCCGATACCGGGCGTTCCTGCGCCTGCGCCACGGGCAGGCTCGCATCGCGGTGGGGACCCGGTCTGCCGTCTTCGCCCCGGTGCCGCGCCTGCGGCAGCTGATCGTGGTCGACGACGACGACCCTTCGCATGCCGAGCCGCGCGCGCCCTACCATCACGTGCGTGAGGTGGCGCTGCTGCGCACGGTGCTGACCGGATGCGGCCTGCTGTTCCTGTCCACCTCCCGCAGCCTGGAGGTGCAGCGCCTCGTGGAGCGCGGATGGCTCCAGGACGTCGCCCCGTCCCGCGAGTCTCGCAGGGAGGCCTCCCCGCTGATGATGGCCACCGCCGATTCTCACCACACGGAACGGGACCCGATGGCACGCGGGGCGCGGCTTCCGGCCGCGGCGTACCGCACGGCCCAGCAGGCTCTGCAGCACGGGCCGGTGCTGGTGCAGGTGGCACGGGCCGGCTTCGTCCCGGCGGTGCTGTGCGAGCGCTGCCGCGTCCGGCAGCAGTGTCCCAGCTGTCATGGGCCGCTGAGCCTGCCGCCCCACCATGAGCAGTCCCGGACCCTGAGGTGTCGCTGGTGCGGGCTGCATCACCGGGGCCACCGCTGCGCGGAGTGCGGGCACGATCGCTTCCGGGCAGGTGTCAGGGGAGCGGACCGCACCGCGCATGAGCTTGGCCGGGCCTTCCCGAACACTACGGTGATCTCCTCCACCGGGGACCACCCGGTGCGTGAGGTCTCGGCGGCTCCGGCCGTGGTGGTGAGCACTCCCGGGGTGGAGCCCGTGGCCGCTGAAGGATATGCCGCCGCACTGCTCCTCGACGGGGACGCCCAGCTCAGCCGTGAGGGACTGGACGTGCCGCGCAGGGTCCTGGCTCGCTGGTTCCGTGCGGCGTCTCTGGTCCGGCCGCACGGAGCTGACCCGGCACGCTCGGGGGCGGTGGTGGTCACCGCGGAGGCCGAGGAGCTCACCGCGGCGCTGGTGCGCTGGGACCCGGTCACCTATGCCCGTCGGGAGCTCTACCGTCGGCTGGAGCTCGGTCTTCCCCCGGCGAAGCGCATGCTGAGCCTGACGGCGGAACCGGAGGAGGCCGAGGCCTTCATCCGGGCGGCGAACCTGCCCGAGGGCGTCAGCTGGATCGGGCCGAGCCCTCTCGAGGACGGTCGTCACCGGTACTTGCTGTTCTTCGGCTACGCGCAGGCCGCCGAGGTCGTCGAGGAGATGCGGCGGCTGCGTCGCACCCAGAGCGCCCAGCGTGGGGATCGGGCCGTGCGGATCGCCGTGGACGACGTGTCGGCCCTGCAGGTCTGAGCCACTCCTCAGGGCTCGAGGACTGGGGGTGTCTGGCGGGACGCTGACACTCGGACGCTTGAGACCTTCAGAGCTCGCTGAGGAAGCGGCGGATGGCCCGGGCGGTCGGGGCAGGCTTCTCATAGTGCAGCAGATGGCCCACCCCGCGGAGGACCTCCAGTCGGGCCTGGGGGAGCAGTCGGGCGAGGCGCTGTCGTCCGCGCAGGGTGGAGAGCTGATCCTGCGCCCCGACCACCAGCAGGGTCGGCAGGTCCAGCTCGCGGGCGAACTGGGTCACGGTGGTGCGGCTGGAGGACCGGTAGGCCTGCAGGACGGTGTCCCGGTCGGCGAAGCCGCCGAAGTGCTCCCGGTGTTCACGGCGCACATGCTCGACTACGTCCCGGTCCCGCGACACGATCATGGTGAGATTCGTCACGGCCAGGATCAGGGGTGAGCGCAGCAGGGAGAGCGCCCAGGGCTCAGGCAGTCGGCCGCAGACCCGATAGTAGGCTTCCACGGCGACGGCGCCGGGCAGCAGCGACCCGGTGAAGACGTCGTCGCTGATCGGGTTGAGCAGTCCCAGCCCCGCCCAGCGTCGGCCCTCCGGGATGCCCTGCTGCCAGGCGGTGTGCGCCGCGGCGACGATGGATCCGAAGGAGTGGCCGACCAGGACGTCCTGGTCGTCGAGTGCCAGGGCCTGGGCCAGGGCCTCCACGACGCGCGCGTAGGTCTCGGCGTCGTGGACGCCGTGGGACAGCGGGGCGGTGGCGCCGAAGCCCGGCAGGTCGGGGACCAGCAGCTCCTGGTCGGGCAGGGCGTCGACGATCAGCTGCATCCCGTGGTGGTCGCCTCGGAAGCCATGGATGACCAGCAGCCGGCGCGCCGGCCCGGGGACCTGATGCCGGGCACGGTAGTGCCACAGGGTGATGTCAGCGGTCGCCGCGCGCCCGTCGGACAGGCGGACCCGCACGGGGACGGTGCGGCGTTCCCCTTCGCGACGTGGATGCGGCACCCAGGGAGCGGCGGGCAGGTCAGAGGAGGAAGGCGTCGACGGCGGCACCTCACCAGGGTAGCGGTGCGGGCGTCGGCGGCGTCGGCGGCATCGGCGGCGTCGTCACTCAGGTCGGCATCGTCACTTAGACTGGGTGGGCCGGACGTCGTCTCTGAGGCCGGCGGTCGAACCCGACGGGATCGTGGGGCGGGACGAGGTCCTGCCTGCGACCGTGCTGGGTGAGCCGACCGCGGCGAGCCCCGTCCATGACGTCCCGAGATGCCCTTTGCCCGATCCCATCGAACGACCACGAGGTGCCCCCAGGTGAGCAACGCGAGCGGTTCCGCCGCGGCCCAGGCCGCGCAGGCCTCCGAGAAGCCCCAGCAGTATGACGTCGCCGAGATCGAGGCGCGCTGGCTGCCCTTCTGGGAGGAGGACGGCACGTTCGAGGTGGACCCCGACGACACTCGCGAGCGGCGCTATGTGCTGGACATGTTCCCGTACCCGTCGGGCGACCTGCACATGGGGCATGCCGAGGCCTTCGCCATCGGCGACATCCCGGCCCGCTATGCGCGGCTGCGTGGATACAACGTGCTGCACCCCATCGGCTGGGACTCCTTCGGACTTCCGGCGGAGAACGCGGCGATCAAGAACGACGCGCACCCGGCGGACTGGACCTACACCAACATCGACACCCAGGCGGCGTCCTTCAAACGCTATGCCATCAGTGCGGACTGGTCGCGGCGCCTGCACACCTCGGACGAGTCCTACTACCGGTGGACCCAGTGGCTGTTCCTGCAGTTCCACCGCCGGGGCCTGGCCTACCGCAAGGACTCCCCGGTGAACTGGTGCCCGAAGGACCAGACGGTGCTGGCCAATGAGCAGGTCGTCGACGGCGCCTGTGAGCGCTGCGGCACTCAGGTCACCAAGAAGGCCCTGAACCAGTGGTACTTCAAGATCACCGAGTACGCGGACCGGCTCCTCGACGACATGGAGCAGCTGGCCGGACGATGGCCGGAGCGCGTGCTGAGCATGCAGCGCAACTGGATCGGCCGCTCCACCGGTGCGACGGTCCGGTACGAGGTCGAGCCTGCCGAGGACGGCGCCGACGTCGAGCCGATCGAGGTCTTCACCACCCGCCCCGACACCCTGTACGGGGTGACGTTCATGGTGGTCGCCGCCGATGCGGCGCTGGCCGAGCAGCTGGTCACCGAGGAGCACCGGGAGGAGCTGGCGCGCTACCGCGCGGCGCTGGGCTCGGTCTCCGACATCGAGCGTCAGTCGGCCGACCGGGAGCGCACCGGCGTGTTCCTGGGCCGGTACGCGGCCCACCCGCTGACGGGAGAGCGCCTGCCCATCTGGGCCTCGGACTATGTGCTCGCCGACTACGGCACCGGCGCGGTCATGGCTGTGCCGGCCCATGATCAGCGGGATCTCGAGTTCGCCCGGACGATGGGGCTGGATGTCCGCGTCGTGGTGGACACCGGAGAAGAGGATCCCGCGGTGTCCGGCACGGCCACGGCCGGCGAAGGGACGTTGGTGAACTCGCCCGCCTGGGAGGGGCTGGGCAAGCAGGAGGCCATCGCTCGCGCGGTGGACGTCCTGGCGGAGCGCCAGCTCGGACAGGCCACGGTGAACTACCGGCTGCGCGACTGGCTGCTGTCCCGTCAGCGTTTCTGGGGCGCCCCGATCCCGATCGTGCACTGCCCCAGCTGCGGCGAGGTGCCGGTGCCCGAGGACGAGCTGCCGGTGCGGCTGCCGGCCGACCTGCGAGGCGAGCAGCTGGCTCCGAAGGGCCAGTCCCCGTTGGCCGCGGCGAGCGACTGGGTCACGGCGGACTGCCCCTCGTGCGGTGAGCCTGCCACCCGGGACACTGACACCATGGACACCTTCGTGGACTCCTCCTGGTACTTCCTGCGATTCCTGGACCCGCAGAACGACGAGCGCATCTTCGATTCGTCCGAGGCCGACCGATGGATGCCGGTGGACCAGTATGTGGGCGGCGTGGAGCACGCCATCCTCCATCTGCTCTATGCTCGCTTCTTCACCAAGGTCATCCATGACATGGGCCTGATCCGCTTCGACGAGCCCTTCAAGGCGCTGATGAACCAGGGCCAGGTGCTCAACGGCGGCAAGGCGATGTCGAAGTCGCTGGGCAACGGTGTCGACCTCGGTGAGCAGCTGGACGCCTACGGCGTCGACGCCGTCCGGCTGACCATGGTCTTCGCCTCACCGCCCGAGGACGATGTCGACTGGGCCGACGTCTCGCCGGCCGGGTCGGCGAAGTTCCTGGCCCGCGCGTGGCGTGTGGCCCAGGATGTGGCCAGCGCCCCCGGCACGGATCCGACCAGCGGGACCGCAGCACTGCGTGCGGTCACCCACCGCACCGTCCACGAGGTGGAGCAGCTGCTCGAGGACCAGAAGTTCAACGTGGTCGTGGCGCGGCTCATGGAGCTGGTCAACGCCATCCGCAAGGAGATCGACTCCGGGGCCGGCGCCGCCGACGCCGCGGTGCGGGAAGGGGCGGAGGTCACCGCACAGATCCTGAGCCTCGTGGCCCCCTACACCGCTGAGGACATGTGGGCGATGCTCGGGCATGAGGCCTCCGTGGCGAACTCGACCTGGCCCACCGTCGATGAGGCTCTGCTGGTCGAGGACACGGTCACCGCCGTGGTGCAGGTCAAGGGCAAGCTGCGGGACAAGCTGGAGGTGTCCACGGACATCACGGCGGACGATCTCGAGGCCCGAGCACTGGCGCTGCCGAAGATCCAGAAGTACATCGAGGCCGACGGCGGGGTTCGCAAGGTGATCGTCCGGGCTCCGAAGCTCGTCAACGTCGTCACGGGCTGACCCGATGGACCAGGTCTCGCGGGAGCGCAGGGACCAGGGCCTGGCAGCCTGGATCCGGTCTTGTGAAGACGCCCTCACGGTTGGCGGACCCCGTCGATCCGGGCTCTGGGGGCCGCGGCGACGGCAGGGCGGCGTCGCAGTGGTGACGGATTCCTCCTGCTCGCTGCCCCCGGCCCTGCTGAACGCCGCCCGGCCCCCGGTGACCTCGGTGCCGATCCCCGTGATGATCGGTGATCAGTTCTACGCGGGGGAGACCGGGGCGTCGGCAGGCGGCGGCGAAGGTGCCGAACTGGAGCGCGATCTGGCCCTTGCGGTCGCCCAGGGTGCACCGGTGCGCACCTCCCGTCCCTCTCCGGGCCGCCTCCTTCAGGCGTTCCGCGCTGCCGAGGCGGCCGGCTGTGAGGGCATCGTGGCGGTGCACCTGTCCTCCAAGCTCTCCGGCACCGTGGACGCCGCGCGTCTGGCTGCCGAGGCCGCGGGCGTCCCGGTGCGTGTCGTCGACTCGCAGCTCACCGGCGCCGCACTGGGGGACGCCGTGCTGGACGCCGCCGCTGTGGCTGGTCGCGGTGGGTCGATCGACGCCGTCGCTGACGCGGCCGAGCGGTGCGCGCGTGGGGCGAGCGCTTTCTTCGTGGTGCCGAATCTGGAGCAGCTGCGGCGAGGCGGCCGGATCAATGCCCTGGCTTCCCTGGTGGGCGGCCTGCTCTGGGTGAAGCCTCTTCTGGGGCTTGAAGACGGCGAGGTGCAGCTGGTGGAGCGGCCCCGCACGATGCCGCGAGCGATGGAGCGGCTCATGGCCCGCGTGGAGGAGGCGGCCTCCGCGATGGACGACCCACGCCTGGTGGTCCACGGCTTCGGCAATCTTCCGGAGGCGCTCGAGCTGGCGGACCGGGTCTCGGGGCTCTCGGCCCGGCCGGTGCCGGTGGTCGACCTGCCTCCCTCGCTCGCAGCGCATCTCGGCCTGGGGGCGCTGGCGGTGTGTCTGACGCCGTCGCCGCGGTGAGGGGCCGAGCGCGGCCCGGTCCTGAGGAGGCCGGCGTCGGCGGAAGGCGCCTGAGTCACAGTGTCCTTCCCTGTGGTGTCCTGCCCTGTGGTGTCCTCCACAGCGGGGTTCTCTGCGGGACTGACACGCCGACGTCTCCACATCCTTCGGGGCGCGGCTGAACGGTGCATCGCCGTGGTCCTAGCCTGACGGCATGGAGGATCATGGGCTCTGGGACGAGGCGCCGGTGCTCTCTCGCCGGGAGCGCCTCAGGCAGGAACGAGAGGCCGCTCTGCGACGTCCTGCACGCACCCGGTTGCGGATCACAGCGGCGGTCGCGCTGGTGGTGGCGCTGCTCGCCTGGCTGCTCGTCTCGTGGCTGATCAGCAGCCCGTCCTCGTCTGAGCCGCTGCCGGAGGCGCCGGCGCTCGACAGCGCACAGGAGGGTGCCCAGGAGGGTGCCCAGGAGGGTGCCCAGGAGGCGGGGCGGGGGGAGGCGCGTCCGCGGGAGACGCCGCCCGGTGCGGAGGGCGGCCCCGCCCCTGGTCAGGGCACGCGGCCGGATGAGGTGCCCGAGCAGCGCTCGGATGAGACGGGTGACGACGGAGCTGACCACGACGGTGCTGACCACGACGGTGCTGACCACGACGGGGCTGACCACGACGGGGGGCAGCTGGTGGTCCACGTCGTCGGCGCAGTCCAGGAGCCGGGCGTCGTCGAGCTTGACCCGGGGGCGCGGGTCCATGACGCGGTGGAGCAGGCCGGCGGGGCCGAGGAGGACGCGGCGCTGGAGGTCGTGAACCTGGCCGCGCCCCTCGTGGACGGCTCGCTGATCCATGTCCCGACCCACGCTGACGTCGACGCCGCCGAGCCGGGGGCGTCGTGGGTCCAGGACGGCCACGGCGGCGACGAGGGGAAAGAGTCTGAGTCCCTGGGGCCGCACGACTCCGGTCACCACGATGGTGGTGAGCCCGGGACACCGGTGGTGGACCTCAACACGGCCGAGGCCGCAGATCTCGAACAGTTGCCGGGGATCGGACCGGCGCTTGCCGAAAGGATTTTGGAGCACCGGGCCCGGCACGGTCCCTTCGGCTCGCTCGAGGAGCTGGCCGCGGTCCGCGGGATCGGACCGGCGATCCTGGAGGATGTGGCCGATCAGGTGACCTGGTGATCGCGGCTCATCGAGGGGACGACGACCCCGCGGGCCGGGCGACCGACCCTCCGGGGAACGCCGCCGGCCCTGTGCGCCCGGTGGACCTTCGGCTGCTGCCCGCTGCCGCGACGGCCTGGGCGGTGGCCTGGGCCGCAGTGCACAGCAGCACTGCGATCTCGGCAGCCCTGGGAGCTCTGCTGGGGATCTCCGGTCTGGCGCTGCTCGGGGTCCTGGTGCTGCTGCGCCACCTCATGCCACGGGGACGACGGTCATCAGCCCCGGCGGTGCAGGTGGCGGTGTGCTGCGTCGCAGGAGCCGCCGTCGCACTGAGCTGTTCCGGCGCTCAGCGGCAGATCGACCTGAGCGGATGGCCCACGACCGTCAGCGAGGACATTCCTGTCCAGGTGCAGCTCGAGCCGACAGGGCCCGCGCGGGAGACGGTCCGCCCCGGTCCTGACGGCACGGTTCGAGTCATCGTGCCGGTGACCGTGCGGGCCTACGCGCAGCGGCCCCGTGGTCCGAGCTCAGCCTCCCCACCCGACTCATCCTCTCCATCAGGCTCTGGCGCGGCTCGCTCGGGCGACGAGGAGCCGACGTGGCGCCAGGTGGACGCCGCGGCCGTCGTGCTGCTCACTGAAGCGGAGGCCGCTGGGCTCAACCGGGATCATGCCGATCGTGCCGTCCGGTTCGAAGGAATGGTGCGGTCGACCCCTGCGGACTCGGGAGACAGGAGCACAGCATTGCTGACCCCATTCGGGGAGGGTGCTCTGGTGCCGGTTGCGGATGCGCCAGCACAGGTCGGAGGGATCGCGGCCCGGGCGGCCGAGACCTGGGAGGGATGGCGGAGCGACGTTCGCCGCGGGACCATCGAGCTGTCCTCGCAGACGGTGGGCGACGGTCCTGAGCTGCTGCCCGGACTCATCCTCGGTGACAGGAGTGTTCAGTCTCGCGAACTGTCGGAAGCCATGCAGGTGGCAGGGATGACGCATCTGACAGTCGTGAGCGGGACCCACTGCGCACTGGTCATGGGGGCACTGCTGGCGCTGCTGCGTCTGTTGCGGGTGCCGCGGGGTCCCGGGCTCGTGCTCGCCCTGGCGGGTCTGATGCTCTACGTCGGCCTGGTCGATCAGGCTCCGAGCGTGGTGCGGGCCGCCGTGATGGGCGCGCTCGGGGCACTGTCCCTGTTCGCGGGACGTCGGAGGGTCTCGTTCTCGCTGCTCTGCGTCTGCGTGCTGGGCATGCTCATCTGGGATCCCTGGTACGCAGTGGATGCTGCCATGCAGCTGTCAGCGGCGGCGACCGCCGGGATCGTGCTGACCGGGGCTCGCATCCAGGAGGCCTTCGCCCGGGTGTTGCCCGGGGTGGTCGCCGGTCCGCTGGCGCTGGCTGTGTCCGCTCAGCTGTTCGTCACGCCGCTGCTGCTGCCGCTGGCCGGCGGGGTGACCACCTATACAGTCCTCGCCAACGTGCTCGCGGCCCCGCTGCTGCCGCTGGCGACCGTGCCCGGGCTGCTGGGCGCGCTGCTGGCCCCGGCGCTGCCGCCGGTCGCCGGCGGCCTGCTGGGCCTGTGCGCCCTTCCGGCGGCCGCCATCGGGTGGATCGGCCGGACGGCGGCGGGCCTGCCGCGTGCCCTGGCTACGTGGCCGGAGGGACTCACCGGGACGGTCCTGGTGTGTCTGTACGTGGTGACGGTGCTCCTGCTGGCCCGGCGGCTCATGGCAGGAGGGCGCGAGGCGGGCGGTGCCGGTGGTGCCGGTGGTGCCGGTGGTGCCGGTGGTGCCGGCAGTGCGCAGGACGGAGGGCGCGTCAGAGATGCCTCCCGGGGAGGGGTGGCAGCATTGCGACACACAGGAGCCCTTGTGTGGCTGTCTGGCGCCCTGCTGGGGTCCTTGGCCGCCATGGTGCTCCCGGCGCCCCTGGAAGGCCTCACCGCCCCTCCTGAGGACTGGACGGCGGCGATGTGCGATGTCGGGCAGGGCGACATGCTCGTGGTGCGCACCGGGCCGACTGCCGCCGCCGTCGTGGATGCGGGGGAGGACCCGGAGGCCGCCGACAGATGCCTGAGGAGTCTCGGTGTGGGCACCGTGGACATGCTGTTCGTCACCCATGAGCATCGAGATCACTACGGAGGGGTCCCCGGAGTGGTGCGAGGACGGGACGTCGGCGAGGTACTCCACGGAGGCACGGCCGACTGGGCCCCTCATCACGAGTCTGAGCTTGCCGAGGCGCTCGGTGAGGTGCCCGTGCGGCGGGCCGAGCAGGGCGTCGTCGGACACAGCGGGGGAGCGGACGATGTCGCAGAGGTGCAGTGGCAGGTGTGGTTGGCCCATCAGCACCATCCGGAGCCGAACGACAACTCGCTCGTCGTGCTGTTCGAGCTGCAGGACCCCCACGCGGAGCCTCAGGCGCCGGGCGGCTCGCAGGATCCGCTGCGCCTGCTGGCGACCGGGGACCTCGAGGAGGACGCCGCACGGCTGGCGGTGCTCACCGGAGCGATGCCGGAGCATGTGGACGTCATCAAGGTTGCGCATCATGGAGCCGCCAACGGCGGCACCGAGACCATCGAGCACACCAGTCCCCGTGTCGCCCTGATCGGCGTGGGACAGGACAACACCTACGGGCATCCGGCTCCGTCGATCCTGCAGGCTCTCCGGACTGAGGGTGCCGCCGTGTATCGGACGGATCTGCACGGCGGTGTGGTGCTGACCCTGCGTGGGGGAGCCCTGCATGCTGACGCGTTGGCGGCGCGCTGGTGATGCTCGTACCGAGCCATGGAGCCCTGCCCTGAGCTGTGCTGCCCTGACCGCCCTCGACTGAGCCATTCGTCCCCGACACACACTGAAGGCGGCTCCCCACAGGCCAGGAGCCTACGGGGAGCCGCCTTCAGCTGCGGCAGCGGCGGATCAGCGGGATGAACCGCTGTCCTGGGGGATCAGAGAGCTGATCAGAAGACCGGGAGCTTGAGCTCCTGGCCGACGAAGATCAGGTTCGGGTCGTCGATGCCGTCGACGTTGGCGCCCCACAGGTCCTGCCAGTCGTCGATGCCCAGGGCGTCGGCGATGGAGGACAGCGAGTCGCCCGCCTCGATCGTGTAGGTCTCGTCGGAGACCTCAACCTCGGTGTTCGGCTGGGCAGACGGGGAGGACGGGGCCGGAGCCTCCTCCTGCACCGGAGCCTCCTCCTGAGCCGGAGCCTCTTCCTGCTGCGGGGCCTCCTGCTGGGTCTCCTGAGCCGGAGCCTCTTCCTGCTGCGGGGCCTCCTGCTGAGTCTCCTGAGCCGGAGCCTCCTCCTGCTGCGGGGCCTCCTGCTGAGTCTCCTCAGCCGGGGCCTCCTCCTGCTGCGGGGCCTCCTGCTGGGTCTCCTCGGCCGGGGCCTCGTCGCTGCCCGCGTCGGAGGAGGTGGAGGTGCCCGGGTTGCCGGAGATGCCGAGGCTGGCGGTGCAGGCGGGCCACGCGCCCCAGCCCTGGATGGCCTGGAGCTTCTCGGCCCGGTGGATCTGCTCCTGCTTGGAGGCCTGGTGCGGGTAGCCGGAGCCGCCCACTGCCTGCCAGGACTGCAGGGAGAACTGCAGGCCGCCGTAGTAGCCGTTACCGGTGTTGATGGACCAGTTGCCGCCGGACTCGCACTGGGCCAGCTGGTCCCAGACGCCCGAGGCGTTGGCGGCGGGGGCCGCCGTAGCGACGCCGACGCCGGCGAGGGTGGCAGCAGCCAGGCCGCCGCCCACGATCTTCTTGAAAGTCTTGGTGGTCTGCATAAGGCAGTAGCTCCGAAGTCCCCGACACTCGGACCCTCCCGGGCCGTCGTCATGTCACCGTCCAGCTTCTTTCACGTCGAATCGCGATCACGTACACAGGGCCGACTGAACGGACGGTGACGGGGAGTCTGTCGGCCCCTGCGCTTCCGTGACGCCGACGTCGCCGATCCGGTACGTCCAGATCACGTCAACATCACGGAAGATGTCCGCCACCCAGTAAAAGGTCTCAGAACGATTGCGTCAACCCGGCCGACACGCAGTGAAACGAGGACGATCCGCGCCATGACACGGATCCGGGCTCGTTATCGTCTCGTGATCTGACTTGCTGTGAAAAACATGTGAGTGGTGTCGGCGGCTGTCCTCCGGTGCAGCCAGGCATTCATCGGCCCAGGTCAGAGGCCTACCGAAGCGAGAAAGTCGTTTCTGAGCCGCCCGTCCGGGTCGAAGTGTCGGCGTAGCCGCGCGAAGTCCTCCCACCGGGGGAAACGGGCTCGCAGGGCGGTGGCGTCCAGAGCGAACAGCTTGCCCCAGTGCGGCCGGGCAGAGGCCGGCAACGCTTCCTCCAGGGCTGGCAGCAGAGCTGTCACACCTTCCTGGTCGGGGTGCCAGGTGAAATGGAACCCCACGGTGTCCCCGGCGAAAGCGGGGCTCAACCACAGGTCGTCGCCGCGCATCGTGCGTATCTCATTGGCCTGCAGAAGCGGTCGGATACGGTCGGCGAGTCCGCGGACCGCCTCGAATGCCTCGACGGCGTCCTGGCGGGGCACCAGGTACTCGCTCTGCAGCTCGGCACCTGCTGACGGTGTGAACTCCAGCTGGAAGTGGGGGAGGCGGTCGTACCACGGCCCGGGCAGTCCGCCCTGTTCCGAGCAGGACGCCGCCGAGACTCCCGGCAGCGGATGGCGCTTCCCGTCGGCGACGCGGGCGTCGAGCAGCTCGACGAGCGCATCGGTCTCTGCCTGGTCCACCTGGGCAGGGACGGGAGCCTTGACCCACATCTGGTCCGCGACGTCGGTGCGGCTCCACGTGGTGAAGATGCTCACGCTGCGCCCGAGGCCGGTGACGGCGTCCAGGTTCTCCATCACTGCGTCCCACCGGGGTGCTTCGAATACGGTCTGGGCCACCTCGTAGGTCGGCTCGACATCCAGCTCCACGGTGATGACCGCACCGAGTGCGCCCAGATTCACCACGGCGCCGTCGAAGTCCGGCTCGCCGCGCCGCAGTGTATGCACGGACCCGTCCGGGGCCATGATCTCCAGGGATCGCACGGCGGAGGACAGAGTGCCCACCCGGTCGCCGGACCCGTGGGTGCCGGTGGCCACGGCACCGGCCACGGAGATGTGTGGCAGAGATGCCAGGTTATTCAGCCCGAAGCCCTGCTGATGGAGGGCGGGGGCGAGGTCCCCGTAGCGCATCCCACCGGCGACGGTGACGGAGTCCTCGTGGACCTCGAGCATGGCGGGCATCTGGTCGAGGCAGATGAGGGTCCCAGTGGTGTCGGCGATGGTGTTGAAGCTGTGGCGCGAGCCCAGCAGGCGCTTGCGTCCAGGCCGGGTCATCGCCTCATGGAGCTCGTCGACAGATCGCGGATGCGCCACCTCAGAGGCTTGGTACGTCAGGTTTCCGGCCCAGTTGTGCTCCGCCGATGCTTTCTGTGAAGTGCTGGGACCGTCCTGGTCGTGGCCCGCTGCGGCCTCTTGCCCTGCGCTCATGTGCTGTGCCCTCCCGCTGTACTCTCTGGCGTGGTCGTCCTGCCGTCGGCGGCGTGGTCCCGCACTGCCTCGACAGGCGAGGCAGACCCCACGGGGCCCGGGTCCATGGTCCACGTGTGGCGTGGGAGTCGGCACGGCGCAGGCGCGACATGTACAACGATGAAATCTACAGGATGTCCGGTGAGGATGCCCTGGAGCGACCGGCGACCGGCGACCGGCGACCGGCGACTGGAGTCCGGTGAACGCGGGCGGTCCTTCAGGAGAGAAGGTCCCGAAACGACGACGAGGTGTGAACTGCGGAGGAATGCGTTCTTCCTTCGCAGTTCACACCTCGTGTGACATGGGGTGAGCGACGGGGCTTGAACCCGCGACCCTCGCGACCACAACGCGATGCTCTACCAGCTGAGCTACGCCCACCATGTTCCGGTCCCGGCCTGGCGGCCCTTCTCGGATCTCTGCTCGACCGATCCGGGCCTCCGGAGCGCTCGAGCAGCGCGAACCAGTCTACACACATTTCGGAGTGAATGAGACATCGACCCCGGTCGCAGGCCGGTGTGATGTTCGCCTCATCGGCTGCGAGGACTCTCAGAGCGCCCGGAAGACGGTGCGCCGGTAGTGCTTCAGCTCCTCGATGGAGTCCCGGATGTCACCCAGGGCCCGGTGGTTGCCGGTCTTCGCCGGGGCCCCGGCGCGAGCTTCCGGATACCAGCGGGCGGCCAGCTCCTTGATCGTGGAGACGTCGATGATCCGGTAGTGCAGGTGCTCGGTGAGCTTCGGCATCCCCAGGCGCAGGAAAGCCTTGTCCGCGTGGACGGAGTTGCCGGCCAGGGGGGCGGCTCCGGCCTCGGGGACCCAGGCCGTGACGTAGTCGAGCACACGTCGTTCCGCCTCAGCGAGGCTGACCCCGCCCTCCAGCTCCTCCAGGAGGCCGGAATCGGTGTGCATGCGACGCACCACCGGGGCCATGTGATCCAGCGAGCCCTCCGGGGGACGGATGACGACGTCGACGCCGTCGCCGAGGATGTTCAGCTCGCTGTCGGTGACCAGCGCGGCCACCTCCACCAACACATGCGTGTCGGGGTCAAGGCCCGTCATCTCGCAGTCGATCCACACCATGCGTCCGGACCAGTCTCCGGCAGCGCTCCCGCCCGCGGGCGAGGCCTTCTTCTCAGCAGCAGTCTCGGTCCTGGTGTCAGTCCTGTTGTCAGTCACAGCTCAACCCTATCCCCGCCGCCCCCGTCGGACGGCGCCTCAGCGGCCGCAGCGGCGGTGATATCTTCGTGAGGATGACCGACGTGGCCGACGCCGACGACTCCGCCTCTGCCCAGCGCAGACCTGGTGGAGCCCTCGGCGACACCGCAGTCCGCGTCGGACGCCGTCTCGCGGAGATGGGACGCACCGGCCACCGCCCGGCAGGCCCTCGCGGACCGCTCATCGAAGGGTTCCTCGGCTCGCTGCTGGTCCTCGCCGGCTCCCTCGGCGTCGGCTGGCTGGTCAGCATCTCGCCGATCGCCCGTCATCCCTGGATCATTCCGCTGCGCACCGAGCCCGCCGGGGTCATCGTCTGCACCCTTGCCCTGACCCTGGGATGCTGGGTGATGTTCCGCGCCTGGCTGCGCCTGGGACGGGCACTGGGAGACTTCGGACCCTCCAGCCTGCGCACCGTCAACCTGGCGGTCCTGCTGTGGACGCTGCCGCAGATCATCACCCTGCCGATCTTCTCCCGGGACGTCTTCGCGTATCTGGGCCAAGGGCGCCTGGTCCTGGCAGGCGAGGATCCCTATACGACCGGGGTCTCCTCCCTGGACAACTGGTTCCACCTGGGCACAGACATCCTCTGGGCCGAGTCCGAGACGCCGTACGGGCCCCTGTTCCTCTGGATCGAGGCGGCGGTCATGCGGGTGGCCGGCGAGAGTCCGGACCTCGCGATCCTGCTGTTCCGGCTGGCCTGTGTGGCCGGCGTCGTGCTGATCATGGTCTACGTGCCGAAGCTGGCGGCGCTGCACGGGGTCGACGGGGCCCGCGCCCAGTGGATCACCGTGGCCAACCCGCTGCTGATCATCAGCTTCGTCTCCTCGGCCCACAACGACGCGCTCATGGTCGGCTTCGCACTGGCCGGGGTCTACGCCGCCGCGCGTGGACAGGGGGTGCTGGCCACGGTGCTGGTGGTCGTCTCCATCGGCATGAAGCCCATCTCCATGGTGCTGCTGCCGTTCATCGGGCTGCTCTGGGCCGGGCCCGCCGCCGGGTGGGGACGGCGATTCCTGTACTGGGCCTGGACCGCCGGCATCGCGGCCACAGTGCTGCTCGCCGTGGGCGTCGTCCAGGGATACGGCTTCGGCTGGCTCGCCGTGATGGCCGGCACCGGAACAGGCAGCGTCTTCTGGTCGCCGCTGGGGATCGCTGACGGGATGCTCTCCACCGTGCTGGGATCGCTGGGCATCCCCACCTACTGGACACTGGACACCTTGAAGCTCATCGGGCGGCTGCTGTCCGTGGTGATCGTGCTTCTCCTCATGTTCCGAGGCGACCCGCGACACGTCGTCCAGCGGATGACCTGGGCCTTCACCGCGCTGGTGGTGCTCTCGCCCATCATCCAGCCCTGGTACCTTCTCTGGCTGCTTCCGCTGTTCGCGGTCACCGGCATCCGCAAGGACTGGCAGTTCAAATGGGTCGTGTTCACGGTCGCGTTCTTCCTGGCGTTCGGTGCCTCGGACCAGCTGTCCATCTGGCAGTTCCTGGAGATGGACCAGCAGATGGTGGCCCTGTCCCTGGCCGTGTCCTGGGCGTGCATGCTGTGGATGGGGATCCTCGACCGGGGGACGCGCTGGGTGGTCTACGAAGGCTGGAACCTGCCGCCGCTGAGACTCCAGCGTCCACGGTGGGGGACCGGCCGGAGGGCGGATCGTGCGTGACACCCTGATCTCGCGGGCCGCCTGGCGCGCCCGTGAGGTGCTCGGCGAGTTCCCCGGCACAGCCTGGCTGATCGGCGGCGAGGAGGCCGCCGCCTCGCACACGCTGCGTCAGGGGCTGCTCGCCTCGCTGATGATCATGGTGGGCTCCTGGGGCGTGGGCTGGCTGGCCATGACTCCGTCGTCGGTCCTGGCGGTCCATCCTGTGCTGCTGCCGCTGCGCACCACCACCGCCGGTGTCATCATCTGTGCGGTGCTGCTGAGTCTGGGGGCCATGCTGCTGGTGCGGTCCTGGCTGCGTCTGTCCCAGCGCGTGGGCGGCTGGCATGACGGCGCGACGCCGACCATCCGCCGGGCGGTGCTGCTCTGGGGGGCGCCGCTGCTGTTCACCGTGCCCATCTTCTCCCGGGACGTCTATTCCTATCTGGCCCAGGGTCGGGTGCTGCACGCCGGACTGAATCCGTACGAGTCGGGGGTCTCTGAGCTGCCGGGGTGGTTCATGGAGGGCGCTGACGGCCTGTGGGCCCAGTCGCCCTCGCCCTATGGGCCGCTCTTCCTGCTGCTGGCCCAGTTCATCTGGTTCCTCTCCGGCGGCATCCCAGAGATCTCGGTGGCGCTGTTCCGCCTGCTCAGCGTGCTGGGCATCGTGCTGATGCTGGTGGCGATCCCGCGGCTGGCCCGCGCCTTCGGTTCGCAGCCTGCCTGGGCGCTGTGGCTGTGCGTGCTGAACCCATTGAGCCTGGTGGTGTTCCTCCCCGCCGCACACAACGATGCGCTGATGATCGGTCTGATGCTGCTGGGCATGTGCTGCGCGCTGCGCCGCCGGCGCCTCTATGCCGTGCTGCTGCTCACCGCGGCGGTGGCCGTGAAGCCCATCGCCATGACGGTGCTGCCCTTCGCGGTCCTGCTGAGCCTACGTGGCCCCACTCGGATCAGCGGACAGTACGGCGCCCGAGTCCGCGAATGGGTCTTCGCGGGAGTCCTCGCCGCCGGGCTGCTCGTCGGAGCGGGGCTCATGCTCGGCGTGGGGCTGGGCTGGATCACCGCAGCCCTGGGAGCCGGGTCCGCGATCGCTCCGGTGGCGCCGGTGGGGCTGCTCGGCACCGGGCTCGGTCTGGCGGCCGCCGTCGTCTGGGGCCAGGACGCGGACCAGACGGCGACGTGGATCTTCGCCGGGGCGCGGCTGATCTCCGCGGCGCTGCTGGCGTGGATGCTGCTGCGGCCGCGGGTGGGCAATCCGGTGCTGTGGGCCGGCGTCGGGCTGACCGTGGTGGTGCTCAGCTCCACTGTCATCCAGCCGTGGTACGTGCTGTGGATCCTGCCGCTGTTCGCCGTGGTGCACGTCCATCGCGGGCGGTCCCTGGTGCTGGTGAGCCTGCTGCTGACCGTGATGGTGCTGCTCTCTCTGGTCGGGCAGCTCTCGGTCGCCCAGTGGATCGACACCGCGGTGGTCCAGGGGATCGCCGCCGGCGTTGCCGTCGTGTATCTGATCTACCTGCTGGTCTTCGACCCGAACACCGCTGAACTGTTCGACATGCGGCGCCCCTCACAGGCCTGGAATGCCGCCGCCGGATGGGTGGGCCTGCAAGAATTGAGCCGATCTGCGGCCCTGGCCCCCGCGGCCGATGCTGTGCAGGGGCCCGCCGACCCCCAGACTCCCGACCGACACGAAGGACCACGGTGACCCCTGCTGCCGAGACCCGTTCCACGCCACGCTCCTCCCGGATCCTGTGGCTGCTGCTCGGTGCCACCGTCCTGGGCGCGGCCCTCTCGGTGCTGGCGGTGCAGTGGTGTCGGGTCAACGGGTGGATCGACCCGGGGCAGCACGTGCACATGTGCTATTCGGACTTCTCCCTGCTGTTCACCGAACGAGGCCTGGCCGAGGGGCGCTTCCCCTTCGTGGACGATGTGCCGACCGACCAGGTGATGGAGTATCCGGTGCTCATCGGTGTGGTGGCCGGGCTGGTCTCGATGCTCGTGCCCGGCACCGGAGAGGGCCACGAACGGGTGCTGGCCTTCTACGACCTCAACCATGCCCTGGTGGTGCTCTACTGGCTGGGCACGGTCCTGGCCACGGCGTTCTCCGCGGGGCGCCGCCGGTCCGATGCGCTGCTGGTGGCCCTGGCACCGGGGATCATCCTCACACTGTCGGTCAACTGGGACATGTGGGCGGTGTTCCTGGGGGCGCTGGCGCTGCTGCTGTGGGGCCGCGGCCGCCCCGTCTGGGCAGGGGTGCTGATCGGGCTGGGAGCGGCCATGAAGCTGTACCCGCTGTTCTTCTTCGGCGCCGTCCTGGTGCTGTGCCTGCGGGCGGGCCGGCTGCGCTCGGCGGCGGCCACCCTGGTGGCGGCCGTGGTGACCTGGGCAGCGGTGAACCTCCCGTTCATGGTGACCTCCTTCGACCAGTGGGCCACGTTCTACCGGTTCTCCTCCGAGCGGGAGGTCAGCTTCTCCTCGATGTGGCTGGCCTTCGGCTGGCTCGGTCTCGACGGAGAAGGTTTCTCGCTGCTCTCCAACGGATTGTTCCTGCTGTGCTGCCTCGGAGTGGCCTACCTGGCCTGGGCGGCGCCGACGCGCCCTCGGATGGCGCAGCTGTGCTTCCTGATCGTGGCCAGCTTCATCCTGCTCGGCAAGGTCTACTCCCCGCAGTTCGTGATGTGGCTGATCCCGCTGGTGGTGCTGGCCCGACCGCGGGTGCGTGCGTTCGTGGTCTGGCAGGCCGCCGAGGTCTTCCATTGGGCCGCCGTCTGGCTGATGAGCGCGAAGATCACTTCGGGTGGGGAGATCGGCGCGGGACATCACCTCATCGAGGGCGCCTATGGCCTGGGGATCGTGCTGCATATGGCCGCGGCCATCTACCTGATGGTGCAGGTGGTCCGCGAGATTCTTCATCCCGAGCTCGACGTGGTGCGCTCTGACGCGACCAGCACACCCGCCTCTCCCGGCACGGCCTATGACCCGTTGGCCGGGGTGCTCGCCGATCGTCCCGACGTCGTCGCCCTGCCCGGGCTGGGTCTCCGGACGGCGCTGCGCGTGCGCTGGTGACCTCGGGGCGCGCAGCTCCGGTGGGGTTCTGTCGCTGCGGTGGAACGCGTAGGCTCCTGCCGACAGGCCGACGCTGAGGGGGACCTATGTGTGGACGGTATGTGATGGCGTTGCGGGCCGGAGAGCTCGTCGACGCGCTGGAGAGCTGCGGCATGGACGAGGTGTCGCTGGGTGGGGAACTTCCCGGCGACGACGCGCAGCCGTGGCGGCTGTCCTGGAACGTCGCCCCGACCTCGACGGTGCCGATCCTGGTGGAGCGCTACGAGGAGGGCGAAGGTCGGCGCCGTGAGGTCCACGCCGCCCGATGGGGGCTGCTGCCCCGCTGGGCCGAGAGTGCGGCGTTCAGCTCGAAGACCTTCAACGCCCGCTCGGAGACGGTGGTCTCCAAACCCAGCTTCCGCTCTGCGGTGCGCAGGAGACGCTGCGCGGTGCCTGTCCAGGGGTACTACGAATGGCAGGTGACCCAGGATGAGGGCGCCTCGAAGCCGGTGCGCACGCCCTTCTTCATCCAGGACGCCCAGGCGCCGCTGATTCTCTTCGCCGGCCTCTACGAATGGTGGAAGGATCCGCAGCGGGAGGCCGAGGGACAGGACGCTTGGGTGCTCTCGGTGACGATCCTCACCGGCCCGTCGCCGCAGCCGGCGGAGGCAGACGATGACGGCGCGACGGGCGCCGTAGAGGACGACGGCGCGGCGGTCGCCGCTGACGACGAGGGGGCGGCCCAGGGTGAGGCGGTGCTCACCGAGCTGGCGGGACTCCATGACCGCCTCCCGCTGGCGATGTCCCCGCAGTCCGCCGCCGAGTGGATCACCCCCGGCGAGCGGTCGAAGCAGGAGATGGAGGTTGCCGTCGGGGCGCTGCGCACTGATGCGGTCCAGGTGGCCCGCGGCTGGAGGATCCACGAGGTGGATCGGGCGGTCGGCAACGTCCGCCATGACTCCCCGGAGCTCATCCGGCCGGTCGGCACGATGTTCTGACCCAGCCGCCGAGCTGAGGTGCGGGCATGGCCGTCGTCGAGGTCCTGATGACCTAGGATCTGAGGGTGCTCTCCATGCTGATGACGATCGCCCCGATGTTCGTCGTGCTCGTCGTCGGCTTCCTGGCCGGATTCGCCGCCCGCTTCCGGCAGGCCCAGGGCGCCCTGAACGCCTTCGTGTTCTACTTCGGTCTGCCGGCGTTCGTCTTCTCTGCCGTGGTGGACGCCCCGCTGGGGCACGGGTTCCCGGTCGGAGCGGTGATCATCGCCGCCGTGGTGACGCTGGCGCTGTCTGCCGCGACCTACGGGATTGCGCTGTTGCTGGGGCCGCGGGCCCGCGAGGGGGCGGCCCCGACGTCCCTGGCGGCGACCTTCGGCAATGTGGGCTACTTCGGAATTCCGATCACCTTGAGCGCCGTGGGTCCGGAGGCCGCACTGGCCGCCGGCATCATCCACCTGGTGCACAACATGGTCTACATGACCGGCTATCCGGTGGTGCGCACCGTCGTCGGCACGGCGGCGGACGCTGGGGCCGGCGGTGCGTCCCGGGACTTCCCGTCCGTGTGGCGGCGCCGGCTGTGGCCGATCGTGAAGCGGGCTGTGCTGATCAACCCGGTGGCGCTGTCCATGGCGGCGGCGCTGCTGCTGGTGCTCACTCCGTTGGGGCTCCCCGGCGTGGTCACCGAGAGCGTGGACATGGTGGGGCAGACGGCGGTGCCGCTGGCCCTGTTCGCCGTGGGGCTGGCGATGCATCCGGCGGTGGAGGGCATCCGCAGCGGCGGGGTGCCGAAGCGCTCCATCCTGCTGGGCACCGTGGTGAAGATCCTGGCCCTGCCCCTGCTGACATGGCTGGCGGTGCTGCCGTTCCTGGATCACCTCGGACCGGTGTGGGCCATGACCCTGATCCTCATGGCGGCCATGCCGTCCTCCACCACGGTGTTCATCTTCTCCGAGGAGTACGACGGCGACGGTCGGCTCGCGGCCTCAGTGCTGGTGGCTACGACTGTTCTCAGCGTAGTGACATTGCCACTGATCGCCGAGTTCATGCGGATATAGGCGGGTCGAAGACCCGGGGAGTCGAGGTTGAGAGGGCACTGCTGGACGGGGCGGTTGGTCGGGGCATAACACCCCGTGACCGATCTACGACCGACTTTCAGAAGGCCCTGCGGCGCGACTCGTTCCTGCCCCCTCACCGTTTACGAGCATTTCCGGACACTTTTTGGTACGTACCGGAGAATCGGAATGGAGTGTCATGGGACGACCAGGACTGCGGATCGGCGAGCGTGGCAAGATCACCTACTTCCAACTCGACGACGGATCGTGGAGGGCCCGGTGCTACTACCGAGACAGCCGCGGCCTCCGACGCGAGCTCACGGTGCGTGAGTCCACCAAGGGGAAGGCGAACACGGCGCTGAAAGCGAAATGGCATCGCAAGTCGCGGGACATCTTCAACGGTCGTCTCGGCGGTGAAGGGGTGACGCTCGCCCAGGTGTTCGACAGTTGGTTCGAACACCTGGAGAAGAAGTCCCGGCGGACCGGGCATCCGCGCCTTCGATCGATCAACGACGACCGCTACGTGGTGAAGAACCACCATGGTGCCTCATTGTCAAGTCCCCGGGAAATGGTCCCTCGTGCCTCATACAGATATCCCCGCGTAGCGTTCAACTGGCCTGGCGCTTCTGGTCGAGCTTGATCCATTCGGCCTCGGGCATCGCTGCAGCCCTGGCTTCTTCGATCTCGCACTGCAGCCGGCGAGTCGGGGCCGCGGCCAGGCCGATCAGACGCTGCTGGACCGTGTCGATCTGAGCTGCCATAGTCACCACGTTCAATGACGCCCGGTACTGGGCCAGCTGGTCCTTCTGCCCAGCACTGAGGACCTCCGCGGCAAGCAACGGGTCTGCTGAAGGTCTGGTTGACCGTGGGGTTTATGCCGCCAGGGCGACGGCTTCTTTGTGAACGGTCTCGTATTCGACCGGGGTCAGCTTACCCAGCCTCCGCTGTCTGCGGCGGCGGTGATAGGTCGCTTCGATCCAATGGATGATCCGGGCCCGCAGCTGGGCGCGAGTGGCCCAGGAGCTCCTATTGAGCACGTTCTTCTGCAACGTGGAGAAGAAGCTCTCCATCGCAGCATTGTCCCCAGCAGCTCCCACCCGGCCCATGGACCCGGCCAGCTTGTGCCCCTTCAGGGCCCGCTGGAATCTCCGTGAACGAAATTGCGACCCACGGTCGCTGTGAACGATGCACCCGGCTACTTCTGAGGGGCCTCCGCGATGAGCCACAGCATCGTGCAGAGCCGTCACTGCCAGGCGGGATTTCATCCTGGAATCGATGGCATAGCCCACGATCCGATTGCTGAAGACATCCTTGATCGCGCACAGGTAGAGCTTGCCCTCACCGGTGCGGTGTTCGGTGATGTCCACCAGCCACTTCTGGTTAGCTCCGGTGGCGGTGAAGTCCCGGTCGATGAGGTCATCACAGACGGGCGGGCTCGGCTTTTTATACTTCTTCCTGCCCTTGCGCTGAGTGGCTGAGAAGAGCTGCTGTTGTGAACACAGACGCCACACCCGCCGTTCAGAGGCCTGATACCCGGCGGCGGTGAGCTTATCGGCGATGAACCGGTGTCCGAACTCAGGATCATCAGCATGAACATCTATCGCGGCGTTGAGCAGGTGGGCCTCATCCCAATCCCGCTGAGAGATCGGCGCTGTTGCCCATTTATAGAAGGCCTGCTTAGAAAAGCCCAGAACCCGGCAGGTCACCGCCACCGGCACCCCGGCAGCGGCAAGGTCACGGACCAGCGGGAACATCATTTTGGGGAGGCCCCACCGAGCTTCAGGTTCGCCTGGGAGGGATACGCCGCTGCTTCGCGCAGGACCTTGTTCTCCTGCTCAAGCTCACGGATCCGGCGCAGCATCTTCGCCTGCTCCCGGGACTCCTCAGCGTCCTTGGCCGGCGCGCTCCCATGCTCCTCGAGCCTCGAGCTTCGCAGCCCGGATCCAGGACTGCAGCGCGGACTTCGAGCAGCCCATATCCGCGCAGACCTGCTTCTGACTCATCCCTCCAGCAACCAGCTCCACAGCGGTGCGGCGGAACTCCTCGGTGTAGACGACTTTCGGCATGACTTCCATCCTTCCTGCTTTCTTAGCAGTCTTGAAGTCAACCGAACCTTCAGCAGACCCTTTCCCAGCCCGAGACTGAGCCACCCAGCGATCCACCGTCGAGGGCGAAACCCCGCAGGCCGCAGCAGCCTTCCGAATACTCATCCCCTCACTGACCATGCTGATCACAGCTTCGAAGACATCATCCCCATAGCGAACGACACGGAAGTTGGGTTCAGCGGGTTCCAAAGCGGCTCCTGAAGATCAAGCCGGTGCAACCACCGATAGAACCCGCCAAGCAGTGTCCGGATCGGCACGCAACGGAACTCCTGGGAACGCGCGTTTCTTCCGCGACCGATTTACGACCGACTTACGGAGTCACACGTGTCCCTACAGAGGTACAGGCAGGAACACGCTAATGTCGGTTGTGAGCCGGAAACTCGGGTGAAGGGCCCATGAACTCGGCGATCGAGCGCACCAGGTGTTCATCGTCTCCGAGGAGTACGACGGCGACGGTCGGCTTGCCGCGGCGATCCTGGTCGCTGGCACGCTCGCCTCCATCGTGACCATCCCGCTGGTGGCCGGGTTCCTGACAGTGTGACCACGACCCGCCGGTCATGTGAGACAGCTCACAGATAGGATGTCCCCACGGAGGTGGGACGCATGCAGGAGCTTCTGGGCGATGTGTGGCCGATCCTCGGAGCAGTGGTGCTCATCGGGATCCTGGCCTGGGCGTGGTGGACGAAGAAGCAGGAGCGGGACAGGATCCGCAGCGCGGCGGAGGCGCGAGGATGGTCGTATCGTCCCTCCGATCGATCCCTGACGCGCCGCTTCGAGGGCAGGCCGTTCCGGTACGGACGACGCGGCAGGACGCCGTTGTCCGGTCAGGCTCGCGTGGATCACCGGACCACCGCGGTGCACGTGCTGGAGGGCGAGCATCGGGGCCGGCCTCTGCTGGCCTTCGAGTATCGGTACCGCACCGAGAGGCCGTCGGGGACTGCTCGGCGCACGTCCTCGGGATCACGCCGACGGGAGCGCGTCCAGGTCACCGAGAAGCACCAGATCGTGGTGCTGGGGCTGCACCAGCCGATGCCGCCGTTCTTCCTCGAACGTCGCGGCCTGTTCGGCAAGGCCGCCCAGGCGGTCGGGGTCGGCCCGGAGGCCATCGGGGACCCGGAGTTCGACGAGAGGTTCGTCGTCGGCGGCGTCCTGGCCGACCAGGCTCAGGAGATCCTGACCCGGGATGTGCGCACGTGGCTCCTCCAGGAGGAGCGGGCCGACCGGTGCCCGGTCCGCGTCGAGGGCGACGGCCTGCTGACCCACTCCCGGGCCGAACTGACCGTCGGACGCGTGGCGAAGGCGGCCGACTTCCTTGCGGAGCTGCTGGACCGCATCGAGCCAGCCGAGCGCAGGCCCTGAGCCGACCCACGGCGGGTCGCGGGTGATCGCCCCGCTCACCGTCGGAGGTCCGACGACGGAGCCGCGCCGCGCCACGCTTCGCGGCGGGCATCGGTGACGCGCTGTCGCGAGAGGACTCCGGGAAGGCCTCGTCCGCGATCGGTGGTGAGGGTGGCGATGACGCTCAGCAGGACGAACGCCCAGGCCGCGGCGGTCCCGGGGCCGGGTGCGAGCATCAGCACGCCGAAGCCCACGACGCCGGTCACGGCCCGCAGGGTCCTGGTCACCGGTGTGGGGAAGACGGAGCCGGTGTAGCGCAGCTGCACGGCGACGTCGCCCACCGACCTGCCGGTGCCCAGGATGAGCAGCAGCCAGACGGCGCAGGCGGACAGCATGCCAAGCGTCGTCGGGGTCTCGCCGAGGGCCGCCTCGCGGTCGTCCAGGACGTACAGGAGGCCAGCCCGCAGAGCAATCGTCACGGCGGCCGCGAAGAGGAGGAGTCCGAGGCCGTCGCAGAGCATCGCCAGCAGGCGCCGGCCCCGTGTGACCTCGCGGGGCATCACGGCCTCCACGTGGGTCCGGATGCCGCGGCGTTCGCGGGGGATGAGCACCGCGATGACGGATCCGCAGACGGCGCCCAGAGTGTTCATCAGCAGATCATCGACGTCGAAGACCCGGTAGGCACATGGGTAGAGGCCCCAGACGCCGGTCAGCTGAGTGGTCTCGATGACTGCGGACACACACAGACCCACCACTGCCGCCGTGGGGATCCCCCGGTTCCCCAGGAGCCGGATGAAGAAGCCCAGCGGCACGAACAGCAGCACGTTCAGCGCCAGCTGAAGCACGGCGGGGTCGGTGAGCGTGGCGCGCGGCGGGCCCAGCGCGCCTCGGACGTCATCGACGAAGCGCAGCGGATCCAGATTGGTCCCTGCGCAGGTGATCGTCTCGGGCGAGGGCAGGGGCAGCAACGTATAGGACCAGATGGCCCAGAAATAGACCAGTGCGGCGAACCAGACGAACAGACGCGTCGCGCTCAGCCGCCCCCGCACCCGATAGCTGACTACGACGAACGGCACGAACAGCGCGACCGCGGCGGCGAAGCCGACGCCGATGGCCAGCGCCCCGAGGATGACCTGCTGCTCCATGGGGGAAGCCTATCGCCGGCATGCGGGCCACGAGCTCCGCAGGATCCGCGCGAACCGTTCGCCGATGAGCGCGTGTGTGGCAGTGTCCGGGTGGAGAGCGTCCGGCAGGGGAAGCCGTTCCGCGTCTCGGGGCCCATAGAGGGACAGCCCGTCGACCAGATGCAGATGGGGATCGTCCTGGGCGCGTTCGCCCACGATCCGGGCCAGCTCCGCACGGACGACCGTCAACGTCAGGCGACCCTGCTCGACCTCGGCAGGGTCTCCGGCGGCGTGGAAGACGCGGCGCACGACGCCGTCATGCCCCGCGTGATCAGTGGCGACCACGGGCCCGGGAGTGTGCTCCTGGATGCCGCACCACAACGGGGTCACCACATGCAGCGGGGTGGTCGGATGGCCGTCACGGATCGTGTCCAGGAAGCCATGGACCGCAGGGGAGAAGCTGCGCAGCCGGAACACATCGCCGTTGACCACGTTGATGCCCAGCTTCAGCGTGATCACATCCGCCGGCAGGTCCCGGATGGTCCGCGCGGTGAACTGGTCGAGCATCGCGTTGCCGGCCAGCCCCAGGTTCACCAGGTCGAGGCCTGCGGCCTGCGCCGCCACCGCCGGCCAAGCCCGTGACGGTCCCTCGGCGTCGGATCCGTGACTGATGGAGCTGCCGTGGTGCACCCACCGCGGACCGTCGGACGGGGCCGGCGCCACTGGAGCATCCGCATGGATGTCCACCAGCTCCGCCGGCTCCTCATACGGCAGCCAGATCTCCACCAGCTTGTCGCCCGCGGGGAGCAGTCCGTCCGGGGCCGATCCGGAGACATCCACCTGCCACAGCCCGGGATCCTCTGCCGTCCGGACTGGCTCCGACCCACGCTGCTCGAGCGGCTGAGCGACAGGACAGCTCAGCAGGGAGCCGTCGACCAGTACGTCATGCAGCGGAGCCGGGCGAGTGGGATCATCCCGGGCCCCCATGTCGGTGGGCAGCACGGTGACCATCAGCCGCCGGGCCGCCGTGCGCAGCCGCAGCCGCACTCCTGCCGGCGCGGCGGCCACAGCCGCTGTGCCCGGGTCATGGATCTGCCGCCGGGCCGGCGCCGGAAGCCGGTGCGGGACCACTCCGCGGAGACCCGGCGCGAGCTCCACCGCGCCGTGGACGTGAAGGGCTTCGATCGGACACGTCAGCGCAGAATCACAGGACACGTCGGTCATGGATCGACAGTCTACTGAGCCCTGCGGCGTGGACGGGTCCGGCTCCGCTCGACGGACGGATCAGCGGGAGCGGCCTCGCACCGGCTCACGGTCAGAGCGCGTCAGCAGCGACCGCAGGCAGCCGGCGGCCAGTCCGGTCACCGCGCCGACTGCCACACCGGTGAACAGGCTGGACACCGTGGCGGCCCCGCGGGTGATGAGGACATGCGCCGCCGGCGTCAGATCCTCGAAGTTCCCGCCCAGCCGCACATCGGCACCCGCCACGTTGAGGTCCCAGAGGACCAGGTGCAGGACGGCGAGCAGCACGCCGTACACCGCGCCCACCGCGAGCAGAGCCAGGAACGGACGGCGCAGACGCATCACGACGGCGACCACCACCCACACCAGCGGCGGAACCACGGCCAGAACAGCATTGAGGACCGAGCCCGGCGCGATCAGGTGCAGGTCATGCAGCACCACACGGGGCACGGCCAGGAGGGCCAGGGCGACGGCGCCGTACCAGGGCAGGGAACGGCCGAGCGCCGCTCCATCGGGAAGAACCTGCGGCGGTCGGCGAGGGCGGACAGGTCGGGGAGGGCGGACTGGTCGGGTCGTCGATGTGGCCGCGTGGGTGCCCCGGGCGACGGGCGTCTCGGTCCGGCTGTGCTGGGGCCGGCCGCGCTGAGGCTGATGCGCAGGGATGTCCATGCCCTCCAGCATCGCCTCGGGGAGAGGGCGGCCAAATCCGTCTCCAGGCGAGGGACCCGGTCGCCTCCAGGCGACACCCCAGACCTCCTGGGGCGATCACCTCTGGCCCAGGCCCGGCCTACACTGGGCCCATGGCACAGGCGGACCCCGAGGACGAGCGACGGGGCGTCGGCATGACCAGGCCGCAGGGCCTGGACATCGCGATGGCGCTCGCGGTCACCGCCACCCTGTCGATCATGATCTCAGCGGACCAGGCGGGGGACCGTGCCCCGGACGTTCTCGCCTACCTCTGGGCCGCCGGGCTCGGTGCGCTGATGCTCGTGCGCCGCAGCCACCCGCTGCTGGTGCTCTGGCTCACCGTGCTCGGCCTGTTCGCCTACTACAGCATCGGCTATCCGGTGGTGGGACTCAGCGTGCCCACCGCTGCGGCCCTGTTCTCCGCCGCCGAGCAGCGTGGTCCCCGCTGGCCGGCGCTCGCCGCCGTCGTGCTGCTGCTGGTCAGCTACACGGCGCGGCTCCTGCAGGGCCAGGATCCGGTCCAGATCCTCGGCTACGAGGCGGCGGGACATGTGGCGCTGATGGCCGCAGCGATCGCTCTGGGCGATGCCCTGAGGACACGCCGCCGTCTCCAGCGCCGCACCGACGAGCTGGTGGAGACCAGCGTGCGCCTGGAACGCAGCCGAGCCGCCCGTCAGCGCAGTGACGACCGCACGGCGCTGGCTCGGGAGCTGCATGATTCGCTCGGACATCAGATCTCCGTGATCACCCTGCATGCCGATCTGGCCCGAGAGGCCGCCGAGGACGATCCCGGCGCCGCACAGGAGGCCATGGACGTCGTGGCTCGCACCGGCCGCACCATGCTCGATGAGCTGCGCAGCACGGTCCGCCAGCTCCGGAAGGAGGCCGATGGGGACGATGCGGAGGACCCTGACCACGCCGCTGACGCCGTGAGCGCCCCGTCCAGAGTGCCGCCTACGCTCCACGGCCTTCGGCGATCCGTCATCCCGGCG
This sequence comes from Nesterenkonia sp. CL21, assembly GCF_031705515.1. Classification (NCBI taxonomy): domain Bacteria; kingdom Bacillati; phylum Actinomycetota; class Actinomycetes; order Micrococcales; family Micrococcaceae; genus Nesterenkonia; species Nesterenkonia sp. CL21. Next base: position 815,908 of record NZ_JAUTWR010000001.1, read on the forward strand.
CTCCCGCTGCGCATCAGCTGTCACATCGAGGTCCCGGTGGCGCTGCCGCCGGCCCGGGAGGCGGCGGCCCATCGGATCGCCCAGGAGGCCCTGACCAACATCGTCCGGCATTCCCGGGCCGAGGAGGCTCGGCTGTGGATCGGGCTGACGGACGGCGGCCTGGGGGTCGAAGTCGAGGATCCCGGGCCGCGGCGGGAACCTGCCGCCGCGCACCACGGAAGCCGCCCGGCGGCCGGTCATGGGCTGCAAGGCATGCGGGAGCGCGCGGAGGCCTGCGGCGGATCGCTCGAAGCGAGGCCACAGGCCGACGGCTTCTTGGTGCGGGCCCTGCTGCCGCTGCCTTCGGACCCCGAGGAGCGTCGCCGCCCGCCTGCTGCCCCAGGGAGGACACCGTGACCATCCATGTCGTGCTCGCCGATGATCAGGACCTCGTCCGGGCGGGGATCCGGGCGCTGCTGGCCCGCGGAGCGCAGGAGGGCGGCGCCTCCGGGACTCTGGGCGACGAGCCCCTGGAGGTCGTAGGGGAGGCCGTCGACGGCGACGACGCGCTGCGCGTGGTCCGCCGGACCCGCCCTGATGTGGTCCTGATGGACCTGCGCATGCCCGGCACCGACGGAGTCGCCGCCACGCGAGCGATCCGCGCCGACCCGCAGCTGGACGGTGTGCGCGTGCTCATCCTGACCACCTTCGACGACGACGCCGACGTCCTCGACGCCGTCCGCGCCGGAGCGGCCGGATACCTGCTCAAGGACACGCCCGCCGAGCAGCTGAGGGGCGCGGTGAGGACCGCTGCCGAGGGCGGGAACCTGCTCTCTCCGCAGATCGCACGCCGACTCATGGAGCACGTGGCAGCGCTGCCGAGCCCTGCGAGCGGCCCCGACGACGGCGCCGGACTCGATCTCAGCGAGCTGACCGACCGCGAGCATGAGGTGCTGCGCGCGGTGGCGCAGGGCCTGACCAATGCCGAGATCGGTGCCACCCTGCATCTGAGCCCGGCCACGGCGCGCACCTACGTGAGTCGGATCCTGCACAAGCTCCATGCCCGAGACCGCACCGAGCTGGCCATCCTCGCCCATCGGGCGGGACTGGGGCCTCCCGAGCCCCGGGGCTGAACCTGATCCCGTGCCTGATCTCCGTGCCCGTGCCCGAGCCCGTGCCTGAGCCCTTACCTGCTGCGTTTCCCCGCCGTTCACCTGCTCACGTCAGTCTGGAGTCCTGTGACCCCTTCTTCACCGTCCCACGGCCCCGCCCGCGCTCATGACGGCAGTGTCCTCGAGGTCTTCCTCGTCTTCCTCCGTCTCGGGCTGACGTCCTTCGGCGGCCCGGTGGCTCACCTCGCCTACTTCCGCGAGGCCTTCGTGGAACGCCGTCGATGGCTCAGCGAGAAGGCGTATGCGGACCTCGTCGCCCTGTGCCAGTTCCTGCCCGGCCCGGCCTCCAGCCAGGTGGGCATGGCGCTGGGGCTCCAGCGGGCCGGCTGGGGCGGCATGGCCGCGGCCTGGTTCGCCTTCACGATGCCGTCGGTCGTCCTGCTGGTCGTCGTCGCCTACGGGGTCTCCGCCGTCGGTGACCTCTCCGACGCCGGGTGGATCCATGGGCTGAAGGCCGCGGCTGTGGCGGTCGTGGCCCACGCGGTGCTGGGGATGGCCCGGACGCTGACCCCGGACGCGGCCCGCGCCACCATCGCGGCGCTGGCGATGATCACCGTGGTGCTGGTCCCGCACCCGTTCATCCAGGTCGCTGCGATCGCCGCGTCAGGAGTGATCGGTCTGGTGTGGCTGCGGCCCGAGACCCCGCAGGCGCGGGAGGAGGATGCCTTCACCGTGGCCGTCTCCCGCCGTGTCGCCGCCGCCGCGCTGGTGCTCTTCGGGATCCTGCTGGTGGGCCTGCCGCTGCTGGTGGCCGCGGCCGGGTCAGCGGCCTGGCACGCAGCGGCCCAGCTGGTGGACCTGTTCTACCGGGCCGGCGCCCTCGTGTTCGGCGGTGGACACGTGGTCCTGCCGCTGCTGGAAGCCGAGACGGTCGGTTCGGGCCTCGTGGACCCTGAGGTCTTCCTCGCCGGCTACGGCGCGGCCCAGGCGGTGCCGGGGCCCCTGTTCACCTTCGCCGGATACCTGGGGGCCTCCACCACCTCCGGTCCCAGCGGCGTGGTGGGGGCGCTGATCGCGGTGGCGGCCATCTTCCTTCCCGCGGCACTGCTGGTGGTGGGCGCCCTGCCCTTCTGGGAAGCGCTGCGCGGCGCCCCGCTGGCCCGACGCGCACTGACCGGTGTCAACGCCGGGGTGGTCGGAATCCTCGCGGCCGCCCTGTATGACCCGGTCTTCACCGCCGGAGTCCTCGACGTCGGTCCGGGGGCCCTCGGGCTGGTCGTCGGGGCATTCATCGCGCTGAACAGCTGGAGGGTGCCGGCGTGGGCGGTCGTCCTCGTCGCCGGCGTGCTGGGGTGGCTTGTGCTGTGACGGGCCCACGCGCCGTCGAGAGGCGATCAGCCGGGAACGTGGGTGTGAGGGCGCCCACCGCGCTGGACTAGACTCGATCATCGGCACGGGGTGCCGCGTCCCCGCAGGGGACCTGGCTGAGACCACACCCGTTGAACCTGCACCTGATCATGCTCGCGAAGGGATGCCCGATGACCTCACCTGCCTCTGCACCGCGCCGCTCCCCGTCAGGCGTCCGGGAGATCCCCAACGTGCTGTCCATCGCCGGGACGGACCCCACCGGCGGGGCCGGCATCCAGGCGGACCTGAAGAGCTTCGCCGCCCACGGAGCCTACGGCATGGCGGTGGTCACCGCACTGGTGGCGCAGAACACCGAAGGTGTCCGTGACATCCACCTGCCGCCGGTGACGTTCCTTCGTGCGCAGCTGGACGCTGTCAGTGACGATGTCGCTCTCGATGCGGTCAAGGTCGGCATGCTCGGCACCGTGGAGGTCATCGAGACCGTCGCCCAGTGGTGGGACGGCCTGCCGGACCGGCCGTGGCTGGTGGTGGACCCGGTGATGGTCGCCACCTCGGGGGATCGGCTCCTCCAGGCGGATGCCGAGCAGGCGCTCATCGAGTTCCTGCACCGTGCGGACCTCATCACCCCGAACATCCCCGAGCTGGCTCTGCTGGCCGGGCAGGAGCCGGCCGCCGATGCAGCGACGCTGGTCCGGCAGGCGCGGAGCGTCGCCGACGCCCACGGCGTGGTGGTCCTGGCCAAGGGTGGACACTTCGACGACGACGAGGTCGAGGACATCCTGGTGCATCCGGCCGACGACGACGGCGCTCGCCCGGACGAGGGCCGGCACGTCTCCGAACGGGTGCGCACCACCAGCACCCACGGCACCGGCTGCTCGGTGTCCTCCGCACTGGCGGCGCTGCGGGCGCGAGGTCTCAGCTGGGATGAGGCCGTGCCCCAGGTTAAGGTGTGGATGACTGAGGCGCTGCGCGACACGCAGCGCCTCAACGTCGGGCACGGGCACGGGCCCATCCAGCACTTCGCCCAGCTGTGGGGGACGCAGGGCTGATCCGGACGCCGGACCGGCTCGCAGACGACGGACCCCCTGGGTGCCTGGACGCCGGCCGGTTGCCGCTCTGTGCGCGGCTCAGTTCTGCTGCGAGGAGGCCTGCTGTGCGATGTCCTCCCACTTCCACGCGGCGCTGGAGGCCTGTTCTCCGGGGAACTCGCTCTCGGGCACGTCCTCGTCGGGGAACCACGGTCCGGTGCGAGGGCGGTCGGCGGCGGCCGGCGTCGGACCGGTCGCGCCCTGCCCGGAGCTCGGCGCCTGTTCCTTCAGGGCGGTGACGCGATCCCGGATGTCCGCCATCTGGCGGTCCAGCGCGGCGGCCTTCTCGGCAGCGTCGCGCAGCTGGTCGTGGATGTCGTCAGGGACCTCACCGGAGTAGGTGTAGTAGATCTTGTGCTCCAGGGAGGCCCAGAAGTCCATCGCCACCGTGCGGATCTGCACCTCCACGTAGACGAACTCGGTCCGGTTGGAGAGGAACACCGGAACCTGCACGATCACGTGCAGGCTCTGATACCCGTTCGGCTTGGGGCTGCGGATGTAGTCCTTGACCTCCACCACGCGCAGGTCCGGCTGGCTGCACAGCATCTCGGCGACCCAATAGGCGTCGGAGACGAAGGAGGTGGTGATCCGGATCCCGGCGATGTCGCGGATGGAGCCGCGGATGCCCTCCAGGGTGGGCTCACAGCCGTAGCGCTGGACCTTGTCCAGGATCCGGTCCAGTGACTTCAGCCGGAAGTTGACGTGCTCGATGGGGGAATAGTCCCGGGTGTGCTCGAACTCCTCGCGCAGCACGTTGATCTTGGTCAGCACCTCGTCCATGCCGAACTTGTAGTGCAGCTGGAACTCGGTGAGCTGGCGGCGGATGTCGACCATGCGTGGCACTGCCCCGGTGGTGCCGTTCTTGCCGGCGTTGGTGTGCAGCTGCCGCAGCAGCTGCTGGTAGGTGTCGTCGTCGGCGACGGCGTCGGTGCGGGCGATCGCGGCGCCACGGGTGCGGCCTGCCTGGCGCGGGGGCTGGTCCTCCGCGTCGTCGGCGCGCGTCGGGCCGTCCGGGCGAGAGCGGCCGGCGGAGGGAGAGTGCTGCTCACGGGGGGAAGGGCTGGGCCCATCGGCAGACAGGAGACGGCTGTCGGCCTCAGTGGACTGGCCAGTGGACATGGTCACTCCTTCGTATTCCGTCCCGGCGCGTCGATACGAGCCGGGGTGTCGAGTCGGTGCAGCTCGACCCCTTCGATTGTCGACCCTAGGAGCGGAACCTGTGAAGTTCCTCGACGCATGTGGCCGAATCGAGACCTGGGAGCTGTTCTCCGCGGACCGCGCGTGGTGCTGCTCATGCCGATGCTCAGGCCGCCGGCCTACGTCGCGGGACGCCTCAGCCCTCTGCCACCGCCTGGTCCCGGTGCTGGCCGTACGCCAGGCGGTCCGCGGAGATCTGGTCCAGCACCAGATCGGTGACCAGACCCGCGGCCAGGGCCCCGCGCAGCGCGGGCACCTTGTGGGGACCGTTGACCACGCACACGCGCCGCGGCACCTCCACGAGCTCCGTGGGCACCGGTCCGGAGCCCCTGCTGTTCAGTGCGATGTCCTCCCAGCTGCCGTCGGCCCGGAGGAACACGGTGCACACGTCACCCACCACCTGCTCGGCGCTGAGCGCGTTCAGGTCGTCGCGGCTGAGGTATCCGCCGGAGTAGACCTGGGAGGCCTGCCCCTCCGCGAAGGTCCCGACTCCGAAGACCGCGAGGGAGGCGCGGCGGTGCATGTCCAGGATGCGGCGGGTCGAGCGTTCCCGCCACAGCGCCTTCTTCGTCTCCTCGTAGTCGAAGAACGCCGGCACGGCGAACACGTGGGCCCGGGCGCCGTAGGCCGCGGCGAACCGCTCCACCACGCCGATTCCGGTCCCGAGCGGAGCACCGATGCCTTCCGGCTCCGAGTTCACCGCGCCGTTGAGCTGCACCACATGCAGGTCAGGGACCTCGCGCCGGTTCAGCCGCGCCACCACCGAGGTCATCGTCTGGCCCCAGGCCACGCCCACCACAGCCCCCGGGGTGACGAGCCGGTCGATGAGCCCGGCGGCCAGCACCGAGACGCTGTCGCTGCGGCGTGCGGGGTCGTCCCCGCGTTCGGAGACGGCCACATGGGCGCGCACCCCGTAGAGCTCACCGATCCGATGCTCCAGGGCGCTGGTGCGGTCCACCGGGGGATGCAGCGAGATCCTGACGATGCCCTGACGACGCGCCTGCTGCAGGAGCCGGGACACGGTGGAGCGGGAGACGCCGAGCTCCGCCGCGACGGACTGCATGGTCCGATGCTCGCCGTAGTACATCCGTGCAGCGTGGTACTCCGCCTTCTCGCGGTATGAGGCCTTCATGGTGTGCAGTATGCCCCAATGGTGCACGTTTGTGCAGAAGGCTTGAGAAGATGCGCTGGACCCGATGAGATGGACCACACATCACCGTCCACGTGACAAGGAGATCGCCGGTGAGAGCAGAGCCGCTCAGCACAGAGACCCGCCGCGAGGCCCTCGAGGCGATGGCGGGGACCAGTCCCGAGGACCCCTTGGACGTCCTCGTCGTCGGCGGTGGAGTCGTCGGCGCCGCCGCAGCCTTCGACGCCGCCACGCGCGGACTCCGCGTCGGCCTGGTGGAGTCGCAGGACCTCGCCCAGGGCACCTCGTCCCGCTCCTCGAAGCTCGTCCATGGCGGGCTGCGCTATCTGCAGATGCTCGACTTCAAGCTGGTCTCTGAGGCTCTCCGGGAGCGCGACCTGCTGCTGAAGCACACCGCGCCGCATCTGGTGCGGGCCCTGCCGTTCGTCTTCCCGTTCGAGAAGCGCGTGCTGGACCGAGCGTTCATCGGCTCCGGGGTCTCCCTCTATGACGCGATGTCCATGCGTCCCGGGGAGAAGCGCCCGGTGCCGTTCCATCGGCATCTCTCCCGCGCGCGGCTGCGGCAGCGCTTCCCGGGCCTGGACCATGACAAGTTCATCGGCGCCCTGGAGTACTACGACGCCCAGGTCGACGACGCGCGACTGGTCATGACGCTGGCTCGCAGCGCCCACAGTCTCGGCGCCCTGGTGGCGACCCGTACGGAGGTCACCGAGTACCTGCGTGCGGGTGCGGCCGACACCGCAGACGCCGAGGCCGCCGCCGCCGAGGATGCTCCCGTCCAGGGAGTGGCCGTGCGAGACCGCGAGACCGGTGAGCGCCTCGAGATCCATGCGCGGGAGACGGTGCTGGCCGCCGGCGTCTGGACGGGTCGGCAGCAGGAGGCCGCCGAGGTCCCGTCGGGGCTGAAGGTGCTGGCCTCCAAGGGCATCCACATCACTGTGCCGAAGGACCGGATCTCCGCCGACGACCATGTCGGCGTCATCACCCAGACCGAGAAGTCCGTCCTGTTCATCATCCCCATGGGGCGCTACTGGTCCATCGGCACCACCGACACCGCGTGGCATGAAGACATCGACACCCCTGCGCCCACCGCGGAGGACATCGACTACGTGCTCGAGCACGCCAATGCAGTGCTGGAGTCCGACCTCAGCCGTGACGACGTCATCGGCACGTGGGCCGGCCTGCGTCCGCTGCTGCAGCCGGTGGAGACCGACGAGTCGAAGAGCTCCAAGGTCTCCCGCGAGCACACCGTCATGCGTCTGGCCCCCGGGCTCTCCGCCGTGGCGGGAGGCAAGCTGACGACCTACCGGGTCATGGCGGAGGACGTCATCACCTTCGCCCTCGGGGATCGGCAGGTCCACCGCGAGAGTCTGACCCATGCCATGCCGCTGCTCGGCGGGCAGGGATACAGCGAGTGGGAGGCCCGGGCGCCGGAGATCGGTCAGGCCCACGGCTGGTCGGACGAGACAGTGGATCGGCTGCTCAACCGATACGGCTCGCTGCTACCGGAGCTGCTGGCCCTGGTCGAGGAAGACCCTGCTCTCGGCGAGGAGGCGCCCGGCACCGGGGGGCATCTCCGGGTGGAGTTCCTCTATGCCGCCCGTGCCGAGGGCGCCCTCCACCTGGAGGACCTCCTCGAGCGGCGCACCCGGGTCTTCCACGAGGTCCCGGACCGCGGGCTGGGCGCCATGGACGCCGTGATCGAGATCGTCGCACCGGCCCTGGGCTGGGACGAGGCCGCTGTCGCGCGTGAGAAGCAGGCCTTCACACGGGTGGTCGAGGCGCACCGGGCCGCTGAACGCACCGCCAGCGACGCCGAGGCGGCCGCGCTGGTGGCGGAGGCCACGCCGGACTACCTCGCTCGGTGACCCTGATCTGACGTCGCCGCCCGGCAGGAGTCGGCGGCGACGTCCGGGTGTCTCGCCTGTCCCTGATCGGACGGGCAGAGGTCCACCCTGAATGAACTGTGAGATGCAGCACAGCCAAACGGCGAAATGTTCGTCCGCTCACAGGTATCATCATCCGCACCTCGTTCAATGATGAATGGCAATAGGAGAGGGACCAATGGAAACGATCTTCCTGTTTGAGATCATGGGCACCGCGATGCTCATCCTCATGGGTGCCGGCGTGGTCGCCAACGCGATCCTGGCCGGGACCAAGGGGCTGGGCGGCGGCTGGCTGCTCATCAACTTCGGCTGGGGCCTCGGCGTCTTCGCCGGTGTCTATGTGGCCTACGGGTCCGGAGCCCACATCAATCCGGCGGTGACCGTCGGCCTGATGACCTCCGGGGCTGAGGAGTTCGCCCCGGGCATCGCGGCCACCGTGCCGCACATGTTCGCCTACTTCGCGGCCCAGCTGATCGGTGCCTTCATCGGCGCGGTCCTGGCCTGGCTGGCCTACAAGAAGCACTTCGACGCCGAGACCGACGCAGGCAAAATCCTCGGCGTCTTCTCGACCGGACCGGAGAAGCGGGCCTACGGCTGGAACGTGGTCACCGAGGCCATCGGGACCTATGTGCTGGTCCTGCTGGTGCTGATGTTCGGCGAGACCCCCTCGGAGCTCGGCCCGCTGGCCGTGGCGCTGGTCGTCGTCGGCATCGGTGCCTCGATCGGTGGTCCCACCGGCTATGCGATCAACCCCGCCCGTGACCTCGGTCCCCGCATCGCCCACGCACTGCTGCCCATCGGCAACAAGGGGTCGAGCGACTGGGCCTACTCCTGGGTGCCCATCGTCGGCCCGATCCTGGGCGCGATCCTCGCCGGAACCACCGTCCAGGTCCTGCCGCTGCTCAGCTGAGCTCCGCACGAGGGGGCTGACGCGCCGCCCAGTCTCCAGGCAGACTGAAGACATCACGACCAGCAGTCCGACCAGCAGCCGCACAGCGCGGCACATTCCCCTGGGAAGGAACCAGACCCATGAACGACTACGTCCTCTCGATCGACCAAGGCACCACCTCCACGCGAGCCGTCGTCTTCGACCACGGCGGACAGATCGTCGGCAGCGGGCAGAAGGAGCACGAGCAGATCCTGCCCCGCGCCGGCTGGGTCGAGCACGACCCGCAGGAGATCTGGCGCAACACCCGCGAGGTCGTCGGCCTGGCTCTGGCCGACGCCAACATCAACCGGCACAGCCTCGCCGCCGTCGGCATCACGAATCAGCGGGAGACCACCGCCGTCTGGGACCGCCACACCGGCGAGCCGGTCCACAATGCCATCGTCTGGCAGGACACCCGCACCCAGGCGATCTGCGACGAGCTCGCAGGCGACGTCGGTCCAGAGCGCTACAAGGAGCGAGTGGGCCTTCCGCTGGCCACCTACTTCGCCGGCCCCAAGATCCGCTGGATCCTCGACAATGTCGAGGGGGCTCGGGAGCGTGCCGAGGCCGGCGACCTGATGTTCGGCACCATGGACTCCTGGCTGGTGTGGAACATGACCGGCGGCCCCAACGGCGGAGTGCACATCACTGACGTCACCAACGCCTCGCGCACGATGCTGATGAACATCGACACCTTGGACTGGAACGAGGAGATCTGCGCGGACATGGGGGTTCCGACCTCCATGCTTCCGGAGATCCGCTCCTCCTCCGAGGTCTACGGCCATGGCCACAAGCAGGGTCTGCTCATCGACACCCCGATCTCCGGCATCCTGGGTGACCAGCAGGCTGCCACTTTCGGTCAGGCATGCTTCGAGCCGGGCATGGGCAAGAACACCTACGGCACCGGAAACTTCATGCTGATGAACACCGGGGAGGAGGTCGTCCGCTCCGAGAACGGCCTGCTGACCACGGTGGCGTACAAGATCGGAGAGCAGAACACCATCTATGCCCTCGAGGGCGCCGTGGCCGTGACCGGATCCCTGGTCCAGTGGCTGCGCGACAACCTGGGCATCATCCGCAGCGCTCCGGAGTCGGAGGAGAAGGCCAAGAAGGTCGAGGACAACGGCGGGGCCTATATCGTCCCGGCCTTCTCCGGGCTGTTCGCCCCCTACTGGAAGTCGGATGCCCGCGGAGTGATCGTGGGTCTGACGCGGTACGTCAACCAGAACCACCTGTGCCGGGCCGCCCTGGAGTCGGTCGCCTACCAGAGCGCGGAGGTGGTGGAGTCCATGGACGAGGACGCCGGTCGCCCTCTCACCGAGCTGAAGGTCGACGGCGGCATGGTCGTCAACGAGACGCTGATGCAGTTCCAGGCAGACATCCTCGGCGTGGACGTGGTGCGCCCGCAGGTCATCGAGACCACGGCGCTCGGCGCCGCCTATGCGGCGGGGCTCGCGGTCGGCTTCTGGAAGGGCACCGAGGAGGTCACCGCGAACTGGGCGGAGGACAAGCGCTGGAGCCCGACCATGGACGCCGCCGAGCGCGAGCGGTCCCTGAGGCTGTGGAAGAAGGCCGTCGAGCGGTCCTTCGACTGGGTGGATGAGGACACGGCCTGAGGCGCACCCGGGCGCGGCCTGACCATCACGACGGCGGGGCTGATCTCTTCGAGGAGGTCAGCCCCGCCGTCGTGTGTCCCGACGTACGTGCGCGACGTGCTCCACGCTGTGCCGGATCGTCCCGGTCAGAGCTGCCTCGTCCTGCCGGGTCAGCAGGTCGCTCGGAACCATCCAGGAGCCGCCGACGGCGAGGACGGACGGCAGTCCCAGGTAGTCAGGGAGGCTCCGGGTCGTCACCCCTCCGGTGGGCATGAATCGCACCTGCGGGAACGGGGCGCTGAGTGCGCTGATGGCCTCAGGGCCGCCGGAGGTGGCGGCGGGGAAGAACTTGACCGTGGTCAGGCCCATCTCGAGGGCAGACTGCACCTCCGTGGCGGTGACGGCTCCGGGGATGACGGGCAGTCCGTGGGCGGCGGCGCGGTCCACCACGGCACGGGACAGTCCCGGGGAGACGATGAACTGCGCTCCGACCGTCGCGGCCCGGTCCACCTGCTCCGCAGTGACGATCGTGCCGGCTCCGACCAGCAGATCAGGCGTTCGGGTGAGCGCGGCCACCGAGGACTCAGCGGCCGCCGAGCGAAAGGTCACCTCGGCGACGGGAAGCCCGCCGGCGATCAGCGCGCGGCCCAGAGATGGCGCGTGGTCGGCGTCGTGGAGCGTGACCACGGGGACCACGCCGTGGTGGGCGATGGTGGCGAGCGCGTCGGTCATCGTCGACCTTTCCATCGGGCGTCAGAGTGGCCCGGTTCACTTTTCGAGTGAAATGATCATATCATTGGCGGCAGGCGGTGCCGCCTCGGGCGGCTCGCCTCCACCTTCAGCGTCGACCCAGGAGGCGAGACGGGATGCTCATCCTTGCCCTCGAAGCGAGCACGACCTCGGCGAAGACCATGCTCTTCGACACCGAGACCCAGGAGGTGACGGTCCGGACTCGCCGATTCGTCATCGGGGGAGAGGATGCGGCCGTCCGGGAGGCGGAAGGGATCTTCGTCCAGCTGATCCAGCTCGGTGCCGAAGCGGCCGCCGGGCGCTCGGTGGACATGGTGGCGCTGTCCGGAACCTGGCACGGCCTGACCGTCCGCGAGCCGGACCTGAGCCCCATCACCGGCGTGCAGGAATGGCCCTACACGGGAGCCCAGGATCTCTGTGCCGACCTCCGTGCGGACCAGGAGTTCACGCGATGGTTCTATGAGCGGACCGGCTGCATGGTCAATGCGATCTACCCGGCCTTCAAGCTCATGCTCCTGGCCCGCCAGGGCATGGACCTGACCGGCGGTGTGGTCATGGACCAGAACAGCTACACCTTCGCCCGACTGACCGGTCGCCGCTGGACCTCCTACTCCCAGGCCTCCGGCACGGGACTGCTGAGCACCTCCTCCGATGACTGGGACCACGAGGTGATCCGTCGACTCGGCCTCGACGGCATCGAACTTCCGGAGCTCCATGACGGTGTCGACACCGCGCCGCTGACCGCTCAGGCGGCGAGCATGCTCGGTGTGGCGGCCGGGACCCCGGTGGTCGTGCCTGCCCCGGACGGGGGCCTCAACCAGGTGGGGGAGGATGCCACCGAGCCTGGGCGGATGACCTTCTCCATGGGGACCTCGGGAGCCCTGCGGTTCGCCGTCGGCGGCCCCTCGCTGTCACCGCGGATGAGCACCTGGGCCTATCGCTCGCCCACCGGCTGGCTCTCCGGCGCAGCCGCCTCCGGATGCACCAACTGCGTGGACTGGGCCAAAGGCCAGCTCTTCGGCGGCGCGATGACCTTCGACCAGCTGGAGCCGATGCTCAGCGCCCGGGAGAGGGATCTGCCGCTGTTCATGCCGTTCCTGTTCGGTGAACGCTGCCCCGGCTGGCAGGACCAACGGCGCGGGGGCTTCCTCGAGCTGCATCCCCGGCACAGTCGCGCAGACATGTATCAGTCCGTCCTGCACGGCGTGACGTTCTCTCTGCTCCACTGCTACCGGGAGCTGACGGCGCTCAACGGCGAGCCGGAGCGGATCATCCTCTCCGGCGGCGTGCTCTCCTCGCCGTTCTGGACCCAGCTGACCGCCGATGTCTTCGGCGTGGAGATGGAGATCTCGGCGCTGCAGCACAGCTCCACGGTGGGCGCGGTGAAGATGGGACTGCGCGCGGCCGGCGTGGAGAGCGCGCAGCCTGCACTCACAGAGGCCCGCAGGAGCACGATCACCCCTGATCTGGCCCGGACGCGTCGATACGCCGCTGAGTTCGCCAGGTACCTGGAGGGCTACGCCCGCACCAGCCCGGCTGAAGACGTCTCGGGAGGTGCCGCATGAAGGTCCTGGTCACCCCGACGTCCTTGAGCCGCACGCCGGAGGACCCGGCGCTGCGCCGGATCCGAGAGGCAGGGGCCGACGTCGTGCTCAACCCCCACGGGCGGCCGCTGAGCGAAGCTGAGCTCATCGCCCTGATCGCCGATGTCGATGGGGTCGTGGCCGGGCTGGACGACTACACAGCTCGTGTCATCGCAGCGGCCCCCCGTCTGACGGTGATCTCCCGCTACGGCGTGGGCACCGACCGGGTGGACCTGGAGGCGGCGCGGGCGGCCGGCGTCGTCGTGACGAACGCCCCAGGGGCCAACTCCCAGTCGGTGGCCGAGCTGACGGTCGGCCTGATGTTCGCGGTGGCACGCCGCATCCCGCGTCTCGACGCCGCCGTCGCCGCGGGGGACTGGCCCCGGGCCGACGGTGTGGAGCTCGGCGGGCGTCGGCTGGGCGTCATCGGACTCGGTGAGATCGGGCGGCAGGTGGCTCGTGCCGGCGCCGGACTGGGCATGGAGGTCCATGGCTGCGACCCCGCCCTGGACGATGACCGCATCCGTGAGCTTGGGATCGTCCCCGGCTCCGTCGACGAGGTGTGCCGGCGGGCCGATGTGCTCAGCCTGCATGTGCCACTGACACCGAGGACCCGCCATCTGGTCGACGCACGCCGCCTGGACCTGCTGCCGGACGGCGCCATCGTGGTCAACACGGCCCGCGGAGGACTCCTGGACGAGCAGGCCGCGCATGCGGCGCTGGAGGAGGGGCGGCTCCATGGGGTGGCAGTCGATGCCTATGAGACCGAGCCGCCGCGGAGCTCTCCGCTGATCGGTCATCCCCGGGTCGTGGCCACTCCGCACACCGGGGCCCACACTGCTGAGGCCGTGCACCGGATGGCGCAGGCCGCCGTGGGCAATCTGCTGGACGTCCTGCAGGGCCGGGACTGCCGCCACCGCGTGGTCTGAGCGGCAGGTCTCACAGGTGACCGACCGGCGGCAGAGGCTCAGGGCAGGACCCGCACCTCGGCGAGGATGGTCTCGACGTAGGCGCGCACGTGATGTTCCGCAGCGTCCGGATCGCCGCGCACGATGGCTCCGGCGGCCTCGACGTGGTTGTGCAGCGCCTCGTGGACGGGATGGGCAGGGGTCAGGCCGGCGTCCTGACGGCCGGTCAGGACCTCGGCGATGGGCTCCTTGATGGCGGTGAGCATGAGATTGCCGCAGGCGTCCAGCAGGCAGTCGTGGAAGGCGATGTCGGCGGCGAGGTATTCGGGGCTGTCGCCCCGGCCGGCGGCTCCGAGCCGGTCGAGCTCGGCGGCGAGCCTGCCGATCTCGGCGCGCTGGTCCTCCGTGGCGCGCAGGGCGGCCAACCGTGCCGCGGCCGGCTCCACGGCCAGGCGCAGCTCGGTCAGCGCGACGATCTGCTGCGCCCGCGCCGCGCTGCGCAGCCTCCAGCGGATGAGATCGGGGTCCAGGACGCTCCAGCTGCTCATCGGCGCGACGGTGACCCCGATGCGGCGTTTGGAGGCCACCATGCCCTTGGCCTCCAGCACCCGGACCGCCTCGCGGATCACCGTCCGCGACACCCCGTACTCGGACTCGAGCCCTGCGAGAGTCAGCACGGTGCCCGGGGCGAGCTCGCCGCCGGCGATGCGGCGTCCGAGGTGGTCGAGGACGGAGTCGTGTGATGCCACGGGGCCTGCCTTCTGGGGGTGAGGTCCTGCTGCGGATGCTGGTGGGGGATGCTGGTAGGAGGGGCGGATCACCACCACACTAGGACACCACGATGGGGCCGTGACGGCTGACACGCATAGGTATGACTAGTGGTTGCGAAAAGTGTGATCTATATGGCAGTCTCGGCTCTGTTCACGGCGTGTGAGGCAGGACACGGTCCTCCCCGCCGCGTCGTCCCGCAGATCAATGGAGATACACATGGACAACTGGACGCAGACCCTGGGCACCGGTCCGCTGCTGGCCATCGCCGTCGGCGCCGTCGCGCTCATCCTGCTGCTCATCATCCGCTTCAAGGTCCACGCCTTCATCACCCTGGTGGTCGTCTCGGCGCTGACCGCGATCGTCGCCGGCGTGCCGATGGCCGCCATCTCGGAGACGCTCATGGACGGCTTCGGCTCGACCCTCGCGTCGGTGGCGATCCTCGTGGCGCTGGGAGCCATGCTGGGTCGGCTGGTGGAGCACTCCGGAGGGGCGAAGGCCCTGGCGGATCGGATGGTGACCACATTCGGGGAGAGCAGGGCGCCGCTCGCGCTGGGAATCGCCTCCCTGATCCTGGGATTCCCGATGTTCTTCGACGCCGGCCTGGTGATGATGCTGCCGATCGTCTTCGCCGTCGCCCGACGGGTCTCCGGCAACAGGTCGGTCCTGCTCTTCGGCATCCCCACCGCCGCCGCTTTCTCCGTGATGCACGTCTTCCTGCCGCCGCATCCCGGCCCCGTCTCGGCCACCGAGTTCTATGAGGCCAACCTCGGACTCGTCCTGCTGGTGGGGCTCATCATCGCGTATCCGCTGTGGTACCTGGCAGGAGCCGTGTGGGGCCGTCTGGTGGGGGAGCGCATCATGGTGCCCGTGCCGAGCCTCTTCGGCGACGTCGACGACGACCAGCCGCACAACCCGCCGCGGGTCGCGACCGTCATCGGCCTGCTGCTGCTGCCGATGTTCCTGATCTTCCTCAACACCGGCCTGAGCAGCCTGGCCTCGGTCGGCGTGGTCAGCGACGAGGACCTGTGGGTCCAGACGCTGACGTTCCTCGGCACCTCGGCCATGGCCCTGCTGATCACCGTGATCGTCGCCACCGTCGTGCTGGGCCATCGCCGCGGTGAACAGGGCTCGGCACTGGAGAAGCTGCTGGACTCGGCCCTCGGCCCGGTCTGCTCCGTCATCCTGATCACCGGTGCCGGCGGCATGTTCGGCGGGGTGCTCCGAGCCTCGGGCATCGGGGATGCTCTGGCGGACTCGCTCAGCGGCATCGGGCTGCCCGTCATCGTCGCCGCCTACCTCATCGCGGTGGCGCTGCGTCTCGCCCAGGGATCGGCCACCGTCGCCCTGGTGACGGCGGCCGGCCTCGCTGCCCCGGCCGTGCTCACCGGCGACTTCAATGCGCTTCAGGTCGCCTGCATCGTGCTCGCCACGGCTGCAGGCTCCGTCTTCGCAGGACACGTCAACGACTCGGGCTTCTGGCTGGTCGGTCGCCTGATGGGCATGGACGTGAAGACCACCCTGAAGACCTGGACCGTGCAGCAGGCGCTGCAGTCCGTCCTCGGCTTCCTGCTCGTGGGCATCGTCTACCTGGCCGCCAGTGCCGTCTGAGAAGGGGGATCATGACTGATCAGCACATGCAGCGACCTGCGGAGTCCGCAGGCGATGACCCGGGGTCGACCGTGCCCACCGGCCCTTCGGCCCTATTCGACGTCGCGGACCGGCTGGCGCTGGTGACCGGGTCCTCCCGAGGGCTGGGTCGGGCCTTGGCGCTGACTCTCGCCGACGCCGGGGCCCGCGTGGTGGTGCACGGCCGGGACGCTGAGGCCCTCGAAGCCGTGCGGGCTGAGGCCTCGAGTCGATCCGGTCGCGAGGCGGTGTCGGTCCGCTTCGACGTGACCGACGTCGCGGCCGTGCGGGCCGGGCTGGAGGAGCTCATCGCGGTCCACGGCGTCCCCGACATCCTGGTCAACAACGCCGGCCTGCAGCGCCGCGCGCCGTTCGAGACCTTCGATCCGGAGGACTGGGACGCGCTGGTCGCCTCGAATCTGGACAGCGTCTTCTACGTCTCGCGGCACGTGGTGCCCGGGATGGTCGCCCGCGGGTCGGGCAAGATCGTCAACATCGCCTCGGTCCAGTCGATGCTGGCGCGGGAGACGATCGCTCCGTACTCCGCCACCAAAGGAGCCGTGGCACAGCTGTCCAAGGGCATGGCCGCCGACCTGGCGCGCCATGGGATCCAGGTGAATGCGATCTCGCCGGGCTACTTCGCCACGGAGATGAATCGGGCGCTGGTGGAGGACGAGGCGTTCAGCTCCTGGCTGGTGGCCCGCACGCCGGCCCGACGCTGGGGCTCCTTCGAGGAGCTCTCCGGTGCGCTGCTCTTCCTGACCTCTGAGGCCTCGAGCTTCGTGTCCGGGCAGAACCTGTTCGTCGACGGCGGCATGACGGCGGTGGTCTGATGGACAGGCCCAGCGAACGGGATCCCTGGACGACGGGGGAGGCGGGGTCGCGTGAGGTGCGTGCGCTGTTCATCGACGGCGCCGAGCAGGCGCAGGTGCGTCGGACCGTGGTGCCGCCGCCGTCCCCGGGCCAGGTGCGCATCGCCGTCCACCACGTGGGGGTCTGCGGATCCGACCTGCACTACTTCCAGCAGGGGGCCAACGGCGCCTTCGAGCTGCGGGAACCGTTGATCCCGGGGCATGAGCTCTCCGGAGAGGTGGAGCACGACCCGTCCGGGGGCTGGGCGCCAGGAACGCCGGTGACGGTGCATCCTGCGCGGTTCGGGACGCGGGACCCCCGGATCGCCGAGGCGCCCCATCTGTGGCCGGACGGATCGTATCTGGGCAGCGCGTCGACCTGGCCTCATACTCAGGGGGCGCTCACCGAGCTGCTCCTGGTGGACCGGGAGATGGTGCGACCGCTCCCGCGGGAGCTCCCGGTGCGCCGGGCCGTGCTCGCGGAGCCGCTCGGAGTGGCCCTGCATGCCCTCGCCCAGGCGCGGACGGTGGGTGCCGCGGTGCAGGGGGCACGGGTGCTGGTCGCCGGCGCCGGGCCCATTGGTCTGCTGGCGGTCGCAGCGCTCCGCGACGCCGGGGCCGCTGAGGTCACGGTGGCCGATGTTCTGGCGGAGCCGTTGGAAAGGGCGCGCGGCCAGGGCGCCGACGGCGCGGTGGACGTCTCGCGGGAGGAACTCCCTGCCAGCGCGTACGACCTGGTGCTGGAGTGCTCCGGTGCCGCGGCGTCGATCTCGGCGGTGCTGAAAGCAGTGCGTCCTGCGGGCGTCGTGGTGCAGGTGGGAATGGTGCCGGCTGAACCGCGACCGGTGGATCTGGCGCCGTTCATCGCCAAGGAGGTCCGCTACGTGGGCACCTTTCGGTTCCATGAGGAGATCGACGCCGCCGTGGAGATGCTGGCCAGACGCCCGGAGATCGAGTCGGTCATCACCCATGAGCTCGACCCAGGGGATCCGGCGGTGCTGTTCGCCGCCGCCGGGGACGCCCAGGCGTCTGGGAAGGTGATCACCGCCCGGTGGTGCTGAGCGGAGGCATGTGCCACTGATTCCGCCCGCCCGACCCTGCCTCGGACCGGCCGCAGCACAAGATGTTGCGGCCGGTTCTGCGTCTGCGGGGCATATCTTCCGTCCCAGCGGGTCGACACGCCGCGACACGCGGTGAGAAAAATCATCCTTCCCGTGGAGGGGCCGATCTCCACAGCTGTGGACCACCGGGGTGCGTCACGCAGGGATCCGCATGAATCCGCGGATCCGTCGGTCCACAGGGGCTGTGCACTCGCCGGTGGACGAACTACACTGGTGTGAGTACAGCATCTAGTGGTGACTACCGTGCCCCGACCCAAGATGTAGTATTGAGGCATTGCTTCCACAGGAACACCCGACGACGACGCCCGCCCCTCGCAGAGGGCGGGAGAGAAGGGGAGGACCATGTCCGTCACCGTCTACACCAAGCCCGCATGCGTCCAGTGCAACGCCACCTACCGCGCCCTGGACAAGAACGGTGTCGCCTACACCTCCGTCGACATCTCGCAGGACCCGGAGGCGCTGGAGCGCGTCCGCGCCATGGGCTACATGCAGGCCCCTGTCGTCATCACCGAGGACGACCACTGGTCGGGCTTCCGGCCGGACAAGATCTCCGGTCTCGCCGCGCGCGCCGAGGCCACCTCGGTCGCCTGATCTCTGACACCGCGAGCGGGGTGGAGAGAGTCTCCCCGCGCATGGACACCCGGCAGGAATCAGTGCGGAGCAGCACCTGAGAACCATCGAGGAGCAGCAGCCATGACCGCAGCAGCCGTGGAGGCGGCCGGCCCCGCCGGCCCCGCCGGCGCCGCGGGCGCCCCTGCGGACGGCGGCCCCGGCAGGACGACGGCGGCATCCCTGATCTATTTCTCCTCGGTCTCGAACAACACCCATCGTTTCGTGGAGAAGCTGGGTCTGCCGGCCGAGCAGGTCGCCAGACTCCCGCTCCACACCCGAGAGGAGACTCTGCAGGCCACGGAGCCCTTCGTCCTGGTCCTCCCCACCTATGGGGCGGACGGCGGACGGGGCTCGGTGCCCAAGCAGGTCATCAAGTTCCTCAACGTGGAGTCCAACCGGAGACTCCTGCGTGGAGTCATCGGCGCAGGCAACACGAATTTCCACGAGAGCTACTGCATCGCCGGGGACATCGTCGCCGCCAAATGCGGTGTCCCTCATCTGTACAGGTTCGAACTGATGGGCACTGAGGACGACGTGTCCACCGTCCACCAGGGATTGGAAGAGTTTTGGAAACAGCAGTCACGCCGCTGAAGGACCGTGAATCGCACGCCGGTGCCGCCGGAGAGCAGCTCGCCAAGGAGCTGCCGCCGCAGTGGCAGGGGCTGAGCTACCACGAGCTCAATGCCATGCTCAACCTCTACGGCTCGGACGGGAAGATCCAGTTCGAGGCCGATCAGTTCGCCGCGCGGCAGTACTTCCTCGACCACGTGAACACCAACACCGTGTTCTTCCACGACCTGGACGAGAAGCTGAAGTACCTCGTCGAGAAGGACTACTACGAGGTCGAGACCCTCGAACAGTACAGCCGGGAGTTCATCAACCGGCTCTGGGAGACCGCCTATGCCCGAAAGTTCCGCTTCCCGACGTTCCTGGGCGCCTTCAAGTTCTACACCTCCTATGCCCTGAAGACCTTCGACGGCAAGCGGTACCTCGAGCGCTTCGAGGACCGGGTCTGCATGGTGGCCCTGCATCTGGCACGCGGCGACGAGCAGCTGGCGATGGACATCATGGAGGAGATCGTCTCCGGGCGTTTCCAGCCGGCGACGCCGACCTTCCTCAACGCGGGCAAGAAGCAGCGCGGCGAGCTCGTCTCCTGCTTCCTGCTGCGCATCGAGGACAACATGGAGTCGATCGCCCGCGGCATCAATTCGGCGCTGCAGCTGTCCAAGCGCGGCGGCGGGGTCGCCCTGTCGCTGACCAACATCCGCGAGCACGGCGCTCCGATCAAGCAGATCGAGAACCAGTCCTCCGGCGTCATCCCGGTGATGAAGCTGCTCGAAGACTCCTTCTCCTACGCGAATCAGCTGGGCGCCCGCCAGGGAGCCGGTGCCGTGTACCTCAACGCGCACCATCCTGACATCCACCGATTCCTGGACACCAAGCGGGAGAATGCGGACGAGAAGATCCGCATCAAGACTCTTTCGCTCGGCGTCGTCGTCCCGGACATCACCTTCGAGCTCGCCAAGCGCAACGAGGACATGTACCTGTTCTCCCCGTACGACGTCGAGCGGGTCTACGGCAAGCCCTTCAGTGAGATCTCGGTGACCGAGAAGTACTACGAGATGGTCGACGACGCGCGGATCCGCAAGACGAAGATCAACGCTCGGGAGTTCTTCACCACCCTGGCGGAGATCCAGTTCGAGTCCGGGTACCCGTACGTCATGTTCGAGGACACGGTGAACCGGGCCAACCCGATCAAGGGCCGGATCACCATGTCCAACCTGTGCTCCGAGATCCTGCAGGTCTCCGAGCCCAGCGAGTACAACCCGGACCTCGGCTACGCCACGGTGGGCAAGGACATCTCCTGCAACCTCGGCTCGCTGAACATCGCCAAGACGATGGACTCCCCGGACTTCGGGCAGACCATCGAGACGGCGATCCGTTCGCTGACCGCGGTCTCGGACATGTCCTACATCGACTCGGTCCCCTCGATCGCGGACGGCAACCGCCGCTCGCACGCCATCGGCCTGGGCCAGATGAACCTGCACGGCTATCTCGCCCGGGAGCGGGTCTTCTACGGATCCGACGAGGGCCTCGACTTCACGAACATCTACTTCTACACGGTGCTGTTCCACGCACTGCGTGCCTCCAACCGGCTGGCCATGGAGAAGGGTGAGGTGTTCGACGGCTTCGAGGACTCGACGTACGCCTCCGGCGAGTTCTTCGACAAGTACACCGAGCAGGTCTGGGAGCCGCAGACCGAGAAGGTCCGCGAGCTGTTCAGCCACGTGCACATCCCCACGCAGGCCGACTGGCGCGAGCTGAAGGCCTCCGTGATGGAGCACGGCATCTACAACCAGAACCTGCAGGCCGTGCCGCCGACGGGCTCGATCTCCTACATCAACAACTCGACCTCATCGATCCACCCGGTGGCCTCGAAGATCGAGATCCGCAAGGAGGGCAAGATCGGGCGCGTCTACTACCCGGCGCCCTTCCTGACCAACGACAATCTGGAGTACTACCAGGACGCCTACGAGATCGGATATGAGAAGATCATCGACACGTATGCGGCCGCCACGCAGCACGTGGACCAGGGCCTGTCGCTGACGCTGTTCTTCAAGGACACCGCCACCACCCGCGACATCAACAAGGCCCAGATCTACGCGTGGAAGAAGGGCATCAAGACGCTGTACTACATCCGTCTGCGTCAGCTCGCGCTCGAGGGCACCGAGGTCGAGGGCTGCGTGTCCTGCATGCTGTGAGGTTCGGCGGCGGGCCCACCGCGGAGCCCGCCCCGGACGCCCGACACCGCGCCGATCGACACTGACGGAGAGACGAGGGCTGGGCCGAACGGACCCGCCCGGACGAGAAGAGAGACCTCACCCGAGATGACCACATCAGCATCTGCGACGACCTCCTCGACGCTGCTCGACCACGTCGAGGCCATCAACTGGAACCGCATGCCGGACGAGAAGGACGGCGAGGTCTGGAACCGTCTGGTCAACAACTTCTGGCTGCCGGAGAAGGTGCCCCTGTCCAACGACGTCCAGTCCTGGGCGACGCTCACCCCGGAGGAGCAGACCCTGACCATGCGGGTCTTCACCGGCCTGACCCTGCTGGACACCATCCAGGGCACGGTGGGCGCGGTCGCGCTCATCCCGCATGCGCTGACCCAGCATGAGGAGGCGGTGTACACGAACATCGCCTTCATGGAGTCGGTGCACGCGAAGTCCTACTCCTCGATCTTCTCCACCCTGTGCTCCACCAAGGAGATCGACGACGCCTTCCGCTGGTCCCGGGAGAACCCGAACCTGCAGCGCAAGGCTCAGATCGTCATGGACTACTACCACGGGAACGACGGGCTGAAGAAGCGGGTGGCCTCCACGATCCTGGAGTCCTTCCTCTTCTACTCCGGCTTCTACCTGCCCATGCACTGGTCCGCCCACGCGAAGCTGACCAACACCGCCGATGTCATCCGTCTGATCATCCGTGATGAGGCGGTGCACGGCTATTACATCGGCTACAAGTACCAGCGCGCGCTGGAGGCCGAGACTCCGGAGCGGCGTCAGGAGCTGAAGGACTACACCTTCGATCTGCTGTTCGAGCTCTACGAGAACGAGGTGCAGTACACCCACGATCTCTACGACGGCGTCGGGCTGAGCGAGGACGTGAAGAAGTTCCTGCACTACAACGCCAACAAGGCGCTGATGAACCTCGGCTACGAGGCGATGTTCCCCAAGGACGTCACCGACGTGAACCCGGCGATCCTCTCCGCGCTGAGCCCCAACGCCGATGAGAATCACGACTTCTTCTCCGGCTCCGGTTCCTCCTACGTCATCGGCAAGGCCGTGGAGACCGAGGACGAGGACTGGGACTTCTGACGTGACCGTGCAGTCCGGGGGCTCGCAGCAGACGAAGGATGAGACGATAGAGCTCGCTGACGGAGACTTCTTCTATGAGTCTCTCGGCGAGGGCCGGTTCCGCTCCACGATCCATGCCCAGGGGGCGTGGAACCCGCATGAGCAGCACATGGCTCCCGCCACGGGGCTCCTCACGCATGCGCTGGAGAGCTTCCATCCCCGTGACGATCTGCGGCTGGCGCGCCTGAGCCTGGACATCCACGGCATCATCCACGCGGGCGAGATCGAGGTGGTCACCCGGATGATCCGTCCGGGGCGCACCATCGAGCTCGTCGAGGCGGAGATGATCGCTCAGGGGCGCACCGCGGTGGTGGCGCGAGGCTGGCGACTGAAGACCTCGGACACCGCCGAGGTCGCGGCGAGCGAAGACGAGGCCGTGCCGGGGCCCGATCTGATGGAGCCCTGGGAGGGCATGCAGGTCTGGCCCGGCGGCTACATCCGCTCCCTCGAGATCCGTGTGGGGGAGGAACATCGCCCCGGTCGCGGCCTCACCTGGCTGCGCAACCCCTATGAGATGGTCTCCGGCGCGGAGACGTCGTCGCTGGTGCGCCTGCTCGGGATGGTGGACACCGCCAACGGCGTGGCGCCGCGGGTGCCTCCGGGGCCCGAGTCCTGGATGTTCCCCAACGTCGACCTGCAGATCCACCTGCATCGGACTCCGGTGGGACAGTGGCTGGGCGTGCAGACCCGGCAGACCTTCGGTGCCGACGGTGTCGGCCTGACCTCGTCGGTGCTGCACGACGTTGCGGGCCCGTTCGGCCGTGCCGAACAGATCCTCACCGTCCGACCGCTGTGAGGAGCTCCCGACGCCGGACGCGTCCGTCCCAAGAGCTGCAGCTGCATCGACTGGCGGAGTCCCAGGGTGCTGGGGCCGACCTGGCCGGGGCGATCTCGCTGCTCCAGCGCACGCGATCCGGCGGCACCGCCCCGATGCTGCGGATCTATCGCCCTCGCCCGACGGTGGCCTTCGGCCAGCGGGACCAGCGGCTGCCGGGCTTCGACGCCGCCTCCGAGGCGTGTCGGCGACTCGGATTCGAGCCTCTCGTGCGGCGGGCCGGCGGGCGGGCCGCCGCCTATCATCCGGGCTGCCTCGTGGTGGACCACATCGAACCCGACGACGATCCGATCGTGGAGTCCCAGGACCGCTTCGCCGCCTTCGGCGAGCTCCTCACCGCCGCGCTGACCGCCTGCGGGCTGGAGGCGCGCCTGGGGGAGATCCCGGGGGAGTACTGCGCCGGACGGGAGTCCGTGCACGCGGTGGGCCGGGGAGACTCCGGTCCGTGGGCGGCGGATCGGCGCGTCAAGGTCATCGGCACCGCCCAGCGCGTCATCGCCACCGGCTGGCTGTTCTCCTCAGTGATCGTGGTCGAAGGAGGTGCGGAGGTCCGCCGCGTGCTGGGGGAGGTCTACGCGCATCTGGGCATCCCCTGGGATCCTCTGACGGCGGGATCCGCAGACGAACTCCTGCCCGGCCTGACGGTGGACGCCGTGGAAGAGGCGGTGCTGGACGCCTATCGGAGACATTGGACGCTCCTCGAGGAGGAGAAGACGACGCCGGACCTCGGCTGAGTCCGCGGCGCACTCGCCCGGGGAGTCCGGTGAGCCCGGGGAGTCCGGTGAGCGCGGGAGTCCGGCCTCAGAGGCTGAGCGCCTGGGGCAGCTCGAGCACGATGCTCACGGCCACCAGCAGATAGAGCAGCACCATGACCACCCACCACCAGTCGGCGGTCAGGCGGCGCAGGGCCTCAGAGGCCGGGATGACGCCGGCGAGGATGTTGCGGGCGGTCACCGCCACCGTCAGAGGGATCACCGCCACCCAGACGATCATGCAGTACGGGCACAGCGCACCGATGGCGTAGACGGCCTGCGACCACAGCCAGACGCAGAAGCCGAAGGCGAAGAGGACACCGGCCTGGAGACCGGACCAGTACCAGTGCGGGGGCCGGAGCCCGGCCCACAGCGTGATGCCGATCGCGATCACCACGGGGAAGCCCACCACGCCGATGAAGATGTTCGGGAAGCCGAAGGTCGCGGCCTGCCAGGAGTTCATGACCTCCCCGCAGGAGACCCATGGATTGATGTCGCAGGCGGTGGAGTGCTCGGCGTCCTGCCACAGCTGGATCCGCTCGTAGAGGAGCAGGAAGCTCGCCACCGCCCCGACGAGTCCGGTGATCACCAGCCACAGGCCCACCGCAGGACGGCTGAACGGGCCGCGCGCCTGAAGGGTGCGGCCGCCGTCGGGGGCCTCCACGGTCGCGGTCTTCTCCACTGCCATGTCCAGCATTGTACGGGCCGAGGCTGAACCGTGAGTCCTCCGGCCCAGGGCATCAGCCTGCCGGGGGACCGAGTGCGGGTGTGCGATACTGAGAATCACCGACGCCCGGACCACACCCGGGGGTCGGACGAGCTTGACTGCTCCGACAGCTGCATATCCGCACCACATGCATGGGCCAGGCGACGCCGGCACCCGTCGTGGACGAGGGACGCCCCCGAGTCTGCACGGATCCGACGAGACGATGGACGACACAGCGCAAGATGCCGCCGCCGACGCCCCAGGAGCCCTCGCGGGCCCCAATACTGCACGCGGGCGGAAGCAGCACGGAGTGAGTGTTCGCGGACAGGCCGTGAAGAGCGCACAGCGAAGGACGCTGTCAGCGCCCGGCATGGTCCGCGAGGCTGCGAGACAGGTTTTTGCAGACATCAAGGATGTGCCCCGGTCGCACCCGCTGTGAGAGAGCGGGAGGGCGTGACCGGAGGAATGACCGTACAAGCAGCCGGCGCGAGGGTGGGTGTGGCAGCCTCGGCGTCGGCATGGAGCAACAGAACAATGTCGCACACAGACACGCCGAACGACGCGGCGTCGACACAGGACACCGTCGGCGCGGACATCTTCAACCCGTTCAGCCCCCCTCCGGCGGACGCGTCGGCAGAGGCCACGAGCGCAGCCCAGCCGGACACCGACACGCCCGAGCCCGCCACGGACAGCGGCACGGACTCCGGCACCGGCGGCGACACGCCGGCCCGCGGGAGTGCCGAGGACGCTCCCGCTCAGGAGGCCGCCGGCCTGGCGTCCGATGCCGCGACCGAGGAGGACGAGGGGTCGGACCAGGACGCGCAGGCTGCCGAGGAGGCCCCGGCGGCCGACCCCGTCATGGTCCTGTTCCAGGCCCCCGACCTCTCCGTGGTGGAGAAGGCGCGGCGTTCCCGTCCTTCTCGGGAGGACGCGGCAGCCGCCGACGCGGAGTCCGATGACGACGCTCGGGACCGGGACGCTTGGGAGGACCAGGACGACCGAGGGGACGACGGGGCAGACTCCCGCGATGACTCAGTCGGCGAGTCCTCGGGCGGATCTGGCGCCGATGACGACGGCTCCGGCGGACAGCGGCGGTCACGGCGCAAGCGCCGCCGCGGTGGTCGGGGTCGCAGCCGACAGTCCTCGGAGAACTCCGAGACGCCCGAATCATCGGCCAGCTCCGAGGCGTCGCCGTCCGGTGACTCCGGATCCTCCGCTCAGAGCGGGGCCGGAGATGGTGAGAACGGTGAGGAGCCCCGCGACGCCGAGGGCGAGGTGGTCCGCAAGCGTCGGCGCCGTCGCCGTGGTTCGGTGGACATGGAGGTCGCCGGCGGCGAGGGTGACGACCCGGAGCACACGGTGACGCGCGTCCGCGCGCCCCGCGAGGTCTCGGAGTCCTCAGCCCCGACGAAGGTCGCCAGCCTCAAGGGCTCGACGCGCCTGGAGGCCAAGCGTCAGCGTCGTCGTGCTTCCCGGGAGACCGGACGTCGGCGTCAGGTCATCACCGAAGCGGAGTTCCTGGCTCGCCGCGAGTCGGTGGACCGGAAGATGATCGTCCGGCAGAAGGGCGACCGGATCCAGATCGGCGTCCTCGAGGACGGAGTGCTCGCCGAACACTACGTGTCGAACACCCAGCAGGACTCCCTCATCGGGAACGTGTACCTGGGCAAGGTCCAGAACGTGCTGCCCTCCATGGAGGCGGCCTTCGTGGACATCGGCAGGGGCCGCAATGCGGTGCTGTACGCCGGTGAGGTCGACTGGGACGCCGCCAACTTGGACGGCGCCCCCCGGAAGATCGAGAACGCGCTGAAGTCGGGCGACTCGGTCCTGGTCCAGGTGACCAAGGATCCCGTCGGCCACAAGGGGGCACGGCTGACCAGCCAGGTCTCGCTGCCCGGACGGTACCTGGTGTTCGTGCCGGGCGGCTCGATGACGGGCATCTCACGCAAGCTGCCGGACACCGAGCGGTCCCGTCTGAAGAAGATCCTCAAGGAGCAGATGCCGGACAACGCCGGCGTCATCGTGCGGACCGCCGCCGAGGGCGCCTCCGAGGAGGAGCTCACCCATGACATCAACCGGCTCCGTGCCCTGTGGGAGACCATCCAGGCTCAGAAGGCGGACCGGAAGGTCCTCGCCCCGGAGCTGCTCTACAGCGAGCCGGACCTGACCATCAAGGTCGTCCGCGACGTCTTCAACGAGGACTTCTCCTCCATGGAGATCCAGGGTGAGGAGACCTGGGACAGCGTCGAGGCCTACGTGACATACGTGGCGCCCCACCTGCTGGACCGGCTGCACCGCTGGGACCCTGAGGAGCAGAAGGCCGACGACATCTTCGCCCACCACCGCATCGACGAGCAGCTGGCCAAGGCGCTGGACCGCAAGGTCAACCTTCCCTCCGGCGGCTCCCTGGTCTTCGACCGGACCGAGGCGATGACTGTGGTCGACGTCAACACCGGCAAGTTCACCGGCTCCGGCGGGAACCTCGAAGAGACGGTCACCCGGAACAATCTGGAGGCCGCCGAGGAGCTGGTGCGGCAGCTGCGTCTTCGGGACATCGGGGGCATCATCGTCGTCGACTTCATCGACATGGTCCTGGAGTCCAATCGGGACCTGGTGCTGCGGCGGCTGGTGGAGTGTCTGGGGCGGGACCGGACGAAGCACCAGGTGGCCGAGGTGACGTCCCTGGGTCTGGTCCAGATGACGCGCAAGCGCATGGGGACCGGCCTGCTGGAGGTCTTCTCGGAGCCCTGTGAGCACTGCGCGGGTCGCGGGCTGATCACCCATGGGGAGCCGGTCGGCCATGTGCCCTCCTACACCTCCCAGGGGGAGGCACGCTCCGGCAAGGGCCCGAAGAAGCGTCGCAAGAAGGGCGGGAAGGCCTCCTCCGGGGCCGACCAGCAGACCTCCGGCGAGCCGAGCGCCCAGGAGCGCGAGAAGCAGGAGAAGGCTCGTCAGGCGCTGGCCCAGGTCGCCGCGGCGACGACAGGACATACCGAGGACTCCTCGGACGAGACGTCCGGCGGCTCCGGTTCCGGCGGGGGCCAGGACACGTCCGGGCAGACGCGGGAGGACTCCGGCGAGCAGCAGGGCTCGGGCCGGCGACGTCGCGGGCGCAAGCCCCGCCGCGCCACCGGCGGCGGCAGCCTCGCGGCCGCCGGGCAGGATCAGGCCGCACACGGCCACGGCGGGCAGGACGACCAGAAGCCGCAGGAGGTCGCCGGCGGCGGAGAAACCCCGGTGCTGACGATCGGCGGCGAGCCGGTCCCGGTGCCTCGAGGGGGCGAGGAGATCGCGGCCCCGTCGTCCGACGAGCGTGCCGCCACGGTCTCGCTGGATTCGCTGGACGAGGCCCTGGCCTCCCGGTCCGAGGCGTCCTCGGCAGACGAGGGTCCCTCGCGGCGCACTGCCGACTCAGAGGCCTCCGGCCGCCCTCGGGGGCGCCGGCGTCGCCGAGCCGCAGGCTCCGCTCAGGGTGCCGCCGGTGAGGTGCAGGAGGTCTCGGCCGAGGTCACCGGGCCGAGTCGGACGTTCAGCAGCACCGAAGCGGGGTCCGCTGACTCCGCGGATGCGCAGGCCGGCTCGG
Organism: Nesterenkonia sp. CL21; assembly: GCF_031705515.1. Taxonomy (NCBI): domain Bacteria; kingdom Bacillati; phylum Actinomycetota; class Actinomycetes; order Micrococcales; family Micrococcaceae; genus Nesterenkonia; species Nesterenkonia sp. CL21. Next base: position 844,229 of record NZ_JAUTWR010000001.1, read on the forward strand.
GATCCCGGGGCGGGCCGGCCGGTTCAGGAGCCGGTGAGCCGGTGATGCTCGGCGTGGGTGTCAGCGCGGAGGAGATCAGCCAGACCTCCTCCGACGGCGGCTCGGAGTCGGAGACCGAGAACGGTGACGCGCCCTCGACATGATCGGCGTGTCGGAGGGGCCGCTCAGTTGCTGCTGGGCGGTTCTTCCCGTAAAGTAGATCCCTGGTGTCATCGGCACCAGCACGTCTTCTGTGCTCGGAGATGAACGAGTAGACCGCCAGTCAGACGATCCGCATTCCTGAGATGCTCAGGCGTGATGCGAATCCCGCCTGACCGTGGTCGAGTCCTCGTGTCCGACCAGATCAGGAATTTGTCCATATTTGTCATCGAGAGAAGTGAGTCCCAAGTGGTGTACGCGATTGTCCGCGCTGGCGGCCGCCAGGAGAAGGTTTCCGTCGGAGACCTCGTGACCCTTGACCGCGTCCCCGCCGAGGCAGGCAGCACCATTGAGCTGCCGGCAGTGATGCTGGTGGACGGGGACAAGGTCACCACCGCAGCCGACGACCTCGCCAAGGTCACGGTCACTGCCGAGGTTCTGGAGAACGTCCGCGGCAAGAAGGTGGTCATTCACAAGTTCAAGAACAAGACCGGCTATCACAAGCGCCAGGGTCACCGTTCTGAGCTGACCCGCGTGAAGGTCACCTCCATCGCCTGAGCGGCGAGACGACGCACGCTCATCCCGTTCCACACAACCATCCAGCTGAGAGGCAGGCAGACCTATGGCACACAAGAAGGGTGCGAGCTCGACTCGCAACGGCCGTGACTCGAACGCACAGCGCCTCGGCGTGAAGCGTTTCGGCGGCCAGACCGTCAACGCCGGTGAGATCCTGGTGCGCCAGCGCGGCACCAAGTTCCACCCCGGCACCAACGTCGGGCGCGGCGGGGACGACACCCTGTTCGCCCTGGCCGACGGCGCCGTGGAGTTCGGCAGCCGCCGCGGCCGCAAGGTCGTCAACATCGTCCCAGCCGCACAGTGAGTGCGGCGCCGGGCTGAGCTGGGCGCCTTGCGCCCTGCGGGCCCGGACGACTGACTGACAGCAGATCGAGGACGGGCCATCACGGTCCGTCCTCGATCTGTCTTAACAGCCGGAGATGAGACCGGCCCATCGGCCCCTGAGAAGGAGCATCACCATGGCACACTTCGTCGATCGCGTCGTGCTGCACGCCGCAGGCGGTGACGGCGGGCACGGCTGCGTGTCCGTCCACCGGGAGAAGTTCAAGCCGTTGGGCGGCCCGGACGGGGCCGACGGCGGCGACGGCGGCGACGTCGTGCTCGTCGTCGACCCGCAGACCACGACGCTCCTGGACTACCACCACCGGCCGCATCGTCGGGCGGAGAACGGCGGCGTCGGCCAGGGCGGACTGCGTCACGGGCGCCGCGGAGCGACTCTGGAGCTGCCGGTGCCCGACGGCACAGTGGTGAAGGATCGCGACGGCACTGTGCTGGCGGACCTCGTCGGCGCCGGGGCTCGGCACACGATCGCCGACGGCGGACAGGGGGGCCTCGGGAACGCCGCGCTGGCCTCCAAGAAGCGCAAGGCCCCCGGCTTCGCGCTGCTCGGAACCCCCGGCGAGGAGCGCGAGGTCGTCCTCGAGCTGAAGACCGTCGCCGATGTCGCCCTGGTCGGGTTCCCCTCGGCGGGCAAGTCGAGTCTGATCGCTGCGATGAGCGCGGCCCGCCCGAAGATCGCGGACTACCCCTTCACGACCCTGGTGCCGAACCTCGGTGTGGTGCAGGCGGGTGAGACGAGGTTCACCGTCGCCGACGTGCCCGGCCTCATCCCCGGCGCGGCGCAGGGCCGGGGTCTGGGACACGAGTTCCTGCGGCACGTCGAGCGCTGCGCGGCACTGGTGCACGTGTTGGACTGCGCCTCCCTGGAGACCGACCGTGACCCGCTGAGCGACTTCGAGGCGATCGAGGCGGAGCTCGCGGCCTACGCGCCCGACGCCGTCGTCGATGCCTCCGGGCACACGGGCGAGGCCGCGATCCCGCTGAATGAGCGTCCGCGTCTGGTGGCGCTGAACAAGACCGACCTGCCGGATGGGGAGGCGATGGCGGACATGGTCCGCGAGGAGCTGGAATCCCGCGGTCTCCGGGTCTTCGACGTCTCCGCGCTGAACCGATCCGGGCTGCGGGCGATGGGCTTCGCCATGGCCGAGATCGTGGAGGAGGCCCGCCGCCAGCGGGAGGCGCCCTCCGCTCCCGTGCAGGTCACGGTCCGACCGAAGGCGGTGGACTCGAAGCCGTTCACCATCACCCGCGAGGAGAAGGGCGGAGAGCCGCTCTTCCGGGTGCGTGGGGCCAAGCCCGAGCGCTGGATCCAGCAGACCGACTTCAACAATGACGAGGCGGTGGGCTACCTGGCCGACCGCCTGGCGAAGCTCGGCATCGAGGACGAGCTCTTCCGCCAGGGAGCGACTCCCGGAGACGCCGTGGTCGTCGGGGGAGAGGACGGCGTGGTCTTCGACTGGGAGCCGACGATGGTCGGTGGAGCCGAGCATCTGGCTGGACCCCGGGGGAGTGACCTCCGCTTCGAGGATACGAACCGTCCCACCCGGGAGCAGAAGCGTGCCGAGCAGCAGGCCCGCCGTGACGCCAAGGCCGCGGTGCGGGCCGAGATGGAGGCCCAGTACGCCCACTGGGATGCTGAGGAGGACGAAGGCGCCGGTGGGGACGAGGACGAGGTGGAGGTCGTCTACACCCACGGCGATCCTGAGGAGGACCTGCGCATCGAGCACGGTGGACGCTCTGCGGAGGAGGCGGAGGAGACGGGGGATGGCCGTCGATGAGCACTCCTCGCCTGACCCAGTCGGTCATCACCGAGCGTTCCGAGATCACCCGCGCCCGACGGCTCGTGGTCAAGGTGGGTTCCTCCTCGCTGACGACCCTCGACGGCGGGATCTCCGTGGACGCGCTGAACCGCCTGGTGGACGCGCTGCAGCTGCTGCGTTCCCGAGGGACGCAGATCGTGCTGGTCTCCTCCGGCGCGATCGCGGCCGGACTGGCCCCGTTGGGACTGGAGCGTCGGCCCCATGACCTGGCCACCCAGCAGGCCGCGGCCGCCGTGGGACAGGGGCTGCTGCTGGCCCACTACAACCGGGCGTTCGCCACATACCGGACCACGGTCTCGCAGGTGCTGCTGACGGTGGAGGACCTGATCAGGCGCACCCACTACACCAATGCCCTGCGGGCGATCGAGAAGCTGCTGAGCCTCGGATCGGTGCCGATCGTCAATGAGAACGACGCGGTGGCCACCCATGAGATCCGTTTCGGAGACAACGATCGCCTCGCGGCGCTGACGGCGAACCTGATCCGCGCCGACGGCCTTGTGCTCCTCTCCGACGTCGACGCCCTCTACGACGGGCCTCCGGAGCAGGGCGGACGCCCTGTGCCCACCGTGCGGGGCCCCGAGGATCTGGAGGGGGTGACGCTGGGCCGACGCGGCAAGGCCGGCGTCGGCACCGGAGGCATGGTCACCAAGGTCGAGGCTGCGCAGATCACAGCCGGCAACGGCATCCCGGCGATGCTGACCTCTGCGGCGCAGGCTCCGCGGCTCTTCGCCGGCGAGGATGTGGGCACCTATTTCGTGGCCCAGGGCCGCCGCCGCGGTGCGCGTTCGGCCTGGCTGGCGCATCTGGCCCACGTCAAGGGACGCCTGACCATCGACGACGGTGCTGTCGCCGCCGTCGTGGACGGGCGACGCTCACTGCTGCCGGCGGGGATCCTGCGGGTCAGCGGCGAGTTCGAAGCCTCAGACCCAGTGGAGATCGCCGACCCGCGAGGCGTGGTGCGTGCCCGCGGACTGGTGGGATATGCCTCCACGGAGCTGCCCGGCATGCTGGGACGCTCCACGGCGGACCTGGGCCGGGACATGGGAACCGACTACGAGCGACCGGTGGTCCACACCGATGACATGGTGCGCGTGCCGGTGCTGGGTGGATGACACTGCTGAGAGGACGATCCCCGACGGCGACGGCAGGACCGACCGCCGCATGTGACGCCCGGGGGTGGTCCCCGGGACGACGAGGACTAGGCTGGAGAGCATGAGCGAGAAGCAGAGCACGGAGCAGCAGAGCACGGAGCAGCAGACCACCGAGAAGCTGACCACCGAGCAGGACGCGGGCCGGGAGTTCGAGGGCGAGACGACCCGGACCGAGGACCAGGACCTGCCAGGAGCGATCCGGGAGCTGTCCGCGCGTGCCCGTGCGGCGTCGAGACGCCTCGCTCAGCTGGATCGGGAGCGGAAGGACCGGACGCTGGCTGCTGTGGCCCAGGGGCTGCGTGAGTCGCGGGCCGCCCTCATCGAGGCGAACCAGAAGGACCTGGATCGCGGTCGGGAGTCGGGGCTGAGCCGTGCCCTGCTGGACCGGCTGGCCCTCGACGAGGCACGCATCGAACAGCTGGCCGCCGCCGTGGAGGAGATCATCGCCCTCGACGACCCTGTGGGTCGCGTCGTGCAGGGTCGCACGTTGCCCAACGGCCTGCGACTGAGTCAGGTGACGGTTCCGCTGGGCGTCATCGGGGTCATCTACGAGGCCCGCCCCAATGTGACGGTCGACATCGCCGCATTGGCGCTGAAGTCCGGTAATGCGGCGCTCCTGCGCGGCGGCTCGGCGGCGCAGAGCACCAATGAGACGCTGCTGGCCGTGATCCGGGACGCCCTGCGGGCCACGGCGGCGCCGGTGGACGCTGTGCTGAGCATCGATGCGCACGGACGAGACGGCGCGACCGAGCTGATGACGCAGGTCGGCTCGGTGGACGTGCTGATTCCGCGCGGAGGCCGGGAACTGATCCAGCATGTGGTGCGCACCTCCCGTGTGCCGGTCATCGAGACCGGTGAGGGCAACGTCCACGTGTTCGTCGATGCCAGCGCCGACCCGTCGATGGCTCGAGACATCGTGGTCAACGCCAAGGCGCATCGGCCCAGCGTGTGCAATGCCGCGGAGACCCTGCTGCTGCATCGGGATGCGGAGGCCGCCGGCCGTGAGGTGCTGCGCGGTCTGCTCCGTGCCGGCGTGGATCTGCATCTGGACCCCCGAGCCCAGGAGTGGCTGCCGGTCCAGGAGCCGGAAGATCCGGCGCGCAGCGGCGTCGAAGGCCAGGTCCTGGAGCTGACGGACGAGGACTTCGCCACGGAGTACCTGGATCTGCAGATGGCCGTGGGCGTCGTCGACTCCCTGGAGGAGGCGATCGAACACATCGGCCGGTGGAGCACCGGACACACCGAGGCGATCATCACGGATTCGGTGGCCCATGCGGACCGGTTCGTGGCGGAGATCGACGCGGCGGCGGTCGTGGTCAACGCGTCGACCCGGTTCACCGACGGCGGAGAGTTCGGCCTGGGGGCCGAGGTGGGGATCTCGACGCAGAAGATGCATGCCCGCGGCCCCATGGGCATGGGCGAGCTGACCACCACCAAATGGATCGTTCGCGGTGAAGGGCAGGTGCGTGGGGCCCGTGCCGAGAGCTCCGCGTTCCCGGGATCCTGCCCGGGGGACTGACGCGCTGACGGTAGACGCCTGCCAGGGCCTTCGGTAGCGTATGTGATGTCGGCCACTCCTTCGCGAGCGGCTGACCACCGCAGACGACGAAGGAGTCATCATGAACCTGGGCGACTACGACTGGCTGGGGCTGGTCGAGAAGGTCGTCATAGCTCTGGTCATCCTTCTGGTCACATGGATCGTGGCCAAGGTAGTCCGATGGGCTGTGGCGAAACTGGTCAGAAGCGTTCCTCTCCTGCAGCGTGGAGGTGATGGCGGCCAGTCCTTGGGCGAGGGGCTCGGCCAGATCGCCTCATTGCTGATCTGGCTGTTCGGCCTGGTGGCGGTCCTGCAGGTGTTCGCCCTGGAACAGGTCCTCACCCCGGTGCAGGAGCTGCTGCAGGTCTCTCTGGGCTTCCTGCCCAACATCATCGCCGCCGGTGTGATCTTCTTCATCGGTGTGGTGATCGCCCGCCTCGTCAAGCAGCTCATCGAGGCGACGGTCGGCAGGGTGAACTTCCACGGGCTGGCGAACCGGGCCAGGTCTGCCGCTGACCGCACCAGTGAGGCGGCAGGGGCTCCGGGTACGGCGGCACCCGCGGGGCAGAGCGGTCCACCGCCTGGCCAGGCGCCGGGTGGCGCCTCAGCCGAGGCCGTCGACGTCAATCGCAGGATCACCTCGACGATCGCCAACATCGTGTTCGCGATCATCGTCATCGTGGTCGGCATCGCCGCTCTGCAGGTACTGGGCATCTCGGCGATCTCGGAGCCTGCCACCGCGATGCTCGACATGATCCTCAACGCCATCCCGGCGATCATCGCCGCAGCGCTGATCCTCGGCGTCGGCGTCCTGATCGCGAAGTTCATCGGAGGCCTGCTCGAGTCGACCTTGGGCAGCATCGGCACCGACCGGTTCGCCGCCACCTTGGGCGTCGAGCCGCAGCAGTCCAGTGTCTCGTCGATCCTCGCGAAGATCGGGCAGGTCGCGATCGTTCTCTTCTTCGCCATCATGGCGGCCAGGGCTCTGAACTTCCCGGAGATCACGCTGATCCTCAACGAAGTCCTGGCGCTCGGCGGCCGGGTCCTCTTCGGCGCGATCATCATCGGAGTCGGCTTCTTCATCGCCAACCTCCTGGCCCGCACCGTGGGAGGCGGGACCGCGAGCACGATCATCCGCTACGGCACGCTCGCGCTGTTCGTGGCGATGGGTCTGCAGTACATGGGGATCGCGGACTCGATCATCAATCTGGCCTTCGGCGCCGTCGTCGTCGGAGGGGCTCTGGCCGCGGCCCTGGCCTTCGGCCTGGGAGGCCGGGACACGGCGGCCCGCACCCTGAAGAGGCTCGAGGACAACAGGGCGAGCACGTCGACGCCGGCAGCCGCGAGTGCCGACGCCACCCGACGGACGGGCGGCGCAGCCCAGGCCGGCGGCGGAACAGGGTCGACGGGCGGAACAGGGTCGACCGGACGCCCTGCGACGCCGCCGCAGTCGCCCCCGAGGACGCCGCCGCAGTCGCCTCCGGGGACTCCACCGTCCGCGCCGCCGCAGGCTCCATGAGGCTGCCGCTGACGCGAGCCTGACAAGGGGTCGGTTCGACCTGTCGGCGCATCGGATCGCTCCGGTGCGCCGACAGGCGAGTCGGCCCCGTCTTCGCGTAGACTTGCGGTGTTCTGAATCGTCCGTAGAGGGAGAGGCATGCTCAACCTGCCGTTCGCCGCCGAGATGCTGGCCGCCGAGGCTGAAGAGGAGATCGCCCTCTTCATGCCCGCCGAGTGGTTCGGCATCATCATGTTCATCGTGCTGATGCTGCTCCTGCTGATCACCGTCGGATTCTCCAGCAAGAGCAAGAGCCCCGCCGCCCGGGAGCACGAGGACCACTGAACGCAGTGCCTCCACAGTCCGCCGCCACCTCCGACCCCGGACGCCGCAGGATGCGGCTCGGGCTCATGGGTGGGACCTTCGACCCCATCCACCACGGTCACCTGGTGGCTGCCAGCGAGGTCGCCAGCGAGTTCGAGCTCGACGAGGTCATCTTCGTCCCGACCGGCCAGCCTTGGCAGAAGGCGGAACGTGATGTCACCGCACCGGAGCACCGGTACCTGCTCACTGTGATCGCCACGGCGGCCAACCCCCGGTTCACCGTGTCGCGGGTGGACATCGATCGCGGAGGACCGACCTTCACGATCGACACGCTCCGGGATTTCCGCCACCTCTATCCCGAGGCGGATCTGTTCTTCATCACCGGGGCGGATGCGATGGCACAGATCATGTCCTGGAAGGACGTCGACGAGCTGTGGGAGCTGGCACACTTCGTGTCCGTCACTCGGCCTGGCTACGTCTCCGAGGACTTCGGGCGTACCGATCACATCTCGCTCATGGAGATCCCGGCGATGGCGATCTCCTCCACCGACTGCCGAGAACGGGTCCGGGACGGCAAACCGGTCTGGTATCTGGTGCCGGACGGGGTGGTGCAGTACATCGCGAAGCACAGGCTGTACCAGGATCTCTCCAGTGCAGACGAGTCGTCTGTCACGTCCGGCGAGGCGGCCACGGGCGAGGACGACTCCCGGCATAGCATGGACGAAATCCCGCAACCCCGGACGACACACAGTCCGCAGGAGGCTACGACATGAGTGCAGAGAACCCCGAGCAGGGCGACGGCGGCGATCTCCGCGCCCGCTATCTGCCCGTGTCCCGGAAGGAGCTGCGCCGTCGTCGTGAGGCTGAGCTGGCCGCCCAGCAGGCCGACGGGCGTCCCTCGGGGACCCAGGACGGCGGCTCCGTCGACACGCCTTCTGACGAAGATTCTCAGCCGACGCCCCCGGCTGGGCCGGTCTCTGCCGCCGTCGTGCTCGACGAACAGACCCAGACGGCGAGCACGCCCGTGGTGAGTCCCCACGACCAGGCAGACGCCGCGGTGCTCGATGCTGACGATGACGAAGCGGTTGCCGGCAGCGAGGATGCCGCCGGTGAGGACGGCGCGGCTGACGACAGTCAGGGCGTCGAGGACGTTGCGGCAGAGGTCACCGACGTGACGTTGCCGGCGGTTCGGGAGGAAGACGCAGCCCAGGACCTGGCCGACAGCGAGGACCTGGTGGACAGCGAGGGCCTGGTGGATGTGGATGCCGCGGAGACCGGAACTCTTGAGGTGGTCCCCGTCCCCCCTTCCGAGGACGGCGACCAGGCTGAGGCATCGGACGCCGACGATCTCGACGATGACGACGGCGATGACGACGACGGGGATGACGACGGCGATGACTTCGACGGCGACGATCTCGAGGACGCCGACGACGTCGGCCTCGGAGCCGGCGACCCCGGCGGTGAGACGGCCGACGCGGGTCTGCCTGAGGACGAGGCAGATGATGCCGAAGACGTGGACGACGACGCAGATGACGCGGACGACGACGAGGCGGACGGCGGGGAGGACTCCGAGGATTCGCCGGAGGAGACGGCACCCGTGCCCGCGTCACGCAAGGCACGGCGCCTGCTGAGAGAGACCGGCAGCCTCCAGGCGCTGACCGATGACAAGCTGCAGGAGATCGACCAGCTGACGGCAGCGATCGCGACGCAGTCGGCCCAGGACCCGCATCGGGTGGATCCTGAGCTGCTGAAGAAGCAGCAGGCACTCGCTGCCAAGGCCATGCAGGCCAACCAGGAGCGCCGTCGTCGGGAGATCGAGGAGGAGGAGCGTGACCGCCGACGTCGTCGTCGGGAGCGGCCTGAGTCTGAGGTCATCACCCGCAAGGCGCTCCGCGCCTACGCCACCTCGGACGACCAGGAGTACGTGGACGTCCCCACCGGGGAGATCGACCCGATCGAGGCCAGTGGCGCCCACGGCCTCGAACTTGACGACATGGTGGAACAGACCACCCGGCAGGCCTCCCGGCAGGCCCTGCTTCTCTGGCTGGTGATCATCCTGGCAGCATTGCTGCTGATCGCCGTCGGCGTTGTCCTGTTCACCGTTCTCTGACACGACCACACCACACTTCGGCGGGGATCTGCCGACAACTGAGGAGCTTCGACTCGACGTGACCATCTCTGATGCGGTCCTGACCGAACTGCGCACAGCCGCCGCCGCGGCTGCGGACAAGCTTGCCACAGACATCGTGGGCCTCGACGTGGGGGAGAGGCTGGGCATCACCGACGCCTTCCTCCTCTGCTCGGCGCCGTCAGAGCGTCAGATCGGGTCGATCGTGGATGAGATCGAGCGTCAGCTGCGTGAGCAGCACGACTCCGCGCCGCTGCGCCGGGAGGGACGGGGGTCCGGCACGTGGGTGCTTCTCGACTATGGGCATCTCGTGGTCCATGTGCAGCACGAAGAGGAGCGCGTCCTGTACGGGCTGGATCGTCTCTACGCGGATGTGGACCGGGTGGATCTGCACCTGCCAGAGGCCGGACCAGCCGCAGCGGGCGAGTGATCGCCCCAGGTCAGGAGCCGATGGCGATGTGGCGAGCGCCACGTCATCCCGATTTGCATCGGCACTGGGCGGATGAGTAAAGTATAGGAGTCGCCACGGCGGCGGAGAGAAAAACATACGGGGGTATGGCGCAGCTGGTAGCGCGTCTGCATGGCATGCAGAAGGTCACGGGTTCGAGTCCCGTTACCTCCACGTAAAGTTGAATGTTCGAACCTTGCCCCGCGTGATCGCGGGGCAAGGTTCTTTCGTTGTGTGACCTGGGATCGGAGGCGAGGATTGTGGCGATCGCCTCGACAGGTTCGAGGGTGGCCTGGTCCTCGTCATCGATGCTGATGCGGTCGAACAGTGCCCGATTGAGCATCCGCCGCTCGGCTGGTTCCGCCTTCGCGTAGACGTCGTCGATGTCGGTGAGGAGACCGAGGATCGCGTCGAGCCCGACCTTGGCTTTGTCGTAGGTCGTCTCCAAGGTGTCGAGCCGGCCCGTGATCGCTTGGAGGCTCGCGCGGATGCGATCTTGCTCGGTCTTGAGCAGGTCGATCGGGATCGCGTCGGCGTAGTGGGCTTGGAGGAGCTTGACCTGTTCGGCTTCGAGCTTGGCCTTCTGCCCGGCGAGCACTTTCTGTTCGTCGCTGGTGGACTCGGCGAGGGTGTCGAACACCTGCCCGAGAACGCCCTTGATCTGCGTCGCCTCGTCAGCGGTGATCGAGACGTGTTGGTAGCGGGTCTCGATGGACTGCTCGACGCGGTGGGTGAGGACGGCGGTGCGCTGGCAGTTGTTGCGCTTGAACCGTCGGCCGGTGCAGGTGAAGTAGTCGTAGGTGACGCCCTGGTGGTTGCGGGGTCGCTCGAACATGAGCCGCTTCCCGCACCCGCAGTAGATCGAGCCTTTGAGGTAGTGGTCGTACTTCTGCGGTTTGTCGCCGACGACGTGGTTCTGCCCGAGGATCGTCTGTACCTGATCGAACGTCTCCGGGGTCACGAGGGGGTCGTGGGTGCCGGGGTAGGTGACATCGCGGAAGGTGACGATGCCCTGGTAGTAGGGGTTCGTCAGGATCTTGTGCAGCCCGGTCGTCGTGACCGGCTTCGCGGGGAACGTCGGCGTGGGCCTCGTGGTGAGCCCGCGGGTCTCTAACTCGCGGGTGAGCTTGGACAGCGACCAGTCCCCGGTGGCGTAGGCGATGAACGCGAACCGGACGAGCTCGGCCCGGTCGGGGTCGAGCTGCACGTCGCGGACCTCGTGGCCCTTCGGGTCGGTGGTGCGGACGTTGAGGTAGCCGATGGGCGCCTTGTGTGGGGTGCCGCCGATGGAGGCTTTCTGCACGAGCCCCTTGGTGACCTCCTGCGCGAGGTTCAGGGAGTAGAACTCGGCGATGGAGGCCATGATGCCGTGCATGAGCATCCCCGACGGGGTCTCGTCGATGTTTTCCATGACGGACACGAGCGTGACCCCGGCCTGGCGGAGGGTGGCGTGGATGATCGCGTCATCGAGCCGGTTCCTCGCGATCCGGTCGACCTTGTTGATGATGCAGTACCTGACGGGGTGCTCGGCGAGGTAGTCCAGCATCTCTTGGAGGGCTTTGCGGCGGGCGGTCTTGCCGGACTCGCCGGGCTCGATGAACTCCGCGACGATCACCGCGCCGAGCTGGTCGGCCTTGCGCTGCGCGGCCTCACGCTGCGCAGGGATGGACAGGCCCTCTTCGAGTCCGTTGCGGGTGGCCTGGTCCTTGGTGGAGACCCGCAGGTAGGAGATCGCGGGGACCTTCCCATCGGGAAGGATCTGCTCGCAGGAGAGCTTCGGACCGCTCGCGAGGTTGCGTAGAGCGGCGAGGTCGAGGCCTTGGGGGAGGTCGATGAGCGTCATGGTCGTGACTGCCTTTCGGGGCTCTCACCCACCCCCAGCAATGGGGATGGGTGCGGGCGCCGTCAGACTGTCACGACACAGATAGGAAGGGCCTGCCGAACCGCGACGGGTTCGGGCAACAACTTGGTAAGCCGGTAGCGCCCTGATGGACGTACTACAGGGATTCTACCGCTGGCTGCCCAGCAGCGCCCGGAGCCGGTCTCCGGCGTGACCGACCGCGCTGGCGGTGCCGGCCTCGCGCAGGGCGACGCGGATGAGGACTTCGGCGACCTTCTCCACGTCGATCTGCTCCCGCCTCGTGAACGTGACCCGCAGGTTCCGATCCGCCGGCGGCCGGGTGGTCTTGCGCTCATAGTTACGCACCATCACCGCTCACCCGTCCTCGGCGTCGGCATCGAGGTCGTCGAGGCGGGCGAAGACGGCGTCCTCGGCGGCCTTGCGGCGGGCGACTTGCTCGATCACGAACGCGATGAAGTCCGAGCGTCGGTCGGTGATCGGGACGTCCTCGACCGGCGGGGCGGGTGGTTCGCCGGGCCAGGAGGTCTGCCGGGATGGGCGGTCGCGATCCAGCCTCGTGCCGGATGCGGCGACCCAGTCGCGCAGTCGCTGCCGGGCGGCGGCGAAGTCGCGGTGCCACCCGATCGCGGCTGAGGCGTTCTGCTCGGGGTCGTAGGCACCGAGCCAGTGCAGATGCAGCGCACTGAGTTCCCAGTGCAGCTCGGGGTGTCGGTGCCAGTAGGGAGGGATCACCGATGCGGGGAGTGCGTAGGTGCGGCGGAGCCATTCGACCCATCGGTTCAGCGCCACCCACTCCTGCTCCAGGTCGTGGGAGAGCAGCAGGTTCCAGTTCACCGGCCTGGGCGGGCCGGGCACGTCGTCGTCCGGGTCGAGCCGCCCGAAGCCGTCGTCCTCCCACTCCTTGCCGTTGGTGTCCGTGTCGTCGGGCGGGGGCGTGGTGTTCCCGTTCATCATGTCTCGGCCCTCTTCGCTCACATGGCCCGTGCGGGCTGCTCGTGCTCGGGCTGGTCCTGCTCGACGGGCTCGAAGGTGACGGAGCGCTCGGGCTGCTCACGGTTCGCGGACTGCATCTGCGCGCGGCGTCGTGGGGTGCCGACCTCGGTGTTCATGCGGGCGAGGTCGTGCCCGAACCGGCTCGCGATGAACTCTGTGCGCTCGGCTCCGGTGTTGGGATTGGTGCTCGACTGGGTGCGTCCTGCCGCGAGGAACCAGTCGCCCTTTTCGAGCTTCCGCTCTCCGCTCTCGGCCGCGCCCCGGAACGCCACGACATCGTGGAAGGTCGTGGGCAGCTTGATGCGCGATCCGTCGGCTGCGAAGTCGTAGTGCTCCTGCCCGGCCCGGAAGTACAGGCGCTTCGTGCCGTCATGCGTGGTGGGCTTCGGGTCGGAGGCGATGAATCCGTAGAAGGCCTCGCCGATCTCCGGGTCCGGGTTGCTGTGCTGCTGCTCGCTCATGGCGTACTCCTCTGACTCTGCTCAGGCGGCGGTGGGTCCGCTGCGGCAGGCAGGTGCGCGTCTGCTGCCCAGCGCTCTACCCGGCCGGCTACTGCTGTTGCTGGGCGTTGTGCAGGAGGCGCTCGACCTCGACCCGGTCGGCCTTGAGTCGTGCCCCGTCGGGTCGGTCGGGCCAGGAGCGCAGATCGGTGATGATCGGTGGCGCTGAGCGCAGGAGGGTGACGGCGGTGCCGAACGGGAGCGTCCTGATCCGGTCCGGCGGGAGGATCGCGACCCGGCGCACGGAGCGCTGGTTGGAGCGGGAGCCGTAGTCGCCGACGGTGGTCGAGTCGGTCAGCTCGTCGCGTTCCCCGATCAGCGTGGAGAGGTCTTGCAGGTCGCGGCTGTTGGAGGCGCCGCCGAGGAGGATCTTCACGATCGAGGAATCCCAGATCGCTCCGGCCTGGTGCTCGTTCCACCGGTCGCGGGCCTGCGCGAGGGATTGCAAGACCGCGAAGGTCGTGATGCCCGTGCCCCCGCCTTCGGACATCAATGTCGGCAGGCTCGGCAGGGGCGAGAGATTGCCGATCTCATCGAGGGCGAGCAGCATCGGTGGGTCCAACCGCGCTCCCGTCGATCGGGCGGCGAGCCGGCGGGCCGTCTCAACCAGGTCCTCGACCAGTGCGGCGACGAGCGCGGCGCTGTTGCCCGCCCCGGCCCCGGTCGCGAGGAGGAACAGAGTGCCGCGCCGTTGGATGAATTGCTCGGGGTCGAACTCCTCACCCTCGCCTGGGGAGACCGCATCGAGCACCCGAGGGTCGGCCAGCGCTGCGAGCGAGAGGCTGACGCCTTGCCAGATCGAGTCTCTGGTGCGAGGGTCGGCGTCGATCATCGAGGCGAGCGAGTCCGCCCACCCGGTCGCCGCGCCGGGATGGTTGGTGAGGATCGCGACCGCATCGGCCGCGCTCGTGGGATCGAGCGTCCACCGGAACAGCTCGGCCGGACTCCGCCCATCGAGGGCGGCGGCGTGCAGGAGGGCTTGCAGGGCGGCTTTGGTCTTGCCTTCCCAGAAGTCGCCGCCCTCGACCCCGCCCGCGGACAGGCCGGTGGCCGAGGCGAGGCCGGCGGCGCGGATCATCGCGGTCTGCGGCGACTCGCATCCCCGGATCGGCGACCATCGCATCCCGGCCGGCAGGCCTTCGGCCAGATGCTGCGGGTCGAACACCGCGACCGGCCCGATCCGCCTGCGTGCGCGCAGGCACGCGGTCACGTTGTCGGGGCGCGTCGAGGTGGTGACCACCGCGCCAGGGGCGTCGAGGATTGCCGGGATCACGAGGAACAGGCCCTTGCCGCTTCGCGGGGCTCCCACGAGCAGGATGGAGTCCTCGACCGAGGCCCAGACCTCGTGCCGGTGCGCGGTGCCGAGCCGGTAGCCGACATCACCGGGCCGGGGATCTTCCAGTGTCGGACGCAGCGTGCCCGCGCGATGCAGCAGCGCTTTCGCGGAGGCGGCGCGGGCGACCTCGTGGCGGGTGGCGGTGCCCTCCTGCCGGTGCGGGTCGTGCGCGGCCTGCCGGCTCATGCGCCGGATCAGCCCCCACGCCCAGAATCCCGCCGTGACGAGGATCGTGAGCATGAGGGCGGCGACGATCCAGTAGACGACCGGGCTCAACCCGTTGGCGCCGAGCTGCCCGCCGGGATCGGCGGGATCGAAGAACACAGCGACCCCGCCGGTCATCCCCGCGGTCGGCTGGGCGGTGCCGGTGAGGAACGCGGCCACGCTGCCGGCGATCCGCAGCACGAACGCGACCCCGAGCAGGGCGCCGATGGCGATGAGGATCATGTTGGTGAGCTCGTCGCCCATCGCCCCGCCGTTCCCGGAGCGGGCGGGCTGGCCGGTCACGACAGGCCCCGGACGGCGATCGTGCCGGAGACCCGCCCGACCAGCACCACCTCGCCCGCCTTCGCTGCGGCGACCTGGGCGGGATCGAGCAGGGCACGAGCCTGCCCGTCGGGGGTGGCGTCCGTGTGGGCGACGATCAGCGCGACCGCGACGTCCTCCCCGGCGATGAACCCATCCCCACCGTCGACACGGATCGGATCGGTGCCGCGGCGACGCTTGGCCGCCTTGACCGGCTCCGGCTTCGGCGCCGCTTCGGGTTGCGGGGCGGGGCGTGGGGCGGCGGGGAGGATGTCGGTGAACGTGGTGCCGTCGGACTCGTGTACCGTGACCCGCACCGGGATCGCCCGGTCATGGGTGACGTGGTCGATGATCTGCGCGAACATCGCCCGCCGCCACGCCCCCGACTCCTCGGGAGCGGCGACCGGGTGGGTGTTCAAGGTGGCGGCCAGGGTGCCGTCCTCGTGCACGTCGAGCACGAGATGCGGCACCGAGATCGGGGCTGACGAATCAGGGTTCGGGGCATGTCTCATGCCGGCAGGTGCGCCCGCACCGCCTGCGTGTCCTAGCTGCGTGCCGCTGCCCGCGAGCTCGTGTCGAAGAGCCGATTTTCGGCAGGGTGTAGCTGATGCTGGATCACGTAGGACTTGCCCTTGATCTTCCACAGGCCCTGCCCGACCCCGAGCGTGGGCAGCAGGGACTGCTCGGTGCCGGTCAGCCCCAGCGCCTGAGAGGTCGGGCCGAGCTGGTCGGATTCTTGCCTGTAGATGATCCTGGTCTCCGCATTCGCCAGGAGGCTGTTCGCCAGCCCCCGCATCGCCGAGCCTTGGTCGCCGACGTTGTCGAGGTCGGAGACCTTGTGGAAGATCATCGCGTTCGCGATCCCATACGCACGGGCGAGCCTCCAGTGCGCATCCATCCGTCGCAGGAGGGCCGGCTGGGACATGAGCCGCCAGGCCTCGTCGTAGATGCACCAGCGCTGCCCACCGGACGGGTCGAGCAGAGCGGCCTCCATCCACGCCGACGAGCAGGTCATCAGCGCCGAGATGAGCGTGGAGTTCTCCGTGACCTGCGACAGGTCCAGGGAGATCATCGGCAGCGACGGGTCGAACACCTCCGTCGAGGGTCCGTCGAACAGGCCGGCCAGGTCACCGCGGACCAGACGCCGCAGCGCATGGCCGACCATGCGGCCGTCCTCCTTGAGCCGGCCGTCCTGATCCGTTGCGGGGTCGAGGAGATGGTCGACGACCATCGGCAAAATCGGCACCGTGTTCTCCCGCATCGTCGCCGCCAACGCGGTATCGATCGCGGTGTGCTCCAACGGCGACATAGGCCGCGCCAGCACCGTCTCGGTCAGGGCGCCGATGAGGTCACGACGGCGGGAGGTGACCGTCGCCGTCCACTGCTCATCATCCATCCCACCCGGCCGGTACCCCTCATCCAGAGGGTTCAGGCGGGCGGGCAGGCCGTGGCCGAGCTTGATCGCCCGACCGCCGACGGCCTCGGCGACGGCGCTGTGCTCGCCCTTCGGATCGCCGGGAATGTAGACCCGCCGCCCGAACCCTAACGACCTCGTATAGAGCGATTTCGCGAGGGAGGATTTCCCTGATCCGACGATCCCGGCGACGACGACGTTCGGGGCGGTGATGACCCCGTTCGCATACAGCACCCACGGGTCGTAGACGAAGCTCCCGCCCGAGTAGAGGTCCTGCCCGATGAACACGCCCTGCGAGCCGAGGCCGCCTTCAGCGAGGAACGGGTAGGCGCCGGCGAGCATCGCGGAGGTGTCCTGGTGTCTGGGTAGCCGGAACCTTCCCGGTGTGCGCAGCATGGCGGGGCCGGGCTCGCCGGCGGTGGGCAGATACCGGGCCGCCCGGCGCTCGGCGCGGTCGCGGGCCTGCTTCGCCTTCGCCTCGGCTTGCTGCTTTCTGCGCTGCTCGGCGATGAGCTTCGCGGCCGCGTGCCGGCGCTGTTTGCGCAGTCGGCGCCGTTCCTTGGACGGGGTGACGAGGACGGCGGTGTGCAGCCGCTCGGACTCCGGCCGGGTCATCGGTACAGTCCTCGCTCCTCAGCGACCTCGGCGATCGCATCCGGCAGGAACCACGAGGCCCCATCCGCCCGGCGCGGCCCACGGTGCCGGCCCGCCCCGTCATGGACGGGGTGCTCGCCGGGCTGCGCCGATGGTTCGGGGTCGGGGGCGTCGATGCGTCGGGCCAGGCCGACGTAGCCGAGGTCCGGGCTGTAGGTGAGGGCGTAGTCGTCTCGGGTGGCGAGCCGGTCTGCGGGGGTCTGCGGGGCGGCGTCGTAGACGTACCCGTTCTCCATCGCATCGGCGATGGTGTCCTCGCCGTGGTCCCAGCCGGCGAGGTATTCGATCGCGGGGTCGGTGCCCTGCCGGTCGATGATCTCCATCACCGGCTCGGCCTCCTCGCCTTGGAGGAACACGACGCTGACCCACCGGTGCGGAGCATCCTCGGGCTGCCAGGCGATGCGGGCGGCCCGGTTCGAGGCCCGGTCGAGGACCGTGTCGGCCTGCCGGAGACGAGCGGAAGCCTCCTGTAGCGCGGCGGCAGCCTCGAACGTGAACCGGCTGCCGGTCTCCCGGTCGCCGGCATCAGTGGTCGCGCGGGCGGTGTGGCGCTGGTAGGCACGTCCGAGCTGGTCGAGCACCTGTGACAGGTTCCGGGTGGTCGCCATGAGCTCCCCGATCACCGGGTACAGCACCTCGGGGTCCTCGACGCGCTGGCTGGCGTGAGCGAGTCCGCGCAGGGCCTCAGCGCTCTCGCGGGCATCGGCATTGGGGTCGTTGAACGTCGGCATGATCGGCGCCTCTCACAGGTTTCAGGGATCGGGTGTGGCAACGCCCCGACCTCCGGAGGTGAAGGAGAGGTCGGGGCGCTGCTGTGTGCCAGGTGCACCCGAGCGCGCACCGAGCGCAGGCGGGGTCAGACGCGGCGGGCGATCGGCAAAGCAGCGGCGGTGAACGCGGCCGCTTGCTGCCCGACCAGGCGCCTGGTCTCGCAGGAGGCCTGGATCGCGGCTTGCTCGATCGCCGCGACCGCCGTGTCGAGCTCCTCCACGGTCGGGGCGGTAACGGCGATCAGCCCGGTGTAGCGCACCACGCCGTGCCCGGCCGTCAGATCGCTTTCCTGCCGCAGGACGTCCTCGTACTCCGCGGCCTGGGAGGCGTCCTGGATCTGCCCGATCTTCGCCCGCTGTGCACGGTCGCTGATGTACTCGACCTTCTTCTTGCGTAGGTCGCGCACGGCCTGGTCGGTGCGCAGCGGGGTGCACAGCAGCGAGATCGACCGCTGAATCCCCGTCGACAGCGCGATCGGGGCGAGGAAGCCGGGATAGACCATCGCTCGCGGCCACTCCGAGATCCAGAGCACGGCGTGGTGGCCGGAGTCGGTGCGCAGCCGATCCCAGGTCTCGGTGACCGCGACGGGACCTGCGGTGGCGAGGTCGTGGCCGAGCTGCCCGTGGCGTTCCAGGGTCGGGCCGATCGCCGGATCGTAGGCGGTGCGCAGCATCACCGCGAGCTGCCCGGCCGACAGCCACCCGGACGGGTCGAGGTCCGCCGCCCGCAGCGCCGAGGCGAGCGTGGTCATCTCCTGGCGCAGCACGTTCGCGGCGCCTTTCATGCCGCCGCCGGCGGTGCGGATCTGCCGGCCGGCCGCGCGCATGTCCAGGGACAGCGACAAGGTCGTGGCGTGCCGCTCCCCAGCGGGGCCGGCGCGCTCGATGAGCTCACCGTAGGTGGTCGAGGCCCAGGACCCGTCGTGGGTGCCGTGCTCGGCCCACCATTCCGCCAGACCCTGCCCCGCCTCGGGCAGGGTCCGCTCCAGCACCTGCAACGCGGACACTCGCCCGGAGCGGCAGATCGTGGCGAGCACCCTGCCCCAGGCCGAGACCCTGCGGTTCTGCTCGGACGGGTCCAGGAGCACGAACGCGGGATGGGAGACGGCCACGACGACCGTGAGCGTGTTCGCGGACGGGTCGTGGATCATGCCCGCCCCGGTGTCGGGGTCGGTGTACTCCCGCAGCCGCGCCATGTCGCCGGGCAGGGCGAGGGTGCCCTCGGGTCGGGGCGTGGTGATGCGGCGCCGGTAGAGGAGCTGCCCGCCGGTGGTGCGCCACAGCCACCACGTGCAGACCGGTATCCATTCGACCAAGGGCCGGCCGGCGGCCTTCACCCAGGCCAGGGCGATGGCGAGCATCCAGACGGGGGCGGAGTAGGCGATGAGGATGCCGCCGCCGGCGTAGAGCGCCCCGATCAGCGACGCCCCGCCCAGACCGAGGGCGATCATCTGCGACAGGGAGAGGCCGAGGATGAGGCCGCGGCGGGTGAGGCGGGAGAACTTCACCGGCACCAGCTCGCCGGCCGTCTGCGGATCGTCCGTGCGTGGCATGGTCTACTCCTTCCCGCCGGCAGGACCCGGCTGCGGGTCGGTCGGGGTGTTCGGCATCGGCGGCGAGGGCGGAGGCGGCGTGCCACCCGACCCGCTCCCGTTGCTGCCGGCGTCGCCTGGGCTGCCGGGCGTGTTGTCGCCTCCGGTGTGCTGCGCTCCGCTCGCGGCGGCGTCGGCCTGGCTGCCGACCTCGTTGCCGGCCTTCGGGCCGGCCTCGGCGGACTCCTTGGCCACGAGCGCCCCGGCGACCACGGGCGCTGCCGGGCCGGAGCTCGCGGCGGTCTCGGTGCCGGCCTCGGCGGTCGCGGTCTCCGTGCCGGCGGGCGGCCCGGATGGGGCCGGAGGCTTCCCGCCCCCATCGCCCCCGCCTGCGTCGGCGCTGCCGGAGTCGCCGCCGCCGTCGCCGGAGCCGTCGAGGATCTTCTTGGTGCCCTCGCCGCTGGGCTTGCCGGGGATCGGCAGGGGCCGGTTCATCGCGCTCTTCGCGTCCTGCTCGGCGCCCATCGAGTTGTAGAGGTCGAAGCCGACGAAGGAGATCAGCCGGTACACCATGTACGGGGCGAAGGCCGCGATTCCGAGCAAGACAATGCCCGCGATCGGCTCGGTCACCGCGGTCAGGCCCGCGTCGACCGGGGTCGCGACCTGCGTGATCGCCACGAGGAACACGACGACCAGCACCAGCTTGGAGACGATCAGGGCGATCAGGAACGTCGCCCACTTCCCGATCCACCCCTTGGTCACATCCCACGACGCCCCCGAGAGGGCGAGCGGGGCGAGGACGACGGTGACGAGGATCAGCGCCTTGCGGATCAGCAGGGAGAACCAGACGATGCCGATCGCGGCGATCATGAGGCCGGCGAGGAAGATCGAGATGATCGCGCCGACGCCGGGAGCTGTGATGTTCAGCCCCGACAAGGCGCCGGCGAGCAGGAGGAGCTGGTTGCCCATCGACTCGGTGGTCTCGCCGGCGGCTTGGATGAGGCCGATGCAGAGCTGGTCGACGATCTCCAGCAGCACCGTGGTGAGGGTGATGACGACGAACGACCCGAGGATCGACTTCCCCGCCCCCAGCGCCGCTCGTGAGAGGGCGCCGGGGTCGCGTTGGATCATGCCGGTGATGAGCTGGAGGAAGAAGAAGATCGCGACGATGAACAGGGCGATCCCGAACACGATGTTGTAGACGGACACGAACCCGTCCTGGTTGAGGTCGACCAGGGTCGTGGTGTCGAAAACTTGCCACATGGTCTCCATCAGCCAGGCCGCGGCCCCGGCCATCGAGGAGGCCAGCCAGTCGAACGGGGCGGCGATCAGCGACGCGGTGCCCTCGCCGACCGCATCACAAACTGAGGAGATGACGGGGATGTCGCACACGCTCACGGCAGGCCCCTCCTTTCACACGCACAGAGAGAGGGGTCAGACCTGCTGGCCGACGGTCCAGCCGAAGTTCACCAGCGCGACGGCGGCGCCGCAGATCACGGCCGCGCCGCAGGAGATCAGCAGGCCCGTCTTTCCCCTTCCCGCCAGGTGGGGGTTGGAGGAGTTGGAGCCGTAGGCCCAGATGACCGCGCTGACGATCAGCGCGAGCACGGCCAGGACGAGGCCGACGGTCATCACGGCGCCCACGATGGTGCGCAGCTGCTCGATACCGGGGAGGCCATCGGAGTTGGGGTCGATGTCGATCACGATGAGTGCCCTTTCAGAAGACGACAGACAGTTCCGACCGCCAGGTGCACCCCCGCCCCCTGCACACGAGAAAGCGGCCCACCCCCGGTGGTGCCAAAGCACCCCAGGGGCGGGCCGCGAGAAGGAGGAGGCGGGGCGGTTAGAGCTGGTCGCCGATCGTGATGAGCCAGTTCAGCCAGGCGACGCCTGCGCCGGCGAGGATCGCGGCGCCCAGGGCGACGAACACTCCGATCCGGCCTCTGGTCGCGGTCTGGTAGTTGCCGTTCGATGCGCCGACGGCCCAGCAGATCGCGGAGACGATGAGCATCAGCACCGCGACGATCAGCGCGAACATCAACAGGGCGCCGGCGACCTCGCGCAGCTCGCTGATCCCCGACAGGCCCTCGAAATCGGGAAACACGTCCATCACGCCGCCTCCTGCCGGACGGTGATGTGCAGGTGGTCGAAGTGCCCGCCCGTCACATCCGTGGGGTCGTGCATCCCACCGCCGCCGTAGTCGCGCCAGCCCTCGTCGGCGCGCGCGAGGGACCAGATCTTTCCCTGCCAGATGAGGTATTCCACGCCGAGGGTGTCGGCGTGCTCCATCAGCCAGTTCGTGACCTGCCAGCCGTATTCGAGCTGGTCCGGGGTCGGGTATTGGCCGATCGCGTTCCCGAACGCGACATCGCAGGCCCGTCCGATCGGGTGCTCCGAGGTCGTGCCGGGCCGGGGTGAGTAGCACGCCCAGGTCGAGTCGGGGAACGCCGCCAGGGTCTGCTCGTAGACGCTGCGCATCCTGACGGTGATCTGCCCGTCGCTGGTGGGGTCGTCCACGAGCTCGTCGCCGTCGCCCTCCACCGGCGAGGGATCGCCCGGCGAGCCGGTCTCGGTGTCGCAGTCCTCCTGCCCGGCGGGGGTGACGCCGGACTCGTCGAGGTCGGCGGCGTCGTGGTCGTTCAGCCACGCGGCGGGGTCGATGTACTCGCCGTCGGTGCCGCCGTCGCGGACTTCGAAATGCAGATGCGGCCCGGTGGACATCCCGCTGCTGCCGACGTCGGCGATGTGCTGCCCGGCCCGCACCGTGTCGCCCACGCTCACGTGGATGCCGTGCTCCCAGGAGTGGATGTAGGCGGTAGCGATCGTCTTCCCGTCGATGCGGTGCTCGATGACGACCTGCCCGCCCCAGGCCTCGGTGTACTCCGCGACGGTCACGGTGCCGTCGGCGGCGGCGAGGATCGGCGTGCCGTCGGGCGCGGAGAAGTCGCTGCCGGTGTGGAAGGACTGCTCGCCGGTAATCGGATGCACCCTGCGTCCGAACGGGCTGGTGGGCACCCAGGTGCCTTCGGGCAGCGGAAAGACGACCCGCGCCGACTCGACAGGCTCCGCCGGCACGAGCGCCAGAGCCTGGGCGGGGCCGGGCTGCCCACTGCCGGTGAGGGTGGTGAGAATCTGCTCGGCGACGGGCTCGTAGTTGTCGTACCGGTCCGGGAACGCGGAGACCTCGACGGCTTGGGCGGCCTCGCCTTTGCCCATCTGCTCCCAGCCGGGAATGTCCAGCAGGCCGCGTGGGGAGCCGTGGTTTGGGCCGTCGGGTCCGCCGTAGAACGCGGCGGCCTGGTAGTCGGGGTCCATGAGCTCGGCGACCGTTCCCCACCCGGCGGCGGGCCGCATCTGGAAGAGCCCCAAGCTGTCGTTGTCACTGCCGTCGCCGTCGTGCGGGTAGTCGGCGCTGTCGGGGTAGGCCGACGTGTTGGCGAGCATCCGCATCCGCGACTCCGTCAGCGCGGCCATCAGCGCGATCACGATCCCGTCACGGTCGACGCCCTCGGTGGCGGAGCCGGTCTCGATGATCGTCGCGGCGTGCGTGAGCTCGGTGCGCCCGAGCGTGACCGTCTCCCCGTGCCGGGTGGTCGAGGTCAGCTCGTCGGGGATGTCGCCGACCTGCACCCGGCCGCCGGGCGCGGCGCAGGACGCGGCGGAAGGGTTGACGAGCAGCCCGACCGAGACGAGGAGGACCATCGGGCCGAGCAGAACCAAGGCGGCCAGTGCTGCGATGAGCTTGCGCATCGTCGCCTCCTCGTCTCAGCGCAGGGGCTGGTCGAGGACGGACAGCCGCAATAGATAACAGGCCTGCTCGTCGGCGTCGTCGGGCGGGCAGGTCAGGAAGATTGTGAACGCCACGTCGTGCTCGCTGGTGGTGGGCTCGTCGTTCCAGATGCCGGCGCGGTGGCGGACGCCTTCGATCGTGTACGCCGTGGTGCCCTCGGGGAGCTGGCCCGGCTGCGCCTGCGCCTCGGCGTCGGCCCACGCGCCGGGTACGTACACGTCGGTGATCTCCAGATGCTGGGTCGTGGAGTATTGGCGCAGCTCGATCCAAGTCGCACGGTTCGGGAGGTAGCTGGCGATGTCGGAGGCGAGGCCGGCCTGCTCGACGCCGCTCGGGTCGGCGACGGCCAGGATCGCGCTCGTGTAGTCCAGCGGCATGAGCCCGCTGGTGGTATCCCAGCCGAACAGCGCCTCGGCGACGTGGCGGGCGAACTCCTCCGGGTCGTCGGTCTCTAGGATCGGGGCCAGCTCCCGCGGAGCAGGAGCGGGGCCGACCGGGCCGGAGGGCGCGGTCGATTCCGCCGGTGGAGGGGCGTCGGCGGTGCGGGGGCCGGAGAGCAGCCCGTACACCCCGACGCCGGCCAGGAACAGAACGATGGCGGCGGTCGCGATCAGGGCGATGAGGCGACGACGAGGGCGAGGGGCATCTGTCGGGTTCATGGTCGCCAGGTGCACCCCGGCGCACATCCGCCCCGGCACCATGAGGGGTCCGGGGCGGCGAGAACGCGGGATCACAGGGCACGCAGGTGCCGCACCCCACCCTCACCCGCGTTGGCGCTCCCGCCGTCGCCGCTGTCATGGGCGCGGTCGCGGGCTTGTGCGAGGTCGGCGGCGAACTGCGTGGTGCCGTCCGCGATCGCCAGGAACTGCTCGATCTGCTCATCGCTGAGCTCCCGTGCCAGCTGCGCGGGGTCGTAGTGCGTCCACCAGCCCGTCAGCTCGCCCCAGATCACCAGGAACGAGCGCGTCGTCCACACCGTCATCCCGGCCACAGCCGCTACGGGAGGCTGCTTGCGGCGTGAGGGTTTGGCCGTGACGCGGGCGATGGCCTCCTGCGCCAGCGCATCGAGCTCGGCGTCCTTGGAGCGGCAGGGATCGCCGGCGACGGCGCGGACCTCCTCGAAGATCGGATGCACGGGAGCGCCCGCCTCGATCCGCGCCAGCGCGTCGGCGATCTGCGCATGCGCCTCGGCCGGGAGATCCTCTCGCAGGGCGGCCTGCTGGACGAACTCGATCTTGTCGAGCGTGCGGTAGGAGGCGGCGCCGGGGATCATCGCCGCCGCCTGCTGCCGGGTCTCCCCGGCAGGGGTGGACGGTGCCGGAAAATTTCCGCCACCGTCCACCCCGCCCGCAGCCTCGGGGCCGGGTGCCTTGAATCGGGTGGCTTCCTGGCGGCGGGCGGCGTCCTCGGCGAGCACCTCTTTGAGCTCCCGGTAGAGGCCGGCGGCCTCCAGCGGGGTCAGCGCCTTGTGCAGCAGGTTGTCGTCGTTCTCGGACAGCAGCTGCCCGAGCCGGTCGGAGAGGCCTTGCCGCACCCACGGGTTCACGGTGCGCCAGTGCAGGCGCCGGATCGCTTCGAGCCTGCGCCTGCCGCACACGAGCAGCCCGTCGGGGGCGATCGTGATCGTCTGCAGCAGCCCGTGCTGGTCGATCGACTCCGCGAGCGCGTCGATGTCTCCCAGGTCCTTGCGGTGTCGGGCACCGACCCGGATCGAGGAGACGGCGCGTTTCATCTCCAGGTAGCCGCCGCTCATGACGGGCCTCCGTGCCTCGGGGCAGCCAGCGACACGGTGAGCACGAGATCGTCGTCGTGCAGCAGCACCGGCAGCGACTCGCCGATCAGCAGCCGCAAAAGGATGCCCCGCCCGGCGCTGGTCGCGCTCACCCCCGGTGCGGGGTTGCCCAGCAGCGCCCGCAGCAGCCCGGTCCACGACGAGGCGGGCAGGTCGAGCAGGAGCCGGGAGTGCTGGTCGCGGCGCAGCACCTCGAACGCGGACTGGCGCGAGCCCGCGCGGGCGAGGGCGTGGCAGACGTGCTCGACCGCGGCGCGGGCGGTCTGCGGCGGCCAGCCGAGCACGGTGATGAACGCGATCGCGTCCTCCACCGCCGAGCCCGCCGTGGTCCGCGCCCCGGCCGGCTCCTCCGGGTCGGGGTCGCCCGGGTGGGGGTCGGTGACGTGGAACGCGGGATGGTAGTCATCCAGCGGGTTCTCACGCTCGGAGAGGCGTTCGGCGTCGTGGAAGATCGAGTAGTGCGGGCGGCGCGCCTGGTGCGTGGAGCACAGCAGCCCCTGCCCGCGTTCCTCGGCGATGCAGGTGATCCGCACCGCGTGCGTGATGACCGCCCACGGGTCGGACGCTTCCCGCGCCGAGCGGGTGCGCATCACCTCGAACGCCGCGCTGACGGCCTCCCACGGGTCCAGATGGTGCTTCCTGGCGAGGGCGGCGTACTTGTCGGCCGCGTACTGCATCAGCTTCGCGGCGGTCGGGTCGGTGCGCCATGCGCCGGCCCCTTCCACGTGCAGCCGGGTCAGCAGAGCGCGTAGCCCTTCGCTGGTCGTGTAGTCCTCGCCGCCTCCTGGGGCGGCGGTCATCGTGCGCGGGATCATGACGGCACCTCCTGGGAGGCAGATGCGCATCGGCTCCCACGCTCAAGGTGGAGAAGGCGGTTCGTTCGCATGACCGTTCACCCCGGCTCAGTCCCGCCCTAAGCCACGGGCCTGGGCAGCGGGCTCCTCGCGGCCGAACGCGGACAGCGGCGGCAGCCGCTTCGCATACGCGGCGACCTGCTTGGCGCCGGTCGCGATGCCCGCGCGGGCGTGCTGGAACATCTCAGTCTGGAAGTCGATGCCGCGACGCGAGAGCGCACCGCCGGCCCTGGACATCAGATCGGAGGGGCGCACCCAGTCGACGCCGCGCGTGGGCTTGTCGGTGTCCAGGGTCTGAGTGGCCTGCTCGTCGCGGTCGACGTCGGCGGCCTGGATCGCCTCCGGCGCCATCGCTGCCGAGAGGTCCGCCCGCTCCGGTGCTCTCGTCTCGGGCGGCGGCTGCTGCGGGGGTTCGTGGGGATGCTGGTCGGCGTTCATGATGATGGTTCCTACTCGATCGGATCAGTGGGGGATGCCGGCCCCGTGCGGGCCGGACGTCTCAGAAGACCCTTGCTCGGGGTCGGGCGTGGGAGGGAGCGGCAGCCACCTGCCGACGGTCGAAGGGTGCACCTGCATCTCGCGGGCGATCTGCTTGTTCGACCAGCCCGCCTCCCGCAGCCGGGCCGCACGCTCCTGCCGCCCCGCCCCCGGCCCCACCCGCGCAGGCGGATCGTTCTCGAACGGAGCAGACGAGGCAGACTCCGTGGTCGGTTCGACGCCGAGGACGTCACCTGATGCGGGATCTCGGGGCGGGGTCTCCAGCGCTGCCGGTGCGGACTGCTCCGGCAGCGGGCTCGACGATGCCAAGAACTCGGGCGGGCGGGCTTCGTCCGTCTTCGTGTCGGCGGGCGGATCGTCGGGGGTGCGGGTGGAGCGGATGAGGACGGTCGTCAGATGGGTGGACGCGAGCAAGACCGCCGGCGGGACGGCGGCGACGGTCGCGGCGAGCAGGCCGGGCACGGTCGCCTCGGCGGTGACCAGGGCGTGGGCGGCGTTCGCGGTCACCGAGACCAGGGCGCCGGCGATCAGCAGCGTCCAGGGATACCAGGCGGCCCGGTGCCCGTCGAGGGCGACGACGGCGACGGTGGCGACCACGATCAGCCCGTCCACCAGCAGCGGCCATATCCACGCCTGCCCGTCTCCGATGCCCGAGCGGACGGCGAGATCGGCCAGCGCCGTGAAGGACAGCCAGAACGCGCCGCCGCCGATGAGGACGGTGCCCGACGCTGCCGTGACCACCGCCCACCCTCGCGACCGCTCGATGCTCATCCCAGGCCCCTGCCGGTCGGTGCGGGCGTCTGCGCGTCCAGCTCGACGAACCCGCCACCCGACCGCTCCCCAGTGCGGGTGAGGGTCGGGCCCGTGGCGACGGTGCGGTACGCGGAGTGCACGGTGCGGGTGATCTCCCGCTCCCCGAAATCCGGCTGGGCGACCGTCACCAGCGCATCCAGTGCATCCGCCAACGGCAGGTCACCCTCCGCCAGACGGCACGAGACCCAGAACAGCTTCAAGTTCCGGTCCGTGTCCTGCCGGCTCAGCCACGACGCCATCCGCCGCGCATCCTCCGACCCCACCGCGTCCGATACCGGCCGCGGTGGGCGCGGCGGCGGGGGCGGGGCGAGGAGGTTCCGCAGGCCCTGCGCGTCGACCGGCCCGGTCGGGGCGGGGCTGAGCGAGGCGACTCGGTACAGGCGGGTCTCGCCGTCGATCTCACGGCGCGAGGGCGGGATGACGATGTAGCCGCGGTCGCCGCGGAAGTCGACCCCGGCCTTGCCTGCCTGCCACGACGCCTGCTCGCGTTCGGCTGACGGGTAGTAGACGTGCAGGCCGCCGGTCGGTGAGCGCACCATCGCCTCCCACCCCGAGACCAGCCCGGCCCGGCGTGCCCGGCGGAACGCCGTGAACCCGTCGACGCCGTGCACGTCCACGTCCACCACCGACACCCCCGACGCCCGCCCGGTCGGGACGCCGATGTTCGCTGCCGGCGCCTGCCGCCACCACGACTCGACCCGGCCCAGGTCGGCGGTCGCGTCGTGGAACCCGCGCCCGTCGCGGATCAGCGGGCTCTTCCCGCTCGGCGCGCACGGGAACACCGGCACCCCCGCCTGGGCGAGTGCCCGTGCCGCCACCGGCAGCGGGGCTTCCTCGCCCAGGTGGGCGAGGACGTCGATGAGCGCGGAGCGGGAAGCCATCACAATCCCCGACCTACCGCCGCCGATTCAAGCTCCGGATCACGATCAGGCTCGACCGGGACCCCAGCACGAGCCTCGGATCGGTCCGGACGCGTCGTCTCGCGCTCCAGCCCGGGCGGCGTGCCGTCACTCACCTGGGCGGTGTCGAGACCGTCGAGGATGCTGAGCGCGGTCTTGCGGATGCGCTCACCGGCCGCCTGTACGACCTCGACCGGGTTCTTCCCGTCGACGTTCGCCGCCCAGCCCGCGACGTACGGGATCGTGTAATCCGTGGTGTCCATGCCGTGGGCGGCGCCGATCATGAGCGCCACCGATTCGGCCTCGACCTCACCGATCCCGCGATGCTGCCGCGCCTCCTCCTGATCCGGCCCATGCATCAGCACGTGCCCGAGCTCATGAGCGAGGGTCTTCACCTGCGCGGCATCGTCCATGTTCGTCCGCACGGCGACCTGCCGGGTCTCGAAGTTCGTCAGCCCGTTCGCGCCACCGATCATGCCCTCGTGCGGTACCCACAACAGCTCGAACCCCTCCGCCGCGACCCGCTCAGCCAGACCCTCGCCCAGCCCCTCGGGGGCTTCGCCAGCGAGCAACGCTGGTGCCGGGCGTTCGGGGATCGGATCGCCGGCGGTCTGAGAGGCGTCCCAGACGTAGGCCGGGCGCACGCCGACCATGCGGGAGCGCACGACCTCACCGGGCTTCGGCTTCTCGCCCCGGTTCAGACGCCGCCAGGAATCCGGATCGGCAGGGTTCGTCGAGGCGAATCGGCCGGTGACCGGGGCGAGGATCTGATACCCGGCCTGGCCTTTCTCGACCTGCCGGCCCAGCTGCTGCCACTGCTTGTACCCCGCGACCAGGGTGGGGAACGGTTCGGGCACCCTGCCGGCCTCGAATGCGGCCTGGTGCTGTTCCCAGATCAGGCAGACGTTGTTGAAGCTCCGCGACCGGAACCGGGCAGCGAACCGCATCGCATCGGCCCAGTCCTCACCGGTGACCAGCCGTTCGACGGCACCGGTGAGCTTCTCGTGGAGCTCGTCGAGCTTCGCCTCCCGCGCTTGGCGGGCCTCCTCTTGCCTCGTCGCCATCGTCGGCCTCCTCTCGGCAGGCCCACCGCATGAGAGCGGCAGGACCTTGCACCTGCGAGGTGAGCCAGGAGCCTCCGGCGAGTCGAGACGGTCAGGGAACAACAGAACGAGGTAGGTTGGCCATCAGGACTGCGGAGGCGCCTGACGTTGTGGACCCTCCGGTGTAACAGTCGCTTTGGCTGCTATGGAGGATCCGGCTCGATCACGAGAAGATCGCGCTGATCAGTCGGAAGATCGCATCACTTTTCTCGGACCGTGTTCTGTCGACGATGACGCTGTCGGTACTGGGCAGGAGTCGTACCGGTGCGAGTCCGGAACAGGCGAGCGGCGTGGCTGTGGCTTTTCCATCCGACGCGGTGGATCGCCTTCTCAATGGGAAGGTCAGTGTCGCGGAGGAGAGCCGCGAGGCGTTCGATTCGTAGCGTCGTTTGATACGCGAGCGGCGTCATCGCATGCGTATCAGTGAAGAGCTTGCAGAGTTGCGAGACCGATAGGTGCGTGGCTCGTGCGAGCTCGTCCAGCTTCCACGGCCGCTCAGGTGAATCGCGCAACAGATCGGCTACCTGCCGTACTTCCCGCCGCACGGGTACGAAGCGCGGCCGGGGATCGCGCTCCCCTTCACGTTGCCCAGAGGAGGAGCGAACCGGAGAGGCCTCGACGAACGGCGCCAGCACATCTGCTACGTAGAACCAAAGCGCTTGCATCCGGTGGAAGTGCGCGACGAAACCGCCCGTCATGCTGAGGCTGACCAACTCATCGAGCAGAGGCAACAACGAGAGAGTGCGATCCTCACCGATTCGGAGAACCTGGGCGAGATCGCTGTACACCGAGTCGGCGAAGCCTCGGGCCTCGGACCTGTCACGCAGCAGATGAGCGTATTGCCAGAAGAATTGGTCGAGGGCAAACTCGACATCCAGACAGATGAGGGTGAGCTCGACCTCGCGTTCGGGTTCGCCCCCGCAGAGCACGTTCGAGCCGAGCAGCAGCACGTCGCCGATGCCGACTGGTCGCTCTCCGAACGCGCTGGATACGATCGCCGACCCATCACGGACGACGATCACCTGCACGCAGTTGTAGGCGACCGGCATTATGGGACGTCGAACGACTCGTGTTCGCGCTATCAGCGGCTGATAGGACTCTCCCATCCAAGCGTCTGCATCTCAGTCGGTCTCATCCCAGCGGCTTCCGTACTCTCCTCACGGAGCCAACAAGATCTTGCCGCGCACGCCACCCTGCTCGAAGGCTTTGTGTGCGGCAGAGGCGTCCGAGAGCGGGTAGATGCGGTGAAGCGGCAACGACAGTTCCCCGTTCGCCAGCTGCTGTGCGACGACTGCCAGCTGGGTGCCGCTTTCCTCGACGTAGTTCTTGCCCGGCTCGATCCCGCGCTCGGGCTCGGGCTGCTCGTTGTCAGTGATCGAGATGAACTGGCCCCCGTCACGCACATTCCTGATCGTCTCGGGCAGTCCCGCCGTGTCGAGGACAGCGTCGAAGGCCTGCGCGGAAGCATCGTCCGGTGAGGAGTATGCGGCGGCGATGCCGAGCGCGGTGAGGTCGTCTGCATCGGAGGCGCGGGCTATTCCCGAGACCCGGTGACCGTGCTGGATGAGGAGCTGGACGACGATCCGTCCGACTGCGCCGGCCGCCCCCGTGACGAGAACGTTCGAGTCACTGTCGAGTCTGGCCTTGTCCACGAGTTGCGAGGCGGTGAGGCCGGTCAGCGGTGCCGCGGCGGCGGTATCGAGGTTGAGCCCGGCTGGCACACGAGCGAACAGTTCGGCCGGTGCAGTGATGTACTCCGCGTAGGTGCCGGTCAAGCGGGCCATCTGCTTGACCATGCCCATCACGGGCTCGCCGACGCGGAACTGCGTCACGTCCGCACCGGCGGCCTCAAGGGTGCCCGCGACATCCCAACCGAGGATGCAAGGGAACGGGAGGTCGATACCGGTGACGCCCATACGGGTCCACACGTCGACAGGGTTGACCGCCGCATAGGCGGTCTTAACGCGGATCTCATCTGGTCCGAGGTCGGGTATGTCCAGGTCGGTGTAGGTGAGGACATCAGCGGGGCCGGTGCGGGAGATGGCTGCTGCTTTCATGGCGGGATTCCTTTCGATGACCGGATCAGGACAGAATTGCTTCAGGTGAGCACGAGCACGGAGGCCAGGGCCGGGCCGATCGCGCCGCCGAGGAGATAGAGCAGCGTGAACAGGCCGATCGCGGTTGGTCTTTCCTTGTCGGGGACGGCGCTGGTCGCGGCGGCGACCTGGGTCGCGTTGGCGGAGGTCGCAGCGAACAGGGCCAGGAAGATCCCTATCAGCAGGAGCGCGGGGGCGTGGGCGAAGATCGCGGCGAGGACCGCGATGGCACCGGCAGTCACGAGAACGGATCGGACCTGGATGCGCGTGAAGCGGGCGGCCACGGCGGTGAAGCCGAGGGTCGCGGCTGAGGCGCAGACCATCGCGATGAGTTGCCCTGACGCGGCCCCGTCTTTGGTCCAGTCTGCGCGGGCGACGAGCAGTTGCGGGATGACGAACAGCAGGGTGAAGTACCCGGTCGACAGCGCCAGCGTCAGGCCTGCGGCAGTGAGGAACTTGCCGGAAGTGATCGTCGCGGCCGGTACATACCCGTCGGGGCGGCGACGGACCTGCCAGATGAGCAGGAGGAGCGCGGCGAGGGCGGCGATGATCGCTGCGGCCGGGTTGATGGTGAACAGCACCACGCTGGAGGAGAGCACGACCACGAGCAACGCGCCCCACGCGTCGAAGCGATCCTGGCTGACGGTGCCGCGGGTCAGGTAACGGTTCACGAAAGGCACCGCGATGAGCGTGACCGCGAGCATCGACAACGCCAGCCGCCAGGACACCGTAGACGCGAGCTGAGTGCCCAGCAGCGGGCTGACCGCCCCGAACAGCCCCATGCCCGCGCTGATCGCCCCGACCCTGCGCGCACTGCCGGCGAGGGCGATGGCGAGTACGTTCAGCCCCGCACCTCCGGCGGCCTGGAGGGCGCGGCCACTTATCGCCAACGGCAGCCACGGCGAGAGCAGCACGATGAGCGTGCCTGCGGCGACGAGGATGCCGCTGGTGAACAGGACGGTGCGCTGGCCCCGATGGC
Organism: Nesterenkonia sp. CL21; assembly: GCF_031705515.1. NCBI lineage: Bacteria > Bacillati > Actinomycetota > Actinomycetes > Micrococcales > Micrococcaceae > Nesterenkonia > Nesterenkonia sp. CL21. The sequence continues at coordinate 876,597 of NZ_JAUTWR010000001.1, forward strand.
GCATCAGCGCCGACTGCAACGGTGTAGCGACGGCGAGGACCAGACCGAATACCGTCGCCAGCCAGGCCGCACTGGGGGCGGTCGTGTCCAGGGTCGCCCCGATGTCGTCGAGGATCAGCACGGTCGCGTTGTTGGCCGCAGCGACCGGGGAAGCCATGAGCACCAGCCACCACACCGGCACCAGCCGCCGGGAGGCCGAGCCGATCCGCATCGAGCCGGGGCGCGAAGGTGAAGTGTCAGTCATGATGCTCCGAGTTGAGAGTTCCGGCAGGCGGTGCGGAGGAGTACGCCTGATGAAAAGCGGCAGGGTCAGGACCGCGGTCGCGGCCCTGACCCTGCGGATGGGGGTCTTACCAGGGAACGACTTCCTCGTCCTGGTAGAAGCCGCCGGTGCCCGCATCGGCAGGCAGGTTCACGACGTGCTTGATGGAGGCCGCGCCCTCGGGAACGGGGCGGCCACCCTCGCCACCGAGGTCGGTGGCGGTCCAGCCCGGCGAGGCGGCGTTGACGGTGATGCCCTCGTCCTTGAGCTCTGCCGCCAGTGACGCGGTGAACGAGTTCAGTGCCGCCTTCGACGCGCTGTACGCCGCCGTGTACGGGCCGACGCGGGCGATCGAGCCGGCCTCGCTGGAGACGTTGACGATGCGTCCGGCCTCCGACTTGCGCACCAGCGGCAGGAATGCCTGGGTCGTGCGCCACTTGCTGAACAGGTTGATGTCCAGCACCTCCTGCAGCTTGTCGAGGCTGACGGTCGAGGGCTGCTGGTCGTAGCCGAAGAGACCACCGACATTGTTGACGAGCACGTCGACACGGCCGTACTCCGTCTCGACCTTCGACGCTGCGGCGTCGATGCTGGCCTGGTCGGAAGTGTCGAGCTGGATCGCGTGGACGTCGCCGCCGATCTCTGATGCTGCCTGGATCGCCTTCTGCTCGTCGCGGGCAGTGAGCAGAACGGTGTCGCCGTCGGCGGCGAGCTGAGCGGCGAGCTCGCGGCCGATGCCGCGGTTCGCGCCGGTGATGAGAACGATGCGTGCCATACCTGGGTATCTCTTCCTTACTTGAGGGTCGATGGGCGGAGCCGGTCGCGGCTCCTGCATCCACTTTCGATCCCGTATGTTCACGATGTCAAACAGAAATCTGCTATAGTTCAACATCGTGGAACATGGTGAGAAGAACGTGCGTGTCGTGCAGTCCGTACAGCGAGCCTTCGATCTGCTCGAACGCATTGCTGTGCAACCCGAGGGGGCGAAGCTCAGCGAGCTTGCCGATGGCGCTGGCCTCAACCGCAGTACCGCACACAACCTGCTGGCATCACTCGAAGCCCTTGGATACATCGCGCAGGACCGGAAGGGGGCCGCCTACCGGCTGACGGGGAAGGTCAACAGGCTCCAGCGCCTCGATGCCGAGGCCGAACGAGCGCTGCGCTTGCGTCTGCGCCCCGTCTTGCAGGCGGTGAGCCAAGCCTCGGGCGAATCGACCTTCCTCGGCCTGGTCTCCGGCATGGACTACCTCTGCGTCGATGCGGTGCTCTCGAATAAGCCCCTGCACTTGGCCGTGCGGCCCGGCGAGCGTAAGCCGCTCGTCGTCGAGGCCCTCGGACACGCGTTGCTCGCCACCGATCCCGAACTCGCCGAAACCGTGCGGGGCGATGATCCGGATGCCTGGAATCTGCACGCGCGCGAGATCGTCGAGGCGGCCAAGCTGGGGTTCGCCCTTGACCTGGACAGCCAGAATGCGGGCATCTCCTGTGTCGCGGTGGCTGTCACCCTGCGGTCGGCGATCGCCGTCGCCGGTCCAACCAGCCGGCTGCCCAAAGCCCGCCTGATCAAGATCGGCGAGAAGATCCGCCAAGAGCTCGACGCGGTCCGGCCTGCGAACCAAGAGTGGCTGTGACGCGCAGGCATACACGTCTGGCGTTCAGCGCGATTCTGCTGCGGCCGATACCAGGATCTCGACCTCACCAGGGCAGGCGGGCTTCATCCTGGTAGAAACCTCCTGTTCCGGCGCGGGCTGGAAGGTCCACGACATGCCTCACGCTCGCCGCCCCATCGGGCACCGGACGCCCTTTGGGCCCGCCGAACTCGGTCGCCGTCCAACCCGGAGATACCGAGTGGACGGTGATCCCATCGTCGGCGAGCTCGGAGGCCAGCGTGCGGGTGAACGCATTGAGCGCGGCCTTCGAGGCACGGTAAGCGGGGATTCCGCCTCCCATCCGCTCCAATGACCCGGACTCGCTGGACACGTTGACGATTCGCGCGCTTTCGCTCCGACGTAGAAGCGGCAGCATCGCCAGCGTCACCCGCCAGGCGCCGATGAGATTCAGGTCGAGCGCTTGCGCGACGATCGTCAGATCGGCGTTGTGCGCCCACTGATGACGGTCGAAGATGCCGGCGGCATTGTTGACGAGGACATCGAGACGCCCGTGACTGGCTTCGATAGCTGAAGCGGCAGCCTCTACGCTCGCGTCGTCAGTGATGTCGATCTGCACCAGATGCACTTCGCCATCGATCTCAACAGCGGCCTGAGCACCGGCTTCCAGATCACGGGAACCGAGCAGCACAGTGTCTCCGGAGTGTGCCAGCTGCGCGGCGAGTTCACGTCCGATGCCTCGGTTGGCGCCCGTGATGAGCACGATGCGGGTCATCTCTTCCTCTCCTGGAGTGTGTTGCAGACGGTCTCAGCCGAAGCTCTTGCGAAAGAACTGCTCGATCTGGTCGAAGGGAATCAGGTCCTTCTTGTCGTACAGGTCGACGTGGTCCGCACCAGGCACGACGACCAGCTCGGTCTTGCCCGGTGCCTCGCCGTGGACGTCCTGGGAGTAGTACAGCGAGTGAGCCTGATCGCCGGAGATCATGAGCACCGGGGCGATGATCTCGTCCAGGCGTGCCATGAGCGGGAACGCGAAGAACGAGGCCGGGGTGGTGGCCGTCCACGCGGTGTTCGAGTTGATCGAGCGCGGGTGGTAGCCGCGTTCGGTGCGGTAGTAGTCGAAGAAGCTCGATGTGACCGCGTCCGCGCCCTCGGGCAGCGTCTCGGGCAAGATGCGATCGCCGGTGACGACTTCGCCGTCCGCATCGAGGGGAACCTCGTGGAACCCGCGGGCGTAGCTGCCGTTCTCCGCGTCGGTCCAGCGCTGCTGACTGTAGTAGTCGATCACGGTCCGCCGGTTCTCAGGGGTGTAACTGTCCTCGTGGCTGCACGAGATGCTGCGCGACATGTCGTACATCGACGCGGTTGCCACTGCCTTGATCCGGCTGTCGGAGGTGGCGGCGGTGATCGCCATGCCGCTGAGCCCGCAGATCGCCTGCAGCCCGATCCGGTCGCGATCGACATTCTCCTGGAGACCGAGGAAGTCGACGGTGGCGCTGAAATCCTCGGTGAAGATGTCCGGGGAGGCCACGTCGCGCACCTGTCCGCCGCTCTCACCGGTGAACGAGGGATCGAACGCGACAGCGATGAAGCCGCGGCGGGCGAGCTCGTTCGCGTACAGGCCCGATGACTGCTCCTTGACTGCGCCGAACGGGCCGCTCACCGCCAGGGCGGGGAGCTTCCCGGCCGCGTTCTCCGGGGCGTAGAGGTCTCCAGCGATCTCGATGCCGTACCGGTTGCGGTAGCGCACCGGGGTGCGGGTGACGCCGCCTGCGAGGGCGAACGTGTAATCGTCTGTGTGGGTCATGATGCTTCTCCTTGTCTCGTGATCGTCAGCAGAGTCGAGGGGCCTCGGTGCCTCAACGGCGCGGTCCGACCGAGGCCGCGACGGCAGTAGCCGCCTCGGCTGCCGTGGTCGGGCCATCGGTGAGCTCGACGATGGTGCGGGCCAGAGCGTCCTCGTGCAGGGCCGCGACGATGAAGGCGGCCACGTCGTCGCGGGGCACGTTCTTCTCCACTGGCTGCCCTCCAGCAGACGACCCTCCGTCTTCTGTGGAGATGAGGGCGAGGCCGGCCGTGACTCGGCCGTCACCGGGTTCGTCGAGGAGGTGACCGGGGCGGACGATGATCCAGTCAAGGTTCGTGCGAACGAGGAACGCCTCAGCGGCTTTCTTCGTCGCGAGGTAGTGCGCGTAGCCATCGCTGATGCCTTCGGTGCTTGCGGCAGCTTCGGGGAAGGCGGAGACGAGCACGAACTGCCGCACCCCGGCTTGCTCGGCGGCCTGGGCGGCCTTCTCGACGCCCTTACCGTCGATGAGGGTGGTCTGATCCCTACCGGTACCGTGCGCTCCGGCGGCGAACACGACGGCGTCGTGTCCGGTCATCTTCTCCGCCAGCTGGTCAACGGTGTCGGCGACGAGATCGCCCAGCACCGGTGTCGCACCGGATTCCTCGACGCGTCCCTGGTGTTCGGGGTTGCGGAACATTCCCGTCACCTGGTCTCCTGCCCTCGCGAGAGCGGCGGACAGGCGGGTGCCGATGCCGCCGGCGGCTCCGATGATGAATGCTTGCATGTTGATTCGTCTTCCTCTTCGGTGACTGCTTCACTTTCCACTCTGCTCGTGCAGCCGCCTATGTGGGAGGGCAGGTCATGCCCCCCTGTGAGGGGGCAGAGTCGACCCTCCCGCACCGGCCGAGGCGTCTCGATACTGGATACAGGGCACCGGTAGACCGTGCGCCCGAACAGCCACGAACGAAGGAGAACACCCATGCCGACCACCGTGAACGCCTACGGTGCCGTGTCCGCGACCGATCCGCTGGAGCCGTTGACCATTGAGCGGCGCGACCTCGGACCGCACGACGTGCTCATCACCATCGACTACGCCGGCATCTGTCACTCCGACATCCACACCGTGCGCGGTGAATGGGGGCAGATCGACTACCCTCAGGTCGTCGGCCACGAGATCGTCGGCCACGTCGCCGCTATCGGTTCAGAGGTCACCACGCATCAGGTCGGTGACCGCGTCGGCGTCGGCTGCGAGTCCGGTTCCTGCGGCGAGTGTGAGCAGTGCGCCAAGGGCGAAGAGGTCTATTGCCTGCGAGGCAACATCCAGACCTACGGCGGCGTCGATGTCGATGGGACGATCACCCAGGGCGGCTACTCCCAGGCCACCGTGGTTCATGAGCGCTTCGTGCTCCGCGTACCCGAGTCGCTGCCGATCGAGCAGGTCGCTCCGCTGCTGTGCGCGGGCGTGACGCTGTTCTCGCCGCTGAGGCACTGGAACGCCGGGCCCGGCACGAAGGTCGCGATCATCGGCATGGGCGGCCTCGGTCACGTCGGCGTGAAGCTCGCCCACGCCCTCGGCGCCGAGGTGACAGTGCTTTCCCGGACGCTCGCCAAGCAGGAGGACGGCCTCAGGTTCGGCGCGGACCATTACTACGCCACTTCCGTTCCCGAGACTTTCCAGAAGCTCGACAGCGAGTTCGACCTGATCCTGAGCACCGTCTCGGACGGCATCGACTACAACGACTACGTGGGCCTGCTTGCCGTTAACGGCACTTTGGTGCTGCTGGGCGCCCCCACGGAACCTGTCCAGGTCGACGCAATGGCCCTCCTGGCACACCGTCGCTCGATTGCCGGCTCCGCCAACGGCGGTATCAAGGTCACTCAGGAGATGCTCGACTTCTGCGCGGAGCACCACATCCTGCCCGAGACCGAGCTGATCGGTGCCGATCAGATCAACGAGGCCTACGAGCGGGTCGTGTCCTCCGATGTGCGCTACCGCTTCGTCATCGACACCAGCACCCTGGCCTGACCCACGCGAGCCACGGACCGGCTGTTTCAGCCGGCCCGTGCCCGCACCCACCGCGTATTCTGGAGTAACCATGAGCAGGAAAGACGAGGTTCGCGAGTTCCTCATCAGCCGCAGGGCCGGCATCACCCCGGCCGAGGTCGGTCTGCCCGCCGGCGGCGAGGACCGGCGCGTACCCGGTCTGCGCCGCGAGGAGGTCGCGGTGCTTGCCGGCGTGAGCACGGATTACTACACGAAGCTCGAACGAGGGAAACTCCGCACCGCCTCGGCCAGCGTGCTCGCCGCGATCGCCGACGCCCTGCGCCTCGATGATGTCGAGCGCGCCCACCTGTTTGACCTGTTCCGCGAACCCGGCGAGACCCCAAAACTGCCGGCCGTGACGGACACGAAGAGGAAGATACCTGCATCGGTGCAGCGAGTGCTCGACGGGATGAACGTGCCGGCACTCGTCTACGGGGTCACTCAGGACATTCTCGGGGCGAACCTGCTGGGGCGGGCGATGTTCGCGCCCCTGTTCGACGCGGAACGGCCGAACATGGCGCGGTTCATCTTCCTCGACTCCCGCGCCCCGGCCTTCTACGACGACTGGGATCTCGCGTGCAGCCTGACCGCGGCGATGCTCCGCTACGAGGCGGGGCGCGACCCGCTCAACGCACAGCTGACCGCCCTGATCGGTGAGCTCTCTACCCGCAGCCCGGTGTTCCGTTCCCACTGGGCTGCCAGCGACGTCCATGAGCACCGCACCGGTCGCAAGACCTTCCATCATCCCGCCGTCGGCGCCATCGAAGCGGCATACGATGTGCTCGAACTTCCGGGCGAGCACGGGATCTCGATCACGACGTACAGTGCCGACCCCGGCAGCCCGAGTGCGGAAAAGCTCTCTGTGCTGGCGAGCTGGGCCGCGAGTCAGCACCTCGACAACGACGCGGATAATGATGCCCGAAAGCGGGCCGCAGTCGCGCCGAAGGAGGATCGATGACCGGGCACGTGATCGATCGTGCCGACGGACGCACCGACGGTGAGCACTGGGATGAAGAGTTCGACCTTGGCTCCTACCGTGCCGATATCTGCATAGTGATGGTCAGCACGCAAGAAGCCGGGTACGGTCCGCGTCTACACCAGCATCCCTACCCGGAGACGTTCGTCATCCAGCGCGGCAGTGCACGCTTCACCATCGGCGATGAAGAACTGATCGGACGAGCCGGCCAGGTCATCGTCGTTCCCGCCCAGACACCGCACACGTTCCGAACGCTGGGCCCCTACGAGGCCGTGGACATCTACGCCAACGACGAGGTCATCATCGACTGGCTGGAATGACCGGCATCGCCCCTGGTGGTCGGGCCGCGTAACGTCGCCGCCTTGGACGGCCGCTACGACCTCCTCTGACGGTCGCTGAACAGGCAGCGATGGCCGGCAACCGGAGGTGATGCCTGCCATCACCGCCGGTCACGGATTACGAGACGGTCCAGCCGCCGTCGACGAGCAGAGAGTGCCCATAGACGAACGAGGAGTCGGCGGACGCGAGGAACAGCACAGCTCGGGCGATCTCCTCACATTCCGCGTGCCGCTTCGCCGGGGTCGTCGCGAGGAACGCGACCTTGGACTCAGCCCCGAACCCGTCAGCCCAGATGTACTCGGTTTGGGGCGTACGCACGAGCCCGGGGCAGACGGCATTGACTCGGACAGCGGGGCCATAGTCAGCCGCGATGGACTTGGTGACCCCGATCACGCCGTGCTTGGCAGCCGTATAGGCGATGCCGCCCCCATTGGCGACGAGACCGGCGATGGAAGCAGTGTTGACAATAGTCGCATTGTGGGCGTCCTGGAGGTGGGGCATGAATGCCTTGCACATCAAGAAGATGCCTTTGAGGTCCACTGCGATCACACGGTCCCAGACGGCTTCGTCGGTTTCGGTCAACGAACTGTTGTTATCGAAGATCCCGGCGTTGTTGATGAGCGTGGTCACCTGCCCGAAGTCCGCGACGATCTGCTGTCTGACATGCTCGACGGAGGCGGCATTCGAGATGTCCGCTTGGTATGCGCGAGCGACTCCACCGTCGGCCTCTATCAGCGAGACCGTCTCCCGCATGCTGTCTTCGGACACATCGAGGACTGCGATCTGCGCACCCTCCGAGGCGAACAGCTGCGCGATGACGCGGCCCATTCCTGAGCCGGCACCCGTGACGACGGCCGTCTTCCCTTTCAATCGATCCGACATCATGTTTCTCCATTCCCGGACACGTCGTTGTGCGTGAACGCCGAATGATGGTGCGCAGAACGAGATCCGCGCATTGTTCATATTTTCGTGAAGCATCTGGCGGTTGCCAGATGGGAGGCTCGAACCCGGTCAGTTCGGCACGTCGATGTGCTTTCCTGGCCGGGCCTCGAAGTCGTCAGTGACCGCCTGGCCGGCTCAGCGCTTCGTTAGCGACGATGTCGTGTGGGCCGAGACGGTCCGACGCGGACTTCGCGTGGTGCCAGTACGGGTAGAGGAGCGGCGGCGCCGAGACGGCGTCCAACCGCGCCCGTTCCTCATCGGTGAGGACGAGTTCGGCCGCGGCGAGATTGTCGGTGAGCTGCTGTTCGGTGCGGGCACCAACGATCAGCGATGAGATGCCTGGACGGCCGAGCAGCCATGCGAGCGACACTTGCGCAGCGGAGACCCCGCGGGCATCACCGATGGCGGCGAGCTCGTCAACGATGTCGTAGAGGGCGTCCACGTCACGCACTGGAGGCTCGCCCCAACCGGTGAGCTGGCGTGAACCCTCCGGGGCATCCTGTCCACGCCGGTACTTGCCGGAGAGCAGGCCCGCCGCGAGGGGGCTCCACACCGTCACGCCGACGCCGGAGTCCTCGGCAATCGGGAGCAGTTCGTACTCCGCTTCCCGTGCTTGCAGGGTGTAGTGGATCTGCTGAGAGATGAACCGCTGGTAGCCGTGCCGCTCGGAGACACCAAGCGCCTTGGACAGTTGCCACCCGGCGAAGTTCGAACTGCCGATGTAGCGGACCTTGCCTGAGCCCACGAGCGAGTCCAGAGCCTCCATGGTCTCTTCCAACGGGGTCTGGCCATCCCACTCGTGCACCTGGTAAAGGTCGATGTGGTCGGTGCCGAGCCTCCTCAGGCTCGCCTCGCACTGGTCGATGATGTGCTTACGCGACAGGCCGGCATCGTTGGGCCCATCGCCCATGCCCATGCGTACCTTCGTCGCGACCAGGGTGCGGTCGCGACGGCCTCTGAGCGCTTCTCCGAGGATCTCCTCGGAGACTCCGTGCGAGTACACATTGGCGGTGTCGATCATGTTCACGCCGTGGTCGAGCGCGAGGTCCAGCAGGCGGCGGGCGTCGTCGAGACCGGTGGTGCCGGCCTTGGCGAAGAATCCGGTTCCACCGAAGGTCATCACCCCGAAGGTGATGGCCGATACCTTCAAGCCGGAGCGTCCAAGGTAGCGGTATTCCATGTCATTCCCCCTTGGCGAAGAAGTCCGGGATGTACGGGTTGTTCACCCAGCTCTCCGTCCACGGTGTGACCACGTCGATCTTGCCGTCGATGTCCTGGAAGTACCAGACGCCGTCGACCTTGCGGAACTGGTCGCGGAAGGTGCCGGCGAACATATACGCCTCGTCCTCACCGTCCTCGTTCTTGAGGGTCTGGAAGTCGAGGATGTAGAAGCTGCCTTGAGCGGTCTGACCGTCTTCGCCCACCGTGATGACGGACGGCATGAAGTAGTGGATCGACCACGAGATGTTTCCGGCGAGGGTCACGCAGTGCGCCTTGATTGCCTCACGGCCTTGCATCGGGAGTTGGTCCTCGCCGACCTGCCAGCGGCCGTCCTCGCTGAACAGCGCGGCGATCTTGTCGCCGTTGAAGCGGTCGTCGAGAGCTTCGGCATAGCGAGCTTTGAGTTGCTTGATCTCCTCGATGTCCTCCAGTCGCTGCAAGCGCTGTCCGTCGGTCAGCTTTGATTTCGTCATGAGATGTGTCTTCCTGTTCGTGAGGTAGCGTCAGCTGTGAGCGTCGGGGTTATCGTGCGGGTGCGAGATCCCGTCGGTGCGCATGCAAGTCGCCGCCACCGTCGAAATGGACCCGTCGTTCGGTGAATTCCCACCCGTTCGTGCCCAGCGTGAAGGAATCCTGATAACGGGCTTGAGAGACGAGTTGCAGCGGAAAATCCTCGGTCACCTGTGAGACCGCGACGTAGGACAAACTCGTGGCGGTCTGGCCATCGTCAGCGACATCGACTACGACGTTCGTGACTAGATGCATAGTGCCCAGCCGGTCGCCGTGTACGACCAAGTTCTCTCGCAGCCACGTCTCATGCTCGATGCTTCCCCGGCACGTGGTCTCCGTGGTGATATGCCAGACCCCGTTCTTGAACAGAGCCGCAGCCCCAGTGAAGTCCGCGGCATCTAGGCGCTGGCAGTAGGTATAGATCAAACGGGCGATCTGGTGCTCCGCTTCCCTGTGGTCGTCTCGCGAAATCATGGTTCGATCCTCCTGTCAGAGACTCTCTGAGCCGACTCCGACAGCGTGCGGCGACTGTGCTGGTGGGTGCAGATGTCGCCGGAATCGATGCCGTAACGTCGAAGCCCGTCACTCCACGGTAGGAATCGGACCCCGAATCTGGCAGGGCACGTTTGACCCCCTCAGGCCCAGAAGACCATCGAGGTCAGCAAGCCGGGTTCTCGTCGCCCAGACAGGATGTCCCCGGGGCACCAGGCGACACTGCTCTCAGTGTGGCGCTGAGTCCGCCTGCATCGCGTCAAGGGCAAGGAGTGCCTGGAGAGGAAGAACGCCGTTGCCTAGCGCGGCGTTCGCCTGGTTCACAGTCAGCCCGTGGGCGGGGTCGGTGACCCAGGATTGCGGGAGGCCCATCAGCTATTACACGAACTCTGGCGCTGGCCGCGGGCCTCTTGCCTCGTTCAGGATGGCGGGAGCGGGCGCGGGTCGTCTAGTGATGTGTTCCCATCGGGCGATGGCGTCGGCGTATTGCCCCCAGCTGTGAAGATGTCCTCGATCAGTGCGAACAGCGTCTCCGACTCGTTCCAACTGGCCGGTGAGCCACGCGGTCCGTGGAGAGCGAGGTCGATCACTTGATGGCTCAGAGCGATCGTGCCCCGGCGAGCCCGTACTTGATCCAGGGTCTCGCCGCCGCGGAAGGAGTCCGAAGCGAGTGGCGTCCGGAACAGTGTCTTGGCGGTGGGCGGTGATGAAGATCCGGAACCTGTGATGCGGTGCGCCGGCCAGTGACGCCGGTAGACCGATCCATGGCTCAGTTCGCCGGAAGTCGGCCAGATCGCCGAGTACGGCTCCGTGCGCCCGAAGAGGTCGTGTTGGCTCGTCTCCCAGCAGCCACGGGCCGGGTTCCAGGTTGCGAACGGCTGTTGCACGCTAGTCGGTTGCGTCGTTGGGGTTGCGTTCTTTAGGGGTTGTTCCTTCCAGAACGGCTCGGATTGCGGGTGCAGTGAGCAGGCCGCGGACGTTCTCGATGACGACGAGCTCGGGTTGCAGCGCGTCGATTGCTGCCGCCATGTGGGATCAGAGACCCGAGCGAGTGCCCGGCATCAGGCCGGCGCCCTTGCCGACAGTCGATACGTCCTGGCAAGGGAACCCACCGATCAGCACATCGATCGGTGGAACTGTGGCCCAGTCGATGGTCGAGATGTCGCCGAGGTTCGGAACGCCCGGCCAGTGGTGAGCGAAGACGCGCGCGGCGGGGTCGTTGATCTCCGAGAACCAGACCGTCTCACCACCGGTCGCGAATTCGACGGCGAGGTCAAGACCTCCGTATCCGGAGAACAGCGACCCGATCCGAAGTGGTCGGGCGCTCGAAAGGCGGTCGGACATGAAGTGGCTCCGCAGGTTTCGTGAACCCGGCGGTCGACATCCCGTCACCCGAACGCCGACCTGCCGGGCTGAACACCTGCCAGGTGCACCACTGCCCGCCGTGTGCCGAACGGACCATCCTCAGCACAGCGACGTAATCCCGCCCCGCGAGTCCGCCGCTGCTCCGTCCGGTTCGCCGCCCCCGGGTTTTCGTCTCCCGCCTCATGAGCCGCCACACGTCTTTCAAGAGAGGCCCGCCGCGTCAACCTGAGTTGACAGTGCGGGAATCGATCGCGTCGAGATGCGAGATGCCGACGGCTCACCTCGTCGCTATGACGGTCTCAATGCGCGTGATGTCGGCCGGCGACGGCTACCAGTACCTCCTGCGCACTGTCGCCGCGGGCGATGGCGATCGTGATCTCTCGACGCCGTTGACGAGGTATTACACCGAGGAGGGAACACCTCCCGGTTTCTGGATGGGGTCGGGTCTGCCGTTCCTTGGCGGCGGGGAGCTCGCCGAAGGCGGGCAGGTCTCCGAGGCGCAGCTCCAGCTCTTGGTCGGGATGGGCCGCGACCCGATCACGGGCGAGGCGTTGGGTGAGGCATACCGGAAGTACGCGAGCGTGCAGGAGCGCGTCGACAAGCGCGTCGCGGCTCTCGATCCGGAGCTCGGCCCGGTCTCTCGTGCCGAGCAGGTCGCGGCGATCGAGGCGGAGGAGGCCGAGCGCGGCACCCGCCGGGCGGTCGCCGGCTACGATCTGACGTTCTCGGTGCCGAAGTCGCTCTCGGCGCTGTGGGGGGTTGCGGACGCGGGCACGCAATCGCTGATCGCGGACGCTCATCATCAGGCGGTTGCGGAGGTGATCGCGTTCCTCGAACGAGAGGTCGCGGTCACCCGCGTCGGCGCGGCAGGCCCCGAGGGGGCGGTCGCGCACGCCGATGTCGGCGGAGTCTTGGCGACCGCGTTCGACCACTACGATTCCCGCAGTTCCGACCCCCAGTTGCATACACACGTCGTCGTGAGCAACAAGGTCCTCACCGTGCAGGACCAGGAGTGGCGCACCCTCGCCGGCAGGCCCGTGCACGCCTCGATCGTCGCCCTCTCAGAGTTGTACAACGCGACGTTGGCCGACCGGATCACGGGCACGTTCGGCATCGAGTGGGAAGCGCGGGAGCGGGGTCGGGATCGGAACCCGGCGTGGGAGCTCGCGCCGGTGCCGGAGGCACTGGTGACGGAGTTCTCCTCTCGTACCCGGCAGATCGAGGAGGAGAAGACCCGCCTGATCGACGCTTACGTGCACAGGCACGGCCGCCAGCCGTCCTCGAAGACGGTCTTGAAGCTCCGTGCACAGGCGACGCTCGCGACCCGGCCGGCGAAGCAGATGCATTCCCTCGCCGACCTCACCACCGACTGGCGTACCCGCGCCACCGAGCTGCTGGGCGAGGATGCGACCGGATGGGCACGCACCGTCTCAACGACCGCGGTGCAGTCGGCACTGTTGCGGGCCGATGACGTGCCGCTGGACACGATCGCCGACCTCGGCCGCTCCGTGGTCGAGGTGGTGGGTGAGAAGCGGTCGACGTGGCGGCGCTGGAACCTGCACGCCGAAGCGAGCCGCCAGCTCATGGGCATCAGGTTCGCGACCGCGGAGGATCGCGAGGCGATCACGGGGATGGTCACCGATGCCGCCGAACAAGCGTCGCTGCGGCTGACGCCGCCGGAGCTGGCGTCGAGCCCGTTGTTGTTCCGCCGACCGGACGGGTCGAGCCGCTTCCGCCACACCGGGGCGATCCTGTATTCGACCGAGGAGCTGCTGGCCGCCGAAGACCGCCTCCTCGACCGCTCCCACGCCATGACCGGTCCGACGATCGAGCTTGCGACCGTGGAGAAGATCACCGGCAAGCCCGACGCTGAGGGGCGCCGGCTCGGACCGGATCAAGCCGAGGCGCTCACACGGATCGCGGCCTCCGGCCGGGTCGTGGACGTCCTGGTCGGGCCGGCAGGGGCGGGAAAGACGACAGCGATGAGCGCCTTGAAGCGAGCGTGGGAGAAGGAACACGCTTCCGGCTCGGTGATCGGCCTCGCGCCGTCGGAGACGGCCGCGCAGGTCCTCGGCGAGGAACTCGGCATCGCCACCGACAACACCGCCCGCTGGTGGCAGCGGCATCTTCATCAGGGCCGCACCTTCGAGCAGGGGCAGCTCGTGATCCTCGACGAGGCATCGCTAGCCGGCACCGGCTCCCTCGACCGCATCACCGCCGTGGCAGAAGAAGCCGGCGCGAAGGTCCTCCTGGTCGGTGACTGGTCTCAGCTCCAAGCCGTCGACGCGGGCGGGGCGTTCGGGATGCTCGTGCACGACCGCGACGACGCCCCCGAGCTCACCGATGTGCATCGGTTCTCGGCGTCGTGGGAGAAGACGAACTCTCTGAACCTGCGCCACGGCCGCACGAGCGCGATCGACGTCCTCATCGAGCACGGCCGGGTCCGCGGTGGAGAGCAGGAGACGATGGTCGATGCCGCCTACGCCGCCTGGCGCCACGACTCCCAGAAGGGGCGGGCGTCGATCCTGGTCGCGGAGACGCGGGAGACGGTGACCCAGCTCAACGAGCGTGCCCGCGCCGACCTCATCCTTGACGGCACCATCACCCCCGGACGTGAGGCCGTCCTGCATGACGGGACGAGCGCATCACGCGGGGACCGGGTCATCACGCGCGAGAACAACCGGCATCTGCGCTCGAAGAACGGCAGATCGTGGGTGCGCAACGGCGACCGGTGGACGGTCACTGCCGTGGGCGAGGACGGGTCGATCACCGTTCGCCCCGACGGTCGACGGTTCGGCGGGTCGATGGTGCTCCCGGCCTCGTATGTGGCCGAGCAGGTCGAGCTCGGGTACGCGATCACCGCGCACCGCGCCCAGGGCATCACCGTCGACACCGCCCACGCGGTCGTGACCGCGACGACGACGCGGGAGAACTTCTACGTCGCAATGACCCGCGGCCGCCACGGGAACCACGCCTACGTCGCCACCGACACCGCCGATACCGAGCATGTCGCCCCGCACCCCTCCGACAACCCCGACGCCACCTCCCGCAGCGTCCTCTATGGAGTGTTGCAGCACGTCGGCGCGGAGCTGTCCGCGCACGAGACCATCACCGCCGAGCAGGAACGCTGGGGCTCGATCGGGCAGCTCGCCGCGGAGTACGAGACCATCGCCCAGGCCGGCCAGCACGACCGCTGGGCCACCCTCCTGGAGATCGCCGGCCTCACGGAAGGGCAGGTCGATCTCGTGCTCGGCTCCGACGCCTACGGCGCCCTGTCGACCGAGCTGCGCCGCGCGGAGGCGAACCGCTACGACCTCGACGACCTGCTCCCGCGTCTGGTGGCGGCACGGGGATTCGAGGATGCCGACGACATCGCCTCCGTCCTGCATCACCGCGTCGCTCGCGCCACGACCAGACCTGCCGGGTCCGGCCGCACGAGGCAGGCGCCGCAGCTCATCGCCGGCCTCATCCCATACGCCGCAGGAGTCACAGATCCGGAGATGCACCGGACACTGGTAGAGCGGCAGGAGCTGATCGAGCGTCGCGCGGCCGCGGTCTTCGACCGCGACACCGACGAGGCCGCGCCGTGGACGACCGCGCTCGGCGCGAAGCCAGGGGAGGCGCGTGCCGCGCGGCGGTGGCGCAGGTTCGGGCAGGTCGTTGCCGCGTACCGCGACCGTTACCAGATCACCGACGATCACCCGCTCGGCGCCGTAGCCGGGTCGGAGGCACAGAAGATCGACGCCGCCCGCGCCCAGGCCGCGCTGAGCCGGGCGAAGCAGCTCAGCCAGCAGACCCCGGACACCGAACAGCCGGACCTCAACATCGAGGCCCGGCAGGGGCGCACGCTCTGAGCGACGAGCCTTCGATCACAGGGAACGGCCGGGCAGCTCCTGATCGAGAGCATCGAGGTCCTGCCCGGTACTCAGGCCCTGGTCTCGTGCCGGTGCCTGCTGCCGGCTGGTCGTGAGGGCGGCGACATCGTGCGAGCCGGTCACGAGGGTGGCGGTGCCCTCGCGCAGCAGCAGATGCGTGCCGGTGCTCGCCGCGGACGTGATCGGGCCGGGCACTGCCCCGACGCCCCGGCCGAGGGCGTTCGCTTCTCGGGCGACGTTCAGCGCGCCGGATCGCGCCCCGGCTTCCACGATCACCGTCGCCGAGGACAGCGCCGCGAGGAGCCGACCGCGGGCGATGAACCGGTGCCGCGTCGGAGCCGAGCCGGGCGGCATCTCGCTCAGCAGCAGCCCCAGACCGCCGACCCGTTCGAGCATGTCGCGATGCCCCGCGGGATAGAGCCGGTCCGGGCCGCCGGCCATGACCGCGATCGTGTCACCATCGGCTGCCAGCGCGCCGTGATGTGCGGCGCCGTCGATACCGTAGGCGCCGCCGGAGACGACGATCTGCTCGGCCATCGACGCATCCGCGGCGAGCTCTCCGGCGACATGATCCCCGTAACTGGTCGCGGCCCGAGACCCGGTGATCGTGACCCTCGCATCGCTCCGGGTCGCGAGGTACGACGTCGCCCCTCTCGCCCACAGTACGTAGGGGGCGCGATCGCTCAGCTCGTCGACCGAGACGGGCCAGTGCGCATCGCCAGGGACCAGCGGTGTATATGAGCCGTCGACGGCGTGGGCCAGGTCGTCCGTGAAGCTGACCCGCGAGCCGAACTGCTGGGCGGTGTGGTGCAGGATCGCCGCTTCCTCGGCCCGGAAGCCGGGCATGGGCCCGCCAGCGTCGAGTAGGCGGAGGGTCTCGATGCCGCCTTCGCGTCGCAGCAAGCGACCGATCTTGGCGTCATTGGGCTCGACGATCATCGAGAGCATCACGCGGGCCGTCCGCTCATCGCGGGCGCGGTCAGCCAGAGAAACCATGATCGGGTCCTTCCACTCGCAGGCACTACCGAGCAGGTGCACCCGGAGCAGCGGGGAGACCTTCCCCTTGGCGCGGCTCCGGCGTAAACTCGAAGGCGAAGCGCAGGCTTCCAATCTGTAGGGTCCTCCGGGATCGCCCCTCCGTGGGGCCACCACCAACACGCCGCTTCGATCATTCGACCGTGTTGAAGGAGGCCCGCAATGTTCCTCAGCGACCGCGTCCGACGCCGCTGGCGCCAGAGCGAGAACACCGCCCAGAACCTGGAAAAGACCCGCCGTCTCTTCCCGACGAACCGCATCCGCGATGCCGTCTACACCCGCCGCGGACTCAAGTGGGGTGTTCCCGCGATGCTGCTCGCCGCGCCCTACATCGCCGCCGTCAAGCTCCTGAGCGACGTCATCGACCAGGCCGGCTCGGAGTGGGGATGGCTCCACCTGGTCGTCCTGCTGTGCGCATGGAACGCGCTCAAAATGCTCTGGCTCGGCCCGATGAGCCTCTTCGCCCTCACCCGCGTCCGACACCGCGAGCACATCCAGCACCGCAACGCCCGCCGCGAAGCCGTCCCACGCGCTACGCCGGATGAGGCTCTGGTCATGGCCGGAGGTGCATCATGAAGACCGTCACCTACCGGTACAGCGCGGCGGAGAACCCGACCTGGTTGAACCAGCAAGAAGCCGACTGCCGCCGCTACGCTGACGAGCACGGCCTGACAATCACCGAGGTCTTCACCGACGTCGGGCGCAGTCGCTATGGTCTGCGTGGCGTGCTCGATGCCGTCGAGCGGGAGGACGTGACCGGGCTCATTGTCACCGATCTTGCTCGGCTCGGCTCCAAGTACACCGATCACGTCGCCGTTGTCCAGCAACTCCACGACGCCGGAGTCGACATCCACGTCACCAAAGACCGCACGACGGGTTCCGTCGAGGAGAACCTCAAGCAGGCACACCTCG
This sequence comes from Nesterenkonia sp. CL21, assembly GCF_031705515.1. Classification (NCBI taxonomy): domain Bacteria; kingdom Bacillati; phylum Actinomycetota; class Actinomycetes; order Micrococcales; family Micrococcaceae; genus Nesterenkonia; species Nesterenkonia sp. CL21. The sequence goes on from NZ_JAUTWR010000001.1 coordinate 893,966, forward strand.
ATGCCGAGGCCCGGCGGTCGTTCCCCTCCGGTGGTAGCGACTCCACGGACTGACCCGTTACGGCCAACTGCTGAGGGCTCCCTGCGTGTCGGACCCGGGTGGGAGGGCCGACGTGAGATCCTGGACGAGAACTTGGGCCGTCGGATGCTTGTGGCGCTTCGCGCACCGTCCCGGCGGCGGGCGGGCTCGCGGCATGTCTCATGGAATCGCCTTCGCAGCTGAATGTGAGGAGGCGTGATGTCCACGATTGAGGACCTTCGCGGTCGCCTCTGGTCCGATGAGCCGTCGAAAGTGGACTTCCTCGCAGCGCGTGCAATCGCGGAAACGGTCTCTGACGCCGTGCTCGATGACGCACTCGATCCATTGGCGATCGGACTGTCCGGCCCGTGGGGTAGCGGCAAGACCACCGTCCTTGAACTTATCAAGGCTGATCTTGACTCCCGTAGCGACCCTGAGAACGCCAAGATCATCACCGTCCGCACCGATCCCTGGCGTTACGACCCTGCCGTGGGCGCGAAGGAGAGCCTGATCGGTGAGGTCCTCGAAGCTATCGCGGCCGAACTCACCGAAAGCCTCAAGGACGTCGAGGAGTCCAAGGGCAAGAAGATCAAGAAGCTCTTGAAGAGACTCTCTGATCGGGTCGACTGGGCCAAGGCGGTCAAGCTCGCCGCCAAGTCTTCGCTCACCCTGCAGATCCCCGGTGTCAGCGAAGTGCTGGATCTCATTCGAGAACCGGCGTCCGAGGGGACTGATACTGGCGACCAGCCACGGGGCCTGGCCGGTTTCAAGGCTGAGTTTGCTGAGCTGTTGGGGGCCGAGGAGATGGCTCACGTGCGCCGGGTGGCGGTGCTGGTCGACGACCTCGACCGGTGCCTGGTGGATACCGTCGTGGAGACATTGGAAGCGATCCGTCTCTTCCTGAGCGTTGAGGGCATGGCGTTCGTCATCGCGGCAGACGAAGACCGTGTCGCTGATGCGATCCGCACCCGCCTGCCGGAGTCGAGCATGCCCACGGAGCGCCCCGAGGACGAAGACGCTCTCCCGGCAGAGCCCCCGTCGAAGCTCTACCTGCACAAGATCGTCCAGACGACCGTGCCACTGCCGGCTCTGGGTGCCTTCGACACTGAGTCGTATGTGCTCTTGCTGCAGTTGCAGAATCGCGTTGACCAGCGTCTCACCGATGAGCAACTCGAAAAGGTCATCACCGAATGCCACCGGCTCCGCATGGCCGGTGCTCTCGACGACCTCCAGGCGCCTGACGGTCTCGACGTCCAGCGAGAGCTGTCTTTCGCGCGTCGGCTCACCACGATCCTCTACGAGAAACTCCGGGGCAACCCGCGGCGTATCAAGCGATTCCTCAACGACCTGAACATTCGTCGATCCATCGCTGCGCGGCGGGGTATCGAGCTCGACTTCGACGTCGTCGCCAAGCTCATGGTTCTTGAAGTTCTCCTGCCGGAACAGTTCCAGTCCGTGCTGTCATGGTTGCGAACCGGTGAGCTTCGAGATCGACTGGAGTCGCTGGAAGCGCAAGCGAACCGTCCGAAGGAATCTCCAGTCCCCGCTCCGCCAGCTGACCTCGCCGACCGCGCACCGGATGAACCCGCCGAAATGGTTGCGGAGGTGACCGGAGCGGAACCGTCCGGCACGGCAGAAGAAGCCCGACCACCCGAAGAGGAGGAAGCGCCGACCCAAGCGATGTCAGCATCCGCGGTCGCACCGCACTTCGCCGAGGACATGATTCGGTGGGCCAAGCTCCCACCGGATCTTCATGACCACGACCTGAGCCCGTACCTGCACTTGGCGGCATCCTTCCGCGGTGACCTCCTCGTCAGTGCTGAGCTTCCCCAACATCTCCGCGATCTGGCCGCGCAGCTGGCCTCGACCCGAACGGTGGACAGGCGGCAGCTCACCGACGAGAGCCTGCGAGCACTCACGACCGACGATGTCGATCAGCTGCTGCGGCACCTGGCACTGCGTGCACGAGACCGTGTCCAGGAACAACGAGGCGCGGTCTCCGGGATCGTCAGGCTCGCCGCTGCACATGTCGCCGTGCAACCGGCCGCGCTTGACGCGTTTCGCCGGCTCCCGGCCTCCGATCTGCAGCCGGGTACCGCCGTCATCCTCGCCGGGATCGAGATCCCCGGGATGAAGGACGTCATCAACGCGTTGGCTGCGCAGCTCCCAGACGGCAACATCAAGAAGGCGCTCACCACGCCGCCACCGAAGGGCGGTAAGCGCTGATGGGAACAAAAGGCTCCTACTCCGGCAGCGCCGCCGGTGGTGATCTGCGCGATGGACTCGACGACTGGCTGGCCAGCCTCCCGGGGGCTGACGGCCAGGCCCCGCCGCCCTCAGACAGCCAGCCCTCGCTTCTCTCCCCGCTGAAGCCGTCCCCGAGCTCACCAGCCGGCAGGGTGCTGCCCACAGCCGCGCTCTTTCGTTCCTCTCGCGGCGGAGGGGGAAGGAGTGGGGGGAATGGCCGCCGGAGCACCGAGAGCCTATCGCGATCGACGACAGCGTCCGCGCGTTCCGCCGGCCGTGGAGCCGCAGCGGCATACGCGTACCGCAGCGGCGACGCGCAGACTCTCCGCGATCTCGGCCTGGACTACGACGCACTTCGAGCCAACCCGAACATCTTCGACGTCGCCCACCAGATCGCACAGAAAGTCTGTGAGGACCTCCCCGCGGGAACGATCGAAACTGCGGAGCAGATGGAGGTCGTCGGCAGACTCGCCGAATGGCTCGTCGAGAGCGACAACACGGGAACGGACGTGTCGCTCGGGCAGATCGCCGAGGAAGCGGTTGCCCTGATCCTGGCCGAGGCATACCTCGTGGAGACCGCATCCACTCTGAATGCCAAGGACATGTCAGGGGCCGAACGCGCGGCGTTCGAGGACGGGATTCGTCAGGCCGCGGAAGAGCTTGCCGCGCACGCGGATCTCTCGCCTAGCGGACCCAGTGCGGAGGAGTTCACGCGCGCGATCGAAGACGGACTGGAATATCTCAGAACCATTCACGAGGCGGATTGAGATGACGCAGTTCGACCTTCGTTTCCAAGTCCCATCGGTGCTCACTCCCGAATCCGCCGAGCGCACGTTCTACTGGCCCACCGCTGGGGCCGGCACCTTCAACACCTCACTGGGGCCCCGGCTGGGCAAGCTCGGCCCGGTGCGACGCGAGAACATCGAACTGTTCCGTCTCGCTGCGATGGTGTACGCCGCAGACCGTTCCGTTCCGCGCCGGGCCGGCGGCGTGAACTGGACCCAACGCCACATCGCTCTGAGCGTCCCCGTCCACGACCCGGCACCCTGGAACGCCATCACGAACCAGCTGCAGCAGCTCCTCGACTTCTTGTCCGGTGACCGATGGACGCTCACCTTCCGTGCAGCACGCATCCCTCGTGAGGACATCGCGCCCAACGGGTATCCCGACGTGCAGCGCGTGGTGCTCATGAGCGGCGGCGCCGACTCCGCCACCGGTGCATTCCTCGCGCGCACCCGGCCCGAACCGCACCTGCTCGTATCTCACGTCGGGGCGACATCGATCTCACCCATTCAGCAGGACGTCGCCGAACGTATACGAGACCTCTGCCCCGAGGGCATCACGCAGCAGCACGCGCAGATCCGCTTCACCCGACGCCAGACGCAACCCGGAGGCCACCGGTTCAAGAATGAGAACACCACGCGAACCCGATCGTTCCTGTTCCTTGCGCTCGGCCTCGCCCTTGCCTCGGTCAACGAGGTGGAGCTCTGGATCCCCGAGAACGGATTCGCGTCACTGAACCCACCCCTGGGCCCTGACCAGCTCGGGAGTCTCTCCACCCGCACCACCCACCCGTGGTTCCTCACCGAACTGTCCAGACTCATTTCCGCCGCTGGCGCATGGGGAACCCTGTCCAATCCATTCGCGGCACAGACGAAGGGCGAGATGTTCCGGTGGCTGGCGGATCAGGTCGGCGATGACCCTGCCTCGGAGCTCCTCAGCGCCACTAACTCGTGCGCGTTTACCAACCGACGATGGCTCGGCGTGACAGCGACCGACCATTGCGGAACGTGCTTCGGGTGCCTGGTGCGCCGGGCATCGTTCGCGGCGGCTGAGCTCACCGACCGAAGCACGTATGTGATCGACGCCCCTCCCAGCGAGGCCGCGAGATCCCAACTCGAAAAAGCGTCGATCCTTCCCAGCATCCGAGGATTCTTGGCCCGCGGAATCCGGGTCAGCGACATCGCAGCGATGCGCCTGCCCGACGGCTACTCCGCAACCGACGCCCGTGACTTGTGCGTCCGCGGCGCGCGCGAGCTGGAGACGCTGACATGACCAACTTGCCGGCCGTTGACCTCCACGCCCACATCGACCCGACGATCGCACCTCGGGACCTTCTGAACCTCCGAGCTGTGATCTTCGCTGCTAGCCGAAGCCTCGACGAGTCGCGTCGCGCCCTCGATCGCCAGCACCACGACTTGCTCGCGATCTGGGGCGTCGGTGTTCACCCAGGAGTAAAGACCGCACTTGACGGCTACGACCCAGAGGAGTTCGAGCGTCTCATCGCCCGCACCCCCTACGTCGGCGAGATCGGACTCGACGCGAGAGTTCCATCCCGCCTCGCCAAACAGCACGAGGTGTTGGCCGCGCTGCTCACACAACTCCAAGTGACGCCTCGCCTCACGTCGATCCACAGCTACCGGGCAACCAGCGAAGTCGTGGAGCATCTCGAACGCACCCCGATCACCGGCGCGATCTTGCACTGGTGGCTGGGCGAGCGGGCCGTCACAAGGCGCGCAGTTGAACTCGGGGCCTACTTCTCGATCAACACCGCCACCCTGCGCCGAAGCGACGCCATCGATCTCATCCCCATGGACCGTCTTCTCCTAGAAACAGACCACCCAGATGGGAACCGCAGCGGAGCCCGCCCGCATCAACCTGGCAACGTCCGCGACGTCGAAGCAGCTCTCGCCAAGCAGCGCGGCGTCACCACTGCTCAGATCCGAGCCCACGCCTGGCGCAACCTCGCCACACTTGTGAACACCACAGGTACGAAGCCTCTGCTGCCACCCCGAGTCGCATCGATCCTCGGGGCGATCGAGTAACACCCAGACAGGGCCCCGAGGCTCACCGCACTCGCCCATGAGTGTCCCGAAGCTTCACACCCGCAGCGAGGAGCGCGACACGCACGGAACTGGGGTTGAATCCAAGGCGCGCGCCCACTCTCGACAACGACTCACCCTGCTCGTAGCGCAGGCACATCTCGCGCAACTGCTCGAAAGACGGCTTCTCACCGCGCAGCCGCACGCCTCGCTCCCGCAACCGGTCAGCGATCCGCTGCCGACTCACGCCCAGATCACCCGCGATCGCCCGCAGGATCTCGCCGCCCTTGTATCGGCGCTCCGCCTCATCCATCATCGCCGCCGTCAACCGCGGAACCGGGTGCGGCAACGGCAGCGAGAAGGCTGGTGCCGCCGCTGACCCGTGCCGACGCCGGATCGCTCGATGTGAGGAGACTGCCAACTGTAGGGCCGGGGCAAGGTTAGAGCACTGTCGCACTACCTCCACCGATAGATGAATTACCCAGAGATGCCTCGTCAGATGACGGGGCATTTTTGCGTCTGGAGATGATCCGCTCCCAGAGGGGTGCAGGCGGGCTCACCCCGCGGCGGCGCTCGCCTCCTCGATTCGCACCTCAAGTCCGTCGAGCACCAGGTCGAGGCCGTGGATGAACTCTCTCCTCTCGGTGACCTGCGTCGGCTCGTCCGTCTCGGGGAAGACGCTCGAGGCGAGCATCTCGGCCACCTGGGGGAAGCGGTCCGCTGTGACGAGCTGCGTCAGCGCCGACCCGTACTCGTGCTCGGCCTCAGCCTGGGCCTGACCTGCGGGGCGGCCGTCGTGGAGGTCCTGCATGAGCAGGATGGACTGTCGCACGAAACCGCTGAGCAGAGTGATCACGCGGATCTTCTCGCGCCACGTCAGCCGGGTCGCGGCCAGGGGTTCGAGACCACGTTCCAGCCAGGCGATCTGATGTGGGCCTGACGGCGCGCGATGCACCGGGATCCGAGGGATCCATGGGCGCCGGACGTACAGGTCCCAGAGGTCAAGCGCCCATTGGCGCAGGCCGGGGCGCCATCCGCCAGGGGGTGCCGACGTGCCGGGCAGTTCGCTCGCGGCATCCATCATCAGGTGGAGCAGATCCTCTTTGGAGCCGATGTGCCGGTACAGCGACATGGCCGTGACGCCCAGCTGGTCGGAGATGCGGGGCAGAGTCACTGCATCCAGGCCTGACGTGTCAGCCAGCTCTACCGCCGTCGTGATCACCGTCTCGAGATCCAGTCTCGGCTTGCGTCCCTGACGCGCCTGGCTCGCAGGGAGCCGCCACTGGCGGCGCATGAGGTCAGGCACGGTGCTGTCGTTCATGGTCCCGATCCGGTGGCTGGTCCGCCCGATGGCTTCGGGCGCGTCCCAGGATACCTGAGGCCACTTAGTATACAATATATAGTTTAGCTGTTATAGTTTCCGCATGGCCCCAGAATCTCCCCAGACGGCGCGCATCGCCACACACCAGAGGCTGCATGACGTCGACGCCCTGCGCGGCTTCGCCCTGCTCGGCATCTTCGTCGTCAACATCACTTTCATGGCATCGGCCTACCCGGGGAACCTGGTGGACGACCCGTCGTTCTCGTCGCCGGTCGACCACATCGCACGCTTCCTCGTCGCGGTGCTGTTCTCGATGAAGTTCTACCTCCTGTTCTCCTTTCTCTTCGGCTACAGCTTCGTCCTCCAGATGGAGGCGTCCCGACGAGCGGGGAAGGCCTTCGTCCCGCGGATGCTGCGCAGGATCCTCGGCCTCTTCCTGCTCGGGGTCGGGCATATCGTGGTGCTGTACGGCGGAGATGTGCTGACCACATACGCCGTGGTGGGTCTGATCCTGGTGGCGATGCACCGCGTGAGAGACGTCGTCGCACTCCGCGCCGCCGGGGCGATCTACGCCTTCGTGCTGCTGTCCCTGATCATGAGTGCTCTGTTCATCGATCGCTCAGCGTTCATGCCCGAAGAGGCTCAGCGGTTGATCATCGCCGCGGAGCAGACTCAGCTCCTGCTGGGCGGTCCCGCCGACGTTGTGGCGCACCACCTCAGCGGACTCGATCTGCTGGTGGTGCAGGCGGCATCACTCCAGGGACCCACTGCCCTGGCGATGTTCCTCCTCGGGATGGTCGCGGCACGACGCGGCCTGTTCACCGCGCTGAGCGAACGCCCTCGTCTGCTGCGGCAGGCCCAGGTCGTCGGTTTCCCGGTGGGCCTCGGCGGAGGCATCGTCTACGCCCTCCTGGGCGCCGACAGCAACACAGTCGCCGTCGCCGTGAGCGTCGCGACGGCGCCGTTCCTGACCGCCGCCTACGTGTCGACCCTGGTGCAGCTCATGCACCGGGCGGCCTGGATCCGCGAGGCGTTCGCGCCGGTCGGTCGGATGGCGCTGTCGAACTATCTGGCGCAGTCGGTGGTCGGCGTCCTCCTGTTCACCGGAGTCGGACTCGGGCTGGCCGGCCGAGTGTCGCCGCCGCTGCTGATCCTGACGGCCTGCATCGTGTTCGCCGGGTCCGTCGTGGCGAGCCGATGGTGGCTGCGGCGCCACCGATACGGACCCGCGGAGCATCTTCTTCGTTGGTTCACGAACTGGAGCCGCCCGAGCAGTCCGCGAGCGACCAGACCGCTGACACGCTGAAGGAGCCGTTCCGTCATGGATGTGATCACCGCGAAGACCACGGGCGAATGGGAGCGCTGGCTCGAGGCCCATCATGACACCGCACCGGAGGTGTGGATCCTGATCGGCAAGCGGGCCTCCGGCATCCCCTCGATCCAGCCGGAGGAGGCGACCGAAGCGGCCCTGTGCTTCGGATGGATCGACAGTCACCGGCGCGCCGTCGACGACAAGACCTATCTGCAGCGCTACTCGCCCCGTCGTCGTGGAAGCCGTTGGTCAGCGCGCAACGTCGCCCTGGCGGAGAGACTCATCGCTGGGGACCGGATGCGGCCAGCAGGGCTGGTCGAGTACCAGAAGAGGAGGCCGCCCGATCCCTGAACGCCTCGGAGAGCCGCGGCCCCACAGACGACCGAAAGGAACACCATGCTCCACGGATTCACCACCATCAACTTCTACGTCGACGACGTCGCAGGCGCCGCGAGCTGGTACCGGGAGGTGCTGGGCATCGAGCCCTATTTCGTCCGACCGTCGAGGGAGGACCCGGCCTACGTGGAATTTCGGGTCGGCGACCAGGATGCCGAACTCGGCCTGATCAGCAGTCAGTACCGTCCCGGAGGTCATGGAGAGGTCCGTCCAGCGGGAGCGGTCATGTACTGGCATGTGGATGATGTCTCCGGCGCGGTCGGGCGCCTCCTCGAGCTCGGCGCCACGGAGCTCGAACCTCCGACGCCACGGGGCACCGAAGGGTGGGAGACCGCCCAGGTGGCCGACCCGTTCGGCAACATCCTCGGCCTCATGTACAGCCCACACTTCCTCGAGCTGCGGGATCGCCGAGCAGCCGAGAGCTCGCGGGACTGACCTCCAGGCATCGGCTCCTCGGCTGCTCGCTGGGACCGTGGCGTGTGACGACCGGATTATGTCCTGCGGAAGGACTAGAGTTGACCTCGGCGGCCGGATCGATCGCGCCGCCACATGTCGTCGACACCGCACAGGAGTACACGTGGACCACAGGATTCTGGGCAGGACTCGTCGGGAGGTCTCAGCCATCGGCCTGGGGACTTGGCAGCTGGGAGCGGACTGGGGCGATGTGGAGGACTCCGCCGCCCTGGCCGTCCTGGATGAGGCCGCCGAGTCAGGGGTGACCTTCTTCGACACTGCCGACGTCTACGGGGACGGGCGCAGCGAGACCCTCATCGGGCGCTGGCTCCAGCAGAATCCGGCATGGGACGGAACCGTCGCCACGAAGATGATCCGCAGGGCGCCTGAGCCCGACCTCGCGCACGCCACCTACGACAACTTCCGTGCATGGACGGACCGTTCCCGCCGCAACCTCGGAGTGGACACCCTGGACCTGGTCCAGCTGCACTGTCCCACCAGCGACGTCATCGCCTCCGATGCGGTCTATGAAGCCCTCGACCGCCTCGTCGAAGACGGTGCGATCGCTTCCTACGGCGTCAGCGTGGAGACCTGCCGGCAGGCCCTCGACGCGATCGCGCGGCCCCACGTGGCGACAGTACAGATCATTCTCAACGCTTTCCGGCGCAAGCCCCTGGATGAGGTGCTGCCCGCCGCTCAGTCCGCCGGCGTCGGGATCATCGCTCGGGTTCCTCTGGCCAGTGGGCTCCTCAGCGGCCGCTACACCACCGAGACCGTCTTCGCGGAGAACGACCATCGCAGCTTCAACCGCGGCGGGGAGGCGTTCGACGTCGGGGAGACGTTCTCCGGGGTGGACTATGCGGCCGGCGTGGAAGCAGCCGCGACGTTCTCGGAGCTGGCCCGCGGCGTCGGCCTCGAGCCGGCGACCGCCGCGCTGGCCTGGGTCGCTCAGCAGGAGGGCGTGAGCACTGTGATCCCGGGTGCCCGTTCCACGGAGCAGGCTCGGGCCAATGCCGCCGCCGGAGAGGTCGAGCCGCTGTCTCAGGAGTTCCTGGACGCCGTCCGGGACCTCTACGACACGACGTTCCGGGAGGTCATCCACCCCCGCTGGTGACGGTGGCGGTGGGGCGGATTCAGCGTCTCCAGGCGGAGAACGTGCTCTCCAGCGCACCGTGGAGCTCTCGGTGCATCCGCCGCCGATGCTGATGCTCAGCCACCAGGGGAGAGGGGCGCGTCGGCACCTCCGACGATATCGCCGCAGCGGCTCCTGCCGTGGGTGAGTCCTCCCCAGCGTCCTGAGCGGGGCGCGACTGGTCCGCCAGCGGTCGGATCTGGTGCCGATGGAGCACGGTCTCGGCCGCTGCGCGGGCCGCGTGGCGTGCCGCGGCGTCCTCGCCCCCGCAGACGTGCAGGACGTCCATTCCGGTGGCGTCCGCCAGGAGCTGTCGCCACACTCTGCTGGAGGCTCCTCCGCCCACCGTCGGCAACGTGGGTTGGCGCAGGTTCAGCTCGTCGACGCCGCAGGCCAGGGAATAGGCGACGCCACCGAGGACCGCCAGATAGAGGTCGACCGCGGTCGTCTCCGGAGTGATCCCCACGAACGCTCCGCGGGCCGCCGCGTCTCTGACCGGGTAGCGTTCCCCGGTCAGAGACGGCAGGCAGAGGGGGCGCGGCGCCAAGACGCCGAGTCGGGTGGCCGCAGCCTCGTCGGCCTCCTGCGGGGTGGCTCCCGCCAGGAGCTCTCGGCGCGCCCATTCGGCCACGGTCCCGGCAGACTGCACCGCCGCGATCCTCAGGTCCGCGTCACCGGAGAGGGCCAGGCGATGTATGGGCGAAGCCGTGTCCGCCGGGCGTCCCACGTCGTGATCACCGGTGACGGCGGCGATCCACCCGGAGCCGCCCAGGGAGGCGTAACCCCGGCCGGGGGAGTCCCCGCTCACCCCGTCGGTCGAGGCGCCCGCGTCGCCCAGACCCAGCACCACCGGTGTGTCCGCGGCCAGTCCGAGCTCGGCCGCGTCCTCGGAACGGAGGCGGCAGGCCACGCTGCCTGGCCCGACGAGAGAGGGGAGGAGGTCCGGCAGGCCTGCGGCCAGGCGCGCTGACCGGCTGCGGCTCTGCAGCGCCCGGAGTCCGCCGGTCCACCAGCGGCGGGACTTCAGCTCGAGCAGCCCTGTGGTGGAAGCGGTGGTGGGGTCGGTCAGCGCCGGCGCGCCGAGGCGGCGGGCGATGGCTGCGGCCGGCCCGAAGACGACGTCGGCGGCGTCCTCGAGGACATGGGGTCGGTGACGGTCCAGCCAGAGCAGCTTCGGCATCAGTCCGCTGGCGTCCTGGAGGCTGCCGCTGCGTGCCGCCCAGTCGGGAAGGTCCCCCGCCAGCTCGTCGAACTCCTCGTGGGCGCGGACGTCCGAGTAGAGGATCGCCGGGGCCACGGGCAGGCCTGCCGCATCGAGGAGGACCACGTCCTGCATCTGGCCGGTGAGGCCGATGGCGACGACGCGCTCGGCCAGGCCGGGGCGCGTCACGGCGGCGGCGATCACCGCGCGGAAGGCGTCCCACCAGTGCTCGGGATCCTGCTCCGTCATCACGTCCCCAGACGCGGACGGAGGGTGCGCAGTCGGGTAGTCCTCGCGGTGGGAGGACCGATGCCGACCCTGCTGATCGACCACCACGAGTTTCACTCCGGAGGTGCCGAAGTCCACTCCGACGATGAGGGCGTCCTGGAGGCTGTGCATCCGCATCAGCGTATCGGGTGGGAGGTGCGCACTGGAATCACCGGGCCGCGGGAGGCTGACCTGGGCGACCGCTGGTGGCTACGGTGGCGGCGGTGCCCCGTGCCGTCTGCCCAGCCGTCAGGAGATCCATGACTGAGCCCAGATTCACCAATTGGTCCGGCAGCGTGTCATGCAGCCCCGCCCGGTGGCTGCGCCCCGTCGGCGTGGACGAGTTGGCGGAGACCGTCGCCGAGACGGCGGCCCACGGGGGCACTGTGCGTCCTGTGGGATCCGGACATTCCTCCATGCCGCTGATGAGCACCGAGGACGTGCTCGTCAGCCTGGACGACTTCTCCGGGGTCTGCGGCGCCGACGTCGACTCGGGCCGGGCCACGGTGCTGCCGGGCACGGGGCTTGCCGAGCTCGGGGCGCAGCTGGCCGTACACGGAGTCGCGTTGGAGAACCTCGGTGATGTGGACTACCAGGCCATCGCGGGTGCCGTCGGGACGGGGACGCACGGTTCCGGCGTGCGGCTGGGCAACCTGTCCTCGACGGTGGTGGGCGGAGAGCTCATCGACGGTCGGGGAGAGACCGTCGCCTTCGGCGAGGATGCCGGCGGCGACACCGACGACCCCCTGCTGCGAGCCGCTCAGGTCTCCCTCGGCGCCTTGGGGGTCCTCACCCGCCTGACCCTGCGCGTCGAACCTGCCTATCAGTTGCACCGGGTCAATGTGATGACGCACGTGGACTGGGTGCTGGAGAACTTCGACGCGCTCATCGCGGCGCACCGCAGCGTCGACTTCTACTGGTATCCGCGCAGCGATCTGGCCCAGGTGCGCATGCTGAACATCCCGGGCCATGAGCCGGACCCCGACCAGCCGGGGGCTGTCCCGCCCGGGACTGTGAAGACCGAGGAGACGGGGCCGTCCTACGAGATCATCCCGAATGCCCGCGATCTGCGGTTCGAGGAGATGGAGTACATGCTCCCGCTAGACGCGTCGTTGGAGGCGTTCCGGCGCGTTCGGGAGCGCGTGAAGGCCCGTCATCGGGCACGCGTGGGCTGGCGGATCCTGGTCCGGACGGTCGCACCGGACCGGGCGATGATCAGCAACGCGCAGCGACGCCCCACGATGACCATCGCTCTGCTGCAGAACGCCACGTTGGATCACCAGGCGTATTTCGCGGACATGGAGCCGCTCCTGCGAGCCTTCGGAGGACGGCCCCACTGGGGGAAGAAGCATTCGCTCCGAGCCCCGGAGCTGCGAGAGCTCTATCCAGAATGGGAGGACTTCCTGGAGGTGCGAGACCGGATGGACCCGGAACGCGTCTTCCTCAACGACCATCTGGGAGAGATCTTCGGCGTGGAGACCCACGGAGGACGTCCTCGACGACAGGAGACAGGATGAGGCACTCACCCCCTGGAGGAGATGCCGCCGCAGGACCCGGCCACCGTCGGTGGGCGTTCTCCGCCGGGTGGATCCCGCCGGAGAGCACCGGGCACGAACCGGAGTTCACCAGCCGAGACGTGCTGTGTCTGCTCAACGCCGAGGCGGCTGACGCCTGTGTGGAGGTCACGGTCCACCACGCCGCACGCGAGCCGGTGGGGCCCTACCGGATCAGGGTGGGCGCCGGCCGGGTCACCCATGTGCGGATCAATGACCTCATCGACCCCGAGGCCGTCCCGCTGGGGGAGCCTTATGGCCTCTGCCTGGTGAGCGACGTTCCGGTGGTCGCCCAGCTGGCGCATCTCGACAGCCGCAGGGGCGGTCTGAGCACGGCGGTGACCACCGGAGTCCCTGGCGACTGAGGTCTGGCCGCTTCGACGGGCTCCGGTGCGGGCACGTGCCCGCCGAGCTCGCCTGCGCCGCGGCCGAGGCGAGTCGTCCCGCCGGGAGGGTGAGCGGTCGCAGATCAGTGGTCGCGCAGGTCAGTGGTCGCGCAGGGCCGAGATCAGTTCGTCCTTGGTCATGTCGGAGTAGCCGGTGATGCCGAGCTCCTGGGCGCGGTCCCGCAGCTGATCGACGGTGCGGTCCTCATAGTTCGATGACTTCCCGCCCTTCTCACCGACTTCGCTGCGGCCCTCGTCCGCCGCCTGGTTGGCGATGCGTGCAGCCTTCTCCTTGGACTCGCCCTCATCGCGCAGCCGCTCGTAGAGCTCTTCGTCCTTGATGCTGTCGCGGGCCATCTCAGAACCCCTTTCCACCGGTCACCGGGATCACGGAGCCGGACACATAGGATGCTTCCTCACTGGCCAGGTACACATAGGCGCCGGCCAGCTCGGCCGGCTGTCCGGGCCGACCCAGGGGAGTGTCCTGTCCGAACTGTTCGACGGCGTCGTCGGGGAACCCGGTCGCCGGGATGAGCGGAGTCCAGATGGGCCCCGGCGCCACCGCGTTGACGCGGATGCCCTTCTCGCCGAGCTCCAGCGCCAGGGCTTCCGTGAAGGCGACCTGTGCCGCCTTCGTCATCGCATAGTCGAAGAGCGGGGGCTTCGGGCCGACCGCCTGGATCGAGGTGGTCGTGATGATCGAGGCCCCTGGCTTCAGATGCGGCACAGCTTCGCGGGTCATCACCACATGGGCGAGCAGGTTCGTGTCGAAGACGCGGCGCACCTCCTCAGTGGGCACGGTGTCGATGCCGTCACGTTGCCGCTGGTAGGCCGCGTTGAGGATGAGGACGTCGAGCCCGCCCAGGTCCTCCACGGCACGTACGACGACGTCGACCGCGTTCTGCTCATCAGTGATGTCGGCAGGGTAGGAGAAGGCATTCCGACCCGCGCTCTCGATGAGTCGGCGGGTCTGTGCGGCGTCCTCGGCCTCCTCGGGAAGGTGGACGAAGGCGACGTCGGCGCCCTCCCGGGCGTAGGCGATCGCCACCGCCCGGCCGATGCCGGAGTCTCCTCCGGTGATCAGGGCCTTCTTCCCGGTGAGCCGACCGTGGCCGACCCAGCTCTCCTCGCCGTGGTCCGGCGTGGGCGCCGTCGGGCCGGTCAGTCCCGGCTGGTCCTCCTGCTGCTGGGCGGGGAGCTCGTCCCCACGGTGCTTGGTGCGTGGGTCCTGCTGGGTGTCGTGATGGGGGTGATGCGATGTCACCGGAAGTCTCCCTTCTGTCAGCTCTCTGGCGCGCGTCAGCGGGATCCTGCACTCACCAACCTACGCCGTCGGCCTCCGCAGTCAACGGGGTGGGGACGTATTGTGAGGGAACTCCCAGGAAATCAGCAGAAAGTTCTGGGGAGCGGGCCACCGAGACGCCAGCGGGACAGGTGCGGGGCACGGACAGGGTCCGTGACCAAGATGTCGAGGAGCTCAGGCCCGGCCGGGGCGCCGGATCAGGCTGGTCAGTGCGCGACGTCCCAGGAGGAAGACGGCCAGGGTCACGGTGGTGACCAGGACGAAGGACACCGGTGCACCGCCCAGCCCCAGCAGGACGCGCAGCAGCATGCCCAGGGCCACCGTCACTCCGAGCACCACGACGCCGTCGGGCCAGATCCGAGACGGCCGACGCCACGTCCGGACCAGGGTCGAGGCGAGCGCCCAGGCGAGGAGGAACGGGAAGGCGGTGGAGAGGATGTCGAGCAGGCCCAGGCCGCTCACATGTGTGCGGTTCCCCAGCGCCGCGAACAGCGTGATCAGCAGCGCGTCCGCTGCGAGGAGCCACGCGGCGTGCCGCGGAGCGGGCGCTGGTGCGGTTCGGACGGGGCCGGGGGTGATGTCAGAGTCGTCGGCGGTCTTCATCGCAGCCCAGCTTAGACCGTCCTTCCTGGAGGTTGTACCGCAATTTACAACCCCTCAAGGGTGTTCCTGTAGATACAATCTGCTAAGGTTGTGCACATGATCATCATGACGCTCGACCAGAAGGACTCGCGGCGGCAGCCCGATCTGGTGAACCGAGTCGTCGCGGAGCTGGATGCGATGGCCGGACCGCATCTGGTGCGCCGATTCCAGCGCACCGCCGGGGACGAGGTGCAGGGAGTGCTGGACGACGCGCAGACGGTGTTGGAGATCGCCCTCGCCGTGGCGCGCACCGAGCAGTGGAGCACCGGCATCGGCATCGGGGCGGTGCGCACCCCGTTGCCTGAGGAGACGCGCGCAGGGAGCGGCCCCGCGTTCGAAGCGGCTCGCGACGCCGTCACCCGGGCTAAGCGGGCATCCGGGGGAGTGGCGCTCACAGCCTCCGACGCCGAGGCGGCGGAGCAGGCCGAGGCGCTGGTGCAGCTGCTCTGCGAACTTGAGCGTCGGCGCACGGACTCGAGCCAGGAGGCTGGGAAGCTCGTGGACGAGGGGCTCTCGCAG
Source organism: Nesterenkonia sp. CL21 (assembly GCF_031705515.1). Lineage (NCBI taxonomy): Bacteria > Bacillati > Actinomycetota > Actinomycetes > Micrococcales > Micrococcaceae > Nesterenkonia > Nesterenkonia sp. CL21. The sequence continues at coordinate 909,538 of NZ_JAUTWR010000001.1, forward strand.
TCGGCCGCCGCGGAGGAGCTGGGCACAAGTCAGCAGGCGGTCTCCAGGCGCCTGCAGAGAGGGCTCTGGACAGAGACTCGCCGGGTCCTGTCGGTGGCTGCTGGCATCATGAAGGACATGGATGCCACCGATGGAGTCGATGCCACCGATGCCACCGATGTCACCGATGCCACCGATGCCACCGATCCCACCGACATCCCGGAGGAACGCGTCGGTGATGGGCGGCCGGGAGGGGAGGCATGATCCTCGTCGTCGTGATCCTGCTGCTCCTGTCGGCGGCCCCCGCCGCCGGCTCACTCCTCCCGCGGGTCGCGCGCCCACCTGTGGGTCTGATGAACCTCGCCGCGGCGGCTCAGCTGGCCCTGCTCGGAGCCGCCGCCCTGTGCGCCCTGCAGGTCTCGGACCTCGGGGACCCGTGGTGGCGTGCCGGACTGGTCATCGCCGCAGCGACGGCGGCCTGCCTCGGTGGCTCCGGCATCTCCACCGCAGTGCTGGACACGGCGACCCGTCACGATGCACGCCGCCGCCCGGACGTAGGGGCGGAATTCTCAGGTGACGCCTCCTGGGGTGCCGTCGCGCCGCGCAGCAGGCCGCTTCAGGACCTTGCCGAGGATGACCGTCCTGTCCTGCGAGGAGGTGCATGGATCGGCCTGCTCGAGCGCCTCGCGGTGGTCTCCACTCTGCTTGCATCCTGGCCGGAGGGGCTGGCTGTGGTGCTCGCGGTCAAGGGACTCGCGCGCTACTCCGAGCTGAAGCGGCCCAATGGGGCGGCGGAGAGATTCATCATCGGTACGTTCTGCTCTGTGCTGTGGGCGGCGGCCTGTGCCGGCGTGGCCGTACTCGGCCTGACGGGGTGATGGGAGCCGCGTGCGCATCACATCCTCATTGTGCAACCACATGTTGCATATCTGGCGACCCGGAGGTATGGTGAGCGCTATGCAACTTTAGGTTGCACATCCGGGGTCCGGATGTCGTCACTCGTCACAGGGAGCAGGCCATGGAAGACCGTAGGCAGGGCATCACAGAGCTCGAGCTGGGCACCATCACCCGAACCATGGAGATCGCCGCGCCGCCGGAGATCGTCTACGAGGTCCTCAGCACCCCCGGCCACCTCGTGAAGTGGTGGCCGGATGGGGCGGACTTCACGCCCCAGGCGGGGGAGATCGGCACACTGACCTTCGGTGAGACCAGCGCATGCGGTCATGCAGAGACAGTGCCGATGGCCGTCGTGGAGGCGGATCCGCCGCAGCGCTTCGCATTCCGCTGGGTCTATGACGCTGACGCATCCGCCGAACCTGGGAGCTCGCTGCTGGTGACTTTCGACATCCGGCCCGGCGAGGCTGAGCAGTCGAGTGTGGTCACCATGACTGAGGCCGGATTCCGGGAGCGCGGCTGGAGCGAGGCGTCCGTGCAGGCTGAGTACGAGGACCACGTGCACGGATGGACCACCTACCTGCCGCGCCTGACCAGCTATGCGGAGATGCTGGTGTCGGCGGCATGACGGCCTCCTCTGAACGCAGCGGCGGCGAATCGTCCAGGATCGACGACACGCTGTGGGATGCCGTGGGGGATCCGACCCGCCGGGCTCTGATGGATGTGATGATCGCCGCGGGTCCGAGCAGCGCCACGAGGCTCAGCGAGCAGATGCCGGTGAGCCGACAGGCGGTGGCCAAGCATCTGGCCGTCCTGGAGAGGGCCGGGCTCGTGGAGGCTCGCCAGGAGGGTCGAGAACGACGCTTCACTGTGGATCCGGAGCAGCTGTCCCGCGCGACGGCGCAGCTGCAGGATGTCGGGCGGCGCTGGGATGCACGACTCGACCGGATCCGCCTGCTCGCCGAGGAGATCCACCGATCGCGGGCGAACTGAGCATCCTGGAGTGCTCGCCTGAAGTGCTCACCTGGAGTGATCACCGGCCCGCTCCGGTGATCGCGGGGCAGGCGGCGGGCGCCGGACGGGGCAGGGGCCTCCGGGCATGGTACGGCCTCCTGAGGATGCCCGCCCTCATCGGTAGATTGACATAATGTAGATTATCGGCGATTTGGCGTGATGTGGTTCTGCTCGATTCGGGCGCCGTCACGCCCACAGTCGATCTCCCGCAGTTGATCTCCCGTGACCTGGCCGTGGGTCTCAGGCGCGGTGCCGCAGGTCATGCCACCGGATACGCTCGGTGGCATGACCTGCTCGCCCCAGAGTTTCGACCAGATCGACCCGATGCGTGAAGACCGCTGGCCGCTGCGCTGCCCGTTGCACCTGTCAACTGCGCCGACCCCACTGACGGTGCTGACAGAGCTGAGAGAGGCGGACGAGTTGCATGCCAGGTCGCGCATCAGGGGGCTCACCTGCGCCGCAGGGCATCGCTTTGATGCGGCACGTCAGGGTTATGTCAATCTGCTGGTCGGCGCAGGATCTCGGGCCACACCCGACACGGCGGCGATGATCATGGCTCGCGAACGCATCCAGGATGCCGGGGTGTTCTCGGCGCTAACCTCGGCTCTCCGAGAGATCGCCGACCTCAGGATGCCTCAATCGTCGAGGCCCGTGCTGCTGGACTGCGGGGCCGGGACCGGACATCACCTGCGGAGCCTGCTGGAGGCGCACCCTTCCGCCCGCGGCATCGCTCTTGACCTCTCCCCCGCCGGGCTGAAGCGTGCGGCGCGGCATCCCCGCACGCTCGCGCTGGCCTGGGACCTGTGGCGCGACCTGCCTCTGCAGAGCTCTTCGGCGGATCTGCTGCTGGACATCTTCGCTCCGCGGAACGTGGACGAGTATGCCCGCGTGCTGGCCCCCGGTGGGGCTGCCGTCGTCGTCACTCCGCGGCCGGGGCATCTGGCAGAGCTCGCTGACGGCGGACTGCTGGCCATGCGTCCCGACAAACATGCGGACCTCACGGCCCACATGGGGCGGCGCCTCGGAGATGCCGTGGAGCGCCGCAGGGTCCGCGCGCACGTGCCGGTGGCCGAGTCCACGGCGGTGGATCTGGTGATGATGGGCCCGGCCGGCCATCATCGTGAGGCCCCCGACGTGGCCGCCGCGGTGGCCGAGGCCGGTGTGCACGAGGTGACGGTGGACCTGGATGTGACCGTGTGGATCGCATGAGCCGGCGGGTTGTGCACAGTTCGGCTGTGATGGGGATGACGGGAGCACTGTCGTCAGGCAGAATGAGGAGCACAAGCGGCTCACCTGTGGGTTTTCTCTACGCACTGGATGCACGCACTGGATGCACGCACTGGATGAGTCGGCGACGAATCGGGGTCAGGAGGAGGCGATCGCATGATCGAATGGTTCGGCGAGAATCTGTGGGCGGCCTGGCTCTCCCTGACCTTCGTCCTCCTCGTGCTCGAGCTGCTGATGCTCGACCTGCTGTTTCTGATGCTGGCCGCGGGGGCGGCCGCCGCGACCACTGTCGCTCTGGCCGGAGGCCCTGGGTGGATGCAGGTGGTCATCGGGTCGGCGACGGCGCTGCTGATGCTCGGCGCAGTGCGCCCTGTCGCGCTTAAGCATCTGAAGAAGGGCTCCCAGGAGCAGCTCACCAATGTGGACCGGATGACAGGCATGGAGGCCCAGCCGCTGGAGACCGTCACCCGGGACGCCGGCCTGGCGGAGGTCGACGGCGACACCTGGACCGCGCGGGCGGCCGGCGACTTCCGCATCGAGCCCGGCATGGCCGCCGTCGTGGAGTCCGTGGACGGTGCCATCGTCTACCTGCGGCCCGCCGCAGGCATCGCCTGGGAGGACCCCGAACCCCGAGAAGCCTGACCGACGGCGCAGATGCGACCGGTTCGGCAGGACCAGACCACCCCACCGAGAACCACACGAGGAACGGAAACCCCATGGATGTAGCACTTCTCTTCGTCCTTCTGGCGCTCATGGCGCTGGTCGTCATCATCCTGGTGCGCAGCGTGCGGATCATTCCGCAGGCCCGTGCCGGGATCGTGGAGCGCCTCGGCAAATACCAGCGCACGCAGGGGCCCGGACTGACCCTGCTGGTGCCATTCATCGACAGACTCGTCCCCCTGCTGGACATGCGTGAGCAGGTCGTCTCGTTCCCACCGCAGCCGGTGATCACCGAGGACAACCTGGTGGTCTCCATCGACACCGTGGTCTACTTCCAGATCACCGATCCGAAGGCCGCCACCTACGAGATCCAGAACTACATCCACGCCGTCCAGGAGCTCACCACCACGACGCTGCGCAACGTGGTCGGGGGCATGCACCTCGAAGCCGCGCTGACCTCCCGTGACACGATCAACGGTCAGCTCCGCGGTGAGCTGGACAAGGTCACAGGCCGCTGGGGCATCCGCGTGGCCCGAGTGGAGCTCAAGGCCATCGAGCCGCCCCTGTCCATCCAGGACTCCATGGAGAAGCAGATGCGTGCCGAGCGTGACCGGCGTGCCGCGATCCTCACGGCCGAGGGCACCAAGCAGTCGGCCGTGCTGACGGCCGAAGGTGAGCGTCAGGCGGCCATCCTTCAGGCCGAGGGTGAGGCGCAGGCCCGCATCCTGGCCGCCAACGCGGAGGCCCAGGCCATCGAGACCGTCTTCAACGCGGTCCACGACTCCGAGCCGGGCCCCGAGCTTCTCTCCTACCAGTACCTGCAGACCCTTCCGGAACTGGCCAAGGGAGACTCCAACACCATGTGGGTGATCCCCGGCGAGTTCGGAGACGCCCTCAAGGCGTTCTCCGGAACGTTCAGCGGCCAGGCCCAGTCCTCCGACGGGCGTTCTCCTGAGGAGCGCGAAGCTGAGCGTGCTGCCCGCGAGGAGCGACTGCGCGAGCGGCGCGAGCGCCGGGAGCGCGAGGCTCGTGAGCGCAAGGGCAAGCCGGCGATCTCCGACGCCATCGCGGACATGGCCTCCTCGGCCCGGTCCACCTCCGTCACCGACGAGCACCCCCACTATGAGGGCACCCAGGAGATCGAGGAGGAAGCACGGAAGGCACAGAGCGCCGGCTCAGGACGCCGCGCCTCGAGTGCGACGGAGGAGTCCAGCGCGGATGCGCTCAAGCGGGTGGCAGAGACGGCTCCCCCGGAGGCGGATCCGTCCATCGGCTCTGGCCGCGGCATCGGCGATGACTCCGGCCAGCGGTCGTTGCCGCAGAACCCGGAGCCCCCCGCCTACGACCCGTACCAGCAGCCCCAGCCGGGACAGCAGCCGCAGCCCGAGCCGGGCCACCCCCAGGGGCAGCAGCCGCCACGGCCTCAGCAGGGGCAGCAGCAGTGGCCGCCGCATCAGCCGGGTCAGCCGGGTCAGGGTCAGCCGGGAGGCCGGCCGCCGCGCCAGGGCTGAGCCGATCCTCGGCCCGGGGCCGACGGACGCCGGCGGGACTGAGCGGGTGCGTCGCGGAATAACCGCGCCGCACCCGCTGTTGGCCTGTGGGACAACGTGTGTCCCCGTCAGTGGAGGAGAATGCCGATGAGCGACCGCAGTCTGCGCGGAATGCGCCTGGGTGCGCAGTCGATGGAGACCGAGTCGGGTGTGGAGCCTGCTCCGCGTCAGGACGTCGAGTACGTGTGTGAGGACGGCGAGAAGATCACCGTCACCTTCGCCGCCGACGCGGAGGTCCCGGCCACCTGGACCTCGCCCACCGGCAAGGAGGGTGTCCTCGTGGACGGCACCAAGCCGGACGAGACCCCGGAGAAGCCCGTCCGTACGCACTGGGACATGCTTCTGGAGCGTCGTTCCGTGGAGGAGCTCGAGGACATCCTCACCGAGCGGCTCAGGAAGCTGCGCGAGCGCCGCGGCGAGAAGGTCTCCTGACCGGCTCACCCGCCTGAGCGGCTCGACTCACTGAGCAGCGACGTCAGAGGGCCCGTCACCACCAGGTGACGGGCCCTCTGACGTCGGGACGGGGTTCTCTCACGGACCGGGTCCTCTCACAGATCCCGGCCCTCACGCGGGAGGTTCAGCCCAGGCCCAGACGACCGGCCAGCGTCTGGGCGCGCGCGGCCAGGCCCCAGCGTGTGACGTTGAGCATCGCTTCCACCACGATGTCGGAGCTCATCTTCGAGGCACCCAGCGTGCGTTCCACGAAGGTGATCGGGACTTCCACGATGGTCTTGCGCTGCCGCGCCACACGGAAGGTCATGTCCACCTGGAACCCGTATCCGACCGACTCGATGCTGCCGAGGTCGACGTCCTCCAGCGTGGAACGACGGAAGACGCGGTAGCCGGCCGTGATGTCTCGCACGCCCAGACCCAGCATGGTGCGCGAGTACAGCGACCCGGCGCGCGAGATGAGCTCGCGGTGGAACGGCCAGTTGACCACGGCTCCCCCGGGCACCCAGCGGGAGCCGATCACGAGGTCGGCCTCGTCGATCTTCGCGATGAGGTCCGGCAGCTGCTCCGGCTGGTGGGAGCCGTCGGCGTCGAGCTCGATCAGCACGTCATAGCCCTGGTCGAGCCCCCAGCGGAACCCGGCGATGTAGGCGCCGCCCAGCCCGTTCTTCGCGCGCCGGTGCAGCACATGGATCTGGGGATCCTGGTGCCCCATCCGCTCGGCCAGCTGTCCGGTGCCGTCCGGGCTGTTGTCATCGACGACGAGCACGTCAGACTCAGGCACCGCGGCCCGCAGCCGCTGCACCGTGATCGGCAGAGCCTCGATCTCGTTGTAGGTCGGGATGATCGTCAGGATCTTCACGGGTGGCCTCGTGCCCCTTCTGTCTCGTGCGGTCTCATGCCGCGTCCCTGGCAGCCCTGGATGTCCGCTGGGACGGGCGTGGTGCTCGCCGGGGTTCGACGGCACTCGATGTATTGTGCACCCCTCAGGGCGGGATCAGGAATCCTGGGCCCCGGAGTGTCGGGCGTCCGCCGTACCGTGAACTTCGACACCGGAGACCACGGTCGCCCGGAGCCGGGGCAGCGCAGCAGGCTCCGCGGCCGTGCCGAGGAACGGCAGCAGGGGCGTGCGGGCACGCGCATCGGTGCTCCAGGCCGCGGTCCGTGCGTCGGGCGTCTGCACGGCCAACGACTCGACCTCCCAGACGGTGTAGGTGGCCACGGCGCCCGGCGCCAGCTGGGCCGCCAGCCCGGCCGTCCCGGGCCCGAGGCCGTCAGGCGCGGGCAGGGACCGATGGGCCGCGCGGGTCTGCGCATTGAAGGCGGCCCGCACCGACACCGCCGCCTCACTGCGGTGCACATGAGTCGCCACCATGGCCCATGGATCGACGTCGGCACCCGGTGCCACCGACGTCGGGATTCCGGCGCTCAGGGCCAGGCCGAGATGGCCGGGGGCTCGCATCAGCACATGGTGGGCCGTGCCCACCAGCGCCTCCCAATCGGCGCGCCGGGCGGAGTCGAAGTCGACCAGCACGGTCGGTCGGTCAGGGCGCGGCGTGGTCCTGCGCTCCTGGAGGCGTCGGCGGGTGTCGACGACGACGGCGGCCACGGCGTCCGGGGCATGGCCCGCGACGTCGAGCAGCAGCTGACGAGATGCTTCAGCCAGGGGGGCAGAGACCTCCACCAGATGGTCGACGATGTGCTCGTGGGTCTCCGGGCTCACCGCAGATCCGGCCGGGAGGACGCCCCCGGAGATCTCGCCCAGGCTCAGTTCGACTCCCACGGGTGCCCCTGCGGCGTCGTCACAGTGCTCCACGAGCGCGATCAGTCGCTGGATCCTCTGTGCAGGACCCGGGAGCCCTTCCTGACCGGCTCCGCCGTCGGAGGTGGGGACGTCGGCGGCCAGCCCCGTCAGCCGCACCACCGGAAACGCCACCACGGGATGCCAGTACGCGGCCTTGAGGACCTCCACCAGGCGAGTCCGAGTGCCGGGATCACCCTCCAGGGACGCGGTCGTGACGTCGAGGACCAGGCGCAGGGCGCCCTGACCATGGGCGGCGGCCTCGTCCAGGAGCGTCGCCACCGCTGATGCATTCAGGGCTCGCAGGTCGGAGTCGACGCGCCCGACGAAGGCGGGGGCGACCAGACCCCGGTCGAGCTCCTGGCGCTCGTGGTCCCCGCGGATGACGTGCTCGGCCGACTCCGGCGCTCCGATCCAGGAGATCAGGCCGTCCTGCACGAGCATCGCCTCCGCGTAGGGTTCAGCCGTGCTGTGGATCGTGCCGTCGACCAGCAGCCGAGGCACTCCTGCGGCCCGAGGGGCCTGGTCGTCGTGATGTTCGCGGGATCGGGCGTCGTCGGTCTGCCGCCCGGCTGGTGTGCTGCTCATCGCTGTGCTCTCATCCTCACTGCGCGTCGTCGTCTGCGGGATCCTGTCGGAGGAGATCGTGCTCCGTCACGTCATCCTCGGTGCTGTCCAGATCGTCCAGGTCGTCACTGTCGTCCAGGTCGTCACTGTCGTCCAGGTCGTCACTGTCGTCGGTCTCGTCGATGCCGGGGAGCGTCGCCACCGCAGAGTAGGACACCACTCCCCTGGCGATCAGGTCCACCGCCTCCTGGCAGCGTGCGGCCAGCTTGGCGGAGGTGTGCGGCGCGCGACCGAGCTGATCGAGCGAGTCGATGCACTGTTTCGCCCACCGGACGAAGTCTCCGGCCGCCAGAGGGGAGTCCTCCAGAGCCTGACGCAGGTTCCTGCCGGAGGCCCAGGCGTACATGGGCGGCACCAGACCCAGCTCGGGCGCGGAGGTGGGCTCCAGGTGGTGCTGCTTCTCCAGAGCTTCGAGATCGGCGTGGACGTCGACGGCCGCTCGCACGGCGGAGGTCAGTCCCTTCGTGGGCATCTGCGGCATCGCGCCCTCATCCTCACGCTTCGCCTGGTAGATCAGCACAGTGGAGAAGGCGGCGAGCTCCGCGGCGCTCAGGCGCATCAGGACGCCCTGATGCTGCAGCATCTCGGTGAACAGGTCCCGTTCGCCGTAGATGCGCCGCAGCCGGTGGCCGCGCGGGGTCACCGTGAACTCCACCGCACCCGGGGCATCCGACTCGTCGTGACTGGACGGATCGGCGCTGGACAGTTCGGGGCCGGGCTCGGCGGCCGACTCGGGCAGGGCGGCCGTCTCCAGGTGGCCGAGCTCCACGAGCACTCCGCAGATCCTGTCGAAGGTCTTGGCGATGGAGCCGGTGCGGCGGCTGATCCGCTCCCGGATCTGGTCCGTCTCCCGGCGGAGCTTCCACCACCGCTCCGCCCACCTCGCGTGCTCCTCGCGGTCGCCGCAGCTGTGGCAGGGATGACGGCGCAGCCGTGTCTGCAGCGACTCGACCATCTCCTCATCGGGCTCGTGGACGAACCCGAAGCCCGGCGCGGGAGCGTCGGACCGCGGCGGCACCCGATCGTGCAGCGCGCTGCGCATGCTCGAGGCCAGATCCCGACGGACCTTCGGCACCTTGATCTGCGGCTTTCGGGGCAGGCGGATGCTCGCGAGGACCTCGGGAGGCTGGCTGAAGTCCTCCACGGTGATGCGCCGCAGCTGGCCGGCACCGGTGATGACGCCGGGACGGGGGTCGTGCTCCGGGGCGCTGTGGACCACCAGGCACTCCCCCAGCCTGCGCCGCCCGGCCACCTCGATGACGTCACCGGGCTGCAGGGCGGCGAGCACGCGGATCAGCTCGCGACGTCGCTGCCTGCCGCGGGACTTGGCCTGCCCCTTCTGCAGGTCGGTCAGCCGCCGACGAAGCTCGGCGTACTCGCGGAAGTCGCCCAGATGGCAGGACATGGCCTTCTCGTAGCCGGCCATCGACGATTCACGCTGGGCGACCTCTCGAGCCAGGCCGACCACCGACCGGTCGGCCTGGAACTGGGCGAAGGAGGACTCCAGGATGGTGCGGGCACGTTCCCGACCGAACTGGGCGGTCAGGTTGACCGCCATGTTGTAGCTGGGACGGAAGCTGGAGTTGAGCGGGTATGTCCGGCGGGAGGCCAGGCCGGCCACCTGGCGTGGGTCCATTCCCGGCTGCCAGACGACGACGGCGTGGCCCTCCACATCGATGCCGCGCCGTCCGGCTCGCCCGGTCAGCTGGGTGTACTCCCCCGGGGTGACGTCCACATGGGACTCCCCGTTGAACTTGTCGAGCTTCTCGAGCACGACGGTGCGTGCCGGCATGTTGATGCCCAGGGCCAGGGTCTCCGTGGCGAAGACCACTTTGAGCAGTCCGGCGGCGAAGAGCTCCTCCACGAGCTCCTTGAACGGCGGCAGCATGCCGGCGTGGTGGGCGGCGACGCCGTTGACCAGGGCCTCCCGGAAGCTGTCGTATCCCAGCACCGAGAGGTCCTCGGCAGGCAGCTCCCACCCCATCTGCTCCACCCGTGAGGCGATCTCGGCCGCCTCCTGCCGGGTGGTGAGCTGGATGCCCGCCTGCAGACACTGCTCGACGGCGGCTTCGCAGCCAGCCCGCGAGAAGATGAACGCGATGCAGGGCAGCAGACCGTCCCGGTCCAGCGCCCGGATCATGCGGGGCCGGTTGAGCCGGGCCCGGCCCCGGGAGGAGCCGGAGATCCCGGAGGCCTCGGCGGTCATGTGCCGCGAGGAGCGCCGCTCCGAAGGACGGTGCCTGCGCTGGTCCTGTCGTCCCCGGCCCCGCGACCGGTGCCCGCCGGAGCGACGCGAGGGCGGAGCCTGCTGCCGCTGTGCCAGGCGCTGCAGCTCGGGGTTGACCAGCAGCTGGCCACCTTCGGCGGCGTCGTGCTGGTCGTCGTCGGTGATGAACAGGTCGTGGAGCTCATGGTCCACCAGCATGTGCTGCCACAGCGGGACGGGCCGGTGCTCGGAGACCACCACGGCGGTCTCTCCCCGTACCGTGTCCAGCCAGGCCCCGAACTCCTCGGCGTTGGAGACCGTCGCGCTGAGGGCCACCACCTGCACGCGCTCGGGCAGGTGGATGATGACCTCCTCCCACACGGCACCGCGGAACCGGTCCGCCAAGTAGTGGACCTCGTCCATCACCACATGGGCCAGGTTCTGCAGGGCCTCCGAGTCGGCGTAGAGCATGTTGCGCAGCACCTCGGTGGTCATCACCACGATCTGCGCGTCGGAGTTGATGGAGGTGTCCCCGGTCAGGAGGCCGACCCGCTCGGTCCCGTGGTCCGCCACCAGGTCCTGGTACTTCTGGTTGGACAGCGCCTTGATGGGCGTGGTGTAGAACGTCTTGGTGCCCTGGGCCAGGCCCAGATGGACCGCGAACTCGCCGACGACGGTCTTGCCGGCCCCGGTGGGCGCGGCCACGAGGACCGCCTTGCCTGCTTCCAGGTGCCGACAGGCTTCGAGTTGGAACTCGTCGAGCTCGAAGCTCTGCGCCCGGCGGAAGGCGCCCAGCTCGGTCCTGGCTTCCGCTGATCGGCGTCGCGCCTCGGCGTACCGCTCGGCCGGTGAACTCATGGCCCCAGCCTATGGCATCGCCCCTGGTCCGCGGGCATGGTCGGCTCATGCGCCACGAGAGGAGCCACCCGCCCAGCGCCGTCCAGGGCGTGCGAGTAGGCTGTCCGACGTGCAAGTCCACGGCCGCCCCTCCCCCGATCCGGCAGGTTCGGCCCGTCTCGGCGCGCTCTTCCCGCTGCAGGCGGTCGTGCTCGGCGCACTGGTGCCGGCCTTCATCTTCAGCATCGGCATCGGGGCGATGCTGCCGGTCATCGCACCGCATGCGGTCCAGCAGGGCGCTCCGCTCGCGGTCGCGGGAGTCATCGCGGCGATGCTCCCGGTGGGGCAGATCCTCGCCGACGTCCCCGCCGGAGCCCTGGCCGCCCGCATCGGGGACCGTCGAGCGATGCTGGCGGCCGGCGGCCTGGCCGGTCTGGGACTGCTCGCCGCGGCCGCGGCCCCCACGCTGGTGACGCTGGGGCTGGCGGTGCTGCTGGTGGGTGCCGCGAATGCGGTGTTCCACCTGGCGCGGCATTCCTACCTCACGGAGATCACCCCGGCTCTGCATCGCGCCCGAGTCCTGTCCACCCTGGGCGGGGTGCATCGCATCGGGCAGTTCGTCGGGCCGTTCCTGGGGGCGGTCGTCCTCCATGCCGGGGACCTGCGGCTGGTCTTCGTACTGGCGGCTGGGACGGCGGCCGCGGCCACCGTCACGGTGGCGCTGGCTCGACCGGACCCGTCAGCCGAGACTCTGGATGCGCCCGTCGCCGGAGACTCCCGACGCCGTCCCCGGCTGGCCGCCGTGCTCGGTCAGCACCGCAGGCTCCTGCTCACCCTGGGGGCACCTGTGCTGCTGGTGGGCGCGATCCGCGGGGCCCGGCAGCAGGTGATTCCGCTCTGGGGCGAGCACATCGGCCTGGATCCGGCGACCATCTCGATCATCTTCGGGATCGCCGGCGGCATCGACATGCTGCTGTTCTACCCGGCGGGGAAGATCATGGACCGGTTCGGCCGTCTGTGGATCGGGGTCCCGGCCATGATCACCCTCGGCGTGGCCATGGCGCTGGTCCCGTTGACGCACAGCACGACCCAGATGGTCTGGGTGGCCGTGGCCCTCGGTCTCGGCAACGGTCTGGGGTCCGGGATCATGATGACCGTCGCCTCCGATGTCGCGCCGTCGCAGGGGCGGCCCCAGTTCCTGGGGGCCTGGCGGCTCCTGCAGGACCTGGGCATCGCCGCGGGCCCGCTGATCGTGGCCTCCGGAGCGGCTCTGGGCTCGTTGGCGGCGGGCATCTGGGTGGCGGCCGCGATGGGCCCCTGCGCCGCCGGCGCCCTGCAGCGTTGGCTGCCGCAGTGGTCAGTGCATGCGAACCGGACCACTCGGCGGCGGGCAGGGCTGTCGGCGGATCAGCGGTGATGCTCCGGGAGCACTCCGGGTGAGAGCTCAGTGCGGGGCGCTGACCGATTCGATCCGGGGTGCGGAGGTGGAGGAGCGCACCACCAGGTCATAGGGGAGGTCGGCGTCGGCGTCGTCGGTGGGCAGCGCCTCGGTGCCCTCGATCAGCTCCAGGATCTCCCGTGCCGCACGGCCTCCCTGGCCCAGCGGATGCTGATCCACCGTGGTGAGTCCGAAGAGGGGGCCCAGGTCATGGCCGTCGATGCCGATCACCGAGACGTCTCCGGGGACCTCCAGGCCCAGGTCGCGGGCCGCCAGCAGTGCTCCGATGGCCATCTCGTCGGAGAAGGCCACCACCGCGGTGGGGGCAGATGCTGAGCGGCCCAGCACGGACTTCGCCGCTCGATGACCGCCTTCCACCGTGAAGTCCGCAGTCACGCACAGCTGCGGATCCGCTGAGAGTCCAGCCTCTGCCAGTGCATCACGGAATCCGTTCTCGCGCCGAGCCGGCACATGGAAGTCGCGGTTGAAGCTGGCCTCTGCTCCGATGCGGCCGATCCTCCGGTGGCCCAGACGCAGCAGGTGCTCCACGGCGAGGTGGGCGACGCCGTGGTCGTCGATGGCCCGGCCGGGCAGGCGGGGGTTCGATCCGCCCAGCGTCAGCACAGGAATGCCGAGACCCGTGAGCTGGTCGATCTCGTCGGCGTCGAGCTCCATGGCCACCACGATGAGGCCGTCCACGCGTCGCCGGCGGAGGAACGAGGAGAAGATCTCCTGTCGGACCTCGGCGTCGTCGGTGACGTTGTAGAGCGTGAGATCGTAGCCGCGACGGCTGAGCTCCTCGGAGATCCCGGTGAGCACCGTGGAGAAGAACCAGCGGTGCAGATCCGGCAGCATGACCCCGATGTTGCGGGTCCGCCCGGAGGCCAGGCTGGAGGCAGCCGAGGACACCACGTAGCCGAGCTCATCGGCCACCTGGAGGACCTTCTGCCGCGTGGCCGGCGAGACATGGCCTCGTCCGCTGAGCGCGCGAGAGACGGTCGCGGACGACACTCCCGCCGCGCGGGCGACCTCATCGATGCTGACCACGGTGGCGATTCCTCAGATCAGGGGGACGTTCTCCGGCGAGACCAACCATACAACGGCGTCCTGCGGCAGCAGGGGCGCTCGGTCCTCCCGGTCCGGAGCGCCGGACTCGGCGACCAGCTCGGTGCTGGACGCCAGGACGTGGCGCCCGGGCGGCAGCGGGATCGGCGTGGCGCCGAAGTTCGCGAGCACGACGACGTCCTGGTTGCTCAGCGCCAGGACATCTTCGCTCTGCCCCTCAGCGACCCCGGGCAGCTCGCCCGGATCGAGCCAGCGTAGCGTCCCCTCCCCCAGGCCGTAGGCGCGACGGACCTCCAGCAGGCGCCGATACAGCGACAGCGTCGAGCCGGCGTCCTCGCGCTGACAGTCGCGGGCGAACGTCCCCCAGCCCTCCGGCTGAGGCAGCCAGGAACGGCCCGAGGAGCTGAAGCCCGCCGCCGGCGCATCGGACTCCCAGGGAATCGGCACGCGGCATCCGTCCCGGCCGTACCGTTCGCCGCGGGTGCGGAACCATGTGGGATCCTGCCGGGCCTCGTCAGGGATGTCGAGCACCTCCGGCAGGCCCAGCTCCTCACCCTGGTACAGGTAGGCCGAGCCGGGCAGCGCCAGCATGAGCGCCGTGGCGGCGCGCGCCCGGCGGAGGGCATGCTGCGGCTCGGGCAGTCCGGGGAAGTCCGGACCGATGCCCGTGCCCTGCGGGTTCTCCGCCGTGAGTCCCAGACGGGTGGCGTGCCGGACGACGTCGTGATTGGACAGCACCCACGTGCTGGGCGCACCCACCGCGCCGAAGGCACGCAGCGAGTCGTCGATGATCCTGCGCAGGGCCGCCGGCTCCCAGGGAGTCTCGAGGTAGTGGAAGTTGAAGGTCTGGTGCATCTCGTCGGGGCGGACCCATAGGGCCGTCTTCTCGATGGTGGAGACCCAGGCCTCACCGCACAGGGCGCGGTCGCCGTCATACTCGGCCAGCAGCCGGTGCCAGTCTCGGTAGATCTCGTGGACGCCAGGCTGCTCCCAATACGGCGCGGGGGCGCTGTCGCCGCCCATGGAGGCCGCCTCCGGATTCGGGCTCCAGTCGGGGAAGGAGGGGTCCTTGACCATGCCGTGGGCGACGTCCACGCGGAAGCCGTCGACGCCGCGATCGAGCCAGAAGCGCAGGATCCGGCGGAACTCCTCCCGGACCTCCTCATTCTCCCAGTTGAAGTCCGGCTGGCTCGAGTCGAACAGATGCAGGTACCACTGGCCGGGGCTGCCGTCCTCCTCGGTGACGCGCGTCCACGCCGGTCCGCCGAAGATCGAGTCCCAGTTGGTGGGCGGCTGGTCACCGCCCGGACCGCGTCCGTCCCGGAAGATGTAGCGGGCCCGCTCGGCTGATCCCGGTGCTGCCCGGAGCGCCTCCTGGAACCAGGGGTGCTGGTCCGAGGAGTGGTTGGGGACCAGGTCCACGATGATCCGGATCTCGCGGGCATGGGCGGCGGCGAGCATCTCGTCGAAGTCCGCCAGCGTGCCGAAGAGCGGATCGACGTCGCAGTAGTCGGCCACGTCGTAGCCGGCGTCCTTCTGGGGCGAGACCATGAACGGGCTGAGCCAGAGCGCGTCGACGCCGAGGTCGGCCAAGTCGTCCAGCCGCCGAGTGATGCCGCGCAGATCCCCCACTCCGTCGCCGGAGGCGTCCGCGAAGGACCGCGGGTAGATCTGGTAGATGACGGCGGTCCTCCACCACTCGGGGGCGGTAAGAGTCTGCGTGGTGTGGCGTGCGTCATGGCGGGTCTGCATGCTGACACTGTACTGGCAAGCGTTTGCATTTCGCATCCCCCCCCCATCTCGTCAGGGCACAGGGTGTCATACGATCGCCGCCGATCAGGCTTGCGCTGGAAGGTGACCTGCTTCATACTGGAAGCGCTTGCAGTGAGATGGCTCACGAGCTGTCTCCTTTTACCGCACCTGTCATGCCACATCGAGGATCAGAGGACACACCATGAGGGCGAACTTCACCCGAGCCCGCGGCGCCAGCGCCGCGCTGGCCGCCGGCGCGATGCTGCTCACCGCCTGCGGCGCTGACGAGCCCACCACCGACGGAGACGGCGAGAACGAGGCGTTGGAGGCCACGGGAAGCCTCACCGTCTGGGTCGACGCCGACCGGGCCGAGGTGCTCGGCGACGCGGCCGCGGACTTCACCGAGGACACCGGCATCGATGTCGAACTGGTCCAGCAGGACTTCGGCGATATCCAGGACCAGTTCGTCTCCCAGGTCCCCACCGGTGAGGGCCCGGACATCGCCGTCGGCGCCCACGACTGGCTGGGCACGTTGGTGACCAACGGCGTCGTGGCCCCCATCGAACTGGGCGACGCGGCCGCCGACTACCAGGACGTCGCGCTCGAGGCCTGGACCTACGAGGGCAACGTCTACGGCCTGCCCTACTCGATCGAGAACATCGCGATGCTGCGCAACGCCGAGCTCGCCCCCGAGGCGCCGGAGACCTACGACGAGATGATCGCCATGGGTCAGGACGCCGACGTCGACTACCCCTTCCTGGTGGGACTGGACCCCACGGAGGCCGACCCCTACCACCTGTACCCGTTCCAGATGTCCTTCGGGGCGCCGGTGTTCGGCGCTGACGCGGACGGCGCCTATGACGCCGAGGACCTGCAGATCGGCAACGACGGCGGCCTCGAGTTCGCCGACTGGCTCGCCGAGCAGGGCGCTGAGGGTCTCCTCAACACCAACATCGACGGCGACCTCGCCCGCGAGAACTTCATCGACGGCAACACTCCGTTCCTGCTGACCGGACCCTGGAACGCTCCGGCCGCCCTGGAGGCCGGCATCGATCTGGAGGTCGACGCGATCCCGGCCCCTGGTGACGACGACGCGCAGCCCTTCGCCGGCGTGCAGGGCTTCTTCCTCTCCGCACAGAGCGAGAACGTGGTCGCCGCCACCATGTTCCTCACCGACTACATCGGTTCGGCCGAGGTGCAGACCGCGCTCTATGAGGTCGGCGGCCGTGCCCCCGCCCTCACGGAGTCCTTCGACGCCGCCCTGGCCGACGACGAGATCGTCGCCGGGTTCGGCGAGGTCGGCGCCGAGGCCGTCCCGATGCCCAGCATCCCCGAGATGGGTGCCGTCTGGGAGTTCTGGGGCACCACCCAGGCTGCGATCATCAACGGCGACGGCGACCCCGCTGAGCTCTGGGAGGACATGGCCGAGGACATCGCCGGAGCCATCGACTGATCCCTGATGACCACCACCACTCCTGCCCCCGGTCAGACCCCGCCGTCGCTCCCGACGCGCGGGGTCTCACCCGGCGGCTCCACTCAACGGAGGCGGAGTCGGCGTGCCCAGCGCATCGCCGACACCGCCTCCGCCGGGTGGAAGCTGCTGGTCTTCAAGATCCTCGTCCTCGGCGTGCTCAACGCCGTCGGCCTCTATGCGGCCCTCGTGCTCTTCGCCGGAGGCCGCCCCGTCATCGCGGGCCTCGTCGTCCTCGCCGGGATCCTCATCTCCTGGGTGTACTTCCGTCGCGGCGGCCTGCCGGTCAAGTACCTGCTCCCCGGCGTGGCGTTCCTGCTGATCTTCCAGATCTTCATGGTGCTCTACTCCGGGTACGTGGCCTTCACCAACTATGGGACCGGCCACAACAGCACCAAGGACGACGCGGTGCACGCGATCATGCTGCAGAACCAGGAGCGCGTCCCAGACTCCCCCACCTACCAGCTGGCGGTGGCCGAACGCTTCGGCGAGCTCTCCTTCGTGGTCACCGACCCGGCCGGCGACGTGTTCATCGGTGCTGAGGAGCAGCCGCTGGAGGCCGTCGCCGGCGCCGTGCTCGACGCCGGCGTGGTGGTCGACGTCCCCGGTCATGACGTCCTGGACTTCGCCGAGGTGCTTCAGCGCCAGGGCGAGATCACGCAGCTGGCGGTCCCGTTCAGCCAGGACCCCAACGACGGTGTGCTGCGCACCCAGGACGCCCGGTCCGCCTACCTCTACACCTCTCGGTACGTCTATGACGCCGAGGCCGACACCATGACGAACTCCGAGACCGGGACCGTCTACGCCGACGTCGGCGACGGCGCCTTCACCGCGTCCACCGGCGAGCAGCTCATGCCGGGCTGGAGGATCCACGTCGGCATGGACAACTTCGTGCGCGCCGCCACCGAACCGGCCATCCGCGGCCCGCTGATCTCGGTGACCATCTGGACCTTCGCCTTCGCGTTCCTGTCCGTGGCGACGACCTTCGTGCTCGGCCTGTTCCTGGCGATCGTCTTCAACGACCCGCGGATGCGCAGTCGCAGGTACTACCGGCTGATCATGATCCTTCCCTACGCCTTCCCCGGATTCCTCTCGGCGCTGGTGTGGGCCGGAATGCTCAACCAGGAGTTCGGCTTCGTCAACAACGTGCTCTTCGGCGGCGCCCAGATCCCCTGGCTGACGGATGCCCTGCTGGCGAAGGTCTCCATCCTGCTGGTGAACCTGTGGCTGGGCTTCCCCTACATGTTCCTGGTGTGCACCGGAGCGCTGCAGGCGATACCCGACGACCTCACCGAGGCGGCGCAGATGGACGGGGCCCGTCCGTTCCAGGCGTTCCGGCTGATCAAGCTCCCGCTGCTGCTGGTGTCCCTGGCACCCCTGCTGATCTCCGCCTTCGCGTTCAACTTCAACAACCTCACCCTGGTGTACATGCTCACCGGCGGTGGCCCGCGGAACATCGACGCGGACATCAACGTCGGCGCCACCGACATCCTGATCACCCTGGTGTACAAGGTGGCCTTCGTCGGGGCCGATCGGGACTACGGTCTGGCCAGCGCCTTCGCGATCCTGATATTCCTGCTGGTGGGGACCGTCTCGGTCATCGCCTTCCGGCAGACCAAATCGCTCGAGGAGCTGAACTGACATGTCCGTGCAGACCTCTCCCGCACCGGCGGCCCCGTCCGTCGAGGAGCCTCGGACCGTCCGGCTCCGGCGTCCGTTCCGCGTCTGGATGCGCCAGACCGGATGGCGGCACGGCGTGGGCGCCGCCATCGTCGTGTTCTCCGTGTTCCCGCTGGTCTACGTGTTCTCCGCCTCGCTGAATCCCGGGGGCACGCTGATCACCGCGAACACTCTGTTCGGCAACATGAGCCTGGAGAGCTACATCGAGCTGTTCAACCGTCCGCAGCAGCCGTACGCGGCCTGGTTCGGCAATACGCTGTTCATCGGACTGGTCTCCTCAGCGGGCAGCGTGCTGCTCGGCGCCCTGGCCGCCTACGCGTTCTCCCGGATGCGGTTCACCGGACGGCGCGTCGGGCTCATCACGCTGCTGCTGGTCCAGATGTTTCCGCAGCTGCTGGCCATGGTGGCGATCTTCCTGCTCATGCTCTCGATCGGTGAGGTGTTCCCGGCGATCGGGGTCAACAGCCAGCTCGGGCTGATCATGGTGTACCTGGGTGGAGCGCTCGGAGTGAACACGTACCTGATGTACGGGTTCTTCAACACGATCCCCCAGTCCATCGATGAGGCGGCGCGCATCGACGGGGCCGGTCACGCCCGGATCTTCTTCACGATCATCCTGCCGCTGGTCTCCCCCATCCTGGCTGTGGTGGCGCTGCTGTCGTTCATCGCCACCACCAACGACTTCGTCGTGGCCTCGGTGCTGCTCATCGATCCGGAGAAGCAGACCCTGGCTGTGGGCCTCTACCAGTTCATCTCTCAGGAGACCTCGCAGAACTGGTCGATCTTCGCCGCCGGCGCCGTGTTGGCCGCGATCATCCCGGTGGCGCTGTTCCTGGCCCTGCAGAAGTACATCATCGGCGGCCTGACCGCCGGCAGTGTGAAGTGAGGACTCGTGACCGTCTCCCCCGTGCAGCGTCCCCTCCCCCACCATGACGGGTCCCCGCTCCACGTCTCCGAGGACGCCCCGGCGCTCGGGGACGTGGTGCGGCTGCGCCTGCGCGTGCCCACGACGTGGGATCCGCTGGTCTCTGTGACCGTGCGATCCAACCCAGACCGCGAGCCGGTCTGGGACGAGGCCGTCCTCCTCGGGGAGGCCGGAGGCTGGCAGTGGTGGGAGGCGACGGTCACCGTCCACAATCCCCGCCACGGGTACCGGTGGCTGCTGCGGCAGCACGATGGAGCCGTCCGCTGGCTCAACCAGGCCGGTCTGCACGCCGGAGAGGTGCGCGACGTCGACGACTTCGTCCTGCTGGCCACCCCTCCGGCGCCGAGCTGGCTCGCGGAGTCGGTGATGTACCAGATCTTCCCCGATCGCTTCGCCCGGTCCGCGGCTGCGGACGGACGTCCCACCCCGGACTGGGCGATCCCCGCCGCCTGGGAGGACCCCGTGGATCCGGTCATGCCCGCCCGGACCCAGCAGCTCTACGGCGGCGACCTGGACGGGATCGTAGAGAAGCTCGACCACCTGGCGGACCTCGGCGTGGATCTGCTGTACCTGACCCCGATCTTCCCCGCGGCCTCCAACCACCGGTACGACGCCGCCAGCTTCGACCACGTGGACCCGCTGCTCGGCGGCGACGACGCCTATGTGCGGCTCGTGCAGGCCGCCCACGCCCGCGGAATGCGGGTGATCGGCGATCTCACCACGAACCACTCCGGAGAGCGGCATGAATGGTTCCAGACGGCGCTGGCCGATCCCGAGTCTCCGGAACGGACGTACTACTACTTCACCGA
Organism: Nesterenkonia sp. CL21; assembly: GCF_031705515.1. Lineage (NCBI taxonomy): Bacteria > Bacillati > Actinomycetota > Actinomycetes > Micrococcales > Micrococcaceae > Nesterenkonia > Nesterenkonia sp. CL21. Next base: position 929,923 of record NZ_JAUTWR010000001.1, read on the forward strand.
AGATGAGGAGAACGGGCGGTCCGTCAGCGCCGAGGACCCGGGCTATGAGGCGTGGCTGGGCGTCCCCTCGCTGCCGAAGTTCGACTGGTCCTCCCAGGAGCTGCGGAATCGGTTCATCCAGGGGCGCGACTCCGTGGTCGCACGTTGGCTGCTCCCGCCCTTCGAGGCCGACGGGTGGCGCATCGACGTCGCCAACATGACCGGACGCCTGCGCGACGTGGATCTGAATGCCCAGGTGCGGCAGATCATGCGCCGCACCATGGAGGAGATCGACCCCGACACGGTCCTGCTCGCGGAGTCCACCAACGACGCCACCGAGGACCTGCAGGGGGACGCCTGGCACGGGGCCATGACCTATCCGGCCTTCACCCGGCCGCTGTGGTCCTGGCTGAGTGAGCCCACCGGGGAGCCCTGGACGACCGCCCAGGACGAGCAGGTCGTGGAGCCCTGGTTCTTCGGTCAGCCGCTGGGCGGCATCCCGAGGGCCACGGCGGCGGAGTTCGCCGAGGCGGTCACCCGGTTCACTGCGGGGATCCCCTGGCGCATCCGGCTGGGGAACATGCAGCCGCTGAACACCCATGACACCGCCCGGTTCGCCACCCACGCCGCCGACGGCGCCATGCCGCTGGCCCTGGGCCTGGCGATGACGCTGCCCGGCGTCCCCGTGCTCTTCGCCGGGGACGAGTTCGGTCTCACCGGGGCCGACGGGGAGACCAGCCGCACGCCGATGCCCTGGGGAGCCGAGGCGGACCCCCCGGTCGCCGAGCGGCTGTCCCTGTGCCGACGGCTCGTCCGGCTGCGCCGCGGGCATCAGGTGCTCGCCCGCGGCGGGATGCGGTGGCTCCACACCGACGATGACGCCGTCGTCTTCCTGCGCGAGTCGGCCTCCGAGACCCTGCTCGTCGTGGCGACCATGGGCGACCGCATCTGGGAGTCCTCCCGGGAGGCGGTCCCGGGACTGGTCGCCGAGGAGGGTCTGGGCACCGACGACGTCTCACGCGTGTTCGGAGAGGCTCAGCTGAGACTCGGCGCTGACAGGGTGCGGGTCTCCGCCCCGGCCCGCACGTTCACCGTGTGGCGGCTTCCCGGAGTGCCTGTGCCCGGAGAGGCTGCCGTCATGAGCTCCGCTGATGCTCAGGAGAAGTCCAGGTTCCGTTCATAGTGTGGCAGGGCTCACCGGGGCTGAAGGCACCGGGGGCGGCCCTGCACCGCACCCAAGGAGAACGACCCTGTCGATGCAGTTGGACATCCTGGGCCCGATCCGGGTCTGCCACGAGGATCGGAGTCCGGTGGTCCTCACCGGCCTCCAGGGGCTGCTGCTGGCCATGCTGGTGGCGGCCCGCGGACGCCCTGTCCCCACGGACCGACTCCTCGACGCGATGTGGGGAGACGACCCCTGCCCCCGGGCGGCCCACCGCCTCCAGACCCATGTGCACCGGCTGCGCCGCACACTCGGGGGCCCCGACGTGCTGCAGGCGGTGGGCGGCGGCTATGTGCTGCAGGTGCCGCCGGGCGCCACGGATGTGGAGCGGTTCGAGAACCTGATCGATGAAGCCGCCGTGACGGCCGATGCGGACCCGCGCCGCGCGCAGGAGCTGCTGGGTCAGGCCTGCGGACTGTGGCGGGGACGACCCTTCGACGGGCAGACCGGCGCCGGGCTCAGCATCGAGGCGCAGCGACTCGACGGACTGCGGCTGACCGCGCGGGAGAGGCTGAACGCGGCGCGCCTGGCCTGCCGAGAGCCGGAGGCGGTGATCGAGGAGGTCCCTTCGTTCATCGCCGAGCATCCCCTGCGGGAACGGCTCTACGAGCTGCTGATGGCCGCTCATGCCCTGCAGGGCCGGCCCACTGAGGCCCTCGAGGTGCACCGGCAGGCCCGCCATCGGCTGGCCGAGGAGCTCGGACTCGACGTCGGCCCTGGTCTGCGTCGGCTCCAAGAGCAGGTGCTCCGTGGAGGGGCGCCGGCGCCGGAGACCTTCCTCACTCCCCGTCGGTCTCCTGCCCCGGCCGCCGGTGCCCCCGCAGCTGGCGTCTCTGCAGCTGGTGGCTCTGTGACCGATGTCTCTGTGACCGGCAGCGCCTCAGGTCGCGCGGCCACGTCCGGCGCGGTCCCTCCCCCGGCACAGCTGCCGGCGCCGCCCCGCGGCTTCCACGGTCGGGAGGAGCTGCTCGCCCGGTTGGACGAACTGCTGGGCGCCGCGCCCGCAGGGGCGTCAGAGGCCGCTCCGGGCGACGCAGCCGGGTCCCGGATCGTGGCACTCACGGGAGGCGGCGGCACCGGCAAGACCGCACTGGCTCTGCACTGGGCCCACGGGGCTGTCACCGACTTCCCCGACGGGTGCCTCTACGCCGATCTGCGGGGCTTCGGTCCGGAGGCTCCCCTGGATCCTTCTCGCATGCTCGCATGGTTCCTCATCGCGCTGGGTGTGGACGCCGCCGGTGTTCCGGCCTCTCGCGCAGAGAGATCCTCACTCCTGCGCTCACTGACGAGCTCCCGTCGCATGCTCATCGTGCTCGACAACGCCCGCGATGCCGACCAGGTCCGTCCTCTGCTGCCCGGGTCGCCTCGCTCCGCGGTGCTGGTCACCAGCCGAGCCGACCTTCGACCTCTGGTGCTCCACGACGGCGCCCATCAGCTGACGGTCCCTCTGATGTCCCCGGCGGAGTCCCGCGCGCTGCTGGGCGGGACCCGTGGCCCCCGTCCCTCCGAGGAGCTGCGGGACTCCCTGGCGGAGGCCTGCTCCCATCTGCCGCTGGCCCTGCGGATCATGGCTGAGCGGCTGCGACTGGAGACCGTCGAGACGGCCCCCGCCCTCCTGCGGGACCTCCAGGATGAGAGGCTGAGGCTCGACCTGCTGGACTCCGGGGATGAGGCGACCTCGGTGCGCACGGTCTTCTCCTGGTCCTGTCAGCGACTCTCCACCTCCTCAGCCCGTCTGTTCCGACTGCTGGGGACGGCCCCCGCCCGGTGGCTGGACGTCCCGGCCGTCGCGGCGCTGGCCGGACTGGGACCGGCCGAGGCGCGCCGTGGGATCGAGGAGCTCGACAGGGCCTGGTTGCTGGAGAGTCTGGAGACGGACCATGTCCGACAGCATGATCTGCTGCGTGACTATGCCGCCGAACTGGCGGAGGAGCAGGAGAGTCCTGAGGAGATCCGGGCGGCGTTCGATCGGCTCTGCTCCCATCTTCTGACCGTCACGGCCGCCGCCGTGCGGTCGGTGACGCGACCGCAGGCCTCAGAATCTGCTGAAGCTGTGGAGCCTGCTGAACCCGGCGCCTCTGGTGCGCCGGCCGCCTCAAGCAGGCCGGCGGAGCGGTTCGACGACCCTCAGGCGGCGGAGGACTGGCTCGCGCGGACCATCGACACCCTCGCCCTCGTCGCAGATCGGGCTGCCGACACCGGACCCCGCTGGTTTCCGACCGAGCTGGCACGTCTGCTGGATCGTCACCTGGATGATCGACGTCAGCTGGACTGCGCCCACCGCCTCCACCGGGCTTCGGCCACTGCGGCGCGACGCATCGGCGAGCTCGAGGCCGAGGCCCATGCCGAGCTCGGGCTCGCCGTGGTCGCGCTCCGGCGGAGTCGGCGGAGCGAGGCTGAACCGCATCTGGAGCGGGCGATGGCGCTGTTGGAGGAGGTCCACGACCCGGTGTGGCCGGAGACCGGGCCGTCGAGCTGAGCGGCGACCCTCGGTGCCTGTCAGAGGGCTCTCGTACCCTCCCTTTGTATTCGAAGATGTGTTCGAACTACGATGGAGGGGACGTACGGCGGCGCCTCTGCCCTGACCGCCGCCCGCGTCTCTTCCCATCGTCAGCGAACACTGCACCTGTGCGCCTCCGGGCGCTGGATCAAGGGAGTAGAGCTGATGAGCCCCACCTCGACCACCCCCGCCCTGCCCGGCGTCGTCCGCCTCCTGGCCCCGGAGGAGGGCCGGCGTCTCGCCGCAGCTCGGCATCGGGCGGCGGAACGCCTGGACTCTTCAGACGCCGCAGGACACCGGTCCCCTGCTGACGTCGACGGCATGCGCCCCCCTGCCTCGGCCGCGCAGCATCTGAGCACCCAGCGTCTGAGCACCCAGCTGACGGTGGAATGTGACGACGCTGAGATCCCCCGACGACTCTGTTGGCGAGACCGCTGGCATGTCGTGGTGGAGGATCCGGTCCGCTGGTTCGAGCGGCGCCGCTGGTGGTTGGAGGACTCCCGCGCGGAGCGCGGGCGCGGACCGGGCGTGGTCGACCATGAGATCTGGCGCCTCCAGATCCGCCTGGAGGCGGCCCCCCGTGCCATGCCGCGCACTGTCGACCTGAGTCGGCACACCGGGTCGGGACGATGGCGGCTGCTGAGGGTCCACGATGTGGCGGCCTGAGCCGTCCGTCCCGGCCGCCGGATCCCGGAGATTTCGCTGATGGGCGGCTTCGTGCATCTCGACGTGGCCACCGCCTACAGCGCCCACCACGGTGCCAGCTGGCCGGAGGACCTGGTGGCGGCCGCGGCGGCCGACGGCGCCGGAGCCGCCACCTGCGTGGATCGGGACGGTCTCTACGGGGCGGTCAAGCATGTCATCGCCTGTCAGGGCCATGACGTCGCTCCGATCCTCGGGGTGAACCTTCCGGTCGCCGAGGAGCGTCCCGACGGCGGCCTGGAGGAGCGTGGACGGGTGGTCCTGCTCGCCCACGGCTCAGCGGCAGGCTACTCCGCCCTGTGCCGGGCGGTCTCCGCCGCTCATCTGCAGGACCGCGGGGCGGGGCCTCGGCTCCCCCTGGCCCGTCTGGTGGAGCTCGCCTGCCCGGAGGGGCCCCGGGCGATCGCCGGGCAGGTTGAGCCGGCCCTGTTCGTGCTGCTGGGCCCGGAGAGCGACGTGGGCGTGGCGGCGGCCTCTCGTCGCTATGCCCAGGCGCGGCGTCTGCTGCGCGGCTGGGTCTCCACGCTGGGTGCGGGGACGCTGCGGGTTGAAGTGGTCTCTCATCTGGCGCCTCCCGGAGAGCCGCTCTCCACCGCCCATGCTGCGCGGATGCTCGCCGTCGCGGAGGACTGTGCGGTGGCTCCCGTGCTGACCAACATGGTGCGCTTCCTGCATGAGGACGATGCCACGACCGCCGACGTCCTCGACGCCGTCCGGGTGCTCTCCAGCCTGCAGGTCACGGAGACCCTGCAGCCCAACGGGCAGGGCTGGCTCAAACCTGCCTCCATGATGGAGCGGATCGCTGAGGAGATCTGCACGTCCAGCACGGCCGCCCGCATCGGGGCCGTGGAGCTGCTGGAGCGCACTCGGGCTCTGGCGCAGCGCTGCCTGCTGGACCCGGAGACCCATATGAGCTTCGGGGCCCCGAAGGTGCCTGAGGCGCGAGTCATCGGGCTGGGGGTCTCAGGACGGTGCACAGACCCCCAGCGGGAGCTCGCCCAGCGGTGCGAAGCGGGACTGACCGCCCGCTATCCCCGGCAGTCCCCCGCCGAGGCGGCGGCGCTGCGCGACCGCCTCGAGCATGAGCTGAGGATCATCGAGGACCTCGGCTTCGCCAGCTACTTCCTCACCGTCGCCGAGGTGGTGGACATGGTCGAGCAGATGGGGGTGCGGGTCTCCGCCCGCGGCTCCGGGGCATCCTCACTGGTGAACCATCTGCTGCGGATCAGCGCCGTGGACCCGCTCGAGCATGAGCTGGTCTTCGAGCGCTTCCTCTCCCGAAGGCGCTCGACCCTTCCGGACATCGACATCGACGTCGAGTCCGCCCGACGCCATGAGGTCTATCACCGCATCGTGGAACGCTTCGGAGCGGAGCGCACCACGTTGATGAGCATGCAGAACAGCTACCGGATCCGCGGGGCGGTGCGCGACGCCGGCCTCGCCCTGGGGCTTCCCGAGGAGGAGATCGCGCAGATCGCCGAGACGATGTGGCGCTTCCCGGCACGTCAGTTCCGTGAGGCGCTGGCAGAGAAGCCGGAGCTGCGTGCCCTGGCCGCCCGCCTGGACTCCGAACGGGAGCAGGGCCGGCAGCAGCTGGACCTCCTGGTGGACCTCACCGAGCGGCTGGACCGTCTGCCGCGCCACATCTCCACCCATCCGTGCGGGATCATCCTGGGTGATCAGCGGCTGCTGGACCTCACTCCGGTCCAGCCCTCGGGGGTGGACGGTCTGCCGATGAGCCAGTTCGACAAGCACGACATGGACCCCATGGGCTTCCTGAAGCTGGATGTGTTGGGCGTACGTATGCAGTCCACCATCGCCCATGCCCTGCAGGAGATCCGCCGCACCACCGGGGAACGGATCGACCTGGAGTCGGTGGACCGCGATGATCCGGACACCTACCGACTCATCCAGTCCACCCACACCCTGGGCTGCTTCCAGATCGAATCCCCCGGGCAGCGGGAGCTGGTCGGCAAGCTGGTCCCGGAGCGGCTGTCCGACCTGGTGGTGGACATCTCGCTGTTCCGGCCGGGCCCGATGGGATCGGGCATGGTGACCCCGTACCTGGAGCGACGGCACGGCTTTGAGCAGGTGCGGTTCCCCCACCCGGACCTGGCGCCGGTGCTGTCCGAGACCCATGGGGTGGTGATCTTCCATGAGCAGGTGCTGCGGATCCTGGACCGGATGACCGGCTGCGGGCTCGACCGCGCCGACGAGTTCCGGCGTGCCCTGGGCGGGCCGGAGGAGGATGCCGTAGAGACGTTCTTCCGCAGCCGGTCGGCACGACGGGGGTACTCCCCCGAGGTTGTCGATGAGGTGTGGGAGATCCTGGCAGGCTTCGGCTCCTTCGGATTCTGCAAGGCCCACGGGGCGGCGTTCGCCGTGCCCACTTTCGAGTCGGCCTGGCTGAAGACCCATCACCCGGCGGCCTTCCTGGCCGGGCTCTTCGAGCATGATCCGGGGATGTACCCGCTGCGGCTGCTGGTGGCTGAGGCCCGCCGCCTGGGTGTGCCGCTGCTGGGCATGGACGTCAACCGCTCCACCGAGCACTACGTGCTCGAGCCGACTCCGTCGCGGAGCCCCCGCGGGGAGCACACCCTGGGCATCCGCATGGCGCTGACCAGTCTCTCGGGCATCAGCGAGGCGGAGGTCCAGCGGATCGTGGAGGCCCAGCCCTTCGACTCCCTGGCGGACCTGCGGGACCGGGCCCGTCCGAAGCGCCCCACGCTGCGCGCGCTCGCCCAGGTGGGCGCGCTGGACTCTCTGATGCCCGGCGGTCGACGGCGCCGGGGCGATCTCGTCGCCTCCGTGGTCGAGCGCACCCGCACGGCGTCCTCCCCGAGGCGGCGCGAAGTGGCGGGGCAGCTGCCCCTGCCGATGGCCGACGTCGAGGTCTCCGCCCTGCCGCAGAAGCATCCGGAGCCGAGCCGGGAGGAGCTGATCAGCGATGAACTCCTGCTGACCAGCATCGACGTCACCGGTCATGTGATGGAGACCCATCGGCACACGATGGACCGTTTCGGTGTGACCCGGGCGGAGGACCTGCTGACGCTGCGCAGCGGCTCCACCGTCCGGGTGGCCGGCATCCGGGTGGCCACCCAGACGCCTCCGATGGCCAGCGGACGGCGGGTGGTGTTCATCAGCCTCGACGACGGCACCGGCTGTGCCGACGTCGCCTTCTTCGACGAGGCGCAGAGCAATGCCGGGGAGATCCTGTTCACCGCCCAGCTGATGCTGGTGGAGGGCACGATCCGCCGCACCGGGCCCCGGGCGGTGAACATCCAGGCCCACGAGGCGTGGGATCTGCGCCGCGAGGACCACGTGGAGCAGCTGTCCCGACGTCGCGCGCCGCAGGCCGCCCGCTCGACTCAGCCGGTCCGGACCGGCTCCAGATCCTCGGCCTCCTCATCGGTGAAGAGGCGGGAACGGATCATGAACCGATGACCGGTGGGCCCCTCGATGGAGAATCCTGCACCGCGGCCTGCGGTGACGTCGATCGTGATGTGGGTGTGCGACCAGTACTCGAACTGCGCCCGGGAGATCCACACCGGGACGGGTTCGCCCGTGCCGGCGTCGAGCTCTCCGAGCAGGACGTCCGACGATCCGGTCAGGAACGTCCCCTGCGTGTAACACATGGGGGCGGAGCCGTCGCAACAGCCACCGGACTGGTGGAACATCAGCGGCCTGCCGTGCTCCTGCCTCAGCCGTCGCAGCAACGCAGCGGCATCCTCGGTCACGCTGACCCGTGGGTACGCCATGGCCTTCATTCCCTTCTGGGCTCCGGCGGCGGCTCCCCCGTCCTGCAGGAGCCGCCACCGAGCGACGTCGCCCGGCGGCTCAGAAGAGCCCTGCCGCGCCTTCCGAGTAGCTGACCAACAGGTTCTTGGTCTGCTGATAGTGGGCGAGCATCATCGCATGGTTCTCGCGGCCGATGCCGGACTGCTTGTACCCGCCGAAGGCGGCGTGGGCCGGGTACTGGTGGTAGCAGTTCGTCCAGACGCGGCCGGCCTGGATCTCTCGGCCGGCCCGGTACGCGGTGTTCGCCTCGCGGGACCACACGCCGGCGCCGAGGCCGTAGAGGGTGTCGTTGGCGATCTCCATGGCGTCCTGGTAGCCGGAGAAGCCGGTCACCGAGACCACCGGGCCGAAGATCTCCTCCTGGAAGATCCGCATCGAGTTCTCGCCCCGGAAGATCGTCGGCTGCACGTAGTACCCCTCGGAGAGGTCTCCGCCCAGGTCCACCCGTTCGCCGCCGAGGAGCACCTCGGCGCCCTCCTGCTTGCCGATGTCGATGTAGGACAGGATCTTCTCCAGCTGGTCGTTCGAAGCCTGGGCCCCGATCATCGTGGAGGTGTCCAGGGGGTTTCCCTGGGTGACCTTCCGGGTCCGGGCGATCGCGTCGTCCAGGAAGCCCTCGATGATGGAGTCGTCGATCAGCGCACGCGACGGGCAGGTGCAGACCTCCCCCTGGTTCAGGGCGAACATCGTGAAGCCCTCGAGCGCCTTGTCGTAGAACGCGTCCTTCTCCCGGGCGACGTCGTCGAAGAAGATGTTGGGGCTCTTGCCGCCGAGCTCCAGGGTCACCGGGATCAGGTTCTGCGTGGCGTACTGCATGATGAGCCGGCCGGTGGTGGTCTCCCCGGTGAAGGCGATCTTCCGGATCCGGGGGCTGGAGGCCAGGGGCGCCCCAGCCTCCGCGCCGAAGCCGTTGACCACGTTGACCACGCCCTCCGGGAGCAGATCGGCGATGAGCTCCATCAGCACCAGGATCGAGGTCGGAGTCTGCTCGGCGGGCTTGAGCACGACCGCGTTGCCGGCGGCCAGGGCCGGGGCGAGCTTCCAGGTGGCCATCAGCAGCGGGAAGTTCCAGGGGATGATCTGTCCGACGACCCCGAGCGGCTCGTGGAAGTGGTAGGCGACCGTGTCGCCGTCGAGCTCGGAGATGCCGCCCTCCTGTGCCCGGATCGCTGAGGCGAAGTAGCGGAAGTGGTCGACCACCAGCGGCAGGTCGGCCGCCAGGCACTCCCGCACAGGTTTGCCGTTGTCCCAGGTCTCGGCGACGGCCAGCATCTCCAGGTTCTCCTCGATGCGGTCGGCGACCCGGTTCAGGATCACGGCGCGCTCCGCCGCAGCAGTGCGGCCCCAGGCGGGTGCGGCCCGATGGGCGGCGTCGAGGGCCAGCTCGATGTCCTCGGCGTCGGACTGCGCGATCTCGGTGAAGGTCCGTCCGGTCACCGGTGAGGGGTTCTCGAAGTATCGGCCCTTCACGGGGGCGGTCCACGCTCCACCGATCCAGTTGTCGTAGCGGGCTTTGAAGGTCACCAGGCTCTCAGGACTGCCGGGCTGCGCGTAGACGGTCATCGGGACTCCTTCGTCGTGATGGTCAGTGACGTCGCTCACGACTGTGACCGTAGCTCCGCCGACGTTGCACCTTCGTTGCATGCCCGTCGAGTCATCACAGGGCGGGCCCTCAGCTCCGGCAGATGACGGCACCGCTGTGATGCTCGTCTCCTCTGCGTGGTCTATCCTGACCGCATCACGTGCACCATCGGAGCCGTCGTCGGATCGGTGTGCGACGGCCCTGCCTGCTGACGAACATCTCGCGCAGGCCCCATCGGCGGCCCGAACCTCACCAGCCCATGTCCCACCACCACAGGAGGTCTCATGGGGAGAGAGCCCGTCCCCGACGAGCCGCAGACCTGGTCTGTCCTGCCGCCGGTGCTGCGCGAGTCCTGGCTGCGTTCGGCGAGCTACCTCGACGACCCCGTGAGAGCCCAGGCGCCGATCGACCTGGACGACGGCGACCTGAACACGCTGCGTCGCGAACATCCGCTCTCCGCCGCCATGCCGCTGCTGGACAGACTGCTGGTCCAGCCCGCGAAGGACGCGGGTCTCGTCGTCGCCATCGGCGACGCCCAGGGGCGCCTCCTCTGGGTGGACGGTTCCCGCCAGGCGATGCGCCGGGCCGAGACCAGTGCCTTCCAGGCGGGCGCCAACTGGTCGGAGCGCGCCGTCGGCACCTCGGCTCCCGGCACTGCGCTGGCCACCGGACGGGCCGTCCAGGTGAATCAGGAGGAGCACTTCGTCCCTGCAGCCCACCAGTTCTCCTGCTCAGCCGCGCCGATCCGCTGTCCGCAGACCGGGGAGCTGCTCGGCGTGGTGGACATCACCGGCGGTCCTGCAGCCGTGGAGACGCACGCGCTGCCGCTGGTGCTCGCCGCCATCACCGCGGCCCAGGGTGAGCTGCGCTCCCAGCCCCGATCCGCCCCACAGCTCAGATTCTCCGTGCTGGGCTCAGAGACCGGCACGGTCACGGCCGGAGCGTCGAGCTGGCGATTGAGTCTGCGCCACGCAGAGCTGCTGACCCTGCTGGCCTGGGAGGAGTCATCGCCCTCCGGAGGCGGAGCCAGCGCTGCCCGTCTGGCCGAGGACATCTTCGGTGAGACGGGGCATGAGGTCGCCCTGCGCGCGGAGGTGACTCGGCTGAGGCGGCTCCTTGCCGGCCTGCCGGGACGCGCGGACCCGCCCAGGCTGAACTCTCGGCCGTACCGCCTGGATCCGCCGCCGTGGCTGGACGCCGTCGGTGTCGTCCATGCCCTCGCCGCCGGTGATCGCACCGCGGCGTTGGACCTGTACTCCGGGGAGCTGCTGCCTCGGTCCGAGGCGCCGGGGATCGTCAGGATCCGTTGGGAGCTCTCCGCGATGCTCCGAGAATCCATCCTGCAGGACGGCTCCCCGTGGGAGATCTGTCGATATCTGCAGCTGCCGGAGGCGCGCGGTGACGGCGAGGTCCTCCGGGAGGCACTGCGCGTGTTGCCACCGGACTCGCCGCAGCGAGCCCTGCTGATCGCCCGCTCGGACCTCTGAACGGCGGCACCTCGCCCCTCGGGGAGGCGGGCTGGTGCAACCTCACTGCAACGAGGATGTGACTAGCGTCACGGTCGTCATCGTTCATCGAACAGACGAGGAGCACGATCATGAGCACCATGACAGCAGCAGTCGTCGAGGAGTTCGGCGCAGAACTCACCGTCCGAGAGCACGAGCTGCCCGATCCCGGCCCGGGGCAGGCCCTGGTGCGGCTGCTCGCCTCAGGCGTCTGTCACACTGACCTGCACGCCGCCGAGGGTGATTGGCCGATCAAGCCGACGCCTCCGTTCATCCCCGGACACGAAGGCGTGGGCGTGGTGGAGAAGGTCGGGTCGGACGTCACGGACGTCGAGGTCGGGCAGACTGTGGGCAATGCCTGGCTGTGGAGCGCCTGCGGGTCCTGCGAGCACTGCCGCACCGGGTGGGAGACGCTCTGTGAGGAGCAGATCAACGGTGGATACTCCGTCGACGGATCCTTCGGGGAGTACATGATCGTCGACGCCCGCTTCGCCGCGGCGATTCCCGAGGGCGCGGATCCGTTCGAGGTCGCACCCGTGCTCTGTGCCGGCGTGACGGTCTACAAGGGACTGAAGATGACCGGAGTCCGGCCCGGCCAGTGGGTGGTGATCTCCGGGATCGGGGGCCTCGGGCACCTGGCGGTGCAGTATGCCGTGGCCATGGGGATGCGGGTCGTCGCCGTGGACATCGCCGACGACAAGCTGGCCCTGGCTTCCCGCCACGGGGCGGAGATCACCCTCAACGCGATGGGCTCCGATCCTGCCGAGGAGATCCATCGCCGCACCGGGGGCTCCCACGGAGTCCTGGTGACAGCGGTGCATCCGGATGCCTTCGGGCAGGCGATCTCGATGACGCGCCGCGGCGGAACCATCGTCTTCAACGGACTGCCGCCCGGGGAGTTCCCCGCGCCGATCTTCGACATCGTCCTCAAAGGGCTGACCATCAGAGGATCGATCGTCGGCACCCGCCAGGACATGGTCGAAGCTCTGGAGATCTATTCCCGCGGCAAGATCCACCCGACGGTCTCCACTCGGCCTCTGAGCGACATCAACGCGGTGTTCGACGAGATGCACCACGGCACGATCGACGGCCGGGTGGTCATCGACTTCGCTCAGCGGGGCTGACTTCTCTCAGCCGGACTGACCCGCTCAGCGGGACTCAGCCAGGCGAGGGGCCCCCAGGAGAGACGCCAGCGCGGCGACGGCGGCGAGGACCGCCGTCGCCGCCGCCTGCGTCCACGGTTCGTGGATGAGCACGGCAAGGGCCCCCAGCATCGCTGCCGCGGTGAGGACACCGCGAATGCTCCCGAGCAGCAGCAGCACCCCGGTGAGGTCCCCCACGGGAGTGGGGACGGGCGGGATCCCCAGCAGGGGTGCGTCGCGGGAAGTCACCTCCTGCAGCAGGCGACAGCTGAACATCACGACGACGGCGGCCACCGCCCAGCAGGCTCCCTGCGCTGCGGCTTCGAGGGAGGACCAGCCTCCTGCGCCGATGCCTCCCTCGTGCTCAGGCCACCAGAGGCCGGCGACGACGCAGCCGATCAGCACGCAGGACGACGCGACGGCCACGGGCCACAGACCATGGCGCACCGTCAACTCGCGCCGGGACCAGCCGAAGAGCGGGGCGGCCTGCAGCTCCTCCTGCAGGCCGCGGAGCCCAGGACTGACTCCGGCGAGACCGGCGTCGAGCAGCAGACACAGGGCCAGCATCGCTGCGGTGCCAGAGACGACATCCTCACCGCCGTATCCGGTCGTCGGGCCGACGAGTCCTGCGACCATGCCGGCGGCCATCAGCAGCACGACGCTGCGCAGCGCCTGACCAGGATGCCGGAGCGAGGCTGCGGCATCCTGTCGCCACCCGACCGACACAGCGCTGAGCCGGCGATGCGTGGCCTTCTGCACTGAATGCCCCAGCCTCATGGGTGGGCGTCTCCGGGGAGGGGGACGCGTCGCCTCCGCGGCGCGGCGCAGATCTCCGCCTCCGGCCAGGAGCAACGCAGACTCGACGCACTGCGCCTGAACCATGATCCTGGTGGTCGGCACCGAACTGAGGCCTGAGGGCAGTGCCCGATACATCACCCAGGCACATGCCGTCAGCGCCCCAGCCGCCGCCAGCAGCATCCAGGCAGCAGGCGTGGGCACCTGCCCTGTCGCCAGCAGCCCGTACCAGCCTCCGGTCGTGAGCAGAATGGTCGGGGACCACAGGGTCGCCGAACCCGAGAGCACCAGGATCAGGGCGACGATACCGGATGCGGCACCCGGGCCCACGCGTTGCCCGACAGCCCATGCCAAGCTCGCCTGCCCGCCGAGGACCAGACTGGCCAGAACCACCAGCAGGGTCGGGCCCCCGGCGGCACCCTGTTCCAAGGATCCGCGGGAGGCGCTCAGGATGAGGCTGGCTGAGGTGATGCCGACGAGCAGCGTGCCCAGCGTCATGTTCCTGAGGGCGGCGCGCCCCAGCACCTGAGCGCGCGGTATTCCGGTGGCCATCAGGACGTGCGCGCTGAAGGGCGACATCAAGGCAGGGCCGCAGCGGATCCCGGCCCAGAGTCCGAGCGCCTGCACCGCGGAGGCGCCCAGGGCGACTCGATCAGCCCCGGCCCTGACGACACCGTGAAGCGGCTCCGCCAGCAGCTCTCCGAGGACCCAGAAGGCGGGGAGGAGTCCGAAGACCACCAGGATCCCCCCGACGTACAGCGCCGGTCCTGTCCCGCCGTCACGGAGGAGGCCTCGCAGGACCAGTCGGGTGCGGCGCAGGCGGAGTCGTTGCATCGCCTTCTCGTCCCTCTGCATCTCCCTGACGTTCATGGAGTCCGGTCTGCGGCCGCGAGGCAGATCCGGCGGTCGGCCTGCTCCAGGAGTCTGTGATCATGTGTCGCGACCACCACGGTGGTCCCAGCCTGCGCCCGGTGCTTCAGCAGGGCTCCGAGCTGAGTGATCCGCTCCTCGTCCAGATGGCGCTCCGGCTCATCGAGGAGCAGCAGGCTGGATGGGCGATGACAGGTGAGAGCGAGCATGACGAGCTGCAGCTCTCCGGCAGAGAGTTCATGGATGAAGCGCCCGGAGAGATGAGCGGCCTCCAGAGCGATCAGCTGGTCATCTGCTCCGGCCCACGGGTCCCGATCTGCCCACCAGGACGCACCCACCACGGCCAGCTGTTCCCGGACGGTGAGGTCCCGGGCCAGCGGAGGCGTATCGATGAAGGAGGCCACGGCTTCGCGGAATCGCCCACTGGCCTCATCGGGAGGTCGCCCGTCAACGAGGCAGAGGCCGGAGCTGAGGGGACATCGGCCCGCGATCACCGAAAGGAGGGTGGACTTTCCTGAGCCGTTGGGGCCGCTCACTGCGCTGAGCAGGCCTGCAGGCAGGTCCGCGTCAAGGGGTGCCAGCATCGTCACCCCACCGGCGGAGACGGCGGCACGTCGGCAGAGGACATCCATCGAGGTCAGGGTACCAGCGCGCGTCAGCGAGTGACGTCGAGGCGATCCGGGACCGCCGAGGGCGTGCTCACATGTCCCGGGAGGAGAGCACGCAGAACTCGTTGCCCTCGGGGTCGGCCAGCACGGTCCAGGTGGCGTCGTCGCCCGCGCCCACGTCGACGGGACGAGCGCCCATGTCGATCAGGCGCCCGATCTCGGCGTCGCGGTCATCACTGGTGTGTGGAGCGAAGTCCCAGTGCAGCCGGTTCTTGGTGGTCTTGGCATGTTCCACCGGGACGAACACCATGCCAGGCGGGACGTGATGGAACTCGAGGATCCTCACGAACTCGCGCGCCCAGGGCGGCAGCACGACCGCTTCTTCGTCCGTGGCGATCGCGACGTCCCAGCCGAGCGCCTCAGCCCACCACCGAGCGAGCGCGTGGTGGTCCTGGGCCTCGACCACGGTGGAGTACCAGCGCAGCGCCATCGTCGCCCCTCCTGCTCCTGCCGCTCCGATCGCCACCGACGGTTCATCCGTGGGCGGCCGGGAGCTCAGGTTAGCCCATGAGCGGGGCGCCGATGAAGGGATCGAGGGCCAGTCCGATGAAGAGCAGCGTCAGGTACATGATGGACAGGTGGAAGACCTTCATGGCCTTCTTGTCGGTCACGGCTTCACGCTGAGCCTGACGGTGGAGCACATGGCACTCGTAGAGGAACCAGCCGCCGGAGACCGCGGCGAAGGCCGTGTACGTGATCCCGGCCCATCCCATGGGCACCAGCAGCAGGGAGCACACCACAGTGGCCCAGGCGTAGAGGACCACCTGGACGGAGACCGTCTTGGCCGTGGCCACGGCACCCAGCATGGGCACGTCCGCTGTCTGGTAGTCCGTCCGGTACTTCATGGACAGCGGCCAATAGTGAGGCGGAGTCCACAGGAAGATGATGAAGAACAGCACCAGCGCGGGCCATTCGACGGTCTCCCGGACGGCCGCCCACGCGATCAGCACGGGGAAGCACCCGGCGAGGCCGCCCCAGATGATGTTCTGCTCGGTCCGCCGCTTGAGCACCATCGTATAGATGACTACGTAGAAGAACATCGCCGCGGCGCCCAGTCCGGCGGCCATCGGATTCGCACCGAACCACAGGACCACGAGCGCGAGGACTCCCAACAGCGAAGCGAACACGAAGGCCTCGCGCGGACTGAGCTCGCCCGTGACGAGCGGGCGCTTCTTCGTCCGGTTCATGAGCTTGTCCATGTCCCGGTCGATGTAGCAGTTGAACGCTCCCGCCGAGCCAGCGGCGAACGCGCCTCCGACCATGGTGGAGAGCACCAGCCAGAAGTCGGGGAACCCCCGCTGGGCGAAGAACATCGTCGGCAGCGTGGTCACGAGCAGCAGCTCGATCACCCGCGGCTTCGTCAGCGACCAGTAGGCCGCGGCCTTGCGTCGCCACTGCGGCCGCGTCTCACCGGCCGGACGGCCCGGCGTCGGCGAGGGGGCGGTCTCACGGGGCGCGCCGGACACGGCGGCGGAAGAGTTCTGGGTCACGTCTGGGGCTCACAATGGGTCAAGGTGCAGTCGCGGTCAGAGGACAGTCTATCGCCAGAACTCGGCTGGTCGCGCTGTCACGCGCCAGTGAGGCAGAGTGTTTCGACACGTTGTAGAAGAGATGCTCCACCCTCACCGGCGACGGCGACCTCAGGCGTCGATGCGCTCCCGGTCCAGCGCCTTGGATCCCTCGATGATGAAGTCCTTGCGAGGTGCGACCACGGAGCCCATGAGCAGGTCGAAGACCCTTTCAGCGGCCTCAGCATCGGCGACGCGGATACGCCGCAGGGACCGATGAGCGGGGTCCATGGTCGTCTCGGAGAGCTGGTCGGCATCCATCTCACCGAGACCCTTGTACCGCTGGATCGGTTCCTTGTACCGGAGCCCTTCGTCCTCGAGCTGGGCGAGCAGCCGGTTCAGCTCCGTCTCCGAGTAGGTGTATCGGACCTCATTGGACCTGCGCCCCGCGTGGATGACCTCCACCCGGTGCAGCGGGGGCACGGCGGCGAACACCCGCCCTGCCTCGATCATGGGACGCATGTAGCGGAAGAACAGCGTCAGCAGCAGGGTGCGGATGTGCGCGCCGTCGACGTCGGCATCGGTCATCAGCACCACCTTGCCGTAGCGGGCAGCGTCCAGATCGAAGGTCCGGCCCGAGCCAGCACCGATGACCTGCAGCAGCGCCGCGCATTCGGTGTTGGAGAGCATGTCCGAGACCGAGGCCTTCTGGACGTTGAGGATCTTTCCTCGGATCGGCAGCAGCGCCTGATAGTCGGAGGAGCGCGCGAGCTTCGCGGTGCCGAGGGCGGAGTCTCCCTCCACGATGAACAGCTCGGTGTTCTCCACGCCCTTCGACCGGCATTCCACCAGCTTGGCCGGCATCGAGGAGTTCTCCAGGGCGTTCTTCCGGCGCTGGGTCTCCTTGTGCATCCGCGCGGAGATGCGCGACTTCATCTCCGAGACGACCTTCTCCAGCACGGCAGTGGACTGCTGCTTGTCACCCCGCTTCGTGGAGTTCAGCCGCTGTGCGAGCTGCTTCTCCACCACCTTGGAGACGATCTGGCGCGCCGCCGAGGTGCCGAGGATCTCCTTGGTCTGCCCCTCGAACTGCGGCTCGGCGATCCGCACGGTGACGACGGCGGTCAGTCCGGCCAGGACATCGTCCTTCTCGAGCTTGTCGTTCCCCGCCTTGAGGCGACGGGCGTTGGCCTCCACCGTCTTGCGGAAGGTCTTCAGCAGCGCCTGCTCGAAACCGGTCAGATGCGTCCCGCCCTTGGGGGTGGCGATGATGTTGACGAAGCTGCGCACCGTGGAGTCGTAGCCGATGCCCCAGCGCAGGGCGATGTCGACCTCGCAGTCCCGTTCCACGTCCTCCATGTGACTGCGGCCGTCCTCGCCGATCACCGGCACTCTCTCGGTGAAGCTGCCGTGGCCCTGGATCCGCCAGATGTCGGTCACTGCCGAGTCTGTGGAGAGGAAGTCCACGAACTCGCTGATGCCGCCGTCGTACTGGAAGACCTCTTCAGAAGGGGTCTCGCCGCGAAGGTCGCGCACCGTCAGCCGCAGACCGGGGATCAGGAAGGCGGTCTGTCGAGCGCGGTTGCTCAGCTCCTCATCGTCGAACCGCGCATCCGGGGTGAAGATGTGGCGATCGGCCCAATAGCGGATGGTCGTGCCGGTGGCTCCCCGCTTGGCCTTGCCGACGACCTCCACCGGGGACCCTTCTGCGGCAGGGCTGAACTCGGCATCCGGGTTCGCCGTCGATCCGGCGAATGTGCCGGGCTCGCCGCGCCGGAAGGACATCTGATGGACCTTGCCCCCGCGGGTGACTCGCGCATCGAGGCGCGCCGACAGCGCGTTGACCACCGAGGCCCCGACTCCGTGAAGGCCCCCGACGGCGTTGTAGGAGCCGCCTCCGAACTTTCCTCCGGCATGAAGCTTGGTGAAGACCACTTCGAGGCCCGAGAGGCCGGTGCGCGGCTCGACGTCGACAGGAATGCCTCGGCCGTCGTCGGTGACCTCCACGGAGTCGTCCGGATGGAGCGTGACGGTGATGGTGGAGGCGTACCCTGCCAGCGCCTCATCCACAGAGTTGTCGATGATCTCCCACAGACAGTGCATGAGGCCGCGCGAATCCGTGGAGCCGATGTACATGCCGGGGCGCTTGCGGACCGCCTCCAGGCCCTCGAGCACCGACAGGTGTCGAGCGTCGTACTCGGATCTCTTCGCCACGGATCTCCTCCTGGTGGACTCTGATGGGACGCCGTCAGGGCGTCCCGTTCGGGCACAGTCAAAGCCACCGTATCGGGCTTGAGCGTGCAACTTCGGCAGAACCGCCGCGGACCCTGGGATCCGCGGAAACACAGCGAAGCACGCGTACGCGGTGAGCGAAAGATCGCCGAAACGGGCGCCGAGGGCGAATGAATCGGCCCTCGACGTGGTTGTATGGGTACCTACAATTCACGTGAGGAGGCGAAGAGCATGACCGGCACGACTGGGACACTCGAAGCACACACGAACACTCTGACTGCCCTCGACCGCTGTGACCGCTGTGGAGCACAGGCCTACGTGCGCGCGGTCCTGACTTCCGGCGCCGGTGATCTGCTCTTCTGCGTGCACCATGCTCGACAGGTTCAGGACAGCCTGCGGCCGAAGACCTCCGAGTGGGTCGACGAGTCGGAGCGACTCGCCCAGGCTCGATGAGACGCCGAGCGACGAGCTGACGGCAGGCGTCGCACGGCATCATCCGTGGACGCCATGAGTCGACTTCAGACGAAGGGCCCGGGGGATCTCCCTCCGGGCCCTTCGTCATGCTCGCGTCGGGCGGTGTCCGGTGTTGGGGTGGGCGACACATGCCCGCAACGTCACAGGGCTGGAAGACATGTGCTCGAACGACATATGGCCGGTGGGCGACGGAGCAGTCCGTCGTCCACCGGCCATATGCGTGACGTCGAGTCGAGCTCGACGCTGACGGGCCTGTCAAGCCGGAGGTCCGGGAGCCGTGGCTTCCCGGACCTCCACGGTCAGGCGGCGTCGCCGGTGCTCAGTCGAGGTAGTCGCGGAGCACCTGCGAACGACTCGGGTGGCGCAGCTTCGACATCGTCTTGGACTCGATCTGTCGGATGCGCTCCCGGGTGACGCCATAGACCTTGCCGATCTCGTCTAAAGTCTTCGGCTGTCCGTCGGTGAGGCCGAACCGCATCGCGACGACCCCGGCCTCCCGCTCGGCGAGGGTGTCCAGCACCGAGTGGAGCTGCTCCTGCAGCAGGGTGAAGCTGACCGCGTCGGAGGGCACGACCGCTTCGGAGTCCTCGATGAGGTCGCCGAACTCCGAATCGCCGTCCTCACCCAGGGGCGTGTGCAGCGAGATGGGTTCGCGACCGTACTTCTGGACCTCGACGACCTTCTCCGGCGTCATGTCCAGCTCCTGGGCAAGCTCCTCGGGGGTCGGTTCCCGCCCGAGGTCCTGCAGCATCTGACGCTGCACCCGGGCGAGCTTGTTGATGACCTCCACCATGTGCACCGGAATCCGGATGGTGCGCGCCTGGTCCGCCATGGCGCGGGTGATGGCCTGACGGATCCACCACGTGGCGTAGGTGGAGAACTTGAAGCCCTTGGTGTAGTCGAACTTCTCCACAGCGCGGATGAGTCCGAGGTTCCCCTCCTGGATGAGGTCCAGGAACAGCATGCCGCGGCCCGTGTAACGCTTGGCCAGAGAGACGACGAGGCGCAGGTTGGCCTCGAGGAGGTGATTCTTGGCGCGCCGGCCGTCGGCGACGATGAGTTCCAGGTCTCGCCGCAGGCGGCGGTCGGAGATCTCCTCGGTGGCGAGCTTGTGCTCGGCGAAGAGGCCCGCCTCGATGCGCAGCGCGAGGTCGACCTCCTGCTCCGCGTTGAGCAGCGCGACCTTGCCGATCTGCTTGAGGTAGTCCTTGACCGGGTCCGCCGTGGCGCCGGCGGAGACCACCTGGACCGCGGGGGCGTCGTCGTCGTCCGCGTTGGAGATGACGAATCCGCGGCCCTTGGTCTCCTCCTCCTCGGCCTCTTCACCCTTGGCTGCCTTCTTGGCGTTCTCGACGATCGCCTCGGCGTTGTCGGAGTCGCCGGCCGCGGCCGCGACCTTCTTGGCGACCTCCTCCTCGTCTCCGTCCTCCAGGGCTTTGGCCACGGCCTGCTCGAGCACCGCTGTCGGAGCCTCCCGCTCCTGGGCGGCCTCGGCCAACACCTCGTCGACCGGGTCGGCCGCCTTCTTCCGGCCTCCGGTCTTCCTGCCGGAGCCCTTGGCGGTGGACTTCTTCGCGGCGGTGCTGGACGTTGAGGCGGCGGACCGCTTCGACGTGGAGCTGGACTTCTGGGCCGCGGCGCTTCCCCCTGGCGCTGAGGTGCGCGAGGACGAGCTACTGGTGGCAGCGGACGGCTGTTCCGCCTCTGCCGCGGCTGCGTTCTCTTCTGTGGACTGGGACGCAGTAGTGGGCACGATGACCTTCCGACTAGGACGTGTGAAGGCGGTGGCCGACCCGTGGTCAACACACCTATGACCCTGTCAAGTCCGTCGTCCGTCTCACACCTGCTGTCCGGGCGGCCGCCGAGGCACACCAGACGGTGTGCATACGACGCCGGTCTCCCGGTGCGTGATGAGCGACCTGACGATGGTTGCAGGGTCTCAGCAGTTCACAACATACCCCTTGCCAGGATCATTCCCGCGTGGAGGAAAAAGTTTGCCAGGAGTTCGTCGGGCCGTCCTGAGCCCGGGTTCCGTGATCGGCCACGCGAGGTCGCAGCACTGACGGCATGATCCTGGCATCCGGAGAAGTCCTGGAACCCGGAGAAGTCCTGGGATCCGGCGGCGATCCCGCCTCAGCGCCGGTCCGTCATGACCAGGAATGGGCCTTGACCATCGCCCAGGGACAGATGATCGGCTCCTTCTGGCCGACGGCGAGACGCCGGGCCAGCGGATGATCGGCGACCAGCCACAGGGATCGGTCCAGGAAGGCGCCGCTGACCGTCCCCCTCCCCCGGGTCCACTCGATCCAGGCCATCATGGCCAGCGACGTCGACGTCGCCTGCACGCCCAAGAACGGCTGCAGCCGATGAAGGACCGAGGCGAGAGCGTCGATGGACGCCCATCGCGGGCGAGTGCCGGTGGCGCCGGCCAGTACCTGCTGATATCGCCGGAGATGGAGTCGCAGCAGGTTCTCGACCTCCGCCTCGTCTCCTTCGAACGGCTGGTCGGGCACGCGATCGCTCGCGGGCGCAGGCGCCACGAGCGCTTCGGGGCAGGGCGGTCCCCCGTGATCCATCAGGTGATCTGTCCACAGTCGAGCCAGGGACCTCCACATGCCGTGGGCGTCTTCGGGCTCCGGGCCGTTCCAGAGCCCCTCCCGCTCCGCGAGACCGAGTGCCTCGACAGCGACCGCCACAGATTCCGGTCCGTCAGCGGCAAGCGCCAGCACGGCCTCGGCGAGATCCGGCGACTCCAGAACGGCCACGAGCGGGGCCAGACGGTCGCAGAACCGTCCGGTCCAGGATGCGCCCGACGGAACGGCCCCCTCGGCCGCGCCGTCGTCTGTGAGGTGGGCCATGTCCGTCACTGCACCCTCGAGCGCCTGCTCCTGGATCACCTCGTCCCAGGTGAGGAGCGCCTGTGCGACGGCCGGCACGTCGGCGAGGCTCAGACTCATGTCCATCGCCTCGAGGTCGACCTCGGCCACGTGGTCTCCCTCGGGAGGCGCTCCAGGCTCCAGGAAGTCCTCGACGAGCTGCGAGGGCTGACGAGGCACCCTGCCGCGCACGGCCATGTGGGCTGCGACGACGCTGCTCTCCGCCCGCTCGAGACGGATTCCGGGGAAGGGACAGCACCGCGGGTCGAGGCAGTCATAGTCCCGGATCCAGCCGCCGCCGATCCACCACGTCTGGACGATCTGTAGACGGTGGTCCTGGCGCAGAGCCGAGCAGAGGGAGGCATGCAGCGCGGCCCAGGGGCGCAGAGCCGGATCCTCCCAGGTGGGAGGCGCCGGCTCCTCATCCGTGAACAGGAAGATGACGGCGCCGTCGGGCGCCGGCGTCACCTCGGGGCCCAGCAGATGCCTGCCGACCCAGTGGGCGAGCCTGTCAGGGTGGTCCACACCGGCGCTGAGGTCGATCCGCAGATGGGCGCCGGTCCGTCCTGCGTGCAGTCCCATGACCACCAGGGAGTCCTCCGGCAGGAACCCTAAGGTGTGGTGGACCAGAGCGACGGCGTCCTCGGGGCCCGAGACGGTGATGACCTGCTGCTCTGCCCCATCCGTCGGAAGGGGGTCCGCGTCAGATGGTGTGTGATCGTCCTGGGGGATGCGTGGAGTGCTCATGGCCCCAGTCTCGAAGGACGTGCGCGTGCCGGACAGGCCCCCGCGGAGCTTGTGGACGGCTCCGCGTGTCGGGTTCGGACAGCGGGACCTGTGGAGGAGCGAACGCCATTGGGCCCGGCCCGGTGCACTCACTGCTGTGCACTCAGCCACGGGCGAATCAGAACAGCGTCGACGGAGGGTCGTCCTGCTGATCGTCCGACCGCTCGTCTGTCGCCTGAACATCTGGCTGGCCCTCTGACGGGCCCACTGACGGTTCGCCGGATTCAGCGGGTCGGACGGCGTCGACTCCTCGGTCAGCCGCCGGTGACTGCGTGCGCAGGAAGGCCTCCACCGCGGCTCCCAGCTCCTCCGCGTCCGGGACGACGTCGTCCTCCTTGACCAGCAACGACCGCTGCTCCGTGGTGGCGTGCTGGTCGAACGTGCTCTCCAGGCGCTCCACCAGCGTCTGGATGTCGCTGTTGGCACTCACCTGACGCGAGATGTCCTGATCCACCATGCGCGCGGACTCTCGGAGCTCGTCCGTGGGCAGCATCAGCTCCATGGCGGCTCCGACGTACTCCAGTGCGGAGACCGCGACCTGGGGATACCGTCCGCCGGCCAGATAATGGGGCACATGCAGCGTGTAGCCGACCGTGTCATGCTCGTCGGCCTCGAGTCGCATCTCGAGGAATTGGCTCAGACCGGCCTCGATCTGGGCCGTGGGGCTCCATGTCGAGATTCCGGCCACGAGGTCCTGGCGGCTGCCGTGCGCCGTGACGCCGAGGGGGCGGGTGTGCGGCACCGGAAGCCCCAGCGCGTCGACAAGGACCACGAGAGTGACGTCGAGGCGCTTCACCAGCGTCAGCACGGCGTCGGCCACCCCCTGCCACTGGAAGTCCGGCTCGTCTCCGGTCAGCAGGAGGAACGGTCGGCCGGAGGCATCGCGAACCTCATAGAGATCGAGCTCAGGACCTTCATAGTCGGCGAACCGGCTGTCCACGAAAGTCACCTTCGGGCGACGGGAACGGTAGTCGAAGAGCTCGTCGACGTCGAAGCTGGCCAGCAGCCGGTGCGGCAGCGCGCTGAGCAGCGCCTCCGCCAGTTGGCCGCTCAGGTCGCCGGCATCGGTATGACCGGCCAGAGAGACGAGCAGCCGAAGGCCGCCCGAGGGCCTGTCGCCCAGCGGGTCGCGCAGCACCAGGTCTCCGCCGACCGGACGGACCGTCGAGTCGGTCATGGGGACAGGGGGTCCGGTCCCGGCGAGACCGCTGTCCCCTTCTCCGTCAGGCTCGGCGGCGTCGGGGTCTGCTGGGTACACGTGGAGCAGGTCCAGGGGGTCCTTCATCGAGCTGAGACTCCTCTCCATGCCGTAGAACATGCGTCACCGGGCTGGACGCGTCGGTCTGCGTGAGACGCGCGCCGTCAGGCGCTGCGGTGACCATAGAGGTAACGACCGCAACGGCTGGAGAAATTCCCGGCGCACCGCACAGAGCTTGAACGCACAGAGCTTGAACGCACAGCGCCTGGCCGCCGGCGGCATGCGCGGAGGCTTCACATCGATGGCCCCGGGCACGCGGCGCGCTGGTCAGGATCTCGGATAGGATCGAGTCCTGAGGCCGCCGAGGGCTTCCACACGCGGCAGCGCGTCGGCGGATGCACACACATTCGATGCGACGATCCCCGGACCGGGGATCAGACGGGATTGACGTGATCAACGACTTCCAGCCCACCCTCTCCGCTGTCAGCACGGCCGTCGAGAAGACCCCCACCGACGCTCTCGTGCTGGGTGTCGCGAAGGGCCCCGAGGGGCCCATCCTCCTGCCGAACCCGCTGGCCGACGAAGCCGCTCGCGGCGTCGCCGACTCGCTCCAGGCCCTGGGAGCCACGGGGGCGGCTGACCAGCTCCTGCGCCTGCCCGGCGTGGACGGCTTCCGCAGCGAGACCCTCGTGCTGGTCGGCGTCGGCGAGCTCACCGGGGAGCCCACCGGCGGCGTCTCCCTCGAATCCCTCCGCCGCGCCGCGGGCTCGGCGGTCCGCCAGCTCAGCTCGCTCGACTCGGTCGCCCTCGCCCTGCCGGCCTCGAGCCCTGAAGAGGTCGCCGCCGTCGCCGAGGGTGCCGCGATCGGCGCCTACTCCTTCACCGCGTTCCGCAGCTCCCAGGAGGCGCGCGAGAAGCGTCCGGTCGAGGAGATCCTCATCCTGACCGACCTCAAGGACCGGCACACCCGACCGGTCCTGGACCGGGCCGCCGTCGTCGGCGCTGCGGTGCGTGCCACCCGCGACCTGGTGAACACTCCCCCGAGCCACCTGTACCCGGAGACGTTCGCGGAGATCGCCGCGGACCTCGCGGGCCGCACCAAGGCACCGGCTCAGGGAGGTTCGACCTCGAAGGCTCCCAAGCTCTCGGTGAAGGTCTGGGACGTCAAGGACCTGGAGAAGGAGGGCTTCGGCGGTCTCCTCGGCGTCGGCGGAGGCTCCTCCCGCGGCCCCCGCATGGTCAGGATCGAGCACGCCCCTTCGAAGCCCGCAGCGCATATCGCGCTGGTCGGCAAGGGCATCACCTTCGACTCCGGCGGCCTCTCACTGAAGCCTGCCGCCTCGATGACCACGATGAAGCTGGACATGGGCGGCGCTGCAACGGTCCTCGCCGTGGTGCGCGCCGCGGCCGACCTCAACCTGCCGATCAAGGTGACCGGCTGGCTGTGTCTGGCCGAGAACATGCCCTCGGCCACGGCCCAGCGTCCTGAGGACGTCATCACGATCCGCGGCGGCAAGACGGTGGAGGTCCTCAACACCGACGCTGAGGGACGCCTCGTCATGGCCGACGGGCTCGTCGCCGCCTCGGAGGAGAACCCCGACGCACTGATCGACGTGGCCACGCTGACCGGTGCGCAGATGATCGCGCTGGGCCTGCGGACCACGGGCGTCATGGGAGAGGAGCAGCTCCGCTCTGCCCTCGTGGACGCCGCTGAAGACTCAGGGGAGAAGCTCTGGCCGATGCCGATCCCGGAGGAGGCACGCTCCGGCTTCGACTCGGAGGTCGCCGACCTGACGAACCTGGGTGACCGCAACGGCGGCATGCTGGGAGCCGCGGCGTTCCTGCGCGAGTTCGTGGGCGAGCGGGAGGGGGCCGACAGCGGCGCTCTCGACCCGGAGGCACGCAGGATCCCGTGGGCGCATCTCGACATCGCCGGCCCGGCGTTCAACGAGAAGTCGCCCTACGGCTACACCCCGAAGGCGGGGACCGGAGTGATGGTCCGCACGCTGGTCACCTACCTCGAAGGACTCTCACGCTGACCTGCGGACACCCCGTCGGCCCCGGAGCGCACGGATGGCGCTCCGGGGCCGACGCCGTCACAGTCCGGGTCCTCGGATGCGGCAGTGGAAGCCGTGCGCGCTCAAGCGATAGGCTGACACCCGTGCACACGGGCGGCGTCCCGGACACTGGCACAGAGCTGTGCCCCGTCAGTCCTCTGACCGCCCGCCGACACCTTCACACCTTCACAGACTCACGCGACCCAAGGGAGCAACGACCGTGGCCGACCAGCCCCAGGCACAGGAATTCGACGTACTCGTCCTCGGCGGAGGCAGCGCCGGCTACGCCGCGGCGCTGCGCTCGGTGCAGCACGGACTCACGGTCGGCCTGATCGAGAGGTCGAAGCTCGGCGGCACCTGCCTGCACACCGGATGCATCCCCACCAAGGCTTACCTGCACGCCGCGGAGCTGGCCGATGAGGCCCGCTCGAGCGAGAAGTACGGCGTGAAGACGACCTTCGAAGGCATCGACATGGCCAAGGTCCGCGAGTACAAGGACGGCATCGTCGCCGGCAAGCACAAGGGCCTCTCCGGGCTGCTGAAGATGCGCAAGGTCACTGTCATCGAGGGCGAAGGACGACTGGTCTCGCAGAACGAGATCGAGGTCGACGGCACTCGGTACAGCGGCCGCAACATCGTGCTGGCCACCGGATCCACATCCAAGACCATGGGCCTGCCGATCGGTGAGCGCATCATCACCTCGACTGAGGCACTGGAGCTCGACCACACCCCCGCGTCGGCCATCGTGCTCGGCGGCGGCGTCATCGGCTGCGAGTTCGCCTCCGCCTGGACCTCCTACGGCACGGACGTGACGATCATCGAGGGGCTGCCGTCGCTCGTCCCCAACGAGGACCCGTCGATCATCAAGAACCTCGAGCGTTCCTTCAAGAAGCGCGGCATCACGTTCAACACCGGGACGTTCTTCAAGGACGTCGAGGACACCGGTGACGGCGTCAAGGTGACCCTCGAGGACGGCAAGACGTTCGAAGCCGAGATCTGCCTGGTCGCGGTGGGACGTGGGCCCGTCACCGAGGGCTTCGGCTTCGAGGATCAGGGCATCACCCTGGACCGCGGGTTCGTGATCACCGACGAGCGGCTCCACACCGGTGTGGGGAACATCTACGCCGTCGGCGACATCGTCCCGGGCCTGCAGCTGGCGCACCGGGGCTACCAGCAGGGCATCTTCGTGGCCGAGGAGATCGTCGGCAACAACCCTGTCGTGGTCGAGGACATCAACATCCCCAAGGTCACCTTCTGCGAGCCCGAGATCATGTCGGTCGGCTACACCCAGCCCAAGGCTGAAGAGGAGTTCGGCAAGGACAACGTCGAGATCACCGAGTACAACCTCGCCGGCAACGGCAAGTCCTCGATCCTCGGCACCGGCGGCATCATCAAGATGGTCGGCGTCAAGGGCGGTCCGATCGTGGGAGTCCACGGCATCGGCACCCGCATCGGCGAACAGATCGGCGAGGCGCAGCTGATCGTGAACTGGGAGGCCTACCCGGAGGACGTGGCCACGCTGGTGCACGCCCACCCCACACAGAATGAGGCGCTCGGAGAGGCCGCGATGGCGCTCTTCGGCCACCCGCTCCACGGCTGAGAGCCGCATCCAGACCACCCAGAGAATTCAACACACCTGTGAACTCGCACCGCACTGCCCGGTGCGACGCATTCAAGAGTAGGAGCCGGACATCATGTCTGAGACCGTGAACCTTCCAGCCCTCGGTGAATCAGTCACCGAAGGCACTGTCACCCGATGGCTCGTGGAAGTCGGGGAGGAGGTCGAGGTCGACCAGCCGATCGTGGAGGTCTCCACCGACAAGGTCGACACCGAGGTCCCCTCCCCCGCCGCCGGCGTGATCGAGGAGCTGCTCGTGGACGAGGACGAGACCGTCGAGGTCGGCGCTCCTCTGGTGAAGATCGGAGACGGCTCCGGGGCCGGCACGGACTCCGGTGACGACTCGAGCACCGAGGAGCAGGCCGAGGCGGAGGACTCCGCGGACGACCAGGCTCCCCAGGAGACGCAGCCCGCGGCCGAGGCCGAGGGCGCCGAGGAGACCCCGGAAGAGGCCCCTGCCGAGGACTCCGGCGCCGCCGGCGGCGCCGAGTCCCAGGAGGTGACGCTCCCCGCTCTGGGCGAGTCCGTGACCGAGGGCACGGTGACCCGCTGGCTCGTCGAGGTCGGGGACGACGTCGAGGTCGACCAGCCGCTGCTGGAGGTCTCCACCGACAAGGTCGACACTGAGGTCCCCTCCCCTGTCGCCGGAACCGTCCAGGAGATCAAGGTCTCCGAAGATGAGACTGTCGAGGTTGGGGCCGTCTTGGCCCTGGTGGGTTCGGGCTCCTCGTCGCCGTCGGGGGCTGCTGAGGAGGCCGCATCGTCTGAGGACTCCGCTGCACAGGAGCCCGAGGAGGCCACCGCGGAGCCGACCGACGAGACTCCGAAGCCGGCAGAGAAGGCTCCTGAGGAGCCCGCCGAGAAGTCTGCTGACGAGGAGCCCGCCCCCGCGGCTGCGGAGTCGACTCAGGAGGCAGTTGGAGGTGCCGAGGGCTATGTGACGCCTCTTGTGCGTCGGCTGGCCAAGAAGGAAGGCATCGATCTCTCGACCGTCAAGGGCACCGGCGTCGGTGGGCGCATCCGCAAGCAGGACGTCCTCGACGCCGTGGAGTCCAAGAAGGCCGCGACCGAGAAGTCTGCGCCGGCACAGGCGGGGGCTCAGGCGCCCACCGCGGCTCCGGCGTCCGCGCCCGCCGTGGAAGTGGACACCACGCTCCGAGGGACCACCGAGAAGGCCCCGCGCATCCGCCAGGTGATCGCTCAGCGGATGAACGAGTCTCTCGAGATCGGGGCTCAGCTGACCCAGGTCCACGAAGTCGACATGACGCGGATCGTCAACCTCCGCGCGAAGACCAAGGCTTCCTTCAAGCAGACCAACGGGGTCAACCTCACGTACCTGGCGTTCATCGCCGCCGCCGTCACCGAGGCCCTCAAGCAGCACCCCAAGCTCAACGCCGAGTACGACGAGAAGCAGCGGCAGATCACGTACCACGATGCCGAGCACCTCTCCTTCGCCGTCGACACCGAGAAGGGCCTGATGGTCCCGGTGATCTCGGATGCGGGCGACCTGAGCCTCGCCGGCATGGCCAAGAAGATCGCCGACGTGGCGGCCCGGACCCGCAGCAACAAGATCGCTCCGGACGAGCTCTCGGGCGGCACCTTCACCATCACCAACCTGGGCTCCTTCGGGGCGCTGTTCGACACGCCGATCATCAACCAGCCCCAGGTGGCGATCCTGGGCCCCGGTGCGATCGTCAAGCGGCCCATGGTGGTCACCGATGCCGACGGCAACGAGAGCATCGCGATCCGTCACATGATGTACCTGTCGCTCACCTACGACCACCGTCTGGTCGACGGCGCCGACGCCGGCCGTTTCCTGCAGACGCTCAAGGCCCGCCTCGAGGAGGGCGCCTTCGAGTCGCAGCTGGGACTCTGACCCTCATCGGCGTCGGTCGGCCGCTCTGACGGTCGCTCGATGCCCGCGAGGCCTCGACGCTCCCCGGGCGGGGTGATCCCCGTGATCATCCCGCCCGGGGAGCGTCGTCGTCTGGGCGGATGTCCTCCCCTCCGCCGGCATCGTCGTGCCGGCCGGACGTGTTCGGGGTGCCGACGTCCTGGACCGTATGCAGCCGCCATCCCACCTCGGTGCGGTGCAGCACGAGCCGTACGGTCTGCTCCCGACCTGCTCCGTCGTCGAGGCCGTCGATCCGGATCTCAGCCGTGATGTGGGCAGTCTCCCCCTGCGCCGCCGATGCGCCCGGATCCGGCGCGTACTCCGCCTCGCCGACCGGGAGGATCTCCATCCTCGCGCTGTCATGGGCCTGCCCCCGGGAGTGCATCTGCTCCATGAGGTGCTTCTCGGAGGCTTCAGCCGGTGAACCGGCGACCACGTAGCGCTGGACGTCAGGCTCCCCGGGGTTCTGCAGGGCAGACGTCCGCAGCATGGCCAGGCCGTCCAAGGCCATCAGCGGATCATCCTGCCGCAGCCGCCGCTCGGCCTCCGCGCCGGAGGGCTGCCCGCTCTCGGCCGCAGGGTCCGTTCTGCCGTCACCCGTTCTGCCGTCACTGGGCGCGCTGTCACCCGGTTCGCCGTCAACCGGCTCGCTGGTGTCATCCGGCGCACGGTCGCCGAGGCCTGCTCCGAAGACATCCTCGTCATCGGGTGACAGACCGTCCTGGCGCGGTTCGCTCAGCGTTGCGGCGCCCAGTCCCAGCAGCAGGACCGCGGCGCTGATCCCTGCCACCAGACGTTGCCGACGTCGGCGCGTCACACCCTGTTCTCGGGCGCCCGGCCGGACCGTGGGAAGCTCGGGCAGCACATCGTCGTCGACATACGCCGCCAGGTCGAGCGGTTCCGGCGCGGCGCACCGATGCAGCTCCGCGGCGAAGGCCCGGGCATCGGGCCGTTCGTCCGCAGCTTCGGACAGAGCCACTTCCAGCAGCCGGATGAGACGGCTCGGCGCCTCGGGACACAGCGTCCCCAAGGGAGGCCTCCTCCGTCCCACGGCCGGTGCCGAGCCGGTCAGCGAGCACCAGGCGACGGCCGCCAGCCCGTACACGTCAGCCTCCGGCGCGAGGCTTGCGTCCCATGCCCTCTGACGGCGCCCGTGCTCAGCAGACCGCCGGGCGGACGTGCGTTCCGGGGCCGCGAATCCCTGTGTCGCGGCCGGGATCGGCGATGCGCCCAGCAGCTGCGCATCGCCGAGGTCTCCCAACGCAGGCCGTCCGTCCGGCGCGAGCAGCACGTTGCCCGGCGAGACGTCCCCGTGGGCGACCCCCGCGGCGTGGAGATGCGCCAGGGCTTGGGCCACGGGCGACAGGACCGTCACCGTCTCCCCGACGGAGAGCGTGCCGCGGGCGGCGAGGAGACGCCCCAGCGAACCCGCGGTGTATGGCTCAAGGATCAGGCCCGGCCCCGCCGAGGTGTCGGTCCAGCCGTACACGGTGACGAGATGCTCATGGTGCAGTCGACGCACGGCGTTCAGCTCGGCGGATCGCCAGGCGCCTGCTCCGCTCTCCAGGCTCTGCCCAGCCCCGTGCGCCTCGCTGCGGATCTTCACGGCCACTGTGCGGTCCGCAGGCGCCGCGTCGGCCCAGTGCGGACCGTCACCGGTCACCTCGGCCAGCCACACGGTGGAGGACCCTCCGAGGCCCAGCAGGCGCCGCAGACTCAGCCCCTCGGCCTCAGGGGGAGCTCCTCGCCGTGGGACCGCCCGGGTGGGTGTCCGGGTGGGTGTCCTCCGGTGCCCCGCCGCAGCGTCGTCGTCACCGGCCATGTCCGGTCCGGATGTCGTGTTGCTGATCATGACGACCAGCCTGCCGCAGTCGAGGACAGCCTGCAGGCGTTTTCCACAGGCTCCCGTCCCACGGTGCGCTCCGTTCGGACTAGGGTGGAGCCATGGACCTCGCATTCCGGAGGCTCGGCTTCCACCCTGACGTGGTGGACTACGCCGAGGCCCTCGACATCCAGAGGCGGCTGCACGCGGAGGTGCTCGCCGACGAGTCACCCTCGACCGTGCTGCTGCTCGAGCACGAAGACGTCTACACGGCCGGCCGTCGCACCGAGCCGGAGGATCGCCCCCGAGACGGCACACCCGTGGTCGACGTCGACCGCGGAGGGAAGATCACCTGGCACGGCAGAGGACAGCTGGTCGGCTATCCGATCCTCAAGCTTGCCGAACGGGCGATGGTGAAGGGCTATGTGGCCGCCCTGGAGGAGATCATCATCCGGGTGCTGGACCAGGAGTTCGGTCTCCGATCGACCACGGTGGAGGGCCGATCCGGGGTCTGGATGACCGACGGCCCGCGGGACCGGAAGATCGCGGCGATCGGGCTGCGCGTGCACAGATCGGTGACGATGCACGGCTTCGCGCTGAACTGCTCGAACAGTCTCGCTCCGTTCGAGAACATCATCCCCTGCGGCATCGCCGACGCCGACACCACCACCATCAGCGCCGAGGTGGGCACCGAGGTCACACCGGCTGACATCGTCGATCCCATCGCCGCCCAGCTCGCCGCCGAGCTGCCGCGGTTCCTCAGCGTGACTGAGAACATCCCTGCTGCAGAAGGAGTCCTGTCGTGACCATCGCCCCCGAAGGCCGTCGCATGCTTCGTGTGGAGGCGCGAAACTCCGAGGTGCCGGTCGAGCGGAAGCCCGCCTGGATGCGGACCAAGGTCAAGATGGGTCCGGAGTTCGCGGAGATGAAGAAGCGGGTCGGCTCGAAGGGCCTCCACACGGTCTGCGAGGAGGCCGGCTGCCCGAACATCTTCGAATGCTGGGAGGACCGAGAGGCCACGTTCCTCATCGGTGGATCGGCCTGCACCCGCCGGTGCGACTTCTGCGAGATCGACACCGGGCGTCCGCAGCCTGTGGACGACGGAGAGCCGCTCCAGGTGGCCGAGTCGGTCCGAGAGATGAATCTGCGCTACGCCACGGTGACCGGTGTGGCCCGTGACGACCTCCCGGACGAGGGTGTCTGGCTCTACGCGGAGACCATCCGCAAGATCCATGAGCTGAACCCGGGCACGGGAGTCGAGATCCTCATCCCCGACTTCTCCGGCAAGGAGGAGAACATCGCGGCGATCTGCGAGGCCGCACCAGAGGTGTTCGCGCACAACGTGGAGACCGTGCCGCGCATCTTCCGGCGCATCCGCCCCGCGTTCCGTTACGAACGCTCCCTGGACGTCCTCACCCAGGGGCGTGGCCACGGCATGATCACCAAGTCCAACCTCATCCTGGGCATGGGAGAGACCCGGGAGGAGATCACCGAAGCCCTCCAGGACCTCCACGACGCCGGCTGTGACCTGATCACCATCACCCAGTACCTGCGGCCCACACCCCGTCACCTGCCGGTGGACCGGTGGCTCAAGCCGCAGGAGTTCCTCGAGATCTCCGAGGAGGCCGAGGAGATCGGCTTCCTGGGCGTGATGTCCGGCCCACTGGTCCGCTCCTCCTACCGCGCCGGTTCCCTCTGGGCCAAGGCCATGCACAAGAAGGGTCGGGAGATCCCGCCCGAGTTGGCCCACATCCAGCCCTCGGGCACCACCCGACAGGAGGCCGCGACGTTGGTGGCCGCCGGGCACTGACCTGGCGGGTCCTGGGTTCAGTCCTGGGCTCAGTCCGGGTTCGGATGCTCGTGCCCCCCGTGGGTGGGCCCCTCGCCGGACGGACCTTCGCTCTCGATGGGGTACGGGCGCACCCCGGCCTGCCCACCTCCCGCAACACGGTAGACTGGACTCACTATGGCACCAGCTGACTCCCCCACTCCCCAGGTCTCGTCGAAGGCAGAGGCGAAGGCCGAGCTGAAGAAGCTCAAGGCCCAGCAGAAGGCCGAGAAGCAGGAACGCAAGGCACGGAAGAAGTCGAACAAGAAGGAAGGCTTCTTCGCCCGGATCAAGTCGGTCTTCGACATGACCCGGGCCCACGACCCCAACATCGGGTGGTGGATGGCGCTGGCATTCCTGGTCGCCTTCGCCGTCTCCGCCGTGGTGGTGGGACTGCTCCTCAACTGGGTGACCGGTGTGCTCTTCGGCCTGCCGATGGGTCTTCTGGCCGCCATGATCGTCATGAACCGCCGTGCGGAGAAGGCGGCGTTCGCGCGGATCGAAGGGCGCCCCGGAGCGGCGGCGGCCGCGCTCGGCACGCTGCGCCGCGGCTGGATCGTCGTCGAAGAGCCTGTCGCCATGGACCCCAAGACACAGGCGGCGATCTTCCGGGTCGTCGGACGTCCCGGTCTGGTGCTCGTCACGGACGGCCCGGCCGGCCCCGTGCGCAAGATGGTGCCCAAGACACGCAAGCGGTTCAGCCCCATCCTTCGTGACACCGGCGTGCCGATCCACGTGATCGAGACCGGCAACGGCGAAGGCCAGGTCCCCCTTCCCAAGCTGACCAAACACATCAAGAAGCTGGACAAGGCGTTGACCAAGCACGAGGTCAGCGCCCTGGAGCAGCGCCTGGCGGCCCTGCCGATCTCGCGCCCCCCGATTCCCAAGGGTGTGGACCCCTACCGACTCCGCCCCGACCGCAAGGCGATGCGCGGCTGATCCGCATCTGTCGACCATGAACGACCATGAGCTGGGGTCGGCCCGATCGTCATGTTCGGGCCGGCCCCAGCTCATGCTAGACTGGTCTGCTGTCTGGCAGGCGCCGTCAGCGCCCCGCTCCACGCGGGACGCACCTTGGAGATCCTCCACGTCGACTCCCTGAGCCCCGCGCCGCGTGCGCGAACCGCCGCAGGGAGTCTTCACGTGTGGACGGCGCCGCAGTGAGCGAGCACTCGGCGACTCGCGCTCTCCGGTCTGGGATCCCGGAGGCCAGGTCATCGTCCGTTCTTCGGGCCGTCGCATGCGACGGCCCGGGGTGCCCCGGACGGTGGATCAACAGAACCTGCCGACTGATACGAGAGAGAGGCACCTCCATGCCCACCACCCCCCTGCGCGGTCGTCGCACCGTGAAGGCGTCGCGCGCCCTCGGAATCGCGCTGACCCCCAAGGCCCAGAAGTACCTGGACCGTCGCCCCTACGGCCCCGGCCAGCACGGCCGCACCCGCCGCAAGACCGACTCCGACTACGCGGTGCGTCTGCGCGAGAAGCAGCGTCTGCGCGCCCAGTACGGCATCCGTGAGGCCCAGATGGTGCGGTACTTCGAAGAGGCCAAGCGCCGCGACGGCCTGACCGGTGAGAACCTCATCGAGCTGCTCGAGTCCCGGCTCGACGCCCTGGTGCTGCGTGCCGGCTTCGCCCGCACGATCGCCCAGGCGCGGCAGTTCGTGGTGCACCGCCACATCACCGTCAACGGCAAGCGCGTGGACCGTCCGTCCTTCCGCGTGAAGCCCGGCCAGGTCATCCAGGTGCACGAGCGCTCGGAGAAGTTCGAGCCGTTCCAGGTGGCCGCCTCCGGTGCTCACCAGGACGTGCTGCCCGCGGTCCCCGGCTACCTGACCGTGGAGATCGACAAGCTCCAGGCGACCCTGTCCCGCGCACCCAAGCGTGAGGAAGTCCCGGTCACCTGCGAAGAGCAGCTCGTCGTCGAGTACTACGCCCGCTGATCATCGGCGGACCTCTCAGGATGCCAGCATCCTGAACCGCAGAGCCCGTCGCGATTCCTCCTCTGGTGCGGAGTCGCGACGGGCTCTTCGTCTCTGGGTCGGCACGGCCGACCTGATTGCGCCCCCATACCCTCTAGACTTGTTCCGGCGTCCTGGACGCCGCGCCGACCGCAACGCCCGCAGGAGGACCGCAGATTCTCATGAAGACCGAGGACATCACCCGCACGTGGTACGACTACTTCGCCGCGAAGGGCCATGAGCGTGTCCCCTCGGCGTCGCTGATCTCACCGGACCCCTCCGTCCTGTTCACCATCGCCGGCATGGTGCCCTTCATCCCCTACTTCCTCGGCACCGAGAAGCCTCCCTATGACCGCGCTGTCTCCGTGCAGAAGTGCATCCGCACCGCCGACATCGAGGAGGTCGGCAAGACGGCCCGCCATGGGACCTTCTTCCAGATGTGCGGCAACTTCTCCTTCGGCGACTACTTCAAGGAGAAGGCCATCCCGATGGCCTGGGAGCTGCTGACCAGCCCTGTGGACGGCGACCCGGAGACGGGCGTGCGCGGGTTCGGCCTGGACCCGGATCGCCTGTGGATCACTGTCTACGAGAACGGCGACGAGCGCGACGACGAGGCCCGCCGCATCTGGGAGGAAGAGGTCGGAGTTCCGCACGAACGAGTGATCGGCACGGGACCGGCCGACAACTACTGGAACACCGGTCAGCCCGGTCCGGGCGGCCCCTGCTCCGAGATCTACTACGACAGGGGCCCCGCCTATGGTGCCGACGGAGGCCCGGCCGTGGACGAGACCCGCTTCGTGGAGCTGTGGAACCTCGTCTTCATGCAGGATCGACTCTCCCAGGTCCACTCCAAGACCGAGTTCGAGATCGCCGGTCCGCTGCAGAACAGGAACATCGACACCGGTCTGGGCCTCGAGCGCCTCGCCATGGTGCTCCAGGGCGTGGAGAACATGTATGAGACCGACCAGGTGCGCCCTGTCCTCGACCGCGCGGCCGAGCTCGCTGGGGTGACCTACACCTCCACTGAGGATCCGGAGGACCCGAACCACGCCACTGACGTACGACTGCGCATGATCGCTGACCACGTGCGCAGCTCTCTGATGCTCATCTCTGACGGAGTGCGGCCGTCCAACGAAGGCGGCGGCTTCGTTCTGCGCCGTCTCATCCGCCGCGTCATCCTGGCCATGCGTCTGCTCGGTGTCGAGAGGCCGATCTTCGGAGAGCTCATCACCGTGTCCCGGGATGCGATGAAGGGCGTCTACCCCGATGTCGCGGAGAGGTTCGAGACGATCCATCAGGTCTCTGTGAAGGAGGAGCAGGCCTTCCTGCGCACCATCTCGGCCGGCACCGCCAAGCTGGACAGCGCCGTCAGCGCGGCCCGGTCGACGGGTGCGCCGCTGTCCGGCGCCGACGCCTTCGCCCTGCACGACACCTACGGCTTCCCGATCGACCTCACCCTGGAGATGGC
The DNA here is from genome assembly GCF_031705515.1 of Nesterenkonia sp. CL21. NCBI lineage: Bacteria > Bacillati > Actinomycetota > Actinomycetes > Micrococcales > Micrococcaceae > Nesterenkonia > Nesterenkonia sp. CL21. The sequence goes on from NZ_JAUTWR010000001.1 coordinate 966,408, forward strand.
TGCCGAAGCCGGTGTCGACGTCGATGAGGACCGCTTCCGGGACCTGATGACGGAGCAGCGGGAACGTGCTCGCGCCGACGCCAAGGGGAAGAAGTCCGGCCACGCTGACACCGAGGTCTACTCCCAGCTGCGCGGTGACAGCCCCACTCACTTCACCGGTTACACCGAGCACACCACAGAATCCACGATTCGAGGACTCGTCGTGGACGGAGAAGCCACCGACCGAGCCTCCGCGGGACAGGAGGTGGAGATCGTCCTCGATGCCACCCCGTTCTACGCGGAGGCCGGAGGTCAGGCGGCTGACACCGGCCGGATCACCGGCGACGGCTTCGAGCTGGAGGTCACCGACGTCCAGTCCCCCATCAGCGGACTGTCGGTGCACCGGGCCCGTGTGGTGCATGGAGAGGTGCCGGCCGGCGTGGAGGTCCTGGGCACCATCGACCTGCGACGCCGGCTGGACGCTCAGAAGGCGCACTCAGCCACGCACATCATCCATGCGGCCCTGCACGACGTGCTCGGCCCGCAGGCGGTCCAGGCCGGCTCCTTCAACAAGGAGGGATACCTCCGCTTCGACTTCACCGCGGAGGACGCCATGAGCTCCTCCGCCCGCCAGGAGCTCGAGGAGATCGCCAACCTCGCCATCAGGGACAACCACCACGTGAGCACCCAGGTGATGTCCCTGGAGGACGCCCAGGCGATGGGTGCCATGATGCTCTTCGGCGAGAAGTACGGCGAGAAGGTGCGCGTGGTGGAGATGAACGGCGCCTGGTCCCGCGAGCTCTGCGGAGGGACCCACGTGGGCTCCACCGCGGAGATCGGGACGCTGGCACTGATGAGCGAAGCCTCAGTCGGATCCGGCAACCGTCGAGTGGAAGCCCTGGTGGGCATGGACGCCTTCCAGCACTTCGCCGCCGAGCGGACGCTGGTCAACCAGCTCACCGACATGCTGAAGGTCCCCGCCGATCAGGTGCCGGACCGCATCTCCAGCACGCTGCAGAAGCTCAAGGAGACCGAACGTGAGCTCGAGCGGCTGCGGGCCGAGCAGCTGCGGGCTCAGTCCGCGGACCTCGTCACCCGGGCAGTCGACGCGGCCGGGGTCGACGTCCTCGCCCATGACGCCGGCCCGGTCGCCAGCAGTGACGATCTGCGCGGTCTCGCTCTCGACCTGCGGCAGCGCTTCGGCTCGCGCGCTGCCGTCGTGGCCCTGGCGGGGCAGGCGAAGGGTCGCCCGCTGATCGTGGTCGCCACCACCGAGGCCGCCCGGTCGGAGGGCGTCCAGGCCGGCGCGCTGGTGAAGGAGGCCTGCGCGGTGCTCGGCGGCGGTGGCGGCGGCAAGCCCGACGTCGCTCAGGGCGGCGGTCAGAATGCCGAGAAGATCGGCGAGGCCCTCGACGGCGTCGTCCGGTCCGTCCGCACCCGTGGCTGAGGCCTTCCCAGGGTCCGACTCCGCGCAGCGGGGCAGCGGGGAGACCGGACCCGGCGCCCGACCCCTACGGCCCGGGGTACGTCTGGCAGTCGACGTCGGTGACGCCCGCGTCGGTCTGGCCGCCTCGGATCCTGACGCCCTCGTGGCCACCCCGGTCATGACGTTGCGTCGGGACCACCGACGCCGCTCGGACATCCGCATGCTGGTCAAGATCGCCCGTGACCGCGACGCCCGGGTGATCTATGTCGGTCTGCCCCTCTCGCTCTCCGGCGGGGAGACGGCCTCGACCCAGAAGGCCCGCGACTATGCCGCGGCGTTGGTGCGCCGCCTGGATCAGGCGGAGCTGCCGATCCCCGTGCACCTGATCGACGAGCGGCTCTCCACCGTCTCGGCCGCGGAGAAGATGCGGGCCTCCGGTGTGGAGGCCCGGCACCAGCGGGATCGGATCGACCAGGCGGCGGCCGTGGAGATCCTCACGCAGGCGCTGGATATCCGCCGGGCCCAAGGACGCGAACCGGGCGAAGCGGTGATCGCGGCGCCGCCGGCCGACCCCGTCTCCTGAGACGACGTGGCGGTCCTGCAGACCAGCCGATCCTCCACAGGGGCCCCGTTGTCCACAGGCATACGGAACAGAGCCCCATCGTCTCGGGAGATGAGGCAGGCTGGTGGCATGGTCTTCCACGATGCCGGTCTCGCCGCACACTCAGCTGTTCCGGCAGCGCGCGCCCCGATCGCCACCGCCGCCTCGCCGCGCCCCCTTCAGGAGCTCTACCGGGCGGGTGCCCCGTTCAGCGGCGCCGAGCTGCAGGCCCTGTCTGCGGAAGGGGCGGTGCAGCACCTCATCTCCGATGTCTACGCGGTGGCCTGGTTGCGCCAGTCGCCGGCCGTGCGGGCACGGGCGGCGATGATGCTGCTCCCCTGCCGGGCACAGGGCCGCGCCGTGCTCTGCGGGGAGACCGCCGCCTGGGTGCATCTCGGGGGCGCAGCGGGATCTCGCCTCACTCTGATCTCTCAGAGCCTGCGCCGCCGAGGCGGGGACGCGGAGATGTGGCAGGTCCATCAGGTGGCGCTCTCCGACGAGGACGTGTCCGTGGTCTCGGGGGTCGGAGTGACCACACCGTTGCGCACGGCCGCAGACCTCTTCCTCGGGCTGGGCGCAGCAGACGGGCGGAGAGCGTTGGACGTGCTGGCCGCCGAATCGATCTACACCCGGCGGCCGGAGGTGGCCGCGGCGGCCGGGGTCCACGAGCCGGCCTGGCTGAGACGCTGGTGGCTGGTGGCAGATCTGCTGCACGCCCGGCGACGAGACGTCGATGCTGAGGCGCTCACCGAACGACTGCTGGCGCGGATGCGCGGCGGGCGGACCCACGAGCACCGTCTGGAGTTGATTCCCGACCTGGTGGCTCAGTGCGCGTCGCGACGCCGACCGACCGTGCGATAGACGTCGTAGACTCCGTCGATGCGTCGCACGGAGTTGAGCACATGGTTCAGGTACCGGGGGTCCCCCATCTCGAACGAGAAGCGAGAGATCGCCACCCGGTCTCGGGAGGTCTGGACACTGGCGGAGAGGATGTTGACCTGCGACTCGGCCAGCACCCGCGTGACGTCAGAGAGCAGGGACTTTCGGTCCAGCGCCTCCACCTGGATCTCCACCAGAAACACGGACGTCTTGGTGGGGGCCCATTCCACCTCCACCAGCCGCCCGGGCTGCTCCCGGAGCTGCTGGACGTTCCGGCAGTCGGCCCGGTGCACGGAGACACCCTGCCCCCGGGTCACGAAGCCCTCGATCTCATCGGGCGGCACTGGCGTGCAGCAGCGTGCGAGCTTCGCCAGCACATTGCCTGCGCCCTTGACGATGACACCGGCGTCCGAGTACTGGCTTGCCGGAGTCACCGGGGAGGTGATGGGCGTGGTGTCGTGCTCCTCGGAGTCCTCCTCCTCCGGCTCGACGAGGGCGGTGAGGTGCTCAATGACGTTCTGCGTGGAGACATGGTTGTCCCCCACACCCGCATACAGGCCGGAGATGTCCGGATAGTGCAGCTGCTCGGCGACCTCGGCGAGGACGTCCGGATTCATGACCTTCTGCAGCTGGAGATTGGACTTTCGGATGGCCTTGGTGAGATCGTCCTTGCCGCGTTCGATGGACTCCTCGCGGCGCTCCTTGGAGAACCACTGGCGGATCTTGTTGCGCGCCCGCGCGCTCTTGACGAACTGCTGCCAGTCGCTGCTGGGACCTGCGCCTTCGGCCTTCGAGGTGAAGATCTCCACCCAGTCGCCGTGCTGCAGCTCCGAGTTCAGCGGGACCAGCTTCCCGTTGACCCGGGCGCCGATGGTCTTGTGACCGACGTCCGTGTGGATGGCGTAGGCGAAGTCCACCGGAGTGGCGCCCGCGGGCAGGGCCATGACCTCGCCCTTCGGGGTGTAGACGAAGACCTCTTTGGCGTTGATCTCATAGCGCAGCGACTCGAGGAACTCGTCGGGGTCCTTGGTCTCCGACTGCCAGTCGACCAGGGAGCGCAGCCACCCGATGTCGGCCGTGGTCTGGCTCTGCTGGGTCGCCACGTCCGGAGTGGGGCCTCCGGGATCGCCGCCCTGTCCGGCCTCGGCCGCGGCGGATCCACCGGACTTCTGCTTGTACTTCCAGTGGGCCGCCACACCGTACTCGGCCCGTCGATGCATGTCATAGGTGCGGATCTGGATCTCCACCGGTTTGCCCTGTGGCCCGATCACCGTGGTGTGCAGCGACTGGTACATGTTGAACTTCGGCATCGCGATGTAGTCCTTGAACCGCCCCGGCAGGGGGTTCCAGCGCGCATGCAGCGCACCCAGGGCGCCGTAGCAGTCCCGGACGGAGTCCACCAGGACCCGTACGCCCATCAGGTCGTGGATGTCGTCGAAGTCCTTCCCGCGGACGATCATCTTCTGATAGATGGAGTAGTAGTGCTTCGGGCGGCCCGTGATGGTGGCGGCGATGCTGGCCTCGTTGAGGTCGTCGGCGATCGTCTCGCGCACCTCCGAGAGGAATTTCTCACGTTGCGGGGTCCGGTCCCCGACCAAACGCACGATCTCCTCATAGACCTTGGGGTAGAGCGCCGCGAAGGAGAGGTCCTCCAACTCCCACTTGATGGTGTTCATGCCGAGCCGGTGCGCCAGCGGCGAGAAGATCTCCAGGGTCTCCTTGGCCTTGCGGGCGCTGGACTCGGCCGGCACATAGCGCCACGTGCGGGCGTTGTGCAGGCGGTCGGCGAGCTTGATCATGAGCACCCGGATGTCCTTGGCCATCGCCAGGACCATCTTCCGGACCGTCTCTGCCTGGGCCGCGTCGCCGAACTTGAGCTTGTCCAGCTTGGTGACGCCGTCCACCAGCAGGGCGATCTCCTCGCCGAAGTCGGCGGTGAGCTGGTCGAGGCTGTAGTCGGTGTCCTCGACGGTGTCGTGGAGCAGCGCGGCCGCCAACGTGGAGCCGGTCAGCCCGAGCTCTGCCAGGATGGTCGCGACGGCGACGGGGTGCGTGATGTAGGGGTCGCCGCTCTTGCGCTTCTGGTCACGATGGTGGTGGTTCGCCACTTCGAAGGCGCGCTGGATCAGCGGGAGGTCCTGCTGCCCGCCATTGGCACGCATGGCGCGCAGCAGGGGCTCCAGAAGCGGCGAGGACCCGGAGTCGACGACGCCGACGGCGCGGGCGCGCCGGACGGCCGGTGCGGGCGGACTGGCCGCTGTCACCGACGTCGTGGCGTCGGTCTGGCCCCGGCGGGCGCCGTCGTCGTTCACCAACTTACGAACCTGCTCTCGGAGACGACATGATCAGGAGGTGTGTCGGCAATTGTACCCCTGGACGCCCCCTGCCATCGCAGCCCGTCATCGCCGTACGTCATCACCTGCTGAGGCGTCACCGTCGGGCTCCATGCCGGTGATGACGATCTCGAAGGCCTCCTCGTCGACCTCGACCTCCTCCGGCTCGGGCTCAGGCAGCGGCGGGAACGGCGTGGGGCGACCATGCTCGTCCAGTGCCGTGCCGGAGAGGGTCACCGACAACACGCCACGTTCCTCGCGGAGCCGGAGGACTTCCTCGGTGTGCGCGACAATGTCGGCGTCGTTCCGGCGCATTCGGGCATAGAGGGGTGCCTGGACGAAGATCGTGGCGAACGTGCCGACGATGACGCCCACGAAGAGCGCCAGTGAGATGTCTCGCAGCGTGCCCGCACCCAGCAGCCATGCACCGATGAAGAGGATCGAGCCGACGGGAAGGATGCCCACCACAGAGGTGTTGATGGAACGGACCAGGGTCTGGTTGACGGCCAGATTGACCCGCTCCGTGAAGGTCTGATCCTTCTGCTGCCGCAGGGGTTGGACGTTCTCCCGGATCTTGTCGAAGACCACCATGGTGTCGTAGAGCGCGTAGGACAGAATGGTGAGGAATCCGATGATCGCGCTGGGGGTCACTTCGAAGTTGGTCGCCGAGTAGATGCCGGCCGTGGTGATCACCACGAAGCCGAGGCCGAGGATGGCGGCCAACGACATCTTCCAGGTGCGGAAGTACAGGGCCATGTAGAGCGCGACGAGGATGATGAAGATCACCAGCCCCAGCATCATCTGCTCGGAGACCTGTTCGCCCCACGTGGGGCCGATGAACGTGGAGGTCACCTGGTCGGCACTGACGCCGTAGCCTTCCTGCAGGGCTTCGGCGACCTCGAGGGTCTCGTCATCGGTGAGCTCCTCGGTCTGCACCCTCACGGTGTTCGCCGCGATGTTCGTGACGGTGGCGTCCTGGCCGGAGACCTCGGCGACCGCGTCCTCGCCGACGGCGATGTCGGTCTCCTCGGTCTGGGAGATCGTGAACTGAGAGCCTCCCGTGAACTCGATGCCCAGGTTGAACCCGCCTCTGACGAACGGGATGGCGACCGAGACCAGCACCACGAGGGCGGCCAGGAGGAACCACAGGTTCGACTTCTGGATGAACGGGTAGGCCCGCTCACCCGTGTAGAGCTGGTTGCCGGCCTTGGCGAAACCTGCAGCCATCAGCGGTCCTCCTCGTCGGTCTCAGGGTCCGTGACATCCCCCGGCTCGCCGTCCTGCGGGGGATCCTCGGCCGCCCGGGAGGTACGGCGCGCGTGGAGCGCGCGGGCCCGCCGTCGCTCGGCGATGGTCAGCCCCGGGGCTTCGGGGTCGGCCCCCGCTGGTGCCTGGGAGGCGCCCTGCTCCGGATGGTCGACGATGGCGTCGTCCTGCCCCGGATCGACCCCGGTCCCCGGGCCCCCTTCGGTGTCGAGGGTCAGCGTGCTGGTCGCTGTGGCCTGGGAGACGCTGACCGCAGAGGTGCCTCCGGCGGATTCGTCCCCCGCGGCGTCCTGACCACGCGGCGTCGCCGCGGCACGGTCCGGTGAGACGGCACCGGTCGGTTCGGCCACTGCCGGAAGCACCGACCGGCGGGCGAAACGCCCGGCGCCCCGATAGAGCATGTCCACCCCCAGCTCCTTCTCGGAGAGCCCGGAGAACCGGCGCCCGGAGGCGAAGAACCTCCGGCGGGCGATGATCTGCATCACCGGGTGGGTGAACAGGAAGACCAGGATGACGTCCAGGATCGCGGTGAGGCCCAGGGTGAAGGCGAAGCCGCGGACGTTGCCCACCGCCACCATGTAGAGGACGACGGCGGCGATGACGTTGACAGCCTTGGAGGCCAGGATCGTCCGGCGGGCACGGGCCCAGCCGTTCTCCACCGCCCCGGCCAGGGATCTGCCTTCGCGCAGCTCGTCCTTGATGCGTTCGAAGTAGACGATGAACGAGTCGGCAGTCAGACCGATCGAGACGATCAGACCCGCGATGCCGGCCAGCGAGAGGCGATACCCGTCGGACCAGCCGAGCAGCGCGATCGTCCACCAGGTGAGCACTCCGACGACTCCCAGGGAGGCGATCGTGACCAGACCCAGCGCCCGGTACTGGAACAATGCGTACCCGGCGACCAGGATCAGACCGATGATGCCGGCGAGCAGGCCGTTGCGCAGCTGATCGGCGCCGAGCGTCGCCGAGATCTGTTCCTCGGACTGGATCTCGAAGCTGACCGGCAGAGAGCCGTACCGCAGCTGCTCGGACAGGTTGCGCGCCTCATCCTCGGTGAAGTTTCCGGTGATCTGGGCTCGGCCGTCAGTGATCGGCGAGTTCATCCTCGGAGCGGAGATGACGCGGCTGTCCAGCACGATCGCGAACTGGTTGCGGACGCCCTCGAGCCCGTAGAGACGGGTGGAGGAGTCGCGGAACTCGGCGGTGCCGTCGCTGTCGAGCACGATGTCGACGGCCCAGCGTCCGGTCTGGCCTCCTGTAGGCGTCTGCTCCATCCCGAAGCCGGCGTCGTGGATATGGGTGCCCGGGACCTCCACGGGGCCGAGCAGGTACTTCATCCCGGTCTCGGGGTCACAGGTCACCAGTGGCTGATCGGAGTCGGCGGCCTCCCGCTCCTCGATGCTGACCTCACGGCTGCAGGTGAAGTTCGCGAAGTCGGCGGCGACATCCTGGGTGATCCAGTTCAGGTCGGAGGGGTCCTGCGGCTCTGCGGTGGGCTCTGGGAAGTCCTCCGGCTGGGCCTCGGCCCCCTCGCCTGCGGCGTCCTCCTCACCGGCGACGTCCTCGTCCTCCGTGGCCTCCTCCTGGGCTTCGGCCGCCTCTTCGAGCTCCTCGGCCTCCTCCTCAGGCATGCCTTCTTCGATCAGCTGGTCGATGTAGTCAGGATCCATCTCGGCCTGCAGCACCGGGCGGAACTCCATGTCCGCGGAGGCCTGGATGAGCTCGCGGGTCTCGGCATCCGGGGTTCCCGGCATGCCGACGACCACGTTCTCCGCTCCCTGAGTGGCGATCTCAGCCTCAGCCACACCGGTGCCGTCCACGCGCTGGCGGATGATCTCCACGGCCTGCTCGAGCTGCTCGCTGTCGAGCTGGTCGTCACCGTCCACATGCGGGGACAGGACCATCTGAGTGCCGCCCGAGAGGTCGAGCGCCAGCAGCGGCGCCCACTGGGCCCGGTCCTGGGAGACCCCGTAGGTCAGCAGTCCGCCCATCCCGAGGATGAGCACCAACAGTCCGATCAGGGCCGCGCGGGCGCGGGCCACCGGTGTGCTTGTCGCCATCAGGCTCTGGTCAACCTTCCGCTCGTCGGGTGCGTCGAGGGGCGCTGCGCGGTCACGCCGTCCCGCCCCGTCAACACCACAGCCCGCTCACCGGTGCGGTGGCGGGCTGTGAAAAGGGAACTGGTCAGCGTTCCTCTGACTCCGGAGACTCAGGGGACTCCGGAGCGGGGTCCTCCGGCGACGCCGCCGGAGTCACCACATGCTGGACGGCGGGGAGCTGGAAGTCCACGCGGTCTCCGCCGGAGAACTCCAGGGTCACCCGCTGCTTCTCCTCGTCGCGGGCGACGACGGTGCCGACGACTCCGCCGGCCGTCACGACCTCCGCGCCCGGCACAGCACCGCTGATCGCGGCGGACTGTGCATCACGCATCTTCTTCCCGCGGCGGAAGGTCATCAGCATGAAGAGCGCGAGGATCGCGATCATGATCAGAAGGAAGGGATCCATCAGAGATCACCTCCTGCCGCGGCGTGAGCCTGCTGCACTGCCATGACGTGTGGTTCGTTCACCTGTGGGCCAATCTGTTCGATCGATGGGCAGCTCCGCGAAGGCGCCGAGCCTGGTCAGCTCGACCGCCGCCGTGGAGTCGTTCAACGCGACAGACTATCAGCTGTCGCCGAGGTCCCAGCGCGGATCCCCCGAGGACACGGCCTCCCGTCCGCTGTCAGCGGACTCGGGCGGCTTCAGGCCCAGGTGGCGCCAGGCTCCCTCCGTGGCGATGCGGCCCCGCGGCGTACGGGCGAGCAGCCCCTCCCGCACCAGGTACGGTTCGGCGACGGTCTCGACCGTCTCCGTCTCCTCCCCGACGAGGATCGCCAGCGTGGACAGACCCACCGGACCGCCGCGGAACGTGGTGCACAGGGCATGGAGCACCGCGCGGTCCAGACGGTCCAGACCGCGCCGATCCACCTCGTAGGTGTCCAGGGCCTGACCGGCGGCCTCACGGTCCACCAGGGGCACCCCGTGCACCAGAGCCCAGTCGCGCACCCGTCGCAGCAGTCGGTTCGCGATGCGCGGGGTCCCGCGTGATCGTGTGGCGATCTCCGCGAACCCGGCGTCGTCGACCTGCATGTCCAGCATCCCGGCCGAGCGCCGGAGAACCCGCTCCAACTCGTCGGCCGAGTAGTACTCGAGATGCCCCGTGAATCCGAAGCGATCCCGCAGCGGGCCCGGCAGCAGCCCCGCGCGCGTGGTGGCGCCCACCAGGGTGAACGGCGGCAGCTCCAGCGGTATCGACGTGGCGCCGGCTCCCTTGCCGACGATGATGTCGACCCGGAAGTCCTCCATGGCCATGTAGAGCATCTCTTCGGCCGGTCGCGACATCCTGTGGATCTCGTCGATGAACAGCACCTCCCCGTCGGTGAGCGAGGACAGGATGGCCGCGAGGTCGCCGGCATGCTGGATCGCCGGGCCGGAGGTGATGCGCAGTGCGGCATTCATCTCGCCGGCGATGATCATCGCCAGCGTGGTCTTCCCGAGCCCCGGTGGGCCGGACAGCAGCACATGGTCGGCCGCCGCTCCCCGCAGCCGCGAAGACTCCAGCACGAGTGAGAGCTGCCCGCGCACCGTGGACTGACCGACGAAGTCCTGCAGGGACTTCGGCCGCAGCGCGGCCTCGAGCGCCTTCTCCTCGGCCGCAGGCGCCGTTCCGACCAGTTCGCGGGGATCCTCCGTGCTCATCGGCCGCTCCCCCCGGCAGAACCGAGCATCCGCAGGGTGTGCCGCAGGACCACCGGCACCTCGGCCTGCGCCAGCTGCGGCTCATCACGCAGCACCTGCTCGACGGCGCTTCGGGCGTCCTTCTCGGTCCAGCCGAGCGAGCTCAGCGCCTCCTGGACCTGCCCCGCGACCTCATCGGCTCGGGACGGTGCGGGGGTCGCAGGCTCGTCCGCCGGTTCGACGACGAGCTTGCCGGCGAGCTCGAGCAGGATCCGCTGAGCGGTCTTCTTCCCGATGCCGGGAACCTTCGTGAAGGCGGCGGTGTCGGAGTCGGCGATCGCCTGACGCACCGCGGCCGGACTGTGCACGCTCAGCACGGCCAGGGCCAGCCGAGGGCCGACCCCGGAGATCCCCAGCAGAGTGGTGAAGATCTCCCGCTCGCCGCCGTCGGCGAAGCCGAAGAGCAGCGGGGCGTCGTCCTGGCGCGGCACGAACGAGGTCTGCAGCCGGGTCTCCTGGCCCAGCCGCAGCTCTCCCAACGTCTGCGCGGTGGCCGTGACCTCGAGGCCGAACCCGGCCACCTCAACGATCGCATGATCGAGCCCCACGTGGAGCACCTCGCCCCGGATCGAAGAGATCATCGCTCACCCGTCCTGTCCGCTGTTCTGTCCGCCGCCGCATCGACGTTCGTACACATCTTCGAACAGACTACCGCCCCCGTCGCACGCTGCCCGGGCCGACTCGCCCGGACGCTCCGCCGCCGGCGCGCCTCTCGGCCTCCTGCCAGGCACGCTGGGCCGGTGTCATCCCCGAGGTGCCAGCGTCTGCAGCCCGCTGCAGAGCCGTCCGCGCCCCCTGGTGGGTCCGGGTCCCGGCCGCCATGTCATGGCGCGTGCCGATGCCGGACCGCCAGGCATGGCAGATGGCCACCGCATAGGCGTCGGTCGCGTCGACGGGCTTCGGCAGGGCGGGGAGCCGCAGGATCCGCTGCACCATGCGAGCCACGGCGGCTTTGTCGGCGGAACCGTCGTCGGTCACCGCCGCTTTGACCTCCGAGGGTGTATGCCAGGCCACCGGGATGCCCCGTGCGGCGGCGGCGGCGATGACCACCCCCGAGGCCTGCGCCGTGCCGACCACGGTGGGAGCGTTGTTCTGGGCGAACACCCGCTCGATGGCCAGCACGTCCGGAGCATAGGTGTCCAGCAGGGCCTCGGCGGCACGCTGGATCGCCAAGATGCGCTCCGCCAGATCCTGGTCCGAGCGGGTTCCGGTGACCTCCACGTGCACGGACTCGCCGGTGCGGTCCCGGTGCATCTCCACCACGGCGAAGCCGCAGCGGGTCAGCCCGGGATCGACGCCGAGGATCCGCTGGGCCACCCGTGAGGTCCCGGCCGTGCCCCTCACCGGCACCGTTGACGCCATAGCCCGGCGATCAGCTCTCGGCGTCGAGCGCGGCGAGCGTGTCCGCGCTGAGGTCCGCGTTGGTGTGGACGTTCTGGACGTCGTCGAGATCCTCGAGCGCATCATGCAGCCTGAGGAACTTCTTGGCGGCGTCGAGGTCGAGGTCCACCTTCACGTCAGAGACGAACTCGACCTCGTCCGACTCCACGGCGAGTCCTGCGTCTTCGAGCGCCTTGACGACCTCCTGCAGATCCTGCGGCTCAGACTGCACCTCGAACGTCTCCGCGTGCTCGATGACCTCCTCGACGCCTGCCTCCAGGACCGCGGCGAGCACGTCATCCTCGGTGAGCCCCTCCTTCGGCACGCTGACCACGCCCTTGCGCTGGAACATGTACGCCACCGACCCGGGATCCGCCACGGTGCCGCCCGAGCGTGTCACCGCCACACGCACTTCCGAGGCAGCACGGTTGCGGTTGTCCGTGAGGCACTCCACGAGCAGCGCCGAGCCCTGCGGGCCACGCACCTCGTACATGATCTCCTCATACTCCACCGCATCGCCCGTCAGACCTGCCCCGCGCTTGATCGCCCGGTCGATGTTGTCGTTGGGGACCGAGTTCTTCTTGGCCTTGGAGACGGCGAGATCCAGCGCCGGGTTGCCCGCCGGATCCGGCCCGCCGTTGCGCGCCGCGACCTCGATCTGCTTGATGTAGCGGGCGTTGATCTTGGCGCGCTTCGCGTCCACAGCAGCCTTGCGGTGCTTGGTGTTGGCCCATTTGGAGTGGCCGGCCATAGTTCTCCGATCTCGTCAGTCAGGGTTCCGGAATGCACGCCACCATGACGTGCGGCACGTAGTGTGGACACCAGCCTACCGTCGCCACGAGAGGAAGGCCGAAGCCTTGACGCACGCCTCCCAGGTCACCCATCCGGACACCGGCCAGGTCCGAGTCCGCTCCCGGCCCGACGGCGCCGGCTCCCCCCACGATCCCTTCGGCGACGGCTTCCTGCTGGACCACCAGCACCCGGATCTGCGTCGTGTCTCCCCCGGCGACTGGCTGCCGGCGCTGCGGGCGGGGGTGGCCGAGGAGAAGGCTGAGCTCGAGGAGATCGCCGCGCGGGGCGCTCCGGCCGACGTCGACGATCCCCTGCGAGCCGTCGGGCGGGCCGGTGGGAGACTGCGGCGCGTTCAGCGCGCGTTCTCCTGCGTGTTCTCCGCAGACGCCGGCCCGGACCTGCAGGACGTCCAGGCACACTGGGCCCCCGAGATGGCCGCCCACCGAGACTGGGTGCAGCTGCACCCCGGACTGCACCACCGACTGCGTGAGCTTGCCCAACGCATCGACGCCGGGGCCGTCTCCCCCACCGCGGAGCAGCGTCGGATGCTGCACCGTCTGCTCGCGGAGGCTGAGGCCGCCGGTGCGGGACTCTCCGGCACCGACCAGGAACGCCTGCGGGAGCTGAACCGGAGGATCGCCGCCGAGGAGACCGCCTATCAACGCCTGCAACGGGCTGAGGCCGCAGAGTCCGCCGTCTACGTCGCCTCCGCCGATGAGCTGGTGGGGCTCGACGACGCTGTGCTCTCCTCGGCACGAGAGGCCGCGCGCGCCGCCGGCCATGACGCCGGGCACCTGCTCCGGCTCGGGATGCCGGTGCAGCAGCCGGCGCTGGCGGTGCTGCGTGATCGTCAGACCCGGCGTCGTCTTCACCTCGCCTCCTCCGAACGCGGCGGCATGCCAGGCGACGACGGGCGCACCACGCGGCAGATCGGCGCGGACATCGCTGTGCTGCGGGCGCGGCGGGCACGGCTGCTGGGCCATGACCATCACCTGGACGCGGTGCTGCCGCTGCGCACCGCGTCGGACGTCTCCGCCGTCCAGGACATGCTGCGGCCACTCATCGCCGGGGCACGGCGTCGGCTGGCCGAGGAGCTCGCGGTCGTGGAGGAGCATCTGCGCGCCGCCGGGGACGTCCACGACGAGCTGCGGCCCTGGGACCTCACCTATGGGATCGCCGCCGTAGAGCGGGCGGCCCGCGGTGCAGCCGAGGGACGCGACGACGCCCCGGGCCCGCCCGCGGACGCCTCCCTGCCTCTGGAGGAGGCGCTCGGACGGGTGTTCGCCGCCGCCCGCCGGGTCTACGGCCTGCAGGTCCACGAGCGGACGGACCTTCCGGGGTTCGTCGACGGGGCCCGCAGCTTCGAGGTCCGCGACGTCGACGGTGCCGTCCTGGGCCTGTTCCTGCTGGATCCGTTCGCTCGTCCCACCAAGGCCGGCGGCGCCTGGATGAACTCGTTCTCCGTGGCGTCCTCCTTGACGGGATCCCGTCCGGTGGTCATCAACTGCCTGAACCTGGCACGCCCAGCCGACGGCGAGGCGGCGCAGGTCACTCGTGCCGAGCAGAAGACCCTGTTCCACGAGTTCGGCCACGCGCTGCACGGGCTGCTCGCCGAGGCCGAGTTCGAGGCCCTCTCCGGCACTGCCGTGCCGCGCGATGCCGTGGAGTTCCCCTCTCAGGTCAACGAGGTCTTCGCCGACCTGTGGCGCCCGTCCCCGGCGTCAGGATCGCATCTCCACCCCGGGGCCGACCCCCACTGGGGCCGTGGAGCCTCGATGGTGGAGCATCTGGCCGCCGTCGTCCTGGACCTCGCCTGGCACACCCTCAGTCCCGAGCAGGCCGAGGAGGCGGCCAGGGATCCGGAGGGATTCGAAGACCAGGCGCTGGCCGCGTGGGGGCTGGACCATCCCCTGGTGCCGCCGCGCTACGGCACGGGCTGCTTCAAGCACATCTTCGCCGGCTCCGGGTACGCGGCCGGGTACTACTCCTATCTCTGGGCGCAGGTCCTCGCCGCCGACGCCGCCGAGTGGTTCCGCACGGTCATGGACGACGAGAGTGCGCTGCGGAAGGCCGGAGATCGATTCCGCGCCGAGCTGCTGCGCCGCGGCGATACCCGAGAGCTGGAGGAGTCGTTCCGGCACGCGATCGGGCGGGAGCCCACGCTCGCCCCCTTGCTGCGCAGCCTCGGGATGACACCGCCCGCCTGACGTTCCCGCGCCGGACCGACGTACCGACGTACCGACGGTGAGTCGAAGAGTCAGCGATTCTGCTGATCGGCCTGCCGTCGGACGGAGAGGATGCGCTGGACCACCGTGACGGCCGAGGCCGCCGCCAGCAGGGTCAGCACGACGAGCAGGACCGAGGAGTGCAGCCCCAGACCCGTGAAACCGGTGAACACCAGGGCCAGGACCATCCTCTCGGGACGTTCGGCGATGCCGACATCAGCGGTGTAGCCCATCGCCTCGGCTTTGGCGCGCACATATGGCACCAGGCCCCCCAGCAGCAGGCAGGCCGCGGCGGCGACACCGATCCAGGGCTGGTCGCCTCCGGTGAAGAACCAGATGAGCAGACCCAGGAAGACAGCTCCGTCCTGCACCCGGTCCAGGGTGGAGTCCAGGAACCCGCCCAGGGGCGAGGACCGGCTGGACATGCGAGCCATGAGTCCGTCGATCAGGTCCGAGAAGATGAACAGCGTGATGAACACGGTGCCCCAGAACAGCTCCCCCAGGGGGTAGAGGACCAGGGCGCCGAGGGCCACCCCGACGGTGCCGATCACGGTGACCATGTTGGGCGTGAGCCCCACACGCATGAGCAGCTTCGCGACCGGGGTGAACAGGGCGCCGAAGAGGCCTCTCGCATACCTGTTGAGCATCAGGCGTCCTGCTCCTGTCCGGCCTCACCGGACGTCCCTTCCGTCTGTGCCTGATCTGCGGCGAAGGCCCGGGCGGCCTCGTCCCAGACGTCGTGGAGCATGCGGTGGGTCTCCCCCAGCGTCTGGGCCATGTTCTTGGTCTGGGCGATGATCGGCAGGAAGTTGCCGTCGCCGCCCCACCGGGGCACCACATGCTGATGCAGGTGCGCGGCGATCCCGGCTCCACCGTCCTTGCCCTGGTTGAGCCCCAGGTTGAACCCGCCGGGTGCCGCGACGGTCCGCAGCGCGACCATCGCCACCTGGGACAGTCGGGTGAACTCCTCGGACTCGGCGGCGCTGAGGTCCGTCAGGTCCGGCACATGCCGGTAGGGGCAGACCAGGAGGTGGCCGGGGTTGTAGGGGTACAGGTTGAGCAGCACGTAGCAGGTCGTGCCGCGGTGCACGATCAGGGAATCCTCGTCGGTGCGCCCCGGCGCGGTGCAGAAGGGGCAGTCGGAGGTCCCCGAGACTTGGTCCTGCCCGCGGCGCATGTACGCGATGCGGTGCGGGTTCCAGAGGCGCTGGAACGCGTCCGGCACCCCGGCCAGGGAGAAGTCGTCCTCCGCCGGGTCGGGCGTGGTGTCGGCGTCGTGCTCCTGGTCCACCACGGGCCGCTCAGGCCTCACGGTCCTCGATGGCCTTCAGGATGCGCGCCACGGCCTCGTCGACCGGCACCTGGTTGTCCTGGCTGCCGTCACGGAAGCGGAAGGACACCGCGCCCGCGTCGGCGTCCTCACCACCGGCGATGAGCACGAACGGGATCTTGTCCTTGGAGGCGGTGCGGATCTTCTTCGGGAACCGATCGGTGCCGTCCTCCAGCTCGGCGCGCACGCCGGCGGCCCTGAGCCTGTCGATGACCTCGCCGAGGTAGTCGTTGAACGGCTCGGCCACAGGGATGCCTCGGACCTGGACCGGCGCCAGCCACGCGGGGAAGGCTCCGGCGTAGTGCTCCAGCAGAATGGCGAAGAACCGCTCGATCGATCCGAACAGGGCCCGGTGGATCATGATGGGGCGCTGTCGGGTGCCGTCCTCCGCGGCGTACTCCAGCCCGAAGCGTTCCGGAAGGTTCGGGTCCACCTGCACCGTGGACAGCTGCCACTTCCGCCCGATCGCGTCGGTGACCTTCAGGTCGATCTTCGGGCCGTAGAAGGCCGCCTCCCCCGGAATCTCGGTCAGCTTCAGACCCGAGGTCACCGCCACATTGCGCAGCGCCTGGGTGGCGTCCTCCCAGAACTGGTCGGAGCCGACCCACTTGTCCTTCTCGTCGTCCCGCATGGACAGCTCCAGCTCGAAGTCGTCCAGGCCGAAGTCACGCAGCAGCGAGACGACGAACTCGACCACCTTGGTGACCTCGTCCTCCAGCTGATCCTGCCGGACGAAGAGGTGCGCGTCGTCCTGGGTGAACCCCCGCACGCGGGTCAGGCCGTGCAGGGCCCCCGAACGCTCATTGCGATAGACGGTGCCGTTCTCCGCGAACCGCAGCGGCAGGTCCCGATAGCTGCGCCCCCGCTCCTTGTAGATGAGGATGTGCATGGGGCAGTTCATGGGCTTCAGGTAGTAGTCCTGGCCCTGCTTGGTGATGGTGCCCTCGTCGTCACGCTCCTCGTCCATGTGGATGGCGGGCCACATGTCGTCCTGGTAGTTGGCGAGGTGACCTGAGGTTGCGAAGAGATCGGCCTTGGAGATGTGAGGGGTGTAGACGTAGGTGTACCCGGACTCCAGGTGCCGCGCACGGGCGTGCTGCTCCATGATCCCGCGCACCAGCCCTCCCTTGGGATGCCAGACGGAGAGGCCGGAGCCGATCTCCTCGGGGAAGCTGAACAGGTCCAGCTCACGACCGAGCCGACGGTGGTCCCGACGTTCGGCCTCGGCGAGGCGCTCCTGATAGGCCTTGAGGTCGTCCTTCGTCGGCCAGGCGGTGCCGTAGAGGCGCTGCAGCTGAGGGTTGGTCTCCTTGCCCCGCCAGTACGCGCCCGCGGCACGCATGACGGCGTACCCGTTGGCGATGAGCTTCGTGCTGGGCAGGTGAGGCCCCCGGCACAGATCCGCCCAGACCTTCTCCCCCTTGCGGTTCACGTTGTGATAGATCGTGATGACGTCGCCGCCGACCTCGACGTCGGCCCCGTCCGCGGACCCGCCTCCGTCGCCGCCGAGCAGCTCCAGCTTGTAGGGCTCCTCAGCCATCTGCCGCTTCGCCTCGGCGAGGTCGACCACTTCGCGTTCGAAGGTCTGCCCCGACTTCACGATCTTCTGCATCGCCTTCTCGATCTTCTTCAGATCCTCCGGCGTGAACGGCTCCTCGACGTCGAAGTCGAAGTAGAAGCCGTCCGTGATGTAGGGACCGATGCCCAGCTTGGCCCCGGGAAAGAGCTGCTGGACGGCCTGGGCCATGACGTGGGCGGTCGAGTGCCGCAGGACGTCGAGCCCTTCCGGCTCGCTGATGTCCACCGGCTCGACCACGGCGCCGGCCGGGATCTCCCGCGACAGGTCCCAGACCTCTCCGTCGACACGCATCACCACAGTCGTCGCCTGGTCCGCGAAGAGGGTGATCCCGGTGGTGCCCGGCGCGATGCCGGTGGCCTCGCCGTCGATCGTGATGGTGATCTTCTCGGACACTGCGTTCTCGGACACGGGGAACGGTTCTCCTCACGGATCGGCCGGCGTCGCCGGCCAGGGGCAGGACACAACAGACCCTTCGAGAGGGTCACCAGTGATTCTACGGGAATCGGCGACCGCCCACGCATTCGGCCCGGGCCTGCCGGAGCGCGCCGCCGCGCCTCGACTCCGCCCGCGCCCGCAGGCCGGTCACCGTTGGCAGCCAGGGCACCAATAGAGGGTGCGACCCTGGAGCTCTCGGGCGGCGATGGCCTCTCCGCACCGCAGGCAGGGGGTCCCGTGATGCCGGTAGACCCAGTGGCGACGTTCTGCCTCCGGATGCGAGGAGACCCGATAGTCATGCGTGGCCTCGGACGGCGGCGGATCCGGGGTCCGCACCGTGCGGATCACGCCCTCCCGGACTCCGTCCCGCAGCTGGTCGGTGAGTCGGCGCCACAGCGCGGCGGCCTGCTCCGCCGGGAGCTGTCGTGCGGGCATGTCCGGGTCGAGGCGCTCCAGGAAAAGCGACTCCGCCCGATAGATGTTCCCGACCCCTGCGATCACACTCTGGTCCATCAGCGCGGCGGCCAGCGGGGTCCGACGTCGAGCCAGGCGTCCGGCGAAGCTCTCGATCATGTCATCGAGGGTCGCCCCCTCCGGCTGACGCAGCGGATCGGGACCGAGCCGGGCGATCACCTCGCGGTGCTCCTCGGCGGTGAGGACCGCACACCTCGACGGTCCGCGGAGATCTGCCCATCCGTGAGGAGAGCGGATCCGGGCTCGGACCGCGCCCTCCGGAGCGGTGGGGACGATCCAGCCGTCGTCGTCGCGCCGAATGTCCCAGGCTTGCGCGGCGGCACGGGGTGCGCCCAGTGTGGCGGCGCCGTCGAAGGACTCGTCCCCCCGGAAGCTGAACGCCCCGTACAGGCCCAGGTGGACCTGCCAGACGTGGTGGCCGACGCGCACGAAGAGGTGCTTGCCCCAGGCCTCTGCCTGCTCCGGGGCACGTCCGTCCAGAAGGGCCGCGCCCGCGGCGAACCGGCCCTGCGGCGAGGTGACCTTCCACATCCTGCCCACGAACAGGTCGCCGATCTGCCGGGCGAGCCGGTGCAGCGTGTGTCCTTCAGGCATAGCTCGTCTCAGTCGTCGGTGCTCAGTCGACGATCTCGCCGGACTCCTCGTAGCGGGTGATCTTGCCGATCCGGCGCGCGTGACGCTCCTCGTCGGTCCACTGGGCGGTCAGGAACGCCTCGACGATCTCGGTGGCTTCTGCGACGCTGTGCTGGCGGCCGCCGAGCCCCACGACGTTGGCATCGTTGTGCTCGCGGGCCAGCCGGGCCGTGTCCAGGTTCCAGGCGAGCGCGGCCCGGATGCCACGGACCTTGTTGGCGGCGATCTGCTCCCCGTTGCCGGAGCCGCCCAAGACGATGCCCAGAGAGTCCATGCCCTGGCGACGGTCCTCGGCCACAGCCTCGGCGGCGCGCAGGCAGAACGCCGGGTAGTCGTC
This sequence comes from Nesterenkonia sp. CL21, assembly GCF_031705515.1. Lineage (NCBI taxonomy): Bacteria > Bacillati > Actinomycetota > Actinomycetes > Micrococcales > Micrococcaceae > Nesterenkonia > Nesterenkonia sp. CL21. Next base: position 985,854 of record NZ_JAUTWR010000001.1, read on the forward strand.
GAGCGCGTCATACTCCTGCGGACCGTGGTCGATCATCTCGTAGCCCTGGGCGCTGAGGTGCTTCACGAGGTGGGCGGAGAGCTCCATGCCGGCGTGGTCGGTGGCGATGTGGACGCGCATGTCAGGCGGTGTTCCTCTCGAGGGACGTCAGGTGGCGGGCGACTCATCGACGCCACCTGGTGCTGTGGCGCCGATGACATCCTATGAGGAAATCGCGCTCGTCCTGGAACGCGTTGCGCCGCGAGGGGAGCCTGCCCGACGGACGGTATCGTGAGAGGCACAGGCACCACAGATGGGGAGAGCATGCAGATCGACCAGCACACCTTCCGGGTGGAGGTGGCCTGGAGTGACGACGGCGGAACGACCGGGCCCCGAGACTACCGACGCGAGCACACCGTCACAGCGGTGCTGAGCGAGCGGGAGTCCTCGCGCGGGCTGGAGTCCCCGCCTCCGCTGACGGGGTCCGCGGCCCGGGCCTTTCATGGCGACGCTGAACGGTGGAACCCGGAGCAGCTTCTGCTCGCCGCCCTGGCACAGTGCCATACCCTCTCCTATCTGCACGCGGCCGCCGCGGCGGGTGTGGTGGTGACCGCGATGACCGTGCACGGCACGGCCGAGCTTCGGGTCCACGGCGACGGTTCCGGGGAGATCACCGCGGCAGTCCTCCGCGCCGAGGTGACGCTGGCCGATGAGAGCCGGCGCGCACGGGCCGATCAGCTGCATGCCGAGGCCGCCGAGCGGTGCTTCATCGCCCGGAGCGTGAACTTCCCGGTCACCCATGAACCGGTGTCCCAGTTCCGGTCCACCGGCGCCTTCGACCGCGGCACCTCCCCCAGCAGATCCACTCCACCCGAGGCTTCCGCACCTCAGGGGTCCGCACGCGAGGGCTCGGAGGATCGGGCCCCTCGTCCCCAGTTCTCGCGCCGCCTCGGTGCTCCGATCGCCACAGTCCGTCCGGTGGGACGCCCCCCGTCGCAGGTGAGCGGCCTCCCGTCGACGGAACGACCCACCACGGAGCCGCCCTCCGCCGAAGGGGAATCGTCCTCCGACCATGCGGCGACGGCGTCCTCCCGTCCCGCCAGTGCCGACATGGGATACTTGCCCGCACCCGGAGGACTGCCGATGGGTGACCCTGCACCGTCCCCGGATCAGAAGTCCTTCTTCGAGGAGGTGGGCGGCCACGAGACCTTCCAGCGGATCGTCGACGTCTTCTACGACCAGGTGGCCGAGGACCCCGATTTCCGCGCGATGTATCCCGAGGAGGACCTCGAGCCCGCCAAGCGCCGGCTGCTGATGTTCCTCGAGCAGTACTGGGGCGGGCCCCGGACCTACCAGGCCGAACGCGGCCATCCGCGACTGAGGATGCGCCACATGCCTTTCCGCGTCGATGCCCAGGCGCGAGACACCTGGCTGCGGTACATGCGACGAGCGGTGGAGGCCGCAGACCTGTCCCCGATGCATGAACAGATCCTCTGGGACTACCTGGAGCGGGCGGCCCACTCCATGGTCAACAGCTGAATCATGCCGCGGCGTGAACCGCGCCGCCGCTCAGATCCCGGTCCGGCGGCACAAGATATGACCACCGGCTGAGCTCAGGCGCAGCCAGCGACCCAGACCGTGCACGGCGGTGCGCCCGCCGGAGGCCTCCGGGCTCAGGAAGTTAAGCGCGTGAGAACCGAACGCCGCACCGGCCGGAACCGCCTGCGCCGCTGCCGAGGCCGCCGTCCCCTCGGACGCAGCGGGGCCGTCAGCGGGATCCGCAGGTGCCGACTCGGCCTGCACATCGTCCGTGGAGGCGCCCGCGGTGGACTCAGCCGCAGTCTCAGCGAGGCTGCGGCCCCAGACCCGCTCACGGACCTGCTCCACGACCGCCGCGCCGGCCGTCTCCGGCACGGTCCGGGCGATCTCCGCGATGCCGTGCTCGGCTGCGGCACGCACGACGTCGTCCTCCAGCTCCCCCAGGGGCTGCCATCCCGTGCGCGGGGGCGTCACGGCGGCCCACGGCACGCTCAGCCGGCTCGGCGGCAGCGGCAGCACGGTCTCCGCCGGGTTCATCCGGGCGAGACGCTCGGTGATCGCGCTCAGCTCCACGGTGACGTCGGCTCGGGACGACCGGGTCAGAGCCATGGTGCGCAGCCCCAGCACCGCAGGCAGTCGACCCACCAAGGAGCTGGGCGTCATCACCGGCACCCAGGCGGCCAGCACCGTGCCGACGGCCTGCAGCCGGACGCCCTGCTCCTGGATCCGGCGGGCACGCCGGATATAGGTGTGCAGGTCCTGCAGGGCCACGGCCTCCGCGAAGTGCAGCTCCCGCGGCTCCTCAGAGGCGCGCGCGGAGGAGGGGTCGGGCGAACGGGGTCCGGGGGTGCTCGTCATGGCGGCCATTCTTCCATCTGCCGCTTCGGGGACCGGTCCCCGTGGAGGTCTGTGACGGGGCATGTCCGCACGGGGCGCTCACCGTCACCGACACACCGCAGCGGCTCACGGGGCCGCCCCGCAGAGCCTGCCGCTGACCACGCGCTGCGCTCGGTAGAGTGGTGTTCAGTCCCACCCCGTACCAGCCGGTACCATCCTGTGCCGCCCTCCCCACCAGCCCGCCCCCTCCGGAGGTCCCATGTCTGAGCGTCCGTACCGCGTCCCCACCCCCGCAGAAGCCGTGGACCGTCTGGTGGGCATGCTGGACCTCGAGGATCTCGTCCCGGCCGACGGCGAGCCCGGCGCAGAGGAGCGCTTCCTGGGACCGGTCTTCGACCAGGCCTTCTGGCGAGTCTTCGGGGGTCAGGTGCTCGCCCAGTCGGCGATCGCCGCGATGAGGACCGTGGATCCGGAGCGAGTCATCCACTCCGTCCACGGATACTTCCTCCGCCCCGGTGATGCCACCAAACCGATCGAGATCGGCGTCGAGCGGCTCCGCGACGGGGGCTCGTTCTCCGCCCGACGCAGCCAGGCCTATCAGGACGGGCGGCCGATCCTGTCGATGATCGCGTCCTTCCAGCGGCCGTCCCCGGGGCCGACGCATCAGCAGGACATGCCGCTGGACATCCCCAGACCGGAGGAGCTCGCCGCCCCGCATGAGCTCGTCGGGCACGTGAAGCACCCTGTCATGCAGGAGTGGGCCCACGGCAGGCCCTTCGAGATCCGTCATGTGGACCGCCCCATCTACTTGGAGGAGGACACGCTGCCCCGGGCCGCCAACGCGGTGTGGATGCGCACCCGCGGCCCGCTGCCGGACGATCCGAACGTCCACCGGGCGGCGATCCTCTATGCCTCCGACTACACGTTGTTGGAGCCGGTCCTGCGACGCCACGGGCTGTACTGGGCCAAGCCGGGGATGAAGGTGGCCTCCTTGGACCACGCGATGTGGTGGCACCGGGAGGCGCGCGCTGACGGGTGGCTCCTCTACATCCAGCGCAGCCCGAGCGCCCAGAGCTCGCGCGGACTGGGTGCGGGCGCCATCTACACCCGTGACGGAGCCCTGGTTGCCACCGTGGCTCAGGAGGGCATGGTGCGTCGTCCCCACGGACTGAAGCCGCGCATCCAGGAGCGCGTCCAGCAGTCGATGGTGCGCAGTTCACGCACCCAACGTCGTCTTGAGCGGCAGTACGGCAGCACATGGGCCTCCCGCTATTTCACCCGATGAGCTGTCTCGCCCGCTTCTCCGGCGCGTCGCCTGGCACGATGCGCCGCCTCATCCGGTGAAGGCCGAGGCGGGGCTCAGACTGCGGTAGAGGCGCAGGCTCGCCGTCGCCGTCGCCGCCCAGGAGTATTCTTCGGCTCGCACGGCCGCCGTCGTGCTGTACCGCTCCCAGGCGCGCCGGTGGAGGACCAGCCAGCGCATCTGTTCCGCCCATGCCGCGGGGTCCAGCGACCTGATGAGCCGGCCGCTCCGGCGGTGGGTGACCAGTTCGGAGAGCCCACCGACGTCATGAGCCAACACCGGGGTCCCACAGGCCATCGCCTCCAAGGCCACCAGCCCGAAGGACTCGCTGTAGGAGGGCATCAGCACAGCGTCGGAGTCGCGGAACAGGGATGCGAGCTCGGGGTGCGGCAGCGGGTCTGTGGTGCGCACCAGATCCGCCACTCCGTGGTGGGCGGCCAGTCGCCCGATGTCCAGGGCATCGTCGCCGCTTTGGCGACCCGCCACTGTGAGCTCCACCGGAGTGTCAGGCATCACCCTGCGGAACAGTCCCAGCGCCTCCACGGCGACCTGCGGGCCCTTATGGGGCTGCAGGCGTCCGGCGAAGGTCAGCCGCAGCGGTCGGCCCTCCAGGCTGAGGCGGGGGTCCTCGCCTTCGGGCGGGTGGAAGACGCTGAGGTCGACGCCGGGGCGCACCGAGGTCACGTCTTCCGCCTCCACGCCGAAGAGCCGCACCAGGTCGTCACGTTCGCGGGCGGTGTTCGCCGTCAGGGCGTCCGCTGAGCGTGCGATGGCCGCCTCGGCCGCGTCGCGACGGTGGTCCTCCGTCGCCGCCGGATCGCACTCCTGCTTCACCGCGCCGATCGTGTGCATGGTATGGACCAGCGGCACCTGCAGTCTGCGCGCCATCAGGGTGCCGGCCAGGCCGGAGATCCAGTAATGGGAGTGCACCGTGGTCACCTCGGTGCCGTCGACGGCGGCCAGGCTTCGCAGCGCGCGCCTGGCGAGGGACTCGACATCGTCGACGAGGCGATTCTTGCCGCCCGGTCCTCCCGCGCGCAGCTGGTGGACCCGCCTCCCGTCGTCGAGCAGGCGCACGTGGTCGTCGTCGTCACCGGTGGTGACCAGGTCGACGCAGACCCCGGCGGCCCTCAAGGCCCGGGACAGCGAGTTCACGTAGACGTTGAGTCCGCCGGCATCGCCCGCGCCGGCCTGGGCCAGCGGAGAGGTGTGCAGACTCACCATCACGATGCGGAGCGGCGAGGGCCCTCCGCAGGGGAGCGTGGTGGTGGCGGTGGCCAAGATGCTGGTCCTCCGTGGGCGGCTGATGCGGTGCAGGTGACCGGAGCTCCGGTCAGCCGTCCGACTCTGGTCACGACGGCTCTCTCCATTGTGCCTGAGCCGCGGCCTTCCGCGCGCCCTGCGTCGCGCCAGTATCGGGAGACGGACCGCTCTCGGCCATCCGGACGGCAGGCTCGGAGCGCCGTGGCCCATCCTCCAGTTCAGCGCCGGAGATAGTCCGCACATCCGGCCGCAGCGTCCTCCCCCACCTCGCGGGTGAAGACCCACAGGCCCTCATCGTCCTCGATCACAGGCTCGAAGCCGAGTCGGTCCGCCCGGGCGAAGGCCTCCTGAGGAGTCAGCGGGTCACTGCCGCCCAGCTCGTCGACACGGTCATCGATGATGAGCCACATCAGGCGATCCTCATCCGTGGTGCCGTTGAGCCCGACCCTCGTCCGGTCCACCAGATGGGGCACCGCGGTGTCCGCTGCCTCGACACAGACGCCGTCGGGGATCCGATCCACCGCACGGAGGTGGGCCTCGGCCCGGTCCGTCATGGTCCAGTTGTCCCCGGTGAGCGTCCGCTGGAAGGGGAACACCTGGGGGAAGAGCAACGTGCCCACCAGGGTCACCGCCAGCACCGTCGACGGCAGGGCGACGGCGATCCGCCGTCCGGCGCGCGGACCGGTGCGGCCTGCGATCCGCCGGACGACGTCCAGGGCGGCGAGCAGGAACACCGGGGCGAGGATCGCGTCGTACTGGTAGACAGGGGCCCAGACGTTGAGCCTGTCGTTGAACAGGCGTGACAGGAGGATGGGGGCCCCGATGATCACATACGGGGAGGCGAAGGGCAGGAGCCAGAGCGGGAGGAAGTGGAGCAGCCACAGGCCCACCTTCAGGGGGTGGTCGAACAGGACTGCGACGGCGTGCCAGGGCTGGGTGAGCATGAACACCACCGCGGCCCCCGCCGAGGCGCCCAGAGCGGTGTACTCCCAATATCCGAACTCCCCCGCCGGAGAGAAGTGCGGGATGACGACCTCCGTGGCGAACCAGAATCCCAGTACGCCCAGGGCGGCGGTGACGGCCGCCGGGAGCCACTGACGACGGATCGCCAGCACGAGTGCGACCGCCAGCAGGGTCACGCCCAGATCCTCGCGGACCAGCAGCAGCGCGGCCGAGAGTCCGACCGCCAACCATGGGCGGTGGCGTTCCATGGCCCAGATCACCCACGCGATGAGCGGCACACCGAACGCGATCTCGTGGAAGTCCCAGTTGACCATCGCCTGGAACGGCCAGAAGAGCAGCACCGCGGCCGCGCTGAGGATGGCCGGACCGTGACTGAACCAGGATCTGACCACCAGGTACACCGGGACCGCGGTGGAGACCAACAGCGCCGTCATGGCGACGTTCAGCATGCGGGGGTCGCCCCAGATCCAGTACAGCGGGGCCAGGGAAGCGATGATCGGGTGGAAATGATCCCCGAGCAGGTGGAAGTCTTCGCCCTTGATCGGCACGATCGGCGCCTCGAACAGCGCATACTGACGCACCGCCTGGTCGAAGATGCCCAGGTCATAGCCCTTGGCCTCGAAGTTGCGGAACCGCAGCAGCGAATGTGCCAGGTACAGCAAAGAGGCCGCCGTCATTACGGCGGCCAGCTGCCATCTCTGTGAACGCGTCAAGCGCCCCGGGAGGGATTCGAACCCCCGACCGGCGGATTAGAAGGCCGCTGCTCTATCCCCTGAGCTACCGAGGCTGGCACTGGTCGGTCACCACGGCACGTCCACGCGCGGTCGGTGCGGCGGTTCCCCTCCAGTCCGATGGACCAGTCTACCGACTTCTCTCCTCCACAGGCGACCTGCCCCTGCGCTCGACACGCCGGGGTCTCCACAGGGCTCTTCGGTTCCCTCGCGGAGGCCGCCGCTCTCCGCGCAGACTGGCGTGACCGGGCACGACGACCCGGACACGGGTCCGTCACCGCGGACAGCCCGCCCCGCCAGCGGGGACCCCAGACGATCGGCCCGCAGGGTCAGCACACCATTCCAGGAGGACACCATGACCGAGACCATCACCGTCCGAGGCTTCATCGGCAACGACATCCGACACATCACCACGGACAAGGGCCTGCCGATCTCCACTTTCCGACTGGCCTCCACTCCTCGACGCTACGACCGGGAGCGCGGCGAATGGGTGGACGGCGAGACCAACTGGTACACCGTCACCAGCTTCCGAGCCCTGGCCCAGAACGTCCACTCCACCCTGGCCAAGGGCGACCCGGTGCTCGTCACGGGGAGGTTGAAGGTGCGGCAGTGGTCCAACGACACCGGTCAGCGAGGCACCTCGGTGGAGATCGACGCCGACGGCGTGGGACACGACCTGACCTTCGGGACCAGCTCCTTCACCCGACTGGGAGGACAGCAGGCGGACTCCTCCGCCGGCTGGGGCGCTGCCAGCGGCCCGACCTCTCCGGCCGACCCGGAGCAGGACCTCCGAGCCCTGTCGGCCGCGGCGGAGGAGGCGGAGGGCAGTCCCTCCGCATGGGACGGCCACGACTCCGAGGAGGAGCCTGTCGCCGCCCCGTTCTGAGCCGACTCCCCGAAGCATTGGGCGAACAGGCCCCCGGCCGACTAGCCTGGAGGGCATGGCAGAGTTCATTTACACCATGGTCAAGGCCCGCAAGAAAGTGGGCGACAAGGTCATCCTCGACGACGTCACGATGTCGTTCTACCCCGGCGCGAAGATCGGCGTCGTGGGCCCCAACGGGGCGGGGAAGTCGACGATCCTGAAGATCATGGCGGGCCTCGACCAGCCCTCCAACGGTGAGGCCCGACTCTCTCCGGGCTACTCGGTGGGGATCCTGATGCAGGAGCCCCCGCTGAACGAGGAGAAGACCGTGCTCGGCAACGTCCAGGAGGGCGTGGGCGAGATCTACGGGAAGCTTCAGCGGTACAACGAGATCTCCGACGAGATGGCGAATCCGGACGCCGACTTCGACTCGCTCATGGAGGAGATGGGCAAGCTCCAGGAGCAGATCGATGCGGCCAACGCCTGGGACCTGGACTCCCAGCTGGAGCAGGCCATGGACGCCCTGCGCTGCCCGCCCGGTGACGAACCGGTCACCCACCTCTCCGGTGGTGAGCGTCGTCGTGTGGCCCTGTGCAAGCTCCTGCTGTCCAAGCCGGACCTTCTGCTGCTGGACGAGCCCACCAACCACCTCGACGCCGAGTCCGTCCTGTGGCTGGAGCAGCACCTCGCCGACTACGAGGGCGCGGTGCTCGCCGTGACGCACGACCGGTACTTCCTGGACCACGTCGCCGAATGGATCTGCGAGGTCGACCGCGGTCGGCTCTACCCCTATGAGGGCAACTACTCCACGTACTTGGAGAAGAAGCGCGCCCGCATGGAGATCCAGGGCAAGAAGGACGCCAAGCTGGCCAAGCGACTCTCCGAGGAGCTCGACTGGGTCCGCTCCAACGCGAAGGGCCGTCAGACGAAGTCGAAGGCTCGTCTGGCGCGCTATGAGGAGATGGCCGCCGAGGCGGAGCGCACGAAGAAGCTCGACCTGGAGGAGATCCAGATCCCGCCCGGGCCGCGCCTGGGCACCCAGGTCATCGAAGCGGAGGGTCTGCAGAAGGCCTTCGGGGACCGCCAGCTCATCGACGGGCTGTCCTTCTCACTGCCGCGCAACGGGATCGTCGGGGTCATCGGCCCGAACGGTGTGGGCAAGACGACGCTGTTCAAGTCTGTCGTGGGCCTCGAGGACCTCGACGGCGGTGAGCTGACCGTCGGCGAGTCCGTGAAGATCTCTTACGTGGATCAGTCTCGCGCCGGCATCGACCCGGACAAGTCGCTCTGGGAGGTCGTCTCGGACGGCCTGGACTACATCAAGGTGGGCAACGTCGAGATGCCGTCGCGCGCCTATGTCTCGGCGTTCGGATTCAAGGGGCCGGACCAGCAGAAGAAGGCCGGCGTGCTCTCGGGTGGTGAGCGCAACCGACTGAACCTGGCGCTGACCCTCAAGCAGGGCGGCAACCTGCTGCTGCTGGACGAGCCCACCAACGATCTCGACGTGGAGACGCTGGGCTCGCTGGAGAACGCCCTGCTGAACTTCCCGGGATGCGCCGTGGTGATCTCCCACGACCGCTGGTTCTTGGACCGGGTGGCGACTCACATCCTGGCATGGGAGGGCACCGAGGAGAATCCCGCCCAGTGGTACTGGTTCGAAGGGAACTTCGAGTCCTACGAGCAGAACAAGGTGGACCGTCTCGGTCCGGACGCGGCCCGCCCGCACCGGGTGACCCACCGGAAGCTGACCCGCGGCTGAGCGCCGACTCAGCTGCGGCAGAGCACGGCCCGCGGCAGAGGCCCCGGCGGCAGGATCCAGGTCCGGATCCCGCCGCCGGGGCCTCTGTCATACGGATGCCCTCCGACGTTCGGCGCCGCGCTGCAGGGGCGCTGCAGGGGCGGTGCGGAACGGCGCGCGTCGCCGCGGAGCCGCGTTCAGGCCGGCGTGGCGGCCAGCTCCTCGACGCGGGGGTACTTCACCGGGGCGGCATCGGTCATCTGCTCGAGGGTGCGGATGACCTGAGCGGAGTAGCCGAACTCGTTGTCGTACCAGACGTAGAGGATCGCCTGGCGACCGTTGACGATGGTGGCCAGGCCGTCCACGATGCCGGCCGCACGGGTTCCGACGAAGTCGGTCGACACGACTTCGGCGGAGTCGATGTAGTCCACCTGCTTGTGCAGCGGCCCTTCCAGGGATTCCCGGCGCAGGAACCGGTTGAGCTCCTCCTTGGTGGTCTCCCGCTCCAGCTCCAGGTTGAGGATGGCCATGGACACGTCCGGGGTGGGCACGCGGATCGCGTTGCCGGAGAGTCTTCCGGAGAGCTCAGGAAGCGCCTTGGCGACCGCTTTGGCCGCGCCGGTCTCGGTCAGGACCATGTTGAGCGCTGCGGACCGACCGCGCCGTTCTCCCTTGTGGAAGTTGTCGATGAGGTTCTGGTCGTTGGTGTAGGAGTGGACCGTCTCGACGTGTCCATGGTCGATGCCATAGGCCTCGTGCATGAGCTTCGCCACCGGGGTGATGGCGTTGGTCGTGCAGGACGCGGCGGAGAGGATGCGGTCCTCTTCGGCGATGTCACCGTGGTTGACGCCGAAGACGATGTTCTTGATGTCCCCCTTGCCAGGAGCGGTCAGCAGGACGCGGGAGACCCCTTCGGCCTGCAGGTGCTGGCTGAGCCCCTCCTCGTCACGCCAGCGGCCGGTGTTGTCCACCACCACGGCGTCCTGGATGCCATGGGCTGTGTAGTCCACGGCAGCCGGGTCGTTTGCGTAGATCACCTGGATGTAGGTGCCGTTGGCGATGATCGCCTGGTTCTCCTCGTCGAGACGGATGGAGCCGGCGAAGGGTCCGTGCACGGAATCCCGGCGCAGCAGGGAGGCACGCTTCGCGAGGTCGTTCTCCGAGCCGCGGCGGACCACGATTGCCCGAAGCCGCAGCCCGGAGGCGGAGGACGCGCGGCTGACGAGGATGCGGGCCAGCAGGCGCCCGATGCGACCGAAGCCGTAAAGCACGACGTCTCGCGGCTCGGAGCCGCCCTCGCCGCCGCGCCCCACCACCTCGGCCAGCTCCCGGCGCAGGAACTCGGTGAGGTCGGCGGAGCCCGAGGCCTTGAAGCGGGCGTTGAGCCGGGCGATGTCCACGCTGGCGGCCCCGAGGTCCAGGGTCGTCAGGGCCTCCACCAGCGGGAGAGTCTCGGAGATCGGGAGCTCAGTCTCGTCCACCTGGCGGGCGAAACGGTGGGCTTTGAGGATGTCGATGGCGGACTGGTTGACGAGCTTCCGTCCGTGGATTCCGGTCACCACGTTGTTCTCGCGGTAGAGCCGTCCGATCAGCGGGATCATGGCCTCGGCCATCGATTCCCGGTCGATCCACTGCTGGAGATGTTCGTCAGCGGGGTTCGGCACAGTCTGGTTCCTTCCGTGAAGACGTCATTGTCCTGGGCGGAGGCCTCGCGTCGGCGGTGTCGTCGCCGGGCGGGTGGTCGAAGCGTTCCTGGTTCCAGTCTAGAGCGTCGTCACGGCGACGAATGCCGCAGGGTCCGCCGCAGCGGCCGGATGTGATGCAGCACACTCCCGCCAGCCGGGATCGGCGGGCGGGACGTGGTGGGACGGGCCGGCCTGTACGCCGGATTCTGTGCCGCACCATGGTGCGGCGGCCATCATCCATCTGGGCACCGTGTCGCCACGGGCCTCGAGCGATCAACCCGGATGCTCGGGCGGGCCGCCCTGATGACGCATCCTGTTCGACCTTGCACCGGATGGGGTTTGCCGAGCCGCGGCAGTCACCTGCCGCGCTGGTGGTCTCTTACACCGCCGTTTCACCCTTGCCCGCATCGCACGCCTCAGGCGGCTCAGCGGGCGGTCTGTTCTCTGTGGCACTGGCCTGCGGGTCTCCCCGAGTGGGCGTTACCCACCATCCTGCCCTGTGGTGTCCGGACGTTCCTCGACGTCGCAGTTATCCGCCGCACACCCTGGTGCCGGCGGGGCCTTGCGGCGCCGCGATGGCCCGGCCGACCCGTCCCGGAGGTCCATCGTACGCCAGTCTGGCGGCCCGCTCGCACCGCGGCCCCGCGGAGGTGACCCACCTCTCTTCCCGGAGATCGTCCCTCCGGTCCTGGCATCGGCGGCCTTCTCGACGTCGCACTCCGCCCCGGGGCGGCCGCCCGGTGCCGGCCAGCCGGAATCCTTCAGGGCCGAGTGCTCTGCCCCGTGACCCGGAGCCGAGTCGGCGACACGACCTCGGTGACCACCAGCTGGTCACCGTGGGAGACGTCATGCTCCGCCACCGCGGAGATCTTCAGGGGCTGCCCGCGGTGCGAGACCAGGAACTCGAAGGGGGCCCCGGCCGGGGCGCCCGTCAGGGCGCGGCCCGTGCGGCCCACCACATCCTCGAGACGCTCCTGCGGGACTTCGCCACTCCTGACCACCTTCATCGTGGCGCCCGTGATGCCGAGGACGACGACGGCGCTGAGTCCGGCCACGATCAGCGCTCCCGCCAAACCGAGGTCGAGAGCTCCCCGTCCGATCCATCCGCCGTAGCCGGCGCCGGCGACTGCGGCGCAGACTGAGGTGGAGGAGATCAGCCCGTCGGCGCCGAGATCAGGTATGACGGAGTCGAGCAGCCCGTCCAGGATGAAGGTCAGCGCCGTGAGCACGGTGAAGACCAGCGCCAGGACGACGAACCCGATCATCGTCGTGGACCCTCCGTCAGTCGCGGTCGTCGACGGAGAGGTCGTCGACGGAGGAGACGTCGCCGTCGGCGGTCTGAGGGTCTGACGCCGACCCCTGAGGGCCGACGACGCCGGCATCGACCGTTTCTGAGGAGCTCGAGCCCGAGGTGAAGTCACGCAGCAGCGCCCGCACATCGATGCCGAATGCGGAACTGGCCAGCTCCACGGCCTGATTGACGTTGTCCACGCCGTTCTTGACGACCTTGTTCGCGCCGGCCGAGTCGATCACGGTCAGGGAGTCGATGTTGTTCATGGGGGCTGCGGCCTCCCGGGCGATCTCCGGCAGCGCCTCGATGATCCGATCCATGATGGCCGCCTGCCCGAAGCTGCGGTAGGCCTCGGCCTTCTCACGCAGCGCAGAGGCCTCCGCCTCGCCCTTCTCGCGGATGGCCGCAGCCTCTGCCTCACCTTCGAGCCGGATGGCGCGGGCTTCCTTCTCGCGGCGCTCCAAGTCGGCCTGGGCGGCGAGGCGGACCCGCTCGGCCTGAGCCTGCGCCTCGGCGACTTCGGCGACGCGCCGGGCCTCGGCCTCCTGCTCGGCCCGGTAGCGGTCGGCGTCGGCCTGCTTGTGGACCTCGGCCACGAGCTCCTGCTCACGGAGCTCGGCCCGGCGCTCCGCCGTCTCACGCTGCTGGTCCACCACCGCGCGCTGAGCCTCCGCCTCGGCGCGCGGGCCGGCCGCAGCCGCCTTGGCCTTGGCCTGGTCGGTCTCCTCGCGAATGGTGGCGTCCCGCAGATCGAGCTCACGCTGTGATTCGAGGATCTCCTGCTCGGCGGCGATGCGGGCACGTTCCGACTCCCGCCGCGCGTTCTCCTCGGCGATGTCCGCGTCGCGCTTGACCTTGGCGGCCTCCGGACGGCCGAGGTCGACCAGGTAGTCGTTGTCGTCCCGGATTCCTTGGATCTGGAAGGCATCCAGCAGCAGGCCCTGATTGGTCAACGTGGACTCGGACTCGTCCAAGGCGCGGGAGGCGAAGGCCTCACGCTCCCGATTGACCTGCTCCACCGTCATCGTGCCGAGGATGGAGCGCAGCGACGCCTCCAGGACGTCCTTGGTGAAACGCTCGATCTCCTGCTGCTGCCCCAGGAACCGCTGGGCGGCGGCGCGGATCGAGTCCTCCTTGCCGTCGACCTTCACCAGTGCCACGGCCTCCACATGGAGGTTGATGCCGTTCTGGGTGATCGCCGACGTCTCCAGGAGCACCTTCCGGGACTCCAGGGAGATGGAATCGGCCTTCTGGACGAAGGGCAGGACGAAGACCCCACCGCCCTGGACGATCTTCTGACTGGCGGGAAGTTCGGAGTCCGGGCTCCGCTTGGACCCTGAACCGGAGACGATGATCGCCTCATTGGGCTTCGCGACGCGATAGCGGGCCACGACCGCCGCCGCCGCGATCACGACGACGAGAATCAGGCCGATGATGGGGACGAGCAGACTCGCCCCGAGGAATGTCTCGAGCATCAGGTCAGTACCTCTCCAGCTGGAAGTCCGTCAGACGTGCCTCGGTGCAGGTCGGGAGGACGGGAGGCCGCGCGCACCGTCCGCCACCGCGGCGACCAGCCGTCTCCGCAGGTCAGAATCACCCAGATCCCTCACGCCTGTGTCCAGCGAGCGTATCAGTGAGCTCCAGCACACTGAAGCGCTGTGACGGCGCCGTCAGACGCACCTTTTATTGCGAACGTTTCGCATTTACCGTAGGGTCGTCGCCTGTGTTTCCCTTCACCGCTGTGCTCGGCCAGGACGAGCTGAAGAACTGTCTGATGCTGTGCGCCGTCGACCCGGAGATCTCCGGCGTGCTGGCTCTCGGCGACCGCGGCACCGCCAAGACCACCACCATCCGAGCGCTGGGTCACCTGCTCTCGGCCCATGGAGTCGAGATGCCCGTGGCGGAACTCCCCCTGGGGGCCGCTGAGGATCGGGTCGTGGGCAGTCTGGACGTGGACAGGGCCCTTCGCGGAGAGATGGTCTTCGCCCCCGGGATCCTGGCCGAGGCGCACGGCGGCATCCTCTACATCGACGAGGTCAATCTGCTCGATGACTTCCTGGTGGACCTGCTCCTCGACGTCTCCGCGTCAGGGGTGAACCGCGTGGAGCGGGACGGTCTCAGCCACGTCCATCCCGCGCGATTCGTGCTGGTGGGCAGCGGAAACCCTGAAGAGGGCGAGCTGCGCCCCCAGCTGCAGGACAGATTCGGCCTCGCCACCGAGGTCCGCACCATCCGCGACCTGCGTCTGCGTCGAGAGATCGTCCAGCGTCGGCTGGAGCACGACGCCGACCCGGCGAGGTTCGCCGCGCTGCACCAGGACCGCGAGGCCCGGCTCGCCGAACGCATCCTCCGTGCGCGGGAGAGGCTCAGGCACGTCGAGGTCCCGGAGCGCGTGCTCGACCGTGTCGTCGACGTCTGCGTGGAGTCCGGCGCCGTGGGCCATCGCGCCGACCTCGTCCTGGCCAGGACCGCACGGGCGCTGGCAGCGATGGCCGGCCGTGACGCGGCGACGGAGACGGACGTCGCGCAGGCCGCCGCCCCCGCGCTGCAGCACCGTACGCCGGCCCGACCGGGTGAGAGCGCCACCGTCCAGGCGGCCCGGGTCAAGCTCACCGCGGCCCGCGTGCTGGGACTGCGCGCGGCATGAGCTCCCGCCGCCGCCGGCTCGCCGAGGACCTGGCCGACACCAGGTCGAACGCGCCTGACGGTCCTTGGGAGCCGGTGATGGAGGCCTGGACGGCTGGGGCTGAATGTGGCCTGCTGTGCGCCGGCGACCCGGTGCTGGCCCAGACCGCCTTTCGGCGGCTGCAGGACCACGCCGACGTCGTAGTGGGCCACCCGGACCGGTGGGAGTCCGACCAGCTGGCCATGATCGACCGCTCCAGGGTCCTGGCGCTGGCGGAGACGATGGGCGAGGTCCCGGCTCCGCTGCTGCGACGGTGCACGGCGATCCTGCGGTTCGACCCGCCGGGGACGCGCTCTGCCCGGACGTCCCCGGACCAGCCCGAGCTGACGGGGACCGCGCTCGAGGGCGAGGACCTCCTCACCGCCGTCGTGATGATGCTCGACCGAGCCGGGTGCCAGGACCATGGCCTCGACGTGGCCGCCTCCCGGTTGGCCATCTCGCTGAGCGCCAGGATCGGCAGCGGACGTGCGGCGGACCTCGTGGCGCGCACCGTCGCGGTTCCTCGCGCCGCCTGCACCTCCGCGACGGAGGATCCGGGGATTCCGCCCCTCCAGGAACCGACCGGAGCTGACGATCCCTCTGACACAGAGCCACCATCTGGCCCGGACTCCCCCTCAGTCTCCGCAGTGTCCGGTCCCGCCCCGGACGATCCGAGCGATGGGCCAGATGCCGACGACGGGCCCGCTCAGGACGGACCGACCCCAGAGGACCGGACGGACACCGGCTCTCCCCCCGATGCGCCGACGCCCGAGACGACAGCCGGGGAGTCCTCGGATGCGCGGGAGGTCGGCTCGGAGGACGAACCTCAGGCTGGGGACCACGCCCCGGCCTGTGACGACGGCCCCCTCGAGGGGATCGACGGCGCACAGCACGACGCCAGGGCGGAGAGCACCACAGCAGAGGGGCCCACCGCCCGGGAGACCACCGCCCAGGAGACCACTGCCCAAGAAGGCGGCCCGCCCGGAGGTGCTGCGAGCCTGGACGACCCCGGCGCGCTCGAGCTCGCCCTGCCTGACGCGCCCGAGGGGCAGCTCGACGGCCCCACCGGGATCCACGCCACGCTGCGAGCACCGCTCAGCCAGCGCAGAGCCCTGGCCCGTCGGCACCTGGACGGCCGCGACGGTTCCCGGAGCCGGTCCCAGCACCGGGGGGCCGCCTTCCGGGAGGTGGCCGTCGAGCGTGCCGGCGGCATCATCGCGGCTGCGCCCACTCTCCGCCGGGCCGCCCGCCGTCGGGGTCTCGGCCGCCGGAGCGAAGGGGACATGCCAGGCCGCCGGCCGCTGGAGTCGAGCTCCAGGCAGGATCCTGCCGAATCCCAGGCTCAGTCGCCCACCGCTTCCGCCGCCGACGTCGTGGTCCGACGTGAGGATCTGCGCGGAGTGCTGCGTCGACGCCGCGGAGGGACACACAGCGTGATCGTCATCGACGGCTCTTCCTCCCTGCGCAGCTCCGGCCTCTCGCAGGCCTCACGCACGCTGTCCGATCTGGTGAGCAGCACCGCGTCACGGCGCGGGACGGTTTCGGTGGTCCTGGCGGCCGGATCCGTGCCACGGCTGCTCGTGGGACGCACCACCAGTGCCGCCCGAGCCCGACTGTCCCTGGACCGGGTCCCCGCCGGAGGCGGCACTCCCCTGGTGCCGGCGCTGGACCTCGCCGCCGAGCTCCTCGAGGCCGAGGAGCCCCAGCATCGGCGGGTGCTGTTGGTGACCGACGGTCTGCCGACCGTCGGCCGCGGCGGGAGGCACCTGCCTCCCCGGACAGCCCAGGGGGAGCTGCGGCTCCGCATCGGTGAGCTGGTCGTCGACGGCACGGACGTGGCCGTCATCCCGGTGGGGGCGAGGTCGACCAGCACACGTCAGGCGATGGACTCCCTGCGACGCGCCGGTGCGCGGGTGCTCTGAGGTCAGGCCAGAGCCCAGCACGGCGCCATGGGCCGGTCCGCGGCACCGAGCAGACCGCTGGTAGCCTGCTCCGGTGCTGATCTTTCTCCCTCCCTCCGAAGGCAAGACCGCTCCGGACCCTGACGGTACGGCGCGGCTGGACCTGGACTCGCTGATCCTGCCGGAGCTCGCCGAGCAGCGGCGCACCGCCGTTGACGCCCTCATCCGGGTGAGCCGACAGTCCGACGCGCAGGAGATCCTCAAGGTCGGCGCGAAAGTCATGGGCGAGGTGGAGCGCAACCAGCAGCTCTGGGAGGCACCCGCCGCACCGGCCCATGACGTCTACACGGGGGTGCTCTTCGAGGCGCTCGGAGCGCCTGATCTGTCGGCCACTGCGCTGGGGCGCGCGGCGGAGAAGGTGCTGGTCTTCTCGGGCCTCTTCGGAGCCACGTCGTTCACGGACCGGATCCCGGCCTACCGGCTGTCCATGGGTGTGGACCTCTCCCCCGCCGCCGGAGACGGACCGGGCCGACTCGGCGGGTACTGGCGAGGTGCCCTGGCGGAACCGCTGCGTGAACGGGTCGGCGACCAGCTGGTGCTGGACTGTCGCTCCTCCGGCTATGCGGCGGCCTACCGTCCGCACCCGGAGCAGACTCTGGTGGTCAACAGCTTCACCGAGCGTGAGGGCACGCGGAAGGTCGTGACCCATTTCGCCAAGCACGCCCGAGGAGAGCTCACCGGCATGGTGCTGCGCGCCGAGCAGATGCCCGAGACCGTGGATCAGGTGGCCGAGCTGGCGGCCGAACGCTGGGACGTCGAAGTCCGCCCGGCGGCTGGTCGCACGCCCCACCAGCTGGACCTCATCGCCGCAGGCTGAGCCTGCGCGCGGCCCGAGCCTCCGGCGCTCGAGTCCGGCCCTCGGAAGCGGGGCAGAGGACCCGCCCCCTGAGGATCCCGCCCTGCTCAGGCGCCGGGCCGCACGCGGCTTTTCGCCGGATCCCAGTCCTGGCCGGCGGCGGCGGCGTCCATGGCCTCATTGCTCAGCGCGTCGGCGTCGCCGTTCTGGGCCCGCGGGATCCAGGTGAAGGTCACGTTCATCAGCGGCAGGATCTGGGAGGCCTCCTGGGCCAGCCGCTTCATGTCGGCGTGCTTGATCTTCCATCGACCGCTCATCTGCTCGACCACGAGCTTGGAGTCCATGCGCACCTCGACGGCGGCCTCGGGGTCGATCTCCCGCACCAGCTTCAGGCCGTCGATCAGTCCGGTGTACTCAGCCACGTTGTTGGACGCCTTCCCGATGGGCGTGGCCTTGGTGGCGAGGATGCGGCCGGCCTCGTCGCGGACGAGGGCTCCTGCACCGGCGATGCCCGGGTTGCCGCGGCTGCCGCCGTCGGCCTCGATGATCAGAGTGGTCACGTCTCTCCTGTCAGGTCCTGCAACGGGTCGATGGCGTCGCCGGGCGCATCCTCACCGAGAGGAGGACGCTCTCCGCCGGTTCACCGGCCAGGAGTGATGACGAAGTCCCAGGGGTCGGTGTTGATGCCGCTGACGGCGACCTCCACATCGTAGCCGCGATCCGCCAGGGCACGGTCCAAGGCCTGGGCCGCGGCGGGCAGCCACAGCCATTCGCTGGCGAAGTGGGAGACGTCGATCAGGTAAGGGCGTCCGTCGCGCACCGCCTCCCGCGCCTCGGATGCCGGATGGTGTCGAAGGTCACCGGTGATGTACACATCGGCGTCTGCCTCACGGGCGGCACGCAGCAGACCGTCGCCGGCGCCGCCGCACAGTGCCACACGCCGGATGAAGGCATCCCGATCCCCGGCCACCCGCACCCCTCCGGCGACGGCAGGCAGGATCGAGAAGACCGTGGCGGCGAAGTCGCCCAGCGTAGTGCCCTGGGGAAGGGAGCCGATCCTGCCCAGCCCTTCCTCCGCGAGCCCGTCTTCGGCGGCCTGCAAGGGCTCCGCATCCTCGAGGCCGAGGATCTCCGCCAGCACGTCGTTGACCCCTCCGACCGCCGAGTCGCCGTTGGTGTGGGCGGTCAGCAGGGCACATCCGGACTCGATGAGCCGGTGCACGATCTCGCCTTTGAACGACCCCGCCTCGACGCTCTGCACCGGCCGCAGCAGCAGCGGATGATGGGTGATCAGCAGGTCCGCCTCGGCCGAGCACGCCTCCTCCACCACCGTGCGCACGGGATCGACGGCGAAATGGATCAGCTCCACGGGCCGATCCCGCCGGCCCGTCACGAGCCCGACGGCGTCCCAACTCTCCGCCAGCGAGGACGGCCACAGCTCCTCGATGATCTCGAGCACGTCCTGCAGCAGCGGCACACGGCGGCCTGCGGCCACAGGAGGCGCGGGGGCGACACCGGACGGAGCCGGTGAGGAGTGGGTTCCAGGGCCGGAATGGTCTGCCATGCCACCAGTTCTACCCTCTCCGCGGGGATATCACCAGGGACGCACCGGGCGATGAAAGCGGTCGGCGCCGCGCCCCGGAATGACCGAAGGGCTCGGGGAGTTGTCTCAGGCATGAGCCCAGCCAGCAGGACGAACACCCCGGGGGCCGGCGAGCGGCCCCCAGGCCAGCACGATGCCAGCCCGCACGATGCCAGCCCGCACGGTCCACGCAGGTCCCGCACGGTGGTGCTGGCGGCCGGCTGCTTCTGGTGTTTGGACTCCCTGGCCCGTCGCCTCGCCGGCGTCACCGCCGTGCGCAGCGTCTACACCGGGGGCACCGGACCGGCCGAGTACATCGCCGTCTGCAGCGGGACGACCGGTCATGCCGAGGCCGTCGAGATCACCTATGAGCCCGACACCCTGCCCACGGAGGTCCTCCTGGACGTCTTCTTCAGCTGCCACGACCCGACCTCCCTCAACCGCCAGGGGTACGACGTCGGCACGCAGTACCGGTCGGCGATGTTCTACGCCGACCGCACCGAGCGCGAAGAGTTCGCAGAGGCCGTGGCCCGCGTCCAGGCAGCCTACGACCGTCCGATCGTCACCACGCTGGAGCCCCTCGGGAGGGTCTTCGAGGCCGAGCCGGAGCACCAGGGCTTCCATCTGCGCCGCCCCGACGTGGGCTACTGCCGCGTGATCATCGACCCCAAGGTCTCGGCGCTGCGCCAGCGTTACGCCCCGTGGCTCCGTGACGGAGCCCTCGTCTGATCAGCAGATAGAGTCAGGATCGGGGCTGTCGTCGTCCCGCCGACGGCGTGCCGCCCTCCTGCGCGTCCGATCCCACCACCCTCACGGAAGAGGTTTCACCACCATGGCCAAGATCCTGGACAACATCACCCAGGCCGTCGGCGGCACTCCGCTGGTGCGGCTCAATCGGCTCGACGCCGACCTGCCCGGCAATGTGGCGGTCAAGCTGGAGTTCTACTCGCCGGCGCATTCCGTCAAGGATCGCATCGGCACGGCCATCGTCGACGCCGCGGAGGCCGCCGGCGTCCTGAAGCCGGGTGGGACGATCGTGGAGGGCACCTCCGGCAACACCGGGATCGCCCTGGCCATGGTCGGCGCGGCGCGGGGCTACCGGGTGGTGCTCACGATGCCGGAGACCATGTCGACTGAGCGCCGGGTCATGCTGCGGGCCTTCGGCGCCGAGATCGTGCTGACCCCCGGCGCCGACGGGATGCGCGGCGCCGTGGAGAAGGCCAAAGCCATCGTCGAGGAGACCGAGAACTCCATCTGGGCCCGTCAGTTCGCCAATGAGGCCAACCCGCAGGTCCACTACAGCACCACCGGTCAGGAGATCTGGGAGGACACCGACGGCGCCGTCGACGTCCTCGTCTCCGGCATCGGCACCGGCGGGACCATCACCGGCGCGGGACGCCGGCTCCGCGAGCACAAGCCGGACCTCCACATCGTCGCCGTCGAGCCTGAGGACTCCCCGATCCTCTCCGGCGGGACCCCAGGGCCGCATAAGATCCAGGGCATCGGTCCGAACTTCGTCCCTGACATCCTCGACCGCGAGATCTACGACGAGGTCATCACCGCCAACCTCGACAAGGCCCTGGAGACTGCGCGCCAGCTGGGCACGCAGGAGGGGATCCTCGGGGGCATCTCCACCGGGGCCAACGTGGCCGCCGCCCTGGACGTGGCGGCTCGCGAGGAGTTCCGGGACAAGCTCATCGTCACCGTCGCCTGTGACTTCGGCGAACGTTACATCTCCACGCTCCTCTACGAGGACATCCGCGGCTGACCCATCGGCCGACGTCTAACCTGAGCCTGTCCCGCCTGAGCCCGCCCTGACCTGGGACTGCTCCACGTTCCGCGGCCAGGCCGACTGGCCGCGGACGGCACCGCGCCGATACCCTGCTGTGACCCGCCGTCGACGTCGAAAGGCACCGATCCACCTTGGGAATCATCAAGCGTCTGCGTGAGGACATCCGTTCCGCGCGCGAGCACGATCCGGCCGCCCGCAGCGACGTGGAGGTGGCTTTGGTCTACTCCGGTCTGCATGCCATCTGGTCCCACCGGGTGGCCCACCGGATGTGGCAGCACCGGCCCCTGAAGACCCCCGCCCGGGCTCTCTCCCAGGTGACCCGCAGCCTGACCGGCATCGAGATCCACCCCGGGGCCCAGATCGGTCGTCGGTTCTTCATCGACCACGGCATGGGCGTGGTGATCGGCGAGACGACCGAGATCGGCGATGACTGCATGCTCTATCAGGGCGTCACCCTCGGCGGCCGCTCGCTCGAGGCGGTGAAACGGCACCCGACCCTGCAGGACGGCGTGGTCGTCGGCGCCGGCGCCAAGGTGCTCGGGCCCGTGGAGATCGGCAGCGGCTCCGCCATAGGAGCCAACGCCGTGGTCGTGAAGTCGGCGCCGGAGAACTCCATCCTCACCGGCATCCCGGCGAAGGACCGGAAGCGCCGTGACGAGGAGCGGCAGCCCGCCGTCGACCCCGCGGAGTATGCGCTCGACCCGGCACTGTTCATCTGAGTCGCGGCGCTCCTCTCCTGAGGCGCTGACCACCTCCTGACCACCTCAGGAGCCGACACGACGGAGGCGGCGGCCCCGGTCCTCACCGGGTCCGCCGCCTCCGCGCCGTCTGCAGGGTGGTCTCACACCTCGTCGACCGGGATCACACCGCCCCAGTCCGTGAAGTAGTACTCGACCGGCGCGTGGGGGATCTCCTCCCAGGTCTGCGGGTCCAGGTCGACGGTGTCGCCGGTGGCCAGGCCTGCGAGCCAGGACTCCACACCCAGGATGTTCTGCTGGATGAAACGGCCCCGTCCCCGTTGTCCGAGGTCGCCGTCGCGAGTGTTGCCGGAGGTCTCGAAGAAGATCGCCGCGTTCGCGTGTCCGGCAGAGTTGAGCCCCTGCCAGTCCAGTCCCAGCATCATGGCGGAGACCACGCCCCCGCGGATGTCGATCACCTGACCGCCGCCGACGTCGTACCGATCGGTGGAGATGTGGCCGCGGTGGCGCGTGTCCAGCCAGACCTGGGAGGCCATCTGACGGGTGAGCACATCGAACTCGCCGTCACGGATGTCCGGCAGCGTGGGGCCGCCCGGTGCCAAGGAGATGCCCAGCGAGAAGGTGATCGGCTCTCCCGTCTCCGGATCGCGCTTCCGCCCCTGATGGTGGATGTCCAGCGCGTAGCTGGGCCGGACCCTGGTCCAGTACTCGTACCAGGCCCGGGATTCGCGCGCCAGGAACCCCTCCAGCGTCCAGTCGCGGTTCAGATCCACCGTGAGCTCTCTGCCGTCGTCGTCGGTGCGTGGAGCGTCCGTCTCCGTGTCCCAGAGCGTGGTGGTCCGGGTGTTCATCTCCGAACCGTCAGGGTTGTACATCGGGATGATGTGCAGGGTGAACTCGTCCCGCAGCAGCTCAGCAGTCTGCTGGCCGCTGCTGCCCAGCTCCTTGAGCACGGCCAGGGTGGCCTCGACGCCGTAGGGCTCGTCCCCGTGGATCCGGCCCTGGATCCAGACGTGCCGGTCCCCGTGCCCCACCTGGGCGACGTAGAGGTCACGACCCTGCTCCGAGTGGGTCTCTGCGGTCCCCACCTCGGCGAGCGTGTTGACGGTGACCCGCCCCCGGGAGGTGTGTTCGATCTTCCGCAGCTCGCGGATCATGTCGTCGTAGCTGCGGATCGCCTGTGTCGGTGTCTCCGCCTGTGAGGAGTCCCCGGGATATGCTGCGGCGGCCTGCAGGCCGATCGGCAGCAGAGCGAGGGCACCGAGGCTTGCCAAGGCCGCCCGGCGCGAGACCCGGGAGTCGCCGAGACGGGCGGACGGGGTGGATCCTGGCGTCTGACCTGGGTCAGTTGGATGCGCGAACGATGAAGTGTGAGTCATATCACGTCATCCTAGAGCATCGCTCCGTCTGCCCGGGGCCCTGCACTCCGGCTCCGGCGTCGCCGAAAAGTGCATCCCACGCCGAAGGCCCGGTCTGCGACGCCCGCCATCATGGGCGCGCCGCAGACCGGGCCTCCGTCACGTCTGACTCTGTGGGACCAGCCTCGGGCAGAAGACCTGCGACGTCGTCGGCAGGGACTGCACCGCCGGCGTCGCCGCCTGGGCCGACTCAGGCCTCGATCTCGGTCCGATCGCCGGACCAGAGGGTGTGGAAGGTCCCGTCCTTGTCCACACGCTCATAGGTGTGCGCGCCGAAGTAGTCGCGCAGCCCCTGCGTCAGAGCGGCCGGGAGACGATCGCGGCGCAGGCTGTCGTAGTACGCCAGCGAGGAGGCGAAGACCGGAGCGGGCACGCCGTGCTGCGCGGCTGCGGCGACCACACGACGCCAGGCCGGAAGGCACTCGTTGATGGCCTCGGTAAACTCCTCGGCCAGCAGGAGGTTCTTGGGGCGATCCTCGGCGTCTGCGTCGTAGGCCTTCATGATGGTGTCCAGCAGGTCGGCCCGGATGATGCAGCCGGCGCGCCAGAGGGAGGCGATGGACTTCAGGTCGAGGTCCCATCCGTACTCCTGACCGGCGGCGACCAGCATGTCGAGACCCTGGGCATAGGCCACCAGCTTGGAGGCGTAGAGGGCCTTGCGCACGTCCTCGACGAAGTCGGAGCCGAACTCTGCCGCCGGGGCATTCTCATCGATGCCCGAGCTGAAGGCCGCGTTGGTCTCGGCCCGCAGATCACGCTGCGAGGAGATGGAGCGGGCGAACACCGACTCCGCGATCGCGGTCACCGGGGACCCGACCTCCAGCCCGGAGATGGCCGTCCAGCGGCCGGTGCCCTTCTGGCCCGCAGAGTCCACGACGACGTCGACCAGCGGACGGCCGGTCAGTTCGTCCTCCTGCTCCAGGACCTCCGAGGTGATCTCGATCAGATACGACGCCAGGTCCGTCGTGTTCCATTCCCGGAACACCTTGGCCTGTGCGGCGGGCTCGAGGCCTGCGAGGCTGCGCATCAGGTCGTAGGCCTCGCCGATGACCTGCATGTCGGCGTACTCGATGCCGTTGTGCACCATCTTCACGTAGTGGCCCGCGCCGTCGGTGCCGACCCAGGCGCAGCAGGGCTCATCGTGGTACTGGGCGGCGATCTTCTCCAGCATCGGGCCCAGCGTCTCATAGGACTCCTGGGATCCGCCGGGCATGATCGAGGGGCCGTTGAGCGCACCCTCCTCACCGCCGGAGACACCGACGCCGACGAAGTGCAGTCCCTTGGCCCGCAGCGCCTCCTCACGGCGACGCGTGTCCGGGTAGTGGGAGTTGCCGGCGTCGATGATGATGTCGCCCTCGTCCAGAAGAGGCACCAGATCCTCGATGACCGCGTCGACCGGAGCTCCGGCCTTGACCATGATGAGCACCCGCCGCGGGCGCTCCAGCGACTCGACGAGCTCGGCGAGGGTCTCGGTGCGGACGAAGCTGCCCTCGTCCCCGTGAGCCTCAAGCAGGGCATCGGTGCGGGCCACCGACCGGTTGTGCAGGGACACGGTGTAGCCGTTGCGGGCCAGGTTCCGTGCCAGGTTGGCCCCCATCACGGCCAGTCCGGTCACGCCGATATCGGCACTCATGCAGTCTCCTTATCGAGGTCTGGTGATCGATCGAGTGCATCCTAATCCCGTGACGTTTCCGGGATGGCGCAGTCTCCTCATGCCGCCTCCACCCTGTGGTGAGGCCGCGGAAGGTGCTCAGATGACACGATGCTCGCCGTCGACGGTCGACGACGACCGAGGAGGCGAGCGTGTCCACTCTATCGCCTCAAGCCCCCGAATGTGATGACCATTGCGTCCGGCGGCTGCGCAGGAGGTCTCGGAGAGACCGCCCGTGGGGTCCTGACGGGCCCTCAGTCGCCCACGGCGTCGCGGCCGCGGCGGACGATCAACGGATCGGGCTCCCCGACCACCTCGTGGTCCTTGCCCTCGTACTCGAACTGGCTGAGGAAGTAGCGCATGGCGTTGAGCCGTGCCCGCTTCTTGTCGTTGGACTTGATGGTGATCCAAGGCGCGTGGTCCGTGTCCGTCCGGCGGAACATCTCCTCCTTGGCGTCGGTGTAGGCCTCCCACCGGTCCAGCGACTCCAGGTCCATCGGGGAGAGCTTCCACTGCCGCACGGGGTCGATCTGACGGATCGCGAACCGGGTGCGCTGCTCCTTCTGGGTCACGGAGAACCAGAACTTCGTCAGGTGGATCCCTGCGTCGACGAGCATCTGCTCGAACTGCGGCGCCTGCCGCATGAAGACCTCGTACTCGTCGTCGGAGCAGAATCCCATGACCCGTTCGACTCCGGCTCGGTTGTACCAGGAGCGGTCGAACAGGACCATCTCGCCGGCAGTGGGCAGATGGTCGACGTAGCGCTGGAAGTACCACTGTCCGCGCTCCCGGTCGGACGGCTTGTTCAGGGCCACCACCCGAGCGGTCCGGGGGTTGAGGTGCTCGGTGAAGCGCTTGATGGTGCCGCCCTTGCCGGCGGCGTCCCGTCCTTCGAAGACCAGCACGTGCTTGAGCCCGTAATCCTCGGCCCAGTACTGGAACTTCAGCAGCTCCACCTGCAGGTGGTACTTCTCCAGCTCATAGATGTCGCGCTCGAGCCGCTGCTCGTAGGGGTAGTTCTCCTGCCAGGTCTCGACCGCGTTGCCCTGCGGGTCGATGAGGTCGGGATCCGGAGTGTGACCGTCCTGGACGGTGTAGCCGCCTTCACGGAGCCGGTCGATGAACTCGCGCAGGTTCTCCCGGGGGGCCTGGTTCAGATCTCCCACGATGTCCTGCACCTGGTCTCTGATCATGCTGACGCTCCCCTTCTCTGATCCGACGGCATCCAGCCAACCAGACGCCGATGAACGCCCCGTTAACTGCCCGCGGGTGTGGCCGGATGCGGCGACGGATCCTGGGACCGGGGCTCGGCGGACGGCCGATGGTGAGGATCGAGTCTACGCCTCTCGACTGCGCAACACATCCGGTGCCGCGCCGACGGCACGGCTCACGGACCGGCTTCGGGTGGTGCTGCCGCTGGTGCCGCCAGTGGTGCTGCCGAATGGGCAGGAGGCTGAGCGGCACACCCCTCAGAGCGCCTGCTCCCCCATCTGCCCCGAGCGGGCCAGCGCCGTGAGACGCGACACGGCGCGGTGGTACTTCTTCATGTATCCCCCGGACATCATCTCCTCGGTGAAGAGCTGGTCGAAGGGCACGCCCGAGGCGATGATCTTCACATCCTGGTCGTAGAGGCGGTCCGCCAGCACCACGAAGCGCAGCGCCAGCGACTGAGCGTCGATGGTGGTGACGTCCTTGAGCACCAGGACCTCCACTCCGCTGATGAGCTGGCGGTAGCGGCTCGGATGGACCTGAGTGAGATGCGCGGTCAGCGCGTCGAAGTCGTCGACGACGATCTCCGCCTCACGGTGATGTGCGTGGGCGAACTCCTCGAGCTGCTCGGTCGCGAGCGGGGGCGGGGCCTCCGGCAGGCCTCGATGCCGGAAGTCCTCCCCGTCGACGCGCACCACGGAGAACTGATCGGCCAGGACCTGGATCTCCCGTTGGAAGTCGGACGCGGCGAAGCGCCCCTCCCCGAGCGAGCCCGGCAGCGTGTTCGAGGTCGCGGCGAGCTTGACGCCGGCATCGGTCAGCTCGCGCATCAGTCGGGACATCAGCACCGTGTCTCCGGGGTCGTCGAGCTCGAACTCGTCGATGCAGACCAAGCTGTAGTCGGAGAGCACGTCCACCGTGCGGCGGAAGGACAGGGCACCGACGAGATTGGTGTATTCCACGAAGGTCCCGAAGGCGCGCTGTCCCGGTGAGGCGTGGTAGAGAGATGCGAGCAGATGCGTCTTGCCGACCCCGAAGCCGCCGTCGAGATAGATCCCCCCGGCGCGCTTCGTGGCGGCCGCCCGCGAGGATCTGCCGCCGAAGAGCCGAGACAGCAGGCCCCCGGAGCCCCGCGAGGACCCGACCGTGCCGGCGAAATCCCGCAGCGCCTCCACCGCCTCGGCCTGGGAGGGGTGTCCAGGGTCCGGGATGTAGGAGTCGAAGGAGACTTCGGAGAATCGGAAGGAGGGCTGCAGCCCCTCCAGGAGCTCCCCGACGCCGACCTGAGGGCTCCGGCGGCTCAGCGGTGTGGCATCAGGTGTGGCATCAGTCGGCATGAGGGCCATGCTACCCACTGGCGTGCTCCCCCGGCGCATGACGGTTCATGACGTGCGATGGGAACAGAACCGGTGCCTCGATACGCTGAACACAGGTGAAGCGACGATCGTCAGCGACCCGAGAGAGAGGCTCTGCAGATGAGCGAGAAGGACTTCAGCCAGTACGCCCACCCCGAGAAGCTCGTGTCCACGGACTGGGTGGCCGAGCACAAGGACGACGACGGCATCGTCCTCGTCGAGTCGAACGAGGACGTCCTGCTCTACGAGACGGGGCACATCCCCGGTGCCGTCAAGATCGACTGGCACACCGAGCTCAACGACCCGATCACCCGGGACTTCCTCGACGGCGAGCATTTCGCGGAGTTCGCGGCGTCGAAGGGCATCAGCCGGGACACCACCGTGGTGTTCTACGGCGACAAGTCGAACTGGTGGGCCGCCTACGCCCTCTGGGTGTTCACCCTGTTCGGGCACGAGGACGTCCGACTGATGGACGGGGGCCGACAGAAGTGGATCGCTGAAGGTCGTGACGTCACCACCGAGCGGACCGAACCGACCCGTGCCGACTATCCGGTGATCAGCCGTGACGACTCCACGTTCCGCGCTTTTCGTGAGGATGTCTTCGAGCACTTCGGCAAGCCCCTGGTCGACGTGCGCTCCCCGCTCGAGTACTCGGGTGAGCGCACCCACATGGAGGGCTACGAGGAGGAGGGCTCCCTGCGCGGTGGCCACATCCCCTCGGCCGCCTCCGTCCCGTGGGCCCGAGCCGCCGAGGAGGACGGCACCTTCAAGCCCCGCGAGGAGCTGGAGCGCATCTACCGTGAGGAGGCCGGCATCGGGGAGGCGGACGAGGTCATCGCCTACTGCCGGATCGGCGAGCGGTCCTCGCACACCTGGTTCGTCCTCCAGCACCTGCTCGGGCACCGCCACGTCCGCAACTACGACGGCTCCTGGACGGAGTGGGGCAACTCGGTCCGCCTGCCCATCGCCGTCGGCCAGGAGCCGGGCGAGGCGCCCACAGGCCGCTGAGCCGTTGAGCGGGCGGGGCGCCGGACGACGCATCCCGCCCCGCTCTCCTATCCTGGAGACATGATGACCACTACCACCGCCGGCCTTCCCGAACCGCTGGCTGAGATCGTCGAGGAGTTCCAGGCGGTCCCGGACCAGCAGAAGCTGGAGCTGCTCCTGGAGCTCTCCCGCGAGCTGCCGGACGTGCCGGAGCAGTATCAGGACCGTGCCGACACCATGGAGCAGGTGGTGGAGTGCCAGACCCCGCTGTTCCTGGCCTTCGAGTTCGACGACGAGGCCCGCACCGCGGAGATCATCTTCGCCGCCCCGCCCGAGGCCCCGACGACCCGCGGCTTCGCCTCGATCCTGCATCAGGGACTCAGCGGGCTCAGCTACGACGAGATCCTGGCCACCCCGGACGACGTCCCGACCCGGCTGGGCCTGGCGAAGGCCATCACACCGCTGCGCCTGCGTGGCATGTCAGCCATGCTCGGCCGCATCAAGCGCAATGTCACCGAGCACGTCGCGTCGTTGAGCTGAGGTGGGCCGGGGCGTCACCGGTGAACAGCTCGGCGACCCACTGCTCCACGCTGCTCTCCCAGCGCTGGGGGTCGTGGTTCCACTCCTTGACATGCCGCGCCTGGGTGAAGGGCACGAAGCTGACCTTCTCATTCCGCTCGGCAAGGTTCCGCGACGGAGCGTAGGGGACGACGTCGTCGTCGCTGCTGTGCAGGATCAGAGTCCGCACATGCAGCTGCTCGGCGCGGTCGATCCAGTTCATCGCCTTGAGATCCACCGGTGCGGCCAGTCCGGTGACCCGTCGTCCCGCGGGATGGGAGATGAACCAGCGGCCGAGCCGCCCCACCGCCTCCGGGATCCTGTTGGCCCGTGCCTGGTAGGCGAGCACGTCGATCCAGTCGACCACCGGTCCGGTGAGCACCAGGCCACGGATGGCCGGGGCAAGCCGGGAGCGGTCCGCAGTCTGCAGCGCCACCGCGCCGCCCATGGACCACCCGAAGAGCAGGACGTCCTCGGCGCCCTGGTCCAGGGCGTGCTGCACGGCGGCGTCGACGTCCTCCCACTCGGTGATGCCCAGGCCATACCGCCCGTCAGGAGCGTCAGGCGCCTCGCCGTCGTTCCGGTAGGAGATGAGCAGCGAATCGATGCCGAGGCGGTCGGCGACCCCCAGGGCGCGGATGCCTTCGGTGCGGCGTCCGCCCCGTCCATGGACCATGATCGCCCACACGTTGCGGTCTGCCAGTGGACCGGTGCGCGTCCGCGGGGGCACGTGCCAGGCCGGTGCGGGCCCGCCGGGCAGGTCGATCAGCACGTCCTCGAAAGGATGACCGGCATCCCCCGGGGTCGGGTCGGGCACCGAGGTCCACCAGCCGCGCGAGACCTTGCGGAGGTCTCCGTGATAGACCTTCTCCACCCGCCGGGCGATCGTGCCGTCCCGCGGACTGAAGGAGGTGATCTCTCCGATGCGTGCGCTGGCACGGCCGCCATGGAAGTTCAGGCCGTAGGTCCCCGGCACCACGGTCTCGGGCGTGGCAGGCAGGATGACTTCGTCGCCGTCGGCTCCGCGCACCACCGCCAGGACCTCCAGGTCCTCCACGTGCTCCTTGACGGGAGTGACCACCATGCGGGCGAAATAGCCGGCCAGCCCGGAGGCGGCCCCCGCCAGGGCCATGCCTGCGGCCAGCCCCGTGCCGGCCCCGAGCGCCGAGGCCCGCACCCAGGGCGTCTTGGGCTCGGGGTTCGCGGGAGCAGCGGCCAGCGACTCACGGAGCCGCCGCAGCGGCGCCGTCAGACGCGCACTCGGGCTCCGTCGGGCAGGTGAGGCACCATCTGGCTGGTGGCCTCCGAGACCACTCGGACGACGGTCGGCGATGCGGGGTGACATGTCTGGGAGGCCTCCACAAGGTCGGTTCCGGATGGCTGGAGGGCCACGATGCCCAGGTCACAGCTTACGCGCGACGTCCTGCGGCGGCATCCAGGGAAGCGGCGGAGCCCGGTGCGCGTTGCACCGTCTGAGGAGCGCGACGCTCTTTGCCGCCGTGCCCTGCTCGTCCGGGTGGGCGATGCGGGCCACTGTGGGCTTCAGACCGCGTGCCGCCGTCGATGCGATGATCGTGATGCGGCGGACGTGGTGCGACGAACGTGATGGGATGGAGCCATGAGCACTGACCAGACTGACCCCGATGCCCGCCCGCCAGGAACCGCGCCTGACTTCGCCTCTCTGTCCGACGCCCAATGGCGCGACCGTCTGACCCCCGAGGAGTACTACGTGCTCCGCCAGGGCGGCACCGAGCGGCCCTTCACCGGGGACCATGGGCCTACCACCCAGGCCGGGGTGTATCTCTGCCGCGCCTGCGGCGCGGAGCTGTTCACCTCCCAGACCAAGTTCGACTCCCGCTGCGGCTGGCCCAGCTTCTACGAGCCCGCGACGGGAGCGAACGTCCGGCACCTGCGCGACACGTCGCTGGGGATGGAACGTGTGGAGGTCCGGTGCGGCTCTTGCGACTCCCACCTGGGACACGTGTTCTCCGGCGAGGGCTTCGACACTCCCACCGACCAGCGATACTGCATCAACTCCGTCTCGATGCGCTTCGAGGAGGCCGACGAGTGACCAGCACTGATGAGATCATGCCCGGTCTCCAGACCCTCGACGGACCCGTCGGCCCCGATGCCCCGGCGACTCCCGACCCGACCTTCGCCTCCGACAACACCGCGGGAGTCTCGCCGGAGGTGCTGGAGGCCATCACCCGGGCCAACGGCGGCGCCGCGGTGCCCTACGGCCACGACCCCGTCACCGCCCGCCTGGAGCAGGTCGTCAGGGACCAGTTCGGTCCGTCCGCAGAGATCTTCCCGGTGTTCAACGGCACCGGTGCCAACGTCGTCTCGCTGCAGGCCCTCCTCCCGCGCTGGGGCGCGGCGATCTGCGCGCGCCAGGCTCACGTGAACACTGATGAAGGTGCCGCCCCGGAGCGGCTCGGCGCACTGAAGCTGCTGGCCCGTCCCACACCGGAGGGAAAGCTGACGCCCGCCGACGTCGAGGCTGAGCTCGGAGCCCAGGGCTTCGTCCACGCCGCGCAGCCCCTGGCGGTCACCCTGACCCAGTCCACCGAGCTGGGGAGCCTCTATTCGCCCGCCGAGATTGCGGCGGTGGCGGACCGCGCCCACGCGGCGGGACTCGGGGTCCATATGGACGGCGCCCGCCTCGCCAACGCCGCCGCCGCCCTCGGCGTCTCCCTGCGCGAGGTGACCACCGACGTCGGCGTCGACGTGCTGAGCCTGGGCGGGACCAAGAACGGTGCGCTGGCCGCGGAGGCCGTCGTCGTGCTGGACCCGACCAGAGTCCGCGGCACCGACTACATCCGCAAGTACTCGATGCAGCTGGCCAGCAAGCAGCGCTTCGTCTCCGCCCAGCTGCTGGAGCTCTTCGGCACCGACCTGTGGCGCAGCAACGCCGAGCACGCCAATGCGCAGGCCCGTCTGCTCGGCGAACGCCTCGCGACGCTCGAGGGCATCGACCTCCCCGCGCCGGCGCAGGTGAACGCCGTCTTTCCCAAGATGCCGGCGACGGTGGTGGAGGAGCTGCAGTCCCGGTATCTCTTCCATGTGCGGGACACCGCGCCGGACGGCGACCCCGTCGTCCGTCTGATGTGCTCCTTCCAGACCACCGAGGCGCAGATCGATGAGTTCGTGGACCATGCGCGGGCCGCGCTCACGGCGCGCCTGCCCGATGCTCGCTGATCCTGTTCATAGGCTGGACGCGTGACAGCACTCGGCCCAGCCGGATCTGCCGCAGGACGTGGTCCCGGCCCGCAGATCTCCACCCCCGGCATCGACGACCTCCCGGAGTCGTTCCGTTCCGCCCTGGGAGAGCTGCGGCGTGCCCGTCCCCGCACCGAGGCGCAGGTCGACGAGATCCCTGCCCCGGTCAAGCTGGCCCCGTACGCGGTGGCGCTGCGCGCCGAGGTCCTGGACCCCGGCGCGCGGACCCCGCTCCACGGACCGGCTCGGCTCCGCCCAGCACCCGAGGATGCTGAGCTGCTCGCCACCGGCCGCTTCATCCTGCTCCACGACCCGCAGGGCCAGGAGACCTGGGGCGGGACGTTCCGTGTGGTGATCTACATCCGCGCCGAGCTGGACGCGGACATGGGCAACGACCCCCTGCTCGCCGAAGTCGCCTGGACCTGGCTGAGCGACTCGCTGGATCAGTGCGGTGTCGAGCACAGCCACGCCGGCGGCACCGCCACACGCATCCTGTCCGAATCCTTCGGCAGCCTCGAAGATCGTCAGGCGAGCAACACCGTCGAACTCCGGGCCTCCTGGACGCCCAGCGGGCCTCGGCTGGGCCGACACCTGGAGGCCTGGGCGGATATGGTCTGCAGCTTCGCCGGTCTGCCTCCCCTGCCCGACGGCGTGGTGGCCCTGCCGCATGTCAGGAGGATCTGACCACTCTATGGAGGACCAGGACGAGCACCTTCCCCCTCTGCTCACCGAGCCCGCCGACGGCGTACCGTTCGTCATCGACACCGCACGTGGACTGCAGCGGTGCGCCGAGGCGCTGGCTGCCGGCCACGGCCCCGTGGCGGTCGACGCAGAGCGTGCCTCGGGTTTCCGCTACGGCCAGAGAGCGTTCCTCGTGCAGCTCAAGCGCGAGGGATCCGGGCTCTGGCTCATCGACCCGGAGCCCTTCGACACACTCGTCCCGCTGCAGCGGGCATTGGGCGGCGCCGAGTGGATCCTGCACGCCGCCTCCCAGGACCTGCCCTGCCTGGCCGAGCTGGGCATGCACCCCCATGCGCTCTTCGACACCGAGCTGGCCGCCCGGTTGGCCGGCCTGCCGCGTGTGGGGCTCGGCGCCGTGGTGGAATCCCTGCTGGGGGTCCGGCTGGCGAAGGAGCACTCGGCGGCCGACTGGTCTCGCCGCCCGCTGCCGCAGGACTGGCTCCGCTACGCCGCACTGGACGTCGAGCTGCTGATCGAACTGCGGGAGAAACTCAGCTCCCTGCTGGAGGAGCAGGGCAAGTCCGACTGGGCTGCCCAGGAGTTCGAGCATGCCCGCACCCATCGGCCCCCGACGGTGCCGCGCCATGATCGCTGGCGCCGCACCTCGGGGATCAACCGGCTCAAGAGTCGACGCGGGCTCGCGGTGCTGCGCGAGCTCTGGCGCGCTCGAGAGCACCTGGCGGAGCAGAAGGACGTCTCTCCGGGGCACATCCTGCCCGACTCGGCCCTGGTGGCCGCAGCCCTGGAATCTCCCACCACCGTCCCCCAGCTGCTCGCCGTTCCGGGTTTCCACGGGCGGGCGGCCAAGCGGGAGGCTCCCCGGTGGCTGCGCGCCGTGAGGGCCGGCGCCACGTCCCAAGACCTTCCGGATCTGCAGCGCCGCACCGGTGGCCCGCCTCCTCCACGCTCGTGGAAGGAGCGCCACCCGTTGGCATTCCGCCGATACCGCACCGCCAGGGAACGTCTGACGTTCCTCGCCGAACGCCTGGAGATCATGCCGGAGACTCTGCTGACCCCGGCTGTCCTGAAGCAGCTGTGCTGGGATCCCCCGGCCCAGATCGACCTGGACTCGATCGCGGCGGCCCTCACCGCGCTGGGCGCCCGGCCCTGGCAGGTCGACCAGACGGCCGCGGTGGTCACCGTGGCGCTGCTGGACCCCGATCCTCTCAGCGACCTCTGATCGCCCTCGGCAGCCTCCACCTGTTGCCCGCGCCTTACTCCACAGCAGGTGAGCCGTGCCTGCACACGCTGCGGCGTCGTCGTCACGGGGCCGCGCTGGCCTCTGGAGCTACTCGCCGGTAGCATGTGATGCGGAACGCATTCTTCCCTGACGACGACGCTGTGGAGGCACCCATGAACGCGCAGTCCGCACACTCCCACTCCCCCGCCGGCACCATCACCGCCGCGCAGACCGACTTCTCCGGCTATGCCGAGCTCGCCGAGGCCTTCGCGGACGAGGTCCGCACGCACAGCCGGGTCGAGGACGTCACCCTACCCGGCGGCGGCACGCTGGCGCTGATCCGACTGGACAACGACGACGCCCGGCGGCCGACCACGCTCGGACCCAACTCCCTGATCGAGTTCGGCGAGGCCGTGGCCTCGCAGCTGCCACGTGCAGAATCCGCAGAGATCGCCGGGCTGGCGCTGATCGGCAAGCCCGGCTACCTGGTGGCCGGGGCGGACCTGGGCGCGGTCAATACGATCGAGTCCACCGAGCTGGCACGCCAGATGGCGGAGCTGGGCCACCAGGCCTACAACCTGCTCGAAGACTTCCCCGTACCGACCTTCGCCTTCATCAACGGCACCGCCCTCGGCGGCGGGCTGGAGATCGCGCTGGCCGCTCAGTGGCGCACCGTCTCCACCGACGCCAAGGCCCTGTCCCTGCCCGAGGCATTCCTGGGGCTCATCCCCGGCTGGGGCGGGGTGTATCGACTGCCGCGCCTGATCGGTCCGGAGGCCGCCGCCCAGGTCATCTTCTCGAACGCCCTGGCGAACAATCGCACGCTCAAGGGTGCGGCGGCCTATGAGCTGGGCATCGCCGACGCCCTCTTCGCCGCCGACGCATTCGAGCAGGCGTCCGTGGAGTTCGCCGCGCGGATCATCGCCAGAGATGACGACACCCTCGCCGGCGTCCGGTCCCATCGGGATCGGGACACCAGCGACGCCGCCTGGCAGCGGGGCATCGAGGCCGCCCGCCGTGCCGTGGCGGCCAAGACCGGCGACTCTGCTCCTGCGCCGCAGAAGGCTCTGGAGGTGTTCATCGCCGGCAAGGACCGCGATCGCGACCAAGACCGTGTCGCCGAGTGCGATGCCCTGGCCGAGCTGATGGTCACCGATGAGTTCGCCAACACCGTCTACGCGTTCCTGGAGCTGATCCAGAAGCGGGCCAAGCGCCCCGCCGGCGTGCCGGAGGTCCCGCCGCGTCAGATCGGCAAGGTGGGGATCGTGGGCGCCGGCCTGATGGCCTCCCAGCTGGCGATGGTCTTCGCCCAGCACCTGCAGGTCCCGGTGGTCATGACCGACATCGACGAGACCCGGGTGGCCAAGGGCTTGGACTTCATCTCCTCCCAGGTGGAGAAGCTGCAGGGCAAGGGGAAGATCAGCGCCGAGCAGGCCGCCGGCCTGAAGGGCCTGGTGACCGGATCCACCGACAAGTCGGTCTACGCGGACGCGGACTTCGTCATCGAGGCGGTCTTCGAGGAGATCGGTGTCAAGAAGCAGGTCTTCGCCGAGCTCGAGGAGATCGTGCCGGCCGGGACGATCCTGGCCACCAACACGTCCTCGCTGTCGGTCACGGAGATGGCCGCCGACCTGAGGCACCCCGAGAGGGTCATCGGGTTCCACTTCTTCAACCCGGTGGCGGTGATGCCGCTGATCGAGATCGCCCGCACCCCGGAGACCACGGACGAACCGATCGCGACCGCCTTCGCGCTGGCCGCGGCACTGCGCAAGACGCCGGTCCTCACCTCCGACTCGGCGGCCTTCGTGGTCAACCGTGTCCTGCTGCGCCTGATGGCCGAGGTGCAGAAGGCCTTCGACGAGGGCACCGATGCTGCTACCGCGGACCAGGCCCTGCGGCCCATCGGACTGCCGATGACGCCTTTCACCCTGCTGGCGATGGTCGGCATCCCGGTGGCTCAGCACGTCACCGAGTCCCTCCACGCGGCGTTCGGCGAGAGGTTCCACGTCTCGGCCAACCTGCAGCGCCTCATCGAGGCCGGCGTCACGGAGATCTGGAGCACCGACGAGGACGGCCGCGCCTTCATCAAGGAGCAGACCCTGGCGCTGATGGAGTTCGGCGAGACGCCGCGCAGCGGTGAGCAGCTGCTCACCGACGTCCAAGACGCCTTGGCCGAAGAGATCGGTCTGATGCTCTCCGAGGGCGTGGTGAGCTCCCCGAAGGACATCGACCTGTGCATGATCCTCGGCGCCGGCTGGCCCATGCACCGCGGCGGAATCACCCCCTACCTGGACCAGGTGGGGGCCAGCGAGCGGGTCAACGGGCGCACGTTCCACTGACGGGATCCCCGACGGCCCGGCGGATGCAGGACGGACCTTCGGCGCCCGATAGACTCGGGCGCATGAATGAGCTGTGCTGCGCCCGCCGGGCCTTCCTCCGCACCACCGCCGCCGGTGCTGCGGGAGTCGCGGGGCTCTCGTTGGCCGCCTGCGGCAACACCTCCGACGACGGTGCCGAACCCGGAGCGGAGGCCACACATGCCGGCGAGTCCTGGGAGGCCGTGCTGGCCGCCGAGGAGCTCCCGGTGGGCACCTCGGTCGCGGCCAGTGCAGGCGAGCATGAGCTGCTTCTGCACCGTGCCGGTGAGGACGAGGTCCACGCCTTCACGTCAGTGTGCACCCACCAGGGCTGCACCGTGGAGCCCGAAGACGAGCAGTTCAGCTGCCCCTGCCACGGATCGGTGTTCGCCGTGGACTCCGGGGAGCCCACCTCCGGACCGGCGGACCGTCCTCTGACCCGCTTCGAGGCGGAGATCAGCGACGGAGAGGTCCGCGTGCTCGTGTGAGCGGTCGCCCCGCCCGCCCCGCGACGGGTGAGGCCCGCTCTGCCTGTGGGCTCAGCCCACGCGGATGCGGACCTTCGAGGCAGGGACGTCGGTGGCGCGCAGGGCGCCGCGCACGGCCTCCCCGGCCTTCCGGCGGTGCACCGTGCGGGCCCTCATGACCAGCGCCGCGCCGTCGGCGTGCTCTTCGATCTCCGGGTCGCTCAGGGCGCCGAGCCCCCGCCAGGCGAGC
Source organism: Nesterenkonia sp. CL21 (assembly GCF_031705515.1). Taxonomy (NCBI): domain Bacteria; kingdom Bacillati; phylum Actinomycetota; class Actinomycetes; order Micrococcales; family Micrococcaceae; genus Nesterenkonia; species Nesterenkonia sp. CL21. The sequence continues at coordinate 1,022,934 of NZ_JAUTWR010000001.1, forward strand.
CCCGTGAGCACTGCCGTGTGGACGGTCTCGGCGTTCCGCCGCTCCGACGCCGAGGGCTCCGAGGCCTTCAGCGGCACAGCGACGACCAGTTCGACGGTCTGCAGCTGCCCGATCTCCCGGTAACCGTCCGCCTCGCATTGGGCTGCGAAACCCTCCAGCAGAGCCTCCGCCTCGTCTGCCTGCGCCTTCTCCGCCGTGAGCTTCCCATTGGCGCCCACCGCGCCGTAGTGCACCACAAACTCTCCGGCCGCCTCGTCGTACCAAGCCTCCCGGTACTCCCAGGCGGCTTCCGAGTTCTGACGGAACAGACTGATCATGAGGTCTCCAGACGGTCGGGCCGCAGGGCAGGGCCCCCGGCGGTCATGAGGTCGCCGGTCCGGTGAGGACCGACAGGGTGAACGGGTCGACGCTCAGGCGTCGCGGCTCTGGGGGAAGCTCGGGATCTCGCCGGTGGGCAGATCCTCCCCGGGCAGCGGACGTGCGAAGGGCACCTTCGTGCCCAACACCTGGGCCACGGTGTCCTGAGCCACCTGGGTGGAGGTCACGCCCACGCGGTCCAGAACCTCTGCCCGCGAGCCGTGGGAGAGGAACTCCACGGGAAGTCCCACCTCGTTGAGTGCCGTGTCCACACCGGCCTCACGCATGGTCTGCCGGATCCGGGACCCGACTCCCCCGGCTTTCACACCGTCCTCCACGCAGACGACGATCCGGTGCCGCGCCGCCAGAGAGACGACGGATTCCGGGACCGGGAGCACCCAGCGGGGGTCCACGACGGTGGAGGTGATGCCCTGATCGGCCAGCCGACGCGCCACATCGAGGGACAGCTCCCCCATCGTGCCGACGGAGACGATGAGCACGTCATTGCTGTAGGCTCCGTCTTCGTTGCGCTGACCATGGAGGACCTCCACTCCGTCCTCGAGCCTCTCCAGCGCATCGATCTCACCGTTGACGGACCCTTTGGAGAAGCGGACCACCGTGGGGGCGTCGTCCACGGCCACCGCCTCGCGCAGCTCCTCCCGCAGCCGGGTGGAGTCCCGCGGCGCGGCGATCCGCATGCCGGGCACGATCTGCAGCAGGGACAGATCCCACACGCCGTGATGGCTGGGTCCGTCCGGACCGGTCACGCCGGCCCGATCCAGCACCAGCGTCACCCCGGCGCGGTGCAGCGCGACATCCATGAGCAACTGGTCGAATGCCCGATTGAGGAACGTCGCATAGAGCGCCACCACTGGGTGCAGCCCGCCATAGGCCAGCCCGGCGGCAGAGGCGACGGCATGCTGCTCGGCGATGCCGACGTCGAAGACGCGATCCGGGTGCTTCTCCGCGAAGCTGCGCAGGCCTACGGGGATCATCATCGCCCCGGTCAGCGCCACCACGTCCGGTCGCTCATCAGCGATGGCCGTGATCTCCTCTTCGAACACGGAGGTCCAGGAGCGCGCCGAACCCCGGGACACCGGCTCGCCGGTCTCGGGGTCGATCACGCCGACCGCGTGGAACTGGTCGTTCTCATCCGCGCGGGCCGGGGCGTAGCCGCGACCCTTCTCCGTGAGCGCGTGGACGATCACCGGACCGCCGTAGTTCTTGGCGTCCTGCAGCGCCTCCTCCATGGAGCGCTGATCATGCCCGTCCACCGGTCCGATGTACTTCATGCCCAGGTCCTCGAAGAGCCCCTGCGGCGCCCAGAAGTCCTTCGCGCCCTTCTTCGCGGCATGCAGGCTTCGGTAGACCATCTTGCTGACCGGCCCGCCGTGCTGAAGGCGCTGCTTGGTGCCGTCCATCGCCTTCTCATACACACGGTGCGTGCGCAGCTTGTCCAGGAATCCCCTCCGCAGGCGATCCAGCTGATCGGCCAGCCCTCCCACCGTGGGGGCATACGAGCGGCCGTTGTCGTTGACGACGATCACCACACGACGGTCCTTGTCCGCGGCGATGTTGTTCAGCGCTTCCCAGGCCATCCCACCGGTGAGGGCGCCGTCGCCGATGACTGCGACCACGAAACGGTCGTCCTCGCCGCTGAGCACGCGTGCCTTGGAGATGCCGTCGGCCCATGACAATGAGGAGGAGGCGTGGGAGGACTCGACGATGTCATGGATGGACTCGGCGCGCTCCGGGTAGCCGGCCAGGCCGCCCTGCTTGCGCAGGGTGGAGAAGTCCTGACGGCCCGTGACCAGCTTGTGGATGTAGGACTGGTGCCCGGTGTCGAAGATCACTGAGTCGCGAGGCGAGTCGAAGACCCGGTGGATCGCCAGGGTGAGTTCCACCACGCCGAGGTTGGGGCCCAGGTGTCCCCCGGTGCGGGACACCTTGTCGATGAGGAACTGGCGGATCTCCGCGGCCAGCCGCTCCAGCTGCTCGTCCGTCAGCCGGGACAGGTCCTGGGGAGACCGGATGGTCTCCAGAATGGTCTTCACTGGCGCGATCCCTCCCATGCGATCAGGCTCTCTGCGATTCTACCGCCCGGTCGGCATCAGGATGCACCGGAGCACGACGACGGCGGGCGGTCCGGAGTCTCCTCCGTCCCGCCCGCCGTCGACTCAGCGGGTGGCCCGTCGTCTGTGCTCCCGAAGGACGGTGCGCCGACGACGGTCAGCCGCTCACGTCACCAGCTGGCGCAGCACGTACTGCAGAATGCCGCCGTTGCGGTAGTAGTCCGCCTCGCCGGGGGTGTCGATGCGCACGACCGCGTCGAAGGTGGTCTCCGAGCCGTCCTCTGCCGCGGCGGTGACCTGCACCGTCTTCGGGATGGTGCCCTCGTTCAGCGCAGTGATTCCGGAGATCGAGAAGGTCTCGAAACCGGTCAGACCCAGCGTGTCGGCCGTCTCGCCCTCCGGGAACTGCAGCGGGAGCACACCCATGCCGATGAGGTTCGAGCGGTGGATCCGCTCGAAGGACTCGGTGATGACCGCGCGGACGCCCAGCAGCTTGGTGCCCTTGGCGGCCCAGTCCCGGGACGAGCCCGACCCGTACTCCTTGCCGCCCAGGACCACCAGCGGTGTGCCGGCCTCCTTGTAGTTCTCTGCGGCGTCGTACACGTAGGCCTGCGGGGCGCCCTCCTGGGTGAAGTCCCGGGTGAAGCCGCCCTCGACTCCGTCGAGCAGCTGGTTCTTGATCCGGATGTTGGCGAAGGTGCCGCGGATCATGACTTCGTGGTTGCCTCGGCGGGAGCCGTAGGAGTTGAAGTCCTTACGCTCCACGCCGTTCTCCAGCAGGTAGCGGCCCGCCGGGGTGTCGGACTTGAAGGAGCCGGCCGGCGAGATGTGGTCGGTGGTGACCGAGTCGCCCAGCTTCAGCAGCACCCGCGCCCCGGAGATGTCCTCCACCGGGGAGGCCTCCAGCGACATGCCGTCGAAGTACGGCGCCTTGCGCACGTAGGTCGACGACTCGTCCCAGGCAAAGGTGGAGCCCTCCGGAGTGTTCAGCTCCTGCCACCGGTGGTCCCCGTCGAAGACCGTGTCGTACTTCGAGGTGAACATCTCGGTGTCGATCGACTCGTCGATGATCTTCTGGACCTCGATCGGGTCCGGCCAGATGTCGCGCAGGTAGACGTCGTCGCCCGACGCATCCTGGCCCAGCGGCTCGTTCTCGAAGTCGAAGTCCATGGTCCCGGCCAGGGCGTAGGCCACCACCAGCGGCGGGGAGGCCAGGTAGTTCATCTTCACGTCCGGGTTGATGCGACCCTCGAAGTTGCGGTTGCCCGACAGCACTGAGGTGACCGCGAGGTCCTCCTCCTGGACCGTCTTGGAGATCTCCTCCTCGAGCGGACCGGAGTTTCCGATGCAGGTGGTGCAGCCGTAGCCGACCACGTAGAAGCCGACCTTCTCCAGGTGCTCGATCAGCCCTGACTTCTCGTAGTAGTCGGTCACGACCTTCGAGCCCGGTGCGATGGAGGTCTTGACCCAGGGCTTCTGCGACAGGCCCTTCTCCACCGCGTTGCGCGCCAGCACACCGGCGGCGAGCATCACGTTCGGGTTGGAGGTGTTGGTGCAGGAAGTGATGGAGGCGATCGAGACCGCACCGTGGTCCAGCGTGAACTCACGGCCGTCGGGCATCGAGACCGGCACCGGCTTCGAGGGCCGGCCCACGACCTCCTCGCCGCCGACGTGCCGCGGACGGTCCTTGACGTCCTGCTCCTCGTCGGCGGAGTGCGCCGGAGCGTCCGAGGCCGGGAACGAGGCCGCCGAGGCGGCGTCGGCGTGGCCGTTGGTGGCCGGGTCGGTCACGTGCTCCACGTAGTTGTGGATGTCCTTGCGGAACTGCTCCTTGGCGTCGGTGAGCTCGATACGGTCCTGCGGACGCTTCGGACCCGAGATCGAGGGCACCACGGTGGACAGGTCCAGCTCGAGGTACTCCGAGAAGCGCAGCTCGCGGGACGGGTCGTGCCACATCCCCTGCTCCTTCGCGTAGGCCTCCACCAGAGCGACCTGCTCCTCGGTGCGGCCGGTCAGGCGCAGGTACTCCAGGGTGACCTCGTCGATGGGGAACATCGCGGCCGTGGAGCCGAACTCCGGGGACATGTTGCCGATCGTCGCTCGGTTGGCCAGCGGAACCGCCGCCACGCCCTCGCCGTAGAACTCGACGAACTTGCCGACCACGCCGTGCTCGCGGAGCATCTGGGTGATGGTCAGCACCACGTCGGTGGCTGTCGCCCCGGCGGGGATCTCCCCGGAGAGCTTGAAGCCGACCACGCGCGGGATGAGCATGGAGATCGGCTGGCCCAGCATCGCGGCCTCAGCCTCGATGCCGCCCACGCCCCAGCCCAGCACACCCAGGCCGTTCTCCATGGTGGTGTGCGAGTCGGTGCCCACACAGGTGTCCGGGTAGGCGCGCAGCGCACCGTCGACCTCACGGGTCATCACCACGCGGGCCAGGTTCTCGATGTTGACCTGGTGGACGATGCCCATACCGGGAGGCACGACCTTGAAGTCGTCGAAGGCCGTCTGGCCCCAGCGCAGGAACTGGTACCGCTCGCCGTTGCGCTGGTACTCGATGTCCATGTTGCGCTCGATGGCGTCCGAGTTCCCGAAGGAGTCGATCTGCACCGAGTGGTCGATGACCATCTCGGCCGGCGCCAGCGGGTTGATCCGCTTGGGATCGCCACCCAGGTCTGCCACGGCTTCACGCATGGTGGCCAGGTCCACGACGCAGGGCACACCGGTGAAGTCCTGCATCAGGACCCGACCCGGAGTGAACTGGATCTCGGTGTTCGGCTGTGCCGTCTCGTCCCACTGGCCGAGAGCCTTGATGTGCTCGGCCGTCACATTCGCCCCGTCCTCGGTGCGCAGAAGGTTCTCCAGGAGGACCTTCAGGCTGTACGGAAGGGACTCGTGGCCCTCCACAGTGTTGAGGCGGAAGATTTCGTAATCGGCGCCGTTGACGTTGAGAACGCCTTGTGCTCCGAAGCTGTCCACAGTGCTCACGCGGGACTCCTCTGTAGTTGCCAGACTGACACGGTCCGACGGCACGCGGCCGTCGGACAACGGGCGCTGAAGAGTTCGCCGGAGGACCTTCCGGTGCAGGCCTCGGTCGCCCTGCGGACGCGGCGCTCGACGACGAGCACGACGGCGACCTCAGGTCAGTGGCGCGACCGGGCCCGAGCACGCGGAGTCTCCTCCAGCGCTCAGAGCCGTATCGCTGTCCATCCTACTCGGTCGACATGACGTGATGCGGCTCATGTCGCTGTCGCCCCCGCGGAGGCCCGCGGGTGGCCTTCCACAGGCCAGGATCGCCGAACCACAGAGCTGACCAGGCCTTCCGCGGGCGTCCAAGGACGCGGTGCACGCGCATCGGCGTCGAGCTCGGCGCCATCGCGGCCCGGAGGGGCGGGGCTCAGCGTTCGAACAGGGCGACTGACTCCATGTGGTGCGTGTTCGGGTAGAGGTCCAGCACCTGCAGGTCCGCCAACCGCCAACCCCGGGCGAGCAGGTCCTTGGCGTCACGGGCGAAGGACGCCGGTTCGCAGGACACGTAGACGAGCCGGCGCGCATCCGCCGCATCGACGCCGCCGATGACCTTCTTTCCGGCGCCGGCGCGCGGCGGGTCCACCAGGATCAGGTCGTGGCCCCCCAGTGCGTCCAGCACCCGTTCCACCGGGGCCGTCTCCACCCGGACGTGCTGCGTCCGTTCGAACAGCTCACGCGCCGAGGCGCTGGACCCGGCCGCGGCCTCCACGCTGAGCACCTGTCCCGTCTCGCCGGTGCGCGCCGCGGCCCAGGCGGTGAACAGCCCGGCGCCGGCGTACAGGTCAGCGACGGCGTCGCCGGCCCCGACGCTGGCCATCTCGTCGATCGTGCGGACCAGCGCCTCGGGCGCATGACGATGGATCTGCCAGAAGCCCTCCGGGCGCAGCGGCACGACGGCACGCTCCTCGCCGTCCCCCGTGGCGACCGGGACCGGCAGCGGCTCGGCCACGGTGCGACCGCCGAGCACGATCTCATGCTCCACGACCGCCGGCACCCGAGGCACCTCGGGACGGCCACGCGTGCGACCACGGGCAGAGCCGCGGCGCCCGTTGCGGACGCCGGAGCGAGCACCGTTGCGGGCGACGGCGCCGCCGCCGTTCGGGGCCTCGGCCCGTGCGTCGTCGGCGCGCGCCAGCGCCAGCACGATGGTCTCGACCTTCGGCTCGACGTCGGCGATGCGCAACAGGCGCTGACGAAGTCCGGCCTCCTCAGCCCGGGACTGCTCGGCGTGGACGACCAGCGCCAACGGCGCCCGACCACCCGGGGCCACGACGTCGACTCGTTGGGCGCCGGTGAAGTCTCCGCCGAAGAGTCGGGACTCATGGATGTCCTCCACTGCCAGCGGCATCCCCCGCAGATCGATCAGTTCGTGGCTGCGGTAGGGCTTCATGCTGAGCACGCCGTGATCGTTGACCCCGAAGCTGACCCGCGTGCGCCAGTGCAGACCGTTGCTGTGACGCTCTCCGACGTCGACGACATGGATCTCCCCGTCGGCTGGGGCATGGGCCAGGGTGAGGTCCTGCAGATGGATTCCGCCGATGCGCTGCAGAGTGTCCCGGAAGACCTGGGCCTTGACGCGGCGCTGATGCTGGTCCGTGATGTGGCCGTACTCGGCTCCGCCGACCGGAAGCCGGTCCATCTCATGGGCGCGGAGTGCGTCGGCGAGCTTCCAGATGTGCCGTCGCCGGTAGTCCGAGGCCTCCAGGACCTCGACGACGTCGGCGCGCCAGAACTTGGCCTGCGGTCCTGAGTCGGTGACGCGTGCCCGGACGACTTCGCCCGGGATCGCATGCCGGACGAAGATGACCCGCCCCTCATGCCTGGCGACACAGTGACCCCCATGAGCCATCGGGCCGACGTCGAGGGTGAGCAGCTGCTGCGAATGTGTCGTGCCGGCCTGTCGTGAGGTCATCATCTCAGGACACCGCCTCTCCATCGCGCCGGTCCTCCACGACCGTCGGGCGCGTGATCATCCAGCCGACCCACAGGGCCAGGGCATAGAGGGGCAGCCCCATCACCAGGCGAGCAGTCCCGAGCGCGACGACGGCGTCCGCCAGGTACAGCGGCAGCTGGACCGCCAGCCGCAGCGCGAGCACACCGGTGACGATCCACGTGGCCAGCGCATAGCGCCTCCGACGAGCGTGGTCCTGACGCCAGGCGACGCCCTCTCCCCGGATGAAGCCGAAGAGGATCCCCAGGAACGGCCAGCGGACCGCGACGGACAGCGCGAAGCCCGCGATGTAGGCGGCGTTGGTGACGAAGCCCCACAGGTAGAAGTCACGGGCCTCGCCTGTCTGCTGGGCGACGACGGCGCACAGCACGATGACCGCCAGCCCGGACAGCGACTGCACCAGAGGGCCGCGCTGTGCCAGCCGCGCCACCGTGAAGATCAGTCCCATGAGGACCGCGACGATGGAGGAGATCAGCAGGTCCTCGGTGATGACGAACACCGTGAGGAACGCCGCCGCGGGCAGAGAAGCTTCGACAAGGCCCCGCACGCCCCCGATGGAGGACATCACGTCGAGCGAGCCGTCCTCACGAGTGCGCAGCCGGGAGCCCGCCGACTCGGCGAGCCGCTCCCCGATCTCGTCCGGGCCGGCCGCATCCTGAACCTGATCGCCCCGACGGTCCGACGGATCGTCCTGCCCCGGGCCCCCGGCGCTCCCGAGCCTCCCGGCATCGGGAGTCGCGGCATCGGGAGTCGCGGCATCGGGAGTCGCGGCATCGGGAGTCGCGGAATCAGGGGTCGCTCCCCCGGTCATGAGCGTCTCGGGCGCTGCGGGCGGTGACGTCTCGTCCCGCGCCGCACGCTCCTCCGAGCTGCCCGGCGTCCCCGCCCTGCCCGGTGAATCAGTCATCACAGCCGCCTGCGCCTCCCCTGTGCGTGGTCCCCTGGTCTTCATCGGCCGTCCCTCGACCCCCTGTCGCCGCCTCGTCCGCCAGCGAGATCAGGCCTGCTGCGGCCCCTCGGAGCCGGCCGCTGCGCCTCCTGCCGACCTCCGCTGCTGCGGTCGGACACCGTTGGCACGGGCGCCGCTCTGGTCCCCTTCTCCACTGCCGACCGCGGCAGCGCCGGGATTCGGCCCTGGTGCGGCGTCCCGACGCTGCGCCGGGTTCCGCGGCAGCACCACCCGGCGTGCGCCTTCGGGCGGCCGCAGCGGCAGCAGCTCGCGAGGCGGCAGCGGGTCGTCGCCGCGCACGACGACGAGCCGAGAGAAGAGATCCTCGACGTCACGAGCGGCCTGAGGGTCGATCGCCCCCCGCCCGCCGACGACACCGCGCAGGAACCAGCGGTTCCCCTCGAATCCGATGAAACGAGCCACGCGCCAGCCGGCCCGGCCGTCCTTCAGCGTGGTCGGGACACGGGCGGCGAGCTCCTTGCCGAAGCGGCCGTCGAGCTGCTTGATCCGCCCCTTCTGCCTCACCACGGAGTCTTGGATCTGTTCCCGCACCTCATCCCACGTGCCTCCCGACTTGGGCGCGGAGAACGGCTGGATCTGGATGCTGGCCTGTCCCACCGAGATCGTCAGGGCCACGACACGTTTGGTCTTCTGATCGATGTCCAGGCGTACCTTCTGTTCCTTGCCCGCCGGCACCAGGACCGCGCCGAAGTCGATGTAGCCCTTGGTGGTCTCCACCTCCGTGACGTCGTAGGGCCCCCCGCCTTCGATGCGTTCCGAGGCGTCCTCAGAGTTGTCCTCAGAGGCACCGTCGGACGCGCTGTCGGACGCGCCGCCGGTCTCGGAACCGGCGGCCGCCGAATCCTGCGGCACCGACTCCTGCGGCACTGACTCCTGCGGCGCTGGTGCCGTCGCGGACTGCTGCTCGGGGGCCGCGGAACTCTCCGTGGTCTCCTCCTGGGCAGGGCTCGTGGGGGAGGTCTCCTCCTCGCGGAGCGCCTCTCTGATGGTGGCGGGCTTGGCCTTCTCCGCCCCTTGGGACTTCTTCCGTCGTCCGAAGATCATGCTGAAGTTCCTCTTATCCCTCGAGAGTCACGTGCCGGTGGAGCCGAAGCCGCCTGCGCCGCGGTCGCTGTCCTCCAGCTGGTCCACAGGCACGAATTCAGCCTGGTCCACACGCTGGAGGACGAGCTGCGCGATGCGGTCTCCGCGACGGAAGCTCACCGGAGTCGAACGGTCGGTGTTCAGCAGACACACCTTGAGCTCTCCACGATACCCAGCATCGATGGTTCCCGGCGTGTTGACAAGGGTGATTCCGTGTTTCACCGCCAGTCCGCTGCGGGGGTGCACCAGCCCGACCCAGCCCTGCGGGATCGCGACGGCCACCCCGGTCGGCACGAGGCGACGTGCACCCGGCTCCAGCGTGAAGTCCTCGGCGCTGACCAGGTCCGCTCCGGCGTCGCCCGGGTGGGCATAGCCGGGAAGCGGAAGGTCCGGATCAAGACGCCGGATCGGCACCCGGATCCTGCCGGGCGCCGAGCCGGTCGGCATCTGGCCGGCGTCGTGCTCCTTCGTAGACGTGGTCATCGGGGCTGCTTCTCCTCGTGGTCTGCGGGCTGGGGCCTGGTCCCGCCCATGTCGGGCTGGTCCAGTGACCCCTCGAGTCTACTCATCCGGCCTGACATTCCAGTCGGCCGGGGATTCCCTCTGGCCCGAGCTTCCATCCGGCAGGGCGTCACCGTCGGCGGTTCCGGCCCACCGGAGGTTCCGTGAGAAGCTGGTGGTCATGACGACGCATTCTCCGAGCTACTCCGAGAAGCTCTGGCCGGCGTGGTGGATCTGGCTCGCCGCGGTCATCATCGGAGCCTCCGTCTCGCTCATCTTCTTTCCCATCTCCGTCGGGCTCGGCGCGACCGCCATGGTCATCGGAGTCGGACTGCTGCTGTTCGCCCTGATCATCACCACCCCTCGGATCGAGATCACCGAAGGGTGGCTGAGCGCCGGCCGAGCCCGGATCGAGCGCACCCACGTCGGCGCCGTCGTGGCCCATCGCGCCCAGGCGGCACGTGAGCAGCTCGGCCCCGGCTTCGACGCACGGGCCTATCAGTGCATCCGTGGGTGGATCGATCCCGTGGTGACCATTCAGATCACCGATCCCCAGGACGCCACGCCGTATTGGATCGTCTCCACCCGACGCCCGGAGGCGGTCCTCGCCGCGCTCGGTTCCGAGGAGCCGGTCCGCCAGACCGGGCTCAGCGTCACGGACTGACCGCCCGAACCGACCCCGCGCGGCCCAGGCACACGGAGGCCCCGTTCCGGACCATGGTCCGGAACGGGGCCTCCGTGCTGCGACGATGTGGCCGACCGAGATCGCCGTTCAGCTGTCGCAGTCCTTGCAGATGAACATCCCGTTCTCCTCGCGGGACACCTGAGACCGGTGGCGGACCAGGAAGCATTCGCCGCATGTGAACTCGTCAGACTGGGCGGGCAGCACCCGCACCTGCAGCTCCTCGTCGGAGAGGTCAGCGCCGGGGAGCTCGAACCCTTCGGCCGCCTCCGCCTCGTCTTCGTCCACGACGGCGGACTGGCGATTGGTCTGCTGATTCTTCAGTTCCTCGATGGAGTCTTCGTTGACGTCGTCGTCGTTCTTGCGCGGCGCATCGTAGTCGGTTGCCATGAGGGTCGCTCCACACTCCGAAAGTCGAATTCGAATCGCTCGGACACCAGCCTCCACCGGTCCCCCAAGCGCGATTTGTCGCACAGATTGTGTCGCATCGAGCCAGCTCCGCCAAATCGGCGGCGACACATTGAGCCGAGGGCGGACGACGGGCCGGCTCGGGGCCCCGAAACCGTCGCTGAGGCGGCGAGCCGGGGCCGCCCGGAGTCGGCGCCACGCAGCTCCTCACGGGCTCCGCGACCCCAAGGTTCAAGTTCCGCTGAACCGGGAGCGGGAGCTCCACGCCCTCCCCGCGCTACAGTGACCCCTGGACCAGTCCACCCGGAGGGCGGCGCGGCGCCGACCGCACCCGTCCCGAAGACTACTGCCGGCCACAGGCGGGAGGAAGCACAGATGCAGCAGCTGCGGATCATGGGCGTGACCGAGGACGACTCCGACGAACTGCTCGTCCTCGCCGACGACCAGGGTCAGGAGTTCGCCCTGCCCGTGGACGACGCGCTGCGCGCGGCCGTGGGACGGAAGTCCACCCGCCCGCCGCACCTCACGACGCGTGCCGAGGACGCCCGGGCGCCCATGACGGTGCGGGAGGTGCAGGCCCGGCTCCGTGCAGGGGCCACCGTGGAGCAGATGGTCGCAGAGTCTGGCCTCGACCCGGCCCGAGTGGAACGCTACGCAGGGCCCGTCCAGGCCGAGCGCGCCTATGTCGCCGAACTGGCCCGCAGCACGGCGATCGCCCCGCCGTCCTCGGCCGAACAGCACCGGATCGCGTTCGGTGACGCCCCCGCCACCCTCGAAGCGATGGCGCTGGTCCGCCTGCGGTCCCTCGGCGTCGACCTGACCTCCCTGGCGTGGGACGCCTGGCGACGCCAGGACGGCAGCTGGCAGGTCGTCTGCTGGTTCTCCCCCGATGACGAAGCCGCCGCCCGCGCTCGTGTCGACGCCGAACCGCCCGCTGAATGGGTCTTCTCTCCGGAGTCTCGCCATCTGCGAGCGGTCGGTCCCTGGGCCCAGACGCTGAGCAGCCTCCCTCCGGAGACCGGCGCCCGCCGCGGTCCGCGGCGACTGACCGCAGTGGACGCCCCCTTCGACGTCGAGTCCGTGGCGGACTCGGCGGCGCAGCGATCGGATCGTGGCACCGGCAGGCCGGCGGCGACGACGCCGGCCCCGGTGCCCGCAGACCAGCAGGACACCTCGCCGCTGCCTTCCCGCTCTCCGGACGCCCCGGCAGGCCCCACGGGCGAAGGCGACGAGCATCAGGACCTCCTCGACGTCCTGCGCGCTCGGCGGGGTCGTCGGTTGGGCGCGGACGAGGACGCCGATGACAGGCTCGCCCTCATGCTCACGCGCGACGAACAGCCCAGCGGCCAGGACACGCCCCGACTGCGCGCGGTCGAGTCGGCGCAGACCGGTCAGGGGGAGGACGATCAGCAGGCTCCCCGCGACGATGAGCGCACGGAGTCCCCCGACGTAGACAGCCCCGACGGCACCGACGCCTGGGGGTTCAGCTATGCCGACAGCGAGTCACCGGTCGACGTCGACTCCTCCGGTCCGGACCACGCGGCGGCGCAGGGCGCGCCCGACACCGCAGAGGGGGCCGGCGCCCCGGCGAAGGAGCCGACCCCCGGCGAGGATCCGGCATCGGCCGGATCCGCACAGAGCGACGGCGACGCCGCCACCCGCCAGCGGGACGCCGGCAGCACCGAAGACGCCGCGCCCGCCCACGCCCCGAAGCCGAAGCGCTCCGGCTCCCGCCGCCCCAGCATGCCTCGCTGGGACGACATCCTCTTCGGCTCGAAGGGCGACTGACGACCGGCAGACGGTCGCACAGGGATCGGTCGCACAGGGATCGGTCGCACGTCCCCACGGGACTCAGCCGAAGGCGCGCCCGGTCAGCGAGAGCAGCGGGACCTTGACCTCCACGTCGGTCAGCGATCCGTGCTGGCCCACCATGGTCAGTGGATCCGGGCCCGTCCGGGCCACGTGATAGAGCGCGATCGGACCGTGCACGGCCACCAGGAGATCACCGATGCGGGGACGCACCCGGTCCTCCACGGGACCGAACCATCCCGCGTCCACCGCCTCGTCGCGCGTGGCGATCCACGCCTGGTCGCCGAAGCGCTCCTCCCACACCTCATGCACCTGGCGGCGCACGGCGGCGGAAGCATGCTGATCGAAGTACAGATGCACGAACCGCGGCTCGCCGCCGGTGTGCCGGACGCCGCGCAGCAGCGCCTCCTCTGCGCTGAAGTCCAGCCGGCCCTCCGGGGCGATGTCCAGCATGCCGTGGTCTGCGGTCAGCAGCACCGAGAGCTGGTCGCCGAACCTCTCACGCAGCCGCGTGACGAACGTCTCGGCCTCCCGGTCCAGACTCTCCAGCGCGCGCACCCACTCGGGTGAGTCCACCCCGTATCGGTGCCCGGTCTTGTCCAGTTCGTCCACGTAGAGATACATCAGCAGCGGCTGCGGAGACCCCTGGCGCACTCCCCCGGTGGCGGGACGATGACCGGTGATCGCACCAGCCGCCAACCGGAACCGCGCGTCCAGGTGGGTGGCCCCGAGGAACTCACCTCCGGAGAGCACGGCCTGCGTCAGGGCGGAGTCGGCGAATTTGGGACGCGAGACGGTCAGCACCCGAGCGCCCGCACGCTCGGCGCGCCGCAGCACCGGCTCGTGGGGCTGCCAACGGGCCGGATCCACCGCGGGATCCCACCCGCCGAGCATGTTGACCACCCGGTCCAGCCACGGCGCGAGGACGTCGTACCCGACCAGGCCGTGACGGCCCGGGGGTTCTCCCGTGCCCAAGGAGGCGATGGAGGCGGCGGTCGTCGCGGGGGCGGCGGCGTCCAGCACGCGTCCGGTGGCGCTGCTCCGCCATGCAGAGGCGAGGAACCGGGCGTGCCCGCTGTGCCGGGCGATGAGCTCGTCCCCCAGCCCGTCGACCATGAGGACCACGGTGAGGCTCGCCTGGGGCAGCCCGAGCCTGTCGAGGAATCCGTCAAGGCCGAGCGACGCCGCCGCCGAGGGCATCACGTGACGGATGTGGGCACCGTCATAGGCCGGGGCGAGAGCGGCCAGCTCACGGGCACGAGCGGTCATCAGGGTCTTCCTTCCGGAGTGGGCGGTGCGCTGCCGCGTCACCAGAGGGTCGGGTGCGGGAGGACGACGGTCAGCGGGCGTGACGCACACAGGCTCGACGCAGCGCCCGGACGAAGCTGCGGGCCTCCTCCACGGCGGTGTCTCCTTCGGCGGTGGCGGCGATGCGGAGCACGATGTCCTCGGGCACGACGGTGCCGTCGTCGCCGTGGTCAGCCATGCAGTCCGGGTCTCCGCAGTGCACCGGCGCCGTCTCGAAGCGCGCGCCGCCGGTCCAGTTCATGTTCAGCGTCACCTCCGCCAGTCCCCGCTCCGGACGGAAGCTCTCCGGGCGTCGGTGCACCTCGGAGAGGATCACCGAACGGATTCGGCTGACGGGGACGACCTCCGTGGAGATGCGCGCCACCGTGTCGGTCCGACCGGCGGTCCCGGCGTCGTCGGCCTCCACGTCGTGGTCGTCCAGATGGGCGACGACGATCACGTCCTCGGCCAGCGCCAGCACGGTGATGTGCCGGTGCACCTCCTCCATGTCGAAGTGGGTGTCCACATGGACGATCTGGTGCGTAGGCTCGCGGCCGTCCAGGGCGTCGGTCACCGTATGGTGCACAAGCGTGGGGTAGAAGCCGCCGCGCTCGATCGCCGCGCGCAGCGAGAGTGTCGAAGAGGGCGCGGAGTCGTCATGGCTGAAGGTCATGGAAACCATGCTAGCCCTCCCTCGATTCGCTAGCCCGGTTCACCTGCTGGATAATGGAGCGGTGCCAGGAAACGCGACTTTTCACCACCGCAACGCCGCCCTGCTGTCTGTGGCCGAGGTCCAAGCCCCGGTCCCTCTGACCTCCAAGGACATCGACCGCCGCCTGGCCGACGCCCTGAAGCGGCTGAAGCTCCCCCAGGGCCTCCTGCAGCGGGTCGCAGGCGTGAAGACCCGCCGCAACTGGGAGAAGGCGGGAGACGTACGCGCCGGCACGGTGGAGGCCGGGCGTCGGGCCCTCCAGGCCGCCGGCGTCCCCGCAGCCGACGTCTCGGTGATGATCAACACCTCGGTGACCCGCGAGCATCTCGAGCCCTCCGTCGCCGTGGGAGTCCACCACGACCTGGGTCTGCCCAGCTCCGCGATGAACTTCGACATCACCAACGCCTGCCTGGGCTTCGTCAATGCGATGACCCTGGCCAGCTCCATGATCGACGCCGGGCAGGCGACCTATGTGCTGATCGTCAACGGCGAGGACGCCAAGAAGGTCCAGGACGCGACCGTGGAGCGCATCAGCAGCCTCGAATCGATGGTCAGCCGCGAGGACTTCATGTCGGAGTTCGCGTCCCTGACCCTGGGCTCCGGCGCGGCGGCGGCGGTCGTGGGCCCTGCCGACCGGCACCCCGAGGGGCACCGGATCGTCGGTGGTGTGACTCGGGCCGCGACCCAGCACCACGGCCTGTGCGTCGGTGACCATCGCGGCATGTTCACTGACTCCCGCGGCCTGCTCGACGGCGGCCTCGAGCTCGTCATGGATGCCTGGCAGGACGCCAAGGAGCACTTCGACTGGGATGCCATGGACGCCTACGTGACCCACCAGGTGTCGTCACTGCACACCGCGTCGATCATCAAGGCCGCCAAGCTCGACAAGAAGCGCGTCCCGGTGACCTATCCCGAGCTGGGCAACGTGGGGCCCGCCTCGCTGCCGATCACCCTGGCTCGAGAGTCCGCCTCCCTGTCCTCCGGTTCCCGGGTGCTCTGCATGGGCGTCGGCTCCGGACTCAACACGGCGATGCTGGAGATCATCTGGTGAGGGCTCCCCGGATCCGACACCGCCCGCTGCCCGCAGCACCCGCCCAGCTGCCGCCGAAGGGGCTGCCGGGGCTCGATCCTGCCTGGTCACGGCTGGTGGCGGCCAGGACCGTCGACGGCACCCGTACCTTCCACGTCCTGGACACCGGCCCGATCCTGGCTGCCCGGGGCATCCCCGTGCGGGGCACGATCCTGGCCGTCCACGGCAACCCGACCTGGTCCTACCTGTGGCGAGGGCTCGTCGCGGAGTCGCTGCGGCAGGCAGAGACCGACACCGCCGGCGGGTGGCGCATCATCGCGCCCGACCAGCTGGACATGGGCTACTCCGAGCGCCTGTGCCACGCCGGCGCCCCGCGCACCCTGACGGGCGCGGATCCGGACGAATGCGGATATCGCCGGATGGCGCAGCGGCTCGACGACCTGGACGCCCTGATGGACGCCCTCGACGTCGACACGGCCCTTCCTCTGGTGACGCTGGGCCACGACTGGGGCGGCGTCATCTCCCTGGGCTGGGCCACGCGCCATCCCTACGACGTCGACGCCGCCGCGACGCTGAACACCGCAGTGGACCATCCGGTGGACGAGCCCGTGCCGGCCGCGCTCCGCGCGGCCACCGCACCGGGCCTGCTGAGCGCCTCCACCGTGGAGACCCGAGGGTTCCTCGGGGTCACGCTGTCCCTGGCGGAAGGGCGCCTCGACCGTGAGGTCCATGCCGCCTACTCGGCCCCGTACCGGAGCCGCGATCGGCGCGGGGGCATCGGCGGGTTCGTGGCGGACATCCCCGCCTCCGCAGACCACGTCTCCCGCGGGACGCTGGAGGAGGTCTCCTCGGCCCTGACCCGATGGGACAAGCCCACGCTGCTGCTCTGGGGGCCGAAGGACCCGGTCTTCCAAGAACGTCATCTGGCGGATCTGCAGGAGCGCATCCCCCATGCCGACCTGCACCGCTTCGAGGGTGCCGGCCACCTGGTGGCGGAGGACCGAGACATCGCAGCACCGCTGCTGACCTGGCTCGGCGGCATGGACCGGCGCGACGGACGTCTCCGCCCGGAGGACTCGACCCGCCGCTCCCCCGCCCCGGCCGCCGCGGTGCACGGTCTGCACGCTCAGCTTGAGGAGATGACGGCGAGCTGGCGGCGGAATTCCCCCGCAGTGGTGGACATGACCTCCCAGGACCCGACGGCGCTCAGCTGGCAGGAGCTCTCCTCGCAGATCGACGCGCTCGCTCGCGGGCTCAGCGAACTCGGCGTCTCCCGGGGCGACAGGGTGTCCCTGCTGGTCCCGCCCGGCAACGACCTGACCGTGGTGCTCTACGCCTGCCTGCGCATCGGGGCGGTGGCCGTCGTCGCCGACGCAGGCCTCGGCGTGAGGGGCATGACGCGGGCCGCCCGCAGCGCGCGGCCGGACTGGATCATCGGCGCCACCCCCGGCCTGGCCCTGGCCCGGACCTTCGGCTGGCCCGGTCGGCGGATCAGCGTCCAGGCGCTCTCCCACCGTCAGGCACGCCTGCTCGGCACCGTGGCCTCGGTGGAGCGGCTGCTGCGCAGCCACGTGGGAGCCTCTCCGGACGTCCCCCACCCGGCCCCCGAGGACGAGGCGGCGGTGCTGTTCACCTCCGGCTCCACCGGACCGGCCAAGGGCGTGGTGTACACCCACGGACGGCTCGCCGCCCTCGTGGCGCTGCTGCGGCGCCAGTTCGACGTGACGCCCGGCTCGTCGCTGATCGCCGGTTTCGCGCCGTTCGCGCTGCTCGGCCCGGCCATCGGAGCCACCTCGGTGACCCCGGACATGTCGGTGACACGGCCTGCCACGCTCACCGCTGACGCCGTCGCTCAGGCGGCGATGACGGGTGAGGCCACGATGTTCTTCGGCTCCCCCGCGGCGCTGCGCAACGTCGTGGCGACCGCGCCCGAGCTCCAGGCGGACCAGCGAGCCGCCCTGGGACGGATCTCACTGGTCCTCTCGGCCGGGGCACCGGTCCATCCGGATCTGCTGGACGCCGTCCAGGAGCTCTTCCCCTCCGCAGAGATCCATACGCCCTATGGCATGACCGAGGGGCTCCTGCAGGCGGACATCGACCGTGACGGAGTGCATGAGGCGATGGCCACCGGACAGAGCGGAGTATGCGTGGGCCAGCCTGTGGCGGGCGTGCGGCTGGCCCTGGCGCCGCTCGATCCCGCAGGCCGTCCGGCGGAGGAGCTCACCGTGCTGGACGACCCCGTCCAGCCCGCCGCCGTGGGCGTCCTCTCCGAGATCGTCGTCTCAGCCGCGCATCTGAAGGCCGGCTACGACCGGCTCTGGCAGACGGACCGGGCCAGCAGTCGGGACACCGCCGAAGGCCTTCTGTGGCACCGCACCCACGACGTCGGCCATGTCGACTCCTCAGGGCGCCTGTGGATCGAGGGGCGCCTGCAGCACGTGATCACCACCCCCGATGGTCCGGTGGGCCCCGGCACGGTGGAGACCCCGGTGGACGCCCTCGACGAGGTGACCCGCAGCGCCGCCGTCGGCGTCGGGCCGTCCGGCACCCAGGCCGTCGTCGTCATCGTGGAGCCGGACGGTCCGGACCGGCCCCTGCGTACCGGTCGGTCCCCGCTGGCCTCGCCGGAGTTCGCCTCCGCAGTGCGCCATGCCGCCGGTGACGTCCCGGTCTCGGCCGTGCTCGTCCTCGACGAACTGCCCACCGACATCCGCCACAATTCGAAGATCGACCGCACCCGTCTGGCCCTCTGGGCCGAGAAGGCTCTGACCGGGAGGAGGCCCGGCACTCCGTGAGTGAGACCACCCCCTCAGCTCCGCGTCCCGCCGAGATCCTGCCCGGCTCCCGGGTCCTGCTCACCGGCGCCTCCGGGCTGCTCGGCGGAAGCGTCGCCCGACGACTGGCGCAGGACGGCTATGAGGTGACCACCCTGCAGCGCAGCGCCTCGGGACTCGACGAGGTCCGTGACGTGCGTGGCTCGCTGACCGACCACGCCCTGGTGGCCCAGGCGATGGCCGGTCAGGACGCCGTCATCCACATGGCGGCCAAGGTGTCGGTCTCGGGCCGCCGCCAAGACTTCGTCGACGTCAACATCCACGGCACCGAGAACATCCTCGACGCGGCCGAGGCCGCCGGCGTGGAGCATCTGCTGCATGTCTCGTCTCCGTCGGTCGCCCATGCCGGCACCTCCCTGGTCGGGGAAGGCGCCGGAGACCCCGACCCGACCGCGGTCCTCGGTCACTATGCCCGCACCAAAGCTGAGGCCGAGCTGCTGGTCCAGGCGCGTGCGGCGGCGGGCATGAAGGTGCTGGTCATCCGTCCGCACCTGATCTGGGGCCCCGGGGACGGCCAGCTGACCCGCCGCGTGGTCGACCGCGCCCGCTCCGGCCGTCTGCCGCTGTTGGGCTCGGGCGCGGCCCTGGTGGACACCCTCTACATCGACAACGCGGTGGACGCCTTCGCCGCCGGGCTGCGTCGGCTGCCTCAGATCCACGGCCGCCGACTGGTG
Organism: Nesterenkonia sp. CL21; assembly: GCF_031705515.1. Classification (NCBI taxonomy): domain Bacteria; kingdom Bacillati; phylum Actinomycetota; class Actinomycetes; order Micrococcales; family Micrococcaceae; genus Nesterenkonia; species Nesterenkonia sp. CL21. The sequence continues at coordinate 1,042,334 of NZ_JAUTWR010000001.1, forward strand.
CTGACCAACGGCGAACCGCGACCGATCGGCGAGCTCCTGATGGGCATCGCGGAGGCGGGCGGCGCGCGTCGTCCGCGGCTCCGCGTGGCCCCGGCGGTGGCGAAGGCGGCCGGACTGGCCGTGGAGAAGATCTGGGGCCTGGCGGAACGGGTCGCCGGTGACCTCGACGACGAACCTCCGATGACGAAGTTCCTGGCGGAGCAGCTCTCGACCGCCCACTGGTTCGACCAGCGGGAGACCCGGGCGGCCCTCGACTGGACCCCGGCGATCAGCATCGACGACGGCCTGGCCCTCCTGGCGGAGCACGTCCGCCGCACCGGCGGAGTCTGAGCCCACCGGCGCGGCCTCCGACTCAGGAGCTCGCGCTGGAACACCGCGCAGGAACGCCGCGCTGGAACACCCCGCAGGGTCACCCCACCGGAGTCTCCATCCGCAGGGCCGCCACCAGGCTGCGGTACAGCTGGGAGCTGGTCAGCAGCTGCCCGTGGGTGCCCTCATCGACGATGCGCCCTCCGTCCATCACGAGGATGCGGTCCGCGTCGACCACGGTCGAGAGCCGGTGGGCGATGGTCACGACGGCGGCATGGCGGGCGTGCGTGGCGATGGTCTCCTGCACGGCGGCCTCCGTGACGCCGTCGACCTGAGCGGTGGCCTCGTCGAGCAGCAGCACCGCCGGATCCACCAGCAGCGCCCGGGCCAGGGCGATCCGCTGACGCTGCCCTCCAGAGACGTTGGTGTCCGTCAGTGCCGTGTCCAGCCCGTGCGGCAGGCGGGAGACCATGTCCTCGAGCTGCAGCCGCCGCAGCACCTGCTGCAGCTGGTGCTCGTCTGCCTCGGGTGCGGAGAACAGCAGGTTCTCCCGAATCGTCCCGGGCACGACGGGAGTCTCCTGCTCCACGTAGGCGAAGGCCGAGCGCACCAGGGCCGGGCTGAGCTGCCCGTAGGGCGTGCCGCGCAGTCTGAGCTCTCCCTCCTCGGGCTCCAGGAACCGCATCATCAGCGACAGCAGCGTCGTCTTCCCGGCCCCGGAGGGGCCGACGAGCGCCACGTGGCCCGTCGCCGGGACCCGCAGATCGATGCCCTGGACCGCCACCGGACCGTCCTGCGCATAGCGGGCGGTCACTCCTGCCAGCTCCAGCACGGGCCGGGATGCGGTCTCCGAGTCGCTGCTCTCCGTTGCCGCCGGTGCCTCTGGACCGGCGTCTCCAGGTGGTGGCCCTCCCCTGCCCGAGCGGGGGTCCGGGGCTGGGACGCCGAAGTCGTCGTGGCCCGGCCCCGTCACGGCGCCCGAGCCTCGTGCCACTCCCTCCACGACGCGGAGGTCGGCTCGCCGGTCCTCCACGGGCATCGCGTCCACCTGGCTGATCCGTCCGGCGGCGGCCAGGCCGGACTGCAGCGTGGTGAGGTTCTGGGTGAGCTCCATCAGCGGCCCGGTCAGTCCCCAGACATAGAGCAGGAACGCCACGAGCGTGGAGACACCGATGTGGCCTTCGGAGACGCGCCAGGCTCCCAGCGCGAGCACCATGATGAGGGCGCCGTCGAGTCCGACTCCCGCGACCGTCCAGGCTCCCGCCTGGATCTTCACGGAACGCAGGCTGTGCCGTCGGGAGGAGCCCACGTGGCGCATCAGCGACTCGTAGCGGCGTCCTTCGGCCCGCGAGGACTTCACCGTCTTGATGGCCCGCACCGTGCCCTCCAGGTCGGATCCGAGGTCACCCAGGGCGGCCTGGGCCTTCTCCTCCACCGTGGCGATGCGCGGCATGAGCACGGCGAAGATCACCAGCACGACCGCCAGAGCGGCGAGTGTGGTGCCCAGCAGCACCAGGTCCAGGCGCGCCATCAGCAGCAGGGAGCCGAGGATCATGATGGCGCCGTTGATCAGCCCGATGATGGCGGTCGAGGCCGCCTGGTTGAGCAGCACCGTGTCCGAGGTGACCCTGGTGACGAGCTCCCCGGGACTGCGCCGCAGGAGCTCAAAGACGCGGGACCCCAGGTATCGGAGGATCATGCGTCGGCGGGCATCGTAGACGATGTCCTCGGCCAGCCGCCCCAGGAGGACCCACTGGCACCAGCCAAGACCGGCGCCGAGCAGGAGCAGACCGACCAGCACCAGGACGGGATCCCGCAGCGAGGCGTCCACCGCGAGGCTGTCCAGCACCCACTTGGTGACCATCGGGCTCGCCAGCCCCATGGCCGAGACGGCGAGCGAGAGCAGCAGCCCGAGTCCCAGGACCTTCAGATGCGGTCGCGCGAAGGACCACAGGACCTTCATGCGGACTGAGGACGAGGCCTCGGGCTCGACCGACGCCTCCACTGTTGATTCATTCATGACACCTAGTGAGACATAAGTGTCGCACTTTCGTCAATACTTGTGGCACATCAGGGCTGTTCACTCCTGTACGCTGGGTCCCATGCAGGAGATCGACAGCGCCGCGTCCCCAGCCCCCGGAACCGAGCGGGAGACGGAGGCCGAGGAGGACGCCAGCCCCGCAGAGCCGGGACCGGAAGAGCCGGGACCGGATCGCGCTCACTCCTCATCAGGACCCCTCGCCCCGCCGAGTCCGGCCGCGCAGCGCACCCGCCGGGCCATACTGCTCGCCGCCGTCGAGGTCCTGTCCGTGAACCCCGGAGCCGCCCTCAGCGATGTGGCGGACACGGCCGGCGTCTCTCGGAGCACCTTGCATCGTCACTTCACGGACCGTGCCGCTCTACGTGCCGCCGTGGACGCTCTGGCGGAGGAGCAATGGACGGAGGCGGTCCGTGTGGCGCGGCTGGACCAGGGATCGGGCTTCGAGGCCTTCCGTCGCCTCTGCGGTGAACTGATCAGCCGCATCGACACCCTGGCCTGGTGGATGGCCTCCGACGAGCCCGATCAGGACACGTCCGGCGACTGCGAGGCGCCCGCTGAATCCGCCGAGGATGCGGAGATCGCCGCGGCGCTGCGCCGTGGGCATCGGGACGGCACCATCGATCCGACCCTCAGCCCCGAATGGGTCAGCAACATCACCTGGGCGACGCTCTACGCCATCCGCTTCATCCCGGCCCAGGGCGGGATGAGCCCCTTCGAGGCGCGCCAGCAGGGCCTGCGGACCCTCCTGAAGTCCGTCGCCGCCGACCCCTCGGCCGTCTGAACCGGGCCCTCACCACCGGCTGATGGCTCGGCGCGCCGAGTCGGTGCGCTGCTGCGGATTGGCGATGTCGATGGTCGCATGCAGGATGCTGACGCCTTCCTCCGCGACCAGCAGGGGCGCGATCTCCAGCGCGGCGACCTGGGGGTGGTTGTCCTTGAGCATGGCCACCCGCTGCAGGGTCTCCTCCACCGCAGTGATGTCCACCGGCGGCAGACCACGATGCCCCGTGAGCTTCTGCGCGGCACGCGGCCGACGGACCAGAGATCTGAGATCTTTGTCGGTCAGCGGCGGGACGGCATGGGCCCAGTCGTCCAGGAGGTCCACTGCGTCACCGGAGATCCCGAAGGACACCACGGGACCCATGAGCGGATCTTCCAGGGCCCGGACCCTGCACCCCTGCCCGATGGGGGCCATCGCCTGGACCTCGAGGCCCGGTGCGCCGAGACCCTCCAGCTGAGCACGCATGTCCGCCACGGTGCGGCGCAGCATGTCGGCGTCGCTGATGTTGAGCCGCACGCCCCCGAGATCCAGGCGGTGCCGCAGCGAGTCAGTGGTGGCCTTGACCGCCACCGGCCAGCCGAGCCGTTCCGCGGCCGCGACCGCCTCCTCCGGCGTCGTGAAAGGGACCGACGGCATCACTGAGAGCCCATAGTGACCCAGCAGCTCCGCGGCCTGTTCGGCCTCGAGCCGATGCAGGGCGGTCCCGGAGACGGATTCCGCGAGCCAGCCCTCGAGGAGCTCGTCGACGGTGCGCGAGACGGTGGAGCCTTCCAGGCCGGAAGGCGTCCAGGGCTCGCCGATCCCCTCCTGCCGCCATCGCTGGTAGCGCACGATCTTGCCCAGAGCGGCCACCGAGCGGGCGGGTGAGGAATAGACGGGGACGCCCTGCTGCAGCGCGCCGGTCTCCATGACCGGCGCGGCGGCGGCCAGGTGGTTCAGCGGCACATCGTCCTCCAGGACCCCGATGAGCGAGACGACCACGGGCTTGGGATGCTGCCGAGCGGTGTCGAGGATCACCCGGGAATGATCCTGGTGCTCGCCGGCGACGGTCGGCTGGAGGCACAGCGCGACGGCGTCCACCTCCTCGGCTCCCAGCAGCGCGTCGAGCGCCTTCCGCAGCTTATCCTCCGCCTCACGTCGGGTCCCGTCGAGGTCAAGCCCCGACTCCGTCCGTACGGCCTGAAGCCCGTGGGACTGGGCGGCGTCCGCCAGCACCCGGCCCATCGAGGCGGAGTTCGACAGGATGCCCAGACGCGGCCCGGCGGGAAGCGGCTGGCTGGCCAGGATCTGCAGCACGTCCATGAGCGAATCATGGTTGCCGACCTGGATGACGCCGGAGTGCTCGAGCATGGAGTCCACGGCCCCCCGCGGAGTCAGCGTGGTGCGCACGTCATGGCCGGGCGGCAGCCGACGGCCTGTGACGTCGGATGTGGCGACGACCACCGGCTTCGTCAGCGACAGCCGCCGGGCGATGCGAGAGAACTTGCGGGGGTTCCCGAAGCTCTCCAGGTAGATCCCGACAGCTCGCGTCGCCTCGTCGTCCTCGAAGCGCTGCATGGCGTCGTTCCCGGAGAGGTCCGCGCGGTTGCCCGCCGAGATCACCGAGGACAGCCCGACCTGCCGTCGATAGGCCGCGGCGTACAGCGACACTCCGATCGAGGCCGACTGGCTGAAGAGCCCGACCCCGCCGCGCAAGGGCATCGTCGGGGACAGGGAGGCGTTGAGCGAGATGTCGGGGTCGGTGTTGATCAGGCCCACAGAGGCCGGCCCGATCACCCGCATCCCCCACCCGCGGGCCAGCCGAACGAGCTCCCGCTGATCGAGGACGGCGCCGGATGCCCGAGACCCTCCGGCGCCCTCGGCCTCGAGCCCCGCGGTCACCACCAGCAGTCCCTTGACCCCGTGCCGACCGCAGTCCGCCACCACCTCGGCCAGCCGCTCCGGAGGCACCGCCACGACCGCCAGATCGACGTCCTGCTTGATGTGCTCCAGCGAGGCGTACGCCTCCGTGCCGCCGACCTCGAAGGCGTCCGGGTTCACGGCGTGGATGCCTCCGGTGAACCGCCCCTCCACGAGGTTGTGCACCAGGTGATACCCCACCGAGCCGTACTCGCGGGAGGCGCCGATGACCGCCACCTGGGACGGCGTCAGCAGCTCGGCGACGCTGCGGGACTCGGCGCGATGCTCCCTCGCCTCCATCACGGCGCGGGACTTCTCCGTCGGGTCGATGGGGAACTCGAGGACGACCACGCCGTCTTCGAACCGCCGCTGCACCTCATAGCCGGCCTCGGAGAAGACGGCCAACATCTTGCGGTTCTCCGGCAGGACCTCCGCGGAGAACCGCTCCAGGCCACGCTCCCGGCCGGCTGCCGCCAGATGCTCCAGCAGGATCGACCCCAGACCTCTGCCCTGATGGGCGTCGGAGATGTGGAACGAGACCTCGGCCTCCCGGGTGCCGTCGATGCGGTCGTAGCCTCCGACGCCGATGATCTCCTGATCGCCGGACGGGCTGGCCAGCAGGATCACCATCGCCACCCGGTCGACGTGGTCCACCTGGGTGAAGCGTCGCAGCTCCTTCTCCGTCAGTGAGGACTTGTAGGTGAAGTACCGCAGATAGATGGACGACTCCGACTGGGCCGCATGCATGCGCTGCAGCCGCTCGGCATCGTCGGCCCCGATCGGGCGCAGGTGGGCCGCGGCGCCGTCCCGCAGGACGACATCTGCCTCCCAGTGGCCCGGATATCCGCCGGTTTCTGCTGGTTCACCCATAGGATCAAGACTACGAGAACTTCCGGCCGGCAGGCATGGACCGCTCCTATGGACGTCTGCGAAGGCCCTGCCGACCCTCACGACCCCGACGAAGGACACCTTCCGCGCCCATGGCCCGCCGTTCGACTTCCAGCTCCCCGCGCTCCGGCCCCGAGCAGCCCCCGGTGACCCCGGAGGACCACATCGTCGACATCGACGTCTCGGCGGAGATGGAGACCTCGTTCCTGGAGTACGCCTATTCGGTGATCTACTCGCGGGCTCTGCCGGACGCCCGCGACGGACTGAAGCCGGTGCAACGGCGGATCCTGTACATGATGTCCCAGATGGGGCTGCGCCCCGAGAAGGGCCATGTGAAGTCCGCCCGCGTGGTGGGCGAGGTGATGGGAAAGCTGCACCCCCATGGGGACGCCGCCATCTACGACGCCCTGGTCCGCATGGCCCAGTCTTTCTCGCTGCGGCTGCCCCTGGTGGACGGCCACGGCAACTTCGGCTCCCTCGACGACGGCCCGGCGGCTCCCCGCTACACCGAAGCCCGTATGACGGCGGCCGCGGTGTCGATGACCACCGATCTGGACGAGGACGTCGTCGACTTCGAGCCGAACTATGACAATCAGCTGACCCAGCCTTCGGTGCTGCCCAGCGCCTTCCCCAACCTGCTGGTCAACGGCGCGTCGGGGATCGCCGTGGGCATGGCGACGAACATGGCTCCGCACAACCTGCGTGAAGTGGTCGCGGGGGCGCGGCATCTGATCATGCACCCCGAGGCCACGCTCGAGGACATCATGGTCCACATCCCCGGCCCTGACCTTCCCTCGGGTGGACGGATCGTGGGACTGGACGGCATCCGGGACGCCTACCGCACGGGTCGCGGCTCCTTCAAGACCCGCGCGACGGTCTCCATCGAGCAGGTCTCTCCGCGCAAGACGGGGATCGTCGTCACGGAGCTGCCCTACATGGTGGGTCCGGAGAAGATCATCGAGAAGATCAAGGACGCGGTCCAGTCCAAGCGCCTGGCCGGCATCTCCGACGTCTTGGACCTGACCGACCGCAAGCACGGCCTGCGGATGATCATCGAGCTCAAGGCCGGGTTCAACCCCCAGGCGGTGCTGGCGCAGCTGTACAAGCTCACCCCGATGGAGGACTCCTTCGGGATCAACAACGTGGCCCTGGTGGACGGCCAGCCGCGCACACTGGGCCTGCTGGAGATGCTCCAGGTCTACGTGGACCACCGCATCTCCGTGGTGCGTCGGCGCACGGCCTATCGACTGGCGAAGCGCCAGGACCGCCTCCATCTGGTGGAGGGCCTGCTGATCGCGATCCTCGACATCGACGAGGTCATCCAGATCATCCGCGCCGCCGAGGACACCGGCACCGCCCGAGAGCGCCTGATGACGATCTTCGACCTCACCCAGCCGCAGGCTGAGCACATCCTGGAGCTGCGGCTGCGGCAGCTGACCCGCTACTCCACGCTGGAGCTGGAGCAGGAGAAGCAGCGCCTCGAGGAGGAGATCGCCGAGCTTCAGGCGATCCTGGACTCCGAGCAGCGGCTGCGGGAGGCGGTGGCCGACGAGCTGGCCCAGGTTGCCGAGGCCCACGGCGACGACCGCCGTACCCAGCTGGTGGAGTCCGAGACCCTGGAGGCCCCGGCTCCCGCGGCGAAGGCGGCCTCGCCCGATGAGGCGGCCACCGCCATGCAGATCGCCGACTCCCCGTGCTGGGCTCTGCTGTCGACCTCGGGGCAGCTGGCTCGCACCACGGACCGCTCCGGACTGGTCCATCCGACTCGTCGCGGGCGTCATGACGCGCTGACGTCCATGGTCCCCACCTCAGCCCGTGGGGAGATCGGCGCCATCACCTCGGCAGGACGGATGATCCGGGTGCCGGTGGTGGACATGCCCGCCGTGGAGGTCGCCTCCGGCACGGTGAATCTCAACCAGGGTGTCAAGGTCAAGGATTTCCTGGCGCTGGAGCGCAAAGAGGAGCTGATCGCCTTCGTGCCCCTGGACGAGGTCGTCGCCCTCGGGACGGCCGCGGGGCGGGTCAAACGGGTCAACCCGGACTATCCGCTGAACCGGGACGAGTGGGAGGTCGTCGCGCTGAAGGGCAAGGACCGCGTCGTCGGCGCCCAGGCGGCCCCTGCTGATGACGACCAGCTGGTGTTCATCACTGCGGGGGCGCAGATGCTGCACTACGACGCCGCACTGGTGCGTCCCCAGGGCAGGACCGCCGCCGGGATGGCAGGAATCAAGGTCGCCGACGGCGATGAGGTCATCAGCTTCACGGTCGTGCCCGGCGCGGGAGTGCCGGACGAGGACGGGCAGCTCGCAGAGGACCTGGCCGGCTGGACGCCGGTGGTGGTGACCGTCGCCGCCGGACAGGAGCCGCTGGAGGGCTTCGAGGACGGCAGCGTGAAGGTCACCGAGTTCTCCGAGTTCCCGGCCAAGGGGCGCGCGACCGCCGGCGTCCGTGCCCATCGTTTTCTCCGCGGCGAAGACCACCTGCGCCTGGCATGGGCAGGTCTGGGCCCGGCGATGGGCGCGGCGAAGAACGGCTCGGCCCGTGTGCTGCCGGCGGAGACGGCCCGACGCGACGGCTCCGGGATCCCGCTGGAGCGCACGGTCGATGCGGTGGCCTCCAGCCCGGAGGCCCTCACCCGCGTGGCCGGCGCACGCCTGTCGGCCGGCTCCGTGGACGGCGCCGAGGACGGCTCCGAGGACACCGGGGCCGCCGGGGACTGACGCACGGTGGCGTCTCATCATGTGACACGCCATTACTACAGGTTGTAGAAATCACGGTCCCACCAGGAGTATCGTGGAAAGGCACCCTGTAGCGGGCTGAGCAGACTCGCTCCGCCTGTCAGGACACCCCATCACCGGCAAGGAGATCCACCGCATGGCCACCCTCGGCGACCTCGAGCGTTCAGTCATGAGCCTGCTCTGGGACAGCGCAGAGTCCCTCAGCGCCAATGACGTGCGGGATCGACTGGACGAGGACCTGGCGGTCACCACGGTGCTGACGGTCCTCGCGCGCCTGGAGAAGAAGAACATGGTCACCCGGGAGCGCTCCAGCCGTCCGCACCGCTACGCCGCCGCGGCCAGCCGCGAGGAGCACACGGTGGAGATGCTCAATGAGGTGCTCGGCACCGCCTCCGACCGTGAGGCCGTGCTCGCCCGCTTCATCGGTGGGATCTCCGACTCGGAGGCCGCCGCTCTTCGTCGGATCCTCAGGTCCTCCTGAACCGCTCCCCCGCGGAGACCTCCTCGTCGCCGTGGTCGCCCCGGTCCGATGTGGACGTGCCCGTAGACTGGTGCTGTGACCTCGCTGGCCCTCTTCCTCGCCGTGCTGGCGTTCCTGCTGGCCGTGCCGATCCCCCGGCTGCTCAGCCGGGCCCGTTTCCGCGCACGCTCTCCGTGGGCCGCCATGCTGCTGTGGCAGGCCATCGCTCTGGCCGGGGGGCTCGCGCTCATCGGAGCGCCTCTGGTCTACGGGCTGTCACCCTTCGGCGGATCGCTCCATGAATCCGTGGCGGAGGTCCTGAAGCTGCTGCTCGCCGCCGACTTCACCGCGCTGGAGGACCTGCATGTGCTGCCCACCCATGTGTTCGCCCTGTGCCTGGCGGTCATGCTGGGCACCCACCTGCTGCTCACGCTGCTGCGCACCTACGTCAGGGTCCTGGGTTCGCGACGCCGGCACCGGGATCTCGTGAGGCTGCTGTCCACACCGCTGGACGAGCGCAGAGGCGCCACCACAGCACCGAATGCGACGGCCGTGGATGAGGCCCATGTCATCGAGGCCGAGGCGCCCTTGGCCTACTGTCTGCCCGGACGCACGCACGCAAGTTCGGTCACGGTGCTCTCCCGCGGGCTGCTCGACCAGCTCTCCGATGCGGAGCTCGCCGCCGTCGTCGCTCACGAGCAGACTCACCTGCACCAACGGCACCATCTGCTCACCATGGCCTTCGACGCCTGGTACCGGGCGCTGCCCTGGCTGCCCACCACCCGCTACGGCCGGGAAGCGGTCCTCGAGCTCACGGAGATGCTCGCCGACGACGGCGCCATGCAGCACCATTCCAGGGACGACCTCCTGCGCTCTCTGGCCCTGAGCACCCCTGAGATGTCCCTGATCGACGACGCGGACGCGGACGGACCTCGCGGCCTGCCGGAGCTCGATGCGGCCCAGGGTGCGACCGCCGGCGCCGGCGCCGCGGTGATCACCACGGAGCGGCTCAAGCGCCTGCTCGTGCCCCCGCCAGCGCTTCCACGCACCGCCCAGGCCGCGATCGCGGCAGCCGCTGCCGGGCTTCTGACGGTGCCCACCGCCCTGCTGCTGGTGATCTGATGCACCGCTTCTTGTCAGCTCGACTTCGCTCGGGCACGGTGCTCTACCGGGAGAGGATGCCTCTGACGGCGATGCCCTGGGTCCTGCTGACCATGGCGGCCGCCCTGCTCTACGGCACGTGGAGCGGAGTGGTGGACCGAGCAGAGCCGGTGTGGGACGCTCTCGGGTGGGCGGCCCTGACCGCGGGCGCCATCGGGGTCCTGTTCCTGGCCATCTGGGCACTTCCGGTGGTCGGCGAGGGCAAGCGGGTCCGGGTCGACGAGTCCGGGGAGATTCCTGAGGCTCTGCTGATCGAGGATCTCCGGGCCGTCCGCCGGGGCAGCCGACGTCCCCGCCGAGCCGTGCAGGCGCCGCGCACCGACAACCTGCATGAGTCGCTGCGCACCGCCCGGCGCCAGCACAGGGGCTGCTGAGGGGCTGCCGAAGCGCCCGAACCGGTCAGCGTGAGCCCAGCCTTTCGTCCACCCACGCGTCCTCGACGTCTTCGTCGCTGGCGCGACCGGCCCGCTCCCGACGACGCCGGCGGGCCTCGCGCAGACGCTCCTGACGGGAGACCCCTGATGACGCCGTCCCGGCTGCCCGTTCCTTTCCGTCCTCCTCTTCGGCGATCACGTCGAGATCCCGATTGCGGGCCGTCAGTCGGGCCGCGTATCCCCAGCCGACGAAGCCGAGCAGCCCGAACGCGTACCACTGCATGGAGTAGGACAGGTGCGGGCCCTCGTCCAGCTCCGGCCGGGCCAGCTGGCGCGGCTGCTGGTCGGGGGCCGGATCCTCTCCGGCCATGAGCCCGTAGGCGCCGGTCACGAGGTCGTAGCCGAGCTGCGTCTCGTACTCGTCGAGGTCGATGGAGGCGAGCTGGCCGTCCGGGGCGTCCCGGTCGATGTCCGGCTCGCCCGGCTTCAGCCGCACCGTCACCTCGGCCTCTCCCCGCGGCGGCTCCGGCATATAGGCGGGCCGGGAGGCATCGGTGCTGTCGGTCGGCAGCCAGCCGCGGCTGATCACGACGACGTCGCCGTCGTGGGTGCGGAAGGGCACCACCTGCTCATAGCCGACGGACCCGCTGTGACCGCGGTTGCGCACCAGCCGGACGTCGTCGGAGAGATATTCGCCGCGCAAAGTGGTCACGGTCCATTCGTCGTCGGCCTCCGGAGACCGGTACAGTTCGCGCACCTCGGCATAGGGCACTGGGTCCTCGTCATAGTTGGCGACGACCCTGTTGATGTCCTCCATAGCCTGCTCCCGGCGGTCCAGCTGCCACTGTCCCAGGAACACACAGGCCACAGCGAAGCCCACGCACACGGCCAGCCAGCCCAGCCACGTGGGAGTCAGCAGGAATCGGTACCGGCTCATGTCGCGGACTCCTCAGTGTCGCCGCCGGTCAGGGGCACCGTGCTGCGCCAGAACAGACGCTGGGCCAGGAAGTTCTCCAGCCATGCCCGGTGCTCGTCACAGGCCAGCCAGACCTTCCGTCGCTGCTCGTCGTGGATCTTGGGGTTGTTCCACAGGATCTGCCAGACGGCGGCGGACCGGCACCCCTTGCGGGAGCACTGCGGCGTCTCCGGACCGGAGGCCTCCCCGGCCTGTCCGCCCAGCGAGCTAAGAACGTCCATCGTCTCCTGCATCCCGCACGACTTCACCTTCGATGACCTGCACCTGCCCCTCGGCGCCCCCCTGATGGCCCTCGGCACGGTCAGGGTCCCCTGCCGCGGCCTGATCATCCGCATCTCTTCCGGGGCCCCGGCCGTCCCCCAGCTGCGCCGAGCCGGCAGGCAGACCGCGCATCCCGTCCACCGTCTCGGCATCCCGACTGCGGAAGTACCGGTCCGTGCCCGCATTGGCCACGGTGACCGCGATGTAGGGCAGCACGACAGCCAGCGCGAGGAAGACCCAGGTCATCCAGTTCTGCACGACGACGGCCAGCACGAAGCACACGGCACGGATGCCCATGGAGATCGCGTAGCGCACCATGCGCCCGTGCTGCTCCTCGCTGTGACGCTGGGGAGCATCCGTGATGGACTGGACAGGTTCGTTCACCGCTCCATTCTAGTGCGCGGACCTGGACGCCCACCGGCGATGTGACGAGACGGTCACCGTGTGCCTGACATAGGCTGGTGGGCAGTTGTGACCATTTTGACGACGGGAGACCCATGAGCGGACGCAGCGTACTGATCACCGGAGGCAACCGCGGCATCGGCCGCGCCATCGCCGAGGAGTTCATCGCGGCCGGAGACAAGGTCGCGGTGACAACCCGGACCGGCGAAGCCCCGGAGGGCGCGCTGGGGGTGGCCGCGGACGTCACCGACGCCGCCTCGATCGATGCGGCGTTCACCGCCGTCGAGGAGGCCCACGGACCTGTGGAGGTGCTGGTCGCCAACGCCGGCATCACCCGGGACACCCTGCTGCTGCGGATGTCCGAAGATGACTTCACGGACGTGGTGGACACCAACCTCACCGGAGCATTCCGCGTGCTCAAGCGTGCGTCCAAAGGCATGCTGCGCCTGCGCAAGGGCCGCGTGGTGCTGATCTCCTCCGTGGTCGGCCTCTACGGCTCCCCCGGTCAGATCAACTACGCATCCTCCAAGGCCGGGCTGGTGGGCATGGCACGGTCCCTCACCCGGGAGCTCGGCGGACGGGGCATCACCGCCAACGTGGTGGCGCCCGGGTTCGTGCGCTCGGACATGACCGACGCGCTCGACGAGGACACCCAGAAGAAGTATCTGGAGAACATCCCCGCCGGCCGTTTCGCCGAGACCGACGAAGTCGCTCGGGTGGTGCGCTGGCTGTCCTCCGAGGACGCCGGCTACATCTCCGGCGCGGTGATCCCCGTCGACGGCGGACTCGGTATGGGCCACTGAGCCCCGGTGCTCCGCAGCCGACCCCCGTCACCCAGTACAGAAGGAGACCATTGACCATGACTGAGACCCAGGACCTCGCCGGCACCGGCGCCATCATCACCGGCTCGTCCCGCGGCATCGGTGCGGCCACTGCTCAGCTGATCGCAGCCCGTGGAGCGGGTGTGGTGATCAACTACCGGCAGAAGGCCCCCCGCGCGAAGAAGGTCGTCGCACAGATCGACGAGGCCGGCGGCCGTGCCGTGGCCGTCGGTGCGGACCTCACCGAAGCCGCGGGTGCCAAGAGCCTCGTGGACGCCGCCGTGGAGAACTTCGGCTCCCTGGACCTGCTGATCCTCAACGCCTCCGGCGGCATGGAGTCAGACCGGGGCGAGGACTACGCCCTGAAGCTCAACCGTGACGCCCAGGTCCAGATGCTCCGCGCCGCGCTCGACGTCATGCCTCGCGGTGCCCAGGTGGTCTTCGTGACCAGCCACCAGGCGCACTTCATCAATGAGACCGCCACCATGGACGCCTACGAGCCGGTGGCCCGCTCCAAGCGCGCCGGTGAGGACGCCCTGGTGGCGATGATCCCTGAGCTGGACGAGAAGGGGATCACGCTGACCATCGTCTCCGGGGACATGATCGAAGGCACGATCACCGCGACGCTGCTCGAGCGTGCCGAGCCCGGTGCGATCGACGCCCGCCGGGAAGCCGCCGGCAAGCTGTACTCCGTGGAGGAGTTCGCTGCGGAGATCGCCTCGACGGTGAATCGGGACGGTCTCGCCCAGGGCCACGTGGAGCTCGTCGGAGGCGCGGAGGACTTCCTCAGCCGGCAGGGCTGAGCCTCCACTGCCCCATACTCCGCACCGGGAGACACAGCACAGGGCCGGGAGCGACGATGAGTCGTCGCTCCCGGCCCTGTGCTGTGGGGAGCCAGGATCAGGCCAGGGTGACCAGGTCCTGGTATTCGGCGGTGTAGAGGTCCTCGACGCCGTCGGGCAGCAGCACCACACGCTCCGGATCCAGTGCCTCCACCGCACCCTCGTCGTGGGTGACCAGCACGACGGCGCCCTCGTAGGTCCGCAGCGCGGCCAGGATCTCCTCACGGGAGGCGGGATCCAGGTTGTTCGTGGGCTCGTCGAGCAGCAGCACGTTGGCGCTGGAGGCGACCAGGGTGGCCAGGGCCAGACGGGTCTTCTCACCGCCGGAGAGCACCTCCGCCGGCTTGTGGACGTCATCGCCGGAGAACAGGAACGAACCCAGGATCTTGCGCTGCTCGGTGTCCGCCAGCTCCGGTGCGGCGGTCTTCATGTTCTCCAACACGGTGCGTTCGGTGTCCAAGGTGTCGTGCTCCTGGGCGTAGTAGCCCAGCTTGAGCCCGTGTCCAGGGATGACAGCCCCGGAGTCTGGCTGGGCGACTCCGGCGAGCATGCGCAGCAGTGTGGTCTTGCCTGCCCCGTTGTAGCCGAGGATGACCACCCGGGAGCCTCGGTCGATCGCCAGGTCCACACCGGTGAAGATCTCCAGGGAGCCATAGGACTTCGAGAGCCCTTCGGCGAACAGCGGCGTCTTGCCGCAGGACGCCGGCTTCGGGAAGCGGATGTTGGCCACCCGGTCCGCCTGTCGCTCTCCTTCGAGTCCGACCATCATGCGGTCGGCCCGCTTCAACATGTTCTGCGCGGCGACCGCCTTGGTGGCCTTGGCGCGCATCTTCTCCGCCTGGGAGCGCAGCGCCGTGGCCTTCTTCTCGGCATTGGCGAACTCGCGCTTGCGTCGCGCCTCGTCCTGCTCCCGCTGAACGAGATAGTTCTTCCACCCCATGTTGTAGACGTCCACCACACACCGGTTGGCATCCAGGTACAGCACCTTGTTGACGGTGCGCTCCATGAGCTCCACGTCGTGGGAGATCACGATGAATCCGCCCGAGAAGTGCTGCAGGTAGTCCCGGAGCCAGACGATGGAGTCCTGGTCCAGGTGGTTGGTCGGCTCGTCGAGAAGAAGGGTGTCGGCGTCCGAGAAGAGGATCCGCGCCAGCTCCACGCGCCGCCGCTGGCCGCCGGAGAGCGTCTTCAACGGCTGGGTGAGGATGCGCTCCGGCAGGTCGAGGTTCGCACAGATGGTGGCCGCCTCAGACTCTGCGGCGTAGCCGCCGGCTGCCACGAACCGAGCCTCCAGGGTGGAGTAGCGCTTCATGGCCCGGGCCTGGACGGCGTCGTCAGAGGAGCTCATCTGCTCCTCGGCCTGGCGCATCTTGGCCACGACCTCGTCAAGACCGCGCGCAGAGAGGATGCGGTCGCGGGCGAGCTGCTCCATGTTCTCCACTCGGGGGTCCTGGGGCAGGTACCCGATCGACCCGGTGCGCTCGACGTGACCGGCCGCGGGCAGGGCCTGGCCGGCGAGCACCTTGGTCATGGTGGTCTTCCCCGCGCCGTTGCGCCCCACCAGACCCACCTTGTCACCGGCGTCGATGCGGAAGGACACCTCGTCCATGAGCAGACGGGCGCCGGCTCGCAGCTCGAGGTTCGATACGCTGATCACAGTTGACAGGCCTTCCTGGGAGAGACGCGGACCGCCGCAGATCGGAGCAGCAGTCGAGACATGGCTGAGATGACGGACGGAGCGACGAGGAGCACGCTGAAGGGCGCCGACGCTCCGGCACACCCTGGACAGTCTAACGAGGCTGTCCAATCGGGCTCGCGGGTCCCCGCCTCTGGCCCGCAGCGCCTGGTCACCGAGGTCGACGCCGTCCACGTCGCCGTGGACCTGCCCGATGGCTCGCGTCGGACGATCCTCCACGAGCTGAGCCTCACCCTGGACGAGCCGGTGGTCGCGGTCGTCGGGGCCAACGGCTCCGGCAAGTCCACGCTGCTGCGGCTGGTGGCGGGCCTGGTCGCACCCACCGCCGGGGAGATCCGCTTCTCCCCGGCCGTGCCGCGGTCGGGGTTCATCTTCGCGAACCCGCAGGCGCAGATCATCATGCCGGTGGTGGGCGAGGACATCGAGTTCTCGCTGCGGGAGACGGTGAAGTCCCGCGCCGAGCGCACCCGCCGGATGCGGGAGATCCTGACACAGCTGGAACTCGGACACCGGGCGGAGTCGAGCGTCTACGAGCTCTCCTCCGGCGAGCGGCAGAAGGTCGCCCTGGCCGGAGTGCTGGCCACTGAGCCCGAGCTGGTGATCGCCGACGAACCCACCACACTGCTGGATCTGCGCAATGCCGCAGAGTTCCGCCGCCGCCTGCTCGAGCTGCAGGTGCCCCTGCTGCTGGCCACCCATGATCTGGAGTTCGCGGCCCAGGCGGACCGGGTCCTCGTATTCGATCACGGGCGGCTCGTGGACGACGACGAGCCGGCGGCAGCGATCGCTCGCTACCGCCGACTCGCCCTGCAGGAGCCTGAGGGCCGCTGAAGGCTCAGATGTTGAAGCCGAGGGCCCGCATCTGCTCGCGGCCGTCCTCGGTGATCTTCTCCGGCCCCCACGGCGGCATCCACACCCAGTTGAGCCGCCACTCGTCCACCATGGTGCCCACGTGCTGGCCGACCTGGTCCTCCAGGACGTCGGTCAGCGGGCAGGCGGCGGTGGTGAGGGTCATGTCGATGACCAGGGCGCCGTCCTCGGCGTAGTTCAGGCCGTAGAGCAGGCCCAGGTCGACGACGTTGATGCCCAGCTCCGGGTCGATGACCTCTTTGAGGGCCTCTTCGATGTCTTCGAGCGGTGTCCGCTCGGCGGTCGGGGTCTCACTCATGGTCCGCACTCCTTCCTTCGATGGCGTAACGCCACGGTGTCGCCATGTATGCCCGGCCTGTCCGGCCGGGGTGTCAGTCTTCGGTGCTCGGCGTGCGGGAGACGCGCGCCTGCAGCAGGGCGTCGTGCAGCGCCATCCAGCCCAGCAGGGCGCACTTGATGCGCGCCGGATACTTCGCGACGCCCACGAAGGCCGAGGCGTCCTCCAGCCTCTCCTGTCGCTCCTCGTCCGCCAAGGGGCGGCCTCGACCACGCATGAGCTCCCGGAAGGTCTCCCCCAGCTCTTCGGCCTCCGAGACCTGCGTGCCGTCGACGAGGTCATGCATGACCGACAGCGAGGCCTGGGAGATCGAGCAGCCGTGGCCCTCCCAGCCCAGACCCGCGATGCGCAGGTCCGTGCCGTCCTCCGAGGAGTCCAGCCTGACCCAGAGCCGGGCCTCGTCGCCGCAGGTCGGGTTGACCTGGAAGGATTCGCCGTCGTAGTTCTCCAGCGCACCTGCCCCGTGGCGTTCCCGGGAGTGGTCGAGGATCACCTGTTGGTAGAGCTGCTCCAGGGCGTCAGCCATGCTGCCCTCCCGAGGTGCTCCCCCCGAGGCCGAAGAACGGCCTCACACGCCCCAGCGCCTCCACGAACGCCGCGACCTCGTCAGGCGTGGTGTAGACGCCGGCTGAGGCTCGGGCCGAGGCGTGGACGCCGAGCCGCCGATGCACCGGCTGGGCACAGTGATGTCCCACGCGCACGGCGATGCCGGCGTCGTCGAGCACCTGGCCCACATCGTGCGGGTGCACCCCCTCGACGTCGAAGGCCACCACGGCGAGCCGGTCGACGGGATCCGTGGGGCCCAGCACCCGCACACCGGGGACCGAGGCGATCCCGTCGAGCAGCAGCCGGGTCAGCTCCTCCTCATGTGCGGCGAAGGACTCCATACCCACACCGTGGAGATACTCCACAGCGGCGTGCATCCCCACGGTCTGGGCGACCATCTGCGTGCCGGCTTCGAAACGGTTCGGCGGCGGCATGAACGTGGTGGTCTCCATGGTGACGACCTCCACCATCGATCCGCCGGTGATGAACGGCGGCAGGAGCTCCAGCAGCTCACGGCGACCATACAGGACGCCCACACCGGTGGGAGCGAGCATCTTGTGCCCGGAGAACGCGGCGAAGTCGACGTCGAGACCGTGGACGTCCAACGGCAGGTGGGCTGCGGACTGGCAGGCATCCAGCACCACGACGGCGCCGACGCGCCGCGCGTGCGCGACGACGTCGGCCACAGGGCTGATCGCGCCGGTGACGTTGGAGGCGTGCGTCAGCGCCACGATTCGGGTGCGCTCGGTGATCACGGAGAACGTCTCCGGATCCAGGCGGCCCTCATCCGTGAGGCCGATCCACCGCAGCGTGGCTCCGGTCCGTGCGGCGAGCTGCTGCCAGGGCACCAGGTTCGCGTGGTGCTCGGCCTCGGTGACCACGATCTCGTCACCTTCCGCGAGGGCGAAGCGCTCCGACGTCGCGGATTCGCCGCGTCCGAGCCGGGCGTCCAGCGTGGCGCTGAGGAAGCCGTGGCTGACCAGGTTGAGCGCCTCGGTGGCGTTCTTGGTCCACACGATCTCGTCCTCGTCGGCCCCGACGAAGCCGGCGACGGCGGCTCGAGCCGCCTCGTAGACCTCTGTGGCCTCTTCGGCGACCTGATGGGCGCCGCGGTGGACAGCGGCGTTGGTGCGCTCGTAGAAGTGCCGTTCCGCCTCGAGCACAGCACGGGGCTTCTGCGCGGTCGCCGCGGTGTCCAGGTAGACCAGCGGCCGCCCGTCACGCACGGTGCGCTCCAGCAGCGGGAAGTCCGCACGGACGGCCGCCAGCTCCGCCGCGCTCAGGGAGCGGGCGGAGCCGGCGGCCGGCGCGGGCTGCGGGTGAGCAGCGGTCATGGGATCAGTGCCTCTCGAGATGGTCGTCTCAGGCGGTGGCCGCGAGGAAGCGGTCGTAGCCCTTCTCCTCCAGCTCATCAGCGAGCTCCGGCCCACCGTGCTCGGCGACGCGCCCGTCGATGAACACGTGGACGTGGTCGGGCTTGATGTAGTTGAGGATGCGGGTGTAGTGCGTGATGAGCATGGTGCCCATGCCGTTGGCCTCATGGGCGCGGTTGACGCCCTCGGAGACCACGCGCAGGGCGTCGATGTCCAGACCCGAGTCGGTCTCGTCCAGGACGGCGAACTTCGGCTTGAACAGCTCCAGCTGCAGGATCTCCACGCGCTTCTTCTCACCGCCGGAGAAGCCCTCGTTGACGTTGCGGCTGGCGAAGTCGGCGTCGATCTTCAGCTGCTCCATCGCCTCGCGGACCTCCTTGGTCCAGGTGCGGAGCTTCGGCGCCTCGCCGTCCAGGGCGGTCTTCGCGGTGCGCAGGAAGTTGGTCATGGTCACACCAGGGACCTCCACCGGGTACTGCATGGCCAGGAACAGGCCGGCCTGGGCGCGCTCGTCCACGCCCATCTCCAGGACGTCCTCGCCGTCGAGGGTGATGGACCCGGAGGTCACCTCGTAGCGGGGGTGCCCGGCGATGGTGGCGGCCAGGGTGGACTTGCCGGAGCCGTTGGGGCCCATGATGGCGTGGATCTCACCGGAGGTGATGGTCAGGGAGACGCCCTTGAGGATCTCCTTGGTGCCCTGCTCGGTCTCGATGGAGACGTGGAGGTCCTTGATCTCGAGAGTAGACATGTCGTGTCCGTCGTCCTTTGCTGTGTCGTGAAGCGTCAGTGTCAAGCGGGTGGGGCAGTCCGGGCGCGCGCCCGGCGATGCTCAGAAGCCGGCGATCTCCAGCTCGTTCTCCAGGTCCTCCTGGAGGGAGTCCTCGATGCTGGACACACCGATCTTCTGGATGATCTCGTTCAGGAAGCCACGGACCACCAGCTGGCGGGCCTCCTTCTCCGGGATGCCCCGGGCCATGAGGTAGAAGAGGTGGTTCTCGTCGAACCGTCCGGTGGAGGAGGCGTGCCCGGCCCCCTCGATGACGCCGGTCTCGATCTCCAGGTTCGGCACCGAGTCCGCGCGGGCTCCGTCGGTGAGCACCAGATTCTGGTTCTTCTCGTAGGAGTCGGTCCCCACGGCCTCCTTGCGGATGAGCACGTCACCCACCCACACGGTGCGGGCCGAGGCGCCCTGGAGAGCGCCCTTGTACAGGACGTTGGACGTGTTCCGCGGCGAGTTGTGGTCCACGAACGTCCGGTGCTCAATGTGCTGACCGGCATCGGCGAAGTACAGGCCGTACATCTCCGCCTCCGCACCCTCGGCGGCGTAGCGGAAGTTGGTGTTGAGGCGGATGACTGCGCCGCCCAGCGACACGGCGACGTGCTTGTAGGACGCGTCGCGACCGACCTCGGCGTCGTGCTGTCCGACGTGGACGGCGTCGTCGTCCCAGCGCTGCAGGGAGATCACCTTCACGTCGGCGCCGTCGCCAACGATCACCTCCACGTTGCCGTTGAAGGCCGCGCTGCCGCGGTGCTCGAGCACGAACACCGCCTTCGCGTGGGTCCCGGCCTGCAGCACGATGTGGCTGTTGGCGCGACGTCCGGCGCCCGCCCCGGTGATGTCCACGCGGATCGGCTCCGCGACCTCGACGTCGGCCGGCACGCTGACGTGCAGCGCGTCGTCGACGTTCTTGGCCGCGACGGCGGCTGCGCGGTCCGCCGGCTGCAGGACGCTGTCGCGCGGAGCGATCCCCTGGGCCAGCGAGGAGACGACGACGTCCTCGGAGGCGGTGACGCGGTGCTCCGCGGCGTCGGCCTGACCTGCCTCGTCGGTCAGCACGCCGGTCAGCTTCTTCAGCGGAGTGAAGCGCCACTCCTCCTCACGGCCGCTCGGCTGCGGGAAGCCGGCGACGTCGAATCCGGTGTGCCGGTTGGCCCGGGAGCCGATGCCGGAGGTCAGCTGCTTCGTCTCACCGAGCCCGCCGTGGCTGTGCTCAGCGGCTTGGTTGGTCTCAGCGGCGAGGTTCTCGCCCTCCTCCGTCATGCCGGGGATGGAGATGCGGCGCTCGCCGACCTCCACTCCTGCGACCTTCTCCGCCTGGTCAGCGGGGGTGTTCGTCATCTGTTCCTCGTCCCTTGTCTGTCGTGGAGATGTGGGTGAAGTCGGATCTCACGGAGACCCGCCCCGGGGGCTCCCCCCGGAGCGGGTGTCCGTGCGTACGGCGATGAGGCCTCCGGTCAGCCGACCGAGCCTTCCATCTGCAGCTCGATGAGGCGGTTCAGCTCGAGGGCGTACTCCATCGGCAGCTCCCGGGCGATCGGCTCGATGAAGCCGCGCACGATCATCGCCATGGCCTCGTCCTCGGCCAGCCCGCGGGCCATGAGGTAGAACAGCTGGTCCTCGGAGACCTTGGAGACGGTGGCCTCGTGCCCGAGGGTCACGTCGTCCTCGCGGATGTCGATGTACGGGTAGGTGTCGGTCTTTGAGATCGTGTCCACCAGCAGGGCGTCACACACCACGGAGTTCGCCGAGTGCTCGGCTCCCTCGTTGACCTGGACCAGGCCGCGGTAGGAGGCGCGTCCACCGTTGCGGGCCACCGACTTCGAGACGATGGAGCTCGAGGTGTGCGGCGCCATGTGGACCATCTTGGAGCCGGTGTCCTGGTGCTGACCCTCGCCGGCGAAGGCCACAGAGAGGGTCTCACCCTTGGCGTGCTCACCGGTCAGGTAGACCGCGGGGTACTTCATGGTGACCTTGGAACCGATGTTTCCGTCGATCCACTCCATGGTGCCGCCGGCGTCGACGACGGCGCGCTTGGTGACCAGGTTGTACACGTTGTTCGACCAGTTCTGGATGGTCGTGTAGCGCACGCGGGCGTTCTTCTTGACCACGATCTCCACGACCGCCGAGTGCAGCGAGTCGGTGTCATAGATCGGGGCGGTGCAGCCCTCGATGTAGTGGACGTAGGAGTCCTCGTCGGCGATGATCAGGGTTCGCTCGAACTGACCCATGTTCTCGGTGTTGATGCGGAAGTAGGCCTGGAGCGGGATCTCGACGTGCACGCCCTTGGGGACGTAGACGAAGGAGCCGCCGGACCACACCGCGGTGTTCAGGGCGGCGAACTTGTTGTCGCCCACCGGGATGACGGAGCCGAAGTACTCCTCGAAGAACTCCGGGTGCTCCTTCAGTGCGGTGTCGGTGTCCATGAAGATGACGCCCTGCTCCTCCAGGTCCTCACGGATCTGGTGGTAGACCACCTCAGACTCGTACTGGGCGGCCACGCCGGCCACCAGACGCTCACGCTCGGCCTCCGGGATGCCGAGCTTCTCATAGGTGTTGCGGATGTCCTCGGGCAGGTCCTCCCAGGTGCGGGCCTGCTTCTCCGTGGAGCGCACGAAGTACTTGATGTTGTCGAAGTCGATCTCAGAGAGGTCGGCTCCCCACATCGGCAGCGGCTTGCGCTCGAAGTACTTCAGGCCCTTCTTGCGCAGCTTGAGCATCCACTCCGGTTCGTCCTTCTTGGAGGAGATGTCGGCGACGACGGCCTCGTCGAGACCGCGCTTGGCGTTGGCGCCGGCGACGTCGGAGTCGGACCAGCCGTACTCATAGGCCCCGATCGCGTTGAGCTCCGGATTCTTCTCCAGGATCTCAGAGATGACGCCCGGGTCCTCGGTGCGCTGGATCTGCTCGGTCATGACAACCTCTCTTGTTGACGGGGGGAGATGACGATTCTCTTGCGTCCGCCGGACAGGCGGCTGCCTGCGGAGGCGGTGCGTGTCGTGGGGTCCTGCGGGGCATCGGACGCTGAACGTCGGGCCCGCTGTTCGGCGGCGAGCCGCTCGCGGCCCACCGGGACGTGTGTGGTGCAGACGTGGGCTCCCGCGGCCTGCGTCGAGAGCCGCCGGACGTCCACTTCGAGCAGGCGAGAGATCATCTCGGTCTCTTCCTCGCAGAACACCGGATGGGCCTCAGCTATTTCCCGCACCGGGCAGTGTCCCTGACAGAGCTGGGTGGACTGCATGGCCAGCAGCGGATTGTCCCGGCCCACTTTGCGGGTGAAGCCGGCGAACCCGTCCTCGCTGAAGAGCTCGGCCAGCCTCTCCGAACGCTCGTCGAGGTCGTCGATGCCGGCCAGGTGCTGGCGGTAGCGATCCTCGTGGCCGGCGAAGTAGGCCTCTGCCAGCGCGCGGGGCGCCTCGTCACCGACGGCGTCGCCGAGCACGTCGAGAGCCCGCCGGGCCAGCCCGAGATAGTCGTCGCCGAGCACCTGCTGGCCCTCCTGCGAGATCACGTAGCGTCGGGAAGGACGTCCGGCACCCTTGCGACGGGAGGTGACGTTCTTGATCTCCACGATGCCCTGCTCGGTCATCGCGTCGAGGTGACGGCGTACAGCGGCGGCCGTGAGGTCAAGGCGCCTCCCGAGCGCCGCAGCGCTGATGGGGCCCTCCTCCACGACGAGCTGCAGCACCCGCTCACGCGTGGTGCCGTCGCCGTCCCGACCCGCGTCGACCTGCGCCGACACGGGCTCTGCGGAGCTCCGGCTCGAATACATGATCCTATTATGACTTATTCAAAACAGGCGTGCCAGTAAGGCGACCCTGCATTGATCCAGATCACAGCCGGGGCCACGAGCCCCGGCACAGGATGTCATCCTCCCACCCTCCAGCACCCTCGACCTCTACTACAACCTGTAGAAATGTAGAATGTCCTGGTGCCCCAGCATCCCCTCTGCCTCAGCCTGCGCCAGGTCCGATACGCGGTCGGCTCCGCCCGGTCCGCAACCGGTGTGCAGGAGATCCTCCGCGGCGTCGACTTCACCGCCCGCCGCGGCGAAGTGACCGTCCTCCTGGGGCCCAACGGTGCGGGGAAGACCACCGCACTGGGCTGCGCGCAAGGCCTGCTGCGACCCTCCCAGGGCACGGTCTCCCTGCTGGGCGAGGACCCCTGGCGGGCCGGGGCTGGGCTGCGCGCCCGGGTCGGCGTCATGCTCCAGGACGGCGGCCTCCCCCAGTCGGTGCGACCGAAGGTGCTGCTCGAACACGTCGCCCGGCTCCACGCGGACCCCTGGCCGCTTCAGGACCTGGTGGACCGCCTGGACATGTCCGGATTCATGGGCACCACCGTGCGCCGCCTCTCCGGCGGGCAGCGGCAGCGCGTCGCCCTGGCCGCCAGCCTCATCGGCCGCCCGGAGGCCGTCTTCCTGGACGAACCGTCGGCCGGCCTGGATCCACAGTCGCGGCAGACCGTCTTCGAGCTGGTCACGCATCTGCGGGACCGGGGGCTGGGCATCGTGCTGACCACCCATCTGCTGGAGGAGGCCCAACGCCTGGCCGATTCGGTGCACATCCTCAAGGACGGCGTCGTCGTGCGGCACGGCACCGTGGCCGAGCTCACCGACGACGGGCGCAGCCGGCGGCTGATCTTCGTCTCGCCCCGCACGTTGACCCGTGCCGAGCTCGAGGCGGCTCCGACGCCGATGAGCCTCGACGGCGGGGCGGACAACGAGCCCGGAGCCCGGTGGGCCGCCGGAGGCATCAGTGGCCCCCAGGATCTCCACCGTCTCACGGACTGGTGGCGCCAGATCGATCTGATGCCCGGCGAGGTCTCCTTCGAGGCCCGCACCCTCGAGGACGTCTTCTGGGAGGTCTCCGTCTCATGACCCCGCCGCTCTCCCGCCCCGCTCCGGCGAGCCGGCGCATCCTCGCCCATGGCTTCTACGAGACCCGCAACACGCTGCACAACGGCGAACAGCTGCTGGTCTCGATCATCCTTCCTGTGTTGGTGCTCATCGGAGCGCACCGTCTGGACATCGTCTCCGGCACGACCGCCGGAGGCCTCAGCGTGCCCGGGATCGATGTCATCACCCCCGGGGTGCTCGCACTGTCCGTGATGGCCTCTGCCTTCACCGGACAGGGCATCGCGGCCGGCTTCGAACGGCAGTACGGGGTGCTGGCCTATCTGTCCACCACTCCGCTCGGGCCGACCGGCCTGATCCTCGGCAAGGCCGTGGCCGTCGTCTGCGTCGTGGTCATCCAGGTGGTCGTCATCGGGGCGGCAGGACTGATGCTGGGCTGGCAGCCTGACCCCGGAGGCCTGGCGTGGCTGTCGCTGGTCCTCGTCCTGGGTGCCACCGCCTTCACTGCGCTGGGCCTGCTGCTGGCCGGCACGGTGCGAGCAGAGGCGACACTCGCACTGACCAACATCCTGTGGGTTCTGCTGGGGGCCGCCGGAGGCACCGTGTTCCCGCTCGACCATGACGGACCGGGCGCCCTGCTGCTCCTGCTCCCCTCCGCGGCGCTGGGCGAGGGCCTGCGCGCCGCTTCCATCGACGGGGCACTGGCCCCGGTCCCTGCTCTCGTCCTGGCGGGCTGGTCCGTGCTCGCCGTCCTCGCCGCACGAAGGTGGTTCCAATGGCGCTGACCGATTCCCTGACCCGCCGACTCCCCACCCGTATCACGACCATGACGCGGATCCTGGCGATCGCCACCCTGGTGTCCAACATCGGCATCATGGTCACCGGGGGCGCCGTGCGGCTCACCGACTCGGGCCTCGGATGTCCGGAGTGGCCCCGCTGCACCCCCGAGTCCTGGGTCTCCACCCCCGAGATGGGCATCCACGGTGCGATCGAGTTCGGCAATCGGCTGCTCACCTACGTGCTCATCGCCATCAGCATGGCCATGTTCTTGGCGATCGTCCGGCTCTGGGACAGCCACCGTCCACTCGTCGTCCGGTCGCTGCTGATCGGCCTGGGCATTCCGCTGCAGGGCGTGATCGGCGGCATCACGGTCTGGACGAACCTCAACCCGTGGGTGGTGGGCCTGCACTTCGTGCTGTCCTCGGTCCTCGTCATGCTCGCCGCCCAGCTGCTGCATCGAGTGAACCTGGAGCTCCGACACGACGGTGAGGCCGGACGTCCCCTCGTGGACGGGCCAGTGGACTCCGTCAGCTCCGCGATGGCTCCGGTCGTGCTGGGCGCCAGCTGGATCGCCGTCGTCCTGGGCACGATCGTCACGGGCACAGGCCCTCACGCCGGAGACCCGGGCGCCCCCCGGCACGGTTTCGACCCGGACCTGGTCACCCGCCTCCACACGATCCCGGTGTGGGTGCTGTGCGCGGCGACGCTGGCCATCCTGGTCCGGCAGCTCCGGCACCAGGCGTCCCCTGCTCAGCGGAAGGCCACCTGGTGGTTGGTCGGCGTGATTCTGGGCCAGGCCACCATCGGCTATGTCCAGCACTTCACCGGACTCCCCATCCTGCTCGTCCTGCTGCACATGCTCGGCTCCGCCGTGCTCATCGCCGCGGCGATCGTCCTGGTGGACAGGCTGCGGGCCCCGTATCGGACCCGCGGCCTGGACCGCGGGGCCCCGACGCAGGCCTCGGCACCCCGGTGAACACCGAGGTCGACGGTCACATCCTCAGCTGAACGGTTCCCGCCACACGGTCATGGACGGCGCGCCCGTCGGGCCCGAAGAGGATCGCCGGGAGGATCACCACCAGCAGCCCCGTGCGTACGGCCGACCAGAGCGGCCCTGGGGCCCGAGTGCCGCGCACCACCTGGATGCGGACCAGTCGTTTGCCGATGGTCACTCCGAGCAGACCCACCAGGATGATGTGCATCGCGGCGAAGATCAGCAGGGTCACCACCGGGTCGCCGGCGAACCAGACTGTGGAGATCAGCAGCGCGATCCCCCAGTCGATCAGCAGAGCCAGCACCCGGCGCCCGAACGGGGCCAGGCTGCCTGGGCCGTCCTCCGGAAGGCCCAGGCGTTCCCCCGGCCAGCTGTCTCCGGTCCCCTCCCCGGAGGGCTCGGAACCACCAGGGCGCGCGTCTCGGCTGTCTGCCACGGATCTCCTCTGCTCGACGGACCGTCGGCAGCATGTCTGCCGACGGACTCAGACCCACCATTCTACGGGCGAGGACGCTCTCCGGGCGGGACTGGCCGAGGGGGATGAGCGACTTAAGTTACATGGCTGAAACATTTGCGTGATGGTCGAGAAACCCCGCCTGCCTAGCGTGGACTCCAGAGCGTGAGCCTCGGCCCACGGCTCAGGTGACGCGGACCGGCCATCACGACGGCACGACCCCGGTGCACCCCGCGCCGGATCAGGTCATCGACGGTGATCGGTCCCACACACCTGTGCCGATCCGGCTAGGGTGAACAACGCAGACCGGGTCCGCCCGGTGTCCAGCACGATATCCATAGGAGCAAGGACGCATGTTCAGCAACCCCGAAGAAGTCCTGAAGTTCATCCAGGAGGAGGATGTCCGCTTCGTCGACATCCGGTTCACGGACCTCCCCGGCAGCCAGCACCACTTCAACGTCCCGGCGAAGACCGTCAACCTCGACTTCTTCGAGAACGGGCAGCTGTTCGACGGCTCCTCGATCCGCGGGTTCCAGGGCATCGAAGAGTCTGACATGCAGCTCATCCCGGATGTCGCCACCGCCTTCATCGACGAGTACCGCGTCGAGAAGACCCTGGCGATGAACTTCTCCATCGTGAACCCGCGCACCGGCGAGCCCTACGTCCGCGACCCGCGCGGCGTCGCGCAGAAGGCCGAGGAGTACCTGGCTTCCTCCGGCATCGCCGACACCGCCTTCTTCGGTGCTGAGGCCGAGTTCTTCCTCTTCGACGATGTGAAGTGGCAGTCCTCGCCGCAGGCCTCCTTCTACTCGGTCGACTCCGACGAGGCCAACTGGAAGTCGGCCGAGGAGCTCGCAGGCGGCAACCTGGGCCACAAGCTCGCCACCAAGGGCGGGTACTTCCCGGTCTCGCCGCAGGACAAGAGCGCCGACCTCCGTGACGCGATCTGCATCGCGATGGACAACGCCGGCCTCGAGGTCGAGCGTTCCCACCACGAGGTCGCCGCTCCGGGCCAGCAGGAGATCAACTACAAGTTCAACACGCTGGTCCACGCCGCCGACGACGTCCAGAAGTTCAAGTACGTCGTGAAGAACACTGCCGACCAGTTCGGCAAGTCGGCCACGTTCATGCCGAAGCCCGTCTTCGAGGAGAACGGCTCGGGCATGCACTGCCACCAGTCCCTCTGGAAGGACGGCGAGCCGCTGTTCTTCGACGAGAAGGGCTACGCGAACCTCTCCGACACCGCGCGGTGGTACATCGGTGGCCTGCTCAAGCACGCCCATGCGGTCCTGGCGTTCACCAACCCGACGGTGAACTCCTACAAGCGACTGGTCAAGGGCTATGAGGCCCCGGTCTCCCTCGTGTACTCGCAGGGCAACCGTTCCGCCTCGATCCGCATCCCGATCACCGGGGCAAACCCGAAGGCGAAGCGCCTCGAGTTCCGCGCTCCGGACGCCTCGGGGAACCCGTACCTGGCCTTCGCCGCGCAGATGATGGCCGGCCTGGACGGCATCCGCAACCGCATCGAGCCCCACGAGCCGGTCGACAAGGACCTGTACGAGCTGCCGCCCGAGGAGCTGGCGACCATCCCTCAGGCCCCCGGCTCGCTGGATGAGGCGCTGGAGGCTCTGGAGAACGACTACGAGTTCCTGCTCGAGGGCGGGGTGTTCACCGAGGAGATCGTCAAGACCTGGATCGCCTACAAGCGTGAGCAGGAGATCGAGCCGCTGAACCTGCGCCCGAACCCGCACGAGTTCGAGCTCTACTACTCGGTCTGACCCGCAGACTCAGGTCGACGTCGAAGGCCCCGTGGGCGGCAGCTGCCAGGCTGTCCCCCACGGGGCCTTTCGCGTGCGCTGCGGTGGGCGCCCCTCTGCCCACGGTGCCGGGACCCACGGCCATACGCCCTGGCCACAGACCTCCGCCCGCCACTAAGGTCTGTGGGCATACCCGACGCCCGACGACCAGCGGCCACCACATCCCGAAGGCCGCAGGAGGCCGACACCATGTCAGAGATCGCCGCCCGTCACGCCCGGCTCGCCGCCGACTTCAGGAGCACCGCCGCCTCCGTGCCCCCGGGCCGGTGGGACGCTCCCTCACCCTGCCAGGGCTGGACCGCACACGACGTCGTCGCCCACGTCATCGAGGCGCACCTGATGCAGCTCGGTTTCGCCGATGCCGTTCCGCAGAACGTGCCTGATGCCGTCGAAGCCCCCGTCGAGGCCCTGGACGTCGTGATCGCCGCGGTCCAGGACCAGCTCGGGGACCCCGACCGCGCCACGCAGGTGATCGACGGAATCGCCGGGCAGATGCCCTGGGAGACCTCCGTCGACTCGTTCCTGTGCTTCGACCTGCTCGTCCACCGCTGGGACCTCGCCCGTGCCGCCGGCTTGCCGGAGGCGCTGCCTCCCGAGGACGTCCGCTGGGCGTCGGCCGTCGCCGACGGGTTCGGCGAGATGCTCCACGCCGAAGGAGTCTGCGCCCCACCGCTGGAACCTCCCCAGGACGCCGATGAGCAGACCACGTTCCTGGCCCGGCTCGGCCGACGCACCTGGTGATCATGCTCTCAGCGAATCCGGGATGACGTGCCGCCGCGCCCCTGTTGGATCCGGTGAGCGCTGACACGGGTCAGCGCACCCGTCCGTCCGGAACCGCCGAGGAGCCGCTGTGCCTGCATCCCGTCCCCTGTCCCTGCTGGATCTGGCGACCGTCCGGTCCCCGGAGACGATCGCAGACGGCATCGCCCGCAGCCGCCGACTGGCACGCACCGCCGACGGCCTGGGCTACACCCGGCTCTGGTTCGCCGAGCATCACAACATGCCCCACATCGCCTCCTCGGCGACCTCACTGATGATCCAGCACATCGCCGCGGCCACCGAGAACCTCCGCGTCGGCTCCGGCGGCATCATGCTGCCCAACCACACTCCCCTGGTCATCGCCGAGCAGTTCGGCATGCTGGCGACTCTCTTCCCCGGGCGGATCGACCTCGGACTGGGTCGGGCCCCAGGCACCGACGGCGCGACCATGCGGGCGCTGCGCCGCGACGGCACCGAGTCCGACCGGTTCGAGTCCGACATCATGGAGCTCAACGGCTATCTGTCCGGATACTCCCGCATCCCCGGGGTCCGGGCCTACCCGGGGGACGGCACCGACGTCCCCCTCTATATCCTCGGGTCTTCCCTGTTCGGCGCCCAGCTGGCCGCCAAGCTCGGGCTGCCCTATGCCTTCGCCTCCCACTTCGCCCCGCAGATGCTGACCCAGGCCGCGGATCTCTACCGGTCCACCTTCGACGCCACCCGGTCGCTGCTCGGCCCCGAGGCCCGCCCGCACTTCATCGCCGCGGCCAATGTGATCGCCCACGACGACGCCGACGCGGCCCGGGCCCAGCGCCGAGCCGCCGAAGACTCCTGGATCCGCAGCATGCTCGGCCGAAACCGGACGTTGACGGACGACGACGTCATCATGCTCCGTGACCATCCGGCAGGTCAGCAGGTGCTCGACATGCTCTCACGCACCGTGGCCGGCACCGGAGCAGAGGTCATCGCCTGGCTGGACCGCCTGGCCGAGGAGGTCCAGGCCGACGAGCTGATGCTGGTCAACCTCGCACCCGAGGAGGATGTCCAGCACCGCACTTTGGAGCTCCTCTCCCCGACCGCATGACGGTGCCGGGTTCTCGGCGTCCGACCCTCGGAGTCCGTCAGACGTCTTCGTAGAAGAGCCTCTCGTAGACCTGCCGGCAGCGCCGCGTCGTACGCAGATAGTGTTCCTCGAAGGCGGCTGCGGAACCGGCGTCGAAGCCGCACCAGCGGGCCACGGCCTCCAGGTCCCGGCGCGATGAGGGCAGTACGTCCGAGGTCCGTCCGCTCCACACCTTCATGGCGGCCCTGGCTCGGGTGCACAGCCTCCAGGCCTCGGCCAGCACGGCGGCGTCCTCTGCCGCCAGCAGCTCATGCTGAACCAGCACCTCGAGGGTGTCCAGCGTGTTCGTCACCCGGAGCTCCGGGTGCTCATAGGCATGCTGCAGCTGGAGCAGCTGGGCCAGCCATTCCACGTCGGAGAGACCGCCGCGGCCCAGCTTCACATGACGGGACGGGTCGGCTCCACGGGGAAGGCGCTCCGATTCGACCCGGGCCTTGATCCGCCGGATCTCCCGCACCTCGGACTCGGAGGGGGCCGGGGCGTAGCGGACCTCATCCACCAGCTCCATGACGTCGGCCGCCAGCTCGTCGCAGCCGGCGATGGGACGGGCTCGCAGCAGCGCCTGGCGCTCCCAGACGTCCATCCACCGCCGGTAGTACTCGCGGAAGGACTCCAGGGTCCGGGAGATCGGGCCGGTCTTGCCCTCGGGTCGGAGATCGGCGTCGAGCTTCAGGGGGTCCTCCCCACGCACCGGCGGCTTCACCGACTGGGAGAGCAGAGCGGTCAGCCGTGTCGCCAGACGCCGGGCCTGCTCATCGGCGACGGTCGGGTCCGCCCCCTCGACGGCGCGGTGCACGAACATGGCGTCCATGTCCGACCCGTAGGAGATCTCCTGGCCACCCTGCCGTCCCATGGCGACCACGAGGAACTTGACGTGCTCGCCCTGCTCGGCAAAGACCTCCCGCTCGGCCACGTGCAGGGCGCCCAGGGTCGCGGCCCTGTCGACGTCGGAGAGCGCACGGCCCACCTCGTCCAGCTCCAGCAGCCCGGCGGCGTCGGCGATTGCGATCCGAAGCACCTCGCGCTGACGCACCAGTCGGGTGAGCCGGACCGCGGTGGACGCGTCCCCCTCATGCCGGGCCAGCTGATTTCGGATCTCCGTCCACAGCGACTCGAAGCTCAGCGGTCGCAGCGCAGAGTCGTCACCCAGCCACCGGCTCGACTCCGGCGAGTGCTCCAACAGGTCGGAGATGAAGCGGGAGCTGGTGAGGATGTGGCACAGCCGCTCGGCGGCCACCGAGGAGTCCCGCAGCATCGTCAGATACCAGGGGCTCGTGCCCAGGGACTCGCTGAGCCTCCGGAAGGCCAGCAGTCCGGCGTCGGGATCCACCCCTTCGGCGAACCAGCCCAGCATCATCGGCAGGATGCGGCGCTGCAGCGTCGCCCGCCGGGTGACTCCCGCGGTAAGCGCCTCGATATGCCGCATAGCGCCGGAGGTGTCCGAGTACCCCAAGGCGGCGAGCCGGTCCTGTGCGGCCTGGGACGACAGGCGGACCTCCTCGTCGGAGAGCACCGCAGTGGTCGAAAGCAGCGGACGGTAGAAGATCGTCTCGTGGAAGCTCGCCACCTCACGCACCACGCTGCGCCACGCCTTGAGCAGGTCCTCAGCGGAATCCCGTCGGTCAGCCTGCGGCGGCCGCACAGCATGGGCGAGGGCGCGGAGCTCCGGCTCCCTCCTGGGCATCAGATGCGTGCGTCGCATGTTCGACATCTGGATCCGGTGCTCGTAGAGCCGCAGCTGTCGGTAGCAGCGGGACATGGCCTCCTGGTCCCGGCTGGCCATGTACTCGCCCTCTCCGAGCGCCCGGATGGCGGTCAGCGTGTCCCGGACGTGCAGCTCCTCGTCCACGCGTCCATGGACCAGCTGCAGCAGCTGCACCGTGAACTCGATGTCACGCAGCCCTCCACGGCCGAGTTTGATCTCCCGGTCCACATGCTCGGCAGGGATGTGTTCGAAGACCCGCCGGCGCATGCGCTGGACGTTCTCCACGAACTCCGGCTGCTGCGAGGAGCTCCACACCAGCGGCCACAGCGTGGTGATGTAGGCCTCGCCCAATGCCTGGCTGCCGGCGATGGGGCGCGCCTTGAGCAGCGCCTGGAACTCCCAGCCGTGGGCCCACCGCTTGTAGTACTCCACATGGGACTCCAGGGTGCGGGTGAGCGGGCCGTCCTTGCCCTCGGGCCGCAGATTCGCATCGACCTCCCACAGCCCTGGTTCCGGCGCCGAGGAGTTGATGACCTTGGAGATGCCTCCGGCCAGCCCTCCGGCGATCGAGCTGACCTGCGCGTCGTCCACGTCCTCCGGCCCGCGATGGACGAAGACGACGTCCACGTCGGAGATGTAGTTCAGCTCGCGGGCCCCGCATTTGCCCATCCCGATGACCGCGAGCTCCACCTGCTGGGCGATCGGGCCGTGACGCTCCACCAGCTCCGCCCGAGTCACGGCGAGGGCGGCCTCGACGGCCGCGGCCGCCAGGTCTGCCAACTGCTGGGAGACCAGCGGCTGATAGGCCAGCGGGTCCGCCGCGGTGAGGTCACGCAGAGCCACGGCGGTGAGCAGGTGACGATAGGCCACTCGCAAGGCGACCGCGGCGTCGCGGGCCGTGAACCCGTCATCCAGGCGGGCCACCGGCGTCTCTGACCCGGGGTCCGCGCGCACCTCTTCGAGCAGGACCCGCCGGAGGTTCTCAGCGTCGTCGACCCGCGGCCGACCATCGGGGGATGGAAGATCCGCCTCCTCCCGGTGATCGAACACCACGCGCACCGCGTCAGGGCGGCGCACCAGGAACTCGCCGAGCGCCCTCGAGGCGCCCAGGAGCCGGATCAGCGGGACCGCCTGCGGATGGTGGCCGTCGCTGACCTCCTCGAACAGCGCGAGGACGTCCGGTGCCTGCTCGAGCAGCCGGATGAGCAGCAGCAGGGCCTGATCGGCATCGGGGGCCCGCCTCAGCGTGCCCAGGAGTTCCGGCCTGCCGATCGTCCGCAGCTGATCGTCCTGCAGGAAGGCCGCAGCTCGGTCCAGCTCGTCGAAGCCGGCGGCGATCAGGTCGCGTGTGGACGGTGTGCTCATGCTCGTCCGGCCGGTCTCAGATCATGCCCAGGTATCGGTTGATCTCGAAGGGCGAGACGTTGATCCGGTACTCGTCCCATTCCTGCTGCTTGTTGCGCAGGAAGTTCTCGAAGACCTGCTCGCCGAGGATCTCCGCCACGAGCTCGGAGTCCTCCATCTGGCGGATCGCATCGTGCAGCGTGCCGGGCAACGGCTTGATGCCCAGTGCCTTGCGCTCCGGGGTGGTCAGAGACCACACGTCCTCAGTGATCGCCTCCGCCAGCTGGTACTCCTCCTGGATGCCCTTCAGCCCGGCACCCAGCACGACCGCGTAGGCGAGGTAGGGGTTGGCGGAGGAGTCGATGCCACGGAACTCCACCCGCGCAGAGCCGCCCTTGGTGGGCTTGTACAGCGGCACCCGCATGAGGGCCGACCGGTTGTTGTGCCCCCAGGAGACGTGCGACGGCGCCTCTCCCCCGCCCCAGAGGCGCTTGTAGGAGTTCACGAACTGGTTGGTCACCGCCGTGAACTCCGGTGCGTGGGTGAGCACACCGGCGATGAACTGCCGGGCGATGGTGGAGAGGTTGAACTCGGCGTTCGGCGCGAAGAACGCGTTCGTGTCGCCCTCGAAGAGGCCGAAGTGCGTGTGCATGCCCGAGCCGGGGTGCTCGGCGAAGGGCTTGGGCATGAAGGTCGCGTATTTGCCCTGCATCACGGCGACCTCCTTGATCACCGTGCGGAAGGTCATGATGTTGTCCGCCGTGGTCAACGCGTCCGCGTAGCGGAGGTCGATCTCGTTCTGGCCGGGTCCGGCCTCGTGATGGCTGAACTCCACCGAGATCCCCACGGCCTCCAGCATGGAGACCACATGGCGGCGGAAGTCCTGGGAGACGCTGCCGGTCACGTGGTCGAAGTATCCTGCCCGGTCCACCGGCACGGGGTAGCCGTCCGCGTCGACCTCGTCGGAGTCGAGCAGGTAGAACTCGATCTCCGGGTGGGTGTAGCAGGTGAAGCCCATCTCCGCGGCGGTGTCGAGCTGTCGGCGCAGCACGGAGCGCGGGTCAGCGGCGGCCGGCTCCTGGTCCGGCGTGAGGATGTCGCAGAACATCCGGGAGGTGGGCTCATCCTCGCCCCGCCACGGCAGGATCTGGAAGCTCGAAGGGTCGGGCTTCAGCAGCATGTCCGACTCGAAGACGCGGGAGAGTCCCTCGATGGAGGAACCGTCGAAGCCCAGCCCTTCGCTGAAGACGCCCTCCACTTCGGCGGGCGCCAGGGCGACCGACTTCAGCGCGCCCACGACGTCGGTGAACCACAGACGCACGAAGCGCACGTCCCGTTCCTCGATGGTGCGCAGTACGAATTCCTGCTGTCGATCCATGCTCGCTGCAGCCTCTCTGCCGTGCGTGGGTGTCTCGCCGCTCCCACTCTACCCAAGTCTTCGCCCACGTCGGGGCCATCCGGGGTGCGGTTCGGGGTTCGCCGACCCTCATGCCGGCTCGCCGGCAGAAGGCGCTAGCCTGGAGCCATGCCAGCTGAGAATCAGAGCAGCGAGACAGACACCCAGGCCACCTCCCCCGCGTCCACCCCCTATGGGGGGTCAGGCGGCGCGGCGGCCGGAGGCACCGCAGGCGAGGCCGGGGCGACGCCGCACTCCCCCTCGCGGATCCGCACGGTCCACCTGCGACGTTTCAAGGACGACGGCCGCCGCTTCGCCATGCTGACCGCCTATGACGCCCAGATCGCCTCGATCTTCGACGAGGCCGGCGTCGAGGTGCTGCTGGTGGGCGACTCCGCCGCCAATGTCATGATGGGCCGGACCACTACGCTGCCGATCACGGTGGACGAGATGCTGTTGTTCTCCCGATCAGTGGTCAACGGCGTCCGGCGCGCCCTGGTGGTGGCCGATGTGCCGTTCGGCAGCTACGAGGCCTCCCCGCAGCAGGCGGTGGCCACCGGCGTGCGCTTCCTGAAGGAGGCCGGCGTCCACGCGGTGAAGGTCGAGGGGGATGCCGCCATGGCGCCCCACGTGCGCGCCATGGTCGCCGCCGGGATCCCGGTCATGGGGCATGTGGGATTCACTCCGCAGTCGGAGCACGCGCTCGGAGGCTACCGAGTCCAAGGCCGCGGCGATGCGGCCGCCCGAGTGCTCGAGGACGCGCGAGCCATGCAGGACGCCGGCGCGTTCTGCGTGCTCATGGAGATGGTCCCCTCGGAGGTCGCCGCCGAGGTCGACGCCGCTCTGGAGGTCCCGACCATCGGCATCGGCGCCGGAGGGTCCACCACCGGGCAGGTGCTCGTGTGGCAGGACATGCTCGGCATGACCCAGGGCCGCGTGCCTCGCTTCGTGAAGCGCTATGCCGACCTTCGCGGGGTGATCTCCGAGGCCGCGACGGCTTTCGCCGACGACGTGCGCTCGGGCACGTTCCCCGCGGAGGAGCACGGGTTCTGAGTCAGCCCTCGGCGTCCTCCGCCGAGTCGCTCTCGTCCCATCGCTCGTTGTTCGCCCGCACCTTCTCCATGGCGCGGGCCGCCTCCGCATGGGAGTCGTAGGGACCCAGGAGGTGCTTCCAGCTGGACTGGGCGCCCTGCTCGACCTCGCCGGTGCGGACGTTGTACCAGTACTGCGTGCTCATGGCTCCAGCCTACGCCGCACGCCCTCGCAGGCACAGCGCGAAGGCGCGACATCAGGCACAGCAGACGACGTCGACCCCCTCCTGCTCCAGCCAGAGCCGTCGCTCGCGAGACAGACGCCCCGTGGCGAGGGTGTCTACCGCCGAGGAGGGGCACACCGAGAAGACCGCCGAGAGCCCGATCTTCTCGGCCGCCGCGGCGGCGACCACCTGACGGGAGGACCCGATGAGCGCCTTCTTGACGTCGGCGTCCTGAAGCGTGGACGCCGTCATCCCGGACTCCTCGTCCCATCCGCAGACCCCCAGCACGCCGATGTCCGCCCGGAAGTCCTCGATGTCGCGCACCGCCCGGTGGCCGCTCCAGGACAGCTCGCCAGGGTTGAGCTCGCCTCCGGGGGTCAGCACCCGGATCCCCCTCCCTGAGGCGTCCCCTCCCTCCGCAAGCACGGCCGCGAGATGCACCGACAGCGCGAGGACGGTGAGCTCCCGCCCGGCCAACGCTCGGGCCACCGCTCCGCAGGTGGTGCCGTCGTCCAGGATCACGCTGGAGCCGTCCGGGATCATGGCGGCCACCGCCTCCCCGATCCCGCGCTTCTCCTCCACATGAGTCTCGCTGCGCACCTGGAACGGCAGCTGCGCGCCTCGTGCGGGCAGCCCGACGGCACCCCCATGGGTGCGCCGCAGCACCCCGCGGCGTTCGAGATCGCTCAGGTCCCGGCGAATGGTCATCGCAGAGGCCCCGGTGGCGCGGACCAGATCGGAGGCGCGCACCTCGTCGCCGCCCCGCACGGCTGCGATGATCGTTCTGTGTCTGTTCGCACGTTGCATGTGTTCGATCTGATCGGAAGACTGCTCGCCATGCAAATGCCCAGCCCAGCGGACCGCGTGCCGACTCCGCCGCCGCCCTCCCTGCGACGCAGCCGGATGGCGACCATGGCGGCCTTCGCCACGAACGGCGCCCTGCCGGCCTCCCTGCTGGCCCGGTATGCGGAGGTCAAGGAGGCCCTGGGACTGAGTCCGGCGCTCTTCGGACTGCTGGTCGTCGGCATCGGTCTGGGCGGCACGCTGGCCGTGCACCTGCCGGGAGTGATCTCCCGTCGCTTCGGCGTCGCCTGGTCGGCCGGTGTGGGCACGGCCTGGGTGGGCGGCTCCCTGGTGGTGGCCACCTCCGGCGTGGCACTGGCCAGCCCGTGGCTCGTCCTGCTGGGACTGCTGCTCGCCGGCTTCGGAGACGCCGTGGTGGACGTGGCGCAGAACTCCCAGGGCTTGCGGGTCCAGGAGGCCTACGGCCGGTCCCTGCTGAACTCCATGCACGCCGGGTGGAGCGTCGGAGCGGCGCTGGGCGGCGCCGTCGGCACGCTCGCCGCACTGCTGGGTGTGCCGATTCTGACCCATATGGCCGTCTGGGCCGTGGTCTGCGCGGCCGCGATGGCCGCATCCGCCCGGGCGTTCCTGCCGGAGCCGGAACCGGTGCTGGGCACCCCGCAGAGCACCACCCGCGCCACCGGCTGGGCCACGGCGAAGATCCTGATCCCGTTGGCGCTGGTGGCACTGGCCGGGATCTCGGTGGAGGACGTGGGCAACAACTGGTCCGCCGTGCTGCTCTCCAGCGAACGCGACATGGCCGCGGCCTCCGCCGGCATCGGCCTCACCGTCCTGCTGACCGCCCAGTTCATCGGCCGCCTGCTGGGAGACAGGGTGATCGATCGGCTCGGCGACCGTCGGGCTCTGCTGCTGAGCCTCGCCGCCGTCGTGCTGGGTCTCCTCGGGGCCGCCTGGGCGCCCACCGTCCCCCTCACCCTCGCCGGACTGGCCCTGGCCGGAGTGGGCTGTGCGGTGACCGTCCCGATCGCGTTCGCTCGCGCCGACGCGGTGCCCGGACTGCCCCCGCACAGCGGCGTCACCTGGATCAGCTGGACCATGCGGACCGTCACGCTGAGCCTCTCGCCGGCGATCGGCGCCATGACTCAGAGCACCTCGCTGCCGATCGCCCTGACCGTGGTGACCCTCATCGCCGTCGTCGCCCTGGTGCTGCAGCTGCGCCCCGTCGCCCGGTGAACGCCCCCTGTCGGAACGTTAGGATGGGGTCCATGGCTTCCGCTCCCTCCTCCACCGCCCCGATCGGCACGCTCACCAAGGGCACCGTGACTCCGATGCGGCCCGTGCCGCACCACATCGAGAAGCCGAACTACGTCGGGCTGGACGCGCCCCCGGAGTACACCGGGGAGGACGTCTACGACGCCGCGACGGTGGAGCGCATCCGCCGTGCCGGACAGCTCGCCGCCGATGCGATGGTGGCCACCGGCCGACTCATCCGCCCCGGGGTGACCACCGACGAGCTCGATGCCTTCGCCCACGAGTACCTCGTGTCCCGTGGGGCCTACCCCTCCTGCCTGTCCTACCGCGGCTTCCCCAAGGCGATCTGCACCTCCGTCAACGAGGTCATCTGCCACGGCATCCCCGACTCCACGACCCTGCAGGACGGCGACATCGTCAACCTGGACATCACGGCCTACCTCGACGGCGTCCACGGCGACCACAACCGCACCTTCCTCGTGGGCGACGTCGACGAGGACTCCCGGCTGCTGGTGGAGCGGACCCACGAGGCCATGATGCGCGGGATCCGCGCCGTGAAGCCCGGCCGCCCCATCAACGTCATCGGCCGCTCCATCGAGTCCTATGCCAAACGCTTCGGCTACGGCGTGGTCCGCGAGTTCATCGGCCATGGAGTGGGCAAGGCGTTCCACACGGGGCTGGTCATCCCCCACTACGACGCCGCACCCGAGTACTCACGTCCCATGGAGCCCGGGATGGTGTTCACCATCGAGCCGATGCTCACCCTGGGGACGCGGCACTGGGACATGTGGGAGGACGGCTGGACCGCGGTCACCCGCGATCGGCGCCGCACCGCACAGTTCGAGCACACGCTGGTCGTCACTGACGACGGGGCGGACGTCCTCACACTCCCCTCGGCCGACGAAGACGCCTGATCAGCCAGGCGCCGGGCGGCCGCGCAGTTCCCGTGGGGCTCCGCACGCCCGCGTCCGCGGCGCGTCAAGCATCGTGACATACGTGACCTGCATCGCTCCGACCCGCTATCCTGTTCTCTGGCCGACCCCGCAGGGTCTGGCCGTCCGATCCCGGTGCGACGACGCACGTCCAGTCCTGTGGCCCCCGAGCAGAGCCGGCAGCGCGTCGTCGATCGCCGCTGTCTCGCTCTTCTCGCCTCACCCCTTGGAGAGCAATGACCCACTCTGACCAGTCTCAGCCTCTGGCCGCCCAGGCGGTCGCCCCTGCCAGCTTCGCCGTCGACGACCTTCCCAAGCGGGCGATCGGCATCGACGTGGGCGGCACCGGCATCAAGGGCGGGATCGTCAACCTCCAGAAGGGCAAGCTGACCGGCGAGCGGTTCCGCATCCCGACGCCGAGGCCGGCCACGCCGGAGGCCGTCGCGGAGGTCATCAGCACCATCCTGGAGGAGCTGCTGGGGCGCGAGAAGGCGCCCTCCCGCGATGAGCTGGCCGTCGGCGTCCTGGTGCCCGGCATCGTGATCGACAACGTCGTGCTCTCCGCCGCCAACATCGACGACTCCTGGATCGAATGCGACGCCGGTGAGCTGCTGCGCCCGCTGCCCGGTGACATCTCCACGCTCAACGACGCCGACGGCGCCGGTCTGGCTGAGGCACGGTACGGCGCCGGCGCTGGACGCGCGGGCAGCGTGCTCACCGTCACTCTGGGCACGGGGATCGGCTCTGCCCTGGTGCATGACGGGGTGCTGGTCCCCAACAGCGAGCTGGGGCACCTGGAGTTCGAAGGAGAGGTCGCCGAGCAGAAGGCCTCGGCCGCGGCCCGCGAACGCGTCGACATGCCCTGGGACGAGTACGGGCGGCTCCTGGACCGCTACCTCACTCACGTCGAGCGCCTGTTCTCCCCCTCCCAGTTCATCATCGGCGGGGGCATCTCCAAGCGCAGCGAGGACTTCCTCCCCCACGTGACCAGCACCCGCGCGCCGGTGGTGCCGGCCCAGCTGAAGAACAACGCGGGCATCGTCGGCGCGGCGCTCTTCGGCGCCGAGCAGCGCGCCCTGGCGCGGCGTTCCGCGGCCGTGGACCCGCAGCAGGAGGCCGCTGAGAAGATCAGCGCCGACGCCTGAGCGGCCGCCCTGCAGGAGGGCTTCCTCCGTCGCGGGCGCTGAGCCCTTTGGTATAGTGCTGTGGCCGGCGCGCCCGTCCCGACGTCATTGCGCCTGTCACGGGAACGCGGCCGCCGTGCCCGGGCCTTTAGCTCAGCTGGTAGAGCATCGCGTTTACACCGCGAGTGTCATCGGTTCGATCCCGGTAGGGCCCACCGATGCCCGGCACGGTCTCCGTGCCGGGCATCGTCGTTCCCGCAGCAGCTTCCGCTCCGGCCATGCCGCGCGGCCACAGACCGCGCCTCACGGTCGAGCAGCCATCCTCACCACAGCACCCACCGGGTACGGTGGACGGATCCTGAGACGCATCTCTGGTTCTGAGGGGAGGACACAGTCGCACAGGGCCCGGTCCTGGCCGGTCGGCGGGGACGGGCGTGCCGTCTGCAGATCATGGTGGTTGTCGAGGTGCTGGGGCCGGTGCAGGTCAGACGCGACGACGGCACCGTCGTCCGTCCGCCAGGCCTGCAGGCGCTGCTGCTGAGCATGCTGGTCGTGGACGCAGACCAGATCGTCACGACGGATCGGCTGATCGACGTCATGTGGGGCGCTGCCCCGGATGATCGTGCTGCTCATCGCCTGCAGTCCCATATCCACCGGCTGCGCCGCACACTCGACACCGGTGCCACGATCGAGGCCGACGGCGGCGGGTACCGTCTGAGCCTCGAAGGCGGGGCTGTCGACGCGGTCCGCTTCGAGAAGCTCCTCGCGGAGGCACGGAGGGCGGCCGAGATCGGCGACCATGACCAGGTGGTGACGCTGTGTCGCGACGCTCTCTCCCTGTGGCGGGGCGCACCGTTCGAGACCATCGAGACCACACGTCTGGCCGGAGCATCGCGGCGCCTCCACGACCTTCGCTCGTCCACCTGGGAACTGCTACTGGCCTCGGAGCTGTCCCGGGGAAACCACGAGACGGTGGCGCGAGAGATCGAGCCGCTGGTCCGTGAGCACCCGCTCCGCGAGCGCCTCCACGAACTGCTCGTCACGGCCCTCTCCCTCTCCGGTCACCACGCCGACGCGCTGGGGGCCTGTGAACGCGCCAGGACATGGCTTCTGGATGAGCTCGGGGTCGAGCCCGGACCCCGGCTGCGAGAGCTGCATCGCATGGTCCTCGCCGAGGAAGCGATACTCGTCGACCCGGGCACGTCCGTCCCGAAGCCGTCCCGCCAGGTTCCCGCCCAGCTGCCGGTGTGTCCCCGTGTCTTCGTCGGCCGCACGGACGTCCTTCGGGAGCTTGACGAGGGGAGGAGCCGTGCTGTCGATGCGGTCAGGATCTTCTGCCTGACCGGTGGCGCCGGCACTGGCAAGACGGCGCTGGCCGTCTCGTGGGGACATGCGGTCACAGGCGACTTCCCGGACGGACAGCTGTACATCGATCTGCGGGGCTTCGGCCCGGATGAGCCTCGGGACCCTACGGAAGCACTGCCCGGACTTCTCACTGCTCTGGGCGTCCCGACGGCGGAGATTCCTGATGGCGAGCACGAACGATCAGCCCTGTTCCGATCGGCCATGTCAGGTCGTCGGATGCTGGTGGTGCTCGACAACGCCAAGGACGCCGACCACGTCCGGCCTCTGCTCCCGGGGACATCGGAGTCAGTCACCGTCGTGACCAGTCGTTCGCAGCTGACCGGACTGGTCGTGCAGGAAGGTGCGCATCGCCTCCCGTTGGGTCCGCTCTCCCCGGAGGAGACTCAGCAGCTCATCGCGGACCTGGGCCTGCCGCTGGATGACTCACAGGCCGATTCCCTGGCAGCAGTCTGCTCGCGCCTCCCCCTGGCCCTGCGCATCGCAGCCGAGCGTATGCGGTCAGGAGGCGCCCAGGAACTGGACGCGCTCCTCGCCTCGCCCCAGGACGTCCCTCCTGACGCCGGGGCTCGGCTGGACGTGTTGGACGTCGGAGAGGACCGGGCGTCCGTTCGCGGCGTCTTCTCCTGGTCCTACCGTCACCTGGACCATGACTCCGCATGGATCTTCCGATGCTTCGGCATCTCACCGTCCGCTGAACTGAGCCTGGGTCCGCTCTCAGCGCTCGCCCACCTCGATGAACGCGCCACCCGGCGCGGCGTGGAGACGCTCCGGCGTGCTCATCTGGTCGAGCCGGTGTCCCGGGGGCGCTACCGGCTTCATGACCTGCTTCGGGTCTACGCGATCGAGCTCTCCGAGAATCACGATCCGGAGTCGGCGCGGCAGCGAGCCTTCGCCCAGCTGTGCGATCACTATCTCGAGCGGGCGGCCTTGGCCATGGTGGTCCGCATGCCCCACCAGACCGACCATCCCAGCATCCAGGACCTGGCAGGCAGGGCGAAGGCGACAGGAGCCGACGTCGACGTCCGGTCAGCCATCACCTGGCTCACCACCGAACGTGAGAATCTCGTCCTCACCTCGGAGGAGGCCGCCCGCC
This sequence comes from Nesterenkonia sp. CL21, assembly GCF_031705515.1. NCBI lineage: Bacteria > Bacillati > Actinomycetota > Actinomycetes > Micrococcales > Micrococcaceae > Nesterenkonia > Nesterenkonia sp. CL21. The sequence goes on from NZ_JAUTWR010000001.1 coordinate 1,084,938, forward strand.
GCGGGGGCCATACCTTCTCCACAGACCTCTCCGAGATCATCTGGCGCGATCTGTACCATGATGAGGCCCATGTGCTGGCGGAGCGACTGCATGGCGCTGCGCTCCGAGCGGCTCGCCATGTCGACGATGCTTCTGGGGAGGGCACTGCGCATCGACGTCTTGCCATCACCGCGGTGAACCGTGCGCGTCTCGACGAGGCCCAGCATCACGCCGCACGCGCCCTGGAGCTCCACGCGACGGCCGATGCCCTCAAGGAGATCGCCGCTGACCGAGACACGCTCGGTGCGTTGAGCTTCTACCGTTGTCGTCCGGCCGACGCGGGTGCGCACTTCGAATCCTCGGCTCACGCTCACGAGGAGCTGGCAGATCCGCGAGGGGGCTGCGCCATGGCCAATGCCGGTCTGGTCCATCAGCGGATGGGGCGCTTGGACGATGCCCTGTTCTGGCTGGGGAAGGCACTGGACTACAGCCGCCAGCACCACCAGACGTCTGATGAATGCTCCGCCTGTGCGTCCCTCTCCCTGGTGCACAGAGAACGGGGCGAACTCGAGACATCTCTGAGATGCGCCGAGCAGGCCATTGCCCTGGCACAGGACATTGCGGCCGCGGACCTCGAAGGTTTCGCCCGGGCGGAGATGGGCAAGACGTCATGGCTGTCGGGTGAGACCGCCACAGGGCAGCACCTGCTGGACCAGGCGCTCGACGTGGCAGAGCGACTTGTGATCGAGGACCTGGCGTCGGAGGCCCGGTTCGGTCTCGGGGAGATCGCCCTTGACCGCGGGGACCTCCACCGTGCGGTCGGCCTCTTCACTGCGGCCCTCGACGTCTCGGACCAGTATTGGTACGAGTTGGCCCAAGCCCATAGGGGGCTGGCCCGGACCTTCGACGCGCTCGGCTCAGTCGACGAAGCGACGGAGGCCTGGCGGCGGGCCGCGGAGATCTATACGGCTGTCGATCATCCTGACGCCGGGGCGCTGCGACGACGGGCGGCGGGCGGACCCGCTCCGTGAGCGCCGGGGACATCAGTGCCGAGCTGGGCCGCACGGGGTCAGCCTCCGCGGACCCGGCCGCTCGCCCTCACGGCAGATACCCGTAGGGCGCAGCCGTGGCCCGGGCGACCATGTCGTCGTGCCGCCGCCGCGCTTCCCAGCCGACCAGTCGGCGCCGGTGGATCTCCTGGGGCCCCGGCCGCTCGCGTCGGACGACGCTGATCTCCTCACAGCGGCTGGCCCACAGCACCAGGCGTGCGCCCAGCTCGTAGGCCAGCCGCCGCGCGGCGGGGATGCTGTGGACATCGATGATGCTGGTCATGGTTCTCCTCACGCAGACATGTCTCCGGCTGCTGGTCCCCTCCTCGTATGGCTCCACTGTGCCGACACCGCCTCACAGTCTCCTCACACGGGCCTCACATGCCCTTCTGCAGCGGTCCTCTCAGCCGCTGACCTGGGACGTCTCCTCTCCATCGGCGCCGAAGAGTTCTCGGAGAGCGCTGCGGCACGGTACCGTGTCATCGTCGGGCACGGTCGTCGCAACGGGAGGGGAGGATCGCCCCGGCGGTCGCGGGCGCCGCCATCCGGAGGCACCGCTCCGGAGTCTGCCGGGGATCATGACATGCCGATCTTCGAGGTGCTGGGGCCTGTACGCGTTCGTCGCGATGACGGCAGCACACTCTCCCCGACAGGTCTGCAGTCCCAGCTGCTGGGGCTGCTCCTGGCGAACCCCGGCCGCCTGCTGACCCATGACCGGCTCGCCGACGCGATGTGGGGATGCCCGGCGGATCCGCGGGTGGTCCATCGCCTGCAGACGCACGTGCATCGCCTGCGCTCCGCCGTCGGCGACCTGCCCCTGGCCGCGGACCCCGGTGGGTACCGGCTTCAGATCACCGCGGAACAGACCGACGCCGGACGGTTCGAGTCCCTGGTCTCCGCGGCGGCCGACGTCGCCGCCCAGCAGCCAGCCCAGGCCGCGGCACTCGCCCGTGAAGCCCTGAACCTCTGGCGCGGACGACCGTTCCACGGCCTGGAGACCGAGGAGACCGCGGCGGCATCTGTGCGCCTGCAGCATCTGCGGGTCACCGCGTGGGAGGAGCTCTACGCCGCTGAGCTGACCTGCGGGCATCATGAGCTCGTGGCCGACGAACTGCCACCTGTCGTCGATCAGCACCCGCTGCGTGAGCGCCTCCGCGAGCTGCTCATGATGAGCCACGCCGCAGCGGGCCGTCAGGCCGACGCCCTGGCTGTCTTCCACGAGGCACGCTCGGTGCTGCGCCGGGAGCTGGGTGTGGAACCGGGCCCTGGACTGCAGGACCTGCAGGCGCGGATCCTCTCCGGTGCCGCACTGGACCATGACCGTCTCCCGCCTGCCGCGGCCCTCGAGGCGCTGTCACGCCAGCGGGCCGGCGTCCACGGGGCCTGCGCGGCTGTGGAGGTCCCGGCTCAGCTGCCCGCCCGGCCGCGAGGATTCATCGGACGCGACGCCGAGCAGAGTGAGCTCTGGGCATGGCTGGACGATGACCATCGTCCGGCGTCGCTGTTCACACTCATCGGCGGCGCCGGCGTCGGCAAGACTGCCCTGGCTCTGCATTGGGCCCACGAGATCGCCCACCGGTTCCCCGACGGTCACTTGGCGGTGGACCTGCGGGGGTACGGTCCCGAGGATCCCGTGCCTGCAGAACAGGCCCTCGCCGGGTTCCTGCGCGCTCTCGGCACGGACGTCGAACACGTCCCCGACGGACTCGACGAGCGCGCGGCGGCCTTCCGGTCCCAGACGGCGGAACGACGCCTGCTGATCCTGCTGGACAACGCCCGCGATGTGTCCCAGGTGCGGCCGCTGCTGCCCGGAGGCTCCGGTTCCCTGGTCATCGTGACGAGCCGGACCGCGCTCACGGGGCTGGTGCTGCAGGAGGGCGCGCACCAGATCGCCCTCAGCACGATGGGCGACGACGACTCACGCCGCCTGCTCGGACAGCTGCTGGGCCCGGCGCCCAGCGCTGATCAGCTGGAGACCCTCGCCGACCGGTGCGCGCATCTGCCGCTGGCCCTGCGTGTCGCCGCCGAACGTGTCCGGGGGATCGGATCTGAGGACCTTCCGACGGTCCTGGAGGATCTCGAGGACCTGCAGGATCGACTCGACGTCCTCGACCTCCACGCCACCGGGGACCAGGCGTCCTCCATGCGAGCGGTGTTCTCCTGGTCGTATCTGGACCTTGAGCCGACCCCAGCCTGGCTGTTCCGCTGCTTCGGCGTCGCACCGGCCCATGAGCTCAGCCTCCAGGGCCTGTCCGCCCTGGCGGGGCTCGAGCCCCGCATCGTTCGGCAGGGGGTGGAGGGGCTGCGCCGAGCCCATCTGGTGGAGAGCTGCGGGCCTCACCGGTACCGCCTGCATGACCTCCTCCGCAGCTACGCGACCGAGCTCACCGAAGACCACGAGGGCGACACCGTCCGGCAGGCGTGTCTCGACCGTCTGTGCCGCCACTACCTTCGGGGCGTGGCGGCCGCTTTGGAGATCCTCATGCCCGAAGAGATGACCATCCCCGAGGCGCGGGATCTCCTCGACGCCGACACCGTCCGGCCATTCAGCCGGAAGACGGACGCAGCGGAATGGCTCGAGCAGGAGCTGCCCCATCTGCTCGTCACCGCGGAGCACTGTGCCGATGGCGGCCAGCCGCGCTTCGCCGTCGTGCTGTCCAAGCTCCTGCGTCGCCACTTGGACCGCTCCCCCTATCTGCACAGCGCCCACCGGCTGCACACCGCAGCCTTCCTGGCCGGCCGCCGCCTGGAGGACCTGGCCGCACAGGGCCACTCACTGCGGATGCTGGGGCGAGTGGCCCTGCTGCGGGTGCAGCTGGAGGAGTCGCGTGAGCTGCTGGAGCGGTCCGTGGACTGTCACCTCCGAGCCGGAGAGGAGCGTGAGGCCGCCGTCACCCGAGGGCTGCTGGGAGGGGTCCACGCCTATCGCGGAGACATCCGCGGCGCCCTGCGCGAGCACCGATCCTCCGTGGACACGCTACGGGCCCTCGACGACCCGGCGGTGTGCTTCTCCCTGGCCAACTGGGGGCTGGCCCACCATCTGCTGGGTGAGGCGGACGAGGCCCGCAGGCTCCTCCACGAAGCAGTCGACATCAGCCGGCAGCGCGGCTCGCCCTACGGCGAGTCCGTCGCCCTGCTGAACCTGACCCTGACCTACGCGAGCACCGGAGAGCATGAGGCTGCGTTGGACCTCGCCCGGCGGACGCTGCGACTGGCCACCAGGCTGGGGCGTCGCGCTCGCGCCTGCCAGGCCCTGGTCAGCGCCGGAGAGGCGCTCCACGGCGTGGGCCGGCGCAAGGTCGGTCACCGGCTCGTGCGGTTGGCCCTGACCGAGGCCGAGGATCTGGGGCAGCGGGACATCATCGCCACCGCCCACCTGGCGCTCGGCGGCCTGACGCGAGAGGCCCGGGCGCTGCAGCACAGCAGGTCCCACCTGCTCATCTCTCTGGAGCAGGCGCGCGGGCACTGGGACCTGGAGGCGCTGACCCTGATCAGTCTGGGCGAGACATGCTCCGCGACTCAGGACCCAGACGGTGCGCGGGAGGCATGGGGCCAGGCGCTGGCGATCTACGAGCGGGTGGGCCACGCTCACACGCCGGTCCTGCGGCGTCGTCTTCAGGGCGTCGAGTCTCCGGCGGTCACCTGACGAGACGATGGGGCCCCGACCGTGGGCTCGCGGTCTCCCGAACGGCCGGTCTCCGGACCGGCTCGCCCCTCAGAGGCCGACGGCGGGGATGATCTCTCGTTGCCACGCCTGACGACCATGGACGACGAAGCGATGCTCGTAGCCGTCCCGGATGTCAACGACCACAGCGTTGGGCACCACAGGGACCATTCCGGCGATCCTCGTCCAGCCGAGGCGGAGGTCGGTGACCTCCTCCAGCGGCACGACCGCATCTCCCGTCTGGGCGTTCATGCGATGAGCCGCGGAGCGCAGCTGCCGATCCATCAGCGCGAGGTTTCCCTCAGAGCCCGGGGGATGGTCCTGACAGCCGCTCCTTGCTGCTCCGAGGACCACGACCGCGACATGGCCCGGCCTGACGGTGCGGACCTCAGCGCCGACGTCCTCGTGACCTGCCGCCCGGGCGCCTCTCCGGGTCGTCGTGGCCATGTCATGGCCCTCTGAGGAGGACACCTCTGTCACAGACCTCCCCTGGACCGAGATGGCCCGAGATGGCCCGAGGTGGTCGAACTCAGTGCTGAGGCTCCGATTCCGGATAGGCGACCCCGGGCCCGGCGACGGCCAGCCGCACGACCGCGCCCGGCGGCAGCGGATCGGCGTTGAGCCGGCGCACGCGGATGGGCTCCTCGAGTCCGTCCACCGACACCACAGCCGTGGTGTCATGCCCGAAGTACTGCGAGGTCAGCACCTCGGCACGGACGCCTTCGTCGGCCAGCACGATCTGCTCCGGACGAAGCATGACGGTGGCCGATGCGTCCGCGGTGCGCCAGCTCCGATCCTCGGCCGACTCCTCCGGTTCGGAACGCACCACCGAGACGTCTCCGAGCACAGTGGACGCCACGCCGGGACTGCGCAGGCGGGCCGGCAGCAGCACGGCCTCGCCCAGGAACCTGGCAGTGCGCGCATCACGGGGGCGGCGGTAGATCTCCTCCGGGGTGCCCGTCTGGGCCAGCCGCCCGTCCCGCAGCACGGCCACCTGGTCGGCAAAGGACAGGGCCTCGTCCTGGTCGTGGGTCACCAGCACGGTGGTGGTCCCGGTCGAGGCGAGGATCTCACGGACGGCCTGGCGAGTGATCTCCCGCAGACCTGCGTCCAAGGCGGAGAACGGCTCGTCCAACAGGATGACCTCCGGACGCCGGGCCAGTGCGCGGGCCAACGCCACCCGCTGCCGCTGGCCTCCGGAGAGCTGATCGGGCCGCCGTCGCGCGTGGGAGCGGTCCAGGCTCACCAGGTCCAGCAGCTCCTCGACGCGGCGCCTCGCCTCCCCGCGCCGGATGCCCTTCGGCAGTCCGAAGGCGATGTTTCCTGCCACGTCGAGATGCGGGAACAGGGCCCCGTCCTGTGCCACCAGACCGATGCTGCGCCGGTGGGCGGGCACCTGGGTGACCTCCTGCCCGCGCAGGGACACCGTGCCGGTTGCGGGGCGGAGGAACCCGGCGATCACCCGCAGCAGCGAGGTCTTGCCGGAACCGGACGGTCCCACGATCGCGGTGGTGCTGCCGGGCGCGACCTCCAGGTCCACGCCCTGGAGGATCGGGGTGCCCCGCCCGAAGCCGACCGAGGCGCCCACCACCTGCAGTCCCGGCCGCTCAGCACCGGCCCCCAAGACGGCGGTCTGCCCCGCCGCATCGATTGGTGCGCCCGCGGGACTCGTGGTCAATGCCGGAGTGGTCATCGGACCTCCTTGAGCAGTCGTGAGATCATCATCCAGGCCGGAACGGCGGCGACGAGTACCAGCAGCGCCGCGAACGGAGCGGCGGCCGCGTAGGACTCGTTGCCGGTGTAGGTCCACAGCCGCGTGGCCAGAGTGTCGAAGCCTGTGGGCCGCAGCATCAGCGTCGCAGGAAGCTCCTTGATCACCGTGAGAAGGACCAGCAGCGCCCCGGAGACGATGCCCGGAAGCATCAGCGGCAGGGTGACGCGCAGATAGGCCTGCACCGGACTCCTGCCGAGCGCCCGCGCCGCCTCCTCCAGCTCCGGCGGCGCACTGAGCGCGGCCGAGAGGACCGGCCCCAGGCTCAGCGGCAGCATCAGGGCGCAGTAGGCCAGTGTGAGCAGCCACATCGTCTGATACAGCGCCGGAAGGACCGTGATGCCGAGCATCACCACCGAAAGTCCGATGACGACCCCGGGCAGCGAATGCGCCAGATACGCGGCCCTCTCCAGGCCTCGAGCCAGGACGCTGGGGCGTCGGGCCAGCCACAGCCCCAGCGGGACGGCGATCAGCGTGGTCGCGGCCGCCGCCAGGCCGGCGGCCCACAGCGAGTTGCCCAGGGCACCCATCACCTCGGCGAGGGATCCCGGGCGGGACACCCCCTGGACGCTCCAGATGCCCAGTGCCGAGAGCGGCACCCCCAGCGCGACGACGATCGGCGCCCACCCCAGCATCACGGCCGCACCACGCCAGCGCCCCAGATCGAGCAGCAGCAGGCGTCCACCTCCCGAGCCGGAGAGGCTCGCATACCTGGTCCCGGTGCGACGCAGACGCCCCTCGACGGTGAGGACGCACAGGGTGAGCAGCAGGAGCACGGAGGACAGTGCGATGCCGCCGAGTCGGTCGAATCCCATGGAGAAACTGGTGAAGATCGCCCGAGTGAAGGTGTCCACCCGCAGGATCGAGACTGCTCCGAAGTCCGCGATCACGTAGACCGCGCACAGCAGGCCCCCAGCGGTGATCGCCGGGGCGGCCTGTCGCACCGTCACCGTGAAGAACGTGGACAGCGGCCCGCGGCCCAGTGCCCGTGCGGCCTCCTCCTGCGCGGGATCGACAGCCACCAGGGCGGCGACCGCCGGCAGGTATACGTACGGGTACGTGACGGAGGTGATCACCACGACGGCGGCGGCGAAGCCCTCGAACGTCGTGCCCGGGCTGAGCAGCGCGTTCATCGACTGCCAGCCGAAGGCCGCCACATAAGAGGGAACCGCCAATGGCAGGGCGGCCGCCACCCCCAGGGCCACGCGCCCCGGGATCCGGGTGCGGGTCACCAACGCGGCCAACCCGACTCCGAGGGCCACACACAGCAGAGTCACCAGGCCGGTCAGGGCGAGGGACGTGACGGCCAGCCGCGCGCTGCGGGGGCTCAGGACAGCATCAGCGAAGTCGCCCAGGGGGTATTGGGCGACGCGCACCACCAGGTAGACCAGCGGCAGCAGGGCCACCGCGGCGCCGATCAGCGCTGCGGCCCGCAGCCACCAGGGCACGCCGACGGCTCCGCCCCCGGCAGGGGCGGAGCCGTCAGTGCGCCGGAGCCGACCGGCCGTGGTGGCGGTGATGGGTCAGCCCACCAGCCCGGAATCTGTGATCATCTGCACGGTGGTCTCCAGGTCCTCCAGAGAGTTGAGGTCGATGTCCGGGACGTCGAGCTCCTCCAACGACGGCATGCCCTCCGGCCCGTCGAGGCCGTCGATCAGTGGGTACTCAGCCGTCTCTTCGGCGAAGTAGCGCTGGCCCTCGTCGCTGAGCAGGTGCTCCACGAGCGTATGGGCTCCTTCATGGTCGGCGTCGAACACTCCGACGCCGGCCACGTTCATCAGCGCGCCGACGTCGCCGTCACCGAAAAGGTGGTTGGCGATGTTCAGCTCTGCGGGGTCCTCCCCCAGCTCGGCCGCACGGCCGTAGAGGTAGTAGTGGTTGACCAGGCCCATCTCCACGACGCCGTCGGCGACGTCGGAGACGATCTCGCCGTTCTTCTCCCGGATCTGCGGGTCGTTCTCCGCCAGCCCGGTCAGGAAGTCCTCGGCGGTCTCGTCGCCCTCGATCTCACGGTAGGCGGTCACGAACGCTTGGAAGGACCCGTTGGTCGGAGCCACCGCGTAGCGCCCTGCGTACTCGGGATCGGTCAGATCCGAGACGGTCTCCGGCAGCTCCGACTCGTCGACGAGGTCTGTGTTGTACACCAGGGTGCGGGCCCGGCCCGAGACTCCGACCCATCGGTCCTCCGCGTCACGGAAGGCCTCCGGTACCTGGGCGAGGAGCTCCTCGTCAAGCTCCTCGAACAGCCCGTCCTGGGCGACGGCACCGAGCGCCCCGGCATCCTGGGCGAGGAAGATGTCAGCGGGTGTGGACTCCCCCTCCTCGAGGATCTGGGCGGCCAGCTCGGCGGTGTCTCCGTAGCGGACCTCGACGTCGATGCCGGTGTCCTCGCTGAACTGGTCGATCAGCGGCTGGATCAGCTCCTCGTTGCGTCCCGAATACAGCACGACGCTGTCCTGGTCGGCTCCGGCCTGCTCTCCGGCGGCCTCGTCCTGGTCGCCGTCGGCGGCGCCGCAGGAGGTGAGCGTCAGGGCCAGCAGCGCGACGGCGGCCGGCACGAGAGTGCGAGTCATCGAATGGGGTCCTTTCATGGGGCTGTGCCGCGGGCCCTCCGGCACATGCCCTGGGGGCCCGCTGTGCCGTCCGGGCTGCGTCTCTGTCGGTGGTGCGTTGTGGCCGATGGCGGCCCTTGGGATACGACAGAGCGGGCCCGCGTCCCGCACGGGCACCGTCCAGCAGTATACGCAACAGAAGCCTTGGCTAATAGCCCAGATCGGGACCAGGTGAAGGTGAGGCATCCCTTCCCCGGAGGTATCTCGCGTCAGTGAGGATTCCAGCGCGCCAGGTGAGGCCTATGTGACGATTTCCTCGGCACTCCTGGACGAGGGCAGGCCGACAGACACGTCGGCCCCGGCCTGTGCAGGTGCACCGGGGCCGGGGCCGACGTCGTCAGACTGCCGACAGGCCCGTCAGCTCACGCCGAGAGCCTCCTGGATGGGGCCGGAGACGAAGTAGAGGATGAACAGCACCGCGGTCACGTACATGAGCGGATGCACCTCCCGGGCCTTGCCACGCAGCAGCTTGATACCCACGAAGGTGATGAACCCCGCGCCGATGCCGTTGGTGATCGAGTACGAGAACGGCATCATCACCACGGTCATGAAGGCCGGGATGGCGATCTCCACGTCCGTCCAGTCGATGCGGGTGATCTGCTGCATCATCAGGAACCCGACGAGCACGAGCGTCGCCGACGCGGCCTCGGTGGGGATGACCGCCGCCAGCGGCGCCAGCACGATCGTGGCCAGGAACAGCACGCCCGTGACCACATTGGCCAGCCCGGTTCGGGCGCCGTCGCCGACGCCGACCGTGGACTCGATGAAGCCCGAGTTCACCGAGGTGGAGCCCAGGCCGCCGCCCATGGTCCCCACGGCGTCAGAGATCATGATGCGCCGCGAGTAGGGGATCTCGCCTGAGGCGTCCTTGATGCCGCCCGCGTTGGAGACACCCACCATGGTGCCCAGCAGGTCGAAGAAGTTCGCCAGCAGCAAGGTGAAGATCGCCAACGACGCCGCGATGATCCCGATGTTCTGCCAGGACCCCAACAGGTTGAACTCGCCGATCAGGGACAGGTCCGGCAGCGTGAACCAGTTCTGGTCGAGGGTCGGCACAGAGAGGCCCCAGCCGTAGGGGTTCTCCTCGCCGTCGGCGCCGACCTGCGGCCCCACGCGGAACACCGCCTCCACAGTGAGCGCCAGCACTGAGGCGCCGATGATCGAATAGAGGATGGCGCCGCGCACCTTGGCGGCCCACATCACGAACAGGGCGAACAGGGCCACCAGGAAGATCAGCAGAGGCCACCCGAACAGGAAGCCGCCCACTCCCAGCTCCAGCCCGACTCCGCCGGAGTTCTGGATGAATCCGGCGTTCATCATCCCGATCAGGGCGATGAACAGTCCGATGCCGACGCTGATGGCATTCTTCAGCGGGGCCGGGACGGCGTTGAAGATCGCCTGCCGGAAGCCCGTCAGGACGAGGATCAGCAGGATGAAGCCCTCGATGACCACCAGGCCCATGGCGTCGGCCCACGTCATGCCCGGCAGCACCACGATGCCGTAAGTGATGAACGCCGAGAGGCCCAAGGACGAGGACACGGCCATCGGGAACTTGCCGACCACCCCCATCAGGATGGTCATCAGCCCGGAGATCAGCGACGTCGCCGCCGCCACGGCAGGCAGGTTCGGCTCGGTGCCGCCACCCAGGTAGTGACCGGTCGAGTCGGCCGCCGCGCCGATGATCAGCGGATTGAGCACGATGATGTAGCTCATGGCCAGGAAGGTGGCCAGGCCTCCGCGCACCTCCCGCCCGATGCTGGAGCCGCGCTCGGAGATGTGGAAATAGCGATCGAGGACGCCGTGCCGCGCCCGCTGGGAACTCTGTACACTCACGAGGCCCCACTCTAGGCGATCCGAGCCCCTCAGGCCCCGCCGCCGTCGTCGACGAACACCCGCCGACCGGCGAACCAGCCTGCCACGCCCTGGGCGGCGATCACGCCGAGCAGCACATGCAGCACTGGCACCCACGAACCTGTGACGTCCACCAACGCACCGGCGATCAGCGGCCCGGAGCCCGCCAGCAGGTACCCGATCCCCTGGGCCATGCCGGAGAGCCGCGCCGCCTGATGCGGCGTCCTGGCCCGGAGGGAGACGACGGTGAGGCTCACCAGAAGCGTGGCCCCGGAGGCGAAACCGGCCATGAGGCACCACACGGGCAGAAGCTGCGGGACGAAGGCCATGCCGGCGACCCCCGACCCCATCAGCACCGCCAGTCCGACGGCGATGCCGCGCTGATCCCGCGTGCGCTGCATCAGCGGACCCACCAGGAGGCTGGCGATGATCCCGACGGCCTGGTAAGCGGCAAGCCACCATCCCGCCGCCGCCTGAGAGATCCCGTGGTACGTCTGGATCGACGGCAGCCAGGTGAGCATGATGTAGAACACGGCCGACTGCAGACCGAAGTAGGCCGTGACCTGCCACGCCACCGGTGACCGTGTCAGTCGGCGTCTTCGGGGGCGCGGGCTGTCCAAGACCTCCGTCGGCAGCACCACGACCGCCTGCTCCTGCGGCCGTCCGCGGCGGGACCAGACCACTGCGGCGACGACGGCCAACGCCGAGGCTGAGGCCAGAGTGAGCTCCCAGCCGATCCAGGCGGCGGCCGGGACCGCCACACCGGAGGCCACCGCCGCACAGCCGACGAGCGTGGCGGTGTAGAGGCCCGTCATCAGGGGCACATGATCGGGAAAGTCCCGTTTGACCACCGCCGGCACCAGCACGTTCCCCACCGCGATGGCCGCCCCGAGGATGACGGTGCCCAGATACAACGTCCAGACCCCGGCCGGCAGCGGGCCGCCGGGGAGGGACCTCAGCACCGTGCCTGCGGCGAGCACGCCCAGCGCCAGCAGGATGCTGCGTTCCATGCCCAACCGGGAGGAGAGCCGCTGCACCACAGGCGAGAAGACCCCGAGGCTGAGGACCGGCAGTGCACCCAACAGGCCCAATGCGCTCGCGCTCATCCCGGTGTCGGCACCGATCCGTTCGATCAGCGGCCCCACCACAGTGATGGCCGGACGGAGGTTGGCCGCCACCAGCAGCACGGTGACCAGCAGAAGGGCGCGAGACGGACCCCGCGCGTCGTCCTGCGACGCTGTCATGTGAGACCAGCGAGCTCGGCCAGGGCCTCCTGGAGATCGCGAGATCGGTCCGAGGGAACGTGATGGACGTGACGGATCACCAGCTGGGGGTCGAGCACATAGCTGGTCCGCGTGGGCGCCCCCCGGGAGGCGTCGAAGGCCCCGCAGGCTCGGGCGATCTCCCCGTGGGGCCAGAAGTCGCTCACCAGGTCGAAGGGGAGCCCCTCTCCCCCAGAGATCTCCTGCGCATAGGCGCGCAGCGCGTACAGGGAGTCGCAGCTGATCGCCACCACACGCGCGCCGATCCTCTCGAACTCGCCGGCCGCGGCGTACACGGCGGACAGCTCCGTGCCGCAGACACGGCTGAACGCGTAGGGGTAGAACATCACCAGTGAAGGTGCCCCGGCGAGGTCATGCAGCGCGAACTCCTCGCCGTGATGGGTCCGCCCCCCGACGCCGGGGATCCGCTGCCCCGGCCGCAGTGGGCGGCCATCCCCCGCCACGTCGGTCGGACTCACTTGCGCGGCATGAGGCGGGCCGCAGCCCAGTCCGCACAGACGCCGGCCGACGAGGTCACGTGCAGCCCGGCGTTCGGCGCGGCATCCTGGATCTCCACCGGCGGAACGTAGCCGTCACGCCCAGATCGCGGAGTCAGCAGCCACACCACGCCGCCGGTGTCGAGCGTGGTCAGCGAGTCCACCAGTGCATCGGTGAGGTCACCATCGCCGTCACGGAACCACAGGAGCACGGCGTCCACGACCTCGTCGTCGTCCTCGTCGATCAGCGGATCGTCGAGGAGGTCCTCCAGAGCGTCCCGGAAACCGTCGTCGACGTCATCGTCGACCCCGATCTCCTGGACGAGGGAATCAGCGGAGAGACCAAGCTCCTCCAACAGGCCCGACGTGTCGACCACATTGGTCGCGGCGTCGTAGGCATGTCCGGTCTCGGCGCTCAACGGATCCTCGGCAGGGGCTGCCTGGCTCACCTGGGGTGTCCCTTCCTCTCGTGACATCGGGTGGAGGACCACGGCATGTGCCGCGCCTCTCACAGGCAACGTTACGTCGCCGGAGCACCGGGTGGGAAGTGCGACACCGGGTGTTCCGGGTAGAGTTGCCATGACGACGCGTGCCCGCACCCTGACGGGCGCGTACGACCTCGACAGCGCTGCCGGGCGTGACCCCTTGTGTCCGGGTTCTCAGTGCTGACCATCGACCCTTTGAGAGAGGTATGTT